>CAVXZW010000032.1:0-35614 GCA_963766445.1 uncultured Actinomycetes bacterium | reverse complement strand
GGCGCTGGGTGTGGTGGGCGCGATGTCGTATGCGGAGATGGCCGGGCGGATCGAGCTGGTGTCGCAGCGCACGGTGTTCCAGTTGATGCGTGAGCGACTGGGGTTCCGGCTAGGACTTGTTCCGCTGATTGCGGTGATGGTGTTGAACTTGTTGACCTTGGCGGCGGAGATCGCGGGCCTCGCATTTGTGATGCAGCTCGTTGTGGGCGTCGACTATTTCTGGTTGATCACCCCCGTGGCCGTGGGTGTGCTCGTCTTCCAACTTGCTGGCACCTGGAAGCTGCTGGAGAACGTCCCCGCCTTCCTTGGTTTGCCGCTGCTGGTCGTGCCAGCCGCGCTGATCTGGGGCGAGATCGACGTCGACTGGGGAGGTGCCGCCCACCAACTGGTAGCGCCTGAGGTACCGACCAGCGACCATTTCCTGTATGCCCTGACGGCGATCAGCTTGGTGGGCGCGATCATGACGCCGTATGAGTGGTACTTCTACTCCTCCGGTGGCCGCGAGGAGCGCTGGACGACGCGCGACCTGATCGTTGACCGAGTCACCGCCATCCTCGGCTTCTCACTGGGATCGCTCCTGGCGTTCGGGTTGATGATCGGCGGCGCCACACTCCTCTTCCCGCTTTCGATCTCACCGGGCCACATCAGCCAGACCGGTCTGATCGCCATGTCCGGCTTCGGCCAGACCGGCTTGGTGCTGTTCCTGCTGGGCGCGGGGCGCTGTGTACCCGGCGCCTCGATCGAAGTCTCCCAGTCGACCGCACAGGCGCTAGCCCAGTTCTTCGGCTGGTCTTGGGGAGCGTCCAAAAAGACGCGCGACGTGCCCGCCTTCACCATCGCCTATGCCTTGGCGATCATGGCCGCGGTCGTGATCCTGCTAAGCGGCGTCGACCCGGTCAAGATCACTGTCATCTCGATGATCTTCGCGGTGGTCGCTCTGCCGTCACGTTCTTGCCGATGATGCTGGTCGCAAACGACGACACCTACATGGGACAGTACCGAAACGGGGCGCTGGCAAACACCATCGGCTGGCTCTTCCTAACGCTGCTCACCGTCGCCGGCGTCGCGGCCATCCCGCTACTCGTGATCACAGGCGCCGGCGGCGGCTAATCGTGGATCTCGCCCGCGACCTCATCGACCACCGCATCGCTGACCTCGAAGACCAAGACGCCGGGATGGTCGATGACATCTGGATCACCTGGGCGCACGACACCGCCACGCTCGGCCCAATCATCACCGGTACCGCCGCGTTGCTGCACCAACTCGGCCGACCCGGAGTCGCACTCTCAGCGATAGCGGCCCACATCGGTTGGTCACACGCAAACGTCTGGCGCGAGATCCCCTGGACCGACGTGAGGCGAATCGAACGCCCTCAAGTAAAACTGCTGCTCCCGCGCGCCCAACTCCCCAAGCTTCCGCACCGCACCAGCCGCGCCACGACCGAGCACACAGGCGCGATGCTCTACTCCGAGCTGATCAATCTGCCCGTCTTTACCCGTGACCACCGCCGCCTCGGCATCATCGACATCCGCACTGCCGCGCTCATCTCCGAACCACCACGAGTCCTCGGCCTGCTCGTCACTGCTCACTCCCGGCGCCGCAGCTTCGGCCTCAAACATTTCGACACAACCACGATCCGCCTGGGGGGCATCACCCGCGGCGGATGCTTCCTGGCCTGGTCCGACATCGCCCGCATCACCGACCAAGCCATCCACACCAACGCCGCATCTGGCGAACTCACCCCACTCCCCGCCGCTCCCAACCCCCAACCACCGCCCATGCCCGAAGGCGCCACCCCGCCATGACCACCACACGCGCCGCTGCCCTCGCAATCATCGCGCTCTCCTCAGCAGTGGCGACCAGCTGCACCCGCCCCCGGCGAACCGCCCGCGAACCCGAACATCGCGGCGTACAAGGCCCTGATCAGACGAGAACTCTCAGCGACCACCAGCGCCCTCGCAACGATGCAACTCACCCTCAGCTACGCCAACCACAACCGCATCACCCAGACCTACGCCACCGCCATCGCTCACCAATCTCAAGCAGACCTCACCCGAGTCGCCACCGACCTCACCCAAATCACTCCACCCCGAAATACCAAGCCGCACACCACCACCTCCACGCCCTCGCCACCCACGCCGCCCACCAACTGGCTACCCTCACCAACCACTGGAACCAGACAACCCGAAACCCAAGAACTTCACGCTCTCGACGCCGAATCCAAGACGATCAACCACCTCAGCCAAACGCTCCTCGGCTAGCAGCCCCGCCGGGCGACGACCATGCAGTGCGTTCACTAGGATGATTTCCATGCACGAGATCCGCCTGGCGGTGGTCGGCGACCACAACGCCGAGTACGAGACGCACCGCGCCATCGATCACACGCTGACGCTGGTGCCGCCGGAAGTGGAAGCTGCCTGGCACGGCAGCGACGTCGCTCTCGCGATGGATGCCGTCGACGCGGTCTGGGTGGCTCCGGGCAGCCCCTACCGCGACGATGACTCCGTCTACCACACGATCGAGGCTGCGCGGCGAGGGGGGACGCCGATCTTGGGCACCTGCGGCGGCTGCCAGTACATGCTGGTCGAGTTCGCACGGAACGTGGCCGGTCTCGACGATGCGGCCCATGGCGAGGTCGACCCGGACGCGACCGCGCCCCTGGTGGCATCGCTCGCTTGTAGCCTTGTCGGGCAACGGCGCGAGATCCGGCCGGTGGCCGGCACGTGGCTTGCAGCGCTTACCGGCGACGCTCCCTTCTCGGGCTTCCACTACTGCAGCTATGGGCTGAACGAGCGGTACCGCGAGGCGCTGGTCGCCGCCGGGCTGGTGATCGGCGCCTATGCCGACGACGCCGGCGTGGAGGCCATCGAGCTGCCTGGCCACCCCTTCTACCTGGCGACGCTGTTCCAGCCTCAGATGGAGTCCCTCACGACGGGTGTGCTGCACCCGATCCTGGGTGCGCTGATCGCGGCGGCCCGCGACGCGCGTCGCGGCGTCACCTCCGTCTGAGCTGCCAGATGGTCGACTCCACGGGACCCGTGGCTATCGGCGAGGGACGAGTCGTTCCAGACGACGGAAAGCTGCAAGCGCTGGCTCGCACCAGCTCCAGAGCCACGCAGCTCGTGGAATCAATCATCTAACCGCGGATAGCACGCAGCGCGGTCGCGCGATCGCTCGAGATCGGCAGCACCGCGGCCACCCCGGCCAGATCGATGATCCGGTGCACGCTGTGGCCGGAGCCGGCGCCGACCACGTAGCCGACGGCGGAGCCGTTCGACGCCGCGCGCTCGTGCTCGGCGATCAGCACGCCCAGCACGGCCGAGTCGATGAACGTCGCCTCGCTCAGATCGACCACCACGGGCGTCGACCCGTCTCGTGCGCGCTCGATCGCCTGGCGCAGCCGATCAGCCGATGACAGGTCATGCTCCCCCTGTAAAACAACCACCGCGACATCGCCGTCGCGGGCGATCTGTATCGAACGCGATGAGCTCATCACCGTCAGCATAATCCGGTGGGGTGGCCTGTGGGCCGAACGACCACGATCGCGACGTCGTCCTCGGGGGCACCGGAGGCGAACTCCAACACTGCGCGTTCCACCGCAAGCGCGATGCTCTCGGCGGTGGCTCCCGAGCCGATACCGGCAAGCACGTCGGCGAGCCCTTCCTCACCGAACATCCGCCCGCCCTGACGGCGCTCGATGACGCCATCCGTGCAGAGCACCAGCACATCGTCGGGAGCCAGGTGGAAACGGGCGTCGCTCAACGTGACGTCCTCGCGGACGCCGAGCAGCGTGCCCAGGTGGCCAGCCTGCTCGAGGCCTCCACCGTGACGCACGATCACGCCCGGCGGATGTCCACCGAGGGCCATCGTGACGTCGATGCCGCCGTCGGCACCCGGGATCGCGTGCGCATATGCCGCCGTGCAGAACATGTCCGGGGGACGGTGCTGCAGGATCTCGCTGTTCAGCACCCGCAGCACGCGGCTGGGAGTGGGCTCATGCAGCGAGGCGACGCGGACCGTGTGTCGCGCCAGCGACGTCATCGCCGCCGCCCGCGCGCCCTTGCCCGAAACATCCCCGATGGCGACGCCGAAGGAGCCGTCCATCAGCCACACGTCGTAGAAGTCTCCTCCCACCTCGAGTCCCTCACCCGCGGCCAGGTACTTCGCGGTGATCTCGACACCGGGGATCGCCGGCAGGGCGTCCGGCAGCAGCCCGTGCTGTAGGGTGCGCGCGATCTCGGTCTGGGCCTGGTGCAGCCGGGCGTTGTCGATGGCCAGCGCGGCACGATCGGCCAGGCTGGCGGCGGTTGCCGATCATGCTCGTCGTAGAGCCGGCTGGAGGTGTCGTAGATGAGCGTGATCGCGCCCAGTGTACGGCCGCGCGCGACCAGCGGAACGATGATCAGCGAGCGCATGCCGAGCGCGTGCACCGCAGCTCGGTGCGCCTCGTCGCGCGTCACGCTGCGGACGAACTCCTCGCTGACGGGCGACACCAGCAGCGCCTCACCGCTACGAAGCACACCGCCCACCGCGCTGTGCGGCTCCGCCGGATCGGCCGGGTAGCTGGTCTCGAGTTCGGCGACGCGCGCGATCTTGCCCGGCTCGACGTGCACCGTCGCGAGCTGGTGCAGCCCGGTCGGCTCGAGCACGTCGACGATGCAGCAGTCCGCCAGGCCGGGCACGGCCAGGTTCGCGACCTCCCCGAGCGTGGTGCGGTAGTCCAGCGACCGGGCGAACGCGGCGCCGGCCTCGGCCAGCAGCGCAAGCCGCTCGGCTCTGCGCCCCCGTTCCGCGTCGAACGCGGTGCGCCGGATCGCCTCGGAGCACTGACGGACGACCGCCGTCATGAACTCGAGCTCCGCATCGCCGAACGTCTTCTCGCGGTCATAGCCGAGCGCGATGCCCCCGAAGTCCCCGATCGGCAGGCAGACGAGCGCGGCCGACCGGCCCGTGCCCTCCAGCTTCGGGTAACGCCGGATCAGCTCCTCAGGCCCGTACACGATCACCGGCTGCCGGGTGCGGACGGCGTCGGACAGCGGGAACTCGTCGCTGTTTGGAAACATCGACCAGTCGGCCTCGACCTGATCGGGGTAGCCGCTTACGGCGACGATGCGAAAGACGGTGCCCGACTCGTCCAGCATCGCGATGACGGCCTGGTCGGCCTCGAACACGTCCAGGCCCGGGTTGAGCGTCGCCTCGATCGCCTCCTGCTCGGTGCGAGCACCGGCCAGCGTCTCGGAGAGCGTCTGGAGATGCTGCAGCCGGGTGCCCAGCCACGCGAGGTCACTGCGAGTTTGGTCAGTGTGGCCGGTCACAGGATGCTCTCGCGACCACTCTACAGGGTTCGGATCGAGTCGATCCGTCAGCGGCGGGCGCGCTCCGCGGGCGGCGCTCCGAGCAGCCGCGAGACGAACGGCAGCACGAACCAGACCACCGCGATCAGCCCGGCCACGAACGCGGCGGCAGCGGCCGCCCAGGTGTTGCCGAACAGCAGGCTGGTGACTAGGCCGACCGACCCCGCGATCGCGACCGCCAGGAAGGCCGTGCCGATGATGGCGAGCTTGTTCGACACCTGCAGCAGGTTGCGCTTGCGGCCGTGCCGCCAGACGATGCGGTGGAAGCTGGCCGGGGCGATCAGGAACACCGAGGCCAGCGCAGCCGCCAGGAAGGTGCCGTAATAGACGTTGCTCTGCAGATCGCTGACGGTGCTGAAGCGCTGCGTGAACGGCACCGCCAGCAGGAACCCGAACAGCATCTGGACGCCCGGCAGCACCACCCGCAGCTCGTTCAGGAGCTCCACAAGCTGGCGATTGTGGCGGTCGTCGGCGGACTCGATCTCGTCGTGCCCGTCCGACGCTTCCGCCGATGCTGGCAGCACGGTCTGCATGGCTCGATGCGTTCCCCGCCGCGTCGGCGCGGGAAACGCCTCTATGACGCCTGCCCGGCGGCGCCGTCGTCCCCGAGCACCGCTTTCACCTGCGGTGAGAACCGCTGCAGGAGCAGCGCCGCGACCAGCAGCACCGAGCCCGTGACGATGAAGCTGACGGCACGCGCCATCGCGGTCAGGAACGCCAGGTCGTACAGGAACAGCTTGCCGAGCGCCGCGAACAGCAGCGCGATGCCGGCGATGCGGAGGCTTCGGCGATTGCCGCGCAGCGAGATCACGACCAGCGCGAGTCCGGTCAGCACCCAGCTGACCGACACGAGCACGTGACCCTGCTGGAAGCGGTCGTGCACGTCCTGGAAGGCGGGGCTCGCGCCCTGCACCAGCAGCTGCCCGGCGCCCAGGATCGCGGCCGCCAGCGTCCACAGCGCCATCGCGCAGGTCGTCACGGCCGCGGCTGTGGAGACGTGCACGCCGCCCAGCTGCCACCGCTCACCGTCCGCGCGGGGAGTCGCGGAGCTCGCGATCAGGAAGCCGAGCGCGACCACCGAGGCCAGCGCCGCCGCCAGGCCGTCCGCGGGATCGTGGTTGGTCGTGAACAGCATGTGCGGCGTCTCGTAGAGCGCGACGACCAGCACGGCCACCAGCGCTGCCGAAGCGGCGGCCAGCTCGCGCAGCGGCTGGCGCACGATCCGCCGCTCGAGCGACGCGGGCCGCCAGATCACGAAGGCGGACGACGATCACGCTGATCCCGGCCCAGCAGACCAGCGGATACTGGCCGGGCAGGACGAGCGTCGCCAGCCAGCCGGCGAGGATCGCGGGCAGCCACATCGCGTATCCGCGCAGTCGCGGATCGCGCACGGCGGTCGCGAGCAAGAAGGCGGCGGCGACGGCGGCGAGCAGCGTGCCCCAGCCGTTGCTCTGGCCGTGGTCGGCGATCGCCCGACCGGCGCCGTCGAGGCTGAGCAGCCCGGCCACGGCGGCGCTCAGGTAGCCGGCGCCGATCACGAGCAGCGGGCCTTCGCCGATGCGCCGGCGAAGCGCCGGGACGTGCACCGCGGCCGCGGCCACGGTGGTCACGACCAGCGCCGCCCACATCGCCTGGTGCTGGCTGACGGCCTCACATACCAGGTAGCCGAACACGGCCGCCGGTGCCAGCGCCGCGTACTCGATCTCACGGATGGGCAGCCGCCGCACCGACCAGGTGCCGACGATGCCGGACGCCACCAGCGCGGCCAGGCCGGCCAGGCCGTCGCGGTTGCCGAACTGGCCGTGGTCGATCGCGCTCAGCGGAGCGGCAACGGCAGCGGAGACGCCGAGCCCGGCGACCCAGTAGGCGGTCGCGACCAGGACGCTGACCTGGTCGTCCAGCCATCCCACCATCCACGGCGAGCGGCGGTAGCCGAACAGGGCCGCCGCCAGCGCGGCGTAGGCGATGACCGCCCACTGGCCGCCGAGCGCCCACACGGGGAGATAGCCGAGCGCAGCTGCCGGCAGCAGCCACACGAAGCGCAGCTCGCGGACGGCGAAGACGCGGAGCCCGAAGCAGAACACGATGCCGGCCAGGGTGACTGCGCCCAGGGCCACCGAGCCCGCGGTGGAGCCCGCACCGACGGAGGCGAGATGCACCTCGGTCGGGGCCGTGATCAACACCGTCTGGACGGCCGCGAGCAGCAGGTAGACGCCGCTGGCGACGGTCAGCCGCAGCCGCCGGCTGCCGTGCCGGCGCAGCAGCCGCTCGGACACGGCGATCATGACGACGGACTCGGCCGCCCAGCCGCAGACCATGCCGGGGCCGCCCAGCAGCAGACCGGTGGCGGTGGCCAACGCGGCCAGCCCGAACCCGGCCAGCAGGTCGGTGACGTCGGCGTGACGCCGGCGGAGCAGCAGCGGTGTCACGGCCAGCAGCGCGTAGAGACCGGCCACGCCCAGCAGCACGAACCCGGACAGGTGCCGTCCCAGCACCTCGCGATTGCCCGCGTAGAGGAAGCTGACGGCGAAGCTGAGCGAGACGCTGGTGCCGAGCAGCAGCCATCCGAGTGTCGGTGATCCGGTCGCGCTGCTCGGGACGCAGCTCGCAGACGAGCGCCTCGACCGTGAACAGGCAGAAGAACAGCGCGCCTGCCAGGACGGCGCTGGAAAGCCCGGTGTGCGTGGTCAGGTAGAGCGGCGCCAGCGTCAGGATGGCGGTGCCCCAGATCGACAGCAGCAGCCACGTCCACCGGTAGCGCCAGAACAGCGGCAGCCCAGCGCAGGCGATCACGAAGGAGAACAGCGCTCCCGCCGCCGCTGACGTCCTGTGACACCAGCGTCGGTGCCAGCATGGCGGCGACGATCCCGAAGATGGCCAGCGGCTCCTGCTTGACCCGGATCGCCAGGGCGACCGCGAGCGCCGCGATGGCGGCGGCGCAGGGAAGGCCCAGCGCCTCGGAGATGAAGTGGTACATCGAGATCGAGGCCCACAGCGTGGCGTAGAGGCCGGCGATGCCGGCGCCGCCGGCGGACAGGATCGCGTCGGCGCGCCAACCGCGCCGGTCGAGGTCGAAGGCGGCCGCCAGCAGCCCCAGCGAGACCAGCACGCCCAGTCCCACCCGCATCTCGGGCGTGACCCATCCGCGGCTGGCGGCCAGCACGAACAGCAGAGCGACGCCGAGGGCGGTGGCGATCCCGCCGGCCCAGGCCAGGGTGCGCGCGGCGAATGCCTGCTCCGCCAGCTTCGACCAGTTGACGGGCTCGCGCTGCGGTCGCGGCGCGACCGGCGGGCGCGGAGGGCGAGAGCGGCGGCGTCGCGCGTCGCGGCGCCACGGGAGCGGGCGCGGCCGGCTGGCGGCGCGGGACGACGTACGTGCTCGGCGACGGCGCCGGCGTCGCCGCGGGACGCGCCGCCGTCAGCGACTCGATCGTCTGCTCGAGCTGATAGACGCGCTGCGTCAGGCTGCCGACCTGGGCCGACAGCGCAACGACCTCTGCGCGGGTGATGTCGTCGTCTCTGCTCATGGCATTCCTTCTGTGGTATCGGCGGTAAGGCGGCACGAATCAACTGCGCGTGCCGGCGGGCAGGTGGATGTATGCCGGTGGTACGTCATGCACAGAGCATGCGGGCCGGGCGGCAGCACGGCGTCGGGGAGATCCCTCGACATCGGGGATGCTCGGACGCCGTCGCTGGCGACATAGCCATCACGCTATATGTATAGCGCGAATGCTATTCCGCGTCAATACCACGCGTGCCGCGCCACAGGGACAGGGACAGCGAGACGACCACCACCAGCGGCGGCAGCCACCACCCCGCCCACCCGGCCTGGACGAGCAGGGCGGCGAGGCCGACGGCGACCACGACGCCGACCGCTGTCGTCCAGTCGTCGCCGATCACGAAGTCGTAGAGGAACCGGCCGAAGGACGCGAGGGCGGTCATTCTCCGGCCGCCGTGCCTGCCGCGGGCAGGGAGAGCGCCGTGTGCCTGGCCGTGAGCAGCTTGACCATGATCCAGGACGCCGCCGGCGTAGAAGGCGAGCAGGACGAGCAGCGCCAGGTCGCTTCCCGGCCACGAGACGCCGGCGCCCTCGGCCGCCCAGAACGTGCCGAACGTCGTCAGCAGCAGTCCCACCGCGTACTTCATCGTGTTCTCCGGCACCCGGCCGAGGGGCGCCCGGACGCGCAGGCCGATGATCGCGACGACGACGATCGCGGCGACGGCGCCCGCGGCGGCGAGCGGGATGTTTCCCTGGTTACTCCCAAACGTGACGACGATGAACGCCACCTCGAGACCTTCCAGCAAGCACACCCTTGAATGCGACCGTGAAGGAGTACCAGTCCATGCTGGCGCGGGTCGTCTCACCCGCCGCCGCAGCCTGCGCGGCCTCCCGGCGATAGATCGCCTCCTCGTCGTGCAGCGCCTTGAATCCGCTCGCCCGCAGGATCGCCTTGCGCAGCCACTGCAGCCCGAACACCAGCAGCAGACCGCCGACCACGACCCGGAGGCCGCGGATCGGAATCACCGTCAACGCCGGCCCCAGCACCACCACGACCGCGGCCAGGGCGGCACTCGCAGCCGCCACCCCGACCAGCGTCGATCGCCAGCCGCGGGCGACGCCGACCGCGAGCACGATCGTGAGCGCCTCCACTCCCTCAACCGCGCTGGCCAGGAACGAAGCCAGAAACAGAAAGACGCCGCTCACAGCGCATCAACGTAGCACTCAGACATTCGCGATCCGGCGCGGGCGTGGTATCCGTTCGGAGAACCGGAAAGGAGGCACACGATGCCAGACACGATCGAGCGCGAGCTCGTGGATCTCGAGCGGCGGTACTGGCAGGCCCTGAAAGACAAGGACGTCGCCGCCGCCATGGAGCTGACCGACGAGCCCTGCATCGTCGCGGGCGCGCAGGGCGTCGGCCTGATCGACCACGCCGGCTACGTCCGCATGATGGAGCACGCCACGTGGACGATCCTCGACTTCACGATCGGCGAGGACGTGCAGGTGCGGCGGCTCGGCGACGAGACGGCCGTCATCGCATACACGGTGCACGAGCAGCTCGAGGTCGACGGCGATCCGGTGGCGTTCGACGCGGCCGACACCTCGACCTGGGTGCGCCGCGCCGGCCGCTGGCTGTGCGCGGCTCACACCGAGTCGATCGCCGGCGACCCGTTCGGGCGGATCGGCTGAGCGGCCTGGGAGCCCGTCACGGCGCGGTCACAAGGCGGTGGCGCAACACGTGCGTCTGGCACCGGTGTTGCACGAATTCCGATAGCAAAACGGGGTCGCCGCCTCGAAATTCGTAGAATCAGGGCCGGTTTTCTACGAAATTCGTAGAATCGGGCGCAACACCGGTGCCAGGCGCCGGCGTTGCATTCGGCCGTTGGAGCTTCGTGCGTGGAGGCGACGCCGTGGCACCATGCGTCCCTCACCAACGTCGACTCGAAGGACGTCGAGACTGATGGCTGATTCCCTCGTCACCCTGTACCAGGCAGAGTGGTGCCCCTTCTCCTCAGCGGTTCGCGAGGTGCTGACCGAGCTCGGCATCGATGCCGTCATCCGGCAGGTGGAGCCCTGGCCCGAGCAACGCGAACGGCTCCGTGAGCTGGCTGGAACAGATCAGATCCCCGTCATGCAGACCGAGGACGGACGGATCCTCCGCGGCACCCGCGAGATCTTCGCCCACCTCCGGGAGCGCGAGCCGTGGCGATTTGCGGCGGCGCATCGACGACGCTTCGCCGATCACCGGGACGCGCGGGAATCCGATGCGGCCGGCAAGCTGCTCGAATACTTCAGAGACGCGGGCGATCTCGAGTCGCGCGAGCCGCGGGCGACACCTGCCGGCGACGCGGAGGTCGTCAACGTCCCCGAGGCGCACAGGTACGAGCTGCTTCTCGACGGTGAGCGGATCGGAGAGCTGGCCTACCGGCAGCGAAAGGACCGGATCGCGTTCACACACACCAATGTGAACCCTGCCTACGAGGGCCGGGGGTTCGGCAGCCGCCTCGCCGAAGCCGCGCTGGACGACGCGCGCCGGCAGGGGCTGGCCGTCGTCCCCCTCTGTCCCTTCATCGCCTGGTACATCGAGCAACACCCCGAACACGGGGACCTGGTCGCGGCGGACTACGCAAGCCGCCGCGACGAGTCGTAGACGTTCTCTCTAGACCCAGCACCATCCACCCGGCGGCCGTCCGTGCAGGAGCTGTACCCATGCCCGCGGTTCGCCGTGCGCATCCATCGGAAGCTTCTCCGGCTGGTCGTTGGATCGACAATCGTGGAAGACGACGCGCGAACGCCAGGCGCCGAACGAGATCGGGTTGGCCGTGAGTATCGGCCACCAGAACAGAAGCAGGAGGCATGCGCACACAGCAACCGCCGGGGCCAGCACACGAACTCTGTCCCGCAGCGCCCAACAGGCCCAACCGACGGCCAGGCACAGAAACGGCACGACCGGCGTCATGTAGTACAGAAACACGAACGAGCGTCCGTGCGCGAGCACCAGCCATGGGACGTACGTACACGCGACCGTCAGGGCCACCACCAGCGACGGCAGGTCGCCCCCACGCGAACGTACGCACACGATCGCCGCCGCCAGGAACGCGCCGAACCCGAACCACCACACCACAGGACTCCCGATCGCGAGCACCTCGCGGATCTGGTGATTCGCCACCGACGCATAGTGAACCTCCGGTCGCTTCAGCAGCGGCCATGACCACGGTGGTGACTGATACGCGCTCGGCACGAAGCTGCCCGTCTGGTCGCGCCACATCGTGACCTGACGGTGCGCTAGCGCGCGAATCACACTGCCATGCGACCAGGGGGCGGCCAGCAGGCTTCCGTGCACGCGCCCGGCAAAGGTCAGCACGTACACGGCCAGCGGCACCAGGCCGAGCGTGATCACGGCAGACGCGAGCGTTCGCGTGAGACGTGTGCCGGGTCGCGCCAGGCAGAGAGCCACGACCACCGCCAGCGCGAAGACGCCTGACCATTTCGCAGCCACGGCGGCCCCCGCCGCCACACCGGCCGCGAGTCGCCAGGCGGGCATGAGTCGTTCTGACGGGTGCTGGTAGTCCAGTACCGCGAACAGGACCGCCGCGACCCCGAACAAGGTGACGAAGACGTCGAGCGTCGCGATTCGCGACTGCACGATATGCAACGGATCCAGCGCGAGCAGCGCGCCGGTGAACGTGGCGTAGCCGGCGGATCCGAACAATCGCAGCGCCAGGAGGAACAGCAGGGCAACGGTGAGGGTTCCGGCAATCGCCGGCGCAGTCCGCCATCCCTGAGGCGTGAAGCTGGTCGCCTTGATACCCAGGCCGATCAGCCACTTGCCGAGCGGCGGATGTTCCGGGGATGCCTCCGCGGAGCGATCGCATTGATGGCTGGAAAGCACATACAGGCAACCGTCCGGGGCGTAAAACCCCTCATCGGCGATGAAGGTGTCAGGCGTCCCCAGGCCGTCAAACCGCACGAACGCCGCGAGCAGGACAACCACGACCAGGCCGAGGATCGTCGCCGTACGGCCATGCGGCACCCACCGACCGATCGCGAACCTCATGTCATTGCACCTCGGATGAGCTGGAAACGGGAAACCGCCTTGGCAGGCGGCTTCCGGGAGTGCGCTGGAGAGGACTTGAACCTCCACGACCCATTCAGGTCACAAGGCCCTCAACCTTGCGCGTCTACCAATTCCGCCACCAGCGCGAGGGCCGCCTGAGTCTACAGCAGGAATCCGAGCACGATCCCGTTCGCCGCAAACAGGATCGCCACCAGGACGGTGAGGCGGTTCAGGTTCCGCTCCATCACGGCGGTGCCGCCGAAGCTGCTCTGGCCGGGGTTGAACATGCCCGACAGCCCGGCATCCTTGCCGGAGTGCATCAGCACCAGCACGATCAGCAGCGCTGCCAGAATCATCTGCGTGAACGAGAACAGGAACGCCATGGATCTCAGTCTACCAACACGGTTCCGGGCGCCCCGCCGCCCAGCTCGCCCACGACGGGCCACCCCAGCCGCTCCGCGTCGGCCGGCGAAACCGCGGCCAGCAGCCCGCCCGACGTCTGCGCGTCACAGGCGATCAGCCGCTCCACCTCGTCCAGGTGCTCGCCGAACGTCGCGTAGGCGTCCGCGGCCTCCAGGTTGGTGCGCGTGCCGCCCGGCACCACCCCGCTCTCGACGAGCTCGCGCACGCCCGGCAGCAGCGACACCGCCTCCATCCGCAGCCGTGCCTGTGTGCCCGACCCGGCCGCCAGCTCGCGGGCGTGCCCGACCAGGCCGAACCCGGTCACGTCGGTGACCGCGCTCGGCGCAACCTCCCGCAGCTGCGCCGCAGCCCGGTCGTTCAGCGTCGTCATCGACTCCACCGCCGCCTCCACCACGCTCGGTTCTGCCTGCTCGCGCTTGATCGCCGTGGCCACGATCCCGGTGCCGATCCGCTTGCTGAACACCAGCACATCGCCCGGCCGGCCACCCGTGTTCGTCCAGATCCGGTCGGGGTGCGCGAACCCGGTCACCGCCATCCCGTACTTGGGCTCGGGGTCGTCGATCGAGTGGCCGCCGGCGATCGCCACTCCCGCGGCCTCCGCCACCTCCGCCCCGCCCCGCAGGATCTCGCCGAGCAGCTCCATCGGCAGCGCCTTCGGGAAGGCCACCACGTTCAGCGCGAACGCCGGCGTCGCACCCATCGCGTAGATGTCGGAGATGGCGTTGGTGGCGGCGATCCGCCCGAACGTGCGCGGGTCGTCGACCAGCGGCGTGAAGAAGTCGATGGTGGTGACCACGGCCAGCTCGTCGGACACGCGCCAGACCGCCGCGTCGTCCAGGGACTCGTTCCCGACCAGCAGCTGAGGTGGCCGCGCGGCCGCCGGCAGTCCCGCCAGCACCTGCGACAGCGAGCCGGCCGGCAGCTTGCATGCGCAGCCGGCGCCGTGCGAGAGCTCTGTCAGCCGGATCTGGGTCGCCACCCCGTAAGCGTACCGGGGCGGGGGTGCAGCACTATGCTCATGCCATGCCGGAGATCGATCCCGACCAGGCCGCAGAGCGGGTCACAGAAGCTGATCATCGTCGGCGACAACCGGCTCAAGCAGGGCGGCGACGACAAGTACGCGAAAGCCCGCGGCACGTTCGAGCAGGCCCTGCGTCTGGCCGAGGAGGCCGGAATCGACGAGCGCTTCCGGCCCTTCATCGAGCGCCGGCTGGAGAGCATCGACCAGCTTGGCCCCGGCGGCTAGCCAGGCCAGCAACTCGGCCAGCTCCGCGCGCTCGGGCGGCCCCGCCCACCGCTGCACCACCTCGCCGTTGCTGTCCACGTACAGCACCGTCGGAACGGCCCGCCCATGGTCACCGGCACGGCCGTGCAGCTCGATCACGATCGCGTCGGCGTGGTGCACCGCGACGGTGGCCGCCAGTCGGTTGAGGGAGACTGCGGCATGCCGGGCTGGCGGGCGCCGAGTACTGCACGAACGCCCCGCGCGCGGGAAACTCCCGCAGCCCGACGTCGGCCGGATCGAGCCGGCCGGCCGGCCGCGGCGACGGCCTGCGCGTGCGCACACCGGCGATCAGCGCGGCACCCGCGCCGAGCCCGCTGACCACCAGCAATCCGGGTTCAACCATCGCTTCCGGAGGTTACCTCCACGAGCAGCTGCTCCACCAGGTCGGCGGAGTGCGCGATCGAGTGGCGCCGCGCCACCTCCGCCGCCGCCGGACACGGCACCGGCAGCTCGGCCGCGGCTCGCATCCCCTCGGCGATGGCCGCGACATCGAGCGGATCGACCAGGACGCCGCAGGCATCCGTCACGTACTCCGGCGGTCCGCCCACCCTGGTCGCTACCACGGGCCGTCCGCTGGCAAGCGCCTCCAGCAGCGCCTGGCCCTGCGGCTCCACCAGGCTGGGCTGGCAGTAGACGTCGCACGCTCGGTAGAGCTCGGGCATCCGGCCCGGCTCCACCCGGCCCAGGAACGTGACCCGCTCCGGCGCCGCAGCTCGCAGCTCCGCTTCCAGCGGCCCAGCTCCAGCCACGGTCAGCGTGCCCGAGCCGAGCCGCCCGAAGGCTTCCATCAGCCGGCCCAGGTTCTTGCGCTCGGTGAGGCTGCCGGCCACCAGGAAGCGCGGCCCCTCGCCCTCGTCACGAGGTGAGGTCGCGAAGGTTTCGGTGTCCACTCCGCAGTCGATCACCTCGATCCGCCGGGGATGGCCGGGCAGCCGCAGCGCCAGGTACTCCGACACGCAGATCACCGCCGCGGCACGGCTCACCACTCGGCGCGTCAGCCCGCCCACCAGCGGCACCGCGCCGACGTTGGCGACATCCTGCCCATGCGCCGTGATCACGAACGGCGCACCCGCCGCCATCGCCACCAGCCCGGTCGGCACCAGGTAGTGCGCGTAGATCACATCAGGGTGGTGCTGACGCACCAGCCGGCGCGCGCGTCCGAGCAGCTGCAGGTAGGCGAGCGGCGTGCGCAGCCGCCCGCGTGCGCCTGACTCGAGCACTGCCTCGTCCAGCTCGTGGCCGCGTGCGCGCAGCGCCTCGGCCAGACGCTGGACGAACACGCCGTACTCGGGCCGCTCGCGGCTGGGGTACATGTTGGAGAGCAGCAGGATCCGCATCAGGGCGCGAGCGTCTCGAGCTGCTGCAGCAACGAGGCGCTGGCTTTGGGCCCGGTCAGTGACAGGTAGCTGACCCGCGACCCGTCCTGCAGCAGCCCCATGAAGGTGGCCGCGGCCATGTGGCAGGCGCAGGCCTGCGGGTGCACGACCACGCCGCTGCGGCCGCGGTTGGACTGCGGCTTCTGCGTCGAGACCCCGTAGACCGTGTTGGCGTTGGCGCGGAGGTAGTCCAGGTACGCGCGGGCGCCGGCCGGCGAGTCGAACTGCACGGTGCGCGAGATCACGATCTGCAGGTGCTTCGACTGGCCCTGGAAGGTGCGCTGAGCCGCGCTTCGGAACCCCCAGCCCGAGAGCTTGCCCGCCACCGCCGGCAGGGCGTCCTGGTGAGCCAGCGACGAGGCGTCCAGCACCTGGGCGGTGCTGGGCAGGTAAGGCACAGCCGAGGCCGGCAGCACCGCCGGCGGGGTCCGAGGCCGAGGACGCACCCGACCCGCTGCCGCACGCCGACGCCGCCAGCAGAACGGCCACGAGCGAGGCAAGCGGCATCACACCCGGTCTAGACATCCCTTTCACGGTACCGGTATATTCGCGCACCTGGACACCGAACGGAGGGTTCTCATGCGGTCGATGGATCGACGCGGTTTTCTTGCAGGCTCGGCCAGTCTCGGCGCCGGAGTGCTTCTCTCCGGTTGCGGCTCATCCAGCTCCAGTGGGTCGTCGGCAAGCGCATCGCGCCCGAAGATCGGCCAGGAGCCCGGCAACATGACCATCCTCGAGTGGGACGGCTACCAGGCGGCCGGCACCAAGGCCCAGACCACCAAGGGCATCGAGTTCGGCAAGGACTACACCGACGAGTTCGGCGCAAACGGCCTCGCCTACAGCCTGATCACCAACGACAGCCAGGCGATCGGCAAGGTGCGCACCGGCTCGAAGTTCGACCTGCTGCACCCCTGCGCCGAGAACTTCAAGGACTACGTCGACGGCGGCTTCGTGCAGCCGTTTGACACCAGCTTGCTGCCCAGCTTCTCCAATCTCAACCCGGCGCTGGTCAAGGGTGGCCAGTTCAACGGCCAGCAGTACGCGATCCCGTGGGACTGGGGATACGGCAGCGTCATCTACCGCACCGACATGGTCGACCCGGCCGACGCAACCGGCTGGGAGTTGTTCTGGAACCCGAAGTACAAGGGCCGCATCTCGATGTGGAACGGCGCCACCACCAACTTCGAGATCGCCGCGCTGAAGCTCGGCTTCCCGCAGATGGACAACCTCACCAGCGACCAGCTCGACCAGGCCACGCAGTCGCTGATCGAGCAGAAGCCGCTGAACAAGTTCCTGTGGGTCAGCGAGTACACGAACCTGCAGCCGGCGCTCACCAACGGCGACATCTGGATCGCCTACAGCTGGCAGGACCAGTGGGTGTACGGGCGCGAGCACAAGCCGCCGATCCCGTTCAACTTCATGCAGCCCACCCAGGGCCGGCTTGGCTGGTACTGCGGGTTCATGCTCGGCAAGGACACCGCGAACTACTACCACGCGCACAAGTACGTGGAGTCCTTCATCAACCACCAGGCCTGCCTGTCGCTGACCAACAACTTCTACTACGGCAGCTCGGACGCGACCGTGAAGCTCAGCGAGATCACCGACCAGCTGCTGGCCAAGTCGCTCTCGATCGGGGACCCCAACGTGCTCTCCGACACCAGCAAGGTGCACCTGCAGAGCTGGGAGCCGAACGAGGTCGCGGTTCAGACCGCTTGGGAGAAGGTCACAGCTGCGTAGCGACCATGGCTTCCAGCTGATCGGCCGATGAGCGCCGCACGGGTCGCGCACGCGCCGCTCTGCGCCGGCGCCTGCGGCCCGGCTCCGGCCTGCTGATACTGCCGCCGGCGGTGTGGGTGCTGGCGGTGCTGGTTGCGCCGATCGTGCTGATCGGCCTCTACAGCGTCAACCTCAAGACCAACCTGCTGGGCGTGCCGACGGCGTTCTCGACGGCCAACTGGAAGGACTTCCTGCCGCCCGGCCCCAACCCGTTCTGGGACCGCTTCAAGATCTCCATGACGATCACGCTGGTGGTGTCGGTGATCACGGTTGTGGCCGCCTATCCGCTGGCGTACTTCCTGGCCTTCGTCGCCGGCAAGCGGCGCTACGCGCTGCTGATGGTGTTGCTGGCGCCGTTCTTCACCAGCTACCTGCTGCGCGTGATCGCATGGCAGGTGATCCTGAACAACCACGGCGTCTTCAACTCGCTGCTGTGGGACCTGGGCCTGCGGCCGCACGGCGACGGCATCCCGTGGCTGATCTACTCGAAGTTCTCGGTCGGGCTGGTGCTGTTCTACTCGTGGGTGCCGTTCGTGGCGGTGCCCATGTTCGTGGTGCTGGACACCATGGACCGCTCGCTGATCGAGGCCGCGCACGACCTCGGCGCGTCCCGGCTGACCGCATTCCTGCGCGTCACCTTCCCGCTCAGCATCCCGGGCGTGATCGCGGGCTTCGTGTTCGTGCTGATCCCGACCACCGGCGAGTTCATCACGCCGCTCCTGGTGGGCGGCCCCAGCAGCTTCATGTTCGGCAACTCGATCCAGTCGTTCTTCACGGACACGCCCAACTGGAACTACGGCGCGGTGCTGGCGCTGTGGCTGGTGGCGATCGTGCTGGTGATGCTGCTGCTGTTCGGGCGCTACCTCAGCACCGACCTCGAGGACGCGGCGACGTGAGCAGCGCGGTCGGCCGGCTGGGGCGGTTCGGGCTGAGCAGCTACTTCACGCTGCTGGTGCTGTTCCTGTACGCGCCGCTGGTCGTGCTCGTTGTCTTCTCCTTCGAGGACAGCTACATCCAGGCGCTGCCGTGGGCCGGCTTCACCACCAAGTGGTTCCACACCGCCTTCGCCAACTCCGACCTCACGTCGGCGCTTCGGCGCAGCGCCATGATCGGTCTGCTAGACGGCCTGGCCGCGACGGCGCTCGGCACCATGGCGGCCGTGGCGCTGGCACGCCGGCACCTGTTCCTGCGGCCGCTGTGGACGACGCTGTTGCTGCTGCCGCTGGTGGTGCCCTACATCGTGCTCGCGATCGGCATGGTGATCGTGCTGCACGAGCTCGGCTACCAGTCGTCGCTGAGCGCGGTGCTGGTCGGCCACATCGCGATCTCGCTGCCCTACTCGCTGCTGGTGGTGCTGCCACGGCTGCGCACGCTTGACGCCTCGATCGTCGAGGCCGCCCGCGACCTGGGCGCGAACCCCAGCAAGGCCTTCATGCTGGTGACCTTGCCGCTGCTGGCGCCGGCGCTGGTTGCGAGCGTGATCATCGCCTTCACGATCTCCTTCGACGAGTTCGCGATCGCCTCGTTCATCGCGCCTCCGGGCTCCCCCACCTACCCGGTGTTCCTGTATTCGGGGACGCGCACGCCTTCGCTCGAGCCCCAGGTGATCGCGATCGGCGCGATCGTGGTGGCGCTGTCGATGGTGCTGGTGCTCTCGGCCGAGATCGGCCGGCGGTGGGCCGACAGGCGGCTGGCGTCAGCGTAGAATCGCGCGATGGCCGACCTGATCCCCTCACACAGCCCCTCGCTCGACAGCGCCCTGGCGATGCTGGCCGGCGTGCGCGATGCGGCCGCCGCAGAAGGCCTGGCGCTGGCCGCGGCGGTGGTCGACGCGGGCGGCCATCTGATCGCCAGCCAGCGCATGGACGGCACACCGCTGGGCGCACCGGCGCTGGCGGCGGACAAGGCCTACACGGCCGTGCTGTGGGGCATGCGCACCGGCGAGTTCATGGAGTCGACCCAGCCTGGGGGCGTGGACTGGAGCTACCCCAGCACCAATCCGAGGGTGGTCGTCTACGCGGGCGGACTGCCGCTGTACCGCGACGGACAGCTGGTGGGCGGCATCGGCGCCAGCGGCGGCGCCGCCGAGCAGGATGAGGCCTGCGTGGGCGCGGCTGCGAAGGCGGCCGGCTACGACATCGAGGCCTTAGGGATCGTTGGTTCTGCTCGCATGTTCCGCGCCACCTGGCCGACGGCCGCCGCGGCGCAGAAGCTGAGCACCACCAGCAGCGCGTAGGCCGTACGGTCGCCGGCGTGGGTTGCGACGGCGGCGCCCAGCACCGGCCCCACCACCGCGCCGGCGCCCCAGATCACGTTGATCAGCCCCAGCACCAGCCCGTGCCCGAGCCCTGCCCGGTCGGCCCCGTCGGCGCCCAGTGGGTAACCGACGCCGTACAGCACCGACTGGATCGGGATGATCGCCACAAGCATGAACGCGAACAGATCGGTCCCCAGCGGCAGCAGCAGCACCGCCACCGCGCCTCCCGTCGCCAGGCACGCGGCGCGGGCCAGCGGCAGCCGGCCGATGCGGTCGCCCAGCCGCCCGGTGGTGGTGATCGTGACGGCGCCGAGCGCGGCGCCGCCTGCGTACAGGAACCCCAGCGCCGACTGGGTCACGCCCTCGCGCCCAGGTGCAGCGGCATCAGCACCTGCAGCGTGCCGCCGATTACCGCCACCAGCAGGATCACGATGAAGCTGACCGCGATCAGCCGCTCCGCCGCGGCCGCCCGCAGCGCCGGCAGGAAGCTCGACTCGCGCTCCGCGGGGGCGCGCGCATCCGGCTCGAACACCCCCCACACGGCCAGCAGCAGCGAGCAGCGGCCAGCGCCAGAAAGGTGCTACGGGTGCCGATGGCACCGGCCACCACACCGCCCAGCACCGGTCCCGCGATCATCCCGCCGGTGGCCGAGGCGTTGGCGATCGAGATGCCGGCCCCGCGCCGGTGCTCGGGGGTGCGAGCGGCCAGCCAGGCCAGGCCCGCGCTCCAGGCCACGGCCGAAGCGACGCCCTGGGCGACGCGGGCCGCGAACAGCACCTCGAAGGAGCTCCCCACCGCGAACGCCGCGGTGGCGGCGCACATCAGCAGCGAGCCGGCCACGTTCACGTTGCGCATGCCCACGCGGTCGGCGAGATGGCCGATCGGCACCGCCGTGACCAGAACCGCCCCGCTGTAGGCGCCGAGCAGCAGGCCGGACTGCACCTTGGTCAGGTCGAGCTGGTCGGACAGCTGCGGCAGCAGCGGCACGATCGCCGAGAACAGCGCCAGGTCGAGCGCGACCAGGGCCGAGACGTAGGCGGTCAGCCGCGTCACAGCGGCGGTGGCTCCGGTGACCGAGTCGGTCAGAGCGGCAGCGCGGAGACGGTCGCGCACCGGCATGGGAGATGCCAGGCCAACGCGTCCCCGAGCAGGCCAGCGGGCACCCCCATCGAGAGCGTGCAGTGAGGCAGCCAGGTGGCCGGCCGGTAGTGCGGCCAGACGTCGACTCCGGCCGCGGCCAGCGCCGCACTGACGCGTGCATGCAGGGTGATCAGCTCGGGGACTGGGGCAACGGCCAGCACCAGCAACGGCGGGTCTGCGGGGAACAGCGACACGGCGGCCATCTCGATCTCGGTCTCGACGCCGCGCAGTGCGAGGCCGGGAGCGTGCTGCCGGAGGCCGTCGGCGTCCTCCGTGACGACCAAGGACAGGTGCGGGCGGATGCTCGGCACGTGGCCCTCCAGCGAGGGTACGCCCAGCTGCTCGAGCCGCGACCAGAAGTCCCGGATCGCGCGGTCGCCCTCCGGGTCGAGCCCCATCTCGAGTGCCAGTGCCACTATCTCCTCACACGAGGTCACGGGGGATCCGCTTCGACCAGGCGCGCGAGCGCACCTCGCGGCCGGCCTCCGTGGCGACCAGCCAGTGCTCCAGCAGGAAGCTGTCGCGGTCGCAGGTCATGCGCCCGCGCGCCTCGACCCGTACCTGGTGGTCGCCGCGCTGGTACTCGATCGCCTGGTAGCAGGCCACCTCGGCCGACAGCGGATCGCCCTCCATGATCGAGTAGACGGCCTCGTTCTCGGCCAGCTCACGCATGCCGTGCGGGTAGACGCCGTGCCCGCCCGAGTCCCACAGGTAGCGCATGTCGGTGCGGCCGGTCTGGACGTTCCGCACGATCGTGCGCCCGGTCTGCCCCTCTGCCAGCGTCTCCATCGGCAGCGCCTCGGAGATCTCCGGCGGGCCGAACGGCGTGCCGCTGTCTCCGGCGCCGGCGTCGATCTCCGGCAGCTCGACCAGCGGTCCGGGGCCGGCGACGACCGTCAGCGTGACCGGCTCGGGCGACGGCCACGCCCATGGCCAGTAGGTGGGCGAGATCGCGAGGCGCACGCGGTTTCCGGCCGCCAGCACGTGCCCGATGGCGTCGAGCTCGACCGCGACCTGCTCGAGGCCGCCCGGGCACCAGCGGCGATGGATGCTCGTTCGATTCGCGGTGGCAGAGGTTCAGGATCTGCCGCGTGACCAGCTTGGAGGCGCCGTCGGGGAACACCTCGCAGAGGCGCACGCAGACCAGCGCCAGCGGCCGGTCGGACGAGAGCGTCAGCCGCACCTGCGGGAAGCCCAGCACGTGCAGGTCGCCCTCCAGCGGCGCCGAGTCGAACGTCAGCGACATACCGTCCTCGGCGCGCTGGTCGTCGGGGTCGTCGGCCGTCGCGCCCTCTCCGCACCAGGCACCGCCGTCCAGCCCGCAGGTCTGGCGCCCCAGGATCTTGAACTCCGCCTCCGGCCCGGGCTCGTCCAACAGCACGCGATCTCCCATGTGCAGGTCGCGCACCGAGGCCGGCGGCGGCCATCCGTCGGCGCTCACGAACCGGCCCGGCCGCTCGTGATGCGTGGTCGCCGGTCGCACCGAGTCCTGCACCCAGGCGCGCAGCATCGGCTCCTGCATGATGCCGTTGTCGATCCCCTTCAGCCAGTGGTCCCACCAGCGCAGGGATTCCTGCAGGAAGCCGATCGCGGGCAACGGCGTGGCGTTCTGCGGCCAGGCGTGGCCCCACGGCCCGATCAGCCCTTTGCGGGGGCAGCTGAGGCCCTCGAGCAGGCGCGGGACGGCATTGGTGTAGCCGTCCTGCCAGCCGCCGACGGCGTAGACCGCGGCGGTGATCGCCGAGTGGTCCTCGATCACCGATCCCTGCTTCCAGTAGGCGTCGCGATGCTGGTGCTCCAGCCAGATCTCGGCCAGCGGCTGGGATGCGTCGAGGCGGCCCAGCCACAGGTCGCGCCAGCGATCCGCGCCCACCATCTCGGGATCGGGCGGCTCGGCGTTCGCCAGCAGCATGTACGTGGCCCAGTGCAGCATGTCCAGACCCAGCACCAGCCCGCCCTTGTAGTGCACGTCGTCGCTGTAGCGGTCGTCGGTCGAGCAGAGCGTGATGATCGCCCGCAGCGCCGGCGGTCGCAGGGCGGCGATCTGGAGGCTGTTGAACCCGCCCCACGAGATGCCGTGCATCCCCACCGCCCCGGTGCACCATGGCTGCTCGGCGATCCAGGCGATCACCTCTGCTCCGTCGGCCTGCTCCTGGGGGGTGTACTCGTCCTCGGGCAGGCCCTCGGAGTCGCCGTGGCCGCGCAGGTCGACGCGCACCCCGGCATAGCCGTGGCCGGCCAGGTACGGGTACAGCAGCTGGTCGCGCGCAGCGGTGCCGTCGCGCTTGCGGTATGGCAGGAACTCGAGCACCCCCGGCACCGGGTCGTCCTCGGCGTCCTCGGGCAGCCAGATCTTGGCAGCCAGGCGGGTGCCGTCCGAGAGCGTGATCCACCTGTTCTCGATCACGCGCACCGCGCGCGGGAAGTCACGTACCACCGTCGCCATCCGCCACCTCCTCCAGGTCAAGCTCGTACGCCATCAGCCGCAGCCCGCTCTCGACGATCATGTCCGACTCGGGGGTGCGACGGAACCCCAGGCGCCCGTAGAGGTGGTGGGCAGCGTCCATCGAGCCGGTGGTCATCAGCGTCAGCCGGCGCTTCCCGTCGCGGCGGGCGCGCTCGATGCAGGCCTGCACCATCACCCTGCCGACGCCGCGGCCCTGTGCCGCCGGATCGACCGCAAGCATGCGAAACGCCGCCGCGTCTGCGCCCTCGAACTCGGCGTAGGGGTTGCTGTCGTCGGCCACGTACGTGACCCCGCCCAGCAGTGACCCGTCCTCGTCGCGCACCACCAGCACCTCCGCCTGACGCGCCCGCCCGGCCACGTCGGCGAGCACGGCCGCATATTCCGGCGACAGGGCGTGTCCCGGCAGCGCCTGGTAAGCGCGCACGGTGAGATCTGCCCAGCGCCGCGTATTCAGAGGGATCGACGGTCTCCACCCGCATCGTTGCCACGATAGTCGGCGGATCATCCGAGCCGCGCGCTACCGTCGCCCGATCGCGTCCGTCCAGCCCGCATCCCGCTGCAACGCCGGCCTTCGCACCGCGGCCAGCACCACGTCGGACAGCTCCTGCCCGCGCTGCGGCGGCGAGATGATCTGGGTCAAGGCCTCCTGGCACTGCACAGCCTGCCGGTACAAAGAGGGCTGCTGCTGATTAAGAGCGCTCTAATGCCGGCCGCATATAAAACGTGCAGCCGGGAATAACGGTAGCAGGAGCGCCGTTAACCATTGCGAAGGGCACGCATCAGGGCCGAATCTCAAGGAAAACGGCACGCCCAAGCCCTTCAACCAGGACATTTCACAACGGCACCTCCGCGGAAGATCGCGGATTCGGGTGCAAATGCAAGAAGGGGTACTACGGATGTTGACTCAGGAGCCGCAGCTGCGGCAGTTGGTCGAGCGTGCACAGGACGCCGGGGAGCTCACGGAAGACGAGCTGACCGCCGTCGTGGCAGAGCTCGACCTGACAGATGAAGATACGGACGCGATTCGCGCCGAGCTGACCGAGCTCGGGGTCGACGTCGTGTCGGTGCGCGAGATCGACGCATCGGACGCCGGTGAGCCGGCGGAGGCCGCGCCTGCCTGGTACGCCCCCGCCAGCATCGACGGACTCGACCTGTACCTGGCGCAGATCGGCCGCACCCCGCTGCTCACCAAGCACGAGGAGCAGGTGCTCGCCCAGCGCATCGAGGCCGGAGACGAGGCCGCGAAGCGCCGCATGGTCGAGGCCAACCTGCGGCTGGTCGTGTCGATCGCCAAGAAGTACCGTGGCCACGGCGTCGGCTTCCTGGACCTGATCCAGGAGGGCACGATCGGGCTGGTGCGGGCGGTCGAGAAGTTCGAGTGGCGCCGCAACCTCAAGTTCTCCACCTACGCAACCTGGTGGATCCGGCAGGCCGTGCAGCGCGCGGTCGCCAACCAGAGCCGCACGATCCGGGTTCCGGTGCACGTGCACGATCGCATCCGCAAGATCGATCGCGCCCGCCGCACGCTGGAGGCCAAGCTGGGCCGCGAGCCCAGCGACGAGGAGGTGGCCAAGGAGGCCAAGCTGAGCCTGGCCGAGGTGCGCGACGCCGATCAGACCCGCCTGCAGACCATCTCGCTGCAGCGGCCGACCGGCGACGAGGGCGACACCGAGCTGGGCGACATGATCGCCGACACGTCGGGTGAGGACGTGACGGAGACCGTTGGCGAGCGCATGCGAAACGAGACGCTCGAGCGGGCGCTGGCACGGCTGACGCCGCGCACGCGCCGCATCATCGAGCTTCGCTACGGGCTCGGCGGCGGTGAGCCGATGCTGCTCGAGGCAGTGGGCCGCGAGGTCGGACTGACGCGCGAGCGCGTCCGCCAGCTCGAGCAGGAGGCGCTCACGCAGCTGGCCAGGCTGCCGGAGCTGAGCGGCATGCAGGACGCCGCCTAACCAGTAACGATCGCGAGGGCGATGGAGCGTCGACCGCTCCGTCGCCCTCGCAACGGTTAAGGCGGACCGATCGCGTTGGCTCAGCAGGCAACCGACCCCGGGAGCCGAAGCCGGAAATGATCATGCTCGGCTAGCCTTTTAGCTGGCGTGTCACACGTGGATCCTCCCGATCTTCCGATGTGGCCGACGCTCCGACGACTGCTCACGCTGTGGCGTGGGGAGTGGCGGTCGGTCGCGCTCGGCCTCGTTTGCGCGTTCGCATACACGGCGTTGTCGTTGGCGATTCCGACCCTGCTGCAGCGCGCCATCGACAACGCGATCGTGCCCAAGGACCTGTCCAAGCTGACGCCCTACGTGGCCGCGGCGTTCGTGCTCGGCCTGCTGCGCTTCTGCGTCAACTTCATCCGCCGTTTTGCGACGGCGCGAATCGGCGTCCACATCGAGGCACGCGTGCGAGAGCTGCTGTACTCGGCCTACCTCGACTTCCCGCGGGCGTTCTTTGACCGCCACGCCACCGGCCAGGTGGTATCGCGCGCGACCAACGACCTCTACCCGATCCGCTACTTCATCGGCTGGGGCATGGTGCAGGGGGCGCAGAGCGCGATGATGATCGTGGGCGCGGCGATCCTGCTCGCGTTCGTGAACCTCCGCCTGACCATCTACACCGGCCTCTCGCTGCCGCTGATCGGCCTGCTGGCCTGGCTGTTCGCGCACCGCGTGATGCCGATCTCACGCCGCGTGCAGCAGCGCAAGGGCGACGTGACGGAGGCCGCCGACGAGGCGGTCGTGGGCATCGAGATGGTGCAGGCGTTCGGCCGCGAGGACGATGTGCGGGGCCGCTTCGGCGAGAGGGCCGAGAGCGTCCGCGACGTGGTGCTGGAGCAGGCCGGCGTCGAGGCCCAGCACCTGCCCGGGCTGTTCTTCCTGCCCACGCTCTCGATCGCGGCGGTGGTCTTCTTCGGCGGCCGCGACGTGATCAACGGCGATCTCACGATCGGACAGTTCGTCCTGTTCAACACCATCCTGCTGCAGCTGGCGTGGCCGCTGGAGTCGCTGGGCTGGATCACGAACCTGGCCCAGCGGGCCCTGGCCTCGGCCGGGCGCAGCTTCGCCTGGATCGAGGGCATCGATCGCTTGCCCGAGCCGGCCGAGCCGCTGCCGGCGCCGTCCGGCCCGCAGCGGATCAGCTTCCAGAACGCGCACTTCGCCTACGCCGACGAGGATGAGGTGCTGACCGGTGTCGACCTGGAGGTCGAGGCCGGTGAGATCGTGGCCGTGTGCGGTGCCACTGGATCGGGCAAGACCTCGCTCCTGAACCTGGCCGCGCGGCTCTACGACCCGACGGAAGGACGAGTGCTGCTGGGCGGCACCGATCTGCGCGACCTGCGGCTCGAGGATGTGCGGTCGGCCATGTCGATCGTGACGCAGCGGCCGATCCTGTTCTCGATCCCCCTGCGCGAAAACCTCATGATCGGACGCCCGGACGCCGGCTGGGATGAGGTGCTGGCGGCCAGCGAGGCGGCCGGAGTGGCGGCGTTCGTCGACGACCTGCCGGACGGCTACGACACCATGATCGGCGAGCGCGGGGTCAACCTGTCCGGCGGCCAGAGGCAGCGAGTTGCGCTCGCCCGGGCGCTGCTGGCCGGGTCGGGCGCGATCCTGATGGACGACCCGCTGTCGGCGGTCGACACCGAGACCGAGCGCACGCTCCTGCGCACCGTCGGGCCCGCGCTGCGCGGGCGCACGGTGCTGGTCGCAACCCAGCGGCTGTCCACGGTGGTGCTCGCGGACCGGGCGGTGGTGCTGCGGGACGGCAAGCTCGTCGAGCAGGGCACGCCGGAGGAGCTGGCCGCGCTGGGTGGGGACTTCACGGCGCTGTTCGGAGACGAGACGCGTGCGGCATAGCCATCGCAGCGGGCTCAGCCGCCTGACCACCTACCTGCAGGGCCGGCGGCTGGCCGTGTTCGTGCTGGTGCTGGTCGCGACCGGCCAGGCGGTCTGCCAGACGGGCGGATGGCTGCTCGTGCGCGCCGCGATCGACAACGGCATCGGCGACTCGAACAGCGAGTACCTGACCGTGGTGGTCGTGATCTACATCCTGGTCGGCGCGATCGGCTGGGTGCTCAGCGCCATCCTCATCCGCGGCCTGGCCGGGGTCGGCCAGGGGATCGTGCTGGGGCTGCGCCGCGACCTGTTCGAGCACCTCACCTCGCTGTCGCTGCGGTACTTCTCCGAGCAGCGCGCGGGCTGGATCATCGCCCGCCTGACCAGCGACGTGGATGCGCTGTCGGACGCGCTGTCGCAGGGCCTGCCCACGCTGGCGGCAAACGTCGTGCTGCTGCCGACCGCGATCGTGGTGGTCTTCATCGTCGACTGGCGGCTGGGCATGATCTCGTTCATCGTGCTGCCGCCGGCGCTGGTGCTGACGCGCTGGTTCCAGCGCACGTCCTCGGTGGCCCAGCTCGACGTCCGCAACCGGATCGCCGCGGTCACCGCGCACATGGCCGAGTCGGTGGCGGGCATGGCGATCGTGCAGGCGTTCAACCGCGAGCGCGCCTTCCAGGACGAGTTCGACACGCTGAACGAGGAGAACCGCCGGGCCAACGTCCGCACGCAGACGCTGCTGTCGTTCTTCTTCCCGTCGATCGAGCTGCTGGGGCTGATCTCCACCACCGCCGTGCTGCTGCTGGGCGCGCACCTCTACGTGGACGGGGACATCAGCATCGGGACGCTGATCACCGCCATGTACCTGCTGCAGCTGGTGTTCCAGCCGCTGCAGGAGCTGTCCGACGTCTACAGCCAGATGCAGTCGGCTGCGGCCGCGATGGTCAAGATCAGCTCGGTGCTGGACGCCGAGAGCGACATCGGCGACCGGCCCGGCGCCGGCCCGATGCCGCAGATCGACGGCCGCCTGCAGCTCGACCGGATCCGCTTTGCCTACGGCGACAACGAGGTGCTGCACGGCGTCGGTGCCGAGGTCGCGGCGGGCGGCTGTCTCGCCCTGGTGGGCCAGTCAGGCGGCGGCAAGTCGACCGTGGCCAAGCTGATCGCGCGCTTCTACGACCCGGTCGAGGGAGCCGTGCGGGTCGACGGCATCGACGTGCGCGACGTGCAGCTGCGCAGCTACCGCCGGCAGCTGGGCGTGGTGCTGCAGGATCCGTTCCTGTTCTCGGGCACGATCGCCGACAACATCCGCTTCGCGCGGCCGGACGCCACCGACGAGCAGGTGCGCGACACCGCGGCGGCGGTCGGCGTCGACCGGATCGCGGCGCGGCTGAACGGCGGCCTCGACCACGTGGTGCGCGAGGGCGGCGCCGGCCTCTCGGCGGGCGAGCGCCAGCTGATCTCGATCGCGCGGGCGCTGCTGGCCGACCCGCGCATCCTGATCCTGGACGAGGCCACATCGAACATCGACCGGCCCACCGAGATCCAGATCGAGCGGGCGCTCGATCGGCTGCTCCGCGGCCGCACGTCGGTGATCATCGCCCACCGCCTGGCGACGGTGCGGCGCGCGGACGAGATCCTGGTGGTCGATCACGGCAACGTGATCCAGCGCGGCTCGGAGTCCGACCTGCTCGCCGTGGACGGCCCGTTCCGGCGCCTTGCGCACGACCTGCGCAGTGTAGGCTGACCCCGGTGCCCAAGAGCTCCAGCGCTACCCTGCTGCACCTGTCGGAGCGGGAGGTGCAGGATCACCTGCCTCCGCCGCGCGAGGCGATCGCGCTGGTGCGCGACGCGATGGCGGCGCTGGCCGACGGATCGGCCGAGCTGCCGCCCAAGCCGGCGGTGCATCCGCGCAGCGACGGTTTCGCAAATGCCATGCCCGCATACCTCCGCGACGGCGACCTGCTGGGCCTGAAGTGGGTGGCCTCATACCCCGGCAACGCCGCCCGGGGCCTGCCCACAGTAAACGGCCTGGTGGTGTTGTCCAACCCGGAGACGGGCATGCCGGCGGCGGTGATGGGAGCGGCCGCGCTGACCGGTGCCCGCACAGCCGCCGTCTCCGGAGCCTGCATCGACGCGCTCGCGCCGGCCGCTCCCGGGCACGTCGCCATCACCGGCGCCGGACTGCAGGCGCGGACGCACCTGACTATGCTGGCCGCGATCGGCCGTGACCGGGTGACCGTGTTCGCACGGCGTGACGAGGCGGCCGCGGAGCTGCGGAACTGGGCTGCCGAGCACACGCCGGGTGTGCGGCTGACGTTGGTGGGATCGGCGCGAGAGGCGGTGCTCGAGGCGGCGGTGGTTGTCACCGCGCTGCCGATCGGCCTCCCCGGGCTGCTGCTCGATCCCGCCTGGATCCGGGTCGACGCGCTGCTGCTGCCGCTCGACTACGGCACATCGGTCGGGGCCGACCTGGCCGCGCAGGGCGCGCTCTACGCTGACGACGTCGAGCAGCTGCTGCGATACCGCGACGCCGGCGCCTTCATCGGCTACCGCGACCCGGACGGCTACTGCGGAACGGCGATACGGCAGCCGCGTCCAAGCGGGTTGGTGGTGTGCCAGAACCTGGGCAACGGCGCCGCCGACCTCGTGGTCGCCGACTACGTGCTGCGCTCGGCCTTGGCCGCCGGGTCGGGCACCGTGCTGAACCTGTAGGGAGACAGCCCCAGCCGTCCCAGCAGCCAGGCGGCGGCCACGGACACGGTCACGATCACGACCACCGACCATAGGCCCGGCACGGCCAGGGCGAAGAACTCGCGCAGGCTCTCCGAGCCGAGCATCGCCAGGAAGCCGCCGCCCAGGCATGCGGCCAGCGCCACCACCTCGGCCGCGTAGCGCCGGCTGGCCTGCATGCGCTCGGCCTCGAGCACCGTCAACAGGTAGAGGCCGACGAACACGAACACCGTCACGGCGGCCGTGCGGCCCTGGAGCTGGTCGTCCCCGGGCCCGTTGGCCACCGCCAGGTAGGCGGTCAGCGTGGCGGCGCCGAGCACCGCCCCGGCCGGCAGAGCGAACCGCAGCACTCGCCGCAGGAAGCTCCCCTGCTCGGTCGTGCTGCCACCCGGACCCAGCGCCAGCAGGAAGCCGGGCACGCCCACCGTGAACGTGGCGGCAAGGGACAGGTGGCGCGGCAGCAGCGGGAACTCGGCCGTCCACAGCCCAAACGTGGCGATCACGAAGGCGGCGAACACCGACTTGGTGACGAACAGCTTGGCCACGCGCTGCACGTTGTTGATGATCTTGCGGCCCTCGCCGACGGCGTCGGGGATGGCGCCGAAACGATCGGCCACCAGCACGCTGTCGGCGACGCTCTTGGCCAGCTGGGTGCCGCTGCCCAGAGCCACCGCCAGCCGCGCCCCCTTCATCGCCGGGACGTCGTTGACGCCGTCGCCGATCATGGCCACGTAGGCGCCGTGACCGGTCAGCGCGGCGACCAGGGCACGCTTGTGGTCGGGGCTGAGCCGGGCGAACACCGTCGCCTCGCGCGCCACGACCGCCAGCTGGCCCGGATCCTCGGGCAGGTCGGATCCCTGCCTGGGCGTGCCGGCCACGCGGATGCCGGCGCGCGCGGCGACGGCCGCCACCGTCGCCGGCGAGTCGCCCGACATCACCTTCACGTCGACGTCCTGGCGGTAGAGGAAGGCGATCGTGCCCGCGGCGTCGTCGCGCAGCCGCTCCTCCAGCACGACCAGCGCCAGAGGCTCGATCCGGGGCGTGCCACCCCCGCCATCGGCCGGGGACACGACCTGCCCGGCCCGCCCGAAGGCCAGCACCCGGCGGCCCTCCTGCTCGTGTCCCGACACCTCGGCCGGAAGCCGGCCGGCGAGCAGCACGTCAGGGGCACCCAGCACCAGCCAGCCGTCCTCGCGTCGGATGCCGCTCCACTTCCAACGCGACGAGAACGGCACCTCGTCCAGCGTGGTCGCGGCCGCGCCCGGCAAGCCGGCGGCGACCGCGTCCAGGGTGGAGTTGCGGGACTCGGCGCTGGCCGCGTAGCAGGACACGAGCGCGCGCACGTCGTCCTCCGCGGCCCCGCCCAGCGGGGTAACGCTGTGCAGCACCAGGTTGCCGTCGGTGAGCGTGCCGGTCTTGTCGAGGCAGACGGTGTCGACGTTGGCCAGCGACTCGATCGCGTTCATGTACTGCACGAGCATGCCCTTGCGCGACAGCCGCACGGCGCCGACCGCGAAGGTGAGGCTCATCAGCAGCACCAGCCCCTCGGGGATCATGGTGACGATGCCGGCTGTGGCGGTTGCCACGGCCTCGCGGAAGGGGGTGTCGTTGGCCGCGAGTGACCACACCAGGGCGGCGCCCAGCGGCACCATCACCGCGACCAGCAGCCGCAGCAGCTGGTTCACCTGCTGCTCGAGCGGGGAGCGCTGCGCCGTGTTCTCCCGGGCCGTCCCCAACAGCTGCCATGCGTAGCTCTGGGGGCCGGTGCCGGTGACGAAGTAGCCGCCGCTGCCCTCGACGCAGAACGAGCCGGACAGCACACGTTCGCCTTCGGTCCGCGCCACCGGCAGCGACTCACCGGTCAGCGGCGACTCGTCCAGCATCAAGCCCAGCGAGCGCGCCACATCGCCGTCGGCCACCACCTGATCGCCGGAGCGCAGCGTGACCAGGTCGCCGTCGACGACGTCGTTCAGGTGCAGCATGCGCTCGGCGCCGTCCCGCACCACACGCGCCTGCGGGGCCACCAGCAGCGCGGCCCGGTCGAGCACGCGTTTGGCGCGCAGCTCCTGGATGATCCCGATCGAGGCGTTCGCGACCAGGATGCCCGCAAACAGGCCGTCCGCATACTGGCCGCTGACCAGGATCAGCACCAGGAAGACGGCCAGGATCAGGTTGAACAGCGTCAGCGTGTTCGACCGCACGATGCTCTTGACCGAGCGGCTGGAGGGCGGCGGCGGGACATCCCCCCGCTGCGCGAGGCGTCGCGCGGCCTCCTGCTCGCTGAGACCGGCGGCGGCGGCCTCCGGCTCCTGCGACTCCTCAATCACGGAGGTCAGTGTAGTGTGCTCGCCATGAGCGACGGCACCGCCCCGCTGGTCGGAGTGATCATGGGATCACGGTCCGACTGGGAAACGATGCGCCACGCGGTGGAGACGCTCGAGCAGCTGGAGGTGCCGCACGAGCACCGGGTGGTGTCGGCCCATCGCACGCCGGATCTGCTGTTCGAGTACGCGGCCACGGCCCGCGAGCGTGGGCTCAAGGTGCTGATCGCCGGGGCGGGCGGAGCGGCGCACCTGCCGGGCATGGCGGCCTCCAAGACCAGCCTGCCGGTGCTGGGAGTGCCGGTGCAGTCAAAGGCGCTATCCGGGATCGACTCGCTGCTCTCGATCGCGCAGATGCCGGCCGGGATCCCGGTCGGAACGCTGGCGATCGGCCGCGCCGGCGCCGTCAACGCGGCGCTGCTGGCGGCGGCGATCCTGTCCACCTCGGACACCGACGTGGCGGCCGCGCTCGAGCAGTTCCGGGCGGAGCAGACGGCGGACGTGCTGGCCAACCCGGATCCGTCGGAGTAGCGAGGTGCGGGTGGGCGTGCTGGGCGGCGGCCAGCTGGCACGCATGATGGCGCTGGCGGGACATCCGCTGGGGATCGCGTGCACCGTGCTGGATCCGGCCGCGGACGCCTGCGCCGGCGCGGTGGCAGAGCTGATCGTGGGCGCCTACGACTCGCCCGACGGGCTCGACCGGCTGGCGCGGTCAAGCGACGTGGTCACCTTCGAGTTCGAGTCGGTCCCGGCGGCCTCGGCGGAGCGGCTGGCCGGCCACGTGGCCGTGCAGCCGCCGCCGGCGGCGCTCGAGGTGGCGCAGGACCGGCTGCATGAGAAGCGGCTGTTCGCTGAGCTGGGGATCGAGACGGCGCCGTTCCGCGCCGATCGGCTCACAGGCCGAGCTGGACGGCGGGCCGCTGCCGGGAGTGCTGAAGACGCCGGCGGCTCGGCTACGACGGAAAGGGCCAGCGGGTGCTGCGCGACGCGGGCGAGGCGGAGGGTGCGTTCGCAGCGCTGGGGAAGGTGCCGCTGATCCTGGAGGGTCTGGTCGAGTTCGACCGAGAGCTGTCGATCGTGGCCGTGCGCGCGGCGGACGGCGAGGTGGCGTGCTATCCGCTGGTCGAGAACCACCACCGCGAAGGGATCCTGCGGATCACGCACGCCCCGGCGCCGGACACCGGCGCGGCGCTGCAGGAGCTGGCCGAGCGCTACGCGCGCCTGGTGCTGGAGCGGCTCGAATACGTCGGCGTGCTGGCGCTGGAGCTGTTCCAGGTAGGTGACCGGCTGCTCGCCAACGAGATGGCGCCGCGCGTGCACAACTCGGGGCACTGGACGATCGAAGGCGCCGAGACCAGCCAGTTCGAGAACCATCTGCGTGCGGTGTGCGGGCTGCCGTTAGGCACGACGGAGCTGCGGATGCCGTGCACGATGGTGAACCTGATCGGCGCCGCGCCTGCGACCGCCGAGCTGGCCGCCGTGACGCGTGCCCACGTGCACCTGTATGGCAAGGCGCCGCGCCCGGGGCGCAAGGTCGGGCATGTCACGGTCACGCACGGCGGCGACTGGGAGGCCGCCGCCGCGCTTGCCGATGCTGTCTAGAAGATGCGCTTGTAGAGGTGGGCCGGGCGTTGCAGGGTGCTTGCGGGGATGGCCGCTGAACGCAGCGGTACCTGAGCCAGATCTCCGCCGCCCGACACCTGCACGCTGTCGACGCCGGCGCTGAAGAAGAACTGGTTGTCGACCTCGGCGATGCGCAGCCTGACCAGGCGGCCGGCCCATGGCGCCAGGTTGAAGCTGATGGTATGCGGCGCGACTGCCAACGGGTCGCCGGGCACCGTGCGGAATACGTTCGCGACGATGTCGGACGAACGCAGCGAGTAGAGTCGGGCGTCGGGCCGGGTGAGATCGATCCGCAGCTGCTGGTCAGGCGCCGGGCCTGGCACCAGCATCTTCGGGGTGAAGAACACGCCCGCGTAGTTCACGTACCAGAGGGTCATCGACAGCTGCCCGTTCCTGGGCACGCGGAAGGTCTGGAACAGCACGTTGCCGCCGGGGCCGGCCTGGTCGACCAGCGCGGCGGTCTTGCCCTGCGGAGGCGGCGGGACGGGGGCGCCGCTGATCGGTGCCACCGTTCCGTGGTAGGCGAACCAGCCGTGCGACACGACCAGGGGATGGCCAGGGGCATGCCCCCACCCGGACATGGATCCGGTCTCGAAGTCGCCGTTGACGATGACGTTGGTCGAGCCGGTTGCAAGCGACCCGCCGGTTGCAAGCGCAACCAGGCTGAGCGCGGCGACCAGCGTCGCGAGCCGAAGGGTTCTCATAGGGCTGCCTCCCAAGGTTGGTGCAAACCCCGGCACCGTGGCAGATCATGGCGGTTGTGTCAACCGCCGGCCGCGGCCGATTCGACGAACGCGGCGTGCACGGGGTGGTCCTCGACGGCTTCCGGATCGGGCAGGCCGTGCGCGCGGAACAGGCCGGTGATCGCCCCGGCAACGAACGCCTGGTACGTCTCGCGATCAGGGCACGTGTCGACGACGATGATGCCGTCGTCGGCCCGCAGGCACAGGTGCAGCCGCATGTTGGCGGCCGGGATCTCGGCAACCACCGCGTCGTAGCGGCGCAGCAGGTCGTCCGGATCGCCCTTGAACCGCCAGATCGAGGCGTGCATCAGACCCGCGCCCAGTGCGTCCGCGTGTAGGGGCGGCTGAACCCCAGGGCTCCAAGGTAGCTGTAGGAGGGCGTGTCCAGCCCGGCGGACGGCTGCTCGATGTCCGAGATGATGGTGTGCGCCCCGAGTCCGGGCCCGTCGGCCACGATCCGCGCGCAGATGGCGGCATCCGGCGCGAAGTCCTGGGTCATGATCCCGGGCACAGGGCCATCCATGCCCAGCCAGGCGATGCCGTCGCGGCCGATGTGCATGCCACGGGCGGCCACGACCTCGCCGCGCTCGCGGGCCACGTACTGGTGCCAGCCGGGACGGTCGACTAGCTGCGGCAGCCAGGGGCCGGTGTTCAGCCGGTAGACGCGCTGCAGGAAGCCGCGACCATTCGTCCGCGGTCTCGGGCCCGACGCGCTCGA
>CAVXZW010000031.1:0-44933 GCA_963766445.1 uncultured Actinomycetes bacterium | reverse complement strand
GCACCACCGGGTAGGAGAACGCGACGGCGTACACGCCGCGCCGCATCAACGCGGCGGCCAGCCGTCCGGCCAGGGCAGCGTCGCCGATCATCACCGGAACGATCGGATGGTCGCCGGGCAGGATGTCGAACCCGAGCTCGGACATGCGACCCCGGAAGTGCGCCGTGTTCGCCCGCAGCGTTTCACGCAGGTCGCCGGACCGTTCGATCAGGTCGAGCGCGGCCAGGGCGGCCCCGGCCACCGGCGGCGGGATGCTGTTCGAGAACAGGTACGGCCGCGAGCGCTGGCGCAGCAGCTCGACGATCTCGCCTCGCGCCGCGACGTAGCCCCCGCTGGCACCGCCCATGGCCTTGCCCAGGGTGCCGGTGAGCACGTCCACGCGGTCGATCACGCCGTGCAGCTCGTGCGTGCCGCGTCCGCCCGGTCCGACGAACCCGACCGCGTGCGAGTCGTCCACCATCACCAGCGCATCGTGCCGCTCGGCCAGGTCGCAGATATCCGCCAGCCGGGCCACGTAGCCGTCCATCGAGAACACGCCGTCGGTCGCGATCAGCCGGTAGCGGGCGCCGGACGCCTCCAGCAGCCGCGCCTCCAGCTCGTCCAGGTCGCTGTTGCGATAGCGCAGCCGCTGCGCCTTGCAGAGCCGGATCCCGTCGATGATCGAGGCGTGGTTGAGCTCGTCGGAGATGACGGCGTCCGTCGGGGCCCAGCAGCGCCTCGAACAGGCCGCCGTTGGCGTCGAAGCATGAGCCGTAGAGGATCGCATCCTCGCTGCCCAGGAACTCGCTGAGCCGCCGCTCCAGGTCTCGGTGGAGGGTCTGCGTACCGCAGATGAAGCGCACGGAGGCCATGCCGAATCCCCAGCGATCGAGCGCCTCGTGCGCCGCCGCCACGATCTCCGGGTGGCTGGCCAGCCCCAGGTAGTTGTTCGCGCAGAGGTTCAGGACGCGGCCCGACCCGGACACGTCGACCATGTCCGCCTGCGGCCCTTCGATCTCGTGTTCGGTCTTGTAGAGCCCCTGGCTGCGCAGATCGGCGAGCCGCGCCGCCAGGTCGGTTGTCAGCGCGCCTGTGGTCAGATCTCCCTCCAGTCGAGCAGCACCTTCCCCGAATCGCCGGTCGCGGCCGCGGCGAACCCGGCCTCGAACTCGTCGTAGCGGAAGCGGTGCGTGATGACGGGTGAGATGTCCAGCCCGGACTGCAGCATCACCGTCATCTGGTACCAGGTCTCGTACATCTCACGGCCGTAGATGCCCTTCACAGTCAGCATGTTGAACACGACCTGCGTCCAGTCGATCGCGATCTCCTCGGTGGGGATGCCCAGCATCGCGATCCGCCCGCCGTGCGACATGTTGGCGAGCATCGCGTGCAGCGCGTCGCCGTTCCCCGACATCTCGAGGCCGATGTCGAAGCCCTCGGTCATGCCCAGCTGCCGCTGCACCTCGGCCAGGGACTGCGTGCCGGGGTCGATCGTGATCGTCGCTCCCAGCCGTGCCGCCAGATCGCGGCGGTAGGCGTTGGGGTCGCTGACGGCGACGTGGCGGGCGCCGGCGTGGCGCACGACCGCCGCGGCCATGCAGCCGATCGGGCCGGCGCCCGTGATCAGCACGTCCTCGCCCAGGACGGGGAAGGCGAGCGCGGTGTGCACGGCGTTGCCGAACGGGTCGAAGATGGCGGCGATCTCGGGGTCGATGCCGGGCCAGTGGTGCCAGATGTTCGTCATCGGCAGGGCGATCAACTCGGCGAAGGCGCCGGGGCGGTTGACGCCGATACCCTGCGTGTGGGCGCACAGCTGACGGCGGCCGGCCATGCAGTTGCGGCAGCGGCCGCAGACCACGTGGCCCTCGCCGCTGACGAGGTCGCCCGGTTGGAAGTCGCTGACGTTGTCTCCCACGGAGACGATCTCGCCGACGAACTCGTGGCCCACGACCAGCGGCACCGGGATCGTGCGCTGCGCCCAGGCGTCCCAGCGGTGGATGTGCACGTCGGTGCCGCAGATGCCGGTGCGGTGCACGCGGATCAGGACGTCGTTGATGCCGTACTCCGGCTCGGGGACGTCCTCCAGCCAGAGGCCAGGGTCGGCCCGGCTCTTCACGAGTGCGCGCATCGCAACGCATCGTATCGACCCCGCGGTTGGGTAACCTCACGGCTCATGCGCGAGCCTCGCTTCGATGTCCTGTTCGAGCCGGTGCGGATCGGCCCCGTCACCGCCCGGAACCGGTTCTTCCAGGTGCCCCACTGCAACGGCATGGGCTATCGCGATCCCACGGCGCACGCCCACATGCGCGGCATCAAGGCCGAGGGCGGCTGGGCGGTGGTCTGCACGGAGGAGGTCGAGATCCACGCCTCGTCCGAGGTCGCCCCCTTCATCGAGGGCAGGCTCTGGGACGACCGGGACATCCCGATGCACGCGCGGCTCTGCGAGCAGGTGCACGCTCACGGCTCGCTGGCCGGGATCGAGCTCTGTTACAACGGCATCGCGGCCCCCAACCGCTACTCGCGGATCTCGCCGATGGCGCCGTCGGCGCTGCCGGTCAAGTGGAACGACCCGGTCCAGGCGCGCGCGATGACCAAGGCGGACATCGCCGACGTGCGCCGCTGGCACCGCCAGGCCGTGGCGCGGTCGCTCGAGGCGGGCTACGACATCGTCTACGTCTACGCGGGCCACAACCTGAGCATCGTTCAGCACTTCCTGTCGCGCCGCTACAACCAGCGCAGCGACGAGTACGGCGGCAGCATCGAGAACCGCACGCGGCTGATGCGCGAGGTGCTCGAGGACACCCTGGCCGAGGCCGAGGGCCGGGCCGGCGTCGTCTGCCGCATCGCCGTCGACGAGATGATCGGCGCCCGCGGGCTGGAGCGCACCGAGATCGAGGAGGTGCTGGGGCTGGTCGGCGAGCTGCCCGACTGCTGGGACTTCATGCTGGGGTCGTGGCCCGACGATTCGGTCACCTCGCGGTTCCAGGAGGAGGGTGGCCAGGAGCCCTACGTGCGCGGGCTGAAGGCGCTGACCACGAAGCCGGTGGTCGGCGTCGGCCGGTTCACCTCGCCGGACACGATGGTGCGGATGATCCGCGACGGCGTGCTGGACATGATCGGGGCGGCACGGCCGTCGATCGCAGACCCGTTCCTGCCGGTCAAGCTGGAGGAGGGCCGCTACGAGGATATCCGCGAGTGCATCGGCTGCAACATCTGCGTGTCTGGGGACTTCACGATCTCGCCGATCCGCTGCACCCAGAACCCGAGCATGGGCGAGGAGTGGCGCCGTGGCTGGCACCCGGAGCGGATCCGCCCCAGCCAGAGCGATGCGCGGGTGCTGGTGGTGGGCGCCGGGCCGGCCGGCCTGGAGGCGGCGATGATGCTCGGCCGCCGTGGCTACGAGGTGGTGCTGGCCGAGGCCGGCGGCGAGCTGGGCGGGCGGGTGGCGCGCGAGGCGCGGCTGCCGGGGCTGGCCGCGTGGATCCGGGTGCTGGACTACCGCAAGGCGCAGCTGGAGCGGCTTGGCAACGTCGAGCTTGCCTTCAACAGCACGCTCGATGCCGAGGAGGTCGCGTCCTACGGCTTCGACCACGTGGCCGTCGCGACCGGCGCCGCTGGCGGCGGGACGGCGTCGCCCGTTGGCGCACGCACCCGATCGAGCTGGATCCGGCGTTGCCGGTCTCTGACACCCGACGATGTGATGGCCGGCAAGCGGCCCGAGGGCGAGCACGTTGTCATCTTCGACGACGACCACTACTACATGGGCGGGGCGCTGGCCGAGCTGCTGATCTCGGAGGGGCGGAGGGTGACGCTGGTGACGCCGTCAGCGCGCGTCTCGGAGTGGGCCGACCACACCATGGAACAGGAGCGGATCCAGGGCCGGCTGATGGAGCTGGGCGTCGAGCTGCTGACGTCCAAGGGCCTGCTGCGCGGGAACGCGGGCGGCGTGCGGCTGAGCTGCACGTACACCGGTCGCGAGAGTGATCTCGAGTGCGATGCGCTGCTGCTCGTCACGTCGCGGCTGCCGAACGACGAGCTCGCCCAGAGCCTGGCCGGGTCAGGAGGCTCGGTGCGGGCGGTGGGCGACGCGTACAGCCCGGGGACGATCGCGGCCGCCGTCTGGGACGGGCGCCGCTACGCGGAGGAGCTCGACGCCGAGCCGGCCGACCCGGACGAGACGCCGTTCCTGCGCGAGGTGGCCGAGCTGTCTCCGGATCGGGAGCGCGACTCGATCGTCTAGGCCGGCGCGCGGCGTTACGAGATCACGTGGACGGTGCGCGCGATCAGCGTCATGTCGAGGATGCGGCGAACGGGCGGCGAGACGTTGATCAGCTCGAGCCGTCCGCCGCGTGCGGACAGGCGTTGCGCCGAGGCCAGCAGCACGCCGAGCGCGGTCGAGTCGACGAAGCTGACGCCGGCAGCGTCGATGCGCACGATGTTGCCCTCGCGCTCGGCCGCGTCGAGTGCGGAGCGCAGCGAATCGGTGGATTTGATGTCGAGCTCGCCGTCCACCTGCAGCACCAGAACGACCTCGTCCACGCGGCGGCGTACGAAGTGGGGGTCTCGGTTGGGGCCGGCGTCGCCCGGATCTTGCATGGTGAAAACCTACCGCGACGGGACCGTCGGCAAACGGGTGGTCAGCCCGGATCGATCGCGAAGGTCATCACGACCTCGGTGCCATGCGGCGTCAGCGGCCGGATCTCCACCGTCTGCGTGAGCGCGGCGATGACCGGCAGTCCCAGGCCCAGCCCGGGGCTGTCCACACGCGGCGCAAAGCCGCGGCCGAGATCGCGCACGGCAACCTCGAGGATCGAGTCCATGCACTCGGCGGCGAGCTCGATGTGCCGCTCGACCGCGGCGGGATCGGATCGGTAGGCGTGCTGGACGACGTTGGTGCAGGCTTCGGTGACGGCCAGCAGCACGTCCGCGGCGTTCTCGCCGGTGACCGACTGGCCTTCGAGAAACCCGGCCATAGCGTGGCGCAGCAGCGGAACGTTGTCAGCGGTGGCGGGCACGGAAAGCTGCAGCTCTACGCGGCCGCCGTTCACGGCCGCCGAGCCGATCCGTGCGAGTCCTCGGCGTGCGGGCCCATGACGAGGACGATACCCGCTGGGGATGTCGGAGAAACGCTGACGGGCGGGACGGCGGGGATCGATCTACCCTGCGATCGTGGAACAGCGAACTCCAGCCGTGCGGACGCGGCTCTCGGCGGCGGCACCGCAGGTGGCCGTGCTGGGCCCGCTGGCGCTGGTCATGGGGTCGCGCGCGGGGCTCTCGCTCGAGCAGATAGATGACCTGGCGATGGCCATCGAGCTGGTCGTGCGGCACCGCCGTGATGAGCGCGGGGCGGAGTTCTGGGCGGAGCGAGGATCGCTGGAGGTGTTCATCAGCGAGGTCGACCAGGCGTGGCTAGAGCAACACCTGGGGATGCTGGCGGTGCTGGTGTCGGAGACGGAGCTCGACGCCGGAGGGGTGAGGTTGCGAGTCGATGCCTGAGCCGGCAGAGCTGCTGGCCGGGCGGGTGGCGCGGGGAGACGATGCGGCGGCCGAGGAGCTGGTGGACGCCATGCGCCCACTGGTGTCTTCGATGGCGACGCGGTTCCAGGGGCGGGTGCCGCGCTCCGATCTGGAGCAGGCCGGCGTGGTCGGGCTGCTGCGGGCGGCGGCGACGTTCGACGCGGAGCACGGCACGCCGTTCGGCGGGTATGCGGCGCCGTTCGTGATGGGCGAGATGCTGGCGTGCGTGCGGCAGCAGTCCGCGCCGGTGCGGGTGCCGCGATCGGTGGCCGAGAACGAGCGTGTGGTCGCGACATCGGTCGATCTGCTGACGTCGGAGCACGGGCGCAGCCCCACGGTGGCCGAGATCGCGGAGCAGGCGAAGCTGGACGAGGAGGCCGTGCTGGATGCGCTGCGTGCGAGCATGGCGGCGAGGCCGGTGTCCCTGGACGAGATCGAGCCGGAGCGGTTCGGAGAGACCGACGAGACGCTGGAGGCGGTGGAGCGGCGGCTGGAGCTGGGGACGCGGCTGGACCGGCTCGACCGGCGTAGCCGAGTGGTGCTGGTGCTCCGGTTCGGGATGGAGCTGTCGCAGCGGGAGATCGCGGAGCGCCTGGGCATCTCGCAGATGCACGTATCGCGACTGCTGCGGGCGGCGATGGCCGAGATGGCAGATCAGGGTGAGGACGATGCGCCTAGCGGTTGATCGAGCGCGCGAAGCTGACCCGGGCCCCGCCCTCAGGGCGCCGCGGATCGATGCCGTGGCGGGTGCTCAGCTCGCGCAGCAGCGACAGGCCGAAGCCGGGCTGGTCGGGAAGGCGGCCGCCCGGGAAGCCGCGGCCGTTGTCGCTGACGGCAACCTCGATCTCGTACGGCGACGTGCGAAACTCGATCTCGATCACGCCGTCCGGATCGTTGTCGTAGCCGTGCACAATTGCGTTGGAACAGGCCTCGGAGAGCAGCAGCTTGAGATCGTCGAGCTGGTCGTCGGTGATGGCGAGGTCGGCCACGGCGCCGATCAGCGCCTGCCGGCAGACGATCAGGTACGCCGGTTGCGATGGGACGGTCAGTGTTGCCATGGGAGGGGCCTGCGTTGACATCTACTGGTGAGACTACCGTGACGCTGCGTGCCGCAAACGGGAGTTCGGCAGCCGCGATCGCCGGGCAGGTGACAATGGCGATGGCGGCGGCCGCCGGTTTCACCCCGCTTCTGGCCGAGCGAGCACGAGCCAGCCTGGCGCAGGCGCTCCGTGCCTGCGCGGGTGCGGTGGAGCTCGGCCTGGCGGCGGAGCCGGGGCTGCTGACGGCGCGGATCCGGGCGGCCCCCGAGCAGCTCGCCGTCATCGGCAGGCTGCTGGCGGAGCTCTCGCCCGAGCTCGTCGACGACCGGCTCGAGCTGCGGTTCGTTCGGCCGCAGCTGGACGTGGTCTGACCGCTAGCAGAGGCGAGGAGACGGCGCCAGCGCGGGCCAGGCGGGGTGTCAAACACCGCTACGGCCGCGGTCGGCGTCTCGTCACACGCGCGTCACACGCGTCACGGATGCCGTGACAGGGATGTGGCTCAACCAGGCGAAATCGCGCGTTGCAGGGGTTTGACTACGACCCGGCCTGTGATCAGGGGTCGTGATCGGGTTGGCACGGGTCGTGACGAAGCCGGCACGTCACGGAAGCGCGACGGAAGCGTGACGGCGCCGTTGTGGATGCATGTTTCAGCCGAGAGCGGTCTGCACACCTAGAGGATGCGCCGGCTTTGTCGGGCGCGTTTGCGAGACGAGGAGAGCGATGCCGACCAACGATCCCCGAACCGACCGCGAGCTTGTCATGGCCCACCGTGAGACGGGCGACGACTCCGCCAGAGAGGCACTGATTCTGCGCTACTCGGGGTTGGCTCGTGCGATCGCCCGCCGGTTCGCACGGCGCGGCATGGCGCACGACGACGTGCTCCAGAGCGGCTATCTCGGCCTGATCCAGGCCGTCGACCGGTACGACCCCGCCCGGGGCGTGCCGCTCCAGGCGTATGCCGCTCGCACCATCGAGGGCGAGATCATGCACCTCTTCCGCGACCGCGGATGGGCCGTGCGCGTGCCCCGACCGCTCCAGGAGCTGAGCCGCTCGCTGGCCGTCGTGTCGGAGCAGCTCGGCCACAAGCTCGGCCGCAAGCCCACCGTCGAGGAGCTGGCCGAGGCCACAGGACGCACGTACGACGAGATCCAGGAGGCGCTGGCCGTCCAGCGGGCCTACATCGCCGAGCCCCTGTCCGAACAGGGCGGCGACGACCGCGATGACGATGCCCGCCCGGTGGCGGCGCTGATGGTCGAGGAGTCCGGTTTCGAGTCAGTCCGCGACCGCGACGAGGTCGCACGCGCCATGCGGCACCTGCCGGCGCGCGAGCGCGAGATCGTGCGCCTGAGGTTCCTGCACGACCTCACCCAGGCCGAAATCGCCGCTCAAATCGGCGTCAGCCAGATGCATGTGTCGCGGCTGCTGCGGTCGGCGATGGACGCGATGGGCGAGGTCATGGACGACCCCGCTGTGCTCGCCTCGTAGGGCCGCGCCGGGAGCTCGTCAGGCGGCCTGGTCGCCCCACGGCACGATCGCGTCCAGGCCGCGCAGCGTATCCAGCGCGTCCCGTTCGATCTGGCCGATCCGCTGCCGCGACACGTCCATCACCTGGCTGATCGCCTCCACCGTTCGCGGCTCGCCGTCGTTCAGCCCGAACCGCAGCTCGAGCACGGTGCGCTGCCGCTCGCTGAGATGGCACATGGCATCCCGCAGGCGATCGCGCAGCTCGGCCGTCATCAGCTCGTCCTCGGCCCGCTCGGGGCCGGCCCGGCGCGAGGCCTCGCCGTCGTCGATGCTCTCCGCGGCGCTGGTGACGTGGTCGATGGCCGCCAGCTGTGCTATCCGCCGCACCGGCACGTGCATGGCCTCGGCCAGCTCGCGGTCGGTGGGAGCGCGTCCCAGCCGCACCTCCAGCGTGGCGCGCGTGCGCCGCAGCTTGACGACCCGCTCGGCCGTGTGCACCGGCACCCGGATCGGCCGGCCGTGGTTGTGCACGCTGCGCTGGACGGCCTGGCGGATCCACCAGGTGGCGTAGGTCGAGAACTTGAGATCACGGCGCCAGTCGAACTTGTCGACCGCCCGGATCAACCCGACGGTGCCGTCCTGGATCAGGTCGGTCAGGGGCACGCCGTGTCCGCGGAAGTGCTTGGCGATCGACACCACCAGGCGCAGGTTGGATTCGATCATGCGGCGCCGGGCGCCGTCGTCGCCGGCCTCGACGAGGCGTGCCAACTGGCGCTCCTCGTCCTTGTCGAGCAGTCGGTGGCGTCCTATTTCGGTCAGATAAACGTCGAGGGACTCGCCCGTTAGGGTCATCGCCGCGTGCATGCCCGATGATCGCCGGCAGCAAACGCGCCCCGGCCGGTTTGGGTGCTGCGTCACGTGGGAACATCCCGGCCATGACACCAATACTTGCTGCTCCACTTCTGGCTCTGGGTACGGGAATCGGTATCGTTGGATTAATCGTGATCATCATCGTGGTGGTGGTGCTTCTGCGCGTTCTGTGACGGTTCCCCACCTGCTCTGATCCGTTTGCACTTTGTAAGAGATTGCACTGGACCGTGGGCGAATCTGTCAGGAAGTGCTACAACAGGTGTGGGGGTCGCGGCCGAGCAGTCTGCCTCTCCGTCTCGGCGGCCCTCAGGAGTACCAGCCTCCCGTCCGTGTTGGAGCCCGCGGACGGGAGGTACTCCTGCTCAGGCGACGGCCATGCGGCGCAGCGGCGGCCGGATCGGACGCGCCCGCCGTGACAGCCGGTACAGGGTGCTGGGAGGAAAGCCGTCGACCACCCGCCGCTCCACCAGGCCGGCGTCCGACAGCGCCTTCAGCGCCAGCGTCAGCGCCCGCGGGCTGATCGGCGGAAGCCGGTCGCGCAGCTGGCCGAAGCGGCCGTCGCCGAGGTCGTCGAGGGCCGCGACGATCGGCATCGACCATTTGTTCAGCCCGACGTGTTCGGCCTGCAGGGCGTCCAGAGCGAACATCAGCTGGCTGCAGGCCGGCGCTAGCTCGGCGCCCCGCCCGGTCAGCACGTACTCGGGGCGCAGCGGATGCCCGTAGCCGGGGTTGCGGGCCACCAGCCCCTGCTCGACCAGCCAGTCCAGCGTGCGCCTCAGCGATTCGCGGCCGATGCCGAGACGGCGGGAGAGGTTCACGAACCTGCTACCGCTGCCGCGGCCGAGCTCCGCGAGCACGGGCACCGACCAGCGGTGATGAAACAGCCGGGGGAGTGGAGGCGACCCGTTTGACATGAAAGTGATTCTAGTATAAAAACCGGTTTATACGCCACCAGCAAGGGAGCGCACCGTGAGCCTCGATCAGTCATCAGCCGCCCAGCAGACCGGGCCGATCGGCTACGCCGGCCACATGACGGCGGCCATCGGTGTCTCCGACATGGAGCGCTCGCGCAGCTGGTTCCAGGAGCTGCTCGGCTTCGAACCGATCTACACCATCGCCGACTGGGGATGGTGCGAGCTGCGCACGCCGATTCCCGGCGTCAACCTCGGCATCGGCCAGGAGGAGGCGGTCACCCCGCAGGGCGGCGCGACGCTCACGTTCGGCGTGACCGACATCGCGGCCGCCCGTGCACACCTCGAGCAAAACGGCGTGCGCTTCGACGGGGACACGCGTGAGATCGAGGGCATGGTCAGGCTGGCGACCTTCTACGACCTCGACGGCAACACTTTCATGCTGGCCCAGCGGCTCGACGCGGACCAGGCAAGCCGCGGTGGCTGAGCCGCAGATGGACGCCCACACGCTGGTGCTGCTGATGCGCCCGGCCCAACCGCCGCAGCTGGACGAGGACGCGGTCGACGCACTGCAGGAGCAGCACCTCGCGTTCCTACGGGCGCGGCGCGACGAGGGCGTGATGGCAGCGGCCGGGCCCTTCCGCGATCGCCCGGATCAGCGCTGGCGGGGCATGTGCCTCTACCTGGTCGACCGCGAGCGGGCGCTGGAGCTGGCGTCGCAGGATCCGATGGTGCGGGCCGGGTGGCTGCAGCTGCTGGCGGTGACCTGGCTGACGCGACCGGGTGAGCTCAGCTACGGGCCGGAAGCCTAGGCCTCCTCGAGCTCGCCCAGGTAGCGCACCTCGGCGAACACGCGCTCGACCATCGGCCGGAAGTGCTCCGCCGGCAGCGCCTCATATGAGGGGTCGAAGCAGTTCTGGTCGTAGAGCTCGCAAAACTCGGCGCAGGCGGCGTACCAGGGGTGGTCGATGTAGCGGTCGCGGGCGTTGCGGTCGCCGCCCGAGTGGTGGGCGCGGTAGTACAGCTGGAACAGGCCGTGGTGCTTGACCACCCAGCACACCTCCGGCCGCACGTACGGCTTCAAGATCGCCGCCACCATCTCGCCGTGCGTCCAGGGGGCAAGCTCGTCGCCGATGTCGTGCAGCAGGGCCGCCACCACGTACTCCTCGTCGCGGCCGTCGCGCAGCGCGCGCGTGGCCGACTGCAGCGAGTGCTCGTAGCGGGACACCTGGTAGCCTGCGAACGAGGCCCGCAGCTTCTCCAGCGACTCCAGCAGGCGGTCGGGCAGGCCGCTCATGTACTGCTCCTCGTAGTGATCGAGCAGCGCGTAGTCCTCGGCCGTGCCATCGGCCATCCTGGTGAAGCGCACCGTCTCCATGCGACCAGTCTACCGTCAGGCGGCGATCGGCTGCACCTCTGCCAGCAGCGCGTCGAGCACCTCCGACAGGCGCGTGTCGTGCGGCGTGGCCAGCGTGCCGGCCTCGTCGAAGTGCTCGTGCGCACGGGCCAGCGACAGGTCGCCGTTTACCACCCGGGCACCGGTCAGGCCCAGCACCTTGCGCAGCTCGGCCTGCGCCCACATGCCGCCGTAGCCGCCGGTGCTGGCGCCGATCACCGCGACCGGCTTGCCGCGCAGCACGTTGTCGGGGAACGGTGTGGAGACCCAGTCGAGCGCGTTCTTGAGGACGCCGGGGATCGATCCGTTGTACTCGGGGGTCGCGATCAGCAGCGCATCGGCCGCCTCGATCTGCTCGCTCAGCTCGCGCACCGGCGCCGGCCGCTCGCCGGGGTCGGAGCGCTCCCCGTGGAACGGCGGGATGGTCGCCAGCCCGGTAAAGCGCACGAGCTGGACGCCGGCCGGTGCCTGCTCCTCCGCCGCGCGGAGGAGCAGGGTGTTCAGTGAGTCCGGCCGCAGGCTGCCCGAGATGGTCAGCACGCGCATGGTGTTACGCCCCCTTCACGAACGACAGGCTGGCGGTGAGCTTGACGGTGTCGTCGAGCAGTGCGCCGCCGCCCGGCAGCGGGGTGTTCCAGGTGACGCCGTGCTCCTGGCGGTTGATCTCGCCCTCGAGCTCGATGCCGACCCGCTCGTTGCCCCAGGGATCCTGGTCGGGGCCGTTGACCTTGGCCGACAGCGTGACCGGCCGGCTGACGCCCTTCAGGGTCAGCTCGCCCTCGACGCGGTCGGGTGCGACCAGCGTGCCCGAGAAGGTCGCCTGCGGGTAGCGCTCGACGTCGAAGAAGTCGGGCGACTTGAGGTGCCCGTCGCGGGCCTCGTCATGCGTGACCGCGCTGGCGGTCTCGATGCTGCCCTTGATGCGGGGCTGTTCGCCGCCCTCGAGCGTGGCCTCGAAGTCCAGGAAGCGGCCGCGCACGGTGGAAATCATCATGTGGCGAACGCCGAACTCGAAGGACGAGTGGGCGGGGTCGACGGTGTAGCTGCCGACTGGGATGGTGGTGGGTGCAATCTCAACAGTGCTCATGGTGGCTCCTTCCAAACCGGTGTATACTTGAGCTATCAACAATCTAGCAGGTGATCATTGAGCCGTCAAGTATTGAGTCCGCAAGTTCTTTCCGCATGGCTGGGGCTGCTCCGTAGCCACGCCGAGCTGACGCGTGCGATGAACGCGCAGCTGATCGCGGAGCACGGCATCACGCTGAACGACTACGACGTGATGGTGAACCTGGCGGACGCGCCGGGAGGGGTGCTGCGGCGCGTGGACCTGGCCGACCGGGTGCTGCTGACGGCGTCCGGGATCACGCGCCTGCTGGAGGGGCTGGAGCGGGCCGGTTGGGTCTGCAAGCAAGCCTGCGACAAGGACGCGCGGGTCACCTACGCCGTGCTCACCGACGCCGGGTACGAGAAGCTGAAGGAGGCGTCGCGCACCCACCACGAGGACATCGGGCGCATGTTCACCGACCACTTCAGCGAGCAGGAGCTGGACGAGCTGTCCGACCTGCTGGGCCGGCTGGTCTCGGATCGCCGCTGCATGCCGGGGTGAAGCTGCGGTAGCGTGGCGCCATGAGTGCGCCCGCTCACGTCCAGATCGATCGCGCCCGGCTGGGTCGGCTGCTGGAACGCGAGCGGGCCCGCTTCGCGGAGCAGCACCCGCGGTCGCGCGAGCTGTACGCCGAGACCTCGCAGACGCTGCTGGGCGGGGTGCCGATGAGCTGGATGACGATGTGGGCGGGCGGGTTCCCGCTGTTCATGGCAGAGGCTCGCGGCGCCGCCATCACCGACGTCGACGGCCACACGTTCGTCGATTTCTGCCTGGGCGACACCGGCGCGATGGCGGGCCATGCGCCCGAGGCGACGGCGCGTGCGGTCGAGCGCCAGATCCGGCGGGGGACGACCGGGATGATGCCGACCGAGGATGCGGCGTGGGTGGGCAGGGAGCTGGTGCGGCGGTTCGGGCTGGACGCATGGCAGTTCGCGCTGACGGCGACCGACGCGAACCGGTGGGTGCTGCGGATCGCGCGCACGCTGACGGGGCGGCCAAAGGTGCTGGTCTTCAACGGCTGCTATCACGGCACGGTCGATGAGTCGGTGATCTGGCTGGAGGACGGCGTGCCGCGGTCGCGGCCCGGGAACGTGGGCCCCGCCGTGGATCCGGTCGAGACGACGAAGGTGATCGAGTTCAACGACGTCGACGCGTTGCGGGAGGCGCTGGAGCCGGGCGACGTGGCGGCGGTGCTGGCCGAGCCGGCGCTGACCAACATCGGCATCGTGCTGCCGGAGCCGGGGTACCACGAGCAGCTGCGCCGCATCACGAACGAGACGGGGACGCTGCTGGTCATCGACGAGACGCACACCATGAGCACCGGGCCGGGCGGCTACACGGCCGAGCACGGTCTCGATCCGGACATCCTGACCGTCGGGAAGTCCCTTGCGGGCGGCGTGCCGATCGGCGCCTACGGCATGCGGCGCGACCTAGCCGACCGGATCCTGGCGGCAGACGTCGATCTCGAGGATGTGGGCGGCGTGGGCGGCACGTTGGCCGGGAATGCGCTGTCGCTGGCGGCCGCGCGGGCGACGCTTGGCGAGGTGCTGACCGAGCAGGCGTTCGCGCGTATGGTTCCGCTGGCGGAGCGGTTCACGGCGGGGGTGCAGGAGGTGCTGGACAGCCGGCGGATGCCCTGGAACATCGTCCAGCTGGGCGCGCGAGCCGAGTACCGGTTCTGCCCGCAGCCGCCGCGCACCGGCGGCGAGTCGGCGGCCGCGCACGACGGCGAGCTGGACGCCTACATGCACGTCTACCTGATGAACCGGGGCGTGCTGATCACGCCCTTCCACAACATGGCGCTGATGTGCCCCGACACGGTCGAGGCCGACGTCGACCGCCACACGGAGCTGTTCGCGGAGGCCGTGGATGATCTGATCGGGGCGACCGGTGGCTGAGGGGCCGCTGGCCGGGCGGACGGCGCTGGTGACGGGCGCGGGGTCGCCGAGCGGGATCGGGTTCGCGACGGCGCGGCTGCTGGGGGAGCGCGGGGCGGCGGTTGCGATCACCTCGACGACCGAGCGGATCCACCAGCGGCGGGCGGAGCTGGAGCGTGACGGCATCGAGGCGGCGTCGTTCATTGCCGATCTGACGGGGTTTGGGCCGGCCGCAGCGCTGGCGGCGGCGGTGGTGGAGCGGTTCGGCCGGGTGGACGTGCTGGTCAACAACGCGGGCATCGCCCAGGTGGGCGAGGAGAGCGCGCCGCTGCCGTTCATCGAGATGACCGAGGCGCAGTGGGATCGCGACATCGCGGTCAACCTGAAGACGGCGGTTGCGACCTCGCGCGCGGTGCTGCCGGGGATGGTAGAGCGCGGCTACGGCAGGGTGGTGAACGTGTCATCGGTGACCGGCCCCGTCGTCAGCTATCCGGGCAACTCGGGCTACAGCGCCGGCAAGGGTGCGATGGACGGGCTCACGCGCGCGCTTGCGATCGAGACCGGGCCGCACGGGGTGACCGTCAACTCCGTGGCGCCGGGCTGGATCGAGACCGGGTCGTCGTCGCCGGAGGAGATCGAGGGCGGCCGGAACACGCCGGTGGGCAGGCCCGGAACGCCGGACGAGGTGGCCGAACTGGTGGCATTCCTGGCGTCGGACGGCGCCCGGTACATCACCGGACGGTCGATCGTGGTGGACGGCGGCAACACCATCCAGGAGTTCAAGGGCGCCTAGGCGGCACCGGGCGGCGTTGGCGCCGGCGAGCCCGAAGATCGCCAGCCGCTCGGGGTCAGACACCGACACCGCCTCCGGGGGTCTTTGGCGCGGACTCGGCACACGTCGTTACTCGTGACGTCTGTTGCGAACTGGATGGTTGAGCCGATGCGCGGCCGCCGCCCAATTATTGGAGTCAAACACTGACTCGGCGCGCGCACAGCCTCGTTGCACGGAGCGAACAGGTTGTGACACGGGCGTGACGGCAGCTTCATCGCCATTCGGCGGCGGCGTCTGGACGTCCGTCGGCGATCTGCCTAGGTACGCGAAAACCAGACCGGCCGGGCGTGTGCCCGGCCGGCGTGGTTGCGATCTATCGGATCCGGTACACGATGCGGCCGCGGTTCAGGTCGTACGGTGAAAGCTCCACCTTGACCCGATCACCTGGCAGGATGCGAATGCGGTAGCGCCGCATCTTGCCGGCCGTATACCCGATCGTGGAGTGGCCATTGTCGAGTGCGATGCGAAACATCCCGTTTCGCAACGACTCAGTGACCTCGCCTTCGAGTTCGATCTTTTCTTCTTTGGTACTCATGAGCCTCCCCGTGTTAGACGGGGGTCACTCCCGTTGCCTCGGGTCCCTTCGCGCCCTGCCGGGCCTCGAAGGTCACCTTGGCGCCTTCCGCCAGGGACTTGAAGCCGTCACCCGTGATCGAGCTGTGATGCACGAATAGGTCCTTGCCACCGTCGTCAGGAGCAATGAAGCCATATCCCTTTGCATCGTTGAACCACTTTACGGTTCCGGTTGCCATATTGACACCTCCTTCCATTACCTCACGAACGGGTCAGGAAGGCGGACTGCGCAACCAAACGATCGTTCCAAGTTCGGTACCACTGTAGCAGGATGATCCGCCGTTGGCACCGCGGGCTCAGGTCGCTCCCGGTGGCTCCGTCGCGTCATCCAGCTCCATGGACTCGCGGAAGTCGCTGGCCGTGTTCACGTGCGGGAAGGGCTCGTCCGGCACCGGCATCGCCAGCGCGCGGCACAGCGGCTCCCAGCCGTCGCCCGGCTGCCACTCCACCAGCCGTCCCGGCGGCACCACGCTGCGAACCATCTCGTTGTGCCGCTCGTACGCCGCTCGCACCGCGGCCGGGTCGGGCCAATCCGGGCAGAACTGGCGCAGCATCGCCCTCGTCAGCTCCCGGTGGCGGGCGTGATCGGCGTCCTTCGTCGGCTGGCTGACCGCCTGCATGATGGTGTGCTCCATGCTCCCGTACCAGGCCTCGGTGCTCGATCGCGTCGACAGCAGCACCGGCGCGTCCGGGTAGGCGTGCGCCAACTCCCGCCAGACCGCGCAGGCCGGCCAGTCCACCGTCGCCTGGTAGCCGGCCAGGAACTGCTCCCAGTCGGGCATCGTCCCGTCGATCGCGGCGTGCCACACCGGCACCGCCTCACGGTTCCCGATCAGCTCGGCCATGTGGTAGCAGGGTGCGCCGGTGAGCCGTTCGATCGCGAGCTTCAGCGAGTGCGTGCCCGTTCGCCCGACTCCGGCTCCCACCAGCCGCAGCGCCACGTCAGGCCTCCGCCCGGATGATCGCGGCGCCGGCTGCCAGCGACTCGAGCTTGCCGTAGGCCGAGTCGCGCGGCAGGTACTTCATGCCGCAATCGGGCGCCGCGACCAGCTCGTCGGGCCGCTTGTACGGCAGCGCACGACGGATCCGCGCCGCCACCGTCTCCGGCGTCTCCACCGCGTGGTCGTCCAGGTCGATCACGCCCAGGATGATCTGCTTGGCCGGGAGCGTCTCCAGCACCGCCGTGTCGATGCCGGACTGGGCGGTCTCGATCGAGATCTGGTGGCACGAGCAGGCCGCCATCTCCGGCAGGAACGAGTAGGCGGATGGGCGGTCGTGGATGATCGCCGCGTATCCGAAGCAGATGTGCACGGCGGTTGTCCCGGTCACCCCGTCCAGCGCCCGCTGCAGCGCCGCCAGCCCGAACTCCCGCGCCTTCTCCGGCCGCGCCTGCATGTACGGCTCGTCGATCTGGACGATGTCGGCACCCGCTGCGAACAGGTCGACGATCTCGTCGTGCACCGCTGCGGCGTACGCTTCCGCCAGCTCCGCCTCGCTCGGGTAGGCGTCGTTCTGCGCCTGCTGCGAAATCGTGAACGGGCCCGGCACGGTGATCTTGATCGGCCGGCCGGTATGCGAGCGCAGGAACTCCACGTCCCGCACCTGCACCGCGTGCTTCCGCTCGATCGGCCCGACCACGCGCGGCACCGGGTTGGGATGGCCGCTGCGGTCGAGCGCCGTCCCCGGGTTGTCGATGTCGACGCCGGCGAGCGCGGTCGCGAACCGGTTCGAGTAGCTCTCGCGGCGCTGCTCGCCGTCGGTGATGATGTCGAGCCCGGCCCGCTCCTGGTCTCGGATCGCGACCAGCGTAGCGTCGTCCTGGGCCTCCTCCAGGTACTGCGGGTCGATCCGCCATAGCTCGGTCGCGCGCACGCGCGGCGGGAAGCGGTCGCGCAGCCGGGCCCGGTCGATCAGCCAGTCGGGCTGGGCGTACGACCCGACCAGGCTGGTCGGGACGGCGGTCGGCAGTCGCTCCGTGGCCACGCGAGAACGCTACACCGCCGCGGCGCCGCGCGGCCGATAGCATGCCTGCCGATGCAGCACACCGACCTCGGCCCCCTGCGCGTCTCCCGTGTCGGGCTCGGCTGCAACAACTTCGGCGGCCGTCTCGACCTGTCCGCCACCCGCCGGGTCGTCGACGCCGCGCTCGACGCCGGCGTCAACCTCCTCGACACCGCCGACATCTACGGCAACCGCGGCGGCAGCGAGCGGCTGCTGGGCGAGCTGCTGCAGGGCCGCCGCGACCGCGTGGTGCTGGCCACAAAGTTCGGCGGCGAGATGGGCGACGGCGCGGTGGGCGGCGCGCCTGCGTACGTCGTTCAGGCCGCCGAGGCGTCGCTGCGGCGGCTGCAGACCGACCACATCGACCTGCTCTACCACCACTTCCCGGACGACGCCACACCCATCGCCGACACCGTCGGTGTGATGTCCGAGTTGGTAGGGGCCGGCAAGGTGCGAGCGATCGGCGTGTCCAACGTGACCGCCGACGCGCTGGCGGAGGCGGCCGCCACCGCGGACATCGCCGCGGTGCAGAACGAGTACTCCTTGCTCGCGCGGGAGGCGGAGCGTGAGCTGCTGCCCGCCTGCCTGGAGCTCGGGGTCGGGTTCGTGCCGTACTTCCCGCTCGCATCGGGCTTTCTGACCGGCAAGTACCGCCCTGGGGTGGCCGCCGAGGGCTCACGGCTGGGGACGGTCGAGGAGGGCGCGTCGGTCACGCGCCGTGCCTCGGCGTCCTTCGCGACGATCGAGCGGCTGCAGCGGTTCGCCGAAGAACAGGGCCATTCCCTGCTGGAGCTGGCGATCGCGGGCCTGGCCTCCCGGCCCGGAGTCGCATCCGTGATCGCCGGGGCGACGAAGCCGGCGCAGGTGCGCGCGAACGCCGCCGCCGGCGACTGGCAGCTGACCGAGAGCCAGCTGGCCGCGCTCGACGCGATCGCCTAGGTGGATTGACCCATCCTCAGGCGACGGACGCGAACGTGATGGCGAGCAGCAGGATCGAGACCGTCGACGTGGCGACCACCGTGAACCCGGCGAGCAGGATCGGCAGCAGCGCGCCGCCCGACCAGCAGCGAGATCACCGGCAGTCCGGGGATGGCCGCCACGATCGCGCCGATCGCAATCAGCACGGTGATCGTGCCGACGAGCACCGGTGCCTCCTTGGGGTTGCGGCTGATGCCCTTCTCGAAGCCGAACGTCTCCGAGATCACGTAGGCCGCAGTCGTGGGCAGGATCGCCGCGGCCAGCAGGCTGGCCCCCAGCAGCCCGATCCCGAACAGCACCTCCGCGTAGCGGCCGGCGAACGGCTCCAGGGCCTTCGCGGCCTGCGCGGCGGTCGAGATGTGGTGCGCTCTCCGTGCAGATAGAGCGTGGCGCCGGTGGCGATGATGATCGAAAGCGCGATCACGTTTGCGAAGATCGAGCCGGTCACGACCTCGGAGCGCTCAGCCTTGAGCTCGCCGGTCGACACCCCGCGCTCGACCACGGCCGACTGCAGGTAGAGCTGCATGAAGGAAACGGTATTCCCGGCGGGCGGTCAGCCCAGCAGGTAGGAGCCGGAGAAGGCCAGCCGTTCCACCGGCCGCGCCCGCATCTGCTCGCCGTCCAGGCGCACCTCGCGCGCGGCCGCGTCCACGGTCACCGTGCCGGTGCGGGTGTTCCGCACCATGTCTGCGGCCGTCAGGTCGCGGCAGCCACGCACCCGCACGCGCGGGCGTCTCGTCGGCAGCTTCGCCTCCATCGAGGCGCCGGCCAGAAACGCCAGTGACGTCTGCGCCGGTGCCGATCCAGCCGCCGCGAACTGAGGCCCCACGGTCACCGGCTCCACCATCATCGTTGAGCCGTCGCCGTCACCGGACGATCCCCAGGCCGGCATCCCCGCCTTCAGGATCAGCTCCGGCCGCACCGCGAACAGCTCGGGCGCCCACAGCACCAGGTCGGCCAGCTTGCCCACCTCCAGCGAGCCGACGTCGGCCGCCAGCCCGTGCGTGATCGCCGGGTTGATCGTGACCTTGGCCAGGTAGCGCAGCACCCGCTCGTTGTCGGCGGTGCCGGGCTCCGCGCCGGCCTCCACCCTCATGGCGTCGGCGCACTGAAACGCCCGTCTCACCACCTCGCCGATCCGGCCCATGCCCTGCGAGTCGGAACTGAGCATGTGGATCACGCCCAGGTCGTGCAGCACCGACTCCGCCGCCATCGTCCACTCGCGCACGCGGTGGCGCAGGATCTCGGCGTCGCCGGCCCGCGTGCCCGGCTCCAGCACGTGTACCGCCACCACCATTGCCAGGTGCTCGGCCTCGGCGCCCGCGCCGAACGGCACCGTGGGGGTGGTGGACGAGGTCAGCACCCGGTCGCGCCCGGCCAGCTCCAGCAGGTTCGGCGCGTGGCCGCCGCCCACACCTTCGATGTGGTAGGCATGCACCGTGCGACCGTCGAACGCGGCGTACGTGTCCTCCAGCGACAGCGCCTCGTTGAGCCCGTCTGTGTGGATCGCCAGCTGCACGTCGTGACGGTCGGCGATGTCGAGCGCGCAGCGGATCTGCTCCGGTCCGGCGCCGACGTCCTCGTGGATTTTGAGGCCGGCCCCGCCGCGGGCGAGCGCGTGCTCCACCGGCCCGGGCCGGGCAGACGAGGCCCGCACCAGCATGGCCAGGTTGATCGGGATCGCGTCGAAGGCCGCCCACATCATCGCCTCCGCCTCGGGCGGGTTGTGGCCGAGGTTCCAGACCGGGCCGAAGTCCTGGGTGACGAGGGTGGTCAGCCCTGCCGCCAGCGCCGCCTCGCAGACCTGCGGCGAGAGCAGGTGCACGTGGCAGTCGATGCCGCCGGGAGTCACCACCAGCCCGCGGGCGTCGAAGACGGCCGTGCCGGCGTCGAGCACGACGCCGATGCCGTCCATCGTGTCCGGGTTCCCGGCCCGGCCGACGGACACGATGCGGCCGTCGCTGATGCCGATCGATGTCGCCCGCACGCCCAGCACTGGATCGAGCACCAGGCCGCCGACGACGGCCACCTCGACTCCGCCGCGCTCGGCGCGGACGCCCAGGCCGTCGCGCATCGTGTTGCCCCAGCCGGCGATGACCTCGTCGGGGCCGGAGACGTCGTCGCTCTCTGGTGTGACCCAGAGGTCGCTGTCGCCGAGCCTGACCGCGGCCGGATCAGGCACCCTCGTAGCCCCGCTCCCGCGCCAGCGCCAGTGCCGCTTCCAGCGCGCCAGGCGCGTCCAGCGGGCCGTCCACCAGGCCGCCGTGCCCGCGCACGATGCGGGCGCCGCCGAACGGCACCACCCGCACCTCGCGGGTCTGGCCCGGCTCGATCAAGACCTTCACCCCGGCCGCCACCGCCAGTCGCATGCCCCAGGCCGCCCTGCGGTCGAGCAGCAGTCGCCGGTTCGCCTCGAACACGTGGAAGTGCGACGTGAGCGCGATCGGGACATCGGACCTGTTGGCGAGTTGCAGCGGCGTGCCGCCCTCCAGCCACTGCGGCTCGGCGTTGCCTGCGTCGAGCGAGGGCGGGCCGCCGCTGGTGATCGGATCGTGCAGCACGATCAGCCGGTGGCCGTCGGCGAACAGCGCTTCCAGCTCGATGCTCCCGACCAGTCGCGGCACCTGCCTCGAGCACGTCCGCGGGGTAGAGGATCTCGTACCCGCGCTGCTCGACCGCCGCGTAGTCGAGCCCGTCCCGGGCGGCCTCCATCACCTCGTCCGAGATCAGGGCGACCGCCTCGGCCTGGGAGAGCAGCAGCCCGCGTGCCCTGCGACGCCGCGCCAGCTCGGCGGCGGCGAAGAGCTGGAGGCGGTTGTGTTCGCGGGGAAGCAGTCGCACGGGCTGACGATCCTACGGTGCGAAGGTGCCGGCCGGCAGCTGCTGGGTGATGCAGCCGATCCCGCCGCCACCGTAGGCCTGGAAATCGGTGGGCACACCGACCACCTCGCGGCCAGGGAACAGGTCGGCCAGCAGCCGGTAGGCAACGTCGTCCTCGGGGACGTCCAGCCGCGGCGCGATGATGCCGCCGTTGACCGGATAGAAGTTTGTGTACGGAGCCGCCCGTCGCTCGCCCTCGAGCTCGCGGGTGTAGGACAGGAGCTCGATCTCGACCACCTCGATCGGCCGCCCCTGCGCGTCGGTCTGGCCGGCCAGCGCGGCGCGGTTCGCCTCGGCCGGCTCCCAGTTCGGGTTGGATCGGTTGGGCGCTGCCTGGAACAGCGCCAGCCCCGGCCGGATGAACTGGACCACGTTGTCGGAGTGGCCATCCGTACCGGCGTCGCCGGAGTCCTCGGCGAGGCCGAACGGCAGCCAGATCACCTTCTCGGCACCCAGGTAGTCCCGCAGCACGGCCTCGATGTCGGACTTGTCCAGGCCGGGGTTGCGGTTGGGGTTGAGCAGCACCGACTCGGTCGTGATGACGGTGCCCTCGCCATCGCTGGTGATGCCGCCGCCCTCGGCAATGATCGGCGCGGCGTACCTGCGCATGCCCAGCCGCTCGGAAAGCCGCTCGCCGACGGCCGCATCGTTGTCCCACGAGGGCGCCTTGCCGCCCCACGCGTTGAAGCCGAAGTGGGTCATGGCCACGGTACCGTCTCGGTCGACGAGGAAGATCGGGCCGTTGTCGCGGATCCAGCAGTCGTCGATCGGGATCTCGGCCACATCCACCGAGCTGCCGCATGCCTCCAGCACCTGGTCGCGCGAGCCCGGGTTCGCGATCACCGTGACCGGCTCGAAGCGGCCGATGGTGCGGATCACCTCGGCCCACTCGTCGCGGGCGTCCTCCAGGTGGCGGGGCGCGGCCGGCCACTCGCAGCAGGGCCAGGACACGAACGTACGCGCGTGCTCGACCCAGCGGCCGGGCATCGCGAATCCGTCCTGGTATGGGGTGCGGCCCTCGGTCTGGGGGAGCGTGGCGTGCTGGATGGTCATGGGTCGAACCTCCATTTTGTACGGCGTTCTAAAAAGTTAGAATGCTAGACTAACAGGTCATGGCGACGGCTTCAAGGGCAGAGCAGCGGCGGGCCGGGGTGCTCGAGGCGACGATCGCCGCCATCGCCGATGTGGGTGTGGACGCGCTGCGCATGACCGACATCTCCGAGCGGGCCGGAATGACGCCGGGACATATCCTTTACTACTTTGGCAACAAGGACCGGATCCTGATCGAGACTCTGCGCTGGAGCGAGCATGACCTTGCCGAGAGCCGTCGTTCAGCTCCGGTACGGCGCGGCCCACGCAGGCGCCTGCGCGCTCTGGTCGACGACTACCTGCCGCAGGGGACGGCCGACGCTCGCTGGAACCTTTGGATGGAGGTCGGGATCCACCCGCCCTCCGACCACGAGACGCGTGAGCTGCTGGAGCAGCTGATCGACCTCTGGCGCGACGACCTGGTCGCGCTCGTGCAGGACGGCATCGACGATGGCGTCTTCGTCGAGCCGTCGCTGGGGCTGAAGGAGTTCGCGCGCCGCGCCCTCTGGTTCTTGGACGGCCTCTCGATGTCGCTGCTGAACGGGTCCCCGCGGCTGTCCCGCCAGGACGCGGTCGACATCGGCCTCGCCGAGCTGGAGCGGCCGTTGTTCTGAGTGGCGGCCTGCACCTGTCATGATGGGTGCCCACCATCAGGAGGTAGAGCGTGGCCATCAGCGAGACCATCGAGATCTCACGGAGCCCCGAGGACGTCTTCGCCTACATCGACGACCTCGCAACGCACGGCGAGTGGCAGGAGCAGGTCGTGAGCGCGAAGGTCGACAGCGACGGCCCCACCAAAGTCGGCACCAGGTCCACCGAGACGCGCAAGATCGGTGGCCGCGAGCAGCAGATGACCTACGAGGTCACCGAGCACAACCCGCCGCAGGTGTTCGCATTCAGGGGCGTGGACGGCTCCATCCGCGCGAAAGGCCGGGCAACTATCGAGCCGCTCGACGGCGGCGCTCGCTCTCGAGTCACGCTCGATCTCGACTTCGAGGGGCACGGGATGGGGAAGCTGCTGCTGCCGCTCGTGCGCAACCAGGCCGCCAAGCAGGTGCCGAAGGATCAGGCGCGGCTGAAGCAGCGGCTCGAGAGCGCCGCGCCGGCCCCCTAGCGAGTTACTGGAAGATCTCCGTGGTGCAGTCCCCGTTCTGCAGTCGCACCTCGTGGGCGCGGGCGGGCCCACCCGGGCGATCGTGGAAGTCGACGAAGAAGCTGGGGTCGACCGTCATGCCGCCCTCGGGGTGGCAGTCCACCTTCAGCAGCCACGACTTCATGTCCGGGTAGAACTGGTTGTCCCAGGTCGAGTAGAGGCTGTTCGTGACGTACATCCGCCTCCCGTCGTAGGAGAGCTGGAGCATCTGCGGGCCGCCGTTCAGGTCGCGCCCGGCGTCGTTGGGCTTGCCCAGCACGCCGCCCAGCCACAGCTGTGAGGCCAGCCTGGGGTTGGCCGGATCGCTGATGTCGTACTGGCGCAGGTCGCCGTGCAGCCAGTTCGAGAAGTACAGGAACCGGTCGTCCATCGACACGACCAGGTCGGTGATCAGGCCCGGCACAGGGAACGGCCAGCCCTCGTGCTCGATCCCGTCGACCTGGATCACCTTGTCCGCCTGCCAGCTGCCATTCGGGTGGTGCCAGCGCCACATCGCGCTCGAAAGCGCGGCGCCCACATAGCCCTGCGTGGCGGCGGGGTCGTGCAGGAAGCGCAGCTCGAGCGGGATCAGGCCCTCGTCTCCAAGGTCGATCGACTGCTCGACGCGGCGCTCCTCGAGGTTCCAGAAGTGCAGGTTTCGCCCGTACTTGCCGGCGCCCACGTCATCCAGGTTGAAGCCGGGCTCGTAGGCCTCGGGAATCCCGAACTCCGACGAGATCATCACGTTGTGCCGCGGCTGGTACCAGAAGTCGTAGTTGATCCGCTGGTCGCCGCGATCGGCCTCCCAGCGCCCGACCAGCTCGAACGTGCGTGCGTCCAGCTGGGCGAACCCGCCGCCATCGGTGCCGTCGGCGTTGCCGAGCATGCTGATCACGACCTTGTCGCCGGGCATGCAGTGCACGGTGTGCGGGCGCGTGTAGCCGGTCTTGGCCACCACCTCCTCGGGCTCGATCACCTTCTCGATCGTGGGCCGGCGGGGATCGTCGGCCACGTTCACGATGTGGATTCGCGACGAGCGGAACCCGGGCACGATCAGGTGCGTGCGGTCGGGCCCGTGGCACGCCGAGCTGCAGCGGTTCCAGCCGTAGTGGTGCAGCTCGTCGCCGACGCTGGGCATCGGCACCTCGGAGATGATCTTCCCGTATTCGGGCGTGCCGGGCTCGGTGCCGACCACGGCCAGGAAGTCGGGCTTGTCCACCCCGGTGCCCTCGTGTAGGCAGGCGACGTACAGGTACTGCTCCTGCGGCGCCTTGATCGCCTCGTCCGGTGTGGCGAACATCGATGCGCTCTGGTTGGCGGAGTCTTGTGACACGGTGGATCCCCCTTCTCGGCTACCCGCGCGCGAACAAACGAGCGTCGATTCTACTCCCTTCGCCGCGGTGGGTGGTAGGCTCGCGACGTTCGCCACAAACCAACTCAAGGGGGTCGACCATGGCGTTCGCACGAGTCGTGTCCTTCGACGGCGTCAACAAGGAGCGGATCGAGCAGATGAAGGAAGAGATGAGCGGCGAAACGCCGCCCGATGAGATCCCGGCCAGCGAGGTCATAATCCTGCACGATCCGGATGCCGAGCAGTCGCTCGCCATCGTGTTCTTCGAGACGGAAGACGACTACCGGCGCGGCGATGCGGCGCTGACGCGATGCCGGCCGGCGACACGCCGGGTAGTCGCACCGGGGTTACCAAGTACGACGTCGCGATCGGATGGCGGCACAGCGCCAGACCTGACCCAACGGAGCAATCATAGGATCCGCCGATGCAGCGGGTCGTCATCGTGGGAGCGGGCTTCGGAGGCCTCGAGCTCGCGACCATGTTGTCGGACGCGGTCGGCGGTGACATCGACGTTGTCCTGATCGACAAGAACGACTCGTTCGTGTTCGGCTACTCCAAGCTGGACGTGTTGTTCGGACGGACAACGATGGACGCCGTGCGGCTTCCGTACGCACGCCATCGCGAAGCCGGGGATGCAGTTCCTGCAGGAGACGGTGACCGCGATCGACCCCGAGGCGCGGTTGGTGACCACCGACGCCGGCGTCCACGAGGCCGACGTGCTGATCGTCGCGCTCGGCGCGGACTACGACATGGATGCGACGCCCGGGCTGGCCGAGGCCGGCAACGAGTTCTACTCGGTCGCCGGGGCCGAGCGTCTTGCCCAGGTGCTGCCCACCTTCTCGGGCGGGCGCGCCATCATCGGCGTCTGCGGGGCGCCGTTCAAGTGCCCGCCGGCTCCCAGCGAGGCAGCGCTGCTGCTGCACGACTACCTGGTGACGCGCGGAATCCGCGATGCCTGCCGGCTCTCGATCGTGATCCCCTTCGGCATGCCGGTGCCGCCGTCGCCGGACACGTCGGAGGCGCTGGTGGCGGCCTTCGCCGAGCGCGACATCGAGTTCGTGCCCAGTCGCCGGGTGGCGTCGCTCGACGGCGACCGCAGCGTTGCCGTACTTGACGACGGTACCGAGATGCCGTTCGACCTGTTCCTCGGAGTGCCCGCGCCACAAGGCCCCGGATGTCGTGATCGCAAGCGGAATGACCGAGGACGGCTACGTGCCGGTGAGCTCGAGGACGCTGGAGACGAGGTTCCCCGGCGTCTACGCGGTCGGCGACGTGGCCACGGTCGGGGTGCCGAAGGCGGGCGTCTTCGCTGAAGGGGCGGCGCGCGTGGTCGCCGACACGCTGATTGCCGCGATCCGCGGCGACGAGCGGCCCGACGGCTACGGCGGGCGCGGGTCCTGCTACATCGAGTTCGGAGCCGGACGCGTCGGCCGGGTGGACGTCGACTTCCTGTCCGGGCCGAAGCCGACCGGCACGTTCCGCGAGCCGTCGGGCGCGCTGGTCGCCGAGAAGAAGGAGTTCGGCTCCAGCCGCAGCGCCCGCTGGTTCGGGCGCTGAGTCCGGCCTACGATCATGATCGTGCAACTGAGGGAGACGTTGATCGCGGTCTGCTGGCTCGCGTGGGTGCTGATCTGGATCGGCACGGCCGTCATCTACCGGCCGGACTCGCGCGACCCGTCGCCCCCGAGCGACACGCGGTCTCGCCGGTACTGGCTGAGGCTGCTGCTCGCGGCGTTCCTCATCGTCGCGCTGCGGGCGCATCACCCGGGAGGCACGTCGTTCGACGCCGCTCTCGGGTGGTTGGGAGTCGCCGTCTGCGCGACCGGGATCGGGATCGCCACCTGGGCACGCGTGTGCCTCGGTCGCAACTGGGGGATGCCGATGACCGTTCGCGCCAGGCCGACGCTCGTTCGCAGCGGCCCCTACCGGGTCGTGCGCCACCCGATCTACAGTGGGCTGCTGCTGGCGGCGATCGGCTCGGCCCTGGTGACCGGGCCGGGCTGGCTGGTGGTGGTGATCGGCGCGGGCGCATACTTCGTCGTCAGCCTGCGAGTGGAGGAGAATGACATGGCCAGCGCGTTCCCCGAGCAGTATCCGGAGTACGCAGGTCATACCAAGCGGCTGATTCCGTTCGTGTACTGACGCCCGGCGCACCTCGAGGAGGAGAGCATGAGCAAGGAGACTGCGTTCTACGGCCGCCTTCAGGCGATGACTGACCGGTGGATGGATCTGTTCGGCTACCACGCACCGGCGGTCGTCACCGACACCCAGCGGGAGTACCGCGCGGTGCGAGAGGCGGCGGGGCTGATGGATTTCTCGATGCTGCGGAAGGTCGATCTGGACGGCGCCGGGGCGCTCGCCCTGGTCGACTCGATCGTATGTCGTGACGTCTCGACGCTCGGCCAGGGACGGATCGCCTACGGCCCGCTGTGCGATGCCGACGGGAAGATGGTCGACGATTGCACCGTGATGCCGCGATCCTCGGGCGGCGATCGGGTCCGGTTCTGTGGCGCCAACGATCGCGACTACGAGATCTTCTCGGCCGCCGCCGAAGGCCTCGGCATCGAGGTTCGGGAACGCACCGACGAGCTGCCCCACCTGTGCCTGCAAGGCCCCAAAAGCCGAGCGATCCTCCAGGGCATGACCTCCAGCGACCTGTCATCAGAGGCCTTCCCCTACTACACCTTCCGGGAGGACGTCGAGGTTGCCGGCATACCGGTGTTCATGACCCGGCTCGGCTATACCGCCGAGCTCGGCTACGAGCTGTGGGTGGATCGCTGACCGGGCCCTCGATCTCTGGGACGCCCTGTTGAGACAGGGAGCCGGTCACGGCATGGAGGTGATCGGGATGGACGCGCTGGATCTGTTCCGGATCGAGGGCGGGTTCATCATCGGCGGCGTCGAGTACGACCCGACGGTGTCGCCGTATGAGTGCGGCCTGGGCTGGGCCGTCGACCTGGACAAGCCCGGATTCCAGGGCCGCGACGCCCTCCGGGATGCCGAACAGGCCAGCACTCTGCGGCTGACGTCGGTGGAGCTCGAGGGGGGCGGGGCCGAGGCGTCCGGAGCCGAGCTGAGCATCGATGGTGCGGTCGTCGGGTTCATCACCCAGGCCGTCGTCTCTCCCTACCTCGAGGGCAAGACGCTGGGGCTGGCCAAGGTCGATCGGAACCGGAACCAGCCGGGCACCGCGGTCGAAGCCAGGGTGGCCGGCGAGGCGGTGCCCGGCACCATCGTCCGCCATCCGGCCTATGACCCGGAGCGGCGGCGGGTCCGAGGGTAGGCCCGCGTCCAGTCGTTCCAGCGGACGACGATCTCCCTCTGCAGGCCGGGCAGCGGCAGGGCTGTGGCTTCGGCCTCAACCGCCTGGCGTGCGGCCCGGGAAGCGCGGCCCCAGCTCTGGATCGTCAGCGTCTCGTTCGCCCGCCGCCAGGTTCCGCTGACCTCGCCGTCGACCAGCACGGCGCCGGGCCAGACCCGCGACGTCCACAGCGCGCTGCGATGATCGGCGTCCGGGAGGAGCAGTGCGCGGTCGTCCCCCTGCAGCAGGTAGTAGGCATCGCCGCTCGGCAGCAGCCGCGCCGGTGCCACGGGCCCGGGGTCGGCGCGGAAGGCCGGCTCGTCGCGGGCCAGGATCCAGGCATCGCCGATTGGCGTGCGGATCCCGGTCAGAGAGCGCCGCAGCGATTCGAATGCTGTCAGGCCTTCCCGAGCGGAGATCCCCGCCCAGCGGGCGAACGCCTCAGGGGTCGTGGGACCGAAGACGTGCAGGTGCCGGCGGGCCAGCTCGAGCCGGGCCTTGAGCGGATCGTCGCCTGCCGGCGGCACCGTCCAGACGGTCGGCTGCCGCGCGCCCGCCCACCGGATCAGCACGGTGCCCGTCGTGGCGGCGTACCTGAGCGCGTTCGCGTTGTGCAGTCCGAGCGCGTCTCCCGCCGCGCCGTACGGCATCGTCGCCCCGTCGAGCAGGGCGTGGAGGCGGGCGGCCAGGTCCTCTGCACTGCGACGAGCCTTCAGGTCGTCCGGGAACCTGCCGAGCGAGAACACCGCCAGGTCGCGCGCCGCGATCACGTAGACCTGGAACCGCGGCCCCCAGAGCTGGACGAGCGAGGTGTCCTCCCAGCTTGTTGGCCCCGCACCTTCGACGCGGGCGTGGATCGACAGCAGCGCGGCCCGCGGCATGCTGTCCTGCAGCCCCGCCCAGGCAGCCTGCCGCAGCGAACCCCGTCCGGGCGGAAGGCGCTCGTCGAGCGCCCCGACCCGGCGTCGGAAGGCGAGGATCTGCGGCCTGCTCAGCACGAGCGGCGACGTCAATGGATCAACCATCTAGCCGGCAGCGTACAGGTGGTAACTCTGGGGGATGCGTCCGGCTAGGTGGGCTGGTTCAGGTTGAGTTCGATCCGCTCCAGGCGCGCAATGATGTCCTGCAGCTGCTCAGCGGATTGTGCGGTGTCGCCGGTGGCCTGCTCCCTGCGCGTCCGTGCGACGAAGGCGCCGGTAATCGACGCGGTGATCACCGTGACGAATCCGATGCCGAGCAGCATCACGACGGCGGCCAGCACCTGGCCCGGGGCGGTCTCGGGAACGCGATCGCCGTATCCGACGGTCGTCACGGTCTGGACCGCCCACCAGAGTCCTGAACCGATAGAGGGGAATCCTTTGTGGTCGATGACCGACATCAGAACGCCGGCGGCGATGGTGATGGTGGTCGTCACCGTGGCGATGACGACTGCTGCCGTCCTCGGCGTCCCGGCACGGGATATCAGGATGTCGAGGCGGCGCTCGACGCGATTCTCTCTGTCCATCAGAGCAGATTCGTACCGGTGGCCGGCAGTCCTGCCGGGCGGCTACCTCGCTCGCCCCGAGCCCGCCTTTCCGCCGGTGTTGAGATCGACGGCGGCATGGATCAGCGCCTGGAACGCGCCGGCGTCGACCTCCTCACCCTCGTGGATGTCGATCGCGCGCCGTGCGTTCCCATCGAGGCTTGAGTTGAAGAGCTTGGCCGGGTCGTTCAGCGAAGCGCCTTTCATGAACGTCAGCTTCACGACCGACTTGTACGACTCGCCGGTGCAGATGATGCCGTCGTGCGACCAGACCGGGGTGCCCGGGTTTGTTCGTTTCGCCCACTTCCACTCCTCCACGACGTCCGGGTCGGCCCGCCTGATGAGCTCGCGCATCCTGCCCAGGGTCTCCCCGCGCCAGTCGCCGAGCTCGGCGATTCGCTCGTCGATCAACTCAGATGCCGACCGGCCCTCGGTCGAGCCCGATTCCGTCATGTGCTCCTCCTTCTGGTTCTGCGGCCGTCAGCCCGGCGGCATCTCGGCGAACTGCGGCGCGTCGTCGCCGATCTCGTGCCAGCTCGCCTTGTAGGCCACCTGCTGGTGGAAGCTGGGGCGAAGGTCGAGGTCCGGCATCAGGCCGGCGGCCACGAAGTAGACGGCGCCGAGGTCGTCGTAGAGGCTGGATCCGCAGTTGCTGCAGAAGTTCCGCGGGGCCAGGTGGCTCTCGTAGGTCTTCACCAGGTCCTCGCCCTTGGTGAACCTGAAGTTCTCCTTCGCCACCACCACACCGGCCAGGCTGGAACCGGTCCAGTGCTGACAGCGCGAGCAATGGCAATAGCCCAGCGCCTGCGGGTCATGCACCTCGTACTCGACGCCGCCGCACAGGCAAGACCCCTTGAGTGTCTCAGACATCACGACTCCTCCCGAGTTGGCCTGACAATCGCCTTCAACGCTACCAGACCAGGCTCGGGCTCCCAGGTACCGGACGGTGTGCGAGCATGCATTCGATGCGGCTCGCCGACCTCAGCAACCTGGCCGCGAAGCTGACGGTGTCGCCGAGCGTCGCCGCGACGGTCTGCTCGATTGGCGCTACCGCGGCCGCCTGGTGGCCCGGCAGCTCGATCGCAGCCACATCGTCATCCGCTCGTCGTTCGACTCGCGGGATTTCCTCGTCCGATCGTTCCCTGAGACGTTCTCAGTGCCGAGACGCTTTGCCAAGCACATGATGATCGTCGCGGACCTCGAGAACGGGAACGCCGAGGCGATCGAAGACGCCGTCATCGGTGCGTGGGAGCTGCAGTCCGGCAAGTGACGGCCGGCTCAGCACGGGTCAGCCCAGGGCCATGCCCTCCGCGGCAGCCGACGGCTCAGGCTCGGGGATCCGCATCATGCGGAACGACGTGAACAGCCCGGCAAGTCCGGCCAGGATCGGGATCAGCAGGGCCACCTGGAGGGCCCGGTGGCGGGCCTCGGTGTTGATGCTGATGATCTCGTCCTGCGTCTGCCGGGGCCGGCCGGCCAGCTGCTTCTGGAGCTGGGTGTTGGTCATCACCTCGGCGTTGTGCTCCAGCGCGTCTCCGACCTGCTGCTGCTCCGCCGGGGTGAGCACGTTGCTGGACTCGGCCAGGTTGGTGAAGCTGAAGGAGAGCGTCGCCAGCATGATCGCGCCGGCAAACGCGAGCCCGAACGAGAGCCCGAACGACCCGGCCGCGGAGTTGACGCCGGCGGCCTCGCTGACCCGCTCCTCCGAGATCGGAGCGAGCGTGTAGTTGTTGAGCTGCGAGACCAGCAGCCCCAGCCCGGCTCCCGCGATCATCAACGGGATCACCAGGTACCAGCCGGAGTCCGCCCGCGGGCACGATCGGAATCAGGATCACCAGTCCCGTGGTCAGCAACGCGAATCCGACCCGGATGATGCCGCTGGCACGGCGATCGCCCGCCTTCTTGCTCGGCCAGCAGCGCCACCCCGAACATCGTCAGCGAGAGCGGCGCCAGCGACAGGCCCGCCTGCATCGCGCTGTACTCGAACACCATCTGCAGGTAGATCGGCAGCACGATCATGGTGCCGCCGAGGGCGATCTGCTGGAGCATCTGCCCGGAGATGCCAAACCGGAACACCTTCGACTTGAACAGGTCGGGATCGATCAGCGTCGCCTTTCCCTCGCGCTTGCGCCGCACCAGCCAGGAGGCCAGGCCGACCATCGCAAGCGCGCCCACCACGAGCAGCGCGCCGACCGCCTCGCCGCCCTCCTGCCACACCAGAATGCCCAGCACGACTCCGCCCATGCCCAGCACCGACAGCACCGCGCCCACGGGATCGACGCTCCGCGGGCCCGGTATAGGGCACGTCGCGCACGAGCTTGATGTTGAGCAGCACGACCAGATGACCACGTCCTCCAGCAGGAACGCGATCCGCCAGGACAGGTAGGTGGTGATGAACCCTCCCAGCAGCGGCCCCACGGCGGCGGCGATGGCGGCGGCCGCGCCGACCAGGGCGTACGCCTTCTTCTGCGCCACCCCCTGGAAGTTGCCATGGATCAGCGACTGCATCGCCGGAAGCAGCAGCGACGCGCCCAGCCCGCCCACGATCGCCCAGAAGATGATGATCGCCGTCAGGCTCTGGGCTAGAGCCATCGCCAGCGCGCCCGTCGCATAGGCCAGCAGGCCCGCCACGTACGCCCGCTTGCGCCCGACCAGGTCACCGACCTTGCTGCCGATCAGGATGAACGCGGCGGAGACCAGCGCCTCCAGGGCGATCGCCGACTGGACGCCGCTGACGGTCGTGTGCAGGTCATGCACCACCGACGAGATCGACACGTTCATCAGCGACGTGTCCACGACCAGCACGAACATCGCCATCGCCAGCAGGATGGCGAGCCGCTGGTTACCTGTCTCCTGCTCGGGAACGCTGGGAGGCTCGCGTCACGCCGAGGCAAGCGCCTTTGCCTTGAGGGATTCGTATTCGGCTTGGGTGATGGCGCCGCTGTCGAGCAGCTGCTTGGCGCGCTCGATCTCGGCGGTGGTGCTGGTGGGTGCGACCGAGCGGATGTGCTTGGTCGAGCTGTTGCTGGGCGGCCTGTTGCTGTTTGACGGCGCGCTCGGTCATGCCGTCGTGGTTTGCGATCAGGTAGATGAACACGCCCAGGTAGGGAAGGATGATCACAAAGATCATCCACAACACCTTCGTAAACCCGCTGGCGTCATGCCGCCGAAACAGATCCGAGAAGACCGTGATCAACAGCCAAAACCAGATGATCCAGGCAAAGAACACGGCCATCGTCCAAAGCACCGAAAGAAACGGCGGATAACTCGCAAGCAGCGTCAAATCACAACTCCTCCCGCCGCAACCAGCCGGCGCTCAACGACCGCCACCCCGACACGGGAGACCGCCAGATTTCCAGGACAACCAACCAAGACTCGCAGGTCACGCCGCTCGGCGCAAGGGATGCCGGGATGCGCCACCACCGAATCGGCGGCCCGGTCCCGACCGGGGCTGGACGTTCATGCGCCTCGATGGCTGGCGCGCGCGGACGATCCGGGTGATCGAAGCTTCTCCCCGGTGATCCAGGCGTACTCGATCCGGCGACCCCCCTCGAGCTGCAATTCGAATTCGGTGCTCGTGACCGATAAGCCGGCTTCCTCGAGCAGCTGAACGAGCTGCGAGGTGGGTACCGTGTTGATGAACATCGGCACCCCGAGCCACGTGTAAGGCTGCCACGGATCCTCGCCCGGCTCCGCACTCAGCAACAGCCGTCCGTTCGGCCTGAGCAATTCGCGGAGGCGCCGGAACAGGGCGGGGTAGTCCTCGCGAGCAATGTTGTCGATCAGATACAGGGCGACGATCGCGTCGAACGCACCTATGGGGAGATCGACCTCACGGACGTCGCCTCGGATGAACGTGGCGGTCGGAACGTTCGCGCTCGCACCGAGCGATCTGCTCCTCGGAGATGTCAACGCCGGTAACCTCGTGGCGCAACGCCAGTTCGCGGGTCGCCGGCACCGCGTTTCCGCAACCGACGTCCGGATCCAGACTTTTGGGAGGTCAGCCGCGAACGCTCGCACGCGCCTCAAGCGGGGCCACGGCGCATCCGTCGACTCCAGCGCCGCATACTCGTCAGCCACCTGGTCGTAGCCCTGGGCGATGATCTCACCGTCTCGCTCCACCACACACTCCAACGTCGGGGCGGAAGCGTCCGTGAGATCCTACTCAAAGACGTGTGAGGCCCCGGGCTGTCCGGCCCGGCGCTGAGCGCCCCTCTAGAATCTTGCCCCGTAGGGAGGACACCTTTGCGCAAGAAGACACTCCTCGTATCCGCAGGAGCGCTCATCGGTGGCGCAGCGCTGTACCGCTCGTTCCTGCGCGGGCCGATCCTCACCTGGGGGGCGACCCGGGGTGAGGCTGGGCGGCGGCTGCCGGGGATGAGCTGCTCGAAGCGGCCGACTGCATCGCGACGCGGGCGATCACGATCGACGCCCCGCCGCGGCGGTCTGGCCGTGGATCGCCCAGATGGGCCCATCGCCCCGCGGAGGCGCCTACACCTACGACTGGATCGAGAACCTGCTCGGGCTGAACATGCATAGCGTCGATCACGTGTTGCCCGAGTTCCAGCAGCCACAGGTTGGCGACGGCTTCGGCTACGGGCCTAACAAGATGAGCTTCAGGCTCGTCCAGCCCGACCACGTGTTCGCCCGCACAATCGGAAGACACCAACTGGGTCTGGACCTTCGTGATCGAGGAGACGCAGACGGCAAGACCGTCTGATCAGCCGCAACCGGTTCCGGCTACCGAAGCTCAAGGAAAAGATCGGGATGATTCCGATGGAACCCGCGTCCCTCGTCATGGAACGGAGGATGCTCTATGGCATCAAGAAGCGGGCGGAGAAGCTCGGCCGCAGCCCGGACGAGGCGGCCCATGCCGAAGAACAGCGCTGAGGGCAGCCGTCCGCCCGCCCTGGCCTCCTCAACCGCGAAGTAGGCTGCCTGTGGGATGCGGATTGGACGATTTCGGCGGCGGCCGGTGTCGGCGGCGAGCGAATCGCCGCCGACCTGGCCGAGGCGGCCGGGTGCCGCTGCTCGATTTCAAGGCGCTTTCCAGCCTTTTCCCGGATCAGCTTGGAGACGTCCCCGACCTGGCGCACCTGGAGGAACGGGTCGGCGGCCGCCTGAACGCCATCGGGCTCAGCCTCCCGATCGGCTCCGGTTCCGCTCTCGCGGTTGCGGGACTGGAGTTCCGGCGCACGCTTCCGGAGCTTGGCCGCGCGGTCCTGGGCGAAGCTGTGCGTTCGTCCTGCGTGATCCTCGCCCCGAGTGCATTCCTCGGTTTACGCGACCACGTTTCGGCGATCCATGTACGCATCCACGCTCCACTGGAGTGGCGCGTCGATGCCTACCAGCGCGACAATGTCGTCGATCGCCCCGCCGCCCAGCGTGCCGTCAAGCATGAGGACCAGATGACGCGGGCGTGGGTGAAAACGATCTACCACGCGAACCTCGACGACTATTCGATGTTCTCGGTCGTGGTGGATGCCAGCCGCTTCAGCACGCAGCGCCTCGTCGAGATGCTGATAGCGGCGGCGACTTAACCGGTCGTCGTGGGCAGCCTAGGTTTGCAACCTGCCCTGAGCCCGTGCCCGGTCGAGCAGGCCCTCCGGCATCGGAACACCCGGCGGTCGGCCGTCGACCAGGTGGTGCACGAACACGTAGAGCACGGGCGCGTAGGGAGATTCGAGTCGCAGCAGCGGCATGTTCGACGGCTGCAAGTGGACGGCGGGGATGCCACCGTTGCCGACGGTCGGGCTGAGCGGGCCGGTCTCTGCGTACCACAGCGACTCCAGCTGGCCGTTCAGCGTGATCGCCAGCCGCTGGTTCGTCATCACCAGATCGGCGCTGCCGAGCGCGTGCCACTTCGGGATCGCCGCCCGCCCCGCCTCGGCCTTCTTCGACTGGTTGTGCGCGTAGCTGGCGGCGCCGGTAAGGGCCAGTCCGACCGGCCCGCCCACCAGCAGGAACGAGCGCCGGTAGTCCTTCTGCTCGCCGAAGTGGCCGAACACGCCGACCGGCGCCAGGTGTGCGTGTGCGATCTCACTCGGGCCCAGCGGCAGCGCCGTCGCCTCCTGGGGTAGCGCCGCGCCCGCGGCCAGTGAGCCCGACCACTGGTAGGCCCGCAGGTAGCCGTCGTCGTAGGCGCTCCAGGCCGCCGTGCCCATGGCGCGATGCTACCAGCATGCCGTCTCCGGGAGGTGGGTTGTTCGAGTGCTTGATCACCGCCGGTCGCGTCGAGGTCAAGCCGTGCGGCGGCATTGACTGCGGCGATCGCGCCACAGCTGCGCAGGGTGCGTAGGGCGAGTCATCGATCGGCGACGAGCACGACGTTTCGCCTGGTCGCCCGGAAGGGATAGGGGCCGGCCGGCGCTGTGAGTGAGCCGTAGATCTCCTGGTAGGCGTCGAGGTATGTCTGCACCTGCTCGGGCGTCTCCCAGAGCACCTCGCCGTGCACGTCCCTCACCTGCACCCGGCCGAACGACCGTTGCAACTCCCCAGTTCCGTTGTCAGCGTTGAAGTCGTCAGCGGCGACGGGGATTCTCAGCTGCGACCACAGCTCCCGCAGGTGGCCGGGGGTTGTAGCAGCCGACGAAGCGACCGGTTGGCGTGAGCACTCTGGCGAGCTCGGCGATCGCCAGAGCGCGATCTTGGACGTGGTAGAGCACCCAGTTGGCCACCGCCACATCGAACGAGCCGTCGGGGAACGGCAGGTTCTGGATGTCCGCCACCTGAGCACGCAGTCCTCTCGCGCGGGCGGCGTCGGCGGCGGCCGGTGAGCGATCGACGCACCGCACGCCGGGAGCGGTGAGGAGGGCCGCGAAGTCGCCCGAACCGCACCCGGCATCGAGGATGTGCGTCGGCCGCACCTCGGCGATCGCTGCCAGCGCGAGCATCCACGGCTCGTGCTCTCCGCCCAACCAGGCGGTGCGATCCAGTCGGCGCATCGCCAGCCGGTCGACCGTCGCGTATTCCCTTGCGACCAGATCGCGATCACTGAGCTTCTTCATCGGCCCATTCTCTGTCAGCGCAGCACCAAGAGGTCAAGCCAGTTGCTTCTGGGTTCCGGGTTCGCTGTCGTCTCGAAATGTCGTACGGCACGGCGGAGACGTTCTTTGCCGCGGAGGAACTCGTCGTCGCTGAGGCTGCGCATGGTGGTGTCGGCGTGGCGGAAAGCGTCCACCTGGCCAAGGAAGTCCGCGAGGCTGGTCGGGTACGTCTCACGAACCTGCTCGAGTGCGTCCTGGTGGAATCCTGCGGCGGCGAACGCCTCGCGCGTGTCCTTGATGGAAGGAAAGGTCGCGACCGTGCGAGCGGTCTCGGGGAACCATCGGACGAGTTCGATCCTGTCGAGCCTCAGGTTCCCCGAGGGCTCGTATCTGTCCGGGAAGCCCTGTCGGATCAGGACGGGGGCGCCGGGGCGGAGCACGCGGCGGATCTCGCGCGCGGCGACCGTCAGGTCTGGGATGTGGTGGATGACAAGGGAGAGCCACGCTGCATCTGCCGATCCATCCGCCAGCGGTAGGGCGCTGGCATTTCCCGCAAACATCTGGATGGCCGGTGTCCGCGGGATCTGATTCCGCATCGCGGCCGACGGCTCGACTGCGAGCACGCTGAGATCGAACCAATCGCTGAAGGCTGCGGCGAACGCCCCAGTTCCCGCACCGATGTCCACCAGTGTCATTCCCGGCGACGGGCGCAGGTGTCGTCGTACCGCCTCGCGCCACTCCGAGAGCCCGTCGCGTGGCACCTCGCGGACCGCCTTGAACGCTGCAGCGGTCCGCTCGTCATAGCTGATCCTGGCCATGCACACCTCCGACTCGCTACAATAGCTATCATGCTATATCGCATGTAAGCTATCGTTAAACGATCTCGCGGGACACCGCTCAGCCGGGGAGCTGGGGCTCCACCTGAACCAGGGGAGTGGGCTGCACGTGGTAGGGACCGGCGAACGGCCGGTCCTGAACGCCGATCATCAGGAGCGACACCACGACCGCGGACGCCCACAGCGTCATCGCGATTGCCGCCGTGCGCCGGTTGGCGGCGTGGACGCAGGCGATCGCGATCAGCGTGAGGATGCCCAGTGCGATCACGCCGGCCCACTTCGCCGAGTTGACCGCGGACTGGCTGATGAGAATCCGCTGACGACGCGCGTCAAGCGCCGCTTCCAGCGAGGTCACGATCTCGCGCTGCGCGACCACCCGCCCCGGGCCGTCGGCGGGCAGCCCCAGTGCCACCTGCAGCGCCAGCGCCATCTGCGGCGAGGCCGCCAGCAGCGTCGCATTCTGGCGCGCCATCGCCGGCCATTCGTGGGTCACCGCCTGCTCGATGTAGCTGCGGATCAGCAGATCCAACCGCCGCTGGTCGGCGGCCGGGAAGTCGCGGTCGAGCAGGTCGACGGAGCGCAGCGCGCTGGCCTCGCTGTCGACCGCCTGCTGGGCGTTCGAGGTGTTACTCCACACGCCGGCCGCCAGAAACCCGATCAGCAGCCCGAAGACGAGCGCCATCGGGGGCAGCATGCCGGGCGACACCGCCGTCAGTGCGTCACGCTGGCCGGCCGCCGCCAAACCGGTCACGACCAGGTAGATCGCCACCGTCACGAGCGCCATTCCGGCGCAGGTCACGAGCAGCAGCGACACCATCGAGAGGCTATGCAGCCAGTTGACCACGCGGTGGAACCTACGCTTCGGGAGCGATACCTTCAAGCCGCCGACGGGTGACCGCGAGCGCCTTCAGCGCTACTCGTCCGCCCACCAGTTGCGCTCGCCCTCGACGTCGTCGCGCGGGTTCTCGCCGAGATTTGGCGCGCCGATGACGAGGATCTCGAGGCCCTCCGGCCCGGCCTGGTAGCCGCGCCAGGTACCGGGCGGGACGCGCACCGCGTCCCATTCCCTGAGCTCGACGATCTCGTCGTCGACCTTCATCCGCCCGCTCCCGCGCACGACCACGTACACCTCCTCCTGCGTCTTGTGCGTGTGGCCGTAGGGAAAGCGATAGCCGGGCGGGACGCGCTGGTAGCTCAGGCTGGCTTGCTCGAGCTCGAGCGCCTTGGTCGCCGCGCGGAACTCCAGATCCGGCGCGCCGTCAAACCTCGAGCCGAGGTCCTCCAGATCCTCCCTGATGTTCGTGAGCGTGAACGGCACGGCCTAATCCTATGCACTAGTCGTCCGCGGAGGTACGAACCGCAACCGCTATCGGGATTGCGCGAACTCGGACACCGACGTTCACCGGCTCATGGTGTTGGCAGATCGACCCGATACCTGAGCCATGGAGGACGAGCGAGCGAACATCGGCGGCCATGCATCCGTCGTCGCCGGCGTGATCGTCGCGTACTGGCTGGCGGACGGCTACGTGATCGGCCTGCCGGTAGCGGCCTTGGCGGCGACCTGGAACCCGCTGATCGTCTTCCTGGGGGCGCTGGCCATCGTCATCTCGATCAACCTGGCCGCATGTCGCTGGATCAACACGGCGTGGAGCAGTTGGGCGAGCGGCAGCAGCGGCGCCCGCATCGAACGGCAACTGGACAAGGTGCGACCAACGCGTGTGGGGCGGGCGGCGACGAGGTGGATCTCCAGCGACTCGGACATGCGCTACGCAGCCGCGGCTGCGCTTACCTGCGCGATCGTCACGGTCACGCTCGGGCGGTCGGTCGGCGGCCGGCCGCTGGGCGCTCATCGGGTCGGCCTGGCGGCGGTGAGCTACGCCCTCTTCTCCGTCGGCCTGTTCACCTTGGCCGGTGTGGTAGCCGGCGAGGCGCTCGGCGCTCTGTAGTCGACTCTTGACAGTGCGATCAAGGTGGTGGTCGAGCTCCAGGCGCAGCGACGAAGGCTGGAAGGAGCGAGCACCAGCTTGACTTGCATGGCTTCGGGTATCAGTGGTTGTGTTGGCCCTCGGGCTATGATCGCGGCCGGATGAGCATCATCACCGGCACCGACTTCGTCTACCTGCCGACGCGTGACTTCGAGCGTGCGGTCGAGTTCTACGGCACGACCCTGGGCTTGCACTGCAGTGCTCGCTACGGCAAGCGGCCGGGGGCCGAGTTCGAGACCGGCAACCTGACCCTGGCCGTGATCGCGGTCGAGGAGTTCGGGATGACCTTCCACGGCAACGAGAACGCGATCGCGCTGCACGTGGAGGACATCGAGGCCGCCCGGGCCAAACTGGAGTCACGTGGCGTCGAGTTCGCGGCGGACACGCTGGACACGGGCGTGTGCCACATGGCCTTTTTCCGCGACCCGGACCGCAACGCCCTGATGCTGCACCATCGCTACGCGCCCAAGCACCAGGACTGAGTACGCAAACGTAACTCGCACGCCCCGATAACTACACGATCCGCGAGTGGGTGGACGCCCCTGGTGTGCACTACGTGCCGGTCGACGGCGAGCTCGAGCTGCTCCCGGGCTCCGGCTCGTCCCGGCGCCGGGCCACACGCGCGGCTCACAGGTGGTCGTGATCGAGACGGGCGGGCGTCCGGTCGTCGCCGGCGGCGACGTGGCGGTTTGGTTCGGCGAGCTGAACGAGCCGCAGACCGAAGGCCAGTTGCGCGTGCGGGCGCTCGACCCCGAGCTGGTCTGGCTGGCGCACGAGCACGAGCCGTGGCGGCCCCGCGCCGTGTAAGGCACGCCGCAGGCCCTTTTCGAGCTCCTAATGCTGCACGATCACACAGGCGCATCCGGGGATCGTGGGCGTCAGCCGATCCCCGTCATCCGGTGCATCCGGTGGAAGACCGGGCGAAACCCGCGCGCCGGCCAGAACCGAGAGGCCAGCAAGTTGGGCGACCGCCAGTCGGTGACGATGGTGCCGTAGCCCGCCTCACGCGCCCACGCGAACGAGGCGTCCGCGAGCGCCCGGCCCACGCCCTGACCGCGTGCCCGCGGCAGCACCGCCGCGAACTCGAGCCGCACTGCGTCGCCCGGAACGCCGATCGCATGGGGCGGGCGCCCGCACAGCGTGCTTCCCAGGAGCTCCCCGTCGCGCTCGGCCACAAACAGCGTCTCCGCCTGCTCGTCGAACGTCTCCAGCCAGTCGGCTACGACCGCCTTGCGATCGGGCGGCTTCAGCCCGGTGAAGGTGGCCGCGTTCTGCTGGTGCTCCCAGACGAGCATGCCGTGCTCCCCAGCGACCGCCGGCAGGTCATCCCGCACGGCGACGCGGACGGTCAGGCCGTCCGGCAGCGGCCGCGGCGCGACACCGCTCTCGCGGATGCCCTCCACCTGCATCTGGCCGAAGCCCAGCCGATACCAGGGATCCATCCGGTCGCCCGTGGCCGGCACAAGCGCCAGGTGCAGGCGGGCGCCGGCCTCGATCCAGGCTGGCGCGGCGGCGGCGTAGAGGTCGCGCATCAGCTCCGGGTCGGCGGCGGCGTGAGCGCCGTGGGCGACCCAGGCGTGGATGCCCCAGAAGCGGTTCTCGCGCAGCTCGCCGGCCAGGTACCCGACCACCTCGCCGTCGTCCACCGCCACCGCCCCGGTTAGCCGCTCGCGGCCGAGCAGGTCGGCGATCTCGGCCGCGGCATCGGCGGGCGCCAACAGCGGTTCGGCGGCGCGGTGCCGGTCATGGCGTGCGCCCAGCAGCGCCGCCAGCGCGGCCGGGTCGGCGTCGGTCAGCGGTCGCAGCTGGGCGGCCATCGACCGAGCCTACAGCGGTCGGCGCATTAGACGGCTCCTCGACGAACCCAATATCCGCCTGCCTAGCGGCTCGGGCGAATAGGGCGCCACGACCATCGTGGCGCTCGGACCCGCGGTGGGAGCCGCCGGCCTCCCGCCGTTACCATCCCCACGCATGGTCCCGTTGTCTGGTGGGTGCTCTCCCGGGAGGACTTTGAGCTCCATGATCACTGGCGTCCCGCCCGCGCGCGGCCGCTTGCACATCACAATCACCTTGGAGGAGAAATGGCCGACACCACCTGCCACATGTCGATCTCCCTCGACGGCTTCGTCGCCGGGCCAGATCAAAGCCGCGAAGATCCGCTCGGCAAGCGCGGCCTCGAGCTTCACCGCTGGCACCTTGGTGACGAGCGCGCGAACGAGGCGGACGCCGCTGCTCAGCGCCGGTTGCTGCGCCCCCGCGGCGCCTACGTCATGGGCCGCAACATGTTCGGCCCGATCCGCGGCGACTGGGACGAGGAGTGGTCGGGCTGGTGGGGGCCGGAGCCGCCCTACCACGCGCCCGTGTTCGTCCTCACTCATCACAGGCACGCGTCGATCGAGATGGAGGGCGGAACGACGTTTCACTTCGTCACCGATGGCTTCGACGCCGCCTACGCCCAGGCCCGCGAGGCTGCCGGCGCAGACGGCATCGACATCGCGGGCGGCGCCTCGACCGTCCGCCAAGCGCTGCTGGCGGGCGTCATCGACGAGCTCTGGCTCGACATCGTCCCCGTGCTACTCGGGGCCGGCGAGGGGATATTCAATGGTGTCGCCGAGTTCGATCTCGAGCCCGACGAGGTGCTCCATTCACCGCTGGCCACGCATATCTGCTACCGCCGGGCGGGATGAGATGAATACACGCGGTCATGTCGTGCGATCCCGGCCGGCTCGCCGCTCGCCGCTTGGTGTAGACGACAGTAGGCTTCCGCTCCATGGAGGGTGACCGGGAGTGCTGACCGCCGAGGAGATCGCCGGGGTCTCTATCTTCGCAGGATTGAGCGGCGGCGCGTGCGACCGGCTGGCCCGTCTCGCCGCCGACGTCCGGCTCGCACCCGGCGAATATGCGGTGCACGCGCAGGACAAGCGTGTGCTGTTTGCGGTGCTCGAGGGGCGGCTGGAGACGGTGAACATGGTCGATGGCATCCTACGGGTGGTGGGTGGTCGTGGCCCCGGCGAGTTGGTGGGCGAGGTGCCGATTGCGCTTGGCACGACGTTTCCGTTCGGCTTCCGTGCGGTCGAGCCGACCCGGCTGATGCGGCTCGAGGCCGAGGACTACCACGCCACGGTCGCCCGGGCGCCCGAGGTGGGCGAACGACTCGGAGCGCTCGCGCGAGAGCGAATCGGCAGGCTGCAGGGGATCACCGCCGAAACCCCGCCGCCCCGCGCGATCGTTGTCGGCCAGCGCTGGGATCCTGCCACCAGCCAGCTACGCCGTTTTCTGGACCGAAACCAGGTCACCTTCCGATGGATTACCCCCGACGCCTCGGACGCCGAAGAGGTCTGGGGCGGCGCTCTCCCGGCGGACGAGGACTGCCCGGTGATTCGGCTGGTGAATGGCAAGACGGTGGTGCAGCCGGAGCTTCGACGAGTCGCGCAGCTGCTTCAGCTGGCAACCGAGGCCGAGGCAGCCGAGTACGACACCGTGGTCGTGGGCGGCGGGCCTGCTGGCCTCGCCGCTGCGGTGTACGGCGCGTCCGAGGGGCTGCGCACGATCGTCATCGAGCGCGAGGCGCCAGGTGGCCAAGCGGGTACCTCCTCGCGGATCGAGAACTACCTCGGATTTCCATCCGGCGTGTCCGGCGAGGAGCTGGCCAGCCGGGCGCTCCAGCAGGCTCACCGGCTGGGCGCCGAGATTGTGGTGACACGAACGATCACCCGCATCGACGCTCCTAGACGGCAGGTGCACCTGGACGGCGGGGATGTGGTTCGCGCGCGCACCATCATCCTCGCCTGTGGCGTGTCATGGCGCCGGCTGGAGATCGAAGGCTTCGAGCCGTTGGTGGGGAAGGGCATCTCCTACGGCGCTGCACGCAGCGAGGCGTCGAGTGTCCACGGACTCGACGTGCACATCGTGGGTGCGGGCAACTCGGCCGGACAGGCCGCGTTGTTCTTCTCCACGCACGCGCGCAGCGTCACGCTCCTGTGCCGGGGCGCGGGGCTTGAGCGCAGCATGTCTCGGTACCTGGCCGAGCAGGTTGCGGCGCAGGCAAACGTCGCCGTTCGCACCGCGAGCGAGGTCGCGGCCGTGCGCGGCGAGGCACGGCTGGAGGAGATCCAGGTGCGCGACGTGCAGACTGGCGATGCCGAGTGGCTATCTTCCGGAGGCCTGTTCGTCTTCATCGGCGCCGATGCCGAGACCTCCTGGCTGCCGCCCGAGATCGTGCTCGACAGCCGTGGCTACGTGCTAACAGGGCCGGACGTGCCCGGTCGAGGCGCGGGCCGCCATCGGCCGCGACCCGTACCTGCTCGAGACCAGCGTCCCCGGCATCTTCGCCTGCGGCGACGTGCGCTACAGCCCGGTCAAGCGCGTCGCAGCCGCGGTGGGCGAAGGGAGCATGGCGATCGCATTCGTCCACCAGTTCCTGCGCGACGAGGCGACGGTCTCCAGCGGCACCTGACCCGGATGGAGTGGCTGATCGCCTACCGCGTTCCGGATCACTGGGGCTCCCCAAACGCTGTCGCTGGACGATGTCGTACCATAAACGTGCCCCAGACGGAATCGCTTTCCTCCGAGGGGACTTACCGAGAAGGAGAAGCTCCCGGGGTGGGCTTAGCCGGACGTGGGAGAGAACCGCAGTCACCGATGGACGCGGATCGCGTGCTCGAAGTGCTTGCTGTCCTGGCGACGGCTGGAATCCCGGTCTGGCTTGATGGAGGCTGGGCGATTGACGCGCTCTTGGGCGAGCAGACGCGGCAGCACGACGATCTCGACCTGGTGGCCCGGTTGGAAGACAGCACCGGCATCGAACAGACGCTTCGCCAACTCGGGTACATGCTTGCCGGCGGCGGCACGCTCAGCTTCGAGCTGGTCGACTCAGATGGCCATCAGGTGGACGTGCATCCAGCCGCCTTCAACACCACGGGCGACGGCATCTACAAGATGGAAGACGGGACTGATTGGATCTTCCCGGCGGTTGGCTTCAAAGGCGTTGGTCGCATCCAAGACCGCCAGGTGCCGACCCTCACACCGGAGGTCGTCCTGGTAAACCACACCACCGGCTACGCGCTCGACGAGCAGCACCAGCGAGACGTGGAAGCACTGTGCGCGCACCACGGGATCCCGCTTCCCAAGTTCCGACGAGTCTACGGGCACGGAGGCGCATCGTGCCGGCGGTAGGGAGGCCGCAAAACCGGCACGGCGGCGGCTCGGGCTGAGGATCATTCGACTGACCGTGACTGACACCAAGGCCGGGCCCGGCGCACGATGCCCCCGCTCCTACCGGCCGGGGGGGCTCCCACTCCTACATCGT
>CAVXZW010000030.1:0-7994 GCA_963766445.1 uncultured Actinomycetes bacterium | reverse complement strand
CTGAATGATGGAGCCGAATCGGCCCTCCGCGTTGTCTGATCAGAGCGCAGGCGTGGACGAAAGTCGGAACGCAAGAGCACGAGGTGACCTCACCGGGCTCGACCGACTTTCGCCGATCAGACGCGTGCCTGCGGAGAATGAGTGCGTGCGGAGTGCCTAGTACGCGGCGATCGCTGCCGTGCAAGGCGCGCACGTCAACTCGCCAGACTTGCGATAGATCGAGAGCTTGGCGCCGCACTTCGCGCAGGTGCCTGCTTCGCACGTCTTGACTCTGCGGTTCGGGCTCACCCAGCCGTCGTAACTTCCCATGCTGGAACTATGCCCGGAGCGTTTCTTGATGCACCCAGTGTACACGGGAACGCATGTTCGAGGACGATCGGTGCGTTCGCCCGACGATCGCAGAAGGCGCGGCGCAGCCCGCCGGCCGGTCGCTCTAGCGGGGGCTCAGCGAGATCGCGAGCGTGATCGTGCGCGGCGTGCCCGTGCAGGTCGGACGCTGCGGCACGGTCGCGAACACGTGCACGGTGATCGATCCGCCCGGAGGGCGGCTGCCGGCGAACAGCGGCCCGGCGTTCGGCAGGTGGGCCAGCGTGCCGGCGTATATGGCGCCCTCGCCCCTGGCCAGCTTGATCGTCACGGTCACGTGCTTGGGGTTGAGCGTCTTGCCGCCGGTCCAGCCGGTGGTGGTGACGTAAGTACCGAGCCCTGTGGCCGGTGTGGTTCACGCGGTACAGCACCGCCGGATGCCTGAAGGCGGCGGGCACTGTTCACCTGCACCTTCACGGCCAGCGTCCCCCGGGCGGCCACGGCCGGCACGGCCACTATGACGCCGAGCAGTGCTGCGAGCACTCCGATGCGGGCGACGCGGATCATGCACTCAGTCTAGGTGCTGGCAGCGCCTGAATCTACGTCTGGTGGATACTTCGCCCGTGGCAGACCTGGCCGGCATCGGACACGTGCACCTGATCGTCGCCGATCACGAGCGGGCCGCGCGTTTCTACAGCCAGGCCTTCGGGCTCCAGGAACACTTCCGCGTCCGCGACCGGCTGGTGTTCATGGGCAACGACAACGCCACGCTGATCGTGCTGGACGCCGAGCAGACCGCCGCCCGACGGGGCGACATCGAGCACGTCGGGCTGTGGGGACCGGGCCGTGTTTGGCAGATGCCGCGCCGGGCACATCAAGACTGAGAGATTCGCGCGCACCTAATCACTGGAGGCACGATGGCACAAGCCACCTACATCTACGCACTGGTCGGTAACCAGGAAGACGCCACCGTGCTTCGCTACCGGACAGAGGTCGACGCGCTGTTGCCGGGAGCCGACGTGCCGACGACCCCCGCCGTCGGGCCGGTCGTGGTGGAAAGCGTCCAGCAGGACGAGTCCGGCGCCGCGGTGGTGATGGCCTACGATCCGACGCCGACCCCGGACGAGGTGAACGCGGCGATCGGCGAAGGCTGGGAGCATCCGCCTGCGGACGATCCCTGGGCGTCGCTCGCCCCGGGCGCGGTCGCACGCGTGCATCCGCAGTAGCGACCGAGCCCGGGGGCGCGCACCAGCCGTCCTAGTCGATCGAGAATACGAAGTCGTAGCCGTCCGGCCGCGCATGCAGCAGCATCGTGCCGTGCGCGTCGCGGTAGATGCCGGTGCCGCCGATGATGGCCAGCCGGCTGTCGCGGGTGTCGTAGAACGGCCCCTCGACCGTGATCTGGCCATCGGCGAGCTTGTTCGTCCAGCTGCACTGCCACTCACCGCGGGCCGGGTTGGTGCGGATGCAGCTGCCCTGGTCACGTCCCACCTTACTGGTGTTGCCCGCGTTGAACAGCGGGTTTGAGAACGGGAACAGGTCGCCCTGCGAGTCGCCCTTCGGCGGCAGGTTGACGACGTGCTCGTTGACCGGGTGCTCGACCACGTGCAGCGTCGTCCGCATCTGAAGCGACGGGCTGGATCCGGTTGCGGCCATCGCCAGTCCGGTGCAGCCGAACGCAACTCCCACGCCCACGGCCACGGCGATCCATCGCTTGTGCATGACTCCCCCTTTGTCGTTGCCACCGAAACCGCGACCCTACCGCACCGTCACAACGCCGCCCGTTCGCTCACGGAGAGTTAAAGTTGGCATCCAGACACCGGCGGGTATCGCATGTACCGTGGGATATGTGCAGCGCCGGAGCATCCTCGACGCCCGCCGACTCGCGCTGCTGATCGCAGTTGTCGCGGCGCTCGCGGCGACCGGTTGTGCCGGATCGGCATCCTCGTCGAGCGGCGGCAGCGGACCCACCGCCAGCCAGCCGCCATCCTCGTCCGGTGGCAGCACGGGCAGCTACGTCCCGGCCGCCGGCACCGACAAGTCGGGCGCCGTGTTCCAGACCTACACAAATGCCAAGCTCGGCTACCAGTTGCTCTACCCCGGTGGCTGGAACGTCACCAAGAAGAGCGGGATCGTACGCATCGCCAAGCTTGGGAACTCGATCGTGATCGCGACGCGGGCATCCAAGAATGCTCCCAAGGTGAAGCCGGTACGGGCTGCCCTGATCGACCAGCAGAAGAAGAAAGCGGTGCTCGACATCGAGTCGCGGCCGAAGTCCACAGAGCTGAACGGCGACCCGGCCATCAAGATGGTGTTCACCAAGGACAAGCCTGCCACCGCCGACACGCCCGAAGACACGCTGCGCGTGTACCGCTACCTGGTTTTCCACAAGGGTCGGATCGTGATCCTGTCGCTGCAGACGCCCACCAGCCGCGACAACAAGCAGGCCTACGACCTGATCGCGAACAGCCTCAGCTGGCCGGCGAAGACGGGTTAGGCTCGCCCCCGCCCGCCTCGCGCCACATCTCGTCCACGTTCATGTCCAGCTTCTCGACCACCTCGAACGCGCCGTGGTGCTCGACCACCCGCTCGACGTCGTCGAACACGTGACCCGGTAGCACCACGAACCGGTCGGCGGCCGCGTGCGCGTCCGAGAACTCGGCCGCGGTCATCACCAGCGCCTGCACGCAGGTGAAGTCGCCGCACTCGCAAAGAAACGGGATCCGCTCCTCGTCGTCGTCGCTGTCGACCGGCTCCTGCTGCATCCGGCGATTGTTGTACTGGCGGAACGACTCCTCGTTCTTCACCAGCCGCGCGTGCCGCGCCTCCCACCAGTCCTCGGGTCGCATCAGCCGCAGGCTTCCACCGCCGGGAGCCCCTGTCAACTGTCAGGTAGCCGACAGGATCGGCGTGCCCGGCGCCAGCCGCCAGGGACGCCGGCCCACCCGCGTCAGCTCGAAGCCCTCGATCAGCTCGGCCGCCGCGACGGCCCCGCCGTCGCCGATACCGGCCGATCCCGCCAGTGCGCCCACCAGCTCGCGGGCGGTAGCCCCGGCCGCGCGCAGGTCGGCGACGGCCACGGCGCCGTGCCGTTTGGCCAGCCGCTCGCCGTCATCCCCGAGCATCAGCGGCACGTGAGCGTATGCGGGCCGCGGCAGCCCCAGCAGCTGCTGCAGCGCCACCTGCCGCGCGGTCGACCCCAGCAGATCATCACCGCGCACGACATCGGTCACGCCATCTGCGGCGTCGTCGACCACCACCGCCAGCTGGTACGCGTAGAGGCCGTCGGAGCGGCGCACGATCACGTCGCCGCCAACCGGCCGGGAGCCGCATGCCGTGCAGCCGGTCGCCCACCTCGACGGCCCCCTCCGGCATGCGCACGCGCAGGGCCGGGCGTTTCCCCTCGGCTCGCAGCCGTTCCCGCTGCGCGCCGGTCAGCTCGCGACAGGTGCCGGGGTAGGCGGCAGGCTGGTCGTCGCCGCCGTGCGGTGCGGACGCCACCGCCGCCAGCTCACGGCGCGTGCAGAAGCACTCGTACACCAGCCCCCGCTGCGACAGCCGCTCCAGGGCGACGGCGTAGTCCGGGTCGCGCAGCGACTGCGGCCTGGTCTCCGCATCCCAGTCGAGGCCCAGCCAGGCCAGGTCGTCTCGGATCGCCTGGGCGTACTCCGGCCGGCAGCGGTCGCGGTCGAGATCCTCGATGCGTAGCAGCATCCTGCCCCCGCGCGCCCGGGCGTCCAGCCAGGCCAGGAGCGCCGTGCGGGCGTTTCCCAGGTGCATGAGGCCGCTGGGACTGGGCGCGAACCGCCCGACCACGGTCAGCCGCCCCTGGGATCCATGGGCACGCGGCCGGCCAGATCGAATACCTGCTCGACCGCGGACGCCGCCGACAGCAGCTGCCACTCCCCGCGGGGCCGGCCGACCAGCTGCATGCCCACCGGCAGGCCCTCCTCGGTCAGCTCGCACGGCAGGGCCACGACCGGGCACGAGGTGAGCGTGATCGCCGAAGTGATCCGCAGCCACTCGACGTAGTTGTCAAACATGACACCGGATACCTCGCGGATCCAGCGAGTGGACACGTCGAACGGCGCGACGCAGGCGGTCGGGCAGAGCAGCAGGTCGTAGCCGGCCATGAACTCGGACATGCGCTGGAAGATGGCGCCGCGGGCCTGCTCGGCCTGCGCGATCCGCTCGACCGAGAGGCTCAGCCCGAACTCGATGTTCCAGATGATGTCGGGCTTGAGACGGTCGCGGTCGGTCGCATACAGCGGCTCCATGCCGGCGACGTACCCGGCGCCGCGCAGCACCTGGAACGCCTCCGGCGCTCCGGTCAGGTCGGGCGACGCCTCCTCCACCTCGACCCCGGCCGCCGCCAGTCGCTCCACGGCCCGTGCGCACGCGTCGCGAACCTCCGCGGCGACCGGTGTCACGCCGCCGAGGTCGGGGCTGTAGGCGACCCGCAGGGGCAGCGCCGGCGCGGCCCCCGCGTCGGCGAAGGGACGCGCGGGCGCCTCCAGCGACAGCGGGTCGCGTGCGTCGAGGCCGGCCATCGCGTCCAGCATCAGCGCCGCATCGGCCACGGTGCGGCCCATCGGCCCCTCCACCGACATCGTCTCGAACGGCAGCGGCGAGGGGCCGGCGGCCACCCGGCCGGGGCTGGGCCGGACTCCCACGACGCCGCAGAAGCCGGCCGGGGTGCGCACGCTGCCGCCGAGGTCGGATCCGGTCGCCAGCCACACCTGGCCGCTGGCCAGGGCTGCGGCCGAGCCACCCGACGAGCCGCCGCAGCTGCGCGAGGTGTCCCACGGGTTTCGGGTCTCGCCGAACACCTCGTTGAAGGTGTTGCCGCCGGCCCCGAACTCGGGCGTGTTCGACTTCGCCACGACCACGGCGCCACGCTGCTCCAGGCGCTCGACCATCAAGTCGGATCGGTCGGGCACATGGTCGGCATAGATCGGGGATCCGTAGGTGGTGCGGACGCCGGCCACGTCGTTGAGATCCTTGACGGCGATCGGCAGCCCGGCCAGCGGCGCGTCGCGGGAGACGCGGTCGGCCTGCTCGAACGCCCGCTCCGCGCAGACCGTGGGCAGCGCGTTCAGCTGCGGGTCGACCTGCTCTATCCGCCGCAGCGCCGCATCCACCAGCTCCCGCGACGAGACCCGGCCCGAGCGCAGCAGCGCGACCGCTTCGACGGCGGTCAGCATGCACAGGTCACCGGACACGCCGCCAGCCTACCGGCGCCGCAGGGCCACGCTCTACGATGGCGGCATGGCGCCGACCGGGAACGGGTTTGACGGGCTGTTCGACCAGCTGCCCACGCTGGAGGGAATCGGGGTGCGGATGGAGCCGTTCGCCGAGCCCCACCGCGAGAGCCTGTGGACGGCGCTGGGCGACCCTGCCGTGTGGCGCTGGGTGAAGATCGATGCCTCGGCCGGGCGCGAGGTGTTCGACGCCTGGTTCAACGAGGCGCTGGCGGCGACGGCGGCGCGGACCGAGTTCGGCTTCGTGACCGTCGCGCAGGAGGACGACCGGCCGGTCGGCAGCAGCCGCTTCCTGGCTCTGCGTCCGGCCGACCGCGGCCTCGAGATCGGCTGGTCGCTGGTCTCACCGGCGGCCTGGGGCACGGGCGCGAACACCGAGGCCAAGCTGCTGATGCTTGTGCACGCGTTCGAGCAGCTGGGCTGCGCGCGGGTCGAGTTCAAGACGGACGCGCGCAACGACCGGGCGAGAGCGGCTCTGGCAGCGCTGCCGTCCACCTTCGAAGGCATCTTCCGCAAGCACATGCTGATGTTCGGCGGCCGCTGGCGCGACTCGGCCTGGTACTCGATCACCGACGATGAGTGGCCGCGGGTGCACGAGCTGCTTTCCGAGCGGCTGGCGTCGCAGCTCACGGCGGCCTGACCAGCCGGAGTCCAACCGGCGCTTGCTAGAATCCGCGCGCCTCGGGGCGACCGTGCCGCATTCGTCTAGGGGCCTAGGACGCCGCCCTCTCACGGCGGTAACACCGGTTCGAATCCGGTATGCGGTACTCCCCGGGAACCCGTGCATCTCGTGCGGGTTCCCGGCATGCGCACGCACCGCTATCGCAAACGCTTCCTCAGGCGGTGGCGCCCACGTCCTGGGCGATCTTGTGCACCTCCAGGTACTGGATCTGGGGGCGGACGGGTGCGATGCCGATCTCGGAACGTGCCGCTATGACCTTCTCGCCGAACGCCTCGGCCTGATCGCGGCTCTCCCACACCTCGATCACTCGCATCAGTCCGTCATCGCCGATCGCAGCGATGTGGACCATGCTGCCGGCGGCGCCGCATCGCCCAAGCCGAGATGGGCACGTATCCGGTCGTACTGTTCGGGCTTTGCGCCGGTCTCGATGATTCGACGATCGCCATGACTCGCTCCTTTCGGGAGTCGTGCGCCGCCCGCTTCTGGGCGCCAGAATCGGCCGCTGGCGTCCGCCACCGTCGACCAGTCGCACCGATTGTGGCAGACGACACTACGACTGCCATGGCAGAACGTCAAGTGCCGGGCCGCCCGATGCCACGACGAAGGCCACACGCCCCGGTGTACGCTTGCGCCGTGAACGACACCACCCCGATCGCCGTGCTCTCCTCCCCTCAGGGCGCAGACGAAGCCGTCGAGCTGCTGCACGGCAACGGCATCAAGTGCGCCGTCGCGAACCCGGTGCTGACGACGTTCGGGTCGAACCAGATGGGCTCCGGCTACACCGTGATCGTGGCAAACGAGGACAAGAAGCGGGCCAAGGAGGCGCTGGAGGGGATGCTGGCGGCGAAGTGGTTCCTTCGCACCAGCTCTGGCCAGCGCTACCACGCCTTCGAGACCGCCACCTCTGACGAGATCCGCGAGCATCTCGCCGAGGCCCACGAGCCGGACGGTGGCTGGTCGACGACCGACATCGGGCAGCTCGCCGACCTGCTCGATCAGCATCGTCACTCTTACGTCGGGAAGCTCTTCAAGCACGGCCGGCCGCTGGAAGGCCGGACGCTCGACGAGTGGGCCGTCGCCTGCGGCTGCGAGCACGTGCACACCGACGTGCACGGCTAGCGCCGGCCGCCGCGTGCCGGCGGTTACGAACCGTTACGCCTCGCTGCCGTACCCCGGGTAGTGATGTCCAAGACTCCCCGGAGGAGGTACCTCGTGAGCACCAACAGACCTGAGACCACGCCCGGCCGCAACTGGGCCGTCTGGATCGGCCTGGCGATCGCGGCGGTGATCGTCGTAGGACTGCTCGTCTATGCGGGCGGCGGCGGAAGCGGCGGTGGAGGCGGGCTACTGATCCACCGGGCGGGCGGGGAACGATCGGGACCCGGCGAGGGTCTCAGTGGCATGAGAATCGTCCGTCCTTGTCACCGCCGCCGTTCTCGCCGCCTCGGCCATTGCCACCGGCTGCCTCGGCGGCGCCCCCCGCGCCGACATCGCGACGGTGCCCACCACCGGCGTGATCGTCACCGTGGGCGGTCCGGCATCGGGAGCCCCCGCGCCGATCCCAGGCGTGGAGCTCCGCCTGGTCGGCGCGGGCGGCTCCGTGAACGTTCGCGCCGACCGCCGAGGCCGGTTCACTGCCGACCTCGCGCCCGGTACCTACCAGGTCACGATCACCGGCCACGGGCCGACAGCGAACGGACTGCCGATGCAGCCGACGCCCGACGCGATCCTCGTCCCGCACGCAG
>CAVXZW010000029.1:0-259373 GCA_963766445.1 uncultured Actinomycetes bacterium | reverse complement strand
GTTATGTGTGCGTCTACTCTGACCCAGTTACGTATTGCTGGAGACTGTGAGACCTGGCCACATCGGCGATGCAGGGCCTCGATCAGTTGCCCACCGCCGGGTCGGGCAGGACCTCGTGGCACTCCTGAGCACAGCGGCAGGCGACGGCGATCTTGGCAGCCCACTCGAGCGCGTCCTCGCGGGAGGGCACGTCGACGATCATTCCCCCGCCGATATGCGGCTTGCTCTTCGGAGCGACGGTGACCGTCCCGTCGGTGGCTACCACGCTCACCTCCTCAGTGAATCCGCCCGCGAACACAAACACGCCTGCGTCCCTGGCCTCCTGGCTCACCGCATGCGCAGCCTCTCCCACGGCAGGCCCTTCCTCATCGGGGATGTGATCCATCGCGCCTTGATCGAACGAGATCAGGTACCGCGTCATCACATCACTCCTTTCTCGACGGCCTGCTCCAGCCGGCACTCACCCTAGACCCACGGGGTGCAGACTGACAAACCACCGAAGACTCATCGCGTCCCGACTCGTGTGGGTTCGAGTCCCACCTCCGGCATCCCATCCGCGGGGTCAAACGGGTGTCTCAGGGTGGCCGTGGACGTCCTCGGCCTTCTCCGGGTTATCAGGCTTGCCGTGCTCCGGGCTTGCGGGGGGAGCCGGTGTCGACGGCCCATCGGCCTCCGGCCGTTGTTCCTGTCCTTGCTTGCGGCCTTCCGTGTGCGTAGCCATATCTGCCTCCTGCTGGTGATCCGCCCCCTGAGCGCAGGAGCCTGCCTGAGTTCGGCTGTACCCCGCCCACGACGTGCCAAACACCGCCGACCCTTGGCCCTAACCCCGCTGCTGGTACGCGCGGGGATTGGGATGCGTATGGCGGACGCCGTCCCGCCATGCCGTGAGTACCTCGTCGCGGCTGGGGTAGGTCGCGACGATCGGCGGCGTGAACCCGGCCAGCGCGATGGTTCGCTCGACGGTGCTTCCGGACGGGACGACCAGCGCGAGCGTTTCGCCCGCCGCTGTGCTGGTGAATTGGTTGACGACGGCAAACAGGACGCCCAGCACGGTGCTATCGACGAAGGTCGCCTCGGTTAGATCGATGATGAGACGGGGGTCGTGGGTGAACGCCTCGGCCAGGCGATCGCGTAGCGCGTCCACCATGGCGATGTCATGCTCACCGAGCAGCGACACCACCCAGACGTCTGCGGTGAGCTGTTCCAACGTCACTTGAGCCATCCAGACCTCCTGTGAACGCGAGAGGACGCCCGGAGGCGTCCTCTCGACCAATCCGCTACCTCCGTGAGCCTAGTTGCCGCGGCGCGCGGAGTACGCGCGAAGCGCCAGGCCGCTACCCACGATCAGCAGACCCGTCACCACATACAGCGCCAGCTCGGTGCCCGTGAACGGGAGTGCCGTCCCGCTTCCGCCGCCGGTGGACTCACCCGCGACACCACCGCTGGCGTACCCATCACCGGCAAACGCCGTTGCCGCCGATACGGCAAGCATCGCCGCCGAGCCGAGCAGGACGAGCGCGCCCCTGAGAGCCTTCGTCATGAAAATCAACCCCTAGTTGGAACCGGGTGTGCCGTACCCGCCACCCCGAGTCTCTAAACCGATCGTCCCCTTACGGGAGGTCGTACACCTCGATGCGGTCGTTGTACTCGTCGGACACGAACAGCTGCCCGTTTGAGATCTCCAGGTGCGACGGATGGTTGAACTGGTTGTGGGCGGAGCCGGCGCTGCCGAATGCAAGCAGCAGGCTCCCCGACGGAGACAGCTCGACGATCCGGTTCCAGGCGGTGTCCGACACCCAGATGTTGCCGGCCGCGTCGACCGCGATCCCCTCCGGGCCGTGCAGTCCGCCGAAGCTCCTGATCGGCGCGCCGGTGTTCGCGCTCAGCTCGACCACCCGGTTGTTGCCGGTGTCGGCCACGTACACGACGCCGTTCGCCACTGCCACGTCCTTCGGGAACGAGAGGGCCGTCGACAGCCACGTGGTCGTCCCCAGCGCCGGCGACCAGCGCGAGACGCGGTTGTTGAAGGTGTCTGCGACGATCAGATTCGCCCCGATCGACGCGATGCCGAACGGCCAGTGCAGCTGGTTGGCCGCGCTGCCGACCTCGCCCAGGAACGAGCCGGTTGGGATCCCGTCGCGGGTGAACTGCAGCAGCCGGTTGTTCTTGGTGTCAGACACCCAGATCGTGTTCGTGGCGTTGTTGATGGTGATGTCGCGCGGCCAGTTGAACCCCGTCAAGTCGGTCTTGCCCCAGCCGCGGTTCCCGAACGAAAGCTGCCAGGCGCCGGTGGCCGTGGCGAACCGCTGCACCCGCTGATTGACGCTGTCGGACACGAACGTCTGCGAGTCGACGGCCAGGCCGGACGGCTCGTTGAAGCCGCCGTTGGGGCCCGGCGTACCGCCGTATGTGGCCTGGTAGACGCCCGTCTGGGAGAAGCGCAGGACCTTGTTGCCCCACAGGTCTGCGCCGTAGACCAGAGGCGAGCTGCCGGTGCCTACGGCCACCCGCCGCAGCTGGAAGAACTGCTTGCCGCCTGTTCCGGGCGTCCCGTAGGTGCGCAGGTAGCCGCCGGTCGCGCTGAACTGCTGGATGCGGTTGTTGTCCGAATCCGCGACGTACACCCGGTTGCGCTGCGTCCACGGCGACGCCGTAGGGGCGGATGAACTGGCCGTTGGCGCTGCCGCGCGTTCCCCACCCTTTCAGCGGCGCGCCGGTGGGGCTGAACTTGGCGATGCGGTTGTTGTTGTAGTCCGCCACGTAGACGTTGCCGGCCGAGTCGGTGGCGGCGTCGCGCGGGGCGTTCAGCTGACCCAGTCCCGACCCCAGGCCGGTACCGAACGTGCGGATCAGCCCACCTGCCGGCGTGAACTCCTGCACGCGGTTCTGGATGTCCTCGCTGACGAAGATGACGTGATTGCCCGATCCATCCACGCCGGCGGTGATCCCGAGGGTCGAGCCGAAGTGCACCGGCCACTGCGAGATGGCGGCGCCGTTGGACGCGTTCAGCACCTGCACGCGATTCCAGCCGGTGTCGTCGACGTACAGCTTGCCGTTCAGGTATGCGACGTCCCGCGGGTTGTTGAAGCGGCCCAGCTGCTTGGTGCCTCGCACCCCGACCCGCCACAACTGCTTGCCGGTGGGGCTGTACGCGGCCACCTGGTCGTTCCCGGTGTCGGCGATGTACACGTTGCCAGAAGGGTCAACATCGAGCCCGGAAGCGTACATCGAGGCATGACCAGGCCCGCCGATCGTGTGCGCGTAGACCACACCGGCGGCGCCCGATGCGGTGGCCGGCAGGCCGGCGAAAGCGGCCGCGACCAGCGCCGCCGTCCCCAGTCCGACCTTGATTTTCTGCATGCGTGACGTCCGTGCCGTAGAGCTGTGCCCCTGCATTGCCTCTCCTTCGTGGAACCCCGTGGCGACCAGGTCGACTTTACGCCCTCGTACCAAGGCTGCAAGGGGCTGGTCCACTTTTCGGGCTGCGGCATGTCCGGTCGGGTCGACCGGATCCGGTCGAACCACAGAGTGACCATGCTGCAGGCCGACGGGCGCCAACGCGAATGCTGTCATGCGATGCGGTCGTGAACTACCCGGGTGGAACAGCGCGATCGCTCCGGCCGGGGAGTCATCGTCGCCGGTGAACTCATACTGACCACGTGGGGTTCCAGATCGACTTCGGCGGCCCGAACGGCACCCTCCTTGGCCAGCTCCGTGCGCGGGTACAGGGACAGGATCAGTCCCGGCCGACTCCAACTCGAGCCCGTCCCGATAAAAGGCGAGCGCTCGATCGAGGTCACGCACGGCCAGCGTGATCACATGAATGCGGGGTTCTATGTCCTTCGCCGGGCAGATGCCCTAATGCTCGACCATGATTCGCGGCGACGTCGCGACGCCTCGCTGCTCTACGAAGCGGGAGGCGAGGCGCGGGACGCGCCCGGCAGGGGTTCCTCAACCCGTGGCGCGGCGGAAACCCGACACGATTCCGTGGTTACTGTCGGCGAGACGCTCCGCGATCAGTCTGCCCCCGTCGTACGTGCCCGCCGTGATCTGGTGGTCCCTCTCGCTGCCGTCGGGTATCCGAATCGTGGCGATGAACGACCCCGGCGCCACGGCTCTCCGGCGCGGGTACAGCAGACGCTGAATCTCGTCGTCGGTCAACGGTGCCAGTTCCATGCCCTGATTGTACCTGTCGGCACAGGCGTCGACCCCGGCACTAACAATCCACCGGGATTGCCCGTAGGCTAGAGGTATCTGATTCGACGGGAGAACCTGTTGGCCATAGAACGTCCACCGAGGACCTCGAGCCGGTCACACGGCCCCCGGCCGTGCGAGCTCTGCTACCGGCCGCTTGCGAGCGATCAGGAGCGGTTCTGCCCGTCGTGCAAACGCAAGGCGAAGCAGCTCGGCCGGATCTAACCGCGGCGGCGACACCCGACACACACCGCACGGTGTCCGGGAGCGTTCAGGGTGACTGCCGCGGTGCCGATACAACCTGCGGCGCGCCGCCGGAGGGCACGTTTCGACGGCGGCGCGCCGCATTAGTGCCTTGTTCTACACGGCCGCTGCCCGGCCTTCCAGTGCACGCCGGGTTTTGAGCGGGAGACGTACAGCCTCGCGAACGCGTACGATCCGGCTGTGGATCTGGCGACGAGATAGCGGTCGACGCGGCGATCGCCGCGCGTAATCGGCCCGGCGCCCAGGCCGCGTTCGACGCGGTCTCGGACGCTGCGTGCCACCGGCTACCACCTGGAGGTACACGAAATGACTCGTCAGAACCTGTTCTCCGACGCATGGGATGGAGACAACCAAGAAGAGGACACCCGGCATCGAATCTTCTGGCGGCCGGACGACGCCAGGATGGGGGCGACGCTGTACGAACTGGCCCCTGACGCGCCGGGGATACGGATGCACATGCACTTCGGAGCCGAAGAGATGTTCTTCGTCCTGAGCGGTCGTCCCGTTTTCCGAAACCAGCACGGCGAGGAGCAGCTGGCTCCGGGCGACTTCATCTTCTGCCCCGAGGGACGTGCCGGACTGCACGCGTTCAGCAATCCGGCCAGAGAACCCGCTCAGATCCTCGCGATCAGTGCCGGCAGCTTCCCGGACGTCGTCGCCTACCCCGAACACGGGTATGCATGGGTGGCGACTCGGGATCCCGATCCCGAGCTTCTCGCGAGAGGCGGCGACCCCGGCATCATCGCTCGCTTCGAGATCCCGATCGAGTAGGTCGCGGGTTACGATCGCTGCCGTTACGCGCATGTCCACGAGACGACGGAACCCGCGCAAGGCCGGGGGCACACGCACCGATGCCGAGCGGCGACGGTTGTCGAAGGCCTCGAAGATGCGTGACCGGCCCACGGAATCCGACCTGCCGGTGCTGTGGTGTGATGGTGGCTCACGCGGCAACCCGGGTCCGGCGGCCATCGGGTTCCTTCTCGTGGACGACGGCGTCGTGCTGGTCGAGGGGGCGCACCCGATCGGCGTCGCCACCGCGGCGCTGGCCGAGTATCGGGCGGTGCTGGCCGGTCTCACCGCCGCGATTCACGCGCGTGTCGACTCACTGGAGGTGCGTACCGACTCGCGACTGCTGGTGGCGCACATGCGAGGCGAGGCGCCGGTTCGCAGCGAGCAGATCGCGCTGCTCGCGGACGAGATCAGGTCGCTTTCGCCGCGGTTCGCGTTGTTGCGCTATCGCTGGGTGCCCGAGGCCGAGAACGGCGCCGCGCACCGCCTGGCGCAGCTCGCTCTGCGGCCTGCGGCGGCGCCGGTTGAAGGCGATCCGTAAGCCGAGCCACGCTGGGCTGGAGGGGAACGCTGAGCCCCCACCGGCGGGAGGTCGACATCCGCCGGTGGGGGGTGCCCCTCAGCGCAGGCGCACGCCAACCACCGCAGACCGCGCGTCCTTCTGTGCCTCCTCGTAGAACGAGCCGCCGGGCAGGAAGTCCCCGTGCCGCAGGTTGGCCGCGATGTCGCCCAGCGTCTCAAGTGCACCGGCCTCGAACTGGGCGTCGGCCACGGCCACGGGCACCCCGTCGTGCTCGGCCCTGCGGTCCCGGTAGCCCTCAAGCCACCAGGCCATGACCAACTGGTAGCGGTAGGCGTCCCCGTGCCTGTGGAGCAGCGTACGAGGGGAAGGTTCGAACGGCCCCCGCCTCACCTCGAAGTCGAGCAGATCGTCGTCACTCAACAGCACGATTTCCAGTCTAGGTCGCGCATGCGCCCGCCGAGTACCCCGATCGGGGGATGTTCGAAAGCGCGGGCCAGATCCGGCTGCTCGGGTGAGTACGTTCGGCTCGACCGCCGACAGCAGTGCTGGACATGAGTTGCGGCGAGGCGGTCGCTGCTGGGAGGGGGGATCCTGGTCGTCCGCAAGCCCTGACCCGCGGCCCGCACGTTCCCACGATGGCCGATTTGGGGTAGAACCCGCCTGTGGCTGACCAGGGAAAGGGCGGAACGCGGTCCAGCGTGCTCGACCATCGCTTCGGCGACGGGCCGCCGCTGACGGTCGGCGTGGAGGAGGAATACATGCTGGTCGACCCCACCTCCTTCGACCTGGTGTCGGGCGTCGAGCCGCTCCTGGAGATCGCCGCGGAGGGGCCGTTCGCCGAACAGCTGAAGCCGGAGCTGATGCAGTGCGTGCTCGAGTCGGGCACCATCGTGTGCGAGACGGTGGGTCAGGCCGACGAGGATCTGCGCGCGATCCGCCGGTACGCGGCCGGCCTCGCCCGAGACCACGACATGCGCCTCGGCGCAGCCGCCACGCATCCCTTCTCGCTCTATGAGCACCAGAAGATCACCGCCCGCGACCGCTACCGGATGCTGATCGAGATGCTCCAGTACGTCGCCCGCCGTGAGCTGGTGTTCGGCATGCACGTGCACGTGGCGGTGCCGACGCCCGAGGCCGCGCTAGAGGTGATGGAGGGGGTGCTGATCGAGCTGCCGGTGCTGCTGGCGCTTTCGACGAACTCGCCGTTCTGGCGGGGCGAGGCGACGGGGCTGCAGTCGACCCGGGCCATGATCTTCGCCGCGTTCCCACGCAGCGGCATCTCGCCCCGGTTCGAGAGCTACCAGGACTACGCCGAAGCCGTCGGGTTCATGGAGGCGACCGGTGCGATCGGCGACTACACGCACCTCTGGTGGGACGTCCGGCCGCATCCGCGTTTCGGCACCGTGGAGCTGCGCGTGATGGACGTGCAGACCCGGGTCGAGGACACCGTGGCGCTGGCCGCCTACGTGCAGTGCCTGGTCAAGCAGATTCTTGACGAGGTCGATGCCGGGCGGCCGCCGGTGGCCTACAACCGGATGCTGCTGTCGGAGAACAAGTGGCTGGCCGCACGCTACGGGCTGGACGCGCCGCTGATGGACCTTGCAGCCGGCAAGCGCATCAAGATGGCGGCGCGGACGCTGGCGAAGCGACGGTTGCGGGAGCTGCGTCCGATCGCCCGCGAGCTGGACTGCGCTCGCCACCTGGCGCGGGTCGAGTGGATGATCGAGAACGGCACGGGTGCGCAGCGCCAGCTGCAGGTATGGAACGCCAACCGCGACCTGCACGAGGTGGCCGAAGAGCTGGCGGACGCGACCGAGGCGGTCTGAGTTGATCGATCGACTGGCTGATCGATCAACTGGCGAGCCCACGCGCCGGCCGTGTCACGGCCAGCGTCAGCAGTCCCAGTAGCGCGGCGCCGGCACCCAGCGCGAACACGGCGCCGGGGCCGACGGTCTGCCAGAGCACGCCGGCGACCAGGCTGGCCGTCACCGCCGCCGCTCCGGTGGCCAGCTTGAAGGCGCCCTGTCCGGTGGCCCGCAGCGCGGCCGGCGACAGGTCCGACACCAGCGCCTTGCTGACGCCGTCGGTGGCGGCGATGTAGATCCCGTAGATCGCCATCAACGGCCACACCGCGGCGCCGGAGCCAGCCAGCCCGAAGCCGGCGTAGACGCCCGCGAAGACCAGCAGCCCGACCGCCAGCACGCGGCGCTTGCCGACGCGGTCGGAGAGGTGGCCGAGCGGCCACGACAGGCCCGAGTAGAGCGTGTTGTAGAGCGCGTAGGACAGCACCACCGCGGTCACGCTCAGGCCCAGGTCTTTCGCGCGTAGCAGCAGGAACACGTCGGCCGAGTTGCCCAGGGAGAAGACGGTCCAGGCGATGGTGAATGTCCAGAACGGCCGGCCCATGTCGGACAACCTGTGGGGATCCGGCTGCGCGGCCGGCTCCTGGTGCCGGGCCGGGATGTCGCGGATCCGGCGCAGCACGAACATGCTCAGGATGGCGGGCACGATGGCCACGGCGATCACCTGGCGAAACGACAGCCCGGCCTCGAGCAGGGCGAGGGCGATCAGAGGCCCGATCACGGCGCCCAGCGAGTCCATGAACCGGTGGAATCCGAACACGGAGCCGGTCCGGGCCGGGTCGCTGGAGTCGCGCAGCAACGCGTCGCGGGGAGCGGTGCGGATCCCCTTGCCGGTGCGGTCCAGCACGCGGGCGCCCATCACCCAGCCCCAGGCGGGCGCGACCGCGACCAGCGGCTTGGCGACGTTCGACAGGGTGTAGCCGGTCCACACGAACGGCATGCGCCGGCGGATCCGGTCGGAGCGGCGGCCAATCACCAGCCCTACCACCTGCGCGGCCGCGTCCGCGGTGCCCTCGACGGCGCCCACCGCGGAGGCCGGAGCGCCCAACGTGATCGTCAGAAACAGGGGCAGAATCGGGTAGAGCAACTCCGACGAGGCGTCGTTCAGGAGGCTCGTCCAACCCATCGCCCACACGTTTCGCGTGATGCCGAGTCGCACCGGCGGCAACTGTAGACTGCGCGCTCGTTTTCGGGTCGATCGTCGAGGAGGGTCATGGACAAGCAGGAAGTGCTCGAGCGCTGCCGGCGCGACAACGTCGCCTTCGTGCGGCTGCAGTTCACGGAGCCGTACGGTGCCGTCAAGAACGTGTCGATCCCTGTCGAGGAGCTGGAGAAGGCGCTCGACAACGAGCTGATGTTCGACGGATCGTCGATCCGCGGCTTCAAGCGGATCGAGCAGTCGGACATGTACTTCCTGCCCGACCCGGCCACCTACGCGCTGCTGCCCTGGCGCGGCAACGGCGACCGCAACACGGCGCGGCTGATCTGCGACGTGGCCGACCCCGAGGGGCAGCCGTTCGCCGGTGACCCACGGTCGAACCTGAAGCGCGTGCTCAAGCAGGCCGAGGGCATGGGCTACACGATGCAGGTGGGTCCGGAGGCCGAGTTCTTCCTGTTCCGGCTGGACGGGGAGGGCAACCCGACCGTCGACCCGCATGACGCCGCGACCTACTTCGACGTGGCGCCGATCGACAAAGGCGAGGACTGCCGCCGCGACATCGAGCTGACCCTGCAGCAGATGGATTTCCACCTCGAGGCCGCGCACCACGAGGTGGCGATCGGCCAGCACGAGATCGACTTCCGCCACGGCGACGCGCTCAGCACGGCCGACAACCTGATCACCTTCCGGATGGTGGTGAAGGTGATCGCGGCCCAGCACGGCATGCACGCGACGTTCATGGCCAAACCGCTGCACGGCGAGAACGGCTCCGGCATGCACGTCAACCAGTCGCTGTCGCGCGGAGACGAGAACGCGTTCCTTGACGAGAGCGACGACCTCAAGCTCTCGACCTACGCCTACAGCTACATCGCCGGCATCCTCAAGCACCTGCCGGCGATCACGGCGGTGGCGAATCCCACCGTCAACTCCTACAAGCGGCTGCTGCCTGGGTACGAGGCGCCGGTCTACATCGCGTGGTCGCCCGGAAACAGGTCGGCCGCGATCCGGGTGCCTGCCAAGCGCGGGCGCTCGACGCGGATCGAGCTGCGCACGCCCGACCCCACGGCCAACCCGTATCTGGCGCTAGCCTGCATGCTGCAGGCCGGCCTGGACGGCATCACCAAGGGGCTGACGCCGCCGGAGCCCGTCAACCGCAACATCTATGACCTGACCGAGGAAGAGTCGGCGGAGCTGGGCATCAGCAGCCTGCCGCATGACCTGCCGGGGGCGCTGGACGCGCTCGAGCAGGACGCGGTCATGCGCCACGCGCTGGGCGAGCACATCTTCAGTGAGTACCTGGCGCTGAAGCGGGCCGAGTGGGCCTCCTACAACGAGCAGGTGCACCGGTGGGAGATCGACCAGTACATGGATCGCTTCTGATCGATACGCGACCGGCCCAGCCCGGCGACGCCGAGGCAGTGCTCGAGGTGATCCTCGCGCGCGACCTCGCCGACGTGGGGCAGCCGGACTTCACGCTGGACGACCTGCGCGACGAGTGGGCCGACCCCGAGGTCGACCTGGCGCGGGACAGCCTGGTGGTGGAGTCCAGCGCCGGCCTGGCCGCGTACGCCCTGTGCACTCCGCACGCGCAGGACGTGTACGTCCATCCCGAGCACTGCGGCCTCGGCATCGGGGCGGTACTGCTGCCGTTGGTGGAGGCGCGCGCGCTCGAGCGAGGCCTGCCCCTTCGCCAGTACATCGCGGACCGAAACGCCGCGGCGGCCGGCCTGCTGTCGGCCAACGGCTACCTCGTGACCCACCGCTACTGGCGGATGGTCTGCGACCTCGATCGCGACCCCGAGCTGGCCCCTTACCCGGACGGTGTAATCCTGCGGCCGTTCCGGCTGGAGGTGGACGATCGCGAGGTGCACGCGCTCGTGCAGGCGGCGTTTTCGGAGATCGAGGGCAACATCGCCTACGAGTTCGACCAGTGGCGGGTGCGCTCGATCGAGAGCTCGAGCTTCGACCCGGCGTGGTGGTTCATCGCGGAGGCTGAGGGCAGGATCGTGGGCGTGTCGCTGTCGGAGGTGTGGGAGAGTGACGAACATCGGCTGGGTCGGTCAGTTGGCCGTGGTGCCGGGATGGCGCGGCCGCGGGCTGGGACGGGCGCTGCTGCTGACCTCGATGCGCGCGTTCCGGGAGCGGGGCCTGCCGCGCGCCGCGCTCAGCGTGCACGGCGACAACCTGCGGGCGGCGCGGCTGTACGAGTCGGCCGGCATGCGCCCGGCCTGGCGTCATGACCGCTTCCAGAAGGTGACCAACCTAGATGATTGATCGGTATCTCTCGCGAGCCTGGCCGCTGCGTTCGGTTGGGTTAGCGGCGGCCGGGGTGGCTACGGCTGCAAACCGCCGTCTCCGTCCGCGATCTGCGTAATCGCAGATCGCTCCCGATCGGTGCAAGGCCGTTGGCCTTGCACCTGGTCCTCGGTCGCGCCAATACGACCCGGTGTTGTCGCTCCCTGCATCCTTGCGAGACTCGGTTCTCGCCCCGTCGTGATCTGCGTGATCGCAGATGACGTCCGACCGCCTTACATCACGGAGATATCGATCAATCATCTAGCGATATATCTCGGTGACGTCGTGCGAGTGGGTGGCGTCTTTGCGGGCGACGCCGGTGGCCAGCGCCGCCTCCGCGACGGCTTCGGCCACGTGCTCGACGACGGCCTTGTTGAACACGCTCGGGATCACGTACTCCTCGTGCAGTTCGTCCTCGCTGATCACCGAGGCGATGGCGCGGGCGGCGGCCATGTTCATCTCCTCGTTGATGGTGGTGGCGTGCGCGTTGAGGGCGCCGCGGAACATGCCGGGGAAGCAGAGCACGTTGTTGATCTGGTTGGGATAGTCGGAGCGACCGGTCGCGATCACGCGGACGTCGCCCTGGATCTCCTCGGGCGGCACCTCGGGGTCGGGGTTGGCCATGGCAAAGACGATCGCATCGTCGGCCATCGTGCGGATCGCGTCGGCGCTGACGGCGCCGGGGCCGGACAGCCCCAGGAACACGTCGGCGCCGCGCAGGGCCTCCTCGGCCGAGCCGTCGAAGCAGCGCGGGTTGGTGTGCTTGGCGTACCACTTCTTGATGCCGACCAGCCCCTTCTTGCCTGTGTACAGAGAGCCCTCGCGGTCGCAGCCGACGATGTCGGTGACCCCGGCGCGGAGCAGCAGCTTGCTGACGGCGACGCCGGCGGCGCCGACGCCCACGAGCACCACCTTCAGCTCGTCCATGCGCTTCTGCACGAGCTTGGCGGAGTTGAACAGGCCGGCCAGCACCACCACGGCGGTGCCGTGCTGGTCGTCGTGGAAGACGGGGATGTCGAGCTCCTGGCGCAGCCGGCCCTCGATCTCGAAGCAGCGCGGGGCGGCGATGTCCTCGAGGTTGATGCCGCCGAAGCCGGGCGCGATCGCCTTGACGATGGCGATGATCTCGTCGGTGTCCTTGGTGTTCAGGGCCAGCGGCCAGGCGTCGATGCCGGCGAACTCCTTGAACAGCATGGCCTTGCCCTCCATCACGGGCATCGCCGCCTCCGGGCCGATGTCGCCGAGGCCGAGCACGGCGGTGCCGTCGGTGACGACGGCCACGGTGTTCTGCTTGATGGTGAGCGTGCGCGCCTTCTCGACGTCGGCGGCGATCGCCATGCAGACGCGGGCCACGCCGGGCGTGTAGGCCATCGAGAGGTCGTCGCGGGTCTTGATCGGCACCTTGTTGCTGACCTCGATCTTGCCGCCCAGGTGCATCAGGAAGGTGCGGTCGCTGACGTTCACCAGCGTCACGCCGGGCACGGCGCGCACCTCGTCGATGATGCGCTGCCCGTGCTCGCTGTCCGACGCCGAGACGGTGATGTCGCGGACCGTGTGATCCTTGGACACGCGCACCAGGTCGATCGCGCCCATGTCACCCTCCGCCTGGGCCACCGCGGCGGCCACGAGCGCGAACGATCCCGCCTCGCTGGGGATCTCCAGGCGCATCGTCAGGCTGTAGCTGGCTGAGGGGTTGCGGGCCGGGATTGGGAGCGTACCGAGTCGTACCCGGTCGCGCAGGCGACGGCTGCCACCGAGTCGGGCAAATCGCCGGTCGCGTACGGCGTGGGTGTTGCACCCGCGCTGGCAGCCGGTGTCGGCTAGGCTCGCCCGCGATGCAGCTTCACCATGAGATCGCCGGCTCCGGCGACACGATCGTGCTGATCCACGCCGGCATCGCCGACAGCCGCATGTGGGCGCCGCAGTGGCGCCGGTACGCCGAGGACTACCAGGTGGTGCGCTACGACATGCGCGGGTTCGGGCAGTCGCCGCTGCCGCCGGAGCCCTACCAGCACGCCCAGGACCTGCTCGACCTGCTCGACCGGCTCGAGATCGAACGGGCGGCGCTGGTCGGGAACTCGCTGGGCGGCCGCGTCGCGCTCGAGGCGACGCTGGCCCGGCCGCAGCTGGTCACGGCGCTGGTGCTGGTGGGCCCGGGGCTGCCGAACGCCGGCTGGTCGGACGAGGTCGTGGCGTACGGCAGCGAGGAGGTGCGCCTGTTCATGGACGGCGAGCTGGACGCCGCCGCCGACCTGACCGTTCGCTTCTGGGTGGACGGCGTGGGCCGGGAGCCGGGCGACGTGGACTCCGACCTGCGGCGCCTGGTGTACGACATGCAGCTCCGCGCCTACCAGCACGCCCAGGAGGGCGGCGACGCCGCCGAGGAGCTGAGCTGGTCGAGGATGTCGGCGACCACGCCGACGAGGTGCCGGCGCCCACCCTGCTCGTCGTCGGCGACCACGACCAGCCCGACATCCTTCGCATCGCCGAGCGCCTCAGCCGTGAGATCCCCGGCGCCCGTCTCGAGCACATCGCAGACGCCGCCCACGTGCCCAGCATGGAGCGCCCCGGCGAGTTCGACCGGATCGTGCTCGGTTTCCTGGCGCCGAGCAGCTCTGACGCCGCGCCCGTAGGTCCCGAACCCCGCATCATCTACGCTTGCGCTGTGGCGACCGCGAAGCAGACCAAGCCGTCTGATCTCGACCTCGACGACGCCCCCGCCAAGGCCTGCGACGTCTTCCTGGTAGACGGCAACGGCCTCGCCTACCGCGCCTTCCACGCCCTGCCCGAGGAGCTGCAGACCGCCGAGGGCCAGCCCACCAACGCCCTGCTGGGCATGGCCAACATGCTGATGCGGATGCTGGCCGACTACCGCCCCGCCTGCGTGGTCGTGGCCTGGGACGAGCGCCCCACCAAGCGGCTCGAGCTCGATCCCGAGTACAAGGCCCACCGCAAGCCCACCCCGCCGCTGCTCCAGGCCCAGCGCCCGTTCTTCTCGCCGCTGGTCGAGGCCTTCGGCTACCGCAACATCCGCGTCGAGGGGATGGAGGCCGACGACGTGATCGGCACCCTGTCCGCCATGGCCGAGCGCGACGGCCACCGCGTCTGCGTCGTCTCGACCGACCGCGACGCCTTCCAGCTGGCCTCCGACAATGTCTGCATCATGATGACGCCGCGCGGCGTCTCCGACGTGGTCGTCTACACCCCCGAGCGGATCCGCCAGCGCTACGGCATCGACCCCGCCCAGATCCCCGACTTCATCGGCCTCAAGGGCGACACCTCCGACAACATCCCCGGGGTGCCCGGTATCGGCGAGAAGACCGCCGCCGACCTGCTGGTGCAGTTCGGCAGCCTCGAGGGCATCTACGCCGGCCTCGACCAGGTTCCCGGCGAGAAGCGCCGCGAATCGCTGCGCGACCACGTCGACGAAGCGGTCAAGAGCAAGAAGCTCGCGACCATCGACCGCGCGCTCGATATCGACGTCGACTTCGCCGCGCTGGTGGCCGACCCGCCCGACCGCTCCGGCATCAAGGACATGTTCCGAAAGCTCGAGTTCCGTGCTCTGCTGAAGCGCATCGACGAGCTGGACGAGGTGATCCCGGCCGCGCCCGGCGCTCCCGTGGAGCGCGCCGACATGTCCTGGCGGGAGGCGTCGCCGGCCGAGCTGGCCGGCCTCCCGCACGAGCTGGCCGTGTCGGTGAGAGACGGCCGGGCCGCCGTTGCCTCCGGCTCGGGCGACGTGCTGGTCGTGCCCGCCGATGACCCCGCCACGCTGGTCGACGCGCTCGCCGGTCACCGCGTGATCACCCACGGCGAGCACATCCCCGGCCTGCTTCCCGCCGGCGACACCCAGCTCGCCGCCTACCTGCTCGACCCCGGCCGCTCCGGCTATGAGATCGCCGACCTGGCCGAGGAGCAGGGCGTCGCCCCGGCCGTCCAGGCCGACCCCGAGACGGCGGCGCTGGTGGCCGCGGCCGGCACCCAGATCGCCATCCACCCGGGGCTGGCCGAGCGCATCGAGCAGCGCCAGATGACCGCGCTCTACACCGACATCGAGCTGCCGCTGGTGCCGGTGCTGGCCGAGATGGAGCGCTGCGGCGTGCAGATGGACGCCTACCGGATGGCCGAGATCGCCGCCAAGCTGCGCGACCAGGTCGACGAGCTGGAGCAGGAGGCCTACGAGCTGGCCGGCGGGCCCTTCACGATCGGCTCGCCCAAGCAGCTGGGCGAGGTGCTGTTCGACCGGCTCGGCCTGCCCACCGACCGCAAGGGCAAGACCGGCTACTCGACCGACGCGCGCGTGCTGGCCAAGCTGCGGCCGATGCACCCGCTGATCGACGTGGTCGAGGCCTGGCGCGAGCAGTCCAAGCTCCTGAACACCTATCTGGAGCCGCTGCCCGGCCTGATCGGCGAGGACGGCCGCCTGCACACCACCTTCAGCCAGACCACGGCCGCCACCGGCCGGCTCAGCTCGATCCGTCCCAACCTCCAGAACATCCCGATCCGCACCCCGCTCGGGCGCGAGATCCGCGGCGCCTTCGTGGCCTCGCCCGGCTCCTGCATGCTGTCGGCCGACTACTCGCAGGTCGAGCTGCGCATCCTCGCGCACCTGTCCGGCGAGCCGGCCCTGCGCGAGACCTTCGAGCGCGGCGAGGACATCCACCGCGCCACCGCCGCCGAGGTGCTGGGCAAGCCCGCCGACGAGCTGACGTCGACCGAGCGAAACCGCGCCAAGGCGGTCAACTTCGGGATCATCTACGGGATCAGCTCGTTCGGACTGTCCGAGCAGCTGTCGATCCCCCGCGAGGAGGCGCAGGCCTACATCGACGCCTACCTGGCCCGCTTCCCGATGGTGAACGAGTTCATGCGCGGCGTGATCGGCCGGGCCAGGGAGGAGGGCTACGTCACCACCCTGTTCGGCCGCCGCCGGCCGATCCCGGAGCTGCGCGCGTCCAACTACCAGACCCGCAGTCTGGGCGAGCGCCTGGCCGTGAACACGGTCATGCAGGGCAGCGCCGCCGACATCATCAAGGTGGCCATGATCGGATGCCACCGCCGCATGCGCGAGAACGCGATGGGGTCGATGCTGGTGCTGCAGGTGCACGACGAGCTCGTGTTCGAGGCCGTCGAGTCGGAGCTCCCGGACCTGCGCCCGCTCGTGCACGAGGAGATGGTGAGCGCCTACCCGCTCGACCCGCCGCTGGAGGTCGACATCGGCACCGGCGCAACCTGGCTGGACGCGAAGTGAGCGACTGGCTGCGCCTCTCCGGCGCCCTCTACGCGCTGCCCGCTCACCGTGGAGAGGAGCAGGGCAGCTACCTGTGGCTGGAGGCGGGCGAGCTGCGCGAGGCGGTTGTCGCCGAGCTGTTCCTGCCCGCCGTCAGCTGCGACCAGCTCGACAACGCCATGGGCGTCGCCACCGGCACAGTGCACATCCATGGCGAGCCGCGCATGGGCGACGTGCAGCTGCGGTTCGGCCGGGTGGGGGAGGAGCGAGGCGTGCTCAGCGCAGACGGCGGCATCCTCTCGGCCGACATCAGCTTCACGCTGCATCGCCACCCGCCCAGCGGCGGCTTCTGCCCGCGCTGCGGCGGCTCGCTGGTGATCGAGCCGGTGTCGGTGATCACCCCGCCCGACGGCGGCGTGATCGGCGCGCCGGTGACCCGCTGCGAGGCATGCGCCGAGCACTGACGGCGGCGGCTGCGCTCGCATGCGTGATCGCCGCCGGATGCGGCGGCGGCAGCAGCGCGCCGACCACCCCGCCGCCCTCCAGGTGCGCCGGCGTCGACACGCCCGGCCACGCCGCTTCTGATCAGGCTGCGGCGTCCTCCCACTGCGGCCGCCGCGACCTGCCTTGGCCGCACCTATACCAACGTGGTGGCCCCCGACTGGCCGGGGCTGCCGACCCACGTCCAGGACGGCGACCACGGCGTGAACGTGTTCCAGGAGCGAGTGCTGCAGTACGGCTTCGTGCCCTGCGGCGACTGTCCACGGCCGGGGCTGGACCTGGCCGAGGTGCGCCGAGATAACCCCGACTGGATCCTGAAGGATGCGAGCGGCGCTGACGTGCATCCGCCCGGCCATCCCGGCTGGGTCATGTTCGACATCTCCAATCCCGACTACCTGGCGGCCTGGGCGACGGCGGTGGAGACCCAGCTCAGTGACGGCGGCTGGACCGGCGTCGAGCTGGTGGACGCCGGCAACCTGCCGGCCTGGACGAACTCGCCGATCGACCCCAACACCGGCCAGGAGATGACCGTCACCGACCACGCCCGGTACCTGGCCGAGGCGATGGCGGAGGTGCGGGGCGGGCTCAAGTCCAACAACTTCGCGGTGATCGCGCAGAACCGGCCCTTCACCATCATCGATCCGCACCAGATCGCAAGCAGCGACGCCGTGTCCGTGGAGCGCGGGTTCGCGCGCCTGCGAGGCAGCGCCTGGACGGCGTTGTACGCGTACTTCGAGGCCGCCCTGGACTCGCGGGTGGGAGCCTGGGTGTGGGACGGCGGCGAGCTCGACCACCAGCAGCGCGTGTTCGGCCTGGCCTCCTACCTGCTGGTATCCGGGCTGTGGTCGGGCTACTCGGTGCTGCCCGGAACGGAGCGGGCGCTGTATCAGCTGAACCCCGGCGTGCCGTCCGCGGCGCCGATCGGCCAGGGCGACGCGCTCGTGCGCGAGTTCGATTCGGGAGCCGTGGCGGTCAACCCCGGTCCCGTCCCGGCCACGGTACAGCTGCCCGGGCAGAGCGCCTCACTGGTGCTGCCCGCGGAGAGCGCCGTGATCGAGGTCAAGGGCCGCCTGACCACCAGCTTTTCGTAGCGGCCTGCCGGAGAAAGGTGCTCTGTATACTTCGCCGCGGCGCTCGGTTATCCGGGTGGACGAGCCGTGCGCACAATACTTCCCGAGAGGACTGACCCAACCTAGATGGCATCAATCGACCAGCAGCACAGCGACGTAACGGATACATGGATGATCGAGGTGGACGGCGAGCTCGTCCCCGACTACGACCGCACGCTCACCAACTTCAACGAGGGTGACGTCGTCAGCGGCACCGTGGTGCGGGTCGACAAGGACGAGATCCTGGTCGATATCGGCTACAAGTCGGAGGGCGTCATCCCCATCTCCGAGCTCTCGATCCGCCGCTCCGTCAACCCCGATGAGGAGGTTGCGCTGGGCGACACGATCGATGCGCTGGTGCTGCAGAAGGAGGACGCCGACGGGCGTCTGATCCTCTCCAAGAAGCGGGCACGCTTCGAGAAGGCCTGGCGCCGGATCGAGGCCGCCGCCGAGAGCGGCGAGCCGGTCGAGGGCCTCGTGATCGAGGTCGTCAAGGGTGGTCTCATCATCGACCTGGGCGTGCGCGGCTTCCTGCCGGCGTCGCTGGTCGACATCCGCCGCGTGCAGGATCTGGACGAGTACCGCGACCAGACACTGCGCTGCAAGGTGATCGAGCTGAACCGCAGCCGCAACAACGTGGTGCTGTCGCGCCGGGCCGTGCTCGAGGAGGAGCGCCGCGAGCAGCGGCAGCAGATCCTCGACCGGCTATCGCCCGGCACCGAGGTGGAGGGCGTGATCTCGAACATCGTCGACTTCGGCGCGTTCGTCGACCTGGACGGCATCGACGGCCTGATCCACATCTCGGAGCTGTCGTGGAGCCACGTCAACCACCCCTCCGAGGTGCTCGAGATCGGCCAGACGGTGCGGGTCAAGGTGCTGGACGTCGACCGCGACCGCCAGCGCATCTCGCTGGGCCTGAAGCAGACCCAGACCGATCCCTGGCAGCGCGTGATCGACGAGACGCGGCAGGGCGACGTGGTCGTCGGCCGCATCACCAAGGTGGTCACGTTTGGCGCCTTCGCCGAGATCCTGTCCGGCGTCGAGGGCCTGATCCACATCTCCGAGCTGGCCGACCATCACGTCGAGAACCCGCGCGACGTCGTCAACCAGGGTGACGAGGTGAACGTCAAGGTGATCGAGATCGATCCCGAGCGCCGCCGCCTGAGCCTGTCGCTGAAGCGCGTCGAGGTGGGGGACACGGTCAAGCGGATCGAGATGGACGGCACGACGACCGCGCTCGCAGAGAGCGTTCCCGAGCTGGGGCTCTCGTCCGAGGTGTTCGCCGACGTGGAGGAGGAGCCGGCGGCGGAGCACGACCATCCCGACCCGCCGGAGCCCGTGGTCGAGGCCGAGGCGGTCGTGGAGGCCGATCTCGATCAGGAGCCGGAAGCTGCCGCGGAGCCTGCTACCGAGCCCGAACCCGAGCCGGCCGCCGAGCCCGAGCCGGAGCCGGAAGCGGCCGCCGAGCCCGAGTCGGAGCAGCCGGCCGAGGAGGCCTCGGCGGAGCCCGAAGAGGCGCTCGCCGAGGAGTAGTCGGATGGCCCTGGTCGTCGGACTGACCGGCGGCATCGGGTCGGGCAAGTCGGAGGCGCTGGCGGCGTTTGCCCGCCACGGCGCGGCCACGATGTCGAGCGATCAGGTCGTGCGCGAGCTGTACCTGCGCGACGACGTGCGCGCGGCCGTTGCCGAGCGCTTCGGGCCGGCCGTGCTCGACGCTGCCGGCCGGGTCGACCGCGCCCAGATCGCCGCCCGCGTGTTCTCCGATCCTGGCGAACGCGAGTGGCTGGAGGGGCTGCTGCTACCCCTGATCGAGGAGCGCTTTCAGGTCTGGCGCGAGCAGCAGCTGGCCGCGGGCAGCCCGCTGCTGGTGCACGAGGCACCGACCCTGTTCGAGGCCGGCCGCGAGGATCGCTACGACCTGATCGTGACGGTGACGGCGCCCGGCGAGCTGCGCGAGCAGCGCCGGCCCGGCGCGTCCGAGCGGATGGCGCACCAGCTGCCCGAGCAGGAGAAGGCGGCCCGCTCCGACGAGGTGTACGAGAACACCGGCAGCCTCGACCAGCTCGACGACTGGGTGGCGGCCCTGGTGGCGCGGCTGACGTGAAGCGCCTGGCGATCGTGCTGGCGGTGCTCGCGGTGGCCGCGCTGGGCGCCGTCGCGGTGCTGCGCGACGAGCAGCCGAACTGGTGGGTGCGGCTCTGGTATCCGCTCGACTACCGCGAGGTGGTGGTCGGCAACGCCCGCCTCTACCACCTCGACCCGGCGCTGGTGGCCGCGGTGATCTACCAGGAGTCGCGGTTCGACGCCACCGCCCGCAGCGACGCCGGCGCCGTCGGCCTGATGCAGCTCCTGCCCGACACCGCCCGCGGCATCGCCCTGCACACCGGGGGCGGCAACTTCCATCCCGCCACCGATCTGCTCAACCCCGACCTGAACGTGCGCTACGGCTGCTGGTATCTGCGCCACCTGCGGCAGAAGTACAGCGTCTACAAGAACGGTGACGAGCTGGCGCTGGCCGCCTACAACGCCGGCCAGGCCAACGTCGACCGGTGGATCGCAGACACCCCGGCCGGCGGCACGGTGAAGATCCCGTTTCCCGAGACGCGGGACTACGTCGCCGACGTCGAGCGCGTGGAGGCGCTGTACCGCCGGGCGTATCACAGCGAGCTCTACGGCTAGATGGTCACGCGAAGTGCTGCTCGACGTTCCGCAGCGACTTCACGGTCGTCCGCCGCATGCGGCTGCGCACCGTCAGCGGCTCGATCATCCGGACCATGCCGCTGACCTCGTACTCGACCCGCAGCGTCAGGCGGCAGCCGCCCTTGCGGGGCTCGACCTGGAAGCCCTCGATGAAGCTGGTGAAGGGCATGCCGACGCCCTCGATCAGGCGCAGAGCGGCGCCCCGGTTGAGGTCGAACCGCCCGTACTCACCCGTCCACGAGGGCGCCGCCCGGCGGCCGGCGATGTGCACGCGGACGCCCTTCGCCGGCGCATCACCGTCGATCGTGCAGCGCTCACAGCTGGAGTCCCACTCGCCGCGTCTGGCCGGATCGGTCAGGTACGCGAACACATCCCGGGGCGCGGCGTTCAGGTCGGCAGTCTGTTCGATCACCGTCGGCACGGTGCGAATCTATCGGAGCAGGGCGCCACATGGGCCGGGCCGGGCGCGCCTGGCGCCCGTCGATACACTGCATCACATGCACGAGATGCGAGTGTCAGCCGCGTACCAGCCCACCGGCGATCAGCCCCGCGCGATCGCGGAGCTGGCCGAGTGCATCGCCCGCGGCGACCGCTTCCAGACCCTGCTCGGGGCGACCGGCACCGGCAAGACCCACACCGTCGCGCGCGTCGTCGAGCAGGTGCAGAAGCCGACGCTGGTGATCGCCCACAACAAGACCCTGGCCGCCCAGCTCTGCAACGAGTTCCGCGAGTACTTCCCGCACAACGCGGTCGAGTACTTCGTCAGCTACTACGACTACTACCAGCCCGAGGCCTACCTGCCGACGTCCGACACCTACATCGAGAAGGACAGCTCGATCAACGACGACATCGACCGGCTGCGGCACGCCGCCACGGCTGCGCTGTTCTCGCGGCGCGACGTGCTGATCGTCGCCTCGGTGTCGTGCATCTACGGCATGGGCTCCCCGGAGAGCTACGAGCAGATGGTGCTGTTCCTGGCGGTCGGCGACGAGCGGCCGCGCGAGGCGATGCTCGAGAAGCTGGTCTCGATCCAGTACTCCCGCAACGACGTGGTGCTGGGACGCGGCAAGTTCCGCGCCCGCGGCGACGTGATCGAGGTGCAGCCGGCCAACATGGAGTCGGCCTACCGGATCTCGCTGTTCGGGGACGAGGTCGAGTCGATCGTGCACTTCGACCCGATGACCGGGGAGGTGCTGTCCAAGCTCGACCATCTCGCCATCTACCCCGCCACGCACTACGCGATGGAGCGCGAGCAGATCGACCGTGCGGTGGGCGGCATCGGCGCCGAGATGAACGAGCGGCTGCGCGAGCTGGAGGCCGAGGGCAAGATGCTCGAGGCCCACCGCCTGCGCTCGCGCACCGAGTACGACATGGAGATGCTGCGCGAGATGGGGTTCTGCAACGGCATCGAGAACTACTCGCGGATCCTCGAGGGCCGGTCGGCGGGCACGCCGCCGCACACGCTGCTCGACTACCTGCCCGACGACTACCTGGTGGTGGTGGACGAGTCGCACCAGACCGTGCCGCAGATCGGCGGCATGTACGAGGGCGACCGGTCGCGCAAGCAGACGCTGGTCGACTTCGGGTTCCGGCTGCCCTCGGCGCTCGACAACCGGCCGCTGCGGTTCGACGAGTTCCTGGAGCGGGTGCCGCAGCTGCTGTTCGTCTCGGCCACGCCCGGCCCCTACGAGCTGCGCAACTCGACCCACGTGGCCGAGCAGATCATCCGCCCGACCGGCCTGATCGACCCCGAGGTCGAGGTGCGCCCGACGCGGCGCCAGGTCGACGACCTGATGGCCGAGATCCGCGCCCGCATCGACGCCAACGAGCGCACGCTGGTGACGACGCTGACGAAGAAGATGTCCGAGGACCTGACCGACTACCTGCTCGAGGCGGGCATCCGCACGCGCTACCTGCACAGCGAGGTGGACACGCTGGAGCGGATCAAGATCGTGCGCGAGCTGCGGCTGGGGGAGTACGACGTGCTGGTCGGCGTGAACCTGCTGCGGGAGGGCCTCGACCTGCCCGAGGTGTCTCTGGTGGCGATCCTGGACGCCGACAAGGAGGGCTTCCTGCGCGGCCAGACCGCGCTGATCCAGACGATCGGCCGGGCGGCGCGCAACGTCAACGGCCGCGTGCTGATGTACGCCGACAAGACGACGGAGGCGATCCGGGTGGCGCTCGACGAGACGAACCGGCGCCGCGAGATCCAGGTCGCCTACAACCTCGAGCACGGCATCACCCCGCTGTCGATCCAGAAGGGCGTGTCCGACATCGCCGAGTTCCTGACGATGGAGACGCCGACCGTCCCCGGCAAGCGCCGGCGCGGAGCCAAGACCGAGGGCCTCAGCGTGGAGGAGCTCGAGAAGCTGGTGGTGGAGCTGGAGGAGGAGATGTTCGCGGCCGCCGAGGAGCTGCGGTTCGAGTACGCGGCCAAGCTGCGGGACGAGATCAAGGCGCTGCGGCGCGACCTGACGGCGGCGCCGTCTGCCGTCGGCCTCGCCCTCCGTCTGATCCTCTCACCACCGTGTGGCGGTTGATGGTAAGGTCGACCGGCAAACGTGAACAGGTGGTGAGAGATCGGCAGGCGTACCGCGGCCCCGGGCGAGCTGGAGCTCGTGCGGGCGTTCATCAATACGGCGCACCTCGAGGACGGCGCCGAGGGCTTCGACGAGGCCGGCTCGCTCGGGGCATGGCTGCGCGGGCGCGATCTGCTCGCGTCAGGGACGGGCGTGACCGAGGGCGAGCGGGCGGCGGCGATCGCCGTACGCGAGGCGCTGCGCGACCTGGCGGGCGTGAACGCCGGCCGGCCGCTGCCCGATGCATCCAGCCGCAGGCTGGATGCGCTGGCAGCCGCCTGCGGGCTGCGGCCGCGGTTTGAGCCGGGCGGGACGGTGTCGCTGGCGCCCGAGGTGGCGGGGGTGGCGGGGGCCCTGGGTCGCCTGCTGGGGATCGTCGTGGCATCGATCGGGGACCGACGCTGGCAACGGATGAAGACCTGCCGCAACCCCGCCTGCCGGTGGGCGTTCTACGACGCCACCCGCAACCGCTCGGCCGTGTGGTGCGACATGGCGGCCTGCGGCAGCCGGGCCAAGTCGCGCAGCTACTACGCGCGCCACACGCGGCCAGAACGGTGATTCCGTGACCGGCGCGTGACACCAAACCGTGCAACGAATCCCACGCCGCCGCAACGGTCCCACCGGCCGCACGCAACGACTCGCACCGCCCCGCAACACGAACATCACGGTCCGCCACCGGCCGCCCGCTCAACCACGCGGGCCCGAATCACGATCCCGCAACGACGCGTCACGATCCCGTGGCGGACCGCCCACGTCACCCTTGTCGGGGTCAGACCCCGATATGAGCGCGCCGGGCGTTGCGCCGCTGAGTGGGCGGCGTGACCCTTCGTTGCGGCGTGGTGCAGGACTCGTCCGTGCCCCGGCGAATCCCCCCAGTCCATGGCCCGGGCCGAACGACTCGTCTCCTCCCAAGAGCGGATTTACCTGGTGACACGCGAGCACGGCGTGGTGCTGCTTCGACCCTTTCTGCGTTCGGCCCTCGCCGTGATCCTGTTCGGAGGTGCCGCCTTCGAGTTGGCCGGCGCCCCGGTGCCGTCGGCGGTGCGCTGGGCCGGGGCGTTGATGGCAGCCGCGGTCGTCTCGATCTCGATGCTCGGCTTGATGCGCCGGGTCGGCCGCTGGAACGCACGCAAGCTGGTCGTGACCGACCGGCGGGTGCTGCTGGCGTCGGGCACCTTGTCGCGACGGGTCGCAGCCATCTCGCTCGACGACCTCTACGACCTGCAGATCCACGTCTCCGGTTTCGGCCGCCTGCTGCGCTACGGCTGCGTGGTCGCCAACACCAACGGGCGCCGCGCGCCGCTGCTGGGCCTTCGCCGGCTGCCCGACCCGGATCTGATCTTCGCGCTGCTGCTGGGCCTCGATGAGGCCCACGAGGAGCAGCCGCAGCCGCCCAGCGTCAGGCGGCGCCGGGCGATCGCTGCACCCAGCTGATCGATCCGGGTCGTGCGGTGGCGAGGTGTCCGCCCGGCTTGCTACGCTAGCAAGCGAACATGCGTTCGCCTAACGACACACTGCTAGAATCCCAGGTGTTTCCGCTTGATCAAGCCACATCTGGGGGGTTCGTGCCGAGCGACGAGATCGTGATCCGGGGCGCCCGGGAGCACAATTTGAAGGATGTCACGGTCTCGCTGCCGCGCGATCGACTGGTCGTCATCACCGGGCTCTCGGGTTCCGGCAAGTCCAGCCTGGCCTTTGACACGCTCTACGCCGAGGGCCAGCGCCGCTACGTCGAGTCGCTGTCAGCGTACGCGCGCCAGTTCCTGGGCCAGATGGACAAGCCCGACGTCGATTCGATCGACGGCCTGTCGCCTGCCATCTCGATCGACCAGAAGACAACGACCCGCAACCCGCGCTCGACGGTGGGTACGGTCACCGAGATCTACGACTACCTGCGGCTGCTGTACGCGCGGATCGGCATCCCGCACTGCCCCAAGTGCGGCAAGGTCGTGACCGGCCAGTCGGCCGAGCAGATCGTCGACCAGGTGCTGGCGCTGCCCGAGGGCACCCGCTTCACGGTCGACGCCCCGATCGTGCGCGGTCGCAAGGGCGAGTTCAAGGACGTGCTGGAGGACCTGCGCAGCGACGGCTTCACCCGCGTCAAGATCGACGGCGAGCAGTACCTGCTGGACGAGCCGCCCACGCTGGACAAGCAGATCCGCCACACGATCGTGGTCGTGGTCGACCGGCTGGTGATGAAGTAGGGCCTGCGCACCCGCCTCAACGACTCGGTCGAGACGGCGCTGCGCCTGGCCGAGGGTCTGGTCGAGGTGAGCGAGGTGGATGGCGCCACGCGCACCTACTCGGAGCGCTTCGCGTGCCCCGACGACGGCATCTCGCTGCCGGAGCTGGCGCCGCGCATCTTCTCGTTCAACTCGCCGCACGGCGCCTGCCCGCGGTGCACGGGGCTGGGCACCCAGCGCGAGATCGACCCCGAGCTGATCGTGCCGGATCCGTCGCTGTCGATCGCCGAGGGTGCGCTGGTGCCCTGGACGGTGATCAACAGCGCCTTCTACGAGCAGGTGATCCAGGCCATCGCCGACCGCTACGAGATCTCGCTGGAGACGCCGTGGCAGGACCTGCCCGACGAACAGCAGAACCTGTTCCTGTACGGCACCGACGGCGAGAAGGTCTACGTCACCTACCGAAACCGGATGGGCCGCAAGCGCAGCTACATGCTGGCGTTCGAGGGCATCGTGCCGGGCCTCGAGCGCCGCTACCGCGAGACCGATTCCAACTTCCAGAAGGAGCGGATCGAGGAGTACATGACGCTGAAGCCGTGCCCGCTCTGCCACGGCGCCCGGCTCAAGGAGACCAGCCTGGCCGTGACCGTCAACGACCGCAACATCTCGCAGTTCACCGAGCTGTCGGTGGAGCGCGCCATCGACTTCGTGGACGGCCTCGAACTAACCGACACCGAGCGCGCGATCGGCGCGCGCATCCTGAAGGAGATCCGCGAGCGCCTCAGCTTCCTCGAGAACGTGGGCGTCGGCTACCTGACGCTGAACCGCGCGGCCGGGTCGCTGTCCGGCGGCGAGGCCCAGCGGATCCGGTTGGCTACCCAGATCGGCTCCAGCCTGATGGGCGTGCTCTACATCCTGGACGAGCCCTCGATCGGGCTGCACCAGCGCGACAACGCGCGGCTGCTGGCCACGTTGGTGCGCCTGCGCGACCTCGGCAACACCGTGATCGTGGTCGAGCACGACGAGGAGACGATGCGCGCCGCCGACCACATCGTGGACATGGGGCCGGGTGCCGGCGAGCACGGCGGTCATGTAGTGGCCACCGGCACCGCCGCCCAGGTGATGGCGAGCAAGGAGTCGCTCACCGGCGCGTACCTGAGCGGCCGCCGCGCGATCCCGGTGCCCGACCGCCGGATCCACGACGCCGGCTGGTTCGGCGTGGACGGCGCGGCCGAGCACAACCTCAAGGCGATCGACGTCGAGCTGCCCGTGGGCAAGCTGATCTGCGTCACCGGCGTGTCCGGCTCCGGCAAGAGCACGCTGGTCAACGAGGTCATCTACAAGGCGCTCGCCAACCGCGTCTCGCGTCACCGCGTGAAGCCGGGCGCACACGGCGCGGTGCATGGCTTCGAGGCGTTCGACAAGGTGATCGACATCGACCAGTCCCCGATCGGCCGCACGCCGCGGTCGAACCCGGCCACCTACACCGGCCTGTTTGACCACATCCGCGCGCTGTACGCGCAGACGCCCGAGTCGCGAGCCCGCGGCTACAAGGCCGGGACGCTTCTCGTTCAACGTCAAGGGCGGGCGCTGCGAGACCTGCCGCGGCGACGGCACCATCAAGATCGAGATGCACTTCCTGCCCGACGTGTACATCAACTGCGAGGTCTGTCACGGCCGCCGCTACAACCGTGAGACGCTCGAGGTGAAGTTCAAGGGCAAGTCGATCGCGGACGTGCTGGACATGTCGGTGGAGGAGGCGCTGGAGTTCTTCGCCAAGGTGCCTAAGCTGCGCCGACGGCTGCAGACGCTGCACGACGTCGGCCTCGACTACATGCGTCTCGGGCAGCCGGCGACGACCCTGTCGGGCGGCGAGGCGCAGCGCGTGAAGCTGGCGACCGAGCTCTCGAAGGTGGCGACGGGCCGCACGCTCTACATCCTCGACGAGCCCACCACGGGACTGCACACCGTATGACATCGAGAAGCTGCTGCTGGTGCTGCAGCGACTGGCCGACGCCGGGAACACGGTGCTCGTGATCGAGCACAACCTCGACGTGATCAAGCAGGCCGACTGGGTGCTCGACCTGGGGCCGGAGGGCGGAGACAAGGGCGGCGAGATCATCGCCCAGGGCACGCCCGAGGAGGTGGCCGAGACGCCGGGCAGCGCCACCGGCGAGTACCTGCGGCGCGTGCTGCCCGTCTACGAGGCGGAACGCGCGCTTGCCTGAGCTGCCCGAGCTCTCGCTGCGGGTTCGGGCGGTGATCGTGCAGGAGGGGGCGGTACTGATGGATCGCACCCACCACGCGGATCGCGAGCGCTTCTACTGGCTGCCCGGGGGTGGCCTGGAGCCGGGGGAGACGACGGAGCAGTGCTTGCAGCGTGAGCTGATGGAGGAGGCGGCGCTCGAGATCGAGGTGGGGCGGGTGTTGTACCTGAGCGAGAACATCTACGTCGAGAGCGGCGACTACCGCCACGAGCTGATCCTCTACCGGCTGGCGGCGGTGCGCGGCGGCCCGCACGGCACGCCCAGCGACCCGCGCATGCACGAGTGGCACCGGCCCGGCGAGCAGCCCGGCCCCTTGCTGCCGGAGGCGATGGCCGTCGAGCTGGCCTTCGATCTGGACGACGGATTCCGACGGCCGATCCAGCACCTGGTCACCGTGGCACGGCCGCCGGGCTCAGCCAGCCAATAGACTCGGCCCATGTCAGAGCGCTCGAGCGAGCTGCTGGTCACGCACGACGGCGGGGTGCAGACGATCACGCTGAACCGTCCAGCCGTGTTGAACGCGCTCGACCTGGCCATGCACGAGGGGCTGGCCGCCGCGCTTGACCGGGCCGCCCGGCCAGACGTGCGGGCGCTCGTGATCACGGGCGCCGGACGCGGGTTCTGCGTCGGCCAGGATGTCGGGGAGTTCCCGCGCGACGCGGCCGCGGTGGGGGAGCTGCTGAGGCAGCACTTCAACCCCGCCATCCGCGCGCTGCGCGGTTTGCGAAAGCCGGTGATCGCCGCCATCAACGGCTCCGCGGCCGGAGCCGGTCTGGCGCTCGCGCTGGCCTGTGACCTGCGGCTCGCGGCCGCCTCGGCCAGCCTGGTGCCGGCCTTCGCGGGCATCGGTCTGGTGCCGGACTCGGGCCTCTCGCACACCCTGCCACGCCTGATCGGATCGGCTGCCGCGTTCGACTGGATCGTGTCGGGCCGGCGGATCGCGGCGCCGGAGGCGGCAGCCATGGGGCTGGTCACGCGGGTGGTCGAGGACGCCGACCTGGTCGCGGAAACCGACGCCCTGGCGACCGCGCTCGCCGCCGGGCCTACCGCCGCGATCGGCCTCACCAAAGAGCTGATCGGCCGCTCGCTGGAGCGCTCGCTGGACGACCAGCTGGACGAGGAGGCACGGCTGCAGGCGATCGCCGCCGCCGGCGACGACTTCGCCGAGGGCGTGGCGGCGTTCCTCGAGAAGCGCCCGCCGCGGTTCACGGGCAGCTGAGCGCGCGAGCCGTCCGGGGACGGCGATCTAGTTCGGGATGTCGATCACGTCGCCCGACACGGAACCGCCCCTGCGGAACTCCTGCCAGTGGCGGAACGCGGCGGCGGTCAGCTCGCCCTTGACCTCGTTGTTCGCGATCATGATCTCAATGTCGGCGGGGCTGAACCACTGGGGCGCGCCCAGGATGTCGGAGTCGTTGATCGCGTAGCTGGTCTGGCGGGGCTGGCTGGAGAGGTAGTCGAGCCGCATCGACGTGCCGATGCGCCGGCCGTCCTCATCGTGCTCGCGCACCAGCGTGGCGCCGATCAAGGTCGCGCCGGACGCGGCGTAGCCGGTCTCCATCAGCAGGTTGCGGTTGACGACGTGTTCGGGGATCTGGACGTTTCCGTCCTCGTCGTGCGACGCCATCCATCCGGTCGGGAAGTTCCAGCGCTCCTCGCCCTCTCGGTTCAGCTGCCGCACCATCAACAGCTCTCCGCCGTGCTCCACGATCGAGCACACTGTCGTCGCGAAGATGGCGGGATGCTGCTCGTCGCCCGCGCCGCCCGTACCCGATGCTGCCGGTATCGCCTGCTCGCTCATGTGCATAGCTTACAGCGGTCGCTATCGTGATCCGATGCCGCAGTGGAGTCCGGAGATCGTGGTCGACTCGGCGCTCGCGCGGCGGCTGATCCGGGAGCGGTTCCCGGAGCTGGACGCAGCCCTGATCGAGCCGCTCGGCGAGGGCTGGGACAGCACCGTGTGGCTGGTCGGCTCGCGCTGGGTGTTTCGCTTCCCGCGCCGCGAGGTGGTGGTTCCCGGCTTCCTGCGTGAGACCGAGGTGCTGCCGGTGCTGGCCCCCGAGCTGCCGCTGCCGATCCCGGTCGCGGCCTTCCGGGGCGAACCCGGGCCGGAGTTCCCGTGGCCGTGGTCGGGCTCGCCGTACCTGCCCGGACGCGAGGCGGCTGACGCGGTGCCCTCGGATGCCGATCGCGTCGGCCACGGCGCCGCCCTGGGCCGGTTCCTGCGCGCGCTGCACGACGTCGATCCGGGTACGGTCACGGCCGACGGAGCGGCGCTTCCGGTCGATCCCGTCCGGCGCGCCGACATGCCCCACCGCGTGGCCGACGCCCGCCGTCGCTGCGGAATCCTGGAAGGCGCCGGCCTGTGGACTCCGCCGCCCGGGCTGGCGGCGTTGCTCGGCCGGGCCGAGCGGCTGGATCCGCCCGCGGCGTCGGCCGTGGTGCACGGCGACCTGCACGTCCGCCACCTGCTGATCGGCGCCGACGGCGAGCCGTCCGGGGTGATCGACTGGATCGACGTGTGCCGTGCGCACCCAGCGATCGACCTGCCGCTCTACTGGGGCTACCTGCCGCCCGCCGGCCGCGCCGCCTTCCACGACGCGTACGGGCCGGTCGACGACGACGCCCTCACCCGGGCACGGGTGCTGGCCGTGTCGCTTTGGGCAGCGCTGGCCGAGTACGCCCACGACGTGGGCATGCCGGCGCTGCTGTCGGAAGTGGTGGCCGGGCTCGAGCGGGCTACCGAGGATCTGCGATAGCGGCCGCCTGCGCGGACGACACCACCGGCACCACCTCGAACTCCGCGAGGTCGTCCCAGCAGGCGATCCACTGATCGAACAGGCCGGGATCGTCGGTCTCCATCAGCTGAAAGCAGCGGTCGAGTCGCTGGTCGACCCAGCTGTCGATGTACTCAAGCCCGGGCGGCAGCATGCGGCCGCGCTCGGCCGCACGGCGGTAGACCGGCTCGGGGCCCTGGGTGAACCGTTCCACGACCATGTAGCGCACGGCCCAAGCTTCGCACGTCAGCGGTCGTCGGGGCGGAACGCGGCCGCCCACGTAGGATCGTCGTCCGGCCGTCTGCGCCAAGGGATGCGCGAGCCGAACGCCCCGAAAAAGAAGGCGATCGTGGCCACCAGCGGGATCATCAGCAGCGCCAGCACACCCCACATGATCAGGTTGGCGTGGCTCTTGTGCTTCAGCGACGCGACCCCCAGCGACGGCGCCAGGTCTGGCTCGGCGAACAGCGAGGGCGTCTGGCCCTTGGCCGCGAAGAAGGCCGACGGCGTGAACCAGTCGATCAGCCAGCTGCCGTTGGCGGCCTTCGAGAGCCGGATGTTGTAGGCCACGGCGCCCTGCTTCCTGGCGTTGCGCGGCTGCAGGATCATGGTCAGGTAGACCTGCTTCTTCGACGCGCTCATCACGGTGTAGCCGTGGAACTCGGTGCCCCTGGTGCGGTACGGCGGCACCGGAAGCGTGCCCTGGTTCCACTGCTTGTGGGTCTGGCCGATGCGCATCATCGATGACGCCACCGCGTACGCCTTGGCCGGGTCGCGGCGCTCCACGCCGTTTCGCACGAACACGTCCAGCGTGTGGTTGATGGACGCGCGTGACCCCGACGGCAGGTGCGGGGTGGCCGTGGTCGAGAGCGGCCCCCACGGTTTCTCCGTGCCCTTGACCGTGTTGCCGCACGCGCTGCCCGCGGCGAGAACGGTCGCCACGATCATCCCCACGACTGCTCGCGACTGCAGCATGCTCCACTACAGAGTAATCGAACCTGCCGGCGTATCTAGTCGTCGAGCGCGGTCACGCTCAGATACGACGGTGTCGCGCCGCCGGTCAGCAGGCGCTGGTGGTTGACCGCCGTACGGGTCGCAAACCACGGGCTCTCGGACGTCCCCGGGTGCGCCACGTACAGGGGGTAGTCGCTGGAGGCGACCTGCAGCCGTAACCGGTGGCCGGCCGGGACGCGGTACCCGGTGTGCCCCAGGTAGACCTCGGCGTCGGTGCCGTCTCCGGGATCGACGACCGCGCGCTGGCCGTAGAGCACGATGTGCGACCCGCCCGCCGGGTCGACGTCGACCAGCTTGACGTGCAGGTTCATGGACGGGCCGTCGCCGGCCACGGTCAGGTGCGCGACGACGCGGCCCGCCAGCGTCAGGTGGTCGGCCAGTCCGGCCGACTCGAACACCGCGACGTCGGGCCGCGAGGCGACCGCATCCTCGTCGGGGTACTCGTAGAGGAAGGCGAACGGGTTCTCGATGGTGGAGGGCACCAGGTTCTCGGGATCGTGCAGCCATTCCACCGCCCCCTCCCCGGGCGCGGCCTCGGCGAGACTGCCCGCCGCCGTCAGATACAGGCGCTGCTCGCGGGCACCCGCCGGCGGCCACACCGGTGACTCATGCCAGCCCACGTTCGGCAGGTGCCAGCGCACGCGCGGCATCGACTCGGGGTCGCTACGGCCGGACAGGAAGGCGTCGAAGAAGTCGAGCGCGGGGGCGAGGTAGCGCGGCAGCATCCGCTCGAGCGCATCGTCGTGGGTGTCGTGGTCCTCGCTCTCGGGGATCGGCACGAACTCGAAGCGGTAGTTCTCGTGGTCGGTCGAGCCGGCGTGCAGGTACTGGAACGGTGCCGTCTCCGGGTCGCTCATGAGGCGCTCGTAATCGAGCATGTGCGGGGGAGTGATGTTGTCGAACCAGCCAACACCGTGCAGCGTCGGGATGCGGAGCCGCGTGAACGGATGGCGGTCGCCGTACATGTCCACCGATGCCTGGCCGCGAGCCTCCGCCAGCAGCCGGTCGAAGGCCAGGGAGCGGCTGCCGATCAGCTCGAACGCGGGATCGAACAGCTCACTCAGCGGCCGCCGCGTCCAGTCCGGCGTCCAGTGGTGCGTGCGGCCGTCTGCCCAGTACTGGGCCAGGTAGTGAGCACCGTAGAGCGGTGCCACGCCGTCGCCATCGAGCCAGCCGAACAGGTCGGCCACGGTCACGCGCGGCACGATCGCCTTCAGCGCGGGGTGCCCGGAGGCGACCGCCGCCCACTGGGTGTAGCCGTAGTAGGAGTCGCCCCACATCCCGACGTCGCCGTTCGACCAGGTCTGCTCCGTGATCCACTGGATCGTGTCGTATCCGTCGTCGACCTCGTGCACGAACGCATTCACCTCACCACCCGACCGGAACTTGCCGCGCACGTCCTGGGGCAGGAACGCGTAGCCGCGCTCGGTGAAGTGGCCCGCGATGAACGGCATCCAGCAATAGCGGCCGTTCTTGTCGTATGGCAGCCGCACCAGCACCGCCGGCCACGGGCCCTCCCCGTCCGGCAGGTACATGTCGGTGGCCAGCTCGACGCCGTCGCGCATCGGCGCCATGTGCTGCTGCGCGCGGGGGTCGAGCGCGGCCGCCTCGAGCGTCTCGATCTCGATCGTCACCGGCGCGGGAGCCTACCCGAGCTGTGCCGGCCCCTCGACCAGCACGCCCTCGCTCACGACCCGGTATCCCAGCCGCTGGTTCACGGCCAGCATGGCGGCGTTGGGCGCGTCGTTCGACGTCACCAGACGCTCGATCCCGGCCTGCCGGGCCGCGGCGATCTGCGCCGACTTCAGCGCCATTGCGACGCCGCGTCCGCGCCAGTCGCGCCGCACGCAGGTAAGCAGGTGCTCGGCCGTGCCCTCGCCGCCCTCCAGCCTCACGGCGGCCTGGCCGATCACCGCGTCGCCCGCGAGCGCCACCACGGCGGCTGCGGGCAAGGCGCCGGGCCCCTCCAGCGTCTGGCTGACCCACTCGTGAAACGGCTCCGCCCGCATCGGCGTCGGCGACGGCATGTCCGGCAGGCATTCGCTGTGGACGTCGTAGGCCGCCCGGATCAGGTCGGGGCGCTCGGCCAGGCTGACCACCGTGACACCCGGCGGCGGAGGCAGCGGCGACGGCGCGTCGGCCAGTTCCAGGGCCGAGATCCACTCCCGACCGGACTCGACCAGCCCGTGTCGCTCCGCGAACCTGAGCGAGCCCGTATCGGCCGCATCGACCCGGCCCCAGATCCGCTCCAGGGCGATCCTGCCGGCATGGTGGCGGGCGGCGTCCAGCATCGCACTACCGGCACCACGCCGGCGGTGCTCGGGCACCACCCGCACCATCGTGTACTGGTGGCCGGGACGGCCGGAACGCGCCACCGTGGCCGCGCCCACCGCCTCCGTCCCACAGCGTGCGACCAGCATCACCGACCCCGGGTTGGCGGACAGGTAGTGCGCGAGCTGGTGGGGGCTGAGCCGGCTGGCGGGCGAGACGCGACCGACCACGTCCGCGACATCGCCCAGTGCCGGCCCGGAGCGCGCGGACTCGATCTCGATCGGAGCGGGCATCGTGCTCACCCGCTCGATACTACTCAGCCCACCGCGGGTGGGCCGGATGCTCCCGGCCCACCCCGTCGCATCTACCCGCGTCTAGTTGCGGATCAGCTCCCACGTGTCGTTGTCGCCGTGCTGGGCGGTGAAGAACACCCTCCACCGAGACCCGGGCACCCACGGGTGCGGGACCGCGGCACCGAGCAGGCCGGCGATCGAGGCGTCTCCGTCGGAGACGTGGATACCGGTGACCTCGTTGTCCCCCTCGTTCTGGTAGCCGTCCATCCCCGAGAAGCCCGAGTCGATGGTGGCCGACGCGTCCCGGCCGACGTACAGCACCCGCTGCGGTGCCGGTGCGCTGGGCGCGCCATAGTCGACGTCGGTGCGGATCGCCCACAGCGAGTCGAACGCATTTCGCTGCGTGTGGAGCGTGTCGCCGGCGTCCTCGGCCACCAGCGCCGTGTTGGCGCTCGAGAACGAGACGTTGTCGAAGCCGGTGTGCATCTCGTTTCCGCGGTACACCATCGTCAGCGTGCCATGCGACGCGCCGGGGCTGGACTGGCTGAGCTTGTACAGCGCTCCGTAGCCACCCAGCGCCGCGCCGGCTTCCGACAGCGCGCTGGTGTCGCCGGTCTCGGTGAACACGAACTGGCGGAAGCCGGAACCAGGCCGGAACACGCCGTTCTCGGGCCGCTTGAACGGGGTTGCCCCCCGCGCCTTGGCCAGGGCGTTCGCATCGAACGTGGCCATGCCGTCGGTGGCGTTGTCGTGCACCGTCACCCACCTGGTCTGGAACTGATTGCCGTACGTGTGGAGGTCGCGGCGGTCGGGCGAGGTGATGTCCTGGTCGGCCTTGCCGTCGTGGAACACGATCGGGTTGCCGCTGCGCAGCGAGATCACCTGCAACGCCTGCAGCTTGCCGCCCGCCCGCAGGTTGGCGGGGTTGCTGGGGGTGAACCGGTAGACGAAGCTGTTCGGCTGCTTGGCATTCGGGTTGGCGGTGCCGAACGTTCCGCTGGAGTCCTCGACCAGCCAGATGCGACCGTCCGAGTCGGCCTGCACGCCCTCATAGTCCCCGCGGCCGAACACACCGTCGAGCGGCGCCACCCGGGACGGGTAGCGCAGGGTGGCCTGGTACACGCTCGGCCCCGAGTTGCTCTCGGTGGTCAGCAGAAGCCGCCCGGCAAACGGGTCCCACGTGGAGCCGTCGAAGTCGGGCAGCGGGTCGCCTTTCGTGTCCTTGCTCGCCATCAGCGTGACCCGGTGCGTCCCATCCGCGTCGAGGTTGATGCGCGATAGGAAGCCGGGCGCGCCGCCCTCATGGCCCTGGAACACGAAGTGCGTGCCGTAGTTGTACGAGGCATCCGGGCCGTTCTGGCCGTTCAGCACCAGGTAGGTGTTCTTGTCCGGCTCGGTCTTGGTCACCTCCACCAGGTGCGTGCTCGTGGGGAAGTCACCCGGGGCGGGCACCATCGGCCCGTCGCCGTCGTAGCCGTAGTACGGATTGGCGGCGGTGCCGCCGTCCATGCGGTCCGAGCCCTGCGCGACTGGGACCTTCCCGAGGCCCCGCATCAGCGTCACCGGCACCGCGTTGCCGGCCACCTTGGGCTGCACTGTGTCGCTACCGGTTAGCATCGGGACTGCCTCCGCAGCCGCCGCGAACACGAGCGCGCAGCCCGCCGCGGCGGCCACGGCCGCTCGTCTGGTGAATCGCATTGCGAAGCTCCTTCGTCCGAGTTCGGCGCCTGACCGTTGGCGCCCGAAGCCACGCTAGCCAGGGGTTGGGGAGCAAAGGGTGTCCGTTTCGTGGACCGTCCGTGACGAAGCGGTAAAGCTGTCAGGCCGCGGGCCGCGCCGGCGGCAGCTCGACGCCGGCCGATGCGTACCACTCAGGGTATGAACGCGAGCACCAGCGGTCGGCGAGCACCTCGGTCAGCGCCGCCACTCTGGCCGGGTCGAGCGACGATGCCTCGGCCGCGCTGGTCGCCCCCACCCAGTAGGGCAGGACGGCGGCCATCGCCGCGCTCATGGCCGCCGCCAGCGGCTCGCGCGCCTCGCTCCAGTCGCCGAGCTCGGCCGCGAACTCCACGTCTCCGGTTCGCCGCCATCCGGCCGCGAGCATGGCGTGGGCCTGCTCGGCCCCGTTCGGCATGCTGGCCTCGAACAGCGGCCGGTCAGGCGCATGCGGTGGCCGGATGGCGTCGAGGTCACCCAGGCAGCCGGCCGCGAAGGCACGGATGGCAGCGAGGCCCTCGTCCGGATCGGCAAAGACCGGCCGCGCCGACCCGCGGCCGAGCGTCTCCTGGACGACCATGTAGGGCGTGTCCGCGAGCGACCCCAGGGTGTCGCGGTGGGTGCCGTTGCCGGTGATGCCGATCAGGGGCACGCCGGCCGCCCATGCCCGGCCGTGGCTCTCGGAGATCAGCTCGTCCCCGACCCGGAAGCGAAGACCCGGAATGTAAGTGTGCGAGATGAACCCGTCGGTGCCGCCGCGGGCGTGATAGCCGACCTGGAACATGGCGTCGACGCCCTGCTCGGGCAGGTCAAACACGTTCCACGTCTCGAGGCGGCAGCCGGCAGGCAGGCTTTCCGGAGAGACGTTCTGGGGGTTGCCGCTGCCGTGGTTGTCGAGCACGATCACCTCGTCGGCGCCGGCATCGAGCAGCCCCTGAGCGGCCGCGGCCGTGTCGGCCTCCATCCGCGGCTTGCCGGTCGCCCAGTACTCCGGCCGGCACGAGAGGATCTCGCGCGGCTCGGTCAGCTGTGAGATGCCCTCCATGTCGACGCTCAGGACGACCCGCATGGCGCGCATCCTCCCACAGGCGGCCGCGGTAGGCTCGCGGCGTGTTCATCGACGATGACGCCGGCCGGATCGCTCGCGCCTTCGGACTGGGCGACGGCGGTGCGTTCACGGGCACCGTCGCGCGTGGCGAGCAGGGCCAGGTGGTACAGCTCGAGACGTCGCGCGGCCTGTGGGCGGTGAAGACGTCGTTCCAGCCGCCCGAGCTGGACAGGGAGGACGGCGCGTTCCAGGCTGCGGCGGTGGCGGCCGGCGTGCCGGCGCCCGCGGTGGTGTTCACGGCCGGCGGCGAGCTGTTCGCTGACATCGGCGGTCTGCCCGTGCGCGTGTACGGATGGGTCGACGTGCTGCGCGCTGACCGCGGCCTCGACCCCGGCCGGGTGGGGCGGCTGATGGCGGCCATCCACCGGGTGCCGTTCCGCGGCCGCCGGCCGCAGGATCCCTGGTACACCGAGCCGGTCGGCGCCGCCGGCTGGGATGGGCTGGCCGAGCGGCTGGCCGCAGCTGGAGCCCCGTTCGCCGGTGACCTGGCCGCGATGCGCGACGAGCTGGTGGCGTTGGAAGGGCTGCTGGTGCCCGCCCGCGAGCTTCGCACCTGCCATCGCGACCTGTGGTCGGACAACCTCCGCGCCACGTCCCAGGGCGGGCTGTGCGTGATCGACTGGGACAACTGCGGGTTGGCCGACCCGAGCCAGGAGCTGGCCGGCGTCCTGTTCGAGTTCGGGTACGGCGATGCCGACAGGGCACGGGCGCTCTACGGCGAGTACCGGCGCTGCGGCGGCCCCGCGCGGATCGAACGGCGGGGCGACTTCTCGATGACGATCGCCCAGCTCGGTCACATCAACGAGATGTCCTGTCTGATATGGCTCGACCCGGCCCAACCGGACGAGGAGCGAGCTCGGCAGGCGTCCCGGTTTCACGAGAGCGTGGACATGCCGCTGACGGTCGCGGTGATCGACGAGCTGCTGGAGGCCCTGGCCGGCTAGCCCTCGCGCAGCAGCTGGGAGCTGAGGACGTCCGCCAGCCACCGCTCGTATCGCTCGGGCGTCCAGCCGCGGTCACCGACCAATGACCGGTAGACGCCGGGGTGGTTGAGCGTCCACAGGATGTCGGCCGCCGTGTCGACCCCGAGCCCCTTCCGCAGCGCGCGCTTGCCGTGCAGGCTCTCGACCACCTCCCGCTGGTTCGCGTGAAACTCGGTCTGGATCCGCTGCCAGAGCGCTCCGATCTCCGGGTCGCCCGGCGCCGCGGACTGGATCACCGCCATGATCGGGCCGGCGCGCTCCTTCACCTTCCGCGAGTTCTGCGCGTTCAACTGCAGCTGGATGCGCGGGTCGGGCTCATCGAGCACGCGCCGGAACCAGGGCTGCTCCCCAACCGGGACGCCGTCACCATCGCCGCGCAGCACACTGTGCCAGACCGCCCGCAGCAGGCCGCTCTTGGTGTCGAACACCACGTACACGGTCTTCAGCGAGACGCCGGCCTCGGCCGCCACGGTGGCCATCGAGGTGGCCGCGTAGCCATCGCGCTCGAACAGCCGCTGGGCGGACGCCAGGATCTGCTCGCGTGTCGCGGCGGCCTGCTGACGGCGGCGCGGGGAGTTGTAGGTGCGCTGAGAATTGGCGCGAGTGTTCACGTCTGATACTGTAGCCGGGAAATCATTACTCATATCGAGTAATGAATGATGGAAGGATGTTGCCATGACGACACTTCGCCTCGAACACGCGATCAGCGACTTCGACCTGTGGAAGTCCGCATTTGACCGCGATCCCATCGGCAGGGAGCAGCTTGGGGTGCGCGCGCACCGCGTGTTCCGCTCACTGGACAACCCAAACTACGTCGCGGTCGACCTCGAGTTCGACAGCCTGGCAGAGGCCGAGCGGTGCAAGGTCGCGCTGGGAGAGCTGTGGCAGTCAAAGCGGGCCGCGCCGGCGCTGATCGGGGCACCGCAGGTGCGGATCGTCGAGACGGTGGAAAGCGTGCAGTACTGACGTCGCGACGGTGACGTCAGTCAAGGGCCGCCGCGAGCACGTCGGCCCAGTGTTTGGCCGGGCCGAAGTGGCCGGCATCGGGCCAGATCGTGAGCGCGGCGTGGGGGATGGCTGCGACCACACGCTCGCAGTCCGCAAGCTGCACCCAGCTGTCCTGTCCTCCGTGCCAGATGTGGACAGGCACTTCGATCTCGGCAAGCGAGAAGCCCCACGGTGCCAGCAGGTTGACCCAGTCGGTGGCGACCCCGATGGCGCCCTGGCGAACGCCCTCCCCGATCGAGCTGAACAGGCCCGCCCTCGGCTCCGGCTGCTCCAGCACCCAGAGGTCGCCGGCTGCGTACTCAACCGGATCGGTCAACGATCCCGGATCCTGCCGCAGGCCCTCGGCCCAGCTCTGGATCTTCTCGGCGTAGCGGACGGTCGCCTCGGCCGGCCCGAACCGGTCGATTAGCTCGGAGATGTGAAGGTCCTCGTCATCCACCTGGCTCGGCCCTACCGCATAGGCGATGCTGGCGCTGCTGGCGAGGCAAACCCCGGTCAGGCGGTCCGGGAGCATCTCTGCCGCCACCGCGGCCGCGTAGGGTGCCCCACCGGACCAACCGACCACGCCGAAGCGGTCGATGCCGAGCGCGTCCGCCAGCTCGACCACGTCCTCAGCCCAACCCGCGATCGCGCGACCGGGGAGCGGGTCGGACCCGCCGTAGCCGGGGCGGTCGACTGTCACCAGGTGGGCCCCGGCCCCGGCGGTTACGTCCGCGCCCGGCCACCACACGCGCGATCCGGGGGAGCCGTGGAAGGCCAGCACCACCGCGCCGCCCTCGTGTCCCCATTCGCAATAGGCCAGCGAGCGGCCGTCGCGCAGCCGGATCGCGGCGTCTCTTAGCGGCGTGGCCATGCCGGTCGACTATCTCACGCCGGCTGTGCTTGAATCGGATCCGTGCCCTTTCTCGATGCCGGCGACGCGCGGATCTACTACGAGGTGCACGGCCAGGGCGAGCCGGAGCTGCTCCTGCACGGCGGGTTCTGCTCGATCGAGACGATGCGGGCGCAGATCGTCGATCTGGCGACGAGCCGCGAGGTGCACGCACCTGAGCGGCCCGGCCACGGCCGCACGGCCGAGGACTGAGAGCCGTTCGTCTATGAAGTCAGCACCACGCGGCTCCTCCCGCCCGCATGCCCAGGTAGATCACCACCAGATCGGGGTAGGCGGACAGGTCGACGGTGGTGCGGACCGCAGCGCCGGACATGGCAGAGCCACACCTACACCCGCGATTCGCCCGTCGCGATTCCGGCCGGGTAGGTTCCGGCCATGACCGACGTGCTGTTCTACGGGGACACCGAGCGCTCCCCGCTCCCACGCCATGCGCCACGAGCTGCCGCTTGCGATCGGAGACCCGTTCCTGCTCGGCATCGTCGGCGGCAGGCTGCACATCATGGTCAGCCCGCTTGAGAGCTCCCGGATCGAGCAGGTCGCGCCCGATGCGGTCTACCACGACCTGGCCGACCTCGGCTTCGAGGAGCTGCGCGAGAGCGGGCTGAAGATGCACGAGCTCGATCTGGAGCTGGTGTCGCGGGCCGCCGCCGCGATGGGCGTGCACGAGGCCGTCGTCGACCCCGAGATGCCGGTCGCGGTGGCCGACCGCCTGCGCGCCGACGGCATCGCGCTGCGACCCGATCACGACGTGATCGCATCCAGGAGGCGCGTGAAGTCGTCGGCGGAGCTGGCCGGCGTACGCCGGGCGCAGGCTGCGGCCGAGTCCGGTATGCGCGCCGCCGCCGACCTGCTGGCCGAGGCCGTGCCCGCCGGCGAGGGGCTGCTGCACGACGGCAAGCCGCTGACCGCCGAGATGGTCCGCGCGGAGCTGCGTGACGCCTGCAGGCGCAGCGGCGCCCCGGCGCCGCCGGACGTGATCGTGGCTTCGTTGTGGCAGGGAGGCGGCCACGATCCCGGCTCCGGACCATTGCCCGCCGACCTCCCGATCGTGATCGACCTGTGGCCACGGGACGAGCCGTCCGGATGCTGGGCGGATATGACCCGGACGCTCGTCGTCGGCGAGGCCACGGAAGGCGTGCGCGTGCTCGAACCGGTCGTCCGCGAGGCGCTGGAGCGCTCCCGCGAGGCGGTGCGGCCCGGGATCACAGGCCGCGAGCTGCACGCCGTCGCCTGCGAGGTGTTCGAGCTAGCCGGGTTTCCCACGCAGCGCACCGATCCCGGGATCGACCCGGAGGAGGGCTTCCAGTTCTCACTCGGTCACGGCGTCGGGCTCGCCGTGCACGAGGATCCGGCACTCGGTCAGGCGGGGCATGACCCGCTGGTGGCCGGTGACGTGATCGCGATCGAGCCCGGGCTGTGGCAGCGTGACACCGGGGAGGTGCGGTTCGAGGACCTGCTGCTGGTGACCGAGGACGGCTGCGAGACGCTCACGAGCTACCCGTACGAGCTCACTCCCTGACCGGCTCCGGACGCGGCAGGGCGGAGAGGCGTGCGCTCAGCTCGGCGAGGTAGCGCCGGCGGGTGTCCTGATCGACCGAGTCGGCGGCGTAGGCCATGAAGGGATCGATCACCTGCATCCCGGTGTATGCGAGCGTGCCGTGCAACAGCGGGTGCAGGACATGCGTGAGCTCCCCCACGTAGTCATCGCTGAACGAGCTCGGCTCGTACGAGGAGGTCATCACTAGCATTCCCCGCTTGTCTCCGAGGAAGCCCGACCACGCCGGCACCTCGGGGTAGCGGTAGGCGACGCCGTTTGCGAACACCCGGTCGATCCAGCCCTTGAGCATGGCGGGCACCGAGAACCACCACATCGGCGAGACGAGCACCAGCAGGTCGGCCGCCTGGAACAGCTCCACGTGGCGGGCGAGGTCCGGCGCAAACGTGCCGCCGGCCGCCGCGTGCGCCTGCTCGTCCATGGGCTGCAGCCGATCGGCGATCAGCCGGTCCAAGAAGTCGGCCTCCGACAGCACCGGGTCGAACCCCTCAAGGTACAGGTCGACCAGCTCCACGCTCCAGCCGGCGGCCAGCAGCGCATCGACCGCGGTGTGGGCAAGCGCTGCTGCGAAGGACGAGGGCTCGGGATGCGCGAGCACGACGAGGGCCGCGGCGCTCCGGGGACTGGACACGGCCGCAGCCTATCCGGCCGGATCCGCTGCTCCTATGATCCGGCGATGGCCGGCAGAGACGCAGCCTGTAGCTGTGGGCAGCTTCGCGTGACAACGGAGGGAGACCCGTTCGTCGTCTCGATCTGCCACTGCCTCTCGTGCCAGCGGCGGACCGGCAGCGCGTTCGGCATGCAGGCAGGGTTCCGGGCCGACCAGGTGCAGGTGGCCGGCCGCTACGTCGACTACGCCCGGACGTCGGACGAGCAGGACCGCAGGGTCCACGTCTTCCATTTCTGCCCGGAGTGCGGCGGGACGGTGTTCTTCACCGAGCCCGACGAAAACGACCTGGTGGTGGTCGCGGTCGGCGCGTTCGCTGACCCGGAGTTCCCGCCGCCCACCGAGTCGGGCTACGGGGCGCGGCGGCAGCGGTGGTTCGACCTGCCTGCGGGCATCGCCAGCGACGAGGTGTGGGCGCCGCTGCAGCCGCTCTACGAGGCGGGCAAGTACGCCGAGGTGGCGGACCGCGGGCGAGCGCTGGTCGCCGAACATCCCGAGCATCCCACGCTGCTGTACAACGTCGCCTGCTGTGAGAGCCTGGCCGGGCGGCCGGGCGATGCCGTCGAGCATCTTCGAGCCGCGATCGACCTCCGGGACGAGTTCCGGCCGATGGCCGCCGAGGACTCCGACTTCGACCCGATCCGCGAGCAGCCTGCCTTCAGCGATCTGGTGGGCTCGCCCCGACACGACCAGGAGGAGATATGAGCGAGTACACCGTGGCGCGAATCGACGAGATCGACGAGCTCAGCGACGGCCGTTGCCCGTTCCGGCCGGTCCGGATGCACTTCGGCATCACGTCGTTCGGCGTCAACACGTGGACGGGGAAGAGTGCGGGCGACCGCATCATCAACGAGCACGACGAGGCCGATGAGCACGAGGAGCTCTACCTCGTCCAGCAGGGCCGCGCGACCTTCGAGCTCGACGGCGAGCGGGTGGACGCGCCTGCCGGAACGCTGGTCTTCGCCCGCCCCGGCGTGAAGCGGACGGCCTTCGCCGAGGAAGCCGGCACCACCATCGTTGCGATCGGGGGCACGCCCGGCGAGGTCTACGAGCCTGACGGCTTCGAGGTCTGGCTGCCGATCACCCCGCTCTACGAGGCCGGGAAATACGCCGAGGCGGCGGATCGCGGCCGCGAGCTGATCGAGGAGAACCCGCAGTACGCCGGCCTGCGCTACAACGTCGCGTGCTGCGAGAGCCTCGCCGGGCGGACGGCCGATGCGATCGATCACCTGCGGGGCGCGATCGAGCGATCCGAGCGGTTCCGCTCGTTCGCGGCGGGTGACTCGGACTTCGATCCGATCCGCGAGGAGCCGGCGTTCAAGGAACTGCTGGGCTAGCCGGCCGAGGCCGTCGACAGCAGCGTCGGGGTCGCATTGCTGTCACCTCGTCGGGCGGCAGTCAAGGCGCCGATGTGGCCTGCGCCGGGTAAAGCTCCTCGTCTTCGATCAGGCTGACGATCAGTGGGGAGGTCCGCCTCGCTGCGAGTGTCATCACCTCACGGCACGCTCCCGTCCGCCGGGCGAACGTTACGACGTGAACGCGACCGTCGCCTCCGCAGCCGCCGGACCCGCAACCCGCCAGTCGCCTGGCGCTCCCTCGATCCAGGACGTGGCGCGGCGCCGCCACCACGCGCTGACCTCCGCGGGCAGCGCGTGCCAGGCTGACTCGTCATCGCTGAACCGTTCAAGGAACCGGCCATAGGCTTGCAACCGAGGCGCTGTCATGTAGTCGGGATGAGTGATCAAGACCGCCGCGCCGGATCGCACACGGAGGAAGGTCGCCTTCTCAACCCAGCGGCTCTCGTCGCGCTCGCCCAGAATCTCGAACAACGTGTGATCCTGCGCGAGCGTGACCGGCAGTTCGACGACGCGGCCGTTGAAGAACGGCAACCACGTGCAGCAGCCGCCCGCCTGTGGCTGGTAGGGATCGGTATCGGGATAGGAGGTGTCGTAGTCGAAACCGAGCCGTTCGATCCCGGCGGCGTGCCGGATGAGGGCGGGCGACCGAAAACCGCGGGCCTGCCAGCGGTCACGGTACAGGCGCATCTCATCCTCGCGTTGCGGCAAGATCTTCGGGCTCAGATCGCGGCCATCGTGGTACAGCCCGTGCACACCGACCTCGAAGCCTGCATCGGTGAGATCGTCGATCAGCCCTCGCGGGGTGGTGTAGCGCCGGGGGACGAAATACCACGCAGACCGGAGTCCGAGCCCTTCCTCGACGGCGCGCAGGTCGCCTATGCGGTCGCGGCCGGCATCCGTCTCGACATCATGCGTGAGCACCAGCGCCCACCGCCGTCCTCGCGGCCAGGGCGCGATGTACGGCACTGGAGCCCCCGCGATTTCGGTGAGCAGATGACCGATCCAGTCGTAGAAATCGTGCAGGCTCGGCTCGATCGGCCACCGCGGAAACTCCGCTCGCCCCTGCACGACCGAGTAGCGCCTGCGGGCGAACAGCTGGACGCGTCGAGGGATCAGCGGGCGAACAGCGTAATAGCCGTGCATCGCAATCCGCTTGGCCTGCCCGCTCCGTCCGGGGCTCGCATCCAGGTAGCGTTCCGACCAGAAGGAGCGAATCACGTCCCCAGGATCGAACGGCAAATAGATCACGCCGTCTTCGCGCCGGAGGATGGTTGCGACGGTCTCGCCGCCCGCGCCGGTGACGGCGAGCACCGGTTCCCACCCGGACGCTTGCCGTTGCAGCGGCGAAGCGGTGTCCGGCGTCAGTGCAGCCGAAATCGAGACGTCGCCCATGCCGAACAGCCCACGTTGCCGAGCTGCCGTTGTCGTTGCCGCGGGCCAGCAGAGGCCCCGATCGCCGGCGGCGATCCAGCTCAGCGATGCGCACGGCAGCCATGCTGGTGGCTGCAACGCAACCGAGTACGGAATCCGCAGATAGTCGAAGTAGAGGACGTCGGCCGAGGCGCTAAAGATCGCAGGGCGTGTGGACGCAGCGTCCTGATGTCTCAGCAGCGATAGGTCGCTACCGGCAGCGCCCATGGCCGCGGTCAGAGCCCCCGCTTGACGGCCAGATACGGCAGCAACAGGAGTTCGTAGATCCATGGCAGCGGATCGCGGGTCGAGAACACAGCCTCGACGTCGACGCCGCGGAGCGTCCTCGCGTAGTCGGCGAGCTTGACGGTTCCGGCTCGCATGTCGCGCGCGGCGTTCGGTAGGTCAGTGGTCAACCGGATCCAGCGCACGCCCGTGCGCGCGATCGTCGGCGAGACGGGAAGGCCGGTCTGGTCGCGGTAGAGCAGATACGGGAAGTCGACTCCGGCGGCGCCGCCGAGTGTGTGGTAACCCCAGGTGCGAAGGTTCACGTCCAGCAGCTTGTAGGTGCCGTCGCGCGAATCCTGCTTGTACTCCAGTTCGGCCAGCCCGTAGTAGCCGATCTCCCGGAGGAATCTGATCGACAGCTCCTCGAGCTCGGGCAGCCTCACAGTCTCCACGTAGGTGCTCGCGCGCCCGTAGTCGGACGGATGCTGCCGCCGTCGGCACACGGTCATGCCGGCTATCGGTGCGCCCTCTTTGAAGAACGTGCAGTAGGCGACTTGACGGTCGCCGCCGCCGGGGATCACCTCCTGCACGATGATCTCGCCCGGATCTCCAACCGTGCGAGTCGCGTTGCGGTATGCATCAAGCAGCTGCGTGCGATCGTTGGCCTGCCAGGCCTTTGCCCGCGTCGCGTAGAAGAAGTGCTCCTTGATGGCCGGCTTCACGATCACCGGCCACGGCAGGTCGAGCGCGCGGAGCTCGTCCTCGTCCGCGGGAAACCACGTCCGCGGCATCGCCATCCCAAGCGATTCACCGACCCGATAGGTGAGGCGCTTGTCCCAGGCCGGCTGCACTGACTCCCAGTCCGGCGTGGGGATCCGAAATACAGCCTGCAGTTCGTCCCGGTGTGACGAGATCGCCGCGACCGTCTCCTCTCGGGTCGGGTACACCACCCAGCCGTTGAGGCCGAATCGCGTTCCCACGTCGACGAGCACGTCGACGGTGGTGCGGGCGTCGCGGAGGTCGCGCACCCGCACGAACCGCTCGACGAACTTGGACGCACGCGCGACCGATGGTTCGTCGTCGACGACGCACACCGGGATTCCGCGACGACCCAGGCTGCGCGCAATACCAAGCCCCTGGTAGTCGCCGCCAACTACCAGTGCGCCCACGGTCTGGGCGCCCGCGGCGCCGCTCCGCCGTCGCCAGCCTGCTGTCACGGGGCCCGCCCGTCGCCGACCGGAACACCTGCCGGTGCGGGCCGGGGCGCATCGGGCGTGGTGCGGCGGGTAACCGCCTGCGTCAGCGACCGGCCGCCGAACCATCCGCCGGCGACGAACCGCATGATCGGGCCGAAGCTCCAAGCGGCCGGTGCGCCAAGGAAGTGCAGCCCCGGAACCGATGACTCCATTCCCGCCTGCAGCACGGGATAGCCCTCGACGCGCCTGACCCGCTCAACGAGCCGGCCGTCCAGGAATGGGTAACGGGCCACATCGACCCGGTAGCCGGTACCGAACATCACGTGATCAACGTCATGGTTGCTGCCATCGTCGAGCCCGACCCTCACACTCGACCCGACCGTCGCCGCCTGGCTCACCACCCGGCCGAGGTGGATTGGAACGTGCTCGAGCCTTGGCTGCAGCCACGCTGCCCCGGCTGGGCGGATCGACCGGTATGCGATCGGGTTCTGCAACTGGCGCGGGAGTCGCCGGAATGCGTTCGGCACGGCGACGATCCGCGACAGCCCCATCGGACCCGACGTCGGTCGGCGCGTACACGAGGCGCGCATACCGACCGAGCTTGCGGTGGTACTTGCCGCCGTGCAGCCAGTTGAGGTGGTCTCTGCGCACCACGACCTCGACGTCGGCTCCGGACTCATGAAGCAACGCTGCCGACTCGAGTGCGCTCTGGCCGCCGCCGACCACCAGCACCCGGCGGCCGCTGAACACGGAGAGGTCGCGGTGGTCGGCAGTGTGCGAGGCGATCTCCGGTGGCAGCGTGCGGCAGACGCCGGGACGGTGAATGAAATCGGCGATCCCCGCAGCCACCACGACCCTCCGAGCCGACAGCTGTTCACCATCCGCCATGGTCAGCACGAAGCCGTCCGCCTGGGCGTGCACCGATGAGACGACGCGTTCATCGATGTCCGGCGCGACCTGCTGCTGCACCCACAGGCCGTAACTCACGAAGTCGTCGAGCGGAACCGGCAGTTCGAGCGGCTGCCCGCGCCCGGCGTAGTAGCTCTCCAGCGAGAGCGGGCCGTCGTACTCGGCGATCGATGTCGCCGTCCGGTTCGATCGCAGCAACATGCCTTCCGGCATCGTTTGCCAGAACGACATCGGGGATCCAATCACGTGGCATTCAACCGATGCGCGGCGCAGGTGGGCCGCAGCCGCGATCCCGTGGGGTCCGGCACCGATGATGGCGATATTTGTGTGGTCCATGAACGTCCTTAAGCGCGGGGTCGATTCGATCACGTTCCTGACCGGCGATGGCAGGACGTCCGCAACCGCGTCCTACGCCGGTTGACCATCCCCCTGAGCCACCAGTTATCCCTCGTATATTCCGACGCGGGAGCCGTCCTACATCGTTGCCGTCGGTCAGCAGACCACGATGCTCATGCAATTCTAAGAACTTGTCAAGTCCAGGTTGGCGAAGATGCGAGTCGCGGCGCCCGCTCGCTGCTGTTCGAACCGCCCGAACCGGCGGAGAAGCGGTCATGTCGTGGGGTGGTCGGCGCCCGGCCGGGGGAAGGCCCATTCAGCGATCCTGTACAGCCGACCGACGGATTGATCGACGGCGACGGCGCCGAGCCGAGCGTGTTCGACTTCGCGCAAAGCTAGCTGCGTTCGATGATCTCGACCCGGTAGTCGTCCAGAGACAGCACGCCGGCGCGCTGACGTGCGATTGAGGGCCCACCGGCGATGCCATCGCGTCGGTCAGGAAACGCGGAGTGCGTCGACCGTCGCCGTCTGGACGAGGCCCGAGACCGCCCGTGCGAGCTCGCGGTCAGACGTCACGAAGGCATCCGCCTGGAGCTTCGTCAGCGCCACATACTCGGCGTCGTACGTTGTCTCCCATCCCAACTCGTCGGCGACCTTCCATGCTGTCGCTGGAGCACCTTGTCTCCGAGGAAGCGAACCTTCAGCGAGTTGATCCGCGTTACGCGCTCGACGCCCTCAGCCGCCGAGATCTCACCTTGCCGGGCCGACTCGTACAGCTCCGCCAGCGCCTGCGAGCGAACGAGCGTCGGCGCCACAAGCTGGTGCTCAGCGGCCACCTCAACCTCGCCGGCAGCGATCCGCAGCAGCGTCTGACAGTCCACGACGAACCGCGTCATTCTGAAGATGCTACCCGGCTTGGCGACGTACGTCTCGCCCCCACCAAAGATGGGGCGTCGCCAAGCACCCTCAGCGCACCGTTCCCCGCTTGATCAACTCGACCCGGTACTCGTCCAGGCACAGTACGCCGATGGATCGAGCGTGTGGCGGGTCGAGCCGGCGCTCAAGCGGTCACGCCGGCTTCTGACCGGTCGGCGTCGGCGCGTGCGCGAGCCCCGAGCATTGGGCCAATCGCGGGCCGCGTGGGCGCGAATTGCGCCAGCCCGACGCCAGGCTCCACGTCGACGAAGATCGACTCGAACCCGCCGCGCCGGAAGTACGTCTCGTGCCAGAAGGACGTGCCGCCCCGGTCTCGCAGGTAGTCGGTCCACCACCGCTTGTGGGGCAGCGTCTTGGTCCAGGCCTGGAGTGATTCGAAATCGCGCCAGTACTGGCGCATGCCCGTGTGCGGTGGGTCATCCCCGTAGACGAGCCGTTCGTGCAGAAGCAGCCCGTCCGGCTGCTCCGCAACCGTGGCGTCAATCTGAGGCCGCAGAGCCTTGAGGGTTTCAAGTCCTCGCGGTTCCTCGACCCGCATGCCCAGGTAGATCACCACAAGATCCGGATATGCGGACAGGTCGACGGTCTTCCGCTCAGGTGAATCAGCCATCGGTGACACCTCCCTCTATCAGCGCGAAGCGCCCACCGTACGCGACTGACGTGCTGCCTGTATGACCTGCCAGTCAGCCCCGCTCGATGATCTCGACTCGGTAATCGTCCGGGTCGCGCACGAAGCACAGCCGTGAGCCGCCGTCGCTGACCGTGTAGGGCGGGCGCTCCGGCTCGATGCCCTGCTGCTTGAGCTCCGCCAGGGTGGCGTCGAGATCGGGCACGCCGATCGCGATATGGCCGTAGCCGGTGCCGTTGTCGTACGTGCGGCCGTCGTGGTTCAGCGTCAACTCCAGCACGTCGGGCATGCCGCCCACGCCAAAGAAGTAGTTCGTGGCCTCGAGCTCGCCGTTGCGCACGATCGGCGACTCCTTGCCGGGCTCGAAGCCGAGCGCGGTGTAGAAGGCGCGGCTGCGCTCGGGGTCGGTGATCCGCACCATGGTATGGAGGAATGTGGTCATGGCCGCATGCTAACCGCTGGCCGGCCGCCGCTCGATCGTGGAAGCGTCGGGGACCCCGATCCGCCGACATGACGCATCGGATCGCCTGAGCCGAGGTCGTCGATTCCGGCACTCGTGAGCGCTCCGATCGCGAGCGTGCAACGCACCGCTGCGAAGGTCAGCATGTGCGCGACGATGCCGCCGTACGTGAACGTCTCGGGCGGGTCGCAGACGGCGTCGACGAACGTCTCGTCGGACCGACCCTCCGTCACCGGAGTCATCACCAGCCGCCGGAAGCTCGGGGCGGCCACGCCAAAAGCGGTCGCGCATGCCCTGGCTGCTGGTGTCGCCCTACGGCGGCATCGCCGTGCCGCCCTCGACGGCGGTGTTCCAGATCTCAGGCTGCGACACCAACCGGTCGGTGATGCTGCGCAGCGTCGGGTCGCAATCGATCGACTCTACCGACAGCTCGATCGGCCGGTCGAGGGTGGCATCGTCGACACGAGCGGTGCGGTCGACGATCTCGCCGACCAGCCACAGGTGGTGGTCGACCATGCGGGTCAAGACGTCCATGGGGGTGCTCCTCGTGGTCGGTGGCAGGCGCAGCCCACCCGGTGGATGGAAGTGCACGCCGCTCGCGCCGAGCAGCTCGTGGCTCGGCGCCGGGCGGCGGTAGGCCGACGGCGCCACTCCGTAGGCCCGCGAGAAGGCACGGGCAAAGGCCTCGGGCGACCCTTACCCGGCATCCAGCGCGACGGCGATCACCTGATCGTCACGGGTGGCGAGATGGTGCGCGGCGCGCTCCATTAACAGCCGCCGGGCCGGCCAGCTGCTCGCCGTTCAGATTGGGCTGGGCGAGACTGCGCTCGACGATGTCGAGCAGCCACTGCAGCCAGTCGGAGGTGATCATGTTCGACATCCTGCCACCCGTGCCACGCGGGTGCCTGACCGAATTTGCTTGATTTCGGTGGCGGCCGCGGGCGCCTACCAGTCCGCCAGCGTGTTCTCGTCGATCGACCCCGCGTCGACCGCGTTCTGGAACGCCTCGAGCTCTTCGGGCGGGATCGTGTAGGTGTGTTCCTCGGCCGGGTACACGTGGTTGCGCACCTCGGTGGCGTAGGCGGCGACGGCCGCTCCCATCAGCTCGCCGATCTCGGCATACCGTTTGACGAAGCGCGGCTCGGATCCGTCGCCCGGGATGCCGAGCATGTCGTGCAGCACCAGCACCTGGCCGTCGGTGCCGGGGCCGGACCCGATGCCGATGGTGGGGATCGTGAGCCGCCGGCTGATGGTGGTCGCGACCGGCGCCGGCACCGCCTCCAGCACCAGCGCGAAGCAGCCCGCTCGTTCCAGCGAGATCGCGTCCAGGAACAGCCGGCGCGCGGCGTCGGCCTGGCGGCCCTGCGCCTTGTGGCCGCCCAGTGCCGTCGCCGTCTGCGGCGTCAACCCGACGTGGCCCATCACGCCGATGCCGGCCGAGACCAGCGCCCGCACGCGCTCCAGCGAGGGCCCGGCACCTTCCAGCTTGACCACGTCGGCGCCGCCGTCCTTGATCAGCCGTCCGGCGTTGGCCACCGCCTCGGCGTCGGACACCTGGTAGCTCATGAACGGCAGGTCGCCGACCACCAGCGCGTTCTCGACGCCGCGGTTGACGGCCGCGGTCAGCATCGTCATCTCGTCCATCGTGGCGGGCACGGTCGACTCGTGGCCGAGCACGACGTTGGCCGCCGAGTCGCCGACCAGCACCAGGTCGACCCCGGCGGCGTCGACGATGCGGCCGCTGGGATGGTCGTAGGCCGTTATCATCACGATCGGCCGGCCGTCGCGCTTCATCTCACGAAGCGCTGGGAGCGAGAGTTTCACGGAGCCTCCAGGACGATGTTGTCGATCAGTCGGGTGCCGCCGAAGCGCGCGGCCGCGACCAGCAGCGCCCCCGCGCGGGCTGCGCAGGGTTCGAATGTGTCCGGTTCGACCACCTCGAAGTAGTCGAGGTCGCCCTCCACCAGCTGCGGGTCGCGCAGCTCCAGCGCTCGACACAGGCTGGCCGCACGGCTGCGCTGCTCGGCGTCGAGGTAGACGTTGCGGGAGGACATGGCGAGACCGTCGGGTTCGCGCTGGGTGGCGACGGCGCGCACGTCCACCGGAACGTCCAGGTCGCGGACCATGCGCCGGATCACCGCCAGCTGCTGAGCGTCCTTCTGCCCGAAGTAGACGTGGTCCGGCTCGACCCGCAGCAACAGCTTCAGGACGACCGTCGCGACGCCCAGGAAGTGGCCGGGACGGAAGGCGCCCTCGAAGACATCGGCCAGCTCGCCCACGCTGACGGACGTCGAGAAGCCGGGCGGGTACATCTCCTCGACCGTCGGCACGAACACCTCGTCGACGCCCTCCTCGGCTGCGATGCGCCGGTCGCGCTGCGCGTCGCGCGGATAGCTGGCGGTAGTCCTCGCCGGGGCCGAACTGTGTGGGGTTCACGAACAGGCTCATCACCACGCGCCCGTTCTCGGCGCGGGCGGTACGCAGCAGGGCGCGGTGGCCGTCGTGGAGCGCTCCCATGGTGGGGACGAGGCCGGTGCTCACAGCAGCTCACGAACGGCGTCGGCGGCCTCGGGATCGACCAGCGGCAGCGTGGCTCGGCCGAGCGCACGGTAGAGCGGCTGCAGGTCGGGGCCGATCGCCTCCAGGTGCGCGGCGACGGTGGCCGCGTCGCCCCGTGCGATCGGGCCGGTGGGCCGGCGGCCGGCCACGTCCAGCGTCCGGTCCTGCAGCGGGCGCAGGGCGCGCAGCGCCAGCTCGCGATCGAGGCCGGCCCGCTCCAGCAGGCCGACCGCGACCTGCGTGGTCGTGACCAGGTAGTTGGAGGCGAAGGTCGAGGCCGCGTGGTAGAGCGGCTTGCGGTCGTCGGCCAGCGGGAACGGAATCATGCCCAGCTGCACGGCGAGCGCATCGCCGACGGCCGCGTCGCCGGTGACGGCGGCGTAGGCGCCCTCGAGCTGGTCGCGTCCCAGCTCGGGCCAGACCGTCTGCATGGGATGGACGCATGCGGTCGGCCCGGCGCGGCGTCGAGCGCGTGCACCGAGGTGGCGCCGGAGAAGTGGATCACCGACGCCTCGTGGTCGAGCTCGGGAGCCAGCGCCCGGCATACCCGCTCGATCTCGGCGTCGGGGGTCGCGATCAGGAGGCGCCGGCAGTCGTCCAGGTCGGGCTGCTGTCCGCGTCCGTACAGCCGCGCGCCGCTGAGACGGGCTGCGACGGTGCGGCCCACCCTGCCGGCCCCGATGACAACGGTTGTTGTGTGCATGGTGCGCAAGCCCCCCGGGCCTGGCACTCTACCGAGCGGCGGCCGCACGGCGGCTCGGTACGAGCGCCGTCGGACATCATGCGTCCGACCGGCCTGCCAGAATCGGGGCCGTGGTCGATGCGGACACGCGACGTCAGGAACTGGAGCGGCGGGCGGCGGAATGGGCGAGCTGTGAGCGGTGCGCCCTGGCCGGCAGCCGCACCCAGGTGGTGGTCGGCAGTGGAGAGCCCGACGCCGACCTGATGTTCGTGGGTGAGGCTCCCGGTTTCCACGAGGACAAGCAGGGCATCCCGTTCGTCGGCCAGGCAGGCCGGCTGCTGGAGACGCTGCTTGAGGAGATCGGGCTGTCGCGAGAGCAGGTGTACATCGCCAACGTGCTGAAGTGCCGGCCACCGGGGAACCGAGACCCGCTCCCGGCCGAGATCGAGTCGTGTCAGGGCTACCTGTACGACCAGATCCAGCTGATCCGGCCCCGGGTGATCTGCACGCTAGGGAACTTCGCCACGAAGCTGCTCTCCGGCAGCCCGCTCGGCATCACGCGGGTGCGGGGACGCGCCAAGGAGCACACGTTCGGCGCCGTCACCGTGCAGCTGTTCCCGATCTACCACCCAGCGGCAGCGCTCTACACGCCGGCGATGCTGGACATGCTGCGAAGCGACTTCGCGGCGCTGCCGGCGCTGCTGGCAGGCGACGGTGCCGCGGCAGAGACCGCGCCCCAGCCGGCGCCGATGTCGGCGGCGGTCGCGCCGGCGTCCGAGCTGGAGCTCGACGACGCCCAGCTGACCTTCCAGTTCTAGTCGCGGGCCGCGGGATGGCGTCACGGCTTGGTCGCGACCGGTCACGGTTGCGTGCCGAGATGCCGGCGCCGCGCGGTCGGTGTCTGACTCCAATAATTGGGCGAAGCGCCTGTCCTCCATGAACCGCTGTCACGGCGCGCTCCTGTATCTGCGCCAGGTCGGTTCCGAAATGCCACGGTGGCCGGAGCGGTGTTTGACACCTCATCGCTGGCCGCGGCTATGGTCGGTGGCCGTGGCAAACCGTCCCGCTGACATCCCTGTCGCCGACCGATACCGAGGCGATCGCGGCCGAGGTCGCTAGCCGGCTCGAGCCGGGAGATTCGGTCTGGCTGCGCGGCGAGCTGGGGGTGGGGAAGACCGCCTTCGTGCGCGGCGCCGCGCGTGCGCTCGGGGTGGCGCAGCCGGTCACCAGCCCCACCTACACGGTCGGCAACCGGTACGCGGCGAACGGCATGAGCGTCGCGCACCTCGACCTCTACCGCTCGAGCGGCCTCACCATCGAGGAATGGGCCGACCTCGAGCCCTACTTCGAGGATGCGATCGCGTTCGTCGAGTGGCCCGACGCCGGGGCAGGGCTGCTGCCCGATCCGCGTGTCACGGTGGACATCGACCACCTGCAGGGCGATGCTAGGCTGATCACGCTGTCCTGCGACGATTCGGGTCTGTTGAACGCCCTTGCTGCTGCTCTCGCTCGATACCGCGACTGACACTGCAACCGCCTGCCTGTGGCGGGACCGCGAGGTGCTGGCCGAGTCCGCCACGGCCGGCCGCTCCACGGCCGCCCAGCACCTGCTCGACGACGTCGACCACCTCATGCGCACGGCCGCCATCGAGCCGTCGCAGCTGGACGCGATCGTGGTCGGCACCGGCCCGGGCACCTTCACCGGCCTGCGGATCGGCCTGGCGTCTGCCCGCGCGCTTGGCTTCGCCCTGTCCGTGCCGGTCCACGGCGTCGGCACGCTCGACGCCCTGCTCTGCGGCGACGGCGTGGACGTGGCCTGCATCGATGCCCGCCGCGGCGAGGTGTTCTGCAAGGGGGCGGGCATCGACCTGTGCGCGATCGCGCCCGCGCACCTGGCCGAGCTGATCACGCCCGGAACTTCGCTGGCCGGCGACGGCGCCGTCCGCTACCGCGAGCTGCTCGAGCCGGTCGCCGTGATCGCGCCCGACGCCTCGCCGCTGCACACCCCGTGGGCCCGCCACCACGCGTCGCTGTCGGACCTCTGGGCCGCGCCCGAGCCGCTCTACGTGCGCGCGCCGGATGCCGACCGGTCGTTCCCTGCGAGGGCCGCCTCATGATGACCGCCGTCGACGTGCGGCCGCTGCGCCCGGTCGACCTCGATGCGATCGAGCGGATCGAGCGCCGCGCCTACCCGACCCCGTGGTCGCGGTCGATGTTCGCCGGCGAGCTGTCCAAGCCTAGCGGCATCTGCCTCGGCGCCTTCCAGGGCGAGGACATGCTCGGCTACCTGATCGTCGCCCGCTACGTCGACGCCTGGCACGTCATGAACGTCGCCGTCGACGCGCCCTGGCGCGGCCGCGGCGTCGCCCGGCAGATGCTGGAGCGGCTGTTCGAGCTGACCGGCGAGGACATCGACCGCGGCTACACGCTCGAGGTGCGCGTCTCCAACGACAGCGCCATCGGCCTCTACCGCGACCTCGGCTTCGTCGAGACCGGCGTCCGCCGCGGCTACTACACCGACAACCGGGAGGATGCCCTGATCATGTGGCGCGACCCGGAGCCGGTGGCGTGATCCTCGCGATCGAGAGCTCCTGTGACGAGACCGCCGCCGCGCTGGTCGACGACGCCGGACGGCTGCGGTCGAGCGTGGTCGCGTCCCAGGCCGAGCTGCACGCCCGCTACGGCGGGGTCGTCCCGAGGTGGCCTCGCGCCGCCACCTGGAGCTGTGCGTGCCCGTCGTCGAGCGGGCGCTGGTCGACGCCGGGGTCGGATTCGACCGGGTCGACGCCGTCGCCGTCACCGAGGGGCCGGGCCTGATCGGCGCGCTGCTGGTCGGCCTGGCGACCGCCAAGGCGCTGGCCTTCGCACGCCGCCTGCCGCTGATCCCCGTCGGCCACCTGCACGGCCATGTCGCATCGCTGTACCTGGAGCCGGAGCCGGTGGCGCCGCCGTTCCTCGTGCTGCTGGCGTCGGGTGGCCACACCCTGCTGGCCGAGGTGGACGACCACGGCCCCGGCATGCGCGTCGTCGGGCAGACGCTCGACGACGCCGCGGGCGAGGCGCTTCGACAAGGGCGCGCGCCTGCTCGGCCTCGGCTATCCCGGCGGCGCCGCGCTCGAGCAGCTGGCCCGCGGCGGCGACGACCACGCGCACGAGTTCGCCGTGGCCATGGCCGGCCGCGAGGGCCTCGACCTCTCGTTCAGCGGCCTCAAGACCGCCCTGCGCACCGCCGTGCTGGCCGCCGGCGCCGGCGACGCCGGGCGCGCCGACCTGGCGGCGTCCTACCAGCGCGCCCTGGTGCGCTCGCTGGTGTCGCGCACGATGCGGGCGCTGGAGGTGACCGGCCGCGACACGCTGGCCGTGGTCGGCGGCGTCGCGGCCAACGGCGTGCTGCGCGCCGCGCTGGAGCAGGAGTGCGCGCGCGCCGGCGTGCGGCTGGCGCTGGCTCCGCTCGCGCTCTGCTCCGACAACGCCGCCATGATCGCGTCGGCCGCCCGCTTCTGCCCGGCGCTGCCCTATCCCGAGTACCTGGCCCGCGACGCCTACGCCACGGCGTGACCGTCCCGGTGGTGCTCTACGGCGCGCCCGGCTGCCACCTCTGCGATCTCGCCAAGGACGTGCTCGAACGCCAGCAGCCGCTGCTCGGCTTCGACCTGCAGCTGGTGGACATCTCCGGCGATGCCGAGCTCGAGGCGCGCCACCGCGAGCAGATCCCGGTCGTGTACGTGGCCGGCCGCAAGGTGTTCAAGTACCGCGTCGAGCCCGTGGAGCTGGCGCGGCGGGTGGTGGCGGCGTCACAAGCGTCCGCTTCCTGACGACCCTTGTGACAAGCGGACGTGCATAGAGAAGCCGCTCGCTACACTGCTCGTGCAATGTCACAAGGAACCATGGCCAGGGAGGAATCGTTGTCGCAGGAACGACTCACGGTGGGGGTCGCCGCGCGGCTGTCCCGGTATCTGCAGGTGCTCACGCAGGCCAAGAAGATGGGACGCGATTCGATCTCGTCACAGGAGATCGGCGAGTACACGAACGTCAACGCCACCCAGATCCGCCGCGACCTGTCCGGCTTCGGCAAGTTCGGCAAGCGCGGGGTGGGCTACAACATCGACTCGCTGATCGGGGAGATCCGCGGCATCCTGCGCACGTCCGGCCAGCACAACATCGCCCTGATCGGCGCCGGCGACCTGGGCCGTGCGATCGCCTCGTCGACCGTGTTCGCTGACCACGGCTTTCACATCGCCGGTGTCTTCGACAGTGACCCGCGCAAGGTCGGCACCCAGATCTCCTCGCTGTCGGTACAAAACCCGGCCACGCTGGCCGAGATGGTGCGCGAGAAGAACATCATCGTGGGCGTGCTGGCGGTGCCGCCGGCCGCTGCGCAGCCGGCCGCGGACGCATTGGTCGAGGCCGGCGTGAAGATCATCTTCAGCTACTCGGACGCGCTGATCGACACCCCGCCCGACGTCACCGTGCACCGCTCGAGCCCGGCCGCCGCGCTGCTCTACGCGCTCTACTTCCACCTCACGTAGTAGCACCAGCAGCGCGCGGTGGTTGAATAGAGCGGTGTCCCCCCGCGAGCCCGCCGGAGCGTCGTGAACCTGATCCTCTGGCACGGCTACCTGCTGTCGGGGACCGGCTCCAACATCTACACCCAGCACGTGGCCCGCGCCTGGGCGCTGCTCGGTCACGACGTGCGCGTGCTCTGCCAGGAGCCGCACCCGGATCAGTTCTCGCTCGGCCCGGGCGTGCGCATCATCCGCCCCGAGGCAGGGCCGCTGCTGCCGACGTTCGTGCTCGACCGCTACCAGGGCATCGAGGCGCGCCTGGTCGGTGACTTCTCAGACGCCGAGCTGGAGCGCTACCTCGCCCTGAACGCGTCGGCGCTGGCCGCCGAGCTGGAGCGCGAACCCGCCGACCTGGTGATGGCGAACCACGCCATCATGGGCGGCCCGGTGGCACGGCGCGGCTGCGCGGCCTCCGCCACGCCGTACGCCGTCAAGCTGCACGGATCCGAGCTGGAATACGCGATCCGCGGTAGCCGGCGTCTGGCCGACCTGGCCCGCGGTCCGCTCGACTCGGCGCACGCCGTGTTCGCCGGGTCGCAGCACATCGTGGATGTGACCCGTGAGCTGCTGGGCGACGGCCCGTACCTCGATCGCATCGCGATCGTCCCGCCCGGCGTCGACGTGGACGCGTTCCGCCCGGACGGAGGCTCCCGGCAGGTGCTGGTCGAGCTGCTGCGGTCAGACCGGCCCGGCGCCCACCCGGAACGGCACCCCGACGCCGATGCCGCCGATCGCCTCGAGCAGGTCGGGCCGTTCATCCTCTACTTCGGCAAGCTGCTGCGCCAGAAGGGCGTGCACCTGCTGCTCGACGCGTGGCGGCGGTTGGCGCCGCGGTACCCCGACACGTCGCTGGTGGTGGTCGGCTTCGGCTCCGACCGGGCCTGGCTGGAGTCGCTGGCAGGCGAGCGCGTGATCTTCACCGGCGCGATGGATCATGCCCAGCTGCAGCAGCTGGTGCCGTGCGCCGAGCTGGTGGTGGTGCCGAGCGTGCTGCCTGAGGCGTTCGGGATGGTCGCCGCCGAGGCCGCCAGCTGCGGCCTGATGACGGTCGTCTCCGACCACTCCGGGCTGGCCGAGGTGGCGGCCGGCCTGGGCCCTGCCTCGCGCACGTTCGACGGCTCCGTCGACGACCTGGAACGCGCGGTCGGCGAGGTCATGGACATGCCCGCGGCCGACCGGGAGGCGATCGGCCTGCTCGGCCGCGAGCGGGTCTGCGCCCGCTGGAGCTGGGAGCGGATCGCCGATCGCCTGATCTCGGTGCCTACTAGACTTGGCTGACCTGATCGGAGGTTGACGATGACGACTGTTGCCTGGAAGACCATCGAGCACAACTGGCCGGTGTACGCAGCAGACGACGAGCAGGTCGGGAAGGTGTTCCTCGTAGTGGGTGACAAGAACGAGGACATCTTCGATGGCCTTGCAATCACCCATCACGGCGGCCCGTTCGTCTTCCACAACTACGAAGATCGTCCGCACTACGTGACCGCCGACCAGGTCGCCTCGATCGATCCGGGCCGGGTGACGCTGTCGATCTCGGCCGAGGAGGCGGCGCACCTTCCCCTGCACGATCCACCGGAGAGTGCGACGATCGAGCCGGAGTCCGCAAGCAGGCTCGAGCGAGCAGAGACCTGGTTCGAGCACGAGACGGGACAGGATCGAACCGAGTAGAACTCTCGCTACCGGGCGGGGCTCCGGTATCGTGCCGCCCCGGATGGGAGAGTCGCCCAAGATCACCGACCCGCTGGCGGCGCTCGAGAACGCGCGCGTCCAGTTCGAGCAGGCCGAGGACTTCACCATCGCGGTCGAGGAGGAGTTCGCGATCCTCGAACCGGCCACGCTGGAGATGACGTCCGGCTTCGAGCGGTTCGACGTGGCCGCCCGCGAGCACGCGACGCTGCGAGAGATGGTGGCGGGGGAGCTGATCCGCAGCGAGGTCGAGGTCAGGACCGGCAAGTGCGACAGCTTTGCCGAGGCTGCCGCCGCGATGGCACAGCGGCGGGCCGACCTGCTTGACCTGGCCGACGACCTCGGCTACCGCCTCTGCGCCGCCGGCACGCATCCGTACTCGCGCTGGGAGGACCAGCAGGTGATCGACACGCCGCACTACGCGATCGTCGAGTCGACGCTGCGCTACGTGGCCTGGCGCAACAACACGTTCGGCCTGCACGTGCACGTCGGCATCAACGGCGCCGACCGCGCGATCGCCGTCAACAGCGCCCTTCGCTCGGTGTTGCCGGAGCTACTGGCCTTCTCCGGCAGCTCGCCGTGGCTGGAGGGGCGCCACACGCACCTGCACTCGACCCGCACCGAGATCTTCACCAAGTTCTTCCCGCGCTGCGGGATCCCCGACAGCTTCTCCGGCTGGGATCAGTACGCGGAGTTCGTCCGCTTCCTGATCGCGACGCGCTCGATCCGCGAGCACACCGAGATCTGGTGGAGCGTGCGCCCGCACCAGGCCTATCCCACCGTCGAGACCCGGATCTGCGACGGGCAGCCCGAGTTCGCGCGCTCCGTGGCGCTGGCCGGCCTGATGGTGGCGCTGACCGCCGACTTCGCCCGTCGCTTCGACGCCGGCGAGCCGCTGCCCGCCTATCCCGGCCGCGACCTCGAGGAGAACATGTGGCGGGCGATCCGCTGGGGCATGTCGGGCGAGCTGATCGACCTGGCCGCGCGCCGCTCGATCCCGGCGCTGGAGCGCCTCGAGCAGGTGCTCGACCAGGTCGCAGACACCGCAGCCGATCTGGGCATCGCGCCCTACCTGCCGCCGCTGCGCCAGCCGACCCTGTCGCAGCGCATGGACGAGCTGATGGAGGATGGCGCCGACCCGCGCGAGCTGTGGCCGGACGTGGTCGAGCGTAACCAGCGGTCGGTCGGGGAATGGCTGTCGGACAGGGAGGGAGCGCTATGAGCGACACGGGCGCACAGGGGCCGGAACCGGGCGGCGCCGAGCAGGAGATGCGGATGCCGACGGTGCCGGAGCTGGTGCTGTCGACCGCGCAGCTGGCGATCTCGCTGGCCGCCGACGAGATCGCGCGCAAGGGCGATCTCGAGCAGGCGCAGCTTGCGATCGATACCGCCGACGCACTGATGCCGGTGGTCGGGTCGGCTGCTGCCGCCCGAGCATCTGCGCCAGTACCGCCGCGCACTGTCCGAGCTGCAGCTGGCCTACGCCGAGGCCAGCGCGCCCGCCGCCGGGCCCGCCGCCGGACAGGAGCAGCAGCCGCCCAAGGACGTGCAACCGGCGGTCGAGACGCCGCCGCGGCCGCCCATCTGGACACCGGGAGGAGACGTATGAGCAGCGCCGAGATCGGGGTGTTCGGAGGGTCGGGGTTCTACTCGTTCCTCGACGACGCCGAGGACGTGGTGGTGGACACGCCGTACGGCCCCACCTCGGACCGCTTCGTGATCGGCGACGTGGGCGGCAAGCGGGTGGCGTTCATGCCCCGCCACGGTCGCACCCACAGCCTGCCGCCGCACGCGATCCCCTACCGGGCCAACCTGTGGGCGATGAAGGAGCTGGGCGTGCGGCGCGTGATCGGCCCGTGCGCGTCGGGCAGCCTGTCCAAGGAGCTGCCGCCGGGCACGTTCGTGGTCTGCGACCAGTTCGTCGATCGCACCAGCGGCCGCGCCGACACGTTCTACGACGGGCCGGTGACGACGCACGTCTCGGCCGCCGACCCGTACTGCTCGGAGCTGCGGCAGATCCTGCTCGAGACCGGCCGCTCGCAGGGCCTCGACATCCGCGACGGCGGCACCGTGGTGGTGATCCAGGGCCCGCGCTTCTCGACACGGTCGGAGAGCCGCTGGTTCAGCCAGATGGGGTGGGGCGTGATCAACATGACGGCCTACCCCGAGGGCTGGCTGGCCCGCGAGCTGGAGCTCTGCTACGCCAACGTCTCGCTGATCACCGACTACGACGTGGGCCTGGAGGACGACCCCGACGTGGAACCTGTCAGCCACGAGTCCGTGGTCAAGGTGTTCACCGAGAACAACGAGAAGCTGCGGCGGCTGCTGTTCGAGGCGATTCCGAAGATCGGCCCGCAGCCCCAGGACACCTGCGCGACGGCGCTCACGGGAGCCCGATTCTAGCAATCCGGCGGGGCCGTCCGGGGCGTCACAACCTCCCGGGTAACCCGCCTGTTCAAGCCGCGACCGCTGATACAATCGCGCGGTTGTCATCGACCCTCTAAGGAGCTTGCCACGTGAGTTCACTGGTTGACCATGCCGTCCTGATCGCGCTCGTGTGTGGCGCCGCGGCGGTTGTATACGGGCTCGCACTGACCCGCTGGGTGCTGGCGCAGCCGCAGGGATCCGACCGCATGCGCGAGATTGCCGCGGCGATCCAGGAGGGAGCGGCAGCCTATCTGCGCCGCCAGTACACGACCATCGCAGGGGTGGCCGTGGTGGTGGCGATCGCGATCGCCGTGGCCGGCATCTGGACCGGCGACCTGGGCGCGAAGGTGGCGATCGGGTTCGTGATCGGCGCGGTGCTGTCAGGGATCACCGGCTTCATCGGCATGAACGTGGCCGTGCGCGCGAACGTCCGCACCGCCGAGGCCGCGAAGAGCGGCATGGCGCCGGCGCTGTCGGTGGCCTTCAAGGGCGGCACGGTGACCGGCATCCTGGTGGTCGGCCTGGGCCTGCTGGGCGTGGCCGGCTACTACGGCGTCCTGCGCGTGATGGACTACAGCGACCAGTCGGCGACCAAGGCGCTGGTCGGCCTGGCCTTCGGTGGCTCGCTGATCTCGGTGTTCGCCCGGCTGGGCGGCGGCATCTTCACCAAGGGCGCCGACGTGGGCGCCGACCTGGTGGGCAAGATCGAGGCCGGCATCCCCGAGGACGACCCGCGCAACCCGGCCGTGATCGCCGACAACGTCGGTGACAACGTCGGCGACGACGCCGGCATGGCGGCCGACCTGTTCGAGACCTACGCGGTGACGATCGTCGCGGCCATGTTCCTGGGCGCGCTCAGCGGCATCCACGCGGCGGTCGTGCTGCCGCTGCTGCTGGGCGCGCTGGCGATCCCGGCGTCGATCGTGGGCACGCTGCTGGTGCGGCTGCCGAAGAGCGGCAGCATCATGGCGGCGCTCTACACCGGCGTGTTCGTCTCGGCCGCGCTGTCCGCGCTGATCTACATCCCGGTGATCCACTCGGTGGCCGGCGACCTGCCCCACGGCTGGGGCCGGATCTACCTGTGCGCCCTGATCGGGCTCATCATCACGGCGCTCCTGGTCGGCATCACCGAGTACTACACCGGCACCCGGTTCAATCCGGTCAAGCGGATCGCCCAGCAGTCGACCACCGGCCACGCGACCAACATCATCGCCGGCCTGGCGGTGGGCATGCAGGCCACCGCGCTGCCGGTGATCGTGCTGGTCGTGGGCACGCTCGGCTCCTACAAGCTGGCCGGCATCTACGGCATCGCGACCGCGGTCACGGCCATGCTCTCGATGGCGGGCATGGTGGTCGCGCTGGACGCCTTCGGCCCGGTCACCGACAACGCCGGCGGCATCGCCGAGATGGCCGACCTGCCGCACGAGGTGCGCGACAACGTCACCGACCCGCTGGACGCGGTCGGCAACACCACCAAGGCCGTCACCAAGGGCTATGCGATCGGCTCGGCCGGCCTGGCCGCGCTGGTGCTGTTCCAGAGCTACAACGACGAGCTGGCCAAGCAGGTGGGCCACCCGATCGTGTTTCGGATCAACGACCCGTGGGTGCTGGCCGGCCTGCTGATCGGCGGCCTGATGCCGTTCCTGTTCGCCTCGCTGGCGATGGACGCCGTCGGCCGCGCCGGCAGCCAGGTGGTCGAGGAGGTGCGCCGCCAGTTCCGGGAGATCCCGGGGATCATGGAGGGCACCGCCAAGCCCGACTACGCGCGCTGCGTCGACCTGGTCACCAAGACCGCGATCCGCGAGATGCAGCTGCCGGCGCTGATCCCGGTGGCCGTGCCGATCGTGGTCGGCCTGATCTCCTACCAGGCGCTGGGAGGGCTGCTGGTGGGCACGATCGTGACCGGGCTGTTCCTCGCCATCTCGATGACCTCCGGCGGCGGCGCCTGGGACAACGCCAAGAAGCTGATCGAGGACGGCGCGCACGGCGGCAAGGGCTCGCCGGCGCACGCGGCCTCGATCACCGGCGACACGGTCGGCGATCCCTACAAGGATACGGCCGGTCCGGCCATCAACCCGATGATCAAGATCACCAATATTGTGGCGATTTTGATAATCCCGCTTGCTCACGTCGCTAGCCGGGTCGGGGCAGCGCCTCAGACCGTCGGCCTGACCGCGCACGCCCATGTGCGCGGTCAGGCTGAAGCCGGAGTACCGCCGCGCGCTGTATAACAGCGCGGTGCCCGTGAAGCGCCGCCAAGCCGGGGGTCTGCACCGAGTCCTCGGGACGGCAGCGCTGTTCTCGACGGCCTACGGCAACGTCGGCTCGTCGATCTACTACGCGCTGGGCCTGGTCACCGCCTACGCGCTGGGCTTGACCCCGGTCTCGTTCTTCATCTCGGGCATCATCTTCTTCTTCACGGCCGTCACCTACGCGGAGGCCACGGCCCGGTTCCCCGAGGCCGGCGGCTCGTCGTCGTTCACCCGCCACGCCTTCAACGAGGCGGTCTCGTTCTTCGCCGGCTGGGCGCAGATGCTGAACTACACGGTCACGATCGCGATCTCTGCGATCTTCGTTCCGCACTACCTGGCCAAGTTCTGGCCGGGCGGGCACCTGGACACCCATCCCAATGACATCTACGGCGGCGCTGTCGTGGTGCTGCTGCTGGTGGCGCTGAACATCGTGGGCGTGAAGGAGGCGGCCGGCCTCAACATCTTCCTGGCGCTGGCCGACCTGGGCACGCAGGCGCTGCTGGTCACGATCGGCCTGATCACGGTGTTCTCGCCGCACGTGCTGCAGGCCAATGTCGACCTGGGCATCTCGCCCAGCTGGCACGACTTCGTGATCTCGATCCCGGTGGCGATGGTTGCCTACACCGGCATCGAGACGATCTCCAACATGGCCGAGGAGGCGATCGACCCGCCCCGTCACGTGCCGCGCTCGATCATGTACGTGGTGCTCGCGGTGTTCGCGATCTACGCGTTCCTGCCGTCGGTGGCGCTCTCGGCGCTGCCCGTGCACGCGGCCAGCGCCCAGGACGTCGCCAACGTCTCCAAGTACCAATGCACCGCCCAGCACGGGCTGCAGGTCGGTGATCGCACGTCCGACCTGGCCTGCCGTTTTGCGGGAGATCCGGTGGCGGGCGTGGTCGACCACCTGGGACTGCCCGACACGGTCACGAGCGGTCTGGCCTTCTACGTGGCGATCCTGGCCGCGACGATCCTGATCATCGCCACCAACGCCGGCATCATCGGGGTCTCGCGGCTCACCTACTCGATGGGCCAGCACCGGCAGCTGCCGGAGGCGATCCGGCGCGTGCACCCGACCTACAACACGCCGTACATCGCCATCATCCTCTACAGCCTGATCGCGATCCTGCTGATGATCCCGAACGGCGCCGTCAGCTTCCTCGGCAACCTGTACGCGTTCGGGGCGATGCTGTCGTTCACGCTGGCCCACGCGTCGGTGGTCTGGATGAGACACACGATGCCCGACGAGGACGTGCCCTGGCGCGGGCCCACGTCGTTCTGGATAGGCGGCTACGACGTGCCCACGTTTGCGATCCTGGGTGGGATCGGCACCTTCGTCTCGTGGCTGGTGACGGTGTTCCTGCACGTCTCCGATTACGTGGCTCCGGTCGGGCTGATCTGGCTGTTGCTGGGCATGGTCGTCTACTACACCTACCGGCGCTCGCAGCACCTGCCGCTGACGCAGACGGTGCTGGCGCCGCACGCGCTGACCGGCCCGGCGCTGGAGGTGGAGTACCGCTCGATCCTGATGCCGATCTCCTCGGCGCGGGTGGACGACGTGATGACGGCGACGGCGCTGCGGCTGGCGGCCGAGTCGAACGCCACGCTGGTGGTGATGTACCCGATCGAGGTGCCGCTCAACGTCTCGATGGCGGCGCCCCTGGACGAGGAGGTGGCCGACGCGGAGCACCAGCTGCGGCAGGCCGCGGCGCTTGCCCGCGAGTACGGGGTCGATGTGATCACCCGCATCGTCCGCACCCGGAACATCGGCCAGGCGATCGTCGAGGAGGCCGAGCGCCGGCGTAGCGAGATCATCGTGCTGGGGGCCCGCGACCGGCACAAGCCGGGCCAGCGCGTGTTCGGGCCGCGCGTCGACTACGTGCTCCGAAACGCCCACTGCCGGGTGATGGTGGGCGCGGAGCCGGCGCCCACCTGATGCTGCGCGTAAACAGGGTGCTGGCAGTCGCCTTCGTGGTGCTGGGGGTGGCGCTGGCCGTCGTCACCACCGTCCACGGCGGCGGGCAGGTGGGATACCTCGAGGCCGCGGTGTTCCTGCTGCTGGGCATCCTGCGCCTGCGGGCGACGCGCGGGTGACCGGTCATCTAATCTGAGCCGCAGTGGCACGCAAGATCCCCGTTCTCGGCAGGTTCCTGGGCGCGCCGGCCCTGTACGCGATGGCGTACGGCGAGATCGGCAGCTCGCTCTACTACGCGCTCGGCATCACCGCCGTCTACGCCCTGTCGCTGACGCCGGCGGTGTTCCTGGCGGCCGGCCTGATCTTCGCGCTGACGGCCGCCGCGTACGCCGAGGGCGCAGCCACGATCCCCGAGCCGGGCGGCGCCTCGACGTTCGCCCGCCGCGCGTTCAACGACCTGGTGGGATTCATCGCCGGCTGGGCGACGGTGCTCGACTACGTGATCTCGATCTCGCTGGCGGCGCTGTTCCTGCCCCACTACGTGCTGGGCGCGATCGGGCAGGACACGCTCTCGGCCGACCAGAGCGAGCTGCTGGCCGTGTTGCTGATCCTCGTGATCACGGCGGCCCGCATCGCCCGCCGCACGAACGTGTACATGGCCAGCGTGGTGCTGGCCGTGCTCGACCTGGTGGTGCAGGCCGGGCTGGGGCTGATGGGACTGATGCTGCTGTTCGACTGGACGGCGCTCACCAACAACATCGACCTGGGCACGAAGCCGACCTGGAACTCGCTGGCTTTCGCGCTGCCGATCGCCATGATCGGGTTCACCGGCCTGGAGAAGGTGACCGGGCTGGCGGGCCTGGCCAAGCGGCCCGAGAAGTCCGTGCCCGACAGCATCCGCTCGTCGGTGTTCACGGTGATCCTGGTCTACGCCGCGGTGGCCACGGCGGCGATCTCGGCCTTTCCCTCGCATCGTGACCCGTCGGAGCCCGCCGGGTACGCGAGCGAGCTGACCACGCGCTGGCTGGACGCGCCGATGCTGGGGCTGGCGACCGCAGTCGGCAACGAGTTCGGCAGCACCGCGGCCACCGCGGCGCGGTTCATCGTGGGCGTGACCGCCTCGCTGATCCTAGTGCTGGCGATCACCACCAGCTTCTCGGGGGCGGGGCGGCTGTCGGTTGCGATGGGCGAGCGGCTGGAGCTACCGGGCCGGTTCGCGAAGCGGAACCGGCGGTCGCTGCAGCCGACCTTCGCGCTGCTTGGGGTGGGGCTGCTGGCGTCGGCGTCCGTGATCGTGGCGGCGCTGTTCCAGGGCGAGGAGGTGCTGTCGCTGGCCTCGATCTACAGCTTCGGCATCCTGATCGCCTTCGGGCTGGCCAATGCCTCGATCGTGTGGCTGCGCATCACCGAGCCGGACATGCCGCGCCCGTTCATGATGCACGGCAACGTCTGGATCCGGGGCCGGCTGATCCCGGTGACGGCGGTGGCCGGAGCGGTCACTGCGTTCGCCGCCTGGGTGATCGCGCTCGGCACCCATCCGGGCGCCCGCGACGTCGGGGTGCTGTGGATGATCGTCGGTCTGGGCGTCTACACGATGGTGCGCGTGCGCGCGGGCATCCCGCTGATGGAGCGCTACGAGCCTGGCGCACCGCCGCCCGAGGAGGCCGTCGAGCTGCCCAGCGGGCCGATCGTGGTGCCGCTGGAGGAACCGGGCGAGCTGGCCGAGGAGGTGACGGCGACCGCCTGCCGGCTGGCGACCGAGACGGGCGCGCCGGTGGTCGCGGTCAGCGCCATCTACGTGCCGGTGCAGGATCCGCCTGGACACCGAGCTGCCCGAGCGCGACCGGGCTGTGGCCGAGGTGCAGGAGATGGCGCGCTCGCTGGCGTCGGACTACGGCATCGAGTTCCGGGGGGTGGTGGTGCGCACGCGCAACCCGGGCCGGGCGATCGTCGACGCGGTCATCGACGAGGGCGCGACGCTGATCGTGATCGGATCGCCGGAGAAGCGGCGGCTGGCGGTGAACCGCCAGGAGGCGTTCTTCGGCCGCACCGTCGACTTCGTCCTGCGCAAGGCACCCTGCCGCGTGATCGTGACGCACTTCCCGTCGGAGGAGGCGGTCGAGGCGGCACACGCGGTGCCCGTGCCGCAGTAACCAGCCTGGCCGCTCAGGTCGCGTCGGCGTGGCGCTCGAGCACCGGCAGCAGCACCGGCGCGGTGCGGCTGAAGCCCTTCGCCGCCACGCCGTCGGCGGCGGCGCGCACGTCGCCCTCGGCGGCGCGGTGGGTGAGGATCACGATGTGCACGCCGGCCTCGCCCGGGTGCTGGACGACCTGCGCCACCGACACGTTGTGGTCGGCCAGCTGCTGTGCCACCTGCGCCAGCACGCCGGGCGTGTCATCGACGGTGAAGCGCAGGTAGCAGGGGCTCTGCAGCCGGCCGGGCGGGAACCGGCCGACGTCCCGGTAGTGGACGTCGTGCTGCAGGAAGCCGGTGCCCTGCGTGCCGATCACCGCGACTACGTCGCCGATCACGGCCGTGGCCGTCTCCTCGCCGCCGGCGCCGGGCCCCTCCAGGATCACCTCGCGGATCGAGCTGCCCTGCAGCATCACCGCGTTGAAGGCGCCGTCCACGGCCGCCAGCGGGTGGTTCGCGGCCAGCAGGCAGGGATGCACCCGTGCCGCCACCTCGCCGCCCGACCGCCACGCCGATGCGATCAGCTTGACCGCGTACCCGAGCTCGGCCGCGTGCTCCACGTCGGCCAGGTCGAGCAGGTTGATGCCGACGTGATCGACCTCCTCCAGCCGCATCCGCGTGTGGAACGCGATCGAAGCCAGGATGGCGATCTTGGCGGCGGCATCGGCGCCGGTCACGTCCTCGGTCGGGTCGGCCTCCGCGTAGCCCAGCGCCTGCGCCTCGGCCAGCGCCTCGGCGTAGGGGGCGCCGCTCTGGATCATGCGCGTCAGGATGAAGTTGGTGGTGCCGTTGACGATGCCGTCGATCCGGTGCACGTTGGTCACGATCATCGACTCGCGCAGCACCTTCACGACCGGGATCGCGGCGCAGACGCTGGCCTCGAACCGCAGCTGCACGCCGTTTCGCTCGGCCGCGCCGAACAGCTCGTCGCCGTGCTGGGACAGCAGCTGCTTGTTCGCCGACACCACCGACTTGCCGGCGCCGAGCAGCGCCAGCACGTACTCGCGGGTGGGCTCGATGCCGCCCATCACCTCGGCCACGACGCTGATGGTGGGATCGTCGCGCAGCCGGGAGAAGTCGGTCGTGAGCACGCCGTCCGGCGCGTCGGCGTGGCGGGCGGGATCGCGCACCAGCGCCGCGGCCACCTCGACCGGCTGGCCGGTGACTCGCTCGATCGACTCGGCGCTGTCCCGCAGCAGCCGGTCCACGGCGGAGCCGACCGTGCCGTATCCGAGCAGTCCGATCCTGATGGGTGAGGTGCTGGTCACGACCGCGGCACGATACCGAAAACCGGCGCAGCCAAGCGGTCGCACCCGCGTTCCAGCACCTAGTACGCTAATCCCATGAAGCTATTGATCGTTGGCTGCGGGCGGGTCGGCTCGTCGATTGCCAGGAACATGTCCGATGACGGGCATGACGTGTCCGTGATCGACGAGGACCCCGAGGCGCTTCAGCGGCTGCCCGAGTCGTGGCCGGGACGCTTCGTGCACGGCCACGGCCTCGACACCGAGGTGCTGGTCGAGGGCGGCATCGGCACCGCCGACGCCTGCGTGGTCTGCACCGACGGCGACAACACCAACATCGTGATCGCGCAGATCGCGCGCAAGCGGTTCGACTGCCCGTGCGTGGTCACGCGCGTGCTCGACCCGGCCCGTGCGGCGTTCTACGACACGCTGGGGCTGCAGACGGTGTGCCCGACGTCGCGCTCGATCGACATCATGACCGAGGCCATCTGCGCGACTCCCGGCCGCATGACGGATGACACCTAACCGATGTACATCCTGATCGTGGGCGGCGGGAAGGTGGGCAGCAACCTCACCTCCACGCTGATGAAGATGGGGCATGAGGTGACGCTGGTCGAGGGCGACCGCGACCGCTACGCGCTGCTCGAGGAGAAGTTCGAGCACGTGGTGCGGCCGGGCGATGCCACCGAGCTGTTCGTGCTGGAGCGGGCCGGGGTGGAGCGGGCCGACCTGGTGGTGGCGGTCACCGGCGACGACGAGGACAACATCATCGTCTGCCAGGTGGCCAAGGAGAAGTACGGGGTGCCGAAGGTGATCGCGCGCGTCAACGACCCGCGCAACCAGCCGCACTTCGACATGGTCGGGATCACGCTGACCGTCTCGGCCACGGCCACGATCCTGGCCCTGATCGAGCACCAGCTGCCGCAGCACGAGCTGGTCACCCTGATCGACCTGAAGCGCGAGAACCTCGAGATCGTGGAGTTCGCGATCGGCTCGGGGTCGCCGGCGGCGGGCAAGTACGTGCGCGAGCTGAACCTGCCGAACCGCTCGCGCCTGATCTCGGTCACCCGCGACGGCCGCGCCGAGATCGCAATCGGCGAGACGCAGCTGGCGCCGGGCGATCTGGTGATGGCGATCCTCGAGCCCGACGTCGAGGACGACCTCAAGCAACAGCTGATGCCCGCCTAGCCCTGGAAGCTCTGTGCCCGCCGGTCTGATCGAGCGCTACCGCGACCGGCTTCCGGTCACCGATGCCACGCCGGTGGTGTCGCTGGGGGAGGGCTCGACGCCGCTGGTGCCGGCGCCGCGGCTGTCGGCGCTGACCGGCCTGGACGTGTACCTCAAGTACGAGGGACTGAACCCCACCGGCTCGTTCAAGGACCGTGGCATGACGATGGCCGTCTCCAAGGCGCTCGAGGAGGGAGCGACGCACGCCGTCTGCGCCTCGACCGGCAACACGTCCGCCTCGGCCGCCGCCTACTGCGGCCGCGCCGGGATCAGGCTGGCGGTGGTGCTCCCGGAGGGTGCCATCGCCCGCGGAAAGCTGGCTCAGGCCCAGATCTGCGGCGCCCGCGTGATCGCCGTGCAGGGCAGCTTCGACGACGCGCTGCGGCTGGTGCGGGAGCTGGTCGAGCGCCGCCCGATGGCGCTGCTCAACTCGATCAACCCCTACCGGCTGGAGGGTCAGAAGACCGCCGCCTTCGAGGTGATCGAGCAGCTGGGCGGCGCGCCCGACTGGCTGGCCCTGCCGGTCGGAAACGGCGGCAACATCACCGCCTACTGGAAGGGATTCGGTGAGTCGGGAGTGGCACCTCGGATGCTGGCGGGCCAGGCGGCCGGTGCGGCACCGCTGCTGACGCGGGCGCCGGTGCCCAACCCGACCACGGTCGCGACCGCGATCCGGATCGGGAACCCGGCCCGGCTGGATCAGGCGCTGCAGGCGGTCGAGCAGTCGCACGGCGGCATCCGCGCCATCCCCGATGAGGGCATCCTGTCCGCCTACCGGCTCCTGGCGCAGGAGGAGGGCGTGTTCTGCGAGCCGGCCTCGGCGGCCTCCGTGGCGGCGCTGCTGGAGGCGGCTCGCGACGGGCTGGTGGAGCCGGGCGCGCGCGTGGTCTGCGTGCTCACCGGCCACGGGCTGAAGGATCCCGACACGGCCGGCCAGGAGGGCGCCGAGATCATGCGCTGCCCACCGGCGGTCGAGCGGCTCGAGGAGCTGGCGTTCGCCGAGGAGCCTGCGCTTGTCTGACGCGCTGGTCGTGAGCGCGCCCGCCTCCTCGGCCAATCTAGGCCCCGGGTTCGACTGCCTGGCGCTGGCGCTGGACATCCGAAACCGGGTCGAGATCGGCCCGGCCGTGGGAGCCGAGATGCAGGTGACGGTCACCGGAGAGGGTGCCGGTGAGGCTCCGGCCGGCCCGGACAACCTGTTCCTGCGCGCGTTCGTGGCCGCAGGCGGCGATCCGGCCGGCCTGTCGCTTCGACATGCACAACGAGGTGCCGTTCGCGCGCGGCCTAGGCTCGAGCGCGGCCACGATCGTGGCCGGCCTGGTGGCCGCCGACGCCTGGCACGACCGGCCGCCGCGCGATCTGCTGGGCCTGGCGACCGAGCTGGAGGGTCACCCCGACAACGTCGCGGCGGCGCTGAACGGTGGTCTCACGCTGGCCTGGGCCGGCTCCCGCGGGGTGTCCGCGATCGGCTTTGGCGCCCCGGACGCCGGGTTCGTGATGGTGGTGCCAAAGCAGCGCCTGTCGACCGCCCAGGCGCGGGCGGTGCTGCCAGATCGGGTACCGCACGGCGACGCCGTGCACAACGCCGCGCGGGCCGCCCTGCTGGTGGCCGCGCTGGGGTCGGGGGATGCCGACCTGCTCCGCGACGCGCTCGACGACCGGCTGCACGAGCCCTACCGGGCGCCGCTGGCGCCGCTGCTGTCGGCGGTACGTGAGCGCGCGGCCGGCGACCACGCCGTGCTGGGAACGACCCTGTCGGGCGCCGGCCCGAGCGTGCTCGTCTGGTGCCTGCCCGGCTCAGAGCAGGGCGTGGCCGGGAGCCTTGCCGGGCTCAGCGGCGCGTCGGTGCGAGTTGTCGCGGTGGCCGAGCAGGGCGTTTCGATCGACTGATCAGCCGGCGACGAGCGCGGGCAGCTCGTGGGGGGTCTCGGCCAGGTAGCTGGGCAGCACGGCGAGCAGGTCGTCGCGGGATCCACCCGTCCAGACGGCGGCGGCGGTGGCCGCGCCGGCGTGCTTGGCCTCAGCGATCACGTGCGGCGAGGCCGACACCACCAGTGCCGCCTGGGGCTCCAGCCCCAGCTCCGCGATCAGGTTGACGGGACCGGCGTGGCTGGCCTCGACCCGCTCCAGCTCGAACCGCCGCGACAGCCCCAGGAAGTGGCTCACGATCGCGCCCACCTCGGCCGGGCCGGGTGACCAGGCGGCGATCCGCACGCCGGCCGCCGACATCTGGCGCACAGCGCCGTTGAGCGCGGGGTCGGGGCGCACGTAGACGGGGATGTGCTCCTCGTAGAAGCGGGCCAGCTCCAGCCGCCAGCTCGACACCTCGTCCCCGGCCCATGACTCGAGCTGCGGCAGCGCCACGCAGCGGTCGTCGGACACGGTGGCGGGATCGAGCGGCCTGACCCGGCCCAGCTTGCGGGCCAGGTGCTCCACCCCGTCGCGCCACAGGCGATCTCCGGGGGCGAGCGCGTCCTCCGCAAAGATGACCGCATCCACGGGCCGCAGGGTAGTCCCGCGCGGCCATCTGTCACGGCAGTCGTGACAGGTTCGTCACGGCTTCGGCGACGATCCGGTCTGGATCCGTGACGGGCACCCGGGATCACCATGAGGCGGTCAACCCGCTCCGCCCGAAAGGACCCCGGCTCCGTGAAACGTCTGCTGATGATGCTCTGCTCTGCCGCCGCGCTGGCCGCGCCGCTTGCGATCGCTCCGCCTGCGCTGGCCGGCACCTACCACATGGCCATGGACACCTCCAAGAACATCGATGGCTGGACGCTGAGCCACGACAGCGGCTTCTGGGGCTGCTCCTTCAGCAGCCGACCGGGGCCGTGCGCCGACGCCGACGTGCCGGTGCCGACCTCGCTGCGTCTGTTCGCCCGTGGCGATGTCAAGGCCGGAGACCTGGCCTTCTGGTCGTGGCAGGGGCCTCCCACCGTCTCGATCGCCTCGGGCTCGGTGACGGTCAACTACGCGACCACGGCCGATACCCGCGTCTTCATGAAGGCGCGGCTGCACAACTTCGCGTACGCCTCGCAGCCGCAGCTGCACACGGCCTCCGACGACGGCACCGCGATCTGGAAGATCCCGGCCGGAAACACCAACGTCGGATTGTTCCTGACCAGCCTCGCCGACCACTCCTTCAGCAACAAGTGGTCGAACAACCTGCGGGTGGTGTCGATGGACGCGATGCTCCGCGACGACGCCGCGCCGGTCGCGACGGTGACCGGCCCGCTGGCCTCCGGGCAGTGGCTGAACCAGGCGCAGGCCGTCTGCGCAACCGTGTCGGCATCCGACGCCGGCTCCGGCGTGGCCTCGTCCCAGCTGCGCGACAACCTGGCCTCGGTGCTGGACTCACACGCGCTGGCGATCGCGGCCGTGGCGCAGCCCGGCGACCCCAGCTACATGCACGATCTCTGCCTGACTCCGTCGCACCTGGCTGACGGCAGCCACGACCTCGTGGTGCGGGTGGCCGATGCCGCCGGCGAGGCGGTGGAGGTGCCGTTCACCACCCGCGTCGATAGCCACGCGCCCACCGCGATCGCGACGGCGCCTGCCGACACCACGCAGCGACAGCCCGTGGTCAGCTTCTCCGTCGACCCCGGCCCCAGCGGCCTGTCCGACTTCCAGGCGTGGGTGGACGGCCAGCCGATGGCGGTCAGCGGCTCGGATGCCTTCTACCAGCCACAGGCCGACCTTGCCTTCGGCGCCCACACCGTCACCTGGAGCGCCACCGACCAGGCCGGTAACCACCGTGACGGATTCTGGACGTTCCGGGTGGTGGATGCCCTGCCGCCGGTGCTGAGCGGCGCCACACCGCTGGCCGGCAGCGGCAGCGAGCTGCGGCGCCCACCGCTTGCCTTCACGCTCGCCGACGACGGCAGCGGCATCGATCCGGCGACGCTGCACGTGCTGCTCGACGGGTCGGACGTGGCGCCGTTCGGCACGCTGATAGACGGCCACTTCGGGTACGTCCCGGCGGCCGACCTCGCGTACGGCCACCACACCGTCAGCGTTTCCGTGTCGGACCGCTACGGCAACGCGATGGCGCCGCAGCAGTGGGGCTTCGACGTGATCGACACGACACCGCCGGTGCTGGGTGACGTGCGGCCCGACGACGGATCCGCAGGCGCCGATCGCACCCCGGCGATCTCGTTCGCCGTCTCCGACGCGGGCACCGGGCTGGACCCCGCCACGGTCTCGCTGACCGTGGACGGCCGCGACGTGACGGCCCGCGGCGTGCTGGCGGGCGGCCGCTTCGCCTACGTGCCCGCGGATCCGCTTGGCTACGGCAGCCACAGCGTCTCCGCGGGTGCCACCGACCGATCCGGGAACGTGTCCCCGCCGCTCACCTGGTCGTTCCAGGTGCGCGACGAGACGCCGCCCGTGATCGCCCAGCGCAGCCCGCTGCCGGGATCCACGGTGGTGGGGGCGACTCCGATCGGGTTCGTGGTGAGCGACGACGGCACGGGCGTCGACGACGACACGCTGCGGGTGACCGTCGACGGCTCCGACGTCACATCCTGGGGCAGCTTCGCCTCCGGCCGTTTCGTCTACGCGCCGGGGAATCTCGGCGCGGGCGTGCACACGGTCGCCGTGACCGTGGCAGACACCTCCGGCAACGTAGCCGGTCCGGTCATGTGGCAGTTCGCCGTGGCCGACCCGGCGCGGGTGGCGCTGTCGGCGCTGTCGGTCACGTCGCGCATCACGTTCGGTGGCTCGGCGCGGCTGCGCTACCGGGCCACCGCCAACGGCAGTCCCGCTGGTCGGCACCAGCCTGCGGCTGGAGAGCCGACCGGCCGGGCAGGCCGGGTTCTCCGACGCGGGCGTGCGGGTGACCGACGCAGGTGGTGAGGCCTCGTGGACCGTGCACCCCCGCGTCACCACCGAGTACCGCGTGGTGATCGTGGAGAGCGAGACCGAGAGCGACGTCCGCACCGTCGTGGTGGGACAGCGCGTGAGTCTGTCGGCGGCCCGGTCGCGGGTGCGCCGCGGTGGCACGATCCACCTGTCGGGCAGCGTGCAGCCGGCCCACGCGGGCGCGCCCGTGCGGGTGCAGCTGCTGACCAGGCGGGGATGGGTGACGGTCTCCACGCCGCACCTCAGCGCCCGTTCGCGGTTCACGGCGACCCTGCTGCCCCGCGTGAGATGGCCGCTACGTGTTCCGGGTGGTGGCGGCCGCCACGGCGAGCAACGCGACCGGCACCAGCCGCAGCGTGACGGTGCGGGTGGGTTAGATGGCGAGCGGGCACCGGGCGGGCGTCGGGGACGCGCCCGCCCGGTGCCCCCGGGGCGCCAACTAGAATCCCTTTGTGACTCTCGCTTCAGCCGCCGCAGCACCCGAAACGAGCGCCGGCTGATGGCGGCGCCCGCGGCCACGCTGGAGGCCCTGAATCCGCAGCAGCGCGAGGCGGTGCTGTGCACGGAGGGCCCGCTGCTGGTGGTGGCGGGCGCCGGTTCCGGCAAGACGCGCGTGCTGACGCACCGCGATCGCGCATCTGATCGACCAGGAGCTGGCCTCGCCCACCGAGGTGCTCGCGATCACCTTCACCAACCGCGCCGCGACCGAGATGAAGGAGCGCGTGCAGCAGCTGGTGGGCGGCCGCATCGCCGCCCGCATGTGGGTGATGACGTTCCACTCCGCCTGCGGCCGCATGCTGCGCCGCGACGCCGAGCTGATCGGGTACCGGTCGAACTTCACGATCTACGATCAGGCCGACCAGGTGCGGCTGGTGAAGAGCTGCATCGAGGACCTCGGGAAGGATCCCAAGCGGTTCGTGCCGCGGGCCGTGCACGGCGCCATCTCCCACGCCAAGGACCGGCTGCTGACCGCCGAGCTCTACCGGGAGCAGGTGGGCGGCTTCTTCGAGGAGGCGGTGGCCTCGGTCTACGACCTCTACGAGCGGCGGCTGTCGGAGGCGAACGCGATGGACTTCGACGACCTGATCATGAAGACCGTGCTGCTGCTCGAGCGGGTGCCCGAGGCGCGGCGCCACTGGCAGCAGGCATTCCGCTACGTGATGGTCGACGAATACCAGGACACCAACCACGCCCAGTTCAAGCTGGTCTCGATCCTGGCCGAGAAGCACCGCAACCTGGCGGTGGTGGGCGACCAGGATCAGTCGATCTACGCCTTCCGGGGCGCCGACATCCGCAACATCAGCGAGTTCGAGCAGGACTTCCCGAACGCCGTCGTGATCGCGCTCGAGCAGAACTACCGGTCCACGCAGACGATCCTGGACGCCGCGAACAGCGTGATCGAGCACAATCGCGATCGCAAGCCCAAGCGGCTGTGGTCGGACCTCGGCGCCGGCGACGTGGTGCGGGTGGTCGAGGCCGAGGACGAGCACGCCGAGGCCCGGTACGTGGCCGGCCGCATCCAGTCGGCGCTCGACGACGGCGCCAATCCCAGTGAGATCGCGGTCTTCTACCGCATGAACGCCCAGTCGCGGGTGCTGGAGGATCTGCTCACCCGCCAGGGCATCGACTACCGGGTGGTGGGCGGGCCCCAAGTTCTACGAGCGGGCCGAGGTAAAGGACCTGATCGCCTACCTGCAGGTGCTCGACAACCCGTCCGACGAGGTGTCGCTGCGACGGATCGTGAACCAGCCGCGGCGCGGAATCGGCAACACCTCCCTCGACCGCCTCAGCGCGCATTCGCGGGCGCTGGGCGTGACGCTGTGGGACGCCATGCTGGACGTGGAGGCGGCCCCGCTGGGCGCGGCCGCCGCCTCCAGCGTGACCCGCTTCCGGGAGCTGATCGAGGAGCTCCGCGACGGCGCCGATGCCGCCCCGGTGGGCGATCTGATGGAGCGGGTGCTGCTGGAGAGCGGCTACGCCGAGATGCTCGAGGCGGAGCGCACGATCGAGTCCCAGGGCCGGCTCGAGAACCTGCGCGAGCTGGTGGGCGTGGCCCGCGAGTTCGACCAGCGCGGCGAGCAGGTGGAGGAGTCGTCGCGGATGAGCGCGTTCCTGCAGGAGATCTCGCTGTACACCGATCAGGACGCGATCGACGAGGACCGAGGCCGGGTGACGCTGATGACGCTGCACAACGCCAAGGGGCTGGAGTTCCCGGTCGTGTTCATGATCGGCCTGGAGGAGGGGCTGTTCCCGCACCAGCGCTCGCTGGACGAGGGCAACGAGGGCGAGGAGCGCCGGCTCTGCTACGTGGGCATGACCCGAGCGCGGCGCACGCTCACCCTCACCTACGCCCGCGCCCGCACCATCTTCGGTGCGCGCGGGTTCAACCGCTCGTCGCGGTTCCTGGATGAGCTTCCGTCGGAGGGCATCGAGTGGGAGCGGCAGGCGCCGGCCTGGTCGGCGTCCGGCGCGGGCGGCACCACCGTCACAGGCACGCCGCGGAGGGCATTCGAGGCGCCGGAGCTGCCGCGGATCGACCTCTCGCTGGGCGACGAGGTGGCGCATGCCACCCTGGGCGAGGGCGTGGTCACCGCGCTCTCCGGCGACGGCACGGTCACGGTGCGCTTCCGCGAGGACCGCTCCGAGCGCCGTCTGGTGCTGGGCTACGCGCCGCTGACCAAGATCTGAGCCGGTTCAGCCGATCCGCACGGCACCGTCATAGTGCCGGTCGTACCAGCCGTTCCCCATCGACGACGCATGGATGCGCTCGCCGGTGCGCGGCGCGTGCAGGAACCAGCCGTGTCCCAGGAAGATGCCCACGTGGCTGAGGTGGTGGAAGAACACCAGGTCGCCGCGGCGCAGGTGGCCGCGGCTGACGTGCCTGCCGGCGTGCCACTGGTCGTAGGTGACGCGGGGCACCGACACGCCCAGCTGCGCGAACGAGTACTGGACGAGCCCCGAGCAGTCAAAGCCGCGGCTGGGCGACTCGCCGCCCCAGCGGTAGCGGACGCCCACGTAGCGCTTGGCCACGCGTACCAGCCGTGTCCCAAGCGTCGCATGGTGGGAACGGTGCCGCTTCCCGCTCCCACCACGCGCCGCCCGGTGCAGTGCCCGCAGCGTCTGCGGCCCGACCTCGCCGTCCGCCAGCAGGTGGTGCCGGCGCTGGAACCGCCGCACCGCCAGCCATGTCCGGCGGTCGTACAGGCTGTTGACCCGGATGTGCAGCATCCGCTGGACACGGGCCACGGCAGGCCTGCGGTCCCCCAACCGCAGGATGCCGTCGCCGTGAGCGCGCCGTGACCGTGCCGCCTTGTGACGGTGCCGAAGCAAAGCGTTCCAGGTTTGCGGGCCGACCTGGCCGTCCACCAGCAGGTGGTGCCCGCGCTGGAACTGCTTCACGGCGCGCCGCGTGTGCCGCCCGAAGATGCCGTCAACCGGCAGCTTCAGGAGGTGTTGCAGCGTCCCCACCAAAGGGCCGTGGTCGCCCATGCGCAACAGCCGTACGTGCTGACCGTGGATCCGAGCCGCGTTCGCCGGTGTGGCGGCGACCATCGGGATGGCCACGGGAGCAACGCACGTCAGTGCGCAGAGCGCCCATCGAGTCTGGTGTTTCATGCTGACTGACCCATCGTGCCCTGTGCCTCGTTCTAGGCCGGGATTGCAAATGGGCGATGATCTGATCGTAAGGATTTGGCAAGCGACGAATTACTGGGCGCCGTTTGCGTTTCGCCTGCCATGGCGAGGGCTGCAGATTCCATTCTGCGCGCGGCCCCACCATCAGCGCGGCTGGCGCGGCCACCAGCAGGGTCAGCAGGCCAAACGCGACGAACGCCCAGCGCTCGGACACCACCGTCGCCAACGCGCCGCCGCAGATGGTGCCGGCGGCCTGTCCGGTGGCACTGAGCGCGATCAGGAACGAGATCACCCCGGCTCGCTCGGCCGGCTCGGTGTCGCGGACGACGCGCGTGCGGTTGAGCACCAGCGCGAACCCGTTGAACACGCCCAGCAGCGTGAATCCCAACGCCGCCAGCACGATGTCGGGCGCGGCGCCGACGATCATGGTGCAGCCTCCGATCCCGGCCAGCGCCAGCGGGTAGGCGGTCCGCCCGAATCGGCGCGATCCGGCCACCAGGCTGCCCGCAACCAGGCCCAGCGCATCCAGGCCCAGCAGCAGCCCGACCACGGTCGGTGAGGCATGGAACGTCCCCCGCAGCAGCGGCACCTGCACCGCCAGCACCACGCCGATCACGAAAGTGGCGATCGTCCAGCCGATCGCGATCTGCAACAGCACCGGCGAGGCATGGATACGAGCCAGCGTGGTGCGCGCAAACCCCCTGGCAATGCCGATCTTGGTCCGATCGGGAGCCTTCGGGCGCCCGGCGCCGGCCAGCGCCCCGCAGCTCGAGACCAGGATCGCGGAGACCAGGAACGAGGCGCTGTTAAGTCCCAGCGCCAGGGCGGCGCCGATCGTGGCGACCAGGAAGCCGCCGACCAGCTCGCCCAGAAACGTCATCGTGTGGTCGACGGAGCCGAGCGCGCCGTTTGCGGCCTCGAGGTCGTCGTCCGCCACCAGCATCGGCACGGCCGCGGTGGCCAGCGGCCGGAACACGCCGACCCCGATCCCGCCCAGCGCGGCCAGGGCGACCACCGCCCACGGCGTCGAGATCAGCGCCAGCGCTGCGAACACCGCGGCGCTGCCGATGTCGCAGATCACCAGGCTGCGCCGCACACGCAGCCGATTCAGCCGGTCACCGACCAGGAACCCGATCAGCACGACGGGCGTGAACTCGGCAAACAGCAGGGCCGACACCCAGGCCGGTGAGCCGGTCATGTCGAACATCCGGATGGCCAGGGCGATCGCGGCCATCCAGGTGCCCAGCACGCTGATGGCAGTTGCCAGCCAGAAACGCCGGAACTCGGCTCCCCCCGGGCCAACCAGCGCACGCATGAGCGATCTCGAGGTCGGGGAACTCACGGGGGCAGCATCCTACCGGCCGCCTCGGCGTGGGCCGCTATCCGATTTCGGCCGGTACCACAGGCCAACTCTCTGCGTATGACGCCTCGCAGCCGGCCCGAGCCCGCCCACATTGTAGAATCCGGATCCCACCCGAATGGCCGAGCCGCTTTGGCTCAACCATGCGGCAGGGGCGGTTAGCTCAGTTGGGAGAGCACCAGCTCGACAAGCTGGGGGTCACTGGTTCGAGCCCAGTACCGCCCATACCACCGGAACCCGCTCCCAGAGCGGGATTCGGCATGGGCATTAGTCCGTAGCCGATCAGGCGGCGAGAGTGACGGTTCGTCGGGCGCCGACAGGCTCAAGCGCGAGGCTTCTAGTTGCGACCACGCCTGCACGTTCGCGATCGCGCTTGCGATCAGCGCGGCGAAGTCCGCGAGACGTGCCTCCGTATCCGAGGGTAGAGGCTGGTGCATCGAGTAGACACCAAGCACCCCCCACACCTGTTCTCGAACCTGGACGGGGATACCCACGGTCGCCCGAACCCGGCCTCGCGGAATCGGCGGACGAACTCCCCGCCGGTGGCCTTCGTGTAATCGTCGACGCGTGCGGGCTGCCCGGTGCGGAAGACCAAGGCGGTGACGGTATGCCCTTCCGTGGGTAACCCGTACACCGGCAGTTCGACCGGTGCGTCTGCTTCGGCGGAAACCGCCAGGTAGGTGTCGGTCTTGTCGGCTTCGTAGCGCACGAGACCCACAGCCTCGACGCGCATGAGCGAACGAACCTCGCCGACGACCGCGTCAAAGACCTCTTCGGCCGGCACGCTTCGGGCAAGGAGTGCGGCGATCCGCAGCGCGCAGCGTGCTCCGCCTCGACCTCTGCGAGATGCGCCTCCGCAGGTGTGCGCTCAGGTGACATCCGCCGACCCTCGTAACCACTCTAACGTCGCCGTCATGACCTCGGCTCGTCGCGCGGTCTCCGCAGGGCTTCCGCGATCTCGCGGATTCGCTGCTCATCGACCGGCGTCAAGCTTGGCTCATAGTCACCGGGGCCGTGCTCTCGACGGTGAACGTGAAGACCGGCGCGAACCAGCCGACCATCCATCAGCTGGCCGACGTGCTGGACGGCATCGAAGCGATCGACCGGACGCTCGAGCGGGTCGTCCAGGCGGGTGCGCAACCGACGAGCTGGGTGCAGGTGCTCTGCGAACTGCAGCGCGACTGGTCGCGAAAGGAGACTGCGGGGAAATTCGCTGAGATTCTCTTCGCAGTCGAAGGGCATTAGGCAACTGGTAACTGTTATTTGTGCGTAAAGTCTCAATGCCGTCACCCAGATGGGTGACGGTAGATCCTCATCCGATGCCTACCGTGAGCGGCGGAGGTGCGGAGTGGGGATGAGCACATATGCCCTGGGCATCGTTGGCGCGTTGGCCGTTGCTAGCTGCGTGGCGATAGGCATCGGCCTGGCACTCAACCGTCGTGGTCGTCCCCGCAGAATCTCCGGGCACACACCCGGCGGGCGCGTGCTCTCGCCGACAGCTTCGAGTGGGCTCTGGAGCGAGCCCTACGCACGGGCCCGCACTCCCGGCAGCACCCCTCAGGCAAACGAGGGGAAGGCCCGTAGCCGCAGGCCGCTCACCGCCGATCAGCAGGCGACGCGCGACGCGTGGGCGCGGTGGCGAGCCGAGCAGGGTCGCTGAGCCCAAGCGGAGCGCCCGGCCACCGCGATCGCACGCCAAGAGGGCAGCCCACCAACCCACCAGACGGGCCGGGGGAGGGAACCGCCGGTGGGCTGGCTATACCGAATGGTAGTCCCGGGCAGCCTATCGAACACGTGGGCCGCCTGACCGATTTCTGTCGCCGCGCGGATCCCCGTGCGATGATGCCAGCCCTGTGGCTGAGGCGTCCGAAATCCGTGTGCTGGTGGTCGATGACCACGCGGCAACCCGCTCCGGCATCAAGGCGATCCTCGATTCCGAGATCGGTATCACCGTCGTCGGGGAGGCCACCAACGTGGAGTCGGCCGTGAGCATGGCGGCCCGCCGCAAGCCGGATGTCGTGGTCATGGACCTGCAGCTGGACGGCGACATGGGCGGCGGATTCGCGGCCACCCGGCGCGTGCTTGACGCCGACCCGGAGATTGGCGTGATGATGTTCACGGCGTTCGGCGAGCACCACCTGCTGACCGATGGCCTGGAGGCGGGCGCGCGCGGCTTCATGGTCAAGGACGCCACCCCGGCCGAGATGGTGCGGGGCGTGCGGATCGTGGCCGAGGGCGGCGCCTACCTCGACCCGTCGCTCAGCGCCGACCTGCTGCGCGGCCGCGGGATCGGCCAGATCCCGGGCCTGTCCGCCCGCGAGCGCGAGATCCTGGCGATGCTGGCCGACGGCGAGTCAAACCGCGAGATCGCGGCCAAGCTCTACCTCTCCACCGAGACCGTCCGCACCCACGTGCGCAACGCCATGCGCAAGCTCGACGCGGATACCCGCACGCAGGCGGTGGCGCTCGCGATCCGCCAGCGGCTGATCAGCTGAGCCCGCCGAAATCCCCTCGGGTAGGCATTCTCCGCGGCCAGCGGTCGACTCCGGTGCCATGCTGACTACCATGTGATGAGGCGACCAGGAGAGATCGGTGGGCAAGGCTTCACGAGTTCGCGCCCAGCGCGACCAGCAGCAGAAACGACAACAGCAGCGCAACCTGTGGCTGGCGACCGGCGGGGTGGTGCTGGCGATCATTGCGATGGCTGCCGTGCTGAACCGCCTCAACCAGGCGCCCTCCGCGCCAGGGCCGGCCAAGCCCACCGCCGCCGACCTGAACGCCCCCAAGCCGCTGCGCGTGGCGGCCGCGAAGGTCGGGTTCCATCCGCAGCTGATCCCGGGCGTGGGGAAGATCGAGGACAAGAGCGCATCCGACTCGCCCGCACCCAACAACAGCACCCTGCTCAAGCCCGGCACCGTGGCTCCCGCGTTCACGTTGAAGACGCCGCAGGGTGACACCGTTTCGCTCACTGACTACGCCGGCAAGGCGCTCCTGATCGAGTTCTTCGCCACCTCATGCCCGCATTGCCAGGCAGAGGCGCCGCACCTGCACGGTCTGTACAGCACGCTGGACACGTCCCATGAGCAGATGCTCTCGATCAACGCCGACAGCGAAGGGGCACCCAGCGTGTACGCGTTCCACCGCTACTTCGGGCTCCAGTACCCGGCCCTGCTCGACCATCGGCCCGCAGGCCGGCAGCTGGCACTCGCCCGCAGCGACCAGGGCCGATCACCGACGCCTACCACATCCAGGGCTATCCCACGTTCTACGTGATCGCGCCGGACGGCACCGTGCACTGGGCATCCGACAACGAGCAGCCGACGGCCAAGCTGAAACAGGAGCTCGACCAGGCGGCCGCTGGTGCGTAAACGCGAGCTGCTGCCCTGGGTCGGGTTGGCAGTGCGGCTCACGGCGGCGGGCATCTGGCTGTTCGCCGGCATCACCAAGCTCGCCGATCTGGACGGATTCCGGACGCAGGTCGACGCCTACCAGGTGCTGCCGCACGGCCTGGTGTCGCCCTTCAGCTACGGCCTGCCACTGGTCGAGGTCGCGATCGGCGGCTACCTGCTGGTGGGCGCGATGGTGCGGCCGACGGCGATCCTGGCGTGCGTGCTGATGGTGATCTTCCTGGTGGCCGAGGCGCAGGCCTGGGCGCGCGGGCTCTCGATCGACTGCGGCTGCTTCGGCACCACCGTGCAGACGCAGGTCGGGGCAGCAACCATCCTGCGCGACATCGCGCTGGGTGTGCCGTCTGCGCTGATGGTCTGGCGGCCGGCCCGCAAGCTGTCGGTCGACGCCAGCCTGCTGGGGCGCGAGGACGCGTTCGCGCCGACCGAAGCTCCTGCTTAGGCGGCCCATCGCTCGAAGGCGCGCGTGAACGCGCCCAGCAGGGCCGCGTGCAGGTCCTCGGGAGAGGCCAGCCGCAGACGACGAGCCCAGCGCCCGCGCTCGGCGGCGCGCTCGCCCAGCCAGGCGCTGTCGAGGGAGCGGGCGGTGGCGCGACCGGCCTCCGATCGAGCCTCGATCGCCGTGCGGATACGGGGCCCCTCGGACGAGCGCTGCTCCAGCCTGCGCAGGTCGCGGAGGCAGTCGCTGCAGGGGCGGGTGACGACCGCGCCGTCCACCGGGCCCTCGCAGGCGCCGCAGACGGGGCAGCCGTATGCGGCCAGCCGCACGCGATGCGAAGCGGTGGTCGAGCCGTCGGCCAGCAGCACCCAGACGGTGCCCGCGCCCGGCTCCACCTCGGTGCCGCGCACGGCCACCGGGTCGCCGTCGTAGGGCCAGGTACGCACGCGGTCGCCGGCCCGCAGGCCGGTGTGCTTGCAGACCGCGGCCGCGGGTGGCTCCGGGTCAGGCTGTGAGGCGGGCTGCGCCGGCACGGTGCGTCCGCCCATTGCGGGCTGCGGCCATTCGCGGCCGCTCGCGATCCAGGCCTGCACCGTGTCGCGGGCATCGTTCAGCGCGCGCGTCAGCACGGTCGCGGCCTCGCTGCGCTGCTCGGATACGGCGTGCAGGTCTGGGTGGGCGCGCGTGACCCGCCGCTTCCAGGCCGCGGCGAGCTCGTCCGGATCGACCGGCGGCTGCAGCCCCAGCAGCCACAGCGCGCGGGCGCAGTCGGCCGACCTCGGTGCTCGTCGTCTCATGCTCTCAGGGTAGCTCCCGCACCAGCACCAGCTCGTCGCGGATGGGGATGCCGTGCGCGCCCACCAGCGGGATCTGCGGCTTCATGCGGCGCGACTCGTCGACCGCACCCCGGCGCAGCTCGGTCAGCGCGAAGCCGCGGCGCTGGTAGAAGCGCAGCGCGTCCACGTTGTCGTTGGTCGTGATCAGTCGCACGCGCCGGCAGCCGGCCGCGACGGCCGCCTCGCATGCGGCCTCCAGCAGCGCCGTGCCGACGCCCTCGCCCTGGACGACGGCGTCGATCGAGACCACCTCGCAGTCGTCTGCCTTGATCAGGTAGGTGACGACACCGGCCACCGTGCCGTCCGCGGAGACGGCCGCGAAGCCGGGCAGGTCGTCCAGCCGGTGCAGCCGCCCGCCGCCGGCCGCCACCGGCACGCCCCAGCGCTCGGTCATGAAGCCGGTCAACCACGCCCGGTCGCCGTCCATCAGCGGGCGCACAGTGCACGACATCTCAGATCGGCCAGTAGCGCCGCATCGATCCGCGGGCGGCGGCGATGCCGGCGTCGCCGCGGGTCTCGTCGTCGGGCAGGTAGCCCATCGGGTCCTCGAGCAGCGGGCCGGTGACAAGGACGCCCTCGAGCGTGGCGTGCATGCACAGCGCGGAGTAGGAGCGGCCGTAGCCGCCCTCCTGGATCAGCGCCAGGCGGCCCTCGCAGTGACGGTCGGCCAGCTCCCGCGCCAGCTCGCCCAGCCGCCGGAACCCGTCCATGGTCAGGCACTGGCGCCCGTTCGGGTCGAACTGGCTGGCATCCTGGCCGGCCGCGATCAGGATCAGACCGGGCCGGAAGTGGTCGAGGATCGGGTACACAACTCGCTGCATGGCGGATGTGTAGGCCGTGTCGCCGCTGCCATAGGCCAGCTCGATGTTGACGTTGTACCCGGCGCCGTCGCCGACCCCGGCCTCGAGCGTCGATCCGGTCTGGGGGTGCGCCGGCCCCCAGGAGCCGTGCGGCATGTGCAGCGAGCAGCTGAGCACGTCCCCGCGGTGATAGAAGCACTCCTGGGTGCCGTTGCCGTGGTGGACGTCCCAGTCGATGATCGCCACTCGCCCGACGCCGCGCCGAACGGCCGTCTCGGCCGCCAGCGCCGTGTTCGAGAACATGCAGTAGCCGTCGGTACGGGCCGGCTGCGCATGGTGGCCGGGCGGGCGCACCAGCGCATAGCTGCGGAGGCAGTCCCCGTCCAGCACCGCCTCCACAGCGGCGATCGCGGTACCGGCCGACGACAGCGCCGCCGGCCAGGTGCCGGCAGAGACGACCGTGTGGCCGCCCAGCAGACCGCCGCCGGCCGCGCAGAACTCGCGCACATGCTCCACGTAGGCGGGGTCGTGCGAGCATCTCCAGCTCGGGGATCGTCGCGTGGCGGCCGTCCCGCCAGGCCAGCCGCGGCGCGATCGGCCCCTCGCGCAGGCAGGAGCGGATGTTCCGGATCCGCACGTCGTTCTCCGGGTGCAGCTCCGACACCTCGATCAGCGGCGAGGGCGGGCTCTCGAACACACCCGAGCCCGTATCGTGCAGCAGCGCGTCGTCATGCCAGAAAACGTGCAGGTCGGGGTCGGCCATCGGCGGGCGGACATTACCCGGTCGCACGCACCTCTGCACAGCCAGTCCCGGGACTACCATCATCGGTCCATGGCTCGCGTTGCCACAGCCCTGCTGGCGCCGATCTCGGTGGCGGCGGCGCGCATCCGCCGCCGGCCGCAACGCGGCCTGCTGGCGGCTCTCGGCATCGCCGCCGCAACCGCCATGCTGGCCGCGACCATCGTCGGCGGGCGTGTCTCGTCGGAGCTGAGCGTGCAGCGCGCCCTGGCCGGGGTGCCGGTCGACCAGCGGGCGATGCGGGTGCTGTGGAGCGGGGCGCCGGCGGGCGGCTACAAGGCGGTCGACCCGCCCGCCACCCGCGCGCTCGCGCAGCTGGCACCGGGCCCCGCCGTGCGTACGGTGCTCTACCGCGAGACGCGCTTCGAGAACAGCCGCATCGCCGTGGTCACGGGCGTCAACGACATCGGCAGGTGGGTGAGGCTGACCAGTGGCCGGCTGCCGCGTAGCTGCACGCCCAGCCGCTGTGAGGTGGTGCAGGTGGCGGGCGCGCCGATGCCGGTCGCCGCCGCAGGGCCGACACGCCTCGTCAGCGTAGGCACCGGTCGGCTCACGTCGGCGCTGCCGTTCGGGTCGCTCACCGACCTCGGCGTCAGCGCGGGCCATCGCACCCCACCGGCCACGCTGGTGTCGGGCGATGTGGAGCAGGTCTCGCAGCTGCCCGGACTGGCACCGATCTACCGCACGTACTCCTGGACGCGCCCGATCGACCCGGACAGGGTGCACAGCTGGGACATCGACTCGCTGCTGGGACGCGAGGCGCGGGCGCTGACCGGCCTCAGCTCGGGCTTCAGCCAGTGGAGCATCTCGGCCCCCGACCAGGCCCTGATCGACGCCACCGACCGCAGCGACACGGCGGGAGCCCGGCTCACGCTGGTCGGCGGCGAGGTGGCCACGCTGCTGCTGGCGTTCGTGGTGCTGGCCGCGAACGCGCTGCGCGGCGACGCGGTGGCGGAGCGGCGGCGGCTGGAGCGCCGGGGCGCGCGCCGCGGCCAGGTCTGGCTGTTCGCCCTGGCCGAGGGCGGCTGGATCGCCCTGCTGGGCGTGCTTGCGGGCGCGCTGGTCGGGATCGTGATCGGGGTGGCCGTGTGCAACTCCGCGGGCCTTCCTGCCGGCGCGGTGATGTCGCACTCGCTGTTGACCGGGCAGGCGTTGCTGCTCGGCCTGGCGGCGCTGGTGGCGTCGGTGCTGCTGGTGGTCGTGGTGCTGCTCCTGCCCGACGGGCCGACCCGCTACGGAGGCGTGCTGGCCGATGCGGTGGCCGTGGCCGGCCTGGCGGCGCTGGTGCTCGCGGCGGCGCGGGGTGCCACCAGCGTCGGCGCCACCACGGACGCCCGCTCCGGACCCCTTGCTGCCGCTGCTTCCCCTGCTGGTGGCGCTGGTGGCCGGCGTGGCGGTGGCGCGGCTGCTGGGCCCGGCCATGCGGTTGCTGGAGCGACGCGTGCGCGGCGCCTCGGCGGCGGTGCGGATCGCGGTCGTGTCGGTGGCGCGTGAGCCGCTGCCGGCGGCGATCGCGGCGGCGTTCCTGGCCGTGGCGCTCGGCCTCGGCTTCTTCGCCACCGCCTACGGCCAGACGCTGCGCGCCGGCCAGAGCGACCAGGCCGACTTCGCGGTGCCCGCTGACGTCACGCTGGCGGAGGGCCCGCAGCTGGTGCGGCCGCTGGATGCCGCCTCTCTGGAGCAGTACCAACGGCTTGCGGGCGGCACCGTCGCCATGCCGGTGCTGCGGCTGAGCGCCACGGCCGCTGCGACAGGGACACGGCCGGTCGACGTCACCGCGCTGGCGCTGCCGGCGAAGGACATCCCCGCCCTGCGCTGGCGCAGCGATACGTCCACCGTCAGCCAGGCCACCCTGGCGCGGCGCCTGACTCCGGCCGGCGATGTGTCGATGCGCGGGCCGCTGCTGACCGGATCGGGTCTGCTGCGCCTACCGGTAGATGTGACCGGCTCGGCCGTGACAACGGCGCTGGTGCTGCAGACCGATCGCCAATCCTTCGTGAGCCTGCCTCTGGGTGTCGCCCGCGTGGGCCACTCGCAGCTGGAGCGACGGCTTGCCGGCGCGGCTGGCGGGGTCGCGGCTGGTGGCGATCTCGATCGACCGCACGGCCGCCGACTCCAAGATCGCAATCCACCAGCAGGGCGAGGGCGGGGCGGCCTCCGGCATCAAGGGCAGCGTGCTGCTCGGCCCGCTGACGCTGGGCGCCGCCCGCGTCACCGACTGGTCAGGGTGGATCGGCCGCGGCGGGCTGGTGGCCGGCGGCCCCGGCGCTCCGGTGCGCTTCGTGATCACGGGCGCCACGCACCCGCTGCTGCGGCCCGTCCAGCCCAGCGACGGCCGGCCGGTGCCGGTGATGGTGAGCCCCGACCTGGCCCGCGCCGCCGTCGGCGGCCTGGTGCGCCTGACGTTTGCCGGCATCAGCGTGCCCGGCCGCGTGGTGGCCGTGGGACGGCGCTTTCCGACCGTATCGGGCAGCTTCGCGACGGCCGACGAGACGCTGCTTGCGACCGCGCTCAACGCCGACGATCCGGGTTCGGCGGTGCCGTCGGAGATGTGGCTGCGAGCGCGCAACGCCGAGCGGGTGGCCGCACTCAACGTTCAGGTCACGCGGCCGCCCTACGACAGCATGACGCGCAGCTCGCACGCGGTCACGCTCGCGGCCCTGCGCAGCGACCCGCTCTCGCGCGGCATCCGGCTGGTGCTGGAGGGCGCCGCCGTGCTGGCGCTGCTGCTCTCGCTGGCGGCGCTGCTGCTGTCGGTGGCCGCCGCCGTGCGCGACGACCGGGTGGCGCTGTTCGACCTGGAGGCGCAGGGCGTGGGGCCGCCCACGCTGCGGAGCCAGCTGCGGCTGCGGGCGGCGATCGTGACCGCCGTGGGACTGGTGGTGGCCGTGGTGATCGGAGTGGTGCTGTCGACGGCCACGGTCGGCCTGGTGCAGGTGACCGCGTCGGCCACGGTTCCGGTTCCGCCGCTCGAGCGGCACCTGGCCTGGCCGGTTGTGCTGGCCGGGCTGGCCGCGTTCCTGCTGCTGTCGGCGCTGGCGGTGGCGCTGTCGACCAGGGCCGCGTTCTCGGCCGACCTGCCGCGGCGGGCCACGGGGGAGGCGCCGTGAGCCGGGCGATCGACGTCCGTGACGTGTTTCGCATCCACCGCACCGCGGAGGGCGATGCCGCAGCGCTGCAGGGGCTGACGCTGTCGGTCGAGGAGGGCGAGATCGTCGTCGTGCTGGGGCCGAGCGGAGCCGGCAAGAGCACGCTGCTGAGGATCCTGGCCGCGCTGGAGCCGCTGTCAGCCGGCACGGCGAACGTCTACGGGTTAGACATCGGCAGCCTGCGCGGTCGCGCCGCCGCCGACTACCGTGCCCGCCGGCTGGGCATGATCGACCAGCATTACACGCGGGCGCTGCCGCCCGACCTGCGCTGCGGGGAGATTATCGGGCTGCAGCTGGCGCTGCGCGGCGAGCAGCGGTCGCAGCGGCGCGAGCGCGCGTCCGAGCTGCTGGCCGCGGTCGGCCTCGAGCGCGCCGCGGCGATGCTGCCCGGCCAGCTCTCGGGCGGCGAGCAGCAGCGGGTGGCGGTGTGCGCGGCGCTGGCGCACAGGCCGCAGCTGCTGCTGGCCGACGAGCCGTCCGGCGAGCTCGACCGGCGGAACGCCGACATCGTCTACGAGCTGATCCGGGAGCTGGCGCGCGACCAGGGCACCACCGCAGTGATCGTGAGCCACGACCACGGCGCCACCCAGATCGCCGACCGCACCGTCCGCATCCGCGACGGCAGGCTGAGCGAGGAGTGGCGCGACGGACGGGCGATGCTGGTGGTCGGGCACGGCGGCTGGGTGCACCTGCCGGAGCACCTCCGTGCCGGCCTCGGCATCACCTCGCACGTCCAGGCCGACCAGGAGGGCGACGGCGTGGTGCTGCGACCGGCCCCGGGCACGTTCGTGCCGCAGGAGCAGCCGGCGCCGCCGCCGGCCGTGACCGCGGGATCGGAGCCCGTGGCGGCTCTGCGCCAGGTGACGAAGGCGTTCGGTACGCGGTCGCTGTTCGCCGGGTACGACGCCGAGTTTCGGCGCGGCGCGATGACCGCCGTGATCGGCCGCTCGGGCTCCGGCAAGAGCACGATGCTGGCGATGCTGGCCGGCCTGGAGCGACCCGACTCCGGGGAGGTGCTGGTGCTGGGCCAGCCGCTCTCACGGCTGGATCGCGACGGCCTGGCGGGCCTGCGGCGCTCCAGCGTCGCCTACGTCGGCCAGGAACCCGGGCTGGTCGGCTTCCTCAGCGCCGAGGAGAACGTCACCTTCACGCTGGGCCTGCGCGGAGTCACCGGCGCCGCCGCCGTCGACCGTGCCCGCGAATCGCTGTCGCGGGTGGGGCTGGGCCCGCGCAGCGATCAGCGCGCCGCCCGGCTCTCGGCCGGCGAACGTCAGCGGCTGGCGATCGCCCGTGCGCTGGCCGCGGGTGCCGACCTGCTGCTGGTCGACGAGCCGACGTCCCGGCTCGACCAGGCCAACGCCGAGTCGGTGGCGGTGCTCCTGGCAGACGCGGCGGCCGGGAGGTCGCTGGCCGTGGTTTGCGCCACCCACGATCCGCTGCTGATCGAGTGCGCCGGGGTGGAGGTGCGCCTGGACGACGAGCCGCCGGCGGCCGAGGCCTCCGTGCCCGGCGCGGGCGCGGTCGCGGACTGATGTGGCGCCGCCTGCGGGCCGGTCGGGGTTGATGTCGGTACCATTCACCGGATCGCCTTGGCACGTACCTGGATGAGATCGGCAGCCGTCGCGCCACTGCTCCTGGCGCTGCTGGCGCTTGCCTCCAGCGGCTGCGGCCAGGGCGGCGCCGACGCGGCCACCACCAGCAAGCCGAAGTGCCCGGCGGCGTTGAAGCTCGGCTGGCAGACGCTGGCCAACCGCATCGACACCGACGTCTACTGCCCGGCCTGGCTGCCCAACCCGCTGGTGGGGAAGATCGACAAGGGCGAGGCGGGCGCCGCCGACAACGCCGTCCTCTCGGTGTCCAAAGACAGGAGCTATCTGGCCAGCTGGATCTGGGTCGAGGCCCAGACCGGCGAGGTGCACGTGATCCTGCGCGCCTATCCCGGCCGCACCACCATCCCCAGCTGCGTCGCCACCGAGGCCGGCTCGGGTAAGCAGGTCGAGCACCGCGTGCCGTGCTTCGCCGACCCCCACGGCACCGTCCACGCCGGGCCGATCACCGCGACGCTGTACACGGTCAACCAGGGCGCCGACCAATGGCACCTCGTCTACGCCTGGCGCCACGCCGGATCCCTGTACACGGCCAGCCAGCACGTCGCTGCTCCGCTCACCTACGACACCGTCAACGCCGACCTGCGGCGGATCCTGACGCACCTGGTCGTGGTCGAGCCGGCCGCCTGACCGTGGAGCTGACACGCAGGCAGCTGCTGGCCGGCGTCGGCGCCACCACGCTGGCCGCGGCCGGGCTCTACGAGCTGGCCGAGCGCGCCGGCCGCGCCCCCAGCCGGCCCGTGGTCACGGCGCGGCCGCCCGAGCAGCACGTCTTGGGCGGGCTGCGGGTCGTCACCGACAACGACGTCGATGTGGTGGTGCCGCCGCTGCACCACGAGATCGTCACGTTCCGGCTGCCCGGCGGCGGCCCCGCCGACCTGCGTGACGCCCAGCGCCGGCTGGCCCAGGCGCTGGCCGGACTCGACCAGGACTACGCGTCCAGCCCCGCCGGTCTGGGCGTGACCGTGGGGTGGGGGATGCCGTACTTCAGGGGCGCGGTGGCGTCGCCGGCGCGTGACCACGTCCCGGTCGATCGCCGCGCCTCCCAGGCGGCCGGGCACCCGGTCTCGGTGCTGCTTGACGCGATCCGCTTCCCGAGCGATGCGAATGGCCTGCTGCTCGAGCAGAACGACGCGGTGCTGCTGCTGCGAAGCGACAACCCGGCGCACATCCACGACGCCCACGAACGGCTGGTCGGAAACCTCGACGTGTGGCAGCCGACCAGCATCCGCCGCGGCTTCGTGGGCGGCGGCTTCGACGGCGGCGAGGGGCTGCCGCACAAGCTGGCGGTGGCGGCCGGCGTCCCCGGTGCCGACCTGATCCCGAAGCAGGCCGAGCTGTTCCTGGGATTCACGTCAACGCAGAAGGCGTCACTGGGGCCCGAGCGGATCGCGAACATCGAGACGCTGGGCTACTCGGACGGCGGCCCCGGCGGCTACTTCCGGCAGGGCACGACGATGCACGTCTCGCACATCTTCGAGGACCTGGAATCCTGGTTCCTGACGTTCGATCACGGCCAACGGGCCGCCACCGTGTTCGGCCCGGCGCGGAACGTGCCCGAGGGGACGCTGACCGTCAGCCAGGGTAAGGACGACGTACCCACCGTGGCTGCCATCCGCAAGGATGCTGCGCGCTACGCGCGCATCGGCCACAGCCCGGCCATCCAGCAGACCTCGCGGCTGGCGGCGGATGTGGTGGGGCGCGACGGCACCGCCTATGCGAAGGGCACGGCGGTGCCGATCCGCGCCGATTTCAACACGCTCGACAACCCGTTCTACTGGAGCGCGGATCCCGGCCGCGACGGGATCAGCCCGGAGGCCCGGGCCGGCCTGCACTTCGTGGTGTTCAACCCCACCAGCGACGACTTCCACCGCAACCGGCTGGCCATGGACGGGGTGCTGCCGGGCGACCGGCGGCTGCCACTGGCACCGCGCGACCCCGGCCAGGGGTTCAACTCGGTGCTGACGACCACGCATAGGCAGAGCTTCCTGGTGCCGCCGCGGCGGCATCGGGCGTTTCCGCTGGCCGAATTTCTGTAGCAATAGCCGCCGGCGGCGGCGAAGGCGCGCCATAGACCGTCTTCTTCAGCAACGACTCACGTGGAGCCTCAGGCAGCGGCGGGCTGCACCGGCACCAGCTCCTTCACGATCCGGGCCACGGTCGCCTTCGCCGTGGCCGCCGTGTAGGGGTCGATCACATGCAGGCTGACCACGTAGGTGTTGCGGCCGTCGCGGAAGACCGCGGCGATGTGCCCGGTGCTGGAGCCGCGGTTCCGCGTGTACCACGTGACGTCGTGGCCTCCCAGCGACTCGGTGCCGTCGCGTCCGCCATAGCAGGGCACCCCGCCGCACCGGCGCGGCCACGTTCCCGGGGCATAGCCCTCGAACACGATGTGGATCAGCTGGCTGAAGTCGTCGGAGCGCCAGACGAAGTGCACCTGCCAGAAGCGGCCCGGCGATGCGGACGTGTTCAGGTCGCCCCCGATCACGCCATCGATGTAGATGGGAAGCCATGTGGGGCAGAACACAGTCATGTGTACGTGGTTCGCCCACCGCTGCCAGCCGGCGGCGCGAATCGACGGGCAGCTCGCGGATGCCGTATGGTCGCTTGAAACAGTGTCTGCGCGGCTGCTTCCACAGGCCGCGGTGGCGAGCACAAGCGCCACGGCCAGGAGCGCCGTCTTCAGTTTTGTTGTTCGCAATGTGTCGTCCGAATCGCCCGTCAGGCTTGTACTACGTGTTTAGGAATGGTAAATACCACAGTCGCCAATCGGCGAACGGGTGCCAGACCGGCCCGGACTCAAACTCCCGACGATGGAGGAACGTGATGGGGACGGTTCGATTCCGAGCCATACCGATCGTTGCAGTCCTTGCACTGGCAGTAGCTGCCGGCTGTGGAAGTAGCAGCAGCAGCTCGAGCGGCGGTGGTGGCGGTAATGCGGGCACCCCTGTCAACATCTCCACCTGCCACGCACCGCAGGGCAAAGGCCAGTTCACGATCGTGTCCGACCTGCCGCGGCAGGGTTCCAACAAGATCCAGACCGACCAGATGTCCGAGGCCATCAACATGATCCTGGCCCAGCACAACTACAAGGCCGGCAAGTACACGGTCCAGTACCAGGACTGTGACGACTCGACGGCCCAGGCGGGTGCCTACGACCCGGCGACCTGCAGCTCGAATGCGAATGCCTACGTTCGCGATTCCAGCGTGATCGGGGTGCTGGGCACGCTCAACTCGCCGTGCGCGAAGCTCGAGGTGCCGATCCTGAACCGGGTCGGACTGATCGAGATCTCCGGCGCCAACACCAACCTCGGGCTGACGCAGCCGAGCGGTGAGCCGGGCGAGCCCGAGAAGTACTACCCGAGCGGCGTCCGCAACTACGCTCGCGTGGTCGCGGTGGACAACTCGCAGGGCGCGGTGGACGCCACCCTGGCGCAGAAGCTGGGCGTCAAGAGCGTGTACGTGCTCGACGACAAGGAGTCCTACGGCGTCGGTGTGGCCGACTTCTTCCAGAAGGCGGCGACGCAGCTCGGCATCAAGGTCGCCGGGCGCGACTCGTGGGATCCCAAGGCCGCCAACTACCAGGCCCTGATGCAGAAGATCAAGGCGACCAACCCGGATGCGATCTTCCTGGGCGGCCTGATCTGCTCGAACGGCGGCCAGCTGATCAAGGACAAGGTTGCCGTGCTGGGAGCGAACACCGGTGTCAAGCTGATCGCGCCTGACGGCTTCTTCATCAGCTCGACGCTGACCGGTTCGGGCTCGGCAGGAGCGGCCGGACAGGGCATGTACGTCAGCAACGCGGGCGTTCCCGGCCGACAAGCTGGTCGGCGAGGGCAAGACGTTCATCGACCAGTTCAAGGCCAAGTACGGCGTCACCACGGTGCAGCCGTACACCGCCTACGCCGCCCAGACCGCGCAGGTGCTGCTGAACGCGATCGCCGCATCTGACGGCACGCGGGCGTCGGTCACCAAGAACGTGTTCGGGATGAAGATCACCAACGGCATCCTGGGGACGTTCCAGATCGGTAACCAGGGCGACATCATCGGTCAGCAGCAGTTCACGATCGGTATTGGCAACTCGAAGTCGGGGGAGTTCGACACCTACCAGGTCGTCAACCCTGACCCGGCACTGGTCGCCAAGATCACCGGTAGCGGCTGATCGAAGGAGAGGGAGCGCCGCCATGGCAACCGACACGCACACCGCGCGACGGCCTGTCCTGGCGGTGCTCCCTCGTATCACCGGGCTGCTGAACCGGGCAGTCACGATCGCGCTGCTGGCCCTGCTCGTGTTCTGGCTGGCCGTGAACTTCGTCCAGGGGCCCGGTCAGTTCGGGTCGGTGCTGCTGATCGGGTTCACCAACGGCGCCCTGTACGCACTGATCGCGCTCGGCTACACGCTGGTGTACGGCATCATCGAGCTGATCAACTTCGCCCACGGCGACGTGTTCATGTGGGGCACGATGATCACCGTCTCGATCGCGGGCACCAGGCTGGGGCTGGACGGCTCCCAGTCGGGCATCGTCACGTTCCTCGGCGTGCTGGCGGCGATGCTGGGAGCGATGGTCTTCTGCGGCATCCTCAACCCGACCATCGAACGCGTGGCTCTGCGGCGGCTGCGGAATGCGCCACGGCTGGCGCCGCTGATCACCACGCTCGGCATCTCGTACATCCTCAGCAACGCGGCCCAGTTCTTCTACGGGCCCAACTACACCGGGGTGGGCGCGATCCTGCCCAGCAACATCCTGTTCCTCGACTGGCCCGCGAAGTCGCTGATCGTGATCCTGGCGACGATCCCGCTGCTGCTGGCGCTCACCTACGTGGTGCGGCGCACCCGCCAGGGAAAGGCCATGCGGGCCGTGGCCCAGGACATGGACGCCGCCCGCATGATGGGCGTCGACGTCGACCGCACGATCTCGTTCACGTTCGCGCTGGCGGGCATCCTGGCCGGTGCAGGCGGCACCCTCTACGTGCTCGAGATCACGACCACCCGTTACGACCTCGGCCAGATCGGGCTATTGGCCTTCACCGCCGCCGTGCTGGGCGGCATCGGCAACCTCACGGGAGCCACCCTGGGCGCGCTCATCATCGGGTTGATCCAGGCATTCAACGAGGGCCTCTCCTGGCACGCGCCGGGTGAGCAGTGGACGACCTCGATCGTGTTCTCGATCCTGATCCTGATCCTCGTGTTCCGGCCACAGGGGCTGCTGGGGCAGCCGGAGGCCGACAGAGCATGATCGACAAGCTGCCGATACCGCGCTGGGCACGGCGCGCGATCATCCCGATCATCATCGTGCCGCTGGTCGTGCTCTACCCCGAGTACTACACGTCGCTCGGCACCAGCCAGCTGATCCCGACGCTGAGCACCGCCGTCACGATGACCGTGTTCGTGTGCATGGCGGTGGGCCTGAACATGGTGGTCGGCTACGCCGGCCTGCTCGACCTCGGCTACGTCGCCTTCTACGCGATCGGCAGCTACGTGGCGGGCTGGTTCGCATCGACCCAGTTCGCCAGCCACAGCATCGTGTTCGGCGCGGTGGGCGTGCAATCCCACGCGATCGGCATCCACATCTCGATCTGGCTGCTGCTGCCGGTGGCGGCGGCGATGGCGGCCGCCGCGGGTGTGGTGATCGGCCTGCCCACGCTGCGCCTGCGCGGTGACTACCTGGCGCTGGTGACGCTCGGCTTCGGCGAGATCATCCCCCAGGTCGTGCGCAACGGCGACAACATGTTCGGCACCGGATTCAACCTCACCAACGGCGTCGCCGGCATCACCCCGATCGATCCGATGGGGTTCCGGTACCTGCACGGCATCCTCCCGTTCCTGCCCGACAACTTCCTGCTCACGCCCAACCTGGACGTCTGGTTCTACCGGGTGGGGCTGCTGCTGGTGGCGATCACCGTGTTCTGCTCGATCCGGCTGCGCGATTCGCGGCTGGGACGGGCCTGGGTCGCGCTGCGCGAGGACGAGATCGCGGCGGCCGCGATGGGCGTGCCGTTGATGCAGGTCAAGACCTGGGCCTACGCCTCGGGGGCGTTCTTCGGCGGTGCGGCGGGATGCTTCTACGGCGTCTACCAGGGCGGCGCCATCCCCGACAACTTCAAGCTCTACATCTCCACGCTGTTGCTGGCGATGGTGATCCTGGGCGGCATGGGCAACGTCTGGGGCGTGTGCCTGGGCGCCGCGATCCTGGCGTACCTGAACCAGCAGGGGCTGGGCGCGATCGGCAACACCATCAACTCCAACTTCGGCACCAACATCGAGATCACCAAGTACGAGGCCGGGCTGTTCGGGCTGCTGATCGTGCTGATGATGCTGTTCCGCCCGCAGGGGCTGATACCCAGTTCCAGACGCAAGGCCGAGTTCGACGTGGTCAAGGAGGAGCACGAGGCCGCCGGCGTGGTGGTCGGGTGAGCACCGAGGCGGCAGAGGCACCGCAACCCGCGTGCCGGGCCGAAGGGCGCCGCGATCCTGGAGACGCGGGCAGCGCGCAAGGAGTTCGGTGGCCTGGTCGCCTGCAGCGACATCGACTTCGTGGTGCCGGAGCGCTCGATCGTGAGCCTGATCGGGCCGAACGGCGCCGGCAAGACCACGTTCTTCAACATGCTGACCGGGGCCTACAAGCCGACCGCCGGCGAGATCCTGTTCGCAGGGCGTGACGTCGGCGGCCTGCCGCCGCACAGGATCACCAAGCTCGGGGTGGGCCGCACGTTCCAGAACATCCGGCTGTTCCAGACCATGACCTCGGTCGAGAACGTGCTGGTCGGCATGCACTGCCGCCTGAAGGGTGGACTCATCCGCAGCATCCTGCGCACCCCCGGCGTCAGGCGCGAGGAGCGCGACGCGCTGGTGCGGGCGCGCGAGCTGCTTCGCTACTGCGGCCTCTCCGAGCGCGTCGACGACGAGTACTCGATGAACCTGTCGTACGGCGATCAGCGCCGGCTGGAGGTGGCGCGCGCGCTCGGCAGCGAGCCGACGCTGCTCCTGCTGGACGAGCCGACCGCCGGGCATGAACCCGCAGGAGTCGGCCGACTTCACCAGGTTCGTGTCGCAGCTGCGCGACGAGCGCGGTCTCACGATCCTGCTGATCGAGCACGACATGAAGGTCGTGATGGGCGTGTCCGAGCGGATCACGGTGCTCGACCACGGCGAGAAGATCGCCGAGGGTTCGCCTGCCGAGATCCAGGCCAATGACCGCGTGATCGAGGCCTATCTGGGCAGCGGCGCGGCCGGCAGCGCCGGGGCCGGAAACGGGGCGACCGCGTGAGCGCCGAGGCGCCACCGGCGCCGGCCGCGAACCCGCCGGCGCTGCTCGAGCTGGACAAGGTGCGGACGTTCTACGGCCGCATCGAGGCCGTCAAGGGCCTCTCGATCACCGTCAACGAGGGCGAGATCGTGACCCTGATCGGCGCCAACGGCGCGGGCAAATCGACCACGCTGCGTTCGATCCAGGGCCTCACGAAGCCCAAAGCCGGCACCATCCGCTTCGCCGGCAAGGAGATCCAGAACGCACCGCCGCACGAGATCGTGCAGATGGGGATCGCCCACTCGCCCGAGGGACGGCGCCTGTTCCCGCGCATGAGCGTGCGCGAGAACCTGGAGATGGGGGCGTTCAACCGCACGGACCGGGAGGGCATCGAGCAGGACATCGAGCACGTCTATTCGCTGTTCCCGCGCCTCGGCGAGCGGCGCGGCCAGCAGGCGGGGACGCTCTCGGGCGGCGAGCAGCAGATGTGCTCGATCGGCCGGGCGCTGATGTCGCGGCCCAAGCTGCTGTTGCTCGACGAGCCGTCGATGGGCCTGGCGCCGATCCTGGTCGACAAGATCTTCGAGATCATCCAGGAGATCAACCGCGAGGGCACTACCATCCTGCTGGTGGAGCAGAACGCGCTGATCGCCCTCGGCATCGCCAGCCGCGGCTACGTGCTCGAGACCGGCAGGGTGACGCTGTCGGACAGGGCCGAGGCGCTGGCGACCAACGACGAGGTGCGAAAGGCGTACCTGGGCATCAGCTGAGGCGCCGTGCGGATCGCGGTGCCACTGATCACGGTGCTGGGGGCGCTGGTGGTGCTGGTGGCGGCACCGTCCCGATCGACGGTGGCGGGGCCGGCCGCGGCGCCGGGGCCGCATCCGGCCGACATCCACCCGCCGCCGCTGCACAGCAGAGGACATGATGCGGCGGGCCGGGGGCGTGTTGTGGTGGATCGGCAAGGGTTGCGTGCTGGAGCGGGAGACGATGACCACGCTGGCCGCCAAGAACGCCGGGGCGCGCTACGTGCCGGGCCTGGCCGTCGCCCGACGGCACGGTCGTGCTGGCGCAGGGCCGTCCGCGCGCGTCGGTCGTCGTGCTGAGCGGCTCGTCCATGCGGGAGCTGCAGGCGACGACGGTGCGCGGCCAGGTGGGCGGGGTGACCTGGTCGGCGGACTCAGGGTTCGCGGCGGTGTGTACGTCCGATCGCCGCCACGGGATCAGGATCCAGCTCCTGGCTGCGCCGTTCCGCCGCAGCGCGACGGTCGGCTACCACTGCACCACCGCCTTCACCCCGACCGGGACGACGCTCACGTCCGACGGACACGCCGTCTACGAGGACGGCGGCCGGCTGCGGCTCGGCGACACGCTGGAGACCGCCGCCGGACGGCCCCGGCACGGGTATGTGGTGACCGCGCTGACGGCCACGTCGTCCCTCCTGGCCGTGGCGGTGGCGCCGGTCGATCCCACCGACCCCAACTCCCTGTTCGCGATCGTGGTGCTGAACCGCGTGACCGGCAGCTCGAGCATCTTCCGCACGACCCTGCCGTCGTACCACCTGGCGGTGGCGCCCGACGACAGCGCGTTCTGGTACGAGCAGGGGACGAATCGTGACGTGCTGCAGTCGTTGCAGCCGGGCGGCGTACCTGCGGGCGCCCCGCCGATCGCCCACTCCTACGCCTGGTCTCCCGGCGGCCGCTACCTGGCGGTGTCGCTACAGGACGAGGTGAAGGTGTTCGACCGGCGCACCGGCGCGACCGGCTCGATCCCGGCGTTCCGACCCGCGGTCGCTGACATGGACGTCGTGACGGGGCCGCCGTGCGGGGTCGGACGGCTGCGGTAGGCTCTCGGGCGATGAACGATCCGCAGCCGCAGCCCAGCCAGGTCTACAACTGGCAGACCGCGATCGGCGTTGCCGCACTGGGCACGCTTGCGGCGGTCGCGCTGATCGTGCTGTTCACCTACCTGGTGGACTGGATCGGCGATTTCTGGTCGCAGGTCGTCTACTTCGTGGCTGTCTTCGGCGGAATCATCGCGCTGGCCCTGCGCAGCCGCGCCAAGGACGAGGCCGACCCCAGCCGGCTCACGCAGGGTGGCCCGCCGATCACGCCCGCCGGGCTGCCGGGGCCGTTCGTGGTCACCCAGGCGCTGGGCGTGCTCGCGATCGCGATGCTGGCGGTCGGATTCGCCGTCGGCGGAAACCGCGGTACCACCTGGGTGTTCGCCGGCATGGTGCTGGGCCTGGTGGGGCTGGTCGGTCTGCTGTTCTGGGTGGCCGGCCTGCGCGCGCGCCGCGGCTGAGCCTCGCCGGCCATCACGGACATGGAGCCCGCACCCGCCGACAACCTCGTTCGCGCCGCCGGCGCCGTGCTGGTCGACGGCGAGCGCATCGCCCTCGTGCATCGCCCCCGGTACGACGACTGGACGCTGCCCAAGGGCAAGCACGAGCCGGGCGAGGACGACGTCGCCGCAGCGCTGCGCGAGGTGCGGGAGGAGACCGGCTTCCACGGCCGCATCGAGCGCGACCTGGGCGTCGTCCGCTACACGGTCGAAAAGCACGGCGCCGTGCTGCCCAAGGTCGTGCGCTACTACGTGATGCGGGTCGGGGCGGGCGCATTCGAGCCCAGCCGCGAGGTGGACGAGCTGCGCTGGGTCACCCGCGAGCAGGCAGCGCAGCTGCTCACGTACGAGCGCGACCGCGAGGTGCTGGCGAGGTGGTGAAGAAAAACTCCGCTGTTTGCGGAAATGGGGGTTGCCGGGGTGGCACCGCTGCTCTAGTTTCCCCTCTGCGCCGCCCAGGGCAGCCGAGTAGGTTGAACCCAGACGGAGGGACTGTAGAGGTGACTCGAAGGTCCGTTTGGCTGGTGGACAAAAGGCAAGCCGGGGCGGCGAATCTCTGGTCCGGGTCACGGTCTACGATCAGCGCATGCCACGAGTCCTGATCGCCGAAGACGACCACGTGATCGCCAACGCCATGGCGACGCACCTGCGCCGCGCCGGCATGGACGTCGAGGTGGCCGAAGACGGCGACCGCGCGATCGCAAAGCTCCGCTACGAGCGCCCCGACGTGGCCGTGCTCGACCTGATGCTGCCCGGCACCGACGGCTGGCGGATCACCGAGACGCTGCGCGCGGAGGGCATCGAGACGCCGATCGTGATCGTCAGCGCGCGCGGCTCCGAGCACGACAAGGTGCACGCGCTCGGCATCGGCGGCGACGACTACCTGAGCAAGCCGTTCGGCATGCGCGAGCTGGTCGCGCGGGTGGAGGCGGTACTGCGCCGTGCCGGCATGAAGGCGGCGGCCGGCTCCGAGACGATCGTGGCCGAGGGCCTGGTGATCGATCCTGATCTGCACGCCGCCATCCTGGAGGGCGCGGACGTGGGGCTGACGCCGACCGAGTTCCGCCTGCTCTACGTGCTGGCCGGCGAGCGCGGCCGCGCGCTCTCGCGTGACCAGCTGCAGCAACGGGTGTGGGGCATCCCGCACCGCCACCGCGACCGCACCGTCGACGTCTGCGTGCGCAAGCTACGCGACAAGATCGACCGGCGCGCGGCCGGCCACACGTACATCCAGACCCACTACGGGGTCGGCTACAGGTTCGACGCGGTGCCCAAACCGGGCGCCTGACCGGCGTCGGCGGCCCCGGTGGCGGGCACCACCGCGGGCGCGGGCAGCGTCACCCGCACCGTCGTGCCCTGGCCCTCGATGCTCTCCATCACCGCTCGCCCGCCGTGCGCCTCGGCGATGTGCTTGACGATCGCCAGTCCCAGACCCGTGCCCGGACCGGCACGCGACCCCTCGACGCGGTGGAAGCGCTCGAACACCCGCGATAGGTGCTCGGCGGGTACGCCCGCACCGGTGTCGGCGATCGACAGCTCGACCGCCCCCGTCAGGCCACGGGCGGTGACGTCGATGTCGGCGCCCTCGCCGGCATGGCGGATCGCGTTCTCCAGCAGGTTGTCCAGGATCACGTCCACCAGCCGTCGCGGGACGGCGGTGACGATCCCGGCGGTGGCGTGCCCGGCCAGCCGTAGCCCGGCCGCGTGTGCGGCGTCGGCATGTCGCTCCAGGCAGTCCTCGACCGCCTCCGTGACGTCGGCCGGCTCGCCGCCGGTTATCCCCTCGACCTCCAGCCGGGCCAGCAGCATCATGTCCTCGATCAGCTCCCGCATCGCGTCGATCTCGTCGCGCATCTGATCCATGGTCTGCTCGCGCTCGGCCTCGTCCAGCGGCAGCGACAGCGCGTCGACCAGCGCCAGCATCCGCGCCAGCGGAGTGCGCAGCTCGTGCGACACGCCGGCCGAGAACAGCCGCCGCGCATCCCGGTAGTCGGCCTCGGCGCTCTCGTCGGCCAGCACCACGACGCAGCAGCGCGTGCCGCGGTCGGGGTAGGTGCGCAGGTGCGCGTGGAAGCGCCGTCGCTCCGGCTGGTAGACGGTCACGTCGAACGGGCGCGGCGGCCGGCCGGCCAGCGCATCATGGACGGCGGTGGCGATCTCCTGGACGGCGGCGGTCGCGCCCACCTCGAGGTCGGGGATGGCCTCCCGCGTGGCCCTGTTGGCGTGCACCAGGCGGGCGCCCGCGTCGAACAGCATCACGGGCGTGGGGGAGGCGTCCATGATGGCGTCGCGCAGCGCCAGCGCGGCATCCAGCGAGGGGCGATCTGCGCGGCCCTCGGTTGCCGCCCGAGCCGCGGCCTCCAGATCGCCGCGGCGGCCGAGCAGCGCCAGCGCCCGTCGCCGCTGGCGCTCTCGATGGACGAGCGTGGCGACCGCCACCACGAGCAGCAGCGCAAGCACGATCGCGAGGTCCTGCATGCGGTCAGCCTAACAGCGCCGGTCGATATGCTCTCTGCCATGCGCATTGAACTGCCCGACGGGACTGATCTGGAGCTGGAGAACGGCGCGACCGGCCTGGATGTGGCCAACGCGATCGGCCCGCGGCTGGCCCAGGCCGCCGTCGCCGTGGACGTCGGGAGACGAGGTGCGTGACCTGCGGCTACCGCTGGCCGAGGGCGACCGCGTGCGCATCCTGACGGCGCGCGATGCGGAGGCGCTGCCCGTGCTGCGCCACTCGACGGCGCACGTGATGGCCGAGGCGGTGCTGCACCTGTGGCCCGACGCCAAGGTGGCGATCGGCCCCGCGATCGCCGACGGCTTCTACTACGACTTCCAGTTCCCCGAGCCGATCTCGTCGGACGACCTGGGCCGGATCGAGCAGGAGATGCGCCGGATCCTCGCCCAGGAGCACCCCTTCGTGCGCACCGACGGCGTGAACAAGGCAGAGATCCTGGCCCGCTTCCAGGCGGAGGCGCAGCCGTACAAGCTGGAGCTGGCCCGCGACCTGCCGGACGGTGAGATCAGCCTTTACACGCAGGATGGGTTCGAGGACCTGTGCCGCGGCCCGCACCTGCAGACCACGAAGCCGATCAAGGCCTTCAAGCTCCTGTCCACGGCCGGCGCGTATTGGCGCGGGGACTCCGACAACCCGATGCTGACCCGAATCTACGGAACCGCCTTCTTCGACCAGGCGGCGCTGGACGAGTACCTGGAACGGGTCGAGCAGGCACGCCTCCGCGACCACCGCCGGCTGGGCCGTGAGCTCGACCTGTTCCACTTCTCGGATGTGTCGCCGGGCTCGCCGTTCTGGCATCCGCGCGGGATGGTGATCTGGAACGAGCTGACCACGCTCTGGCGCGAGCTGAACCGAGAGCGCGGCTACCAGGAGGTGCGAACGCCCATCCTCTACAACGTGGAGGTTTGGAAGCGCTCCGGCCACTGGGAGGCCTATCGCGAGAACATGTACTTCACCGAGGTCGAGGCGGGCGAGTTCGGCATCAAGCCGATGAACTGCCCGGGCCACGTCGACATCTTCGGCGACGAGCGCCGCAGCTACCGCGACCTGCCGCTGCGACTGGCCGAGCAGGGGCTGGTGCACCGGCACGAGCCCTCCGGCACCCTGCACGGCCTGATGCGGGTGCGGCATATCACGCAGGACGACGCCCACATCTTCTGCACCCACGAGCAGATCGAGGACGAGGTGATCGGCTGCCTGGAGCTGGCGCAGGCGATCTACGGGATCTTCCAGCTCGATCTCCGGATCGAGCTGTCGACGCGGCCCGAGAAGCGGATCGGCGCAGACGAGCTCTGGGACGCGGCCGAGACGGCGCTGCACGCGGGCGCTCGAGCGGGCCGGGGTGGAGTACCAGCTGAACGAGGGTGACGGCGCGTTCTACGGGCCCAAGATCGACCTGCACATGACCGACTCGATCGGCCGCTCCTGGCAGATGGGCACGATCCAGCTCGATTTCCAGATGCCGGAGCGGTTCGGCATCACCTACACCGGGGAGGACAACGCCGAGCACACGCCGGCGATGATCCACCGCGCGCTGTTCGGCTCGTTCGAGCGCTTCATCGGCATCCTGATCGAGCACTACGCGGGCGCGTTCCCGGTCTGGCTGGCGCCGGTGCAGGCGCTGGTGATCCCGGTCGCGGATCGTCACAACGACTACGCCCGGCAGGTGGTGGCCGAGCTGAACGCGGCCGGCCTGCGGGCCGAGGCGGACACCCGCGGCGAGTCGGTGGGAAAGAAGATCGCGGAGGCCGAGCGGCAGAAGATGCCGCGGATCCTGGTCGTCGGTGACCGCGAGCTGGAGTCCGGCCAGGTCTCGGTGCGGCGCCGCGGTGAGGGCGACGCGGGCGCCCAGCCGCTGGCCGAGCTGCGCGGCGAGCTGCTCGCGCTCAGCGCCGAGCGCGCGCCGACTAGCCTCGCCCGTCCCGCTGGCGCCGCAGGTCGACCACGAAACGGGCGCGGTCGCCGCGGTAGATGTCACGGGCGTACTCCACCGGCCGGTCGGCGCCGTCGTACGCGGTGCGCGTGACCAGGATCGCCGGAGCGCCCGGCCGAGTGGCCAGGTGACGGGCCTCGTCCTGCTCGCACGCGGTCGGCTCGATCGTCTCGTGGGCGCGCACCGGGTCGACGCCGTAGCGGCTCCGCATCAGGTCATAGAGGGAGCTCTGAGCCAGGTTGTGGCGGTTGAGGTCGGGGAACAGGCGGGCCGGGACGTGTGACTCCTCGACCAGCAGCGGCTCCCCGTTTCCGAAGCGCACGCGGCGGACCATCCAGCTGGCCTCGCCCTGCGGCAGCTCCAGGCCGACGCCCGCGTCGGAGCCGTCCCGGCCGGACAGCCTGACGGCGAGGACGCGCCCGCCCGGCTCGATCCCCTGCGCCCGCATCTGCTCGGTGAAGCCCGCGAACCACTGCAGCGTGTGCTCCACTCGCGCGGCGGCGACGTAGGTGCCCGATCCCGGGCGGCGGTAGACGAGGCCGCGCCGCACGAGCAGCTCGACCGCCTGGCGGGCTGTCATCCGCGAAAGGCCGTGCCGCTCGGCGATCACCCGCTCCGACGGCACCCGGTGGCCGGGCGGCAGTTCGCCGGATGCGATCTCGGCCGCCACTTGGTCGGCAACCTGCCGGTACATGGGTGCGTGTCGGGCGGCATGCGACGCCATCGCCCGATCTATACCACGGTCCGCGGCCACCGACACATGCGCCGCGCAGGCAGCTATCGTGGCCGTGTGAGCGCAGTGCCGCAGCCGGACCCCGAGCCCGGGGCGGCCACCGCCTGGTGGCCGCGCCTGATCCCCGGCCTCATCACGATCGTGGTGGCCGCGACCGCGGCGGTGCTGGTGGCCGTCGCGCTGCTGGAGCCTCCCGGCTGGGTGCTTGCCGTGCTCTGCCTGCTGGCCGCGCTGGCACTCGGAGCTGCGGCTGCCATATCGCGCAGCCTCACCCTGGCCGTGCTGGCGGCCGTGCTGGCGGTCACATCGGCGGTCGGAGCATCCGGACTTGCGTTGGGGGCCCGCGCGGACGCTTCCGGCGGTGCCGCGTACGACTTCCCGCTCGTGGTCGGCCTACCGCTGTCCCAGGCGAAGGCGCTGTTTCAGCGACACGGCCCGCTCACGTTCGTGGTCCATCGGGCATCCTACGGTACGCGTGGCACGGTGCTGCGGGCGACCGGCTATGCGCCGGATGGCAGCTACGGCCCCGGTTCGACGATCACGCTGCTGGTGGGAAGCCGCGCGCCGAAGGCGGCGTCCGCCTCCGCGGGGTGACCACGGCCACCGCGCTCAGGGTTGACGTGCCCGCGCCGGACGGAGACAATCGGCGTCTCCGTGGGACGTCTATCGCAGCGCCGGAGCTCCTAGATGATTGATCGATATCTTCGCGATGTGCTGGACGGCGAGAACCGAGCCCCGCAAGGACGCAGGGAGCGTCAATATCGGGAATATTGGCGCGACCGAGGACGCCGCGAGGCGATGGTTCGCAGCCGTAGCCACCCAGGCCTCATCCAACCTCCAACCTCTCGCAGCGGCCAGGCCCGCGAGAGATATCGATCAGTCATCCTGATGCCCGGCCGAACGCTTGAGCTGCTGCGCGTCGCCGGGACGCACCGTGACGTGGGCGAGCAGATCGGAGCCGCCTGCTCCGGTGCCATCCGCCGGCGTTGCGATGCCGTCGGCGATGCGACCGTCGCCGCCGCCCAGCCGTACCTCGAGGTGACGCGGCGCGAGCTGCCGTGGCTGGTCGTGGAGCTGGACGGTGTGGCCGACGCGGCCGGCGTCGATCGCGGAGCGCTGTTCGCCGCCGGCATCGAGGAGCTCGACGACGCGCCGGCCCCCGAGCCGGCCCGGGGCTGTTCCGACCTGGTGGCGTGCGCGCCGGCCAGCGCCGACGGCGGCGTCTGGGTGGCCCACACGAACGACCTGTCGGCATCAGCGGAGCAGGATCTGATCGCCATCGAGTGGCGCGTGCCCGGCGATCCGGTCGTTCTGACGGTCGGTATCGGGCCGTGGATCAGCGTCGGATTCAACTCGGCCGGTCTGTCGCTGACCGGCAACGAGGTCGCGCCGAACGACAACCGCCCCGGCATACCCCGCCTGCTGCACGTGCGGGACATCGTGCGCCGCCGCACGCTCGAGGATGCAGTGACCGCCGCGCTGCATCCGGCCCGCGCATCGTCATACAACACCGTGCTGGCGCACGCGGGCGGAGGCGTCGTCTCCGTCGAGGGATCGGCCACCGACGCCGAGCTGATCCAGCCGGATGCGCGCGGCACGCTGGCCCACACCAACCACTACGTGAGCGAGCGGATGCTGCCGTACGAGGGCGACGTTGACTATGCAGCCCGCTCGGACGTCCGGTATCGTCGCGCGCTCTCATGGCTTGCGGAGGGCACCATAACGGCCGCGACGCTGCGCGCGGCGATCAGCGACCACCGGGACGCTCCCGACTCGATCTGCCGTCATCCTGGGCCCGGCTCGCAGACCAAGACTGTCTTTTGGTGCATCGCTGACGTCACAAGGAGAGAGATCACCTTCGGACGCGGGAATCCCTGCGACTCCGAACACCAGCACTATGCCTTCGACTGAGCACACACACCGGTACGCCGAGCTGACCTGGCCAGAGGTGGCCGAGCGCGTCGCGGACGACCCGGTGTGCGTGATCCCGGTGGCCACGCTGGAGGACCACGGCTACCACCTGCCGATCGACACGGACGCCGTGATCGCCGAGGCGCTGGCCGAGCGGGCGGTGCTGGCGCGGCCCGAGCAGAGCCTGCTCCTGCCCACGGTCACGCACGGCTACACGCCGCACCACATGGACTTCCCGGGGTCGATCACGATCGATTGGAAGCGGTTCGTCGAGTACCTGGTGGATATCGGCAAGAGCCTGATCCACCACGGCTTCCGCCGCATCCTGTTCGTGAACGGGCACGGCTCGAACGTGCCGCTGGTCGACATGGCCGCGCGGCTGCTGATGCTGGAGCGGCGCGACGTGATCGCCGCCACCTTCTGGTACCTGTCGACGCCCGAGTCGGCCGAGCTGCTGGCGCGCACACGCGACTCCGACCAGCCCGGCGGCATGGCACACGCCTGCGAGCTCGAGACGTCGCTGTACCTCGCGATCCACCCCGAGCGGGTGCAGATGGAAAAGGCGGTGCGGGAGATCCCGGACTGGGACTCCGACACCGTGTGGATGGATTGGAACGACGGCCCGCTTTCGATCAAGGGCCAGTGGAGCGGATGGACGGAGTCCGGAGTGATCGGCGACGCCACCGTCGCCACCGCCGAGAAGGGCAGGCTGTGGCTGGAACGAGCGGTGGCCGAGACGGCGGAACATATCGACGAGCTGGCACGGCGCGTCCCGCGTCCGGGCCGGGATCATCACGACGGCGCAGGTGACGCGCTGCACACGAGGGAGGGAACCAGATGAGCGCACGCAGGTTGCTCGGCATCGCCGCGGTGTTGGCGGTGCTGGTGGCCGCAGGTTGCGGCGGCAGCAGCACTGGAGGCACCGGCGGAACCAGCGGAGTCAAGGAAGGCGGCATCTTCACCGAGGGCACGACCAACTACATCGACACCCTTAATCCGTTCAACTACATCGAAGCACAGTCAGTCACGGCGTACGAGGAGGTGTACCCGGAGCTGGTGCAGTACGGGCCGGACCTGAAGGACATCGTGCCCAGCTACGCCAAGTCGTGGGACGTCTCGTCCGACGGCAAGACCTGGACGTATCACCTGGAGTCGGGCGGCAAGTGGTCGGACGGCAAGCCGCTGACGTCCGAGGACGTGGCCTGGACGGCGAACACCATCATCAAGTACCAGAACGGCCCCACGGCCGTGCTGGCGTCGTCGATCTCGCACGTGACCAGCGTGGACGCACCCGACCCGAACACGGCCGTGTTCCACTACGACACGCCGGTCGGAAACGCGCTGCCGCTGATCTCCGGGCTGTTCATCCTGCCCAAGCACGTCTGGGCGCAGTACGACACCAATAACGGCAAGGACCTGAAGACGTTCCTGCCCGAGCAGCACCTGCCGCTGGTTTCCGGCGGCCCGTTCCAGATCACCCAGTACGAGAAGAAGGGCACCACCGTCTTCAAGCCGAACCCCGGCTGGTGGGGCCCCAAGCCGCACGTGGAGGCTGTGGCGCTGGTCTACTACACCAACGCCGACTCGATGATCGCCGACCTCCAGTCGGGTCAGATCTCGGCCGTCGACCAGGTGCCGTTCACCGCCGTCAACGCGGTCAAGAAGGTGAGCAACGTCAAGGTCGACACCTATCCGGGTGGCGAGATCGTCAACATCACCTGGAACTCGAACCCCTACAAGCCGCAGCATCGCGAGCTGCTCGACCCCAAGGTCAAGCAGGCGCTGTCGATGTGCGTCGACGTCAACCAGATCAAGGACGTGGTCTTCAACGGCTACGCCGAACCCGAGGGCAGTCTGCTCGGCGCGATCGCCGGCGACTGGCGCAGCCCGAACGTCAAGCCGGTCACCTTCAACTGCGATCAGGCGAACCAGATGCTCGACCAGCTCGGCTACAAGAAGGGCGCGGACGGCATCCGGGTGGCGCCCGCCACCACCGGCAAGTACGCCGAGCCGGCCCACAAGATGGAGTACCAGATCATGGTGCCCACCAGCCTCGACTTCAACGGTGACCGCGAGTTCTCGATCGTCCAGGAGGGCTTCGCCAACGCCGGCGTCAAGGTGACCGAGCAGAGCGGCGGCGACGCCACCGCGGCCTACGCCATCGAGACCGACGACAAGTGCGATTCCAGCACCAACCCGCCCACCGGCTACTCGAAGTTCGACATCGCCCTGTGGGACTGGGTGGCGGTGCCGGATCCGGACTTCCAGCTGTCGGTGGTGACCAAGGGCCAGTGGTGCTCGTGGAGCGACACCGGCTGGATCAACGACGCCTACGACCAGGACTACGCGAAGCAGGGAACGCTGGTGAACGAGCAGCAGCGCAAGGACCTCGTGCACAAGATGGACGAGACCATCTACAACAACTGGCTGTACACCCAGCTGTTGAACGAGCAGGGGATCGCGGCCCACACCGTCAAGTGGGACGGTTTCGATCCGCAGCTTCAGGGCTATAACTACTCGTTCTTCACGGACGTGCACCAGGCATAGCAACGACGCCCGGCAGGGAGCGGAGCAGACGAACCGATGCAACGAAGCGACTACATCATCAAGCGCACGCTGTTTGCGATTCTGACGGTGTACGTCGCCGTGACGCTGAACTTCGTCCTGTTCCGCGCCCTGCCGGGCGATGCCGTCTCCGGGCTCAAGTGTCGGGCCTGCACCCAGCAGTTCAAGAAGGCGGTCGCCCACGACATGGGCCTCGACAAGTCGAAGTGGCAGCAGTACGTGATCTACCTGAAGAACCTGGCCCACGGCGACCTGGGGGTCACCGCCATCACCCACAAGCCGGTGCGCGGCGAGCTGTGGGACCCGATCAAGAAGACGCTGGCCATGATCACGCTGGGCACCGTCTTCTCCATCATCTTCGGCGTGCTCACGGGGGTGATCTCCGCCTGGCGGAGAGGCACATGGGCCGACCGGGGCTCGGTCTGGACCGCGCTCGCGTTCTATTCCGTGCCCACCCAGTGGCTGGGCTTGATGATCGTCTACTTCGTCGCCGACCGCGTCGGCCTGCCTCATGGCGGCATCCAGAGCCCGGACTACGGCATCCTCGGCAATCCCGGCACCTACGACTTCCTGGTCGACCGCACCAAGCACATGATCCTGCCCGCGCTGACTCTGGGGTTGGTGCTGTACGGTGACTACACGCTGATCGTGCGCTCGGCGATGCTGGAGACGCTGGGCGAGGACTACGTGCTGACCGCCCGCGCCAAGGGCATGAGCAACTGGGCGATCGTCTGGAAGCACGGCTTCCGAAACGCGATGCTGCCGGTGGTGACGCTGATCGCGCTGTCGCTCGGGTTCATCATCGGCGGCGCCATCACCGTCGAGTACGTGTTCGACTATCCGGGCATCGGACTGGCGATCGTGGATGCCATAGACAAGCGCGATTACGCCTTCCTCCAGGGCGCCTTTCTGGTGCTGACGCTGTCGGTGATCTTCTTCAACTTCGTCGCCGACCTCCTGTACTTCAAGCTCGATCCACGGGTGACCACGTGAGTCACGCCACCACCTCGACCGACCTCGCCCGCGACGACGACAAGTCAGCCGAGGCGGGCATCGAGACGACGCCCGATCGCCGCGGCTTCGTTCGCACCACCATCCTCGGCCAGAAGCAGGCGCTGATCGGCCTGATCATCGTGCTGGTGTTCGTGCTGATCGCGATCTTCGCCCCGCTGCTGGCGCCCTACAGCATCCACGAGAAGACCGGGCCGATCTACGCGCCGCCTAGCAGCCAGCACTGGCTGGGCACCGACGACGGCGGCGTCGACATGCTGTCGCTGATGATCTACGGCAGCCGGGTGTCGCTGGAGGTCGGCTTCGCCGCGGCACTGGTGGCGATGCTGATCGGCGGCACGGTGGGCGTCGTCTCCGGCTTCTTCGGCGGCGGCACCGACGTGCTCTTGATGCGGATCACCGACATCTTCCTGGTCATCCCCGACATCCCGCTGGTGATCGTGGTGGCCGCCATCTTCGGGCGCAACCTGATCAATATCATCCTCATCATCGGCATCATCTACTGGACGAGCACGGCGCGGCTGATACGCGCGCAGGTGAAGAGCGTGCGCGAGCGGGTGTACGTGAAACGGGCGCGGTCGATCGGGGCCGGAAACAACCGGCTGGTCTGGAAACACGTACTGCCGCAGGTGGCGCCGCTGCTGATCGCCAACACGGTGCTGATGATCGCGCTGGCGGTGTTCCTGGAGACCTACATCGCCTTCCTCGGCCTGGGCGACCCCAGCACCATCTCGTGGGGCAAGCTGATCGAGAACAGCTTCCTCGGAAACGCCGTGTTGAACAACGCCTGGTGGGCGGTCGTGCCGCCCGGGTCTGGCGGTGACCGTCGTGATCCTGGCCTGCACCATGGTCGGGCAGTCGATGGAGGACGCTCTCAATCCGCGGCTGAAGGTCGGCCACCTGGCCGTCCGCCGCTTCCGCATGCGACCGCTGCACGGCAAGCTGGAGTCTGAGTGAGCGAGCCGCTGCTGCGGGTCGAGGACCTGCACGTCTGGTTCGATCTCAGCGGCGGTCGCGAGCTGCACGCCGTGCAGGGCGTCAGCTTCGAGCTGCGCCCGGGCGAGCGGATGGGCCTGGTGGGCGAATCCGGCTGCGGAAAGACCACCACCATCCTCGCCGTCATGGGCCTGCTGCCTGGCAGCGCGTCGGTGGCTGGCAAGGTGTTCCTGGAGGGCGAGAACGTGCTCGAGAAGGGCGAGGAGACGGTCAGCCCGCACCGCTGGCGCGACATCTCGATGGTGTTCCAGGGAGCGATGAATGCCTTCAATCCGGTCAAGACCGATCGGCAGCCAGATCGCCGAGCCGATGGAGCTGCACGGCACTGCCAGCGGCAAGTCGGCTAAGGCGCAGGTGCGCGAGCTGCTGGAGCTGGTGGGAATCTCGGGCAGCCGCGCCGATCGCTATCCCCACGAGTTCTCGGGCGGCATGCGCCAGCGGGCGGCCATCGCGCTTTCGCTGGCATGCGAGCCGAAGGTGCTGCTGGCCGACGAGCCCACCACCGCGCTCGACGTGATGGTGCAGGCGCAGATCCTGGAGCTGCTGGTGCGGCTGACCCGCGACCTTGGCCTGTCCATGATCCTGGTCACTCACGACCTGCCGGTGGTCGCCCAGGTCTGCGACCGCGCCGCCGTCATGTATGCCGGCGAGATCGCCGAGATGGGCGAGATGGTGACGATCTACCACGAGCCCCGCCACCCCTACACGCGGATGCTGTTCTCGGCTACGCCCGACCTGCTCGGGGACGACGACGTCAGGTCGATCCCGGGGGCGCCGCCTCGGCTCGACCGCGAGCTGGTCGGCTGCCCGTTCGCGCCGCGCTGTGACTCCACCTTCGAGCCCTGCACCGTCACGCATCCGCGCCGGCTCGAGGTGGGGCCGGGGCACGAGGCGATCTGCCACCTGAACGACCGGGTCGTGGTCGAGGAGCCGGCATGAGCGCGCAGGCCGACGCGCCGCCGGAGGCCGCGGCGGACGTCGCTCCGGACGCTCCGCTGCTCGAGGTGGAGCGGGCCATCACCCGCTATCCGGTCGGACGCGGCATCGTCGGCGCCATCGCTCGGCGGCCGGCGTTGACGGTGCACGCGGTCGAGGGCGTGTCGTTCACGGTCGGCCCCGGCGAGATGGTGGCGCTGGTCGGCGAGTCCGGCTGCGGCAAGACCTCCACCGCACAGACGGTGGTGCGGATGGTCGACTACCAGGCCGGCGCGATCCGATTCCGCGGTCGCGAGATCGGCAGGCTGTCGCAGAAGGATCTGCGGCCGCTCCGGCGCGAGATCCAGATGATCTACCAGGATCCCTACGAATCGCTGGATCCCCGCTTCACCGTGCGTGATGCGGTGGAGGAGCCGCTGCTGGTGCACGGCATGGGCGGCTCGTCGGAGGAGCGTGAGGCGAAGGTGCGCGAGGCGCTGGGGCGGGCCGGGCTGACGCCGCCCGACCTCTACATCGACCGGTACCCGCACGAGCTGTCGGGAGGCCAGCGCCAGCGCGTGGCGATCGCGGCCAGCCTGGTGCTCGATCCCAAGCTGCTGGTGGCCGACGAGCCGGTGTCGATGCTGGACGTGTCGGTGCGGGCCGGCATCCTGTCGCTGCTGGACGGCCTGCGCAAGGACGGCATGGGCATTCTCATGATCACCCACGATCTGTCCACCGCCGCCCACTTTGCGGATCGCATCGCGGTCATGTACCTGGGCCGGATCGTGGAGGAGGGGCCGGCCCGCGAGGTGGTGCGAAACCCGCAGCATCCATACACCCGGGCGCTGATCTCGGTGGTGCCCAAGCGCGACCCGCGCGAGCAGACGGTGCCGCAGATCCTCAGCGGCGAGACGCCCAATCCCGTGCACGTGCCCAGCGGCTGCCGCTTCCATCCCCGTTGCCCGGTCGCCGAGGAGCGCTGCAAGCAGGTCGATCCCAGCCTGCAGCATCCGGCCGGCGCCAACGTGCTCGACCACCGGGCGGCGTGCATCATCACCGCCCCCGGCCCGAGCACCGATGAGGTCGGCCCGGACGCGGGCGTCGACAGGGCATCGGTGGCCGAGCTGCGCACCGAAGAGGCAGGGATGCCGTGGTGGGCGCCGTCGGCGGTGCTGCAGTACAGTGGCTGGTGGCGGCGGCTGTGGGCGCTGATCATCGACCTGCTGATCATCGCCGGCGTCAGTCTGATCATCTCGCTGCCGCTGCTCTTCTTCGGTGGGACGCTGGAGCTGATCACGCCGTTCGTCCTGGTGCTGGTGAACCCCGTGTACTTCACCGCCTGGCACGGCAACCGCAGCGGCCAGACGGTCGGAAAGCATCTGCTGGGCATCGCCGTTCGCGACGTCGAGACCCGCGTCAGCATCGGCTATCGTCGTGCCTTCCTGCGCTGGCTGGTGTTCGACGTGCTGTTCATCATCCCGCTGATCGGAGTCATCGACGTGCTGTGCCCGCTCTGGGACAGCCGCAACCAGGCCATCCACGACAAGCTGATGTCGTCGTCGGTGTTCAGGCTGAAATGACCGCGGGCATGGCCGCTGCCGCTGCGCCTGCGTGATCGCCGATCTGCACCTCGACGCGCTGCTCGACGTGCTCGAGCGGCGCGAACTGGGCGACGACGACGCGTTCGCGCAACGCCACCTGCCTATGCTGGAGGCGGCCGGCGTGCGGTTGCAGGTGCTGCCGGCCTTCGTGGACGACAGGCACCTGCCGGAGTCCGCGCTGCGGGTCACCATCCAGCAGCTGGACGCGGCCCGGCGCGAGGCCGATCGCTCGGACGGCAGGCTGCGCATCGTGCAGGGGACGATCGAGCTGCGCGAGGCGATCGCCGACGGCGCCATCGTAGGCATCCTGTCGCTCGAGGGCGTGGAGGCGCTGGGGAGGGACCCGGGCGTGATCCGCACCCTGCACCGGCTGGGTGTGCGGATGGCCGGGCTAACGTGGAACCGGGCGAACGCATTCGCCGACGGGCTGGCCGAGCAGACCGGGGCCGGCATCACCGGGCTCGGGTTCGAGCTGCTGGACGAGATGGGGCAGCTGGGGATGGCGCTCGACCTGTCGCACCTGAGCCCGCGCGGATGCGAGCTGGCGCTGGAGCGCTACGGAGGCCCGGTGCTGGCGTCACATGCGAACGCGGCATCGGTGTTCGCGAACCCGCGCAACCTCGCCGACGACGTGCTGGCGGGCGTGGGCGAGCGGGGAGGGGTGGTGGGCCTGTGCGCCATTCCGGCGTTCGTGGGCCCGGGCGATCCGGCCCAGCGTCTGGCCGCGCACCACCACCACATCGCTGCCGTGGCCGGCGCTGACGCGGTGGCGTTCGGGGCCGACTTCTGCGGCTTCTTCGGCGACGGGATCAACCCGCCGCTGCTGCCGGAGCAGCCGACCGATGTGGACACGATGCTTGCGCGCCAGGCGGAGCCGCCGCGGGAGACGTTCTACGCCGACGTGCTGTCGGCGACGGGCGAGCCGGACGGCGGGGCGCTGGCCTGGGGCAACGCCGTCCGGTTCCTTGAGGGCGTGCTGGCGTGAGCGTGGCGGAGCTGATCGAGAGCTATCGCCGGCGCGAGCGCTCGCCGCTCGAGGTTGCGGGTGATGCGCTGGACCGGATCGAGCGAGTGCAGCCGCGGGTGAACGCGTTCGTGACGGTCACCGGCGAGATGGCGCTGGAGCAGGCGGCGGCAGCCGAGCGGGCGTACGCGGACGGGACGGCGGGGCCGCTGGCGGGCGTTCCGATCACGATCAAGGACCTGCTGGACGTGACCGGGGTGCGCACCACGGGCGGATCGCTCGCTGTCCGAACCGCATGTGGCGGAAACCGACGCGCCGTTTGTGGCCGTGGTGCGGGCGGCCGGGGCCGTGATCCTGGGCAAGACGGCGACGCCCGAGAGCGGGTGGAAGGGCGAGACCACGAGCCGCGTGCACGGCTCCACCGAGAACCCCTGGCGGGCCGGCGCCTCGGCCGGAGGATCGAGCGGTGGGGCGGCGGCCGCGGCGGCGCTGATGCCGGACGTCTTGCACCAGGGCGGTGACGGCGCCGGGTCGATCCGCATGCCTGCGTCGATGTGCGGGGTGTTCGGGCTGAAGCCGACCTGGGGTCTGGTGCCCACCGACCCGGTCAACTCGGGGCTGTCGGTGCAGGGGCCGATCACGCGGAGCGTGGCCGATGCCGCGCTGTTCATGGACGTCAGCTCGGGGACGGACACGCGGGCGCGGCTGGACGATGGGGTGGCTGGCCTGCGGATGCTCTGGAGCGGCGATCTCGGCTTCGCGGCGGTCGAGCCGGAGGTGGTGGCCGTGTGTGAGGCGGCTGCGCGCAGCTTCGCAGCGCTGGGCGCGGCGGTCGACGACGGGCACCCGCAGCTGGGTGATCCGTGGCCGATCGTGGACGCGATCTGGTGTGCGAACCAGGCGGCGCCGTATGCGGGGCGGTTCGACGAGGTGCGCGAGCGGCTCGACCAAGGGCGCGTGCCGGTGATCGAGCGGGGACTGGAGATGGCGGCGACAGATCTGGTCAACGCGCAGGGGGCGAAGCGGCGCTACGCGGCGGCCTGGGATGCGTTCATGGCGGAGCACTGTGACCTGATGCTGACGCCGACGCTGCCGCTGACGGCGTTCGCGGCCGGCCTCGACCAGCCGGGCAGCGTGGCCGGGAAAGCGACCGAGTACCTGTCCTGGACGGCGTTCACGTACCCCTTCAACGTCACCGGGCAGCCCGCCGCGACCGTTCCTTGCGGCTTCGTGGACGGGCTGCCGGTGGGCCTGCAGATCATCGGCCGGCGCGGCGACGACGCGCTGGTGGTGCGCGCCGCCGCGGCCTTCGAAGGGGCGCATCCGTGGCCGTTTCCGGAGCTGTGACCCGCACGTAACGACCGGTCACGATCCGGTGTCGAACCCTCGTCGGGGTGTGAGTCGGGGTCTGACCCCTGAACCGGGCGGTTTCGCTCAACCATGCGATTCTGGTGTCACGAGATCCGCACGCACCTGTGCCGATTCGGTGCCGAAGTGCCGCGACGGCGGGAGCGGTGTTTGACACCTCGGGGCCGGCGACCGGGCGTTGCCGGTGTCTGAATGCGGCTTGTTCTGGCGGTTGCCACCGCGGGCAACGGTCGACCTTTGGGCGCCGATCGGCGGATCGTGACATGTGTGGCGGAGGCGTGACGAATGCACGGGCGGCCGTCACGGCAACTGCCATGGGACGGCGTGAGGCTCTGGAACCGTGATAGAACCTCGCGTTCATGCCGCAGCGCTGGAGAGATCTCGCAGGTCCCGTCGGCCTCCTGCCGACCGGGCCGCGCAACGCCATCACCGACGTGCCGGGCGTGGTCGTGGGCCACTCCCAGGCGGGCAGCGGCGAGCTCACCGGCGTCACCGTCGTCGCCCCGCCGGAGCTCCCGGCCCGGGCCGGCGTCGCCACCGTCAACGGCGTGGGCGAGCTGACCAAGAAGCTCGAGATCGACGAGTGGGGCATCATCCAGACCGCCGTGTACCTGTGCGGCACCCACGCGCTGGGGATGGTCTACCACGGCGCGGTGCTGGCGGAGGGCGGCGATCCGTCGAACACGCTGATCCCGGTGGTGGGGGAGTGCGACGACTCCGATCTGGCCGACGCCCGCACCATCACCACCGAGGACGTCGACCGAGCCCGGGCGGCGCTCGGCACCGAGGTCGCCGAGGGGTCGGTCGGCGGCGGCACCGGAATGACGTGCTTCGACTTCGCCGGCGGCATCGGCACCGCCTCCCGCCGGATCGGCGAGCACACGCTGGGCGTGCTGCTGATGTGCAACTTCGGCGAGCGCGAGCGCCTGACCGCCGGCGGCCTGCGCTTCGACCCGGCCGAGCCGTCGCCGCCGGAGGGCTCCTGCATCGCCGTCTGCGCGTGCGACGCGCCCATGACGGCGCAGCAGTTGCGGCGGCTGGCGCTGCGTCCGCTGCTGGGCCTGGCACGTGCCGGCTCCTATGCGCACAACGGCTCTGGCGAGATCGCGATCGCCTTCACGACGGCGCGCGAGCAGACGCTCGAGAACTCGCAGCTCAACCCGTTCTTCGCAGCCGCGTACGAGGCCGCGGAGGAGGCCGTCTACAACTGCCTGGTGGCCGAGCGGCCGCCGATGCGCAAGCGCGACGGCCGCGAGCACCCGCAGTTCCCGCGGCACCTGCTGTCACCCTCGTCCTCCAGGGCCGTATCATGAGCGGCATGGAGGGACTCAGCGTTGAGCTGCGGATGCGGCTGTCGGCCGCGGAGGCGCACTACGGCGGCAACCTGGTCGACGGCGCCCACGGACTCGAGATCTTCGGCGACATCGTCACGGAGCTGGCCATCCATACCGACGGCGACGAGGGCCTGTTCGCGGGCTACGAGCGGGTCGAGTTCCTGGCGCCGCTGCACGCGGGCGACTTCGTGCGCGCCCGGGGCACCATCGCGCGGATGGGCAACTCGAGCCGTACCGTGGATCTGGAGCTGTGGAAGGAGATCACCGCGCGCCCCGATCTCAGCGACTCCGCCGCCGACTATCTGGACGAGCCGCAGCTGGTGACCCGCGCCCGCGGCACCTACGTGGTGCAGAAGCAGCACTCGCGCGGGCCGCAGGGCCGGGCGGTCTAGCTCCGGCGGTTACGCCGGCTGCTCGACCGACGGCCGCGCCGCCGCCAGCAGCTCGCGCACGCGCTCCTCGGACACCGGCTGGAAGTCCTCGTAGAACTGCCCCACCGACTGGAATCGCTGGGGCGCCCGCAGCGTGACGAGGCGGTCGCACTCGCGCGCCAGCCGCTCGGCGGCAGGCCTCGGAAGCACCGGCAGCGCCACCACCATCTGCCGCGCCCCGCGCGTTGCGGACGGCCGCGATGGCCGCTCGCACCGAGGCGCCGGTGGCCGCGCCGTCGTCGATGATCACCGCCACCTGGCCGATCAGCGTCAGCGGCAGCGAGCCCCGCAGCCGCTCGTCCATCGCCCGCGCCTCGGCCATCGCACTGTCGTATGCCTGCTCGATCTGCCGGGTCGTCAGCAGCGAGGCGATCCGCCGGTTGGTGAACCGCTCACCCTGCGGTGCGACCGCGCCCATCGCCAGCTCCGGGTAGCCGGGCATGCCGACCTTGCGGATGCAGAGCACATCGAGCGGCAGCTGCAGGAGGTGCGCGGTCTCGGCCGCGACCGCAACTCCGCCGCGTGCCAGCCCCACGATCATGACGTTGCTCTTCAGCCGTAGATCGGGGAGTGCCGCCGCCAGCCCGGCGCCTGCCTGCGTACGATCCTTGAACACGCGGCGATCATTACGAACGTCGCCGCTCAGGTCAAGGGTTTCGGCAGCGAACTTGTCACATCTGTGACCACCGCGTGACCGTGAGGTTTCGGACGATCGGCTATAGTGCACCCCTGGCTAAGCAGAGGCATCCCGCTTCTCACCCGTCGCGCACTCAGCGTGAGACGGGTTCAACCGAGCAGTTTGACGGTTGCCTCCGCACCGGAGGCTTGGAAACGGGTGCCATGCGGCGCCCGTTTTTTGCGTTCAACGAAGGGAGACCCCGAGCTTGATACTGACCGTGACTGGGCACACCTCTTGAGACCGCGCAGGCGATTCGACCAGCGGCCACAGGAGCCGACCACCAGGATCAACGACGCCATCCGCGTGCCGCAGATACGGCTGATCGGAGCGGACGGCGAGCAGATTGGCATCAAGAGCACCGACGAGGCGCTCAAGTATGCGTGGGACATGAACCTCGACCTGGTCGAGGTGGCGCCCGATGCCAAGCCGCCCGTGTGCCGGGTGATGGACTACTCGAAGTACAAGTACGAGCAGGAGCAGAAGGCCAAGCTGGCCCGAAAGCACCAGTCCACCATCACGATCAAAGAGATCAAGCTCAGACCCAAGATCGATCCGCACGACTACGCGACCAAGAAGGGGCACGTCGTCCGCTTCCTCAAGAACCGTGACAAGGTCAAGGTCACGATCATGTTCCGGGGACGCGAGATGACCCACCCCGACCGGGGCCGCCAGCTGCTGTTGAAGCTGGCCGACGAGGTGCAGGATCTCGGCATCGTCGAGTCGGCCCCGCTGCAGGACGGTCGCAACATGGTGATGATGCTGGCGCCGCACAAGAACGCGCCGCGTCGCCGTCACCGGCCGATGCGGCACCCGAACCCGAAAGCGATGCGGCGGCCGCACCGGCGCCCGAGGCCGAGAGCGAGAAGGCCGCCGATCCGGCCCCGGCCGGCGATACCACGTAGGAGACAGCGATGCCAAAGATGAAAACCAAACGCGCCGCCGCGAAGCGGCTGCGGCTCTCTGCCGGCGGCAAGCTGATGCGCCGCCGCGCATTCAAGTCGCACCTGCTCGAGCACAAGTCGGCGAAGCGGCTGCGCAAGAAGCGCCGCGACACCGGCGTCGCCCCCCCGGACACGAAAGAGGCGCTGCGCCTCCTCGGCAAGCGATAGGAGAGACCGATGGCACGAGTCAAACGCAGCGTTCATGCGAAGAAGAAGCGCCGTGAGGTGCTGGAGCAGGCCAAGGGCTACCGCGGCCTGAAGAAGAACAGCTACAAGCGCGCCAAGGAGCAGGTGATGAAGTCCCTCTCCTACTCCTACCGCGACCGGCGCGTCCGCAAGCGCGACTTCCGGCGGCTGTGGATCATCCGCATCAACGCCGGCGCCCGCCAGAACGGGATGTCGTACAACCAGATGATGCACGGCCTGAAGCTGGCCGAGGTCGAGCTCGACCGCAAGGTGCTGGCCGACATCGCGGTCAGCGACCCCAAGGCCTTCACGGTGCTGGCCGATACCGCAAAAGCGGCGCTGGCCGCGGCCGGCTGACGGACGTCCGCATGGAGCCGATCACCTCGCGCGCGAACGCGCGGCTGAAGGCTGCCCGCAAGCTGCAGGCCAAGCGCAACCGGCTCACGGCCGGGCTGTTCCTGGCCGAGGGCGAGGACATCGTCGAGGAGGCGCTGTCCGAGGGCATCCTGCCGGCCGAGACGTTCGTGGCGGCCGGCCGCCCGCCGGACGAGGCGCTGATCGCGCGGCTGGCGCGCGGCGGGCCCGTGCACGTCGTCAACGACGAGCTGGTGGCCGAGCTCGGCTCGCTCGGGCATCCGGCGCGCGTGATCTGCGTGTTCAAGGTCGAGGACCTGCCCGCCCGCGACGCCGCAACGGCCGACCTGGGCGTGCACCTGCACCGCGTGATCGACCCCGGCAACGTGGGCACCGTGGTGCGGGCGGCGGGTGCGCTCGGCCCAGCGTTCCTGTCGCTCTCGGCCGGCTGCTCGGATCCGCTTTCCGCAAAGGGCGTCCGGGCCTCGATGGGCGCGGTGTTCCGCGTCCCGATCGAGCACGCCGAGCTGCCCGAGGCCGGGCCGGCGCGAGTGGCGCTGGTGGCCGGCGCCGAGCTGCCGCTGTGGCAGATCGACCTGCGCCCCGCCACCGTGTTCGTGGTGGGCGCGGAGCGCCTCGGCCTGCCCGATGAGATCGTGGCCGCCTGCGAGCACGTGGCCGCGGTGCCGCAGGCCATGGGAGCGGACTCGTTGAACGCCGCCTCCGCAGCGACGGTGGCGCTGTACGAGGCCGTCCGCCAGCGCTCAGCCGCCGGCTGAGCCGGACACGCGGGCCAGCCACACCGAGTCGGCTCCGTCCGCCGCCAGCGGCTCGCCGTTGAACCCGCCGTAGCGCTGCACCCGGTCGAACCCGGCCTCCGCCAGCAGCCGCCCCCATCCATCCGGCTCCAGCCACCACAGCCGCATGCCGGCCTCGCGCCCTCCGGCGCGGACGCGCAGGGTGAGGCTGTGGTCGGCCGGGTGCCAGTCGGCCCGCTCCATGATCCCCGGCTCGCGCTCCAGCCAGCGGCCGTCGGTGTCCTCGATGTCGCGCCGGTCGGGATGGAACACGTCGAACGCGAGCAGCCCTCCCGGCTCCAGCCGCGCACGCAGCGAGCGGAACACACCCAGCCGCTCGCGCGTCGTCTCGGAGGTGCAGCAGCGCCCTGAACGGCACCGTCACGAGCGGGAAGGTGCCCAGCTCGGGCAGCTCCCGCATGTCGGCGCGGACCAGCTCCAGCGACACGCCCTGGGCGCGCGCCTTCGCCCGCGCCAGGTCGAGCATCGGGCCGCTGCGGTCGACGCCCACCACCGCGATCCCGGCCAGCGCCGTGGGCACGGCGATGCGGCCGCTGCCGACGCCGATCTCGAGCACCGGGCCGCCGCTCTCGATCGCCAGCCGCACGTAGAAGTCGATGTCCTCGGTGACCGAGTGGCACCAGGCGTCGTAGCCGGTGCCGAGCACCGCGTACGCGTCGACCGAGAGGTCGGCGTGTCACGGCCCCTCCGATGCCGTCCTGGATGAAGGGCTGCGCGGCCACGCCTCAGGCAGCCTACATGCGGCTGTCGCGTCAACCTGCGCCGGTACACTAGGCCGCTCATGAACCCGGATTCCGTGCAGAGCGAGGGCCTCCAGGCGATCGCCGCCGCGCCCGATACGGCCGCGCTGGAGCAGGTGCGGATCGCCCTGCTCGGACGCAAGGCGCCGCTGGTGCTGGCGCTGCGGGAGCTGGGCAGCCTGCCGCCCGAGGAACGGGGGCCGCGGGGCAAGGTGCTGAACCAGGTGCGCCAGTCGCTGGAGTCGGCGCTCGACGCCCGTGAGTCCGAGCTGGAGGCGGCGGAGCTGGACGACCGGCTGCGGCGCGACCGGATCGACGTGACGCTGCCGGGGGCGCGGGTCGAGCGCGGGTTCGCCCACCTGATCGAGCAGACCGGCCGCGAGATCCTGGAGGTGCTGGTCGGCCTCGGCTACCGGATCAGCGACGGGCCCGAGGTGGACACCGTCTACCGCAACTTCGACGCGCTCAACCACGCGCCCACGCATCCCACCAGACAGGCCACGGACACCTACTACATCGACGAGAACACGGTGCTGCGCACGCACACCTCGCCGATGCAGATCCGCACCATGCAGTCACAGCCGCCGCCGGTCTACATGGCCACCATGGGCCGCTGCTATCGCCGCGACACGCCCGACGCCACCCACACCGCCATGTTCACGCAGATCGAGGGCCTGGCGGTCGACCGCGGGCTGTCGCTGGCGCACCTGAAGGGGACGCTGCTCGCGTTCGCCCGCGAGACGTTCGGCGCCGATCGCGAGGTGCGCCTGCGGCCGCACTTCTTCCCGTTCACCGAGCCCTCGGTGGAGGTGGACGTGTCCTGCTTCAACTGCGCCCGGGACGGCTCGCCGTGCCGTGTCTGCAAGGGCGAGGGCTGGGTCGAGGTGCTCGGCGCGGGCATGGTCGATCCGGCCCTGTTCGGCTACGTCGAGGGCTACGACCCCGAGCTCTGGACCGGCTACGCCTGGGGGATGGGCGTCGAGCGGATCGCCGCGCTGCGCCATGCCGTGCCCGACATCCGCTGGCTGTGGGAGAACGACCTGCGGCTGATGGAGCAGTTCGGATGAGGGTGCCGGTCTCGTGGCTGCGCGAGTACGTCAGCTTCGACATGCCGCCGCGCGAGCTGGGCGAGCTGCTGAGCATGACCGGCACCAAGCTGGAGGCGGTGCACCGGATCGGGGTGCCGGCCGGCGCCGAGCTGTTCAGGGTCGGCCGCGTGATCTCCAGGAAGCAGCACCCCGACGCCGACAGGCTGTCGCTGTGCACCGTCGACGTGGGCGACGGCGAGCCCCGCCAGATCGTGTGCGGCGCGACCAACTTCGACGCCGGCGCCACGGTCGGCGTGGCGCTGCCCGGCGCCACGCTGCCGGACGGCACCGTGCTGCGCGTGGCAAAGCTGCGCGGCGTGGAGTCGCACGGCATGATGCTGTCGGAGAGCGAGCTGGAGCTGTCGGGCGACCACGATGGGCTGATGCTGCTGGACGGCGGCCTGGAGCCGGGCACCCCGCTGTCGCAGGTGCTGCCGATCGACGACGAGGTGCTCGAGTTCGAGATCACCTCGAACCGGCCGGACTGCCTGTCGGTGTACGGCATCGCCCGCGAGGCCTCCGCCTCGCTGGACGTCGACCTCGCGCCCTGGCCGGGCCGCGAGCCGGAGGCGTCGGGTGACGACTCGGTCGACTCGTGGGTGACGGCGCGCATCGACGCGCCCGACCTGTGCCCGCGCTGGGCGGCGCGCGTCTTCACCGACGTCAAGGTCGGCCCCTCGCCGCCCTGGCTGAAGGCCCGAATCGCGGCCGCCGGCATGCGCCCGATCTCGAACGTCGTGGACATCACCAACTACGTGATGCTGTGCGTCGGCGAGCCCACGCACGCCTTCGATCTGGACAAGGTGACCGGACGCGAGATCATCGTGCGACGGGCCGGCGACGGTGAGCGGGTGATCACGCTGGACGGCCAGGAGCGGACGCTCGATGCCGACGTGCTGGTGATCGCCGATTCGGAGAAGCCGTCGGCGGTGGCCGGGCTGATGGGGTCGGAGTGGAGCGAGGTGTCGGACGCCACGACGACGGTGCTGCTGGAGTGCGCGAACTTCGACGGCCCCAACATCCAGAGCTCGTCGACGCGCCTGGAGCTGCGCACCGAGGGCTCGACCCGCTGGGAGAAGGGCCTTGACCCGCACCTGGTGCCGCGGGCGCTGGCGCTGGCGTCGCAGCTGATGGTGGAGCTGACGGGAGCGCGGCTGGTGCCCGGCACCGTCGACCTGCACGGGCAACTGCCAGAGCCGGCCGTCGTGCCGCTGCGGCCGCGAGCGGCTGGAGCTGCTGATCGGAGTGCCATACGAGCAGGCGCAGATCGACCGTGCGCTGACCCGGCTCGGCTATGTGGGCGTCGACGGGGGCTGGCGGGTGCCAACCTGGCGCGCCAGCGACACCTTCCGTGAGGTCGACCTGATCGAGGAGGTGTCACGCATCGACGGCGTCTGGAAGGTGCCGACGGTGATGCCGCCGCACGCCGACGCGATCGGCAAGCGCGACCCCGATGTGCGGCTACGCAACCGCGTGATCGACGTGCTGCTGGGCGCCGGCCTGTCGGAGGCGGTCACCGTCGCTTTCACCGACGAGACGCTGGCCGACCGGCTGCGGCTTCCGCCCGGCCATCCTCGCCGCGACGCGGTGCGGGTGGCGAACCCGATGGGTGCCGACCAGGCGCTGCTTCGCACGGTGCTGTTCCCGGGGCTGCTGGCGCTCGGCCCGCCGGAACCTGGACGCCGGCCGCGACCGGGTCGCCCTGTTCGAGGTGGCCCGTGTGGTGCTGCCGGCGCCCGGTGAGGAGCTGCCGCACCAGCCGGTGCGGGTGGCCGGCGTGATCGCCGGACGCGACGCCGGCTACTACGAGATGAAGGGCGTGGCCGAGGCGCTGGAGCGCGCGCTGCGCGTCCAGCTCGAGGTCGCGTCGTCGCCCGAGCCGTTCCTGCATCCGGGCCGCAGCGCCCGGCTGGGAGCAAACGGGACGCTGGGCGAGCTGCATCCGCTGGTGGCGCGGGAGTTCGGCCTGGAGGAGCAGGTGAGCCTGTTTGAGATCGACCTGGCCGAGCTCGAGACGCCCGACCCGACACCGCGCTACCGCGACGTGGTCACCTTCCCGCCGGTCCGCCAGGACATCGCCGTGGTGGTCGCAGCCGAGGTCACCGCCGCTGAGGTGCTGGCGGTGATCCGCGCCGCCGGCGGTGAGCTGCTGGCGGAGGCCGACGTGTTCGACACCTACCGCGGCGAGCAGGTGGGGGAGGGGCGCCAGAGCGTGGCGGTGCACCTCCAGTTCCGGGCGGCCGATCGCACCCTCACCGATGCCGAGGCAGACGCGGCCCGGGACACGATCGTGGCGGCGCTGCGCGAGCGCCTGGGCGGCGAGCTGCGCTAGCACGGTCGTGCCCTGGGTGCCGACCGGGCGCACGTCGGCCACCCGCGACAGCAGCCGCAGCGTGCCCTTGACGCCGACGCTGTCGAGCGTCGCCAGCCGCTTGCGGCAGAGCGGTGCAGCCGTGCCGTAGCCGAACGTGTGCGCGGCGCGGAAACGGAAGATGCCGCTTCGCCAGTCCCGCTCGTGCCAGGGATTCAGCGGAGACAACACGAGCGCCGACTCCTCGCTCTGGTTCGCATCGAGCAGCTCCAGCTCGATGTTCATCGACGACCAATCCTCGGGCTGGCGGGCGAGTATCTGATCCCACTGTTCGGCGAGCTGTTGCATTGGCGGCCATCCTAGCTTGTGTACAGTGCGGCCCGTGGACGACCTGTTGACCGAGCGGCTGGCCGAGCTCGCCGTTGGCTTCGGAGCCAACGTACAGGCCGATCAGATCGTGATGGTGACCGCCGAGCTCGGGCGCGAACCGTTGGCGCGGGCCGTGGCGGCAGCCGCCTATCGGGCCGGCGCCAGGTACGTCGACGTCACCTACACCGACGCGTTCGTGCGCCGGGCCAAGATCGAGAACGCCGGCGACGAGGCGATCGGATACGCGCCGCCCTGGCACGTTGAGCGCATGGAGCAGATGGGAGAGCAGCGGGTGGCCGTGATCTCCCTGGAGGCGGCGCTCGACCCGGCCGCCACCGACGGACTCGACCCGGTCCGCCTGGGAGCCGATCAGTCGCCGGTGCGGCAGGCCTATCTGCGGCTGGTGATGGAGCGCCTGATCAACTGGTGCATCATCGCCTGCCCGACGCCGGAGTGGGCGGCGAGAGTGCATCCCGACCTGCCCGTCGACCAGGCGTTCGAGCGGCTGTCGCAGGAGATCGCGCGCGTGTGCCGGCTTGACGAGGACGACCCGGTGGCCGCCTGGCAGACCCGCTTCGATCGGCTGACCGAGATCAGCGAGCGGCTCGGCGAGCGCCGGTTCGAGGCCATCCACTTCAGCGGCGACGGCACCGACCTGACCGTTGGCCTGCTGCCCAGCGCCGAGTGGGCGTGTGCGACGTTCACCACCGCAGACGGCATCTGGCACCATCCCAACCTGCCCACCGAAGAGGTGTTCACGACGCCCGACCCGCGCCGCACCGAGGGCGTCGTGCGCTCGACCAAGCCGCTGAACATCGAGGGCACGCTGGTCACGGGCCTGACGGTGCGGTTCGAGGGCTGGCCGCGCGGTGGCGATCGATGCCGACGGCGGCGCCGAGGTGCTGCGGGGCCGCGCGTCGCGAGACGACGGCGCGTCGCGGCTGGGCGAGCTGGCGCTGGTCGACGGCGAGGGCCGCATCGGTGCGCTGGACACGGTCTTCTACTCGACCCTGATCGACGAGAACGCGGCCAGCCACATCGCGCTCGGGAGCGGGTTGGGGTACCTCGTCAAGGACGAGCGCGACAAGGAGCAGGTGAACTCGAGCTCCATCCACATCGACTTCATGATCGGCAGCCCGGAGATCGACGTCGACGGCGTGAACGACGACGGCACCCGCGTGCCGGTGTTGCGGGGCGGCGAATGGCAGATCTGACGATCGATGAGCGCCGGCGCAGGCTGGCGCGGCTGCTGGTCGGGTTCGGCGCGAACGTCCAGCCCGGCCAGACGGTGATGGTGGGTGGCGACATCGATGACCGCGAGCTGGTGCGCGCCGTGGCCAACGAGTGCTATCTGGCGGGCGCCAGATTCGTGGAGCTCAACTACTTCGACCTGCACCTCAAGCGGGCGCGGATCGAGTTCGGCGGCGACGATTCGATCGGGTACGCCACCACCTGGTCGTACGAGCAGGCCCGGGCGGCGGCGGCCGAGAAGTGGGCGATCATCAGCCTGTCGGGCGGCACCGATCCCTCGATCCTGGCCGGCCTCGATCCGGATCGGCTGGGACGAGACAACTCGCCGGTCAACACGGAGTGGCTGAAGGCGGTCAGCGAGCAGCTGGTGAACTGGACGGTCGGGCCCAGCCCGTCGCCGGTCTGGGCGGCGGTCGTGCATCCCGACATGGAGCCGGATGCGGCGCTGGAGCTGCTCTGGTCGGAGGTCGAGCGCGTCTGCCGGCTGGACGAGGAGGACCCGGTCGCGTCGTGGGAGCAGCGCATGGCGCGACATGGTCGCGACGGCCGGCCGCATCAACGACCACCGTTTCGACGCGCTGCACTTCCAGGGGCCCGGCACCGATCTCGAAGTCGGCCTGCTGCCCAGCTCGCGGTTCATATCCGGCGGGTCGGAGACGGCGGACGGCATCCCGCACCGGCCGAACGTGCCCTCCGAGGAGGCGTTCACGACGCCCGACCCGACGCGGGTCAACGGCGAGGTGCGCGCGACCCGGCCGCTGGACGTGGGCGGCACGGTGCTGACCGGGTTGCGGGTGCGGTTCGAGGGCGGCCGTGCGGTCGCGATCGACGCCGACCAGGGCGCCGAGGTGCTACGCGCCCGCACCGCCATCGACGACGGCGGCGTGCGGCTGGGGGAGGTGGCGCTGGTCGACGGCGAGAGCCGGATCGGCCAGCTCGGCACCGTGTTCTACGAGACGCTGCTGGACGAGAACGCGGCCTGCCACATCGCGCTCGGCCAGGGCTTCGACTACTGCGTATCGGGCGACGACGTGGAGCGGATCAACGCCAGCCAGATCCACATCGACTTCATGATCGGCGACGACGACGTGGACGTCACCGGCGTCACGGGCGGCGGCGACCGCGTGCCGGTGCTGCGCGGCGGCGCCTGGCAGCTGTAGCTTCGAGCTACGCCGCGCCGGTCCTCATGCGGTGGATGGTCGCGATCACCTCGGCCGGGTCGAGGTCGTCGTCGCTGCCCATGCTGCCGTGGCGCAGGCGCAGCGACGTGTAGGCCATCAGGTCACGCATCGAGGCCAGGCCGATCACGTGGCCCTCGTCGTTCACGACCGGCAGGTGGCGGAAGTGCCCGTCCACCATCAGCGCCATCGCCTCGGCCAGCTCGGTCTGCGGCGAGGCGGTCAGCACGTGGCGGGTCATGCGATCGGACACCGGTACCGAGGGGTCGATGCCTTCGCTGACGCATCGCAGCAGGTCGCGCTCCGTGATCACCCCGACCAGGTCGTCGCCGTCGGCCAGCACGATCGCGGCCCCGACGTCGTGCTCGACCATGCGTCGGGCGGCATCGCCGACCCGCGTCTCCGGGGTGACGGCCACCAGTGAGGTGCTCATGACGTCGGTCAGCTGCATGGTTTCAGTGTACTTGCCTGGCCCGGTTAGACCAGCAGCAGAGACGGAGACTGCAGCAGCTGCTTGATCGTCAGCAGCAGCTTGGCGCCGTCCGCTCCCGAGCAGGCGCGGTGGTCACAGGACAGCGTCACGCGCATGATCTTGCGCACGACGATCTCTCCGTCCACGACCACCGGGCGATCGACGGTGGCGCCGACCGCGATGATCGCGGACTCGGGCGGGTTGATGATCGCCTCGAAGTTGGCGACGTCGAACATGCCCAGGTTGGAGACGGAGAAGGTGGCGCCCTCGATCTCGCGCTGCCTGAGCTTGCCGGCCCGGGCGCGGCCGGCCAGGTCGCGCGTCTCGCGGCTGATCTCGCGCACCGGCTTGGTGTCTGCCTCGTTCAGCACCGGCACGATCAGGCCGTCGTCGAGCGCCACCGCGATGCCGATGTTGGCGTGCGCGTGGTAGACGTGCTTACCGTCCACGTAGGAGCGGTGCGCCTGGGGGTGCTGGATCAGGGCCAGGGCCGAGGCGCGCACGATCAGGTCGTTGACGCTGATCTTGTCGCCGGAGTCGGCAAGGCCGCTGTTGAGCTCGGCCCGCAGCTGCATGGCGCGGGTCATGTCGATCTCGGACTCGACGTAGAAGTGGGGGACGGTCTGCTTGGACTGGGCCATGCGCGTCGCCACGGCCTTCAGCATCGGCGTCAGCTCGCGGCTCTCGCCCTCGGCCGGGGCGCTCTGGGTGGCTGGGGGCGCGTCGGCTGCGGCCGGCCGGGTCAGCTCGCCGCTCGAGATCAGACGCTCCACGTCGGCCTTGACGACGCGGCCCTCGGGGCCGCTGCCGCGGCCGGCCATGGCGGCCAGGTCGATGCCGGCCTCGTCGGCCATGCGACGGGCGATCGGCGAGACGCGCAGCGCGGCCGTGGCGCGGGACCCGTTGCCGGCCGCGGCCTTTGCCTTCGACGACGACTTCGACGGCCTGCGGGCGGGCGGCGCCTTCGGCTCCGGCTCGGCAGCCGCTTCCTCCTGTGGTGGCGGCGTGGTGGCGCCGTTCCCGGCCGACGCGGCCTCGTCGGCGGTCTCGCCCTCGGCGCCCACGATCGCGATCGGTGCGCCCAGGGCGACCGTCTCGCCGTCGCCGACCAGGATCCGCAGCACGGTGCCGGCGTCGTACGCCTGGAACTCCATGGTGGCCTTGTCGGTCTCGATCTCGGCCAGCACGTCACCCGCGGCGAACGCGTCGCCCTCGTGCACCAGCCAGCGGCCGATGGTGCCCTCCTCCATCGTGTCGGAGAGCCGCGGCATCACCAGTTCTTCGGACATGGATCCTTCCTGTGGCTGCTCATGCGATCCCGCTCTCGGCCAGCAGGCCACGCGCGGCGGCCTCGATCTTGCTCTCGAGCGGCAGCGCGGCGAGCTCCAGCGGCTTGGAGTAGGGCATCGGCACCTCGGCGCCACCGACGCGCTCGACCGGGGCGTCGAGGTCGTCGAAGCAGAGCCGGTGGATGCGGGCGGCCAGCTCGGCGCCGACGCCGTAGGTCGACCAGCCCTCCTCGGCGATCAGCGCGCGGCTGGTCTTGCGCACCGAGTCGGCAACCGTCTCGGCGTCCAGCGGGCGCAGGGAGCGGAGGTCGACCACCTCGATCTCGATGCCGTCGCGGGACATGGTGTCGGCCACCCGCAGCGCCCGCTGCACGGTGTAGGAGTGGGCCACCAGGGTCAGGTCGCGTCCCTCGCGGACGACGGCGGCGCGTCCCAGCGGAACGGTGTAGTCGGGATCGTCGGGCATGGTGCCGGTGACGTTGTACATGACCAGGTTCTCGACGAATAGCACCGGGTCATCGTCGCGGATCGCCGTCTTCAACATACCGTAGGCGTCGGCCACGGAGGCGGGCGCCACCACCTTCATGCCGGGGCAGCCCGCGAACCAGGCCTCCAGGCTCTGCGAGTGCTGGGCTGTGAGCTGGGCGCCGGCCCCGCCGGGTGTGCGGATCACCATCGGCACGCCCACGGCGCCGCCGAACATGTACCGGATCTTGGCGGCGTGGTTGATGACCTGGTCCATGGCCACCAGGATGAAGTTGATGGTCATGATCTCGACCACGGGGCGCAGGCCCATCATGGCGGCGCCGATGCCGGCCCCGATGAAGCCCTCCTCCGAGATCGGGGTCTCTCGCACGCGCTCGGGACCGTACTTCTGCCAGAGCCCGGCGGTGACCTTGTAGCTGCCCTCGAAGCGGCCGATCTCCTCGCCCATCAGGAACACGTCGGGATCGCGGGCGAGCTCGTCGTCGAGTGCCCGGCGCAGCGCCTCGCGGTAGGTCAGGTCTGCCACGTGCGCTCCTCTCCGCGCTCGCCGAACGGGGCCCCGGCGCGCATGCGGGCGAACTGCTCGCGCCAGGCGGGGTCACCGTAGACGTGCTCGTAGAGGGTGTCGGGGTCGGGGAAGGCGGCGCCCAGGGCCTCGTCGATGGCGGACTTGACCTCGGCGGCGACGTCGGTCCAGACCTGGTCGATCTCGTCCTGCTCGAGCAGGCCGCGCTCGCTGCAGAGCAGGCCGAAGCGGGTGATCGGGTCGCGCTTGCGCCACGAGTCGATCTCCTCGGCGGAGCGGTAGACCTTGCCCGCATCGGCAACGCTGTGGCCGCGGAAGCGGTAGGTGATGGTCTCCAGCAGGGCGGGGCGGCGTTCCTGGCGTGCGATCCGCCATCAGACGGGCGGTGGCCTCGCGGACCGCCAGCACGTCGTTGCCGTCGATCCGCTCGCCGTGCATGCGGTAGGCCGCGGCGCGGCGCCACAGGTCGGGCTCGGCGGAGGACTGCTCGACCGAGGTGCCCATGCCGTACTGGTTGTTGATGATCTGGAAGACGATCGGGAGGTCCCAGATGCCGGCCAGATTGAGCGCCTCGTGGAACGACCCGGTCTCGACGGCGCCGTCGCCGAACTGGCAGAGCACGGCGTTTGGCAGGTCGCGGTAGGAGAGGGCGAGGGCGGTGCCGGTGGCGATCGGCAGGTGTGCGCCGACGATGCCCCAGCCGCCGAAGAAGCGGCGCTGCACGTCCATCAGGTGCATGGAGCCGCCGCGGCCGTGGGCGACGCCGGTCTCCTTGCCGAACAGCTCGGCCATCACGGCGACGGGCTCGCTGCCCACGGCCAGGGCGGTGCCGTGGTCGCGGTAGCTGGCGTAGAGGCAGTCGCCCGGCTCGAGCGCGTCGATGGCGCCGACCGTGGACGGCCTCCTCGCCGATGGCGAGGTGGCAGTAGCCGCCGATGCGGGCGCGGGTGTACTGCTCCTCGGTGCGCTCCTCGAAGCGGCGGATCAGCGCCATCATGCGAAACAGCCGCAGCGCGGTGTCCTTGTCGAGCAGGGTGTCGGGCGGGGTCTCCGCGGCCTTTGCCATCGGACAAAACACTAGCGGGTAGATGAGGTCACCGGCGTGATGGCTTAAGACTCACCGCCGTTATGGCCGTTCCCGTCACCGTTCCCCGGCTGGGCGAAGAGATGCGCTCCGCCATCCTGATCCAGTTTCTGGTGCCGGCGGGCGGCGCGGTGCACGCGCGGCCAGCCGCTGTACGAGCTGGACACCGACAAGGTGACGCAGGAGGTCGAGGCGGAGGCCGACGGCGTGGTGCTGCGGATCGACGCGTCGGAGGGAGGCGAGTACCAGGTGGGCGCGGTGCTGGCGTGGATCGGCGAGCAGGGCGAGGAGCCTCCATCGCCCGCCTGAACGTGCACCGGTTCGGCGCCGCGGACGGCGCGCCGTTGCTGGCGGTGCATGGCGTCACCGGGCACGGCGCGCCGCTACCGGGCGCTGGCCGAGCGAGGGCTGCCGGAGCGGCGCTGGCTGGCGCTCGACCTGCGCGGGCATGGGCAGTCCGACTGGCGTGCTCCCTGGACGGCGGAGCAGCACGTCGCCGACCTCCTGGAGACGATGGACGCGGAGGGCGTCGAGCGCTGCGACGTGGTCGGGCACAGCTTCGGCGGGCTGCTCGCGACGCACCTGGCGGCGACGGCGCCGGAGCGGGTGGGCAAGGTGGTGCTGCTCGACCCGGCGATCGCGCAGAGCGGCCAGGACATGCTGGAGGCGGCCGAGGAGACGCGGCTCGACGAGGGCTGGGCCAGCGAGGCGGAGGCGCCGGGCGGCGCGGGCCGAGGGGCGGCCGCCGCAGGCGCTGCCGTTCGTGGAGGCCGACCTGGATGAGGCGCTCGAGCGCGGCGAGGACGGGCGTTATCGCCTGCGCTACTGCCGTTCGACGGTGGTCACGGCCTGGAGCGAGATGGCGCGGCCGCCCGCGGCGCTGGACGGGTTCGGCGGCGAGCTGCTGCTGGTGCCGGCACTGCACGACGGCATGGTCGGGCCGGCGCTGGTGGACGCGCTCGAGCGCGACCTCGGCGACCGGCTGACCGTGCAGGGCCTCGAGGCCGGGCACATGGTCTACTGGGACGCGTTCGACGAGACGGCGGCGCTGCTGCGGTCGTGGCTGGCCGGCGACGAGGCCTGAGGCCTCCACCGGCCGGGGCGGGAGGTGTCAAACACCGCTCGCGCGGCCGTGGCGTTTCGTGACGCCAGCCGGACAGTCGTTGCGACGCCGCGTGACAGCGATACCGCGTGGTTGAGCGAAACAGCGCCTTACCGGTGTCAAACACCGACCCCGGGTTGCCGGCACACCGGCGCCGGATCGTGACCTGTCGTTGCACGGGCGTAGCACGCCATACGGTGTCCGCGGGCAGTCCCCTTCGCCTGAGATACGATCCCCTCGCACGTCGACCGACCGATTGAGGAGTGGAGCCCGATGGAGTGTGATGTTGTCGTCCTGGGCGGAGGCCCCGGCGGATACCCCGCTGCCATCCGGGCTGCCCAGCTGGGCGCGCAGGTGGTCATGATCGAGCAGGCGCGGGTCGGCGGCACCTGCATCACCGTCGGCTGCATCCCGACCAAGACCTGGGTGCAGACCGCGCACGCCTTGAAGGACGCGAGCCAGCACGTTCGCGCAGCTGGGCGTCAACGTGTCGGGCGTCGAGCTCGATTTCGCGACCACCCAGAAGAACAAGGAGACGATCGTCGGCGGCCTCGTCAACGGCATCACCGGCGTCGTCAAGGCAAACGGCATCGAGGTCGTCACCGGCCGCGGCAGCTTCAAGGACGCGAACACGATCGCGGTCGAGGGTGGGGAGGACGTCTCGTTCAAGCAGGCCATCATCGCGACCGGCTCGCACGCGCTGAGCCCGCCGGTGGACGGCATCGACGGGCCGCTCTGCGTCGACTCGACCAGGTTGCTCGAGGTCGAGCAGGTGCCGGCCCGGGCCGCGATCCTGGGCGGCGGCGTGATCGGCGTCGAGTTCGCCTCGATCCTGCAGCACTTCGGCAGCGAGGTCACGATCGTCGAGATGCTGGACAGCCTGATCCCGGCCGAGGATGCCGACGCAGCCAAGGAGCTCAGCCGGGCCTTCAAGAAGCGTGGCATCACCATGCACCTGGGCGCACGTGCGACCCGCATCGAGCACGGAGACGAGGCCGTCCTGCACTTCGAGTCCTCCGACGGCACGGCCGGCCAGGTGGCCGCCGACCTGGTGCTGGTCGCCACCGGTCGCGGGCCGAACGTTGCCAACATCGGCCTCGAGCAGGCCGGCGTCGGCCTTCGACCCCCGCAAGGGCATCGAGACCGACCTGGCGATGCGCACGAACGTGCCGCACATGTTCGCCGCCGGCGACGTGGCCGGCCGCTTTCAGCTGGCCCACACGTCGTTCCGCGAGGGCGAGGTGGCGGCCGAGAACGCCACCGGCCATGAGGCGGAGATCGACTACACCGCCGTCCCGCGCTGCATCTACACCGACCCGGAGGTGGCGGGCGTGGGGCTGACCGAGGCCCAGGCGCGCGAGCAGCACGGCGACGAGGTCTCCGTCGGGCGGATGCCGTTCTCGGCCAACGCCCGCGCCCAGATGTACGCCGAGAAGACCGGATGGGTGAAGACCATCCACGAGAACCGCTACGGCGAGCTGCTGGGCCTCGTGGTCGTCGGCCCGCAGGCCACTGAGCTGGTCAACGCGGGCGTGGTGGGGCTGTCTGCCGAGGCAACGATCGAGACGATCGGCGATTCGATGGCCGCGCACCCGACGCTGGCCGAGGCGGTCAAGGAGGCGGCCCTGGTCGCGCTCGGGCGCCCGATCCACCTGCCGCCGGCCAAGCCCCGCGCCAAGGCAGCCGCCGCCCGGTGAGCGGCGTACGCGGCTCACAGCTCCTGATCCCGACGCTCAAGGACGATCCGACCGACGCGGAGGCGATCAGCCACAAGCTGCTGGTGCGCGGCGGCTTCATCCGGCAGGTCGGATCCGGGCTCTACACCTACCTGCCGCTGGGCTGGCGGGTGATGCGGCAGATCGACAACATCATTCGCGAGGAGATGGACACGATCGGCCAGGAGATGCTGATGCCCGTCCTCAACCCGGCCGAGCTGTGGCAGCGCACCGGCCGCTGGGACATCGAGCAGCTCTACAAGCTGACCGACTCCTCCGGGAAGCACTACGCGCTGGCGATGACCCACGAGGAGTGCGTCACCTTCCACGCCTCCCGCGAGATCCGCTCCTACAAGGAGTTGCCGCAGATCTGGTACCACATCCAGACTCAAGGAGCGGGACGAGCCGCGGCCCAAGAGCGGCATCCTGCGCACCCGCGAGTTCATCATGAAGGACTCCTACAGCCTCGACCGCGACGAGGAGGGCCTGGAGGCGAGCTACCAGCGCCACATCGAGGTCTACAAGCGCATCTACGACCGCTGCGGGCTCGAGTACTGGATGGTCGAGTCCGACGTGGGCATGATGGGCGGGCTGGGCGCGCACGAGTTCATGGCGCCGAGCAGCGCGGGGGAGGACGAGGTCGCGCTGTGCTCGAGCTGCGACTACGCGGCCAACGTGGAGCTGGCCCGCTCGCGGCCGCGCACGCCGCAGTTCCCGGAACGCCTGGAAGCGCCGAAGGAGATCGAGACGCCGGGTGCGACCACGATCGAGGCGCTGGCCGGCCAGCTCGGGATCGACGAGGCGGCCACCGCCAAGGCGATGGTGCTGTCCAGGGACGGCGAGGTCGTGCTGATGCTGGTCCGCGGTGACGATCGCATGCACGAGCTGAAGGCGACCAAGGCGCTGGGCGGCGAGTACCGGCCGGCCACGCCGGAGGAGATCGTTGCCACGTTTGGCGCCGAGCCCGGCTCGATCGGGCCGGTCGGCGTGGGCACGCGGGTGATCGCCGACGAGGCGCTTGCGCGAGGGCCAGTACGTGTCCGGCGCCAACCGCACCGGCTTCCATCTGCTGGGCGTGGAGGCCGGACGCGACTACATGCCCGAGTTCGCGGACCTGCGCGAGGTGCGTGACGGCGAGGGGTGTCCCGAGCTGCGACGGCACGCTCCGGATTGAGCGCGTGATCGAAATTGGGAATATATTCAAGCTCGGCACCAAGTACTCGGCGCCGTTGAACGCGACATACCTGGATGAGTCAGGGCAAGCGCAGCCCATCGTGATGGGAAGCTACGGAATCGGATTGGCGAGGATCATGGCTGCGGCGATCGAACAGGGGCATGACGACAAGGGCATGATCTGGCCCGCGTCGATCGCACCCTTCCAGGCTCACATGGTCGTGATCGGCGACGCCGGCTCCGAGCAGTTCGCGGTCGCAGAGGAGCTGGAGCGTCAGCTCACGGCGGGCGGCACCTCGGTGCTGTTCGACGACCGCGACGTCAGCCCGGGTGTGAAGTTCGCCGACGCCGAGCTGATCGGCGCACCGGTGCGACTCACGATCGGCAAGCGCACCGTGTCGGAGGGCACGGTCGACCTTCAGGCTCGCAGGGGGCGCGAGCAGATCTCGACGAGTGTGCGGGATGCGCCTGAACGGGCTCAGGCGATCCTTCAGGAAGGAGCTTGACGGTGGCACGCAAGACCGCAACAGCAACCAAGAAGTCCGCTCCGAGCAAGCGATCGGCCGCCAGCAACGGCAGCAGCCGGCCGTTCGGCGTGGCGCTCGAGGCGCGCATGCACGACAAGGGCATCTCCTACCGCGCGCTGGCCGAGAAGACCGGCCTCTCCGCCGGCTATCTCAATCACCTGGTGCACGGCAACCGGCCGGTGCCCGCGAACCCCGTGATCCAGAGCATCGCAAAGGCGGTCGGCATGAAGGCCGACAGCTTCCGTGAGTTCCGCATCCGCAAGGTTTCCGAGGCCCTGGCCAAGAAGCCCGAGCTGGTCGACAAGGTCTACGTCGACATCGTCAAGGGCAAGTAAGCGCGAGTCGCGCCGATGCGGCGGCGCGGCGGATCTGCACGTCGTAGGCGGGAGCTCCAGCCGGTCGGCAGCGGCCCACGCCTGTAGCTGATGGCTGACCGTGGCATAGCGGCCGGCCGGGACGCGCAGCGCGTAGGCGTGCGCCGTGAGCCGCGCAGAGCGGCAGCGGCGACAGGGTCGCGAGCTTGTCGGCGGGGACTCCGGCCACCTGTCGTTCCGGGATAACGGCGTCTGGGGTGGCCCGCTGACCCTGGAGCTTCTCGGGACGCGCCACTGCTCGCAGCCGAATGGGTCTCGGCGGCGCTGCCGGCGGAGCTTGACTGGCCGGAGCCGCCGATCCGGGCCAGGCCCGCGATCCAGGCCGCCAGCAGCACCGCGACCGTGGCGCACAGGGCGACCGGTCGCAGCCATGTGCGCTGGGGCTGCCGCGGCTCGGCGCGCACCTGGCGCATGACGTCGCCGGCCAGGCCGGCCGGCGCCTGTGCCTGGCCCTGCTCGTGTAGCCGGCGGCGTCAGCTGCTCGTGGTCGGTGTGGCCGTTGTCGGTCATGACGCGCGGTGAGCCTCCAGCTCGACGGCTAGGCGGGAGCGCCCCCGGTGCAGGCGCGACTTGACCGTGCCGGCCGGCACCTCCAGGGCCGCGGCCGCCTCGTCCATGCTCATGCCGATGATGTCGCACGCGACGACGGCCGCGCGGAACTCCGGCTCGAGCGTTGCCAGTGCGGCGATCAGGTCGAGGCGCTCATCGGCGGGGCGGTCGCTGGACGCGATGACGATCTCCTCCATCGGCTCGGCGGTGCGCTTGCGGCGATCGAGCACGTCGTAGGCCTTGCGCAGCACGATCCGGTAGATCCAGGTCGAGAACCGGGCGTCGCCGCGGAAGCGGTCGATCGCGCGCCAGGCCGAGATGAGACCCTCCTGCACGCAGTCGCGCGCGTCCGGCTCCGAGAGGGTGACGCGCAGCGCCAGCGTGTAGAGGCGGTCCTGGTAGCGCAGCACGAGCTGCTCGAAGGCATCGGCATCCCCGCGTGCCGCCCGTTTGGCCAGCCACTCGTCGGATGCATCCTGCAGCCGCATGCGGCCATCGTACGTGGCTGCGTGCGCTGCGGGCAGGCGCGGGAGTGCCATGGCATCGTTCACACCCCTTTGACGGCCGGATGGCCGCGGTGGTTCCGCCGGTATACTCAGGCCCTTCGGGGCGTGGCGCAGCCTGGTAGCGCACCCGGCTGGGGGCCGGGCGGTCGGAGGTTCAAATCCTCTCGCCCCGACTCGCTTAAACGGCTACACAAGCCGAAACCCGGAACCGAGGCGGGAATGTAGCGGAACAGCGATTCGTTGCAGAACGTTGCAGAAACTAGGGGGGGCGGCGACGATCGACTCGATGCACGCTGGGCGCGGGACATGCCGGTAGTCGACTCGACCGTATCGCTCCCAGCCGGAACTGGTTGGCTGCGTGGCATGGACGCCAACGGCACTTACACGATCCAATCGCAAACCGTCGGCGGCTACGTACAGGTCTCGCAGGATGACGCCGACGCTGGAGGGCTCGAGCTTCGACCCGGCGGTGACACAGCCGCCCCGTGGCTGTCCCACCGCTCGCCCGAGATGGCGAAGCTAATCAGCGAGCTATCCGCAGGCGACGTCGGTTAGCCAGTGGACGACCAGCACCGCCCGGAGCGGCTCCGCTCGTCGGCCGCGTATGCAACCGCGAAGCCCGCATTCGCCAATGCCATCGTGATCGCCCAACGTGCCGGCGAGACGGACGAGGAGATCGCGCGCGCGTCACCGGCTACACCGTCCCGATGATCCGCGCCGCCGTGCTCCGCACCCCGGCTAGACGCACGGTCGCTTCGTGATTCGGCTCGTGGCAGCCAGCTCCGCGGGGAAGGCTGCCAGGAATTACGGATGGCGGTTCCGCGCAGGGACTGATGGCGGATCCGCTCGGGTCGGTGATGCTCCCAGTGTTGGCGGCGACGGCGTCTGGCCCCACCGACCGACCACAACGCCGTGAAGCGGGGCGCACGCTGCCGCCGCCGACCCCCCCGAGAAGCATCCTCCGGGGCTCATCTCCACCCCGGAGGATGTTTCTAGGCGCATGGCGCCGATCGTGAGATGCTGCCTCTGTCGGCGGCGACGCCGACCTGGCCCAAACTTGGGGAGCCGATGTGCCTGGGCTAGCCGCCGTCGCCGACGCCTAGACCCGCGCGTGCCCGCCGGCCAGGTTCAGGGGGCTGCCGCGCGTGCCGATACAGCCTGCGCGGCGCGCCGCCGGAGGGCACGTTTCGACGGCGGCGCGCCGCTCTCCGCCTGTTCGACGCCGTCACCCGCAGCCCTGGCAGACGCCCGCTGGCACGTCCAGCACGCCGTCTCACCGGCTCCGCGGTACTTGGAGAGCCACACCCACAGCCCGAGCAGACGCCCGGCGAAGTCGGCTCCTGTGGTCGACCCGTCTCGACCAGCCAGCAGCGCACCATCTAGCGAAGGTTCCGGCCGGGCACGCTGCCCTTGATCGCGCCGGTCACGCCCGGGCCGATCGCGGGGATGCCACGCAGCTCGGACTGGCGTCGCCGGCTCCCGAGCGGTTGAAGAGCGTGTGAACCTCATACCGGGATGATCGGCGTCCCTGATTGGGGGACGCCGATCGTGATGCGTAGGACGACACTTCTAGTGGCGCACCGCGGGGGGTGCGCAGCAACTACGCCCAATCACCTGCCCGATCTGGGGTCTACTCCTGAATTGTCGCAGCGTACGGTGTGGTTGTTTCCGAGGTCCTGGGTTGGAGCCCCCAGGGCCTCGGCCCCTTGTTCTGAGCGTCGCCTCTGTCCAGCACGTAGGTTCCTTTTTGGACGGGTTGGCCGATAGTCCGTGGTGCCGGCTTTGCGCACGGTTCGGATCGCGTCATCGAGCGACAGCGCTCTCGGCCGAACTAGTTTGCAGTCGAGGGACGGTGCCGTTCCTGTTGGCTAGGGGCGAGTCCCCCATTCTGGGTCGAACTCCGAGCTTGATGTTCTCGTCACCTGGGTGAGGTGTCCGCCCGTGGGGTTCATGGTGAATAGATCGAGCCCTGCAGTAGATCGGAAGTGAGAGAAGAGGATCTTCGCGCCGTTTGGTGAGAACGCGGGGCTGAAGTCGAACCCCTTCGTCTCGAATGTGAGTTGTCGGAGGTTCGAGCCGTTCGCGTTCATGATTGCGATGTTCTCGGTGCCGTTTTCGGAGTGGATCGCGAAGACGATCTTGCGGGAATCGGGTGACCAGTTCGGATGCTGCGAGTCGAGCGCGGGATCGGTCAGGTTGTGGATGGTGCCGCCGTTGATACTGACGGTCGCAACCACGCACCCACCGGTCGGGAAGCAGCGGTTGAAAACGATCTGGTTGCCATTGGGCGCCACCTGCGGCGTGGTGTCCGCCGGGCCGTCCCCGTTTACCACCTGCTCGACCGTGATGTCCTTGAGCCCGGTGCCATCCGCGTTGATCATCCACAACGAGTACCCGAACCCTTCAGGACAGCAGCGCGTGAAGACGATGTGCTTGCCATCGGGGGTATACGCGGGCCCGTCGTCGAGCCCGTTGCCATCCGCGGGCGGCACGAACAACTCGTGCAGACCGGTGCCATTCGCGTTGACCCGCCAGATCGCCTGCCCACCGCCAAGATCGGCCATGAAGATGACGCGACTCGCGTCCGGAGACCAGTTGGCGATGAAGTGGTCGTCGAAAACCTCGCGGGGATACGGCCCGCAAGAACCCGCTCGTTCGTGTCTCCCGGGCCTGCCGCGACGATGCTCCACGTACAAGACGACGTGCAGTGTTGGCGGGCGAACACGATCCTTCCGTTCTTCCCTGCCACGACCGCCGACGCCGAACCTCCCAACGCGACCATCGCCACCAGCATCACCGACACCGCGAGACCGACCTTCGCGATCCGTATTGTCTCCACCCCCCACAGGTTGAGGAACCCAGCCACCGCTTTCGTGACAGTTGCAACGAAGATCACTATCCCATAACGAACCACTCGGTGCAACGCCGCTGGACGACGCAGTGTGACCACGCCGTCGGCGGCACCGACCGCCGGCCTTCGGTGGGTGGGTCAGATCACGGGGAGGCCGTTTGGTCGCACCGTGCCAGGTGTCGTCACCCAGCAATGTCGCCCGCTTGCTGAATGATCCTGGCAGTGCGCTAGATGCTCGTCTGCCGGGTCATCTCTATCCGAATGCGGCGCAGAAGGCGTCGAAGTCACCGTTCTGACGCGGCCCTGCCACGAACACAACATCGAAGTCGCCGTCGACGATGAGGTGCCCGGTGTCCAGCCAGACGATGCCGCCCCCAGGTGCGTTGAACCTGTTGTACACCCCATTGTCGGTCACCGTCTTGATCGACCCATCCGGGTTGTAAGTGACCGTCTCTGAGAAGCTGACGTTCTGAGTAGTGAGCGTGGTTCCCTTCGCCGTGGCGGTAACTCTGAATGGGCCCGGGCGCCCCTTCGAGATCGTCTTGTAGAGGAACCCGCTGTTGTCGTAGTAGTCGGTGGACGTGACCCACCCGACGAAGCGGGAGGTGACGTCGAAGCCGCACAGCTCGGAGTCGGTCGCCGCGTCGTCGATGTGGAAGACGTTTCTCACCTGCGTGTTCGCCGCGGCCGTAGGTGCCGATGTAATCGCCGCCAGGATCACCGCCACTAGTGGAGGCCAGAGCCGTCGCATGGTTCCCCCAATCCCCACGGAACTGTCGGATTTGAAGCCTGATCTCGCCGATTGTCGCAAACTCGCCGTAAAGTGTCAACAAGCACAATCTCGGCCTGACCACGCCCGGAGACGCCGGCTGTCGTATTCTACGAATGCCACCGGAGTCGGGTAAACCGCATCACGGCCAGCGTCCCTTATTCCTGGTGCCAGCGTGAATATCGGGTCGGGTTGCGCTAGCTGACGTCGATGAGCACCTTTCCGACGGCGCCGCTTTCGACCGCCGCGTGGGCGGCGGCGCTCTGCTCGAGCGGGAATCGGTGCAGCGGCAAGCCGGCGCTTGCTCCCACCTCGAGAGCGCCGTTCGCAGCCGCCGCGCTGACGTCTGCGACGGCCACGTCCTTGACCGCCTGTGCCACCGTGTAGACGAGGACGAACTGGTAACGAACGTTGCGCCCCAACGAACGTTGCGCCCCATCAAGTCTCCAATCGAGATGCCAAGCTGACTGCCGCCATCCGTGGCATAGGGCGTGACGGGGCCTTCTCCGCAAGAACCGCGGTGTGAGGTGCGGCGTTGACCCCTGCAGCTACCTCGACAACGACGTCGATGCCGTCCGGCGCGATGCGGAGGATCTCCTCGGCAGCGCTGGGCGGGCGGTAGTTGACAACGTGCTGAGCACCAGCCGCACGCGCGAGCTTCGCCTTCTCGTCTCGGCTCACGGTCGCGATCACCCGCGCCCCTGCCCAGTGCGCCAGCTGGATCGCGGCGTGACCGACTGCTCCCGCCCCGCCGGCAACCAGCACCGTTTGCGCCGCCAGCGCGTCCGGCTCGAGGCGACGAGGGCCGGCCTCTGACGAGGTCAGGCAGATGTGCGCCGTCAGCGCAGGGATGCCGAGACTCGCCCCGACGTCGAAGGACACACCGTCTGCCAGCGGCACCGCCTGACGCTCGGGCAGGGCCACGTACTCCTGGGCGGTTCCGTTCGTCCGCTGCCAGGCTGCTTCCCACAGCCATACCGCTCGCCGACGCGCGATGCGTCGACGCCCTCACCGACGGCATCGACGGTACCGGCGCCATCCTGGTTCGGCACCTGGGCCGGGTCGACCGGCCCGCCCGCGGCACCGCCGCGACGCGCCTTCCAGTCGGTCGGATTCACACCTGACACCGACACGCGAACGCGAACCTCTCCGGGCCCCGGCTCCGGCACGGGACGCTGGGCGAGATGCAGCACGTCGGGGTCACCGGTCTGCGAATACACAACTGCTCTCATGTCACGTCCTCGTTTTCTGGCGTATCAATCGGGCCCGGATGCTAGCTTCGGAGGTGGCCGCCCACGACGCTGTCCGCCATACGTCCGAGTGAGGCGTCTATCGCGATCAGGCGACATCGCATCGGAAGCCTCTCGCCCCAATCTGTTTTCCCCGCTCAACCAGGCTTCAGTCGCCCGCGACGCAGCGCAGGTCGTAGACCTCGTCGTGACCGTCTTCGAAGGTGCGGCAGCGAGCCGGGAGCTGCAGGGCAGCGCGGCCATGGGCCGAGCGCATCAGCCGCCTGACTATCCCGGTAAACGGCGCCATCCGCCGCCAGGCTGGCGCGGCCGTGTGACCGGCCAGCGACCGGGGCTGCACGACCATGTAGTCGGCGCCGTAGCGCTGACGCAGCGCGAGTATCTTCGACCGTGATTCGCCGAAGTAGGCGTCGATCATCGCGAACATGCGCGGGCGCGCGACGCTCAGGTACGTGCGGCTGAAGACCTGGTACAGCTTGCGCGAGATCACCACCGGCCGCTTCGAGACGAGCGTTACGCAACCGATCGTGGTCGGATCGCCCGCGATGATGGCGTTCTTGGGCAGCGTGCCAACGTACTGCAGCATCCGCGCGATCGCGACCGCAGTGCCCGGCGGCGCTGACCCCGCGGCCGGCGATCGCCACCTCGGCCAGGAGCAGGGTTCCGGCCAGTACGGCCGCCACTCCGACGATCCTGGATACTGCGGCGCCGCGCTTCCAGACGAGCGCGCCGGCCACCACGGCGACCAGGATCGAAACAGCCACAACCGGCCGCGCACCGTGATCCAGGAGGAAGCGCAGCCGGGCGCTGGACAGCCTGGGCCCCAGCGGCACCACCCGCACGGCGAGGTAGGCCGCGGCGAGGCTGATGGCAAGCCCAAGCGGGATCAGCAGCCAGGCCAGGGCGGGCCGCAGCCTGGTGGCCGAGCGACTCGAAGGTCGGCCGCCAGGCGACGGCGATGGCGACGCATGAGAAGGGCAGCAGCGGGTAGGTGTAGCGGTTGGGAAGGTACAGCCGGAACAGCACCGCGAAGGCCAGGGCATAGAGCAGCACCGAGGTGACCAGCATCCACAGCAGCTCGCGCCGCAGGAGCAGGATGTTCCGTGGGCGCAGCAGCAGCAACACGACCGGGGTGAAGAGCAGGATCGCAAGCGATGGCCCGATATCCAGCCCCGAGTAGGTGCCCTTCAGGATCGAAAGGAGGCTGTTGCTGAAGAAGTGCATCTGCCCGTGCGGTCCGAAGTCGGGCAGGGCGTGCGCCTGGGACCTCGTGATCAGAGCCTGCTCGTGGCCGATCAGCCTCGGCAGCAGCAGGCCGAAGCCCGCTCACGGCGACGCAGGCCAGCGCCGGCAGCGTGCGTGCCCGCTCAAGCGACGGCCGGCGGCCGCGCAGCGTCAGGCAGGACGCGGCCGTGATCGCCAGCGCGCTGACGGCCCCCGGCGGATAGAACAGGCTGCCGACGGCCGGTACGGCGGCGGCCGTCCAGTAGCGCCGGCGCAGCAATAGGTAGACGGTGAGCAGCACCACCGGCTGGCCGAATGCCCGGGCGTGGCCGCCGCTGAACCGCAGCGAGTTCACCGGCAGCAGGAACAGCGCGGCACCCATCCAGGCCGCCGGCCACCAGTCGGTGTGCTCACGCACGATCAGGAACACGAGCCATGCCGAGAGCGGTGCCAGCACCACCGCCAGCCACGGCCCGAGGGTGACCGGATCGACCGCGTAGCTGGCGATCCGGTAGAGCGTCTGCAGGCCGAGTGGCACGTAGCCGGCCCTGACCAGGGCGCTTGTGAGCGGGTCGGTGAACAGCCCGGGATCCTGAAACCGGCGCATCCAGAACGTGTGGGTCTGCGCGTCCGGCTGGAATGTGAGCGCGTTGAACAGGATGCCCCACTCGGCGCGCAGCGTCAGCAGGGTCGCTGCGATCAGCACGCCCGCGTTCTCGAGCACGCCGCGGCGCGAGGTCCGCAGACCGAGCCGGCGCAGGACGCTCGGCTCGTACCGAGCCGGTGACGCTGGCGTCAGTCACTACTGGTTCCATGGTGACCGCGAGCGGAGGGGGTCGTTCACTTCACCATTGTGGACGTTCGCAAGGATGGAAGTCCCGCAGTCTCGTAGGACAGCCGGCCGGCTGCGACCGAGTTGACAACCTCATCAGAATCCTTACACGGGCCTTTCATGGATCCGGCAGTGATGGTCTAGCTTGACCGCTGCTGCACCGCTTGGCACTGCTGCCGTGGACCGCCCACTCGATGACACCCAGGACATGGTTTCCCCGCTGCAGGTGGATGCCGAGATGCGGTCCCTGCTGGAGCGGCTTGGCCAGCTCGTCTCGGCGAGCGACGATGACCCCAGACGCCGCCTGCTGGCCGCGTTGATCGCCATGTGGGATGACGACCCTCGCCTCGACAACAGGCTCGAGGCGGCTCAGCATCTCCTGACGCTCGACCAGCGGGACGTGTGGTTCGTCGCGGATGACCCGGTAACGGCCCTCGACGACGCGGCGAGCCGGCTGCTGGTCGCGCTCGGCGACGCGATCACCGCCGCCGGTGCGAACTTCTACTTCGACGCGGGAGAGCCGTTCATCCCGGCTGCTCATGCCGACGACGCCTACCTCGAGCTTGGAGACGCGATCCGCCACTGGAAAGCGCAGATGCTCGACGAGCAGCGACGGCGGCAGCACCCGCGCGTGGAGTCGGAAGAGCTGATCTAGCCGAGCCGGGCGGCGGCGATCATGGAACCCGGACGTGGCTTGCGCGCGGCGGCCAGACCTGCGAATCTAGCGTTGATTCCCCTGGAAATCCGGCGGTCTCCCGGTGTCGGGATGACGGTCGCGGCGCGCCGGCTGTGTTGCGGCGGAAGGAGTTTTCGGATGACGCTGCTCACGAGTTACCCATCGTTCCTGAACGTGCTCTGGACGATGGCCGTGTTCTTTGCCTGGATCATCTGGTTCTGGCTGCTGATCACGGTCTTCTCGGACCTGTTCCGTCGCCATGACGCAAGCGGGTTCGAAAAGGTGTTGTGGATGATCTTTGTGATCGTCGTTCCCTACCTGGGCGTGTTCATCTACCTGCTCGTCAACCACGACGGCATGACCCAGCGCGCCGTCAGAGATCAGCAGGCCGCCCAGCAGCAGCTGGACGACCACATCCGCTCGGTCGCGCCGACCAGTTCGACGGAGGAGATCGCGAAGGCCAAGCAGCTGCTCGACAGCGGCGCCATCAACCAGGCCGAGTACGAATCCCTCAAGGCGAAGGCGCTGGCCGCGGGCTGAGGCTGACCAGGTCGATGGCAAGCGTCGCCTCGGCCAGCCCGACCAGCGCCCCGATCGTGACGCCCAGCGCGGCCTCGTAGGCGGCGCCTGCCAGGAACGGGTGCGGCAGCCCGACAACGTAGAGAGCGTGTAGCGCGGCTGATTCGATCAGCACGGGAATGGTCACCACGCGGACCGTCAGCCAGAACCGCGGCCACACCAGCCGGGCCGACCGCACGAGGCTGCGCGCCACGCCGGCCCGCTCCATCACGATCACCGGCCCCGTCAGGGAGATCAGCGTGAAGGCGACCAACCCCGGCACGACGAGCAGCAGGGTCAGGCCGACGCTGATCGCAATCACGACGACGTCGGCCACGAGCAGTGACACCCACGGCAGCGTGCGCAGCACCTCCGACACCGGTGCCGCACGCTTGCCGTGCTGATGCTCGGACACGATCCGCTCGCTCAGCCCGCCGTAGAACACGATGCCGGCCGACGAGACCGCGCCCGTCAGGAGCGCGCCCGCCTGGAGCAGCGTGCCCCCCCAGTGGCCGCTATGCCCGTGGGCGACGCTATCCGCGACGAGCTGCGCGGCCGCGTCGGCCACGCCGCCGATGGAGAACACCAGCAGGGCCATCGGGCCCAGCACCCGGAACCGCGCCCGGTAGGTCGTCAGGGCGCGGCCGAAGATCGAGCGCGCGGTATGTCCCGTGGGGGCCGTGCCGCCGACCGACCGCAGCCCTAGGTGGGCGGACGGCCCTTTCGCGCCTCGGAGAGCATCTTGCTCGCAGCCACGATCGCGTCGCCCTTGTCGTCGAACGTCTGCTCGGTCAGGTGCTTATTCGAGCTGGAGTTGTTGTCCTCGATGTAACCGCGCCACGTCTGTGTCGCCTCATCGAACTCGACGCCGTCGTGCCAGTGGAGATACTGCTCGCCGCTCATCTGATCCTCCAATCGGTAGGAGGCAAGGTACCGGACCCGAGGCCTACGATCAGGTGTGCGCGGTGACCCGTCCCGATAGCAGCCCGTCATGGGTCAGGCCGCCCGCATCCGCGGCACCGCCAACGGCCACAGAGCGCGGCCTCGTGCAGCAGCGCGACCGTCTGGCACCTCGGCTACCCGCGTGGAGTGGAGGATGGCCGGGGGACGAGGGCGGGTAGCGCACCTATGCTCTTCGCTCGTGAACCCTCGGCGCCTCTCCTCACGTAGGCGCGGCCAGCTGGCCGTTGCCGTGGCGGCCATCGCCTGGTCGACGGCCGGCCTGTTCCAGCGTGAGCTCGACGTCAGCACGGCCACGCAGCTGGCCGGCCGGGCCGCGTTCGCGCTGGTGGCGCTGCTCGGGCTCGTGTGGCTCACGGAGCGCGGCAACGTGGCCGGGGCATTCCGCTCGATCGGCATCGCTGGAGTCGGCGTGGCGGTGTGCACCGCGATCGCCTCCGGCAGCTTCATGGTCGCCCTCAACCACACCACCGTCGCGCACGTGCTGTTCACCCAGGCGATCTCACCGGTGCTGGCCGCGTTGCTGGGCTGGGTGGTGCTGCGCGAGCCGGTGACCGGGCGGACATGGGCGGCGATGGGGATCGCGGTGGCCGGCGTCGCCATTATGTTCGGGACGCCCGGCAACGCCGACGTGATCGGCGACGGCGTTTCGCTGCTGATGTCCTTTGCGTTTGCCATCGCGATCGTGATCACGCGCCACCGCCGCGACGTGTCCATGATCCCGGCCGTCTGCCTGTCCCAGGTCATGGTTGTCTGCGTGGCCGCGCCGTTCGCCGCGCCCAGCACCCTCACGAGCCGCGACCTGGTCTTCCTGGTGCTGATCGGAGCCTTCCAGATGGGCGTCGGCCTGGCCCTGTTCGCGGTCGGCGCGCGCCTGATCAACGCCGCCGAGGTGGCACTGATCACGCTGCTCGAGGTGGTGCTGGGGCCGCTGTGGGTGTGGATCGCCTTCTCCGAGACACCTGACGCCGCCACGCTGGTGGGCGGCCTGGTGGTGCTGGTCGCCGTCATCGTCCAGGTCAGCGGCGAGGTGCGGCTGCCGGTGCGGCTCTCGGCGACCGAGGCCGCGCCTCCGCCTCCGTAGATCCGTTCTCTAGGATGCGCCCGGTGCTCGATGTCACCTACACCCCGGCCGCGCCCTATCTGCTGGCACGGTCGATCGGCTCACCCGATCTGTCCCGCAGCTTCCGGGGAAGCGTGCTGCAACTGGCATACCCGGCCGGTGAGCACGACGCCGTCGCCCACGTTTGGCAGCGGCACGACGGCCCCCTGCAGGCGCGCATCGACAGTCCGGATCCGTGCCTCGCACACGATCGCCTGCGCCGGCTGCTCGGCGTCGGCCTGGACACGACGCCGTTCCTGCGGATGGCGGCCGACGACCCGCTGCTGCGACCGATGACGTCTCGGCTGCGCGGGCTGCGGCCGCTGATGCTCGCCACCCCGGAGCACGCCCTGATCCGGGCCGTGTGCGGGCAGTTGATCCGCTCCGGCGACGCGCTCGCGATCGAGCGGCGCATCATCCGCCGGCTCGGCCGCCCTTGCGGGCGCTTCATGCTGGCACCCGCCGCCGAGACGCTCGCGTCGGCGCACCCGGCGCTGCTCGAGCGGGCCGGCCTGTCGCCGAAGCGGGCGGTGGTGCTGACCCGTGCCGCGCGGCGGTTGCGCCTGGAGGCGCTGGCCGACGATCCCGCCGAGCGGGCGGAGCTCCGCATCCGCCGGGAACCGGGGCTGGGGGAGTGGTCGGTGGGCGTTGTCATGATCTATGGATTCGGCCGCCACGAGCGCGGGCTGGCCGGCGACCTGGCGCTTGTGCGTCTGGCCCGGGCGCTGGGCGTCGCGGGCGACCGCGAGCTGCTGGCCCGCTACGGCCGCTGGCAGGGTCTGGCCTCGATCTGGCTGATGCACCATCCCGCTGCCGCCCGGCACTCGTCCGGGCGCGGTGGAGCGGCGGTCACGGCTCCGCCGTGAAGGGAGGGCCGGCGCGGGTCGCCCGGTAGACTGCACTGCACAGTGCCCAAATGGCTGCCCAACGCGTTGACGGCCGCCAGGCTGGTGGCGATCGTCCCGTTCACCATACTTCTGGCCCGTTCCGACGACGCGATTAGCACCGCCGCCGCACTGCTGTTCGCCGCCGCCGCCTCGACCGACTTCCTGGACGGCTACCTGGCCCGCCACGCCAATGCCCAGTCGCGGTTCGGCCGCATCGCCGACCCGCTGGCCGACCGGCTGCTGATCGACCTGGCGCTGGTGCTGCTGGTCTACCACCAGCGGCTGGAGTGGTGGCTGGCGGCGCCGGTGCTGCTACGCGACGCGCTGCTGGCTGCCGTGTTCCGCGCCCGCCACGAGGCCACCGAGGTGCAGGTGAACCTGCTCGGCAAGGCCGGCACCGCCGCCATCATGCTGTCGCTGTTCCTGCTGATGCTGACCGAGCAGAACTGGCCGAAGGTGGTCTACATCCTCGGGCTGCTGCTGTCGGTCGCCGCCGGGGCACGTTACCTGAAGCAGGAGGGGGGTCTCGAATCAAAGCCGTCGTGATGGCAGGCGGCGAGGGCACGCGCCTGCGCCCGCTCACCTCGAACCAGCCCAAGCCGATGGTGCCGATCGTGGGCAAGCCCTGCATGGAGCACATCATCGACCTGCTGCGGCGCCACGGCATCGACGAGATCGTGGTCACGGTGGCGTACCTGCCGCAGGTGATCCGCGGCTATTTCGGCGACGGCGAGTCGATGGGCGTGACGCTGCACTACTCGGTCGAGGAGACGCCGCTTGGCACCGCGGGCAGCGTCAAGCACGCCGAGGCGCTGCTGGACGAGACGTTCCTCGTGATCTCCGGCGACGCGCTCTGCGACTTCGACCTGACCGCGATCGTGGCGGCGCACAAGGCCGGCGGCGCGGTGGCGACGCTGGGCCTCAAGTCGGTCGAAAACCCGCTCGAGTTCGGCGTCGTGATCATCGATGAGGACGGCCGCATCGAGCGGTTCCTGGAGAAGCCGTCGTGGGGGCAGGTGTTCTCCGACACGATCAACACCGGCGTCTACGTGCTGGAGCCGGAGGTGCTGCGGAACGTGCCCGCCGACGAGCCGTACGACTTCTCCAAGCAGCTGTTCCCGGCCCTGCTGTCGCGCGGCAAGCACCTGTACGGCCACGTCCTGGAGGGCTACTGGCAGGACGTCGGCAACCTGGAGCAGTACCGGCAGGCCAACTTCGACGCGCTGGACGGCCGCATCGAGCTCGACCTACCGGGCATCCGCCTGCGCGACAACGTCTATCTGGGTGACGGCGTGCAGCTGCCCGAGCTGGGCCAGATCCAGGGCCCGGCCTTCGTCGGCAACTACTCCAAGATCGAGCCGGGCGCGCGGATCGGTGCCTATTCCGTGCTCGGCCAGAACGCGGTGGTCAAGGATGGCGCCCAGATCGAGCGCAGCGTGATCGACTCCGGCAGCTACATCGGCCAGAGCGCCCGCATCGAGGGCGCGATCCTGGGCAAGGGCGTGGACGTGCGCGCGCATGCGGTGGTCAACGAGGGCGTGGCGATCGGCGACGAGTGCTCGATCGGCTCGCAGTCGGTGCTGGCGCCGAACGTGAAGGTGTACCCGTTCAAGACGATCGAGGCCGGTGCCGCCATCCACTCCAACCTGATCTGGGAGTCTCGCGGCATCACGACGCTGTTCGGCCGCGACGAGGTGAGCGGCCTCGTCAACGTCGACATCACGCCCGACGTGGCCTCCCGGATCGGGATGGCCTACGGCACCACGCTGGCGCGCGACGCGCGGATCGTGGTCAGCCGCGACGCCAACCCGGCGGCGCGCATGATCAAGCGATCGCTGATATCCGGCCTTGCCGCGACCGGCGTCAACGTCTCCGACCTGCGGGTGGCGATGCCGGCCGTGGCGCGGCACCAGCTCAAGATCGATGAGCGGGCGGGCGGCGTACACGTCCAGATCTCGCAGGATGACCCGGAGGTGGTCGAGATCCGCTTCTTCGAGGCGCCCGGCATCCTCGTCTCCGACGCCACCATCAAGTCGATCGAGCGCACCTACTCGCGGCAGGAGTTCCGGCGGGTCTCTGCGACCGAGATCGGCCGGCTCAGCTACCCCTCGCGGGCGACCGAGATCTACGTGCAGGACCTGCTCGAGATCCTGGACGTGGCCGCGATCCGCGCACGCGGGTTCCGGATGGTGCTGAACTACGCGCACTCGCCGGCCTCGCTGGTGGTGCCGAACATGATCGGCGACCTCGGGGTCGAGCTGATCTCGATGAATGCGCCGGTCGACATCGGCGACCTGCCGACCAAGACGCACGAGCAGTCGCTGGCCGAGACGGCGCAGATGGTGCGCGCGGTCGGCGCCGCGGTCGGTGTGCTGCTGGACATCGCGGGCGAGCGAATCTGGCTGGTGGACGAGACCGGGCAGCCGATCCCGGCCGAGACGACGCTGCTCCTGCTACTGCGCGAGCTGTCGGCGCAGACCGCGGTCGGGACGCTGCTGGTGCCGGTAACGGAGACGTACGAGGTGGAGCACGTGGTGAACGGCTCCTCCAACCGGGTCGAGCGCACCCAGGCCTCGCTGCACGCGCTGCTGTCGGCGGCCACCGAGGAGGGCGTGCTGTTCGCGGGCGCGTCCGGCGGCGGCTACGTGTTTCCCGACTTCCTGCCCGCCTACGACGCGCTGGCGTCAACCGGCAAGGTGCTCGAGATCCTGGCCCGCTCGCCGGCCACCCTGTCGGAGCTGGCCTCGGGCCTGCCCGAGATCACGCGCGTGCACACCCAGGCACCCTGCCCGTGGGCGGTCAAGGGCACCGCCATGCGGCTGCTGATCGAATCGACCAAGCGGCTGCGCACCGACCACATGGACGGGCTCAAGGTGTTCGAGAAGGGCGGGTGGGCGCAGCTGATCCCCGACCCCGACGAACCGGTGTTCCACATCTACGCAGAGGGACGCACGCGGGAGGACTCCATGCGGCTGGAGGCGAAGTACCGCGCCATGTTGGAGGAGATCGTCTCCGCCCAGCCGGCTGAAACCCTCAACTAGAGCTTGAGGAATCTCGGCGTGCCGGGTAGACTTCACTAACCCCGCCGATTGGAAACCGCATGGACGTTCTGCCCGATTTCGCGACCCTTGACGACGACGCACTTCGCAGCCTGATCGACGAGCACGTGCGTGAGGAGGAGGAGATCTCCTACCGCCGGCGGCTGCTCCACGGCCGCATCGACATCCTGCGGGCCGAGCTGGTCGACCGCATCAAGCGCCGCCACGGCGGTGACGAGACGCTGGCGGTCGACATCGACCGGCTGACCGAGATCCTCGCCCACAAGGGGCCTCCAGAGCTTTCAGACGAGGCGACGTAGCGCGTGTACTGCCCCGAGTGCGGACACCACAACCGCGAATCGGCGCGGTTCTGCGGGCGGTGTGGTGCCAGCCTGATCGAGCTGGCGGAGGGCGAGGCAACGGTCAGCTTCACCCCGCCGGCCGAGCCGGGGGCCGACAGCGGCGTGATGGAAGCCGTGGTCGAGGGTGCGACGCTGGTGATCCGGCTGGGCGGCGGGCGTGCCGGCGACCAGTTCCCGGTGGGGCCGTCGATCACCTCCATCGGCCGCACCCCGGAGAGCGACGTGTTCCTCGACGACGTCACCGTCTCCCGCGAGCACGCGGTGCTGGAGCAGCGCCAGGACGGCATCCACATCGTCGACCAGGGCAGCCTGAATGGCACCTACGTGAACCGCGAGCGGGTCGAGGATGCCCGGCTGAGCGACGGGGACGAGCTGCAGATCGGCAAGTACCGGCTGGCATTCATCGAGAACTGAGCAATGGCCGCAGAACCTGACACCCTTCCCTCCAACCTCACCATCGGCGCGGTCTGCCGGATGTTGGGCGAGGAGTTCGACGACATCTCGATCTCGAAGATCCGGTTCCTGGAGGACCAGAAGCTGATCGCCCCCCGGCGCACCCAGGGTGGCTATCGCCTGTTCAGCCTGGACGACGTGGAGCGGCTGCGGGCGATCCTGCGCATGCAGCGCGACGAGTTCCTGCCGCTGGCCGTGATCCGCGACATGCTGACGCAGGGCGTCTCCCGCCCCACAGGAACCCGCCGCCGGCGCGCCCGCGCACTCGCGCAGGCGGATCGGCAGCTGACGCTGGAGGATCTCGTCGGCGAGACCGACGCCGACCTGCGCTTCATCCAGGAGCTGGAGGAGTACGGGCTGCTCGAGGGGCGACGCACCGGCCTGCCGAAGCCGTACACGCGCACGGACGTCGAGATCGTGGCGCTCTGCCAGCGCCTGGCCCGCTACGGCGTGGCCGCCCGCCATCTGAAGGCGTTCCGCTCGGCCGTGGGACGCGAGGCGGGCCTGCTGGAGCAGATCCTGGCGCCGTCGCTGCGCTCGTCGAACGCCGACCGGCGCGAGGCCGGGCTGGAGGAGCTGGAGGCGCTGGCGGAGCTGACCAGCGATCTCACGCACCTGCTGCTGGTGCGCGACCTGCGCCACTCCGTGCGCTGAGCTCAGCTGTCGTAGCTGATCAGCGAGTGCACGCGGTAGGGGTAGAGCTTGTCGCGGCCGCCCAGGAAGGTCAGCTCGACCACGAAGGCCAGCCCCACGACCTCGGCGCCCAGCTGCTCGACCAGCTCGATCTTGGCCTTTGCCGTGCCGCCGGTGGCCAGCAGGTCGTCGTGCACGAGCACGCGCGCCCCCTTGGGCACGGCATCGACGTGCATCTCGAGGGCGTCGAACCCGTACTCGAGTGCGTACTTGGCGCCGACGGTGAGGTACGGGAGCTTGCCCGGCTTGCGCGCGCAGACGAACCCCGATCCCAGCTTGTAGGCGAGCGCCGAACCGAGGATGAACCCGCGCGCTTCGGCCCCGACGACGTAGTCGACCTCGAGCGGCCGTGCCCACTCCGCCAGATCGTCGACGGCCGCCTCCAGCGATTCGGCGTCCGCCAGGAGAGGCATGATGTCCTTGAACACGATTCCCGGCCGGGGAAAGTCGGGGATGTCACGAATCTTGCTGCGAAGGTCGGGGTGGCCCATGGGCGTCGCGATTGTAGCGGCCGGACTGTGACCCGCGGCTAATCCAGAGGCGCCGCGCGGTCGATAATTGAGGTGTCATGTACGACGTGTTACGAGCCAGCTATCGGTTCCACTGCCCGCACAGGCCGGAGGGGCAGCTGCGGACGGTGGCGCTGTCGCGGTTCCGCAGCATCGAGCGGCTGCCGGGCGCGGCCCATCCGGCCGTCTTCCGCGTCACCTACCTGTGCGATTGCGGCGACGACCATGTCGGGCTGGTGGCGCATGACGACCTCGACTACGGGCCGATCGCGGCCACACCGGTGGAGTTCCGAAACCTGGTGACGGGCCGCACTGAACCGGTGGCGGGCGAGCTGGTGGAGCTGACCCGGGCTCAGGTGCAGAAGGGCAACTGGCCCTGGAAGCTGTTCTGCGGGCGCGAGGCCAAGCTGAAGCCGGTGTTTCCGTCCAGCCTGGCCCTGGTGTCCCCGGCCGACAGCGAGCTGGTGGGCGTGGCCATGCACTGCCCGAGCTGCGGCGAGCTGTCCCTGAACGTGGTCAGCGAGGCGCACCTGGACGTGCCCTTCTACCACGACCGGGTGGTGCGCCTGATCGACCGGCCGTTCCTGGATTCGCGCGATCTCACGGTTGACGACTTCCACGAGCGCCTGTGGTCGGCCGGATTCGACGCCGAACGCGCGAAGCTGGCCTCCTGAGCCGGCCGGGCTAGCTGGTGCGCGCCAGGCGCAGCGGCGGCTCCACGATGTCGCCGATCACGACCACCTGGTCGCGGCCGCGGCGCTTGGCCTCGTAGAGCGCGCGGTCGGCCAGCTCGAACAGCTCCTGCGGCGTGCGCGCGTCCACCGGGAACGAGGCGATCCCGGCGCTGGCGCTGACGGCGGGCGCGAAGTCGCGCTGGGAGGTGGGGGCGGGGGTGAGGTCGGAGATCGCGCGGCGCATGCGCTCGGCCACGATCATGCCGTCGGCGGCGCGGCCCGGCACCAGCACGGCGAACTCCTCGCCGCCGAATCGGGCGGCGATGTCGGCGTCGCGCTTCTCCCGCGTGATCGCCTGGCCGACGCCGTTCAGCAGCCGGTTGCCGGCGGCGTGGCCGTGCTGGTCGTTGAAGCTCTTGAACCGGTCGAGGTCGAGCATCACCAGCGTCACGCAGCCGCCGTAGCGGCGCACGCGGGCCAGCTCCGAGCGCATCGCCTCTGCGAAGTAGTCGTAGTTGTGCAGGCCGGTCAGCCGGTCGGTGAAGGAGCGCGCCACCAGCTCACGGCTGTGGCGGCGCCGCTGCGCGTGCAGCGCACCGTTGATCGCCGCCGCCACCAGCAGGGCGGCGCGCACGCTCCACGGCACCGGCACCGCCAGCGAGCCAATCGCAACCGCCAGGGCGCCGATCGGCCCGATCGCCGCCGCCGCGCTGACGGCCAGGACGGCCAGCGCCGGGACGTGCTGCGACGGGAGCCAGCCAGGCCCCGGCGTAGGCAAGCAACGCGACCATGGCCGCGCCCGCACGAAGGTGTGAACGCTCGCCAGTGCCCGGCACAGCACCACGGTAGCAACGGCTGCGGACGGATCCGGAGCCGGATCAGAGGTGGTTCAGCGGCTCCAGAACTGCAGGCGCTTCTGGGTGGGATCGATGTCCTCGCGCTTGCTCGGGCGCGGCTCATCGTCGTCATCAGAGGCGGATCCGCCGTTCGAGGACGAGCTCGAGCCGGCACTCATCTGCATCTTGCGGGCCATCGCGTTCAGGTCGGCCTCACGGCGCTGCAGCGAGGTGGACAGCTCGCCCAGCCGGCGCTCCTGCTCCTCGAGCTCGACCTCGCGCTCGCGCAGGACGACGTGCAGCTCCTCGACGGCTTTTGCGGTGGGCGCCCCGCGGGAGAGCAGGCCCTTCTTGCCGGAGCCGGCGTTGGGGTCGTCCGAGACGCGGCGGACAGCCTCCTCGCGCGCCTGGCGGGCGGCATCGGCGCGGTCCTCGATCTCGGCCATCCGGCGCTGAAGCACCTGGCGCTCGCGCATGACCGCCTCCTCGGCGTCGCGCAGCGCCTCGCGCTGGGCCTCCAGCTCGGCCTCGACGCGATCGGCGCGATTGGTGATGCGTGCGATCTCGGCCTCGCGCTCGCTGACGGTGACCTCGCGCAGCTCCATCGAGTCGTGGCGATCGTCCAGTCCGCGCTCGCGCTCGTCGAGCGTATCCTGGCGACGGTCGAGCCGCTGTTCGCGGCGCTCGACGTCGCCCTCGGCGAGTGTGATGCGGGCCTCTCGCTCGCGCAGGTCCGCGGCCAGGCGCTCGACCTCGGCCTGTGCCTGCTTCTCGGCGTTGACGAGGGCGCGCTCGGCGGCCTTGTTCATCCGCTCGGCCTCGCGCGTCATCATGTCGGCCTGGGTGCGGGCGATCCGGATAGCCTCTTCAGCCTCCTCTACGGCCTGCTGGCGCGCGTCGACGTCCGCCAGCTGGGCCTCGACGGCCGCCAGCTTGCGCTCCTTGTCTGACAGGCCCTTGACCCGCTCCTGTGCGTCCGCGACGGCCTTCTCGGCGTCGTCGCGCTGCTGCTCGAGCTGCTCGTACTGCTCGCGGGCGGCTTCGACCAGCGACTCGGCCTCGGCGATGCGCCCGTCGGCGCTCGCCAGCGCCTCCTGCTTCTCGGCCAGCGCCTGCTCGGCCTGCTCGACCTCGAGCGCCCGGGCCTCGATCGAGGACAGCCGCTGCTCCAGGTCGGCCAGCTGCCGGGATCGCTCCTCGACTGCCTTCACGGCCTCCTGAGCTTCGGCGGAGCGGCGATCGCTCTCGGCCTTGATCTCGGTCAGGCGTGACTCCGCCGCCTGGATCTGGGCCTCGCGGCCCTCCAGCGCCTGGGTGGCCTCGGCCAGCGTGGTGTGGGCTGCGGCCAGCTCGTCGGCCTGGCGCAGCAGGTCGCTCTCGCGCTGCTTGCCGGCGGCGTTCTCCTCCTCCGCCTTGGCGAGAGCGGCGGCGGCCTCCTGCTCGCGCTTGAGCAGCCCCTGCTCGCGCTCGGCGAGGGCGGTCTCGGTCTGCCGCACCTGGGCCTCGCGCTCGTCCAGATCGGCGCGGGCACCGTCCAGGTGCAGCTCCTTCTGCTGCAGCACCTGTTCGACCTTGACGGCTCGATGCTCGCGGTCCTCCAGCTCTGCCTGGCGGGCGTCCACCGACCGCACGGCGTTGCTGTCCTCGACGGCGGTGGCGGCCGCCAGCTGCTGCTCGAGCGACAGCGATCGTCTGCTCGAGCTCTGCCAGCTGCCGCTGTTTGGCTCCGCTCTGCTTGGCTGGGACGGCGTCGGCGACAGCCTGCTCGCGCGCCTCAAGCTCGGCGGCCATCTGCTCCAGGGCGGCCTCGCGGGCGGCGAGGGCGCGCTCGCGCTCCTCGAGATCGGGGCTGGAGTGGGGGGCGCCGTCGGCGATGCCCTCGCTGACCGTGATTGAGGCCTCGCGCTTGGCCAGCTCCTTCTCGCGGCGGGCCAGCCGCGCCTCGCGCTCGGCGAAGACGACCTTGGCCTGCTCCTGCAGGGCTGCCTGCTCGCGGCGGATCCGGTCCTCGGCGTCCTGGAGCGACTTGACGCGCTGCTCCATCGCGCGCCGCAGACCGCCGGCGCCGGCCTCGGCTTCGTCGCGCTCGGGCTCGATCTCGGTGCCGTCGGTATCCGCGTCGCTCATTGAATGCCTACCCTCTTACCCGTCGGAGAACAGTTGTGGACCAGTGACCCGTTAAAGGTGGTATCGGACGCCGGGGGGCGCGCCTTGAGGGGTTGAGCAGGAGGTGGGCGAGGGTACCCGGAATAGTGATCGCCAGCGGGCGGATCACGGCCGATACTGAGAGGGCACACAGCGAGCGCAGCCTTCGCCTTCGTGGGCAGGTGCAGGCGCCTCGCCGATATCCGGCCGTTGGCCGGCTTATTCCGACCGGCGGGCGCGTGGCTCCAGCGCCCGCCGGATTCGTTCCGGGGTGGGAGTTGTTGCAGAACGCGAAAACGCCCTCCGAGGGAGGGCGCATTTCGAATCGCAGAGGATTCTGCATCGGCTTTGCCCCTGCGCCGAAGGAGCGGTGTGCAGGGATCAACGTGGGCTGTGGAGAAAACTCTTGGCAGCCCCCGGCCGCATCCGGCTATCAAGGTTTCAAGTTCGATGCCGATATGGCCGATGCTGAGAATCAGACGGATTTACCAGATCTTCGACGACATGATGCTCCCTCGCTCGAGTGAGTGGGGTGTCCCCCGATTGGGGGAGAAGATACACACTTGGCAGAGGGATGTCAAGTATTGACCGCAGGAGTGTGTGTGCCCGCTGATAACTTGACGCGTATCCGCATTTTCGCAGGCGGTCTGACCGCGCTCGCCGTGGCCGGCGTCGCGCTGGGACTCGCCACGCACGGCCTCGGGCGTTGGCAAGTATTGGTCGTGCTGGGCGCCGTTGCCTGGATCGCGGAGGGGCGCGCGATGCCGGTCACGCAGAAGCTCGAGCTGTCGGTGTCGTTCATCCCGATCGTGTTGGCCGCGGTGCTGTTTGGGCCGGCGGCCGGCGGCCTGGTGGGCCTGGCCGGCATGCTGGGCGACCGGCGCGGGCCGTGGGAGCGGTTTGCGATCTGGGCGTCGTCGCGGTCGCTGGCCGGCGTCGTGGCCGGCTGGGCGGCGCTGTGGGTGGGGGATACGGTCGGGCGGAGCACGCTGCTCGAGGTGCTGGCGGTGACGCTGGCGGCGGCGATCGGGTACGTCTCGATCGACCTGCTGTCCACGATGGTCGTAGGCCACCTGCGCGGGATCATGACTCCGCGCCAGGTATGGGGGCAGCTGCGCGCCGCGGAGTCGCTGACGATGGCGTTGTACACGCCGCTGACGGCGCTGTACGCCTACGCCTACCAGGGCAGCGGTGCGGTGGTGCTGGCGTTCGTCGCGATCCCGCTGCTGGCGGCGCACCTCAGCTACAGCCTCTACGCGCGCCAGGGGCAGCTGATCGACCAGCTGACGGCGAGCAACTCCAGCTTCGAGGACGCCAACCGGCGCCTGCGGCGCGTGAACCTGAGCTTCGCGGCGGCGATGGTGCGCGCGCTGGACGCGCGGGACGCCTACACGGCGGGCCACTCCGCGACGGTGGCCGTCTACTCGCGCGATATCGCGCGCGAGATGGGCGATGGACGACCGCGAGGTGGATCTGGTGCACCTGACGGGGCTGGTGCACGACATCGGCAAGATCGGCGTGCGGGCCGAGGTGCTGGAGAAGACGTCGGCGCTGAACGACACCGAGTGGGCCGAGATGCGCCGGCATTCGGAGATCGGCGCCAACATCCTGATCGAGGTGGAGGACTACCAGGAGGTGGCGCGGATCGTGCGCTCGCACCACGAGCGGGTCGACGGCGCCGGCTATCCGGACGGTCTGGCGCGGGATGAGATCCCGTTACTGGCGCGGATCATCGCGGTGGCCGACGCCTACAACGCGATGACCACGATCCGGCCCTACCGCAACGCGATGACGCCCGAGGTGGCGATCCAGCAGCTGGTCAACGGCCGCGGCAGCCAGTTCCAGGCCGACCTGGTGGATGCCTTCGTGCGCGTGCTGGAGCGGGAGCCCGAGGCCTACCGGCTGGGCGTGAAGCCCGACTTCTCGCTGGAGTCGATGCAACATCCCGAGCTGACTCCGCGGGCGCCACGCCTGCGTCACGCAGCAGCCTGACGGCCTGGTTCCAATACTCCCGTCGCCTGCGTCACGGGCGGTCACAGTGGCGTGCCGGAACGCTCACAGGCCCCGAGTTGGTGTTTGACACCGTCGCGGGGGGTTTCGCTCAACCATGCGGTGCGGCCGTGACACACCGTCACAAACCCGTGCCGGGACGTCACGGTGGCCGGGTCGTAGTCAAACCCCTCATCGGTCGACCAGGAACGGTTGAAGCAGAGTCAAATCGGCTCAACCAGACGGTTTGCCGAGTCGGCTGCGAGCGCGGTGGAGGTCGGCGTGATGTTCGTCTGGGTGATGACTCTGACCGGGCTGGCAGGAGTGCCGAAATGCTGACGCCGGCCGTGTGCGCTAGTGTCACAAATCGGTCGTCGATCGCGAGGATGTCACGACGTTGAAGCCGGGTGTCAACGCTGGGGGAAACCGCTCAAGCGCCTACCGTTGCATCCCGATACTCAAACGCATGGATGAGCCGACCCTGATCCAGGTGATCGCGCAGGTTGCGCGCGAGCTGGCCGCGCCGGAGGCCGACGATGAGGCGCTCGAGGCCGCACTCGTGCACGTGCGCGAGCAAACCGGTGCAGAGGTCTCGTTCGACGATGAGCAGCGCGTGGTGGTTCGCTGGCCGGCCGGCGGCGGAGACGCCGCCCAGGTCGCATTCGAGCAGGCTCTCGGCGACGTGCTGGCGCTTGCCCGTGAGGCGATCGGGCGTGACAGCGACGTGACGCTCGGCCCGCAGAGCTTTCTGGCCGAGCTCGACCGCTGCGCGTCGGCCGCGCGCTGGCGCGACCGGCAGCTCAGCCTCTGCGTCTTCGACGTCGAGGGCCTGACCCTCGGCCCGGGCATCGACGAGTCGCGGCTCGTCGAGCTGGTGGGTACCACCGCCCGGCGGTCGGTCCGCCAGGGTGACGTGGTCGGCCATCTCGGCGCCGGCCGGTTCGCGCTGTTGTTCCCGCGCGCCGGCACCTTCGAGGCCCGTGCGGCGTTCAAGCGCGTGCGCGACCGCCTGGGAGAGCTGAACTTCGACGGAGACGGCGTCACCTGCGCCCAGGCTGGCTTCGCCGAGCTGGACGAGGACGGCACCCAAGATCTGCTAGCTGCGGCACTGGAACGCCTGCGAACCGCGCGCGTACGGCACGCCTACACCGGGCCGATCGGCCCCGGCAGCCCGCCGACCACACCGCTGGCCGGCTAGCCCGGGCCTGCCGCCCTGTCCCGGGGCGGGGATACCCGGCCAGAGTCATTCATCTTCAACTTGTCATAACCAGCATTATCGTGCGTGGAGCGAGAATCATGGTTTCAGGGGCGCAGGCCCGGGTGGCGGGCCGGGCGGCGACTGGTGCGACACGCGCGCCTTCCAGGGCAGCCGGCGCAGCATCAGGGTGATGCAGATGGCGCCCAGCGTTGCTGTCGTGATCGTGACCGCGAACTGCATGCCGACGCTGAACGACAGCACGGCCGATCGCGAGGCCTTGCCGCTGAACATGTAGAGCAGTAGCGCCTGCTGCGGCCCGGCGCCGCCCGGCGTCAGCGGCATCAGCGTGGCGACGCTGCCGGCCGATAGCGCCAGCGCCGCGTCCGGGAGCCCGGCCGGTACGTGAAATGCCTCCAGGAAGAAGTACATGCCGCCCACCCGGCAGGCCCATCCCAGCGCCTGCAGGCTGACCACGCCGCGCAGGTACCGCTCCGGCGTGCGCAGGATCGCGAGCCCGTCCTTTACACGTTCCCAGAAGCGGTTCACGTGCCCCTCGATCCATGTCATCGCGAACGCCAGCGCGATCAGCAGCCCGGCCAGCACGAACGCCAGCAGCCGCCCGTGGCCGGCGAAGAACGACCACTCGAACGCGCCCAGGTGACCCTTCAGCTGCGGTGTCCCCGGGATCAGCCCGCGGCTGAACGCCATCAGCAGCAGCGCCGACCCCACGAACATGTCGAACAGCGTCTCGGCGATCAGGCTGCTGGCGATGGTCGGATACGGCGACTCGGGCACGCTGCGGTGCACCAGGAACAGCTTCATGACATCGCCGCCGCGCGCCGGCACGACCGCGTTCACGCCGGCACCCGCCAGGTACGCCCCGGTGACCGTGCGCCATCGCACTCGCCGCCCGGGTAGCGCCGCGATCAGGATGTTGCGCCAAGCCGTGGCCCGCAGCACCAGGTTCGCCACCTGGAACCCGATGGCGATCAGGAGCGCGCCGAATCCAACCTCAGACAGCTGATCGGCGAAGGTGGTGGTGGCATTCCAGAAGTCGTGAACTGAGTCCACCTACGAAGTGTGCCACCCTCCCCCGCCAGGTCAATCACCACTGACCGCAGGCGCCGGCACCGCCACCGGCACCAGCACCGGAGCCGGCTCGACCGGCGCGGGCACTCGCATCCGCCACGGCACCCGTGCCCAGCATGAACGCCATGCAGGCGCCGCCCAGCGTCACGTTCACGACCGTGATCACCAGCTGCGTGCCGAGGCTGAACGACAGCACCGCGGCCGGAGCCGCCACGCCCGCCAGCAACACCACCAGCAACGCCTGCTGGGTGCCGACGCCTCCCGGCGTCAGCGGCACCAGCGTGGTCACGCTCCCCGCCAGCAGCGCCAGCGCCGCGTGGTTCATCTGCCCGTCGATGTGGAAGGCGTGCAGGAAGCAGTACATCGCCAGCACCCGCAGCATCCAGGCCATCACCTGCGGCAGCGCCACGCGCACCAGATAGGCACGCGGCGAGGCCAGGATCGCGAACCCGCGCCGTGCCTCCGCCAGCGCCGCAGCCGCCCGGTCGCGTACCAGGCACGCCGCCACCACCAGCGCGACCGGCACCGCCAGCGCCGCAGCGATCAGCGTCCATGACCCGCCCGGGAGCTGCGGGCTCAGCAGCTGGAACGGCAGCGCGCCGGTCGACACGGCCCACACGATCAGGCTGGCTCCGATCAGCGCATCCAGCAGCGTCTCCACCAGCAGGCTCGATGCGATCGTGGGACAGCAGGCCCCCGGCACGGCCCGCGTGGCCAGCACCACGCGCGCGACGTCACCGCCGCGAGCGGGAATCACGTTGTTCACGCCCGTGCCGGCCAGATAGGCCCCGGTCACGCCACGCCACGGCGCCCGCCGGGACGGCACCGCCGCCGACAGCACCGACCACCAGGCCGTGGCCCGCAGCAGCAGGCCGGCCACGTGCAGTCCGACCGCGATAACGAGCAGCGTCACGCTGACGTGCGACAGCCGCGAGGCGAAGGTCTCGGCGGCCGCCGCGAGCGTGTTCACTCGTGTCCGGGCAGAAAGTCCCTGAGGTCGGGGTTGCGGTTTTCGAGCTCACGCAGCGCGCGCGTCTCGATCTGTCGCACACGCTCGCGCGTGACCCCGATCTCCGTACCCACCTGCTCGAGCGTTGCCGGCTCGCGATCGCCGAGGCCGAACCGCGCCTCGAGCACGTGCCGGGTGCGCTCGTTGAGACCCTCCAGCGCTTCCTGCAGCTCCTTGGTGCGCTCGCTGCCGGCGACCTGGTCGTCCGGCCGCAGCGAGTTCAGATCCTCGACCATGTCGGCGAACAGCGACTCGCCGTCACCCACCGGCGTCTCCAGCGACACCGGATCCTCGATCATCCGCTGCAGCTCCATCACCCGCTCAGGCGTCAGCTCCAGCTCGGCGGCCAGCTCGCTGGGCAGCGGCTCGCGTCCCAGCGACTGCGTCAGCTTACGGCGGGCGCGATGCAGCTTCTTGATCACGTCCAGGATGTGCAGCGGCAGCCGGATCGTGCGGCCCTGATCGGCGATCGCCCGCGACATCGACTGGCGGATCCACCAGGTGGCGTAGGTGGAGAGCTTGTACCCGCGCTTGTAGTCGAACTTCTCGACCGCGCGCATCAGTCCCAGGTTGCCCTCCTGGATCAAATCCAGCAGCGGCACTCCCGACGACGAGTAGGCCCGTGCCATGCTGATCACGAGCCGCAGGTTGCACTCGACCAGCCGCGCCTTCGCGGCCTCGTCGCCCATGTCCTTGCGGCGGGCCAGGTCCAGCTCCTCCTCGTGGGTGAGCAGCGCGCCGTCACCGATCTGCCGCACGTAGGTGTGCAGCAGGTCAATGGCCGGGGCCGAGCTCTCGACCAGGTCGAGCTCCTCCTCGACCACCGCCTCGGGCGAGTCGAGGCCCACATCCGGCTCCGGAAGGGGCTTGGCGTCGTCGTCGGCGGGCGCTCGTGTCACGAAATCAGGAATCCTCCATCGGGGGGACGCGAACTTCGTCCCCGTGTCCTTTGCAATCGGCCAGATCGTGCGGACTCTTGAGCGCAATTCGGGTGCAGTTGCGATTGTTCGCGCTTGTGTTAGCGCCTGTGGGGGATGCGCGGTGCGTCCCGGATCGTCGACAACTCACCCATGACAATCGAGATGCTGGGGCGTATGCGGGGGGAGGTCGAACCGGACGACATGGGACGACTGGCTCGATGTTGCACGCACGCTCGGCTACCACAGACGCCGGCCGCGGCCGGTTACCGCTATTACGACCTGGGCGGCGCCGCGCCCAGCTTCTATCTGCGCCGGTTCCGGCTGGGCACACGCACCGCGGCCGTCAGCCTGATCGCGCCGGTCGAGCTCTCATCGGGGCTGGACGCCGAGCGCGGCGCCCCTGCCCTTGCGCAGGTGGTGCTGTCGGTGGGCGCTCGCCCGATCCCGTGGCACGAGGTCTGCGAGCCCGACCTGTTCCCCGGCGATTCCGCGCTGCTGGCACGGGCCGCGCTGCAGGCCGTGCTCGAGCTCGACCTGCTGACCGACGACGAGTGCCCGCTCTGCTGCCGACTGACGCGCTAGCTGATGCGGCCGTCGGGGGCCACGGCCACGCCGCGCCCTTCCAGCCGCTTGCGGATCAGGAACTGGAACGTCGACCAGGCCCCGCGGCGGGCGTCGAACATCCGGTAGACCTGCCACTCGGTCAGCATCGACGGGTCGTCGCGGCGCGCCTGCGCCCAGTCGGCGAACTTCGGCAGCCGGCCGCTGCGGACGGCCAGCGCGGCGCCCTGGTCGATCGCGCGCTCCAGCCGCTCCTCCCCCACCGGCACGTCGAACCCGGCCTCCTTGAGCGCGTTATTGAGGGAGCCGAAGGTGTGCCAGTAGAGCGACTTGGACGGCATCGACCCCTTGCGCGCCTCGATGTCCTTGGCCGTCGGCGCCCGGCCCAGCTCGTCGCCCAGGTCGCGCAGCAGCCGCAGCAGCTCCTCGCGGGTGGCGAACCGGCGCGGCACCAGGCCGGCCAGCCGCTTGGCGCGGTTCCACGACTTGAAGTGCTCGATCACGGTCTGCGGGTGCACCGTCGTTTCGGGATCGGCCTCGAACTCCCGCATCGTGGGCGAACGGCCCAGACGCTTGGCACACGCGTTCAGCTCCTCGAGGATGTGCTCGTCGGAGTAGCGCTTGCGCATTCCGGCCTGGAAGGCCTCGAGCTGGCTGCGATCGATCCCCTCGATCGCGCGTGTAGACGGTCTTTCGACGCATAGACCCTATTCTCCGGGGGTTTCTCGCCTCCGCCAACCGGCTGGCAGACGCCGGTCGCTTGCTGCGGCGGCAACGACAATAGCAAACCCTGACCGCTTCGGTACCGCGCCGAAGCATCTTGCGTTCTTGTCATCGTGATAGGAGGTGCGAGCGTGTCGGCCGATCCGGGGGCAGGCGCTAGTATGAGGCCCGCAGCCATGACCACGCACCCGGCATCACGCGCACCCCAGAACGAGGCCGTCGACCGCCTGCGGCGGCGGGCCTGGCAGGCCTACCTCGAGGCCACGCGCGACAGCGAGGAGTACGAGGCGACCGAGCAGGAGGCGTGGCGGCACCTCCAGGAGCGCCTGGCTGACATCGATGCTGAGCTGCTGCTGGCGCACAGCTCCGGTGCGTAGCGATGCTGTTTGAAGCCAAGGTCGGCCTCGCCCGGGCCACGGCGGTGACGTCGCGCAGCACCGGCCGCGGTGGCGGCACCACGCTGCCCGGCCGGCTGCTGCTGCGCCTGCAGGCGCGACGCGCTGCAGCGGCTCGCGGAACGGCTGCCGAAGGGCGCTGCCGTCGTCTCGGCCACGAACGGCAAGACCACCACCGCGAAGATGGCAGCCTCCATCCTCTCCCCTCCTCTCCGCCTGTGCCGGAACGCCGCCGGCGCCAACCTGGCCTCGGGCGTGGCATCGGCCATGCTGCGCGGAGGGCCCGCCGATCTGGGCCTGTTCGAGGTGGACGAGGCGGCGCTGCCGGCCGTGGCCGAGGCGCTGGCCCCGCGAGCGCTGGTGCTCGGAAACCTGTTCCGCGACCAGCTCGACCGCTACGGCGAGCTGGAGCTGATCGCGGCCGGCTGGCGCGACCTCGCAGCCACGCTCGGGCCCGCCACCACGCTGGTCTCGAACGCGGACGATCCGCTGGTGGCGTCGATCGGCCGCGACCTCGAGCGCCACACCTGGTTCGGGCTGGACGACCCCACCGCGGCGCTGCCCGAGATGCAGCACGCCTCCGACTCGAAGTGGTGCGTGCGCTGCGGCGCCCGCTACGCCTACACGGCCGTGTACCTCGGCCACCTCGGCGACTGGCGCTGCCCGGCCTGCGGCGACGCCCGTCCCCGGCCCTCGGTGACGGCCCGCGAGATCCAGATCGACGGGCTCGACGCCGTCGGCTTCCGGCTCTGCACGCCCGCCGGCGACGTGGCCGTGCGCCTGCCGCTGCCCGGCGTCTACAACGTCTACAACGCCCTGGCCGCGGCCGCACTGGCGCTCGAGCTGGGTGCGGGGCTGGAGCAGGTGCGGGCGGGGCTGGAGCGGTTCTCGGCGGCCTTCGGCCGCTTCGAGCGGATCGACCTCGGGGGCGGCGAGGCGGTGCTGCTGCTGGTCAAGAACCCGGCCGGCGGCAACGAGGTGATCCGCACGCTGGCCGCCGACGAGGCCCCGAAGCGGATGCTGATCGCGCTCAACGACCGCATCGCCGACGGCCGCGACGTGTCCTGGATCTGGGACGTCGACTTCGAGCGGCTCGCGCCCCAGATCGGGTCGGTGATCTGCTGCGGCACGCGCGCGGCCGAGATGGCGATGCGGCTCAAGTACGCCGGGGTTGCGCTTGACCGGATCGAGGTGCGCACCGACATGGACGAGGCGCTCGACCGGCTGGCCGCGGCCGGCGGCAGCTCGTACCTGCTGGCCACCTACACGGCGATGCTCGACCTGCGCGGGCGGCTGGAGCAGCGCGGCCTGGTGCTGCCGTTCTGGCAGGAGGCGGCATGACCCGCATCACGGTCGGCCACCTCTACCCCGAGCACCTCAACATCTACGCCGACCGCGGCAACATCGCCGCGCTGGAGCGGCGCTGCGCCTGGCGCGGGATCGACTTCGAGGCGATCGCGATCGGTCCCGGCGATGTGCTGCCCGACGCCGACCTCTACTACCTGGGCGGCGGGCAGGACCGCGACCAGCTGCTGATCGCCGACGACATCGCCCGGCACGCCGAGCCGCTGCGCGCGGCGGTGGACGACGGTGCCGGCGTGCTGGCGGTCTGCGGCGGCTACCAGCTGCTCGGCCACTACTACCGCGGCCATCAGGGTGACGAGATGCGCGGCATCGGCCTCGTCGACCTGGTCACCGAGGCCGGCAGCAGGCGCATGATCGGAAACATCATGCTCGACTGCCGCCTGGACGGGGCGGCCCCGCAGCGGCTGGTCGGATTCGAGAACCACGCCGGCCGCACCCTTCTGGGCGAGGGCGTGCAGCCGCTGGGCCAGGTCGTGCATGGGCACGGCAACAACGGCGAGGACGGCGGAGAGGGCGTGCAGCAGGGCTCGGTGATCGGCACCTACGTGCACGGCCCGCTGCTGCCCAAGAACCCGTGGCTGAGCGACTGGCTGATCGGCCGTGCGCTCGAGCGGCAAGGACAGGATCAGCAGCTGGCGCCGCTTGACGACGGCCTCGAGCTGGAGGCGCAGCGGGTGGCGGCGGCGATCGCCGCGCGCTGAGCGCCAAAGGGGGAGCGGCCGCAGGTCGACCGCTCCCCCGCTCCGCGCATGCGCTCCGGCGGAGGGTGCCGGGGCGGGTCGCGGTGAGCTAACGCTCTCCGAGCAGGCGGCGCACGCCCCGCAGCCGCCCGCGCCGCTCGCGGCGATCCTGGGCGCGGCTCTCCCGGGCGAGCCGGATCAGCAGGTCGCGCTCGGACTCGCGGGGTGGGTGTGCGTGGGGCCGGGGCATCGGGATCGGTCGCACCATGGTCTGCCTCCATATTGTCCAGTGGGTTAGTGGACATTAGGGTAGGCGGACGCATCGTGACCCGTCAAACCGCTTAACGCGGGGTCAACACCGGGCGCTCAACGCGCCCACAGCTGGCCCAGATGCACGAACGGGTCGCCCGGCGTCCAGCGCTCCAGAAAGCGGTGGATGGGCGGACGCAGGTCGAACGAGGCCAGCTCCGCGATCGGCACCAGCTGGTGGCCGCGCACCGCCGCATCCTCGGAGGTGATGCCGGAGAACTGGTCGTCGGCAACGGTGCCCGCGAAGATCAGGTGCACGACGTGCTTTCGCGGCCACTCGCTGGCGGGGGCGATCGACTCGGCGATCGCGATCGGGCCCTCCAGCCGCACCGAGCGCAGCGAGCACTCCTCGTCCAGCTCGCGCAGCAGCGCCTCGTGCATCGACTCCCCCTCCTCCACCCCGCCCCCCGGCAGCAGCCAGTAGGAGCGGCCCAGCTTCGCGTGCCTGATCAGCAGCAGGTCGTCGCCGCGGCGGATCAGCGCGGCCACCCTGATGCGCGGTTCGCTCACGCCGGCCCGACCGCCGAGGAGCCGAACCCGCGGTCAGCCCGCTCGGACCCGGGCAGCTCGTCGACCTCCACAAGCTCGATCCGTCGGCAGCGCCAGGATCACCAGCTGTGCGATGCGGTCGCCAACCTCGATGGTGAAGTCCCGTTCCGGATCGGTGTTCAGCAGCACCACCCGCAGCTCCCCGCGGTAGCCGGCGTCGATCAGTCCGGGAGAGTTAACCACGGCGATGCCATGGTTCGCAGCGAGCCCCGAGCGAGGCTGCACGAAGCCGGCATGCCCGGCCGGGATCGCCACCGCCAGCCCGGTTGCGACCATGCTGCGCCGGCCCGGCCGCAGCACCAGCCGCTCGACGCTGGACAGGTCGAGCCCGGCGTCGCCGGGCGTATGCCATCGACGGAATCCGCGCATCTGGATGCAGCCGCTTGATCGAGACGGCAGCGCTCACGGGGCGTCGGCGCGGTAGGCCGCGAACCGGCTGACCAGACGCTGCGGGAGCCGCGCCGAGACCAGCACGCCCTCGGCCGAGTCCTCGCGAGCAGGTGATCGGTGCGCCCGACTCATACAGCGCCGACAGCTCGGCGCCGCTGGAGTGCGGCAGCAGCAGCTGGACGTCGACGAAGCGGCCGGCGAAGAACTCGGCCACGCGCTGCTTCAGGAGATCGAGCCCCTCGCCGGTTCGCGCCGACAGGAGCACGGCGTCGGGGTTGCGGTTGGCCAGCCGCCGGCGCGTCACGTCGTCGACCAGGTCGATCTTGTTCAGCACCAGCAGCTGCGGGATCTCCTCGGCCTCGATCTCGTCCAGCACGTCGCGCACGTTCTGGAGCTGTCCGGCCAGCTCCTCCTCGCTCGCCGACGCATCGGCCACGAGCAGCACCAGGTCTCCGGCCAGCGTCTCCTCGAGCGTGGCCGCGAAGGCCTCCATCAGCTGATGTGGCAGCTTGCGGATGAACCCGACCGTGTCGGTTACGAGGTATGACCGCCCGCCCTCGCTGAACCCGCGGGTGGTCGGGTCGAGCGTCTCGAACAGCCGGTTGTTGACGCTGACGTGGCTGCCGGTGAGGGCGTTCAGGAGGGTCGACTTGCCGACGTTCGTGTACCCGGCCAGGGACACGCTGGGCGTCTCGTTGCGCGCCCGCTCCTGGCGCATCACGTCGCGCCGCGCGGCCACGTCGCGCAGCCGGCCGCGCACCAGCGTGATCCGCCGCCGCGCCATCCGCCGGTCGGACTCCAGCTGCGACTCGCCCGGGCCGCGGGTGCCGATGCCGCCGCCGAGCCGCTCGAGGTGCTTCCACATGCCGCGCATGCGCTGCAGGTTGTACTCCAGCTGCGCCAGCTCGACCTGCAGCTTGCCCTCGGCCGTGTGCGCGTGCTGCGCGAAGATGTCCAGGATCACGGCGGTGCGGTCGACCACGCGTGACTGCAGCTCGTCCTCCAGCCGCCGCTGCTGGCGTGGTGTCAGCTCGTCGTCGCAGACGATCACCTCGACCGACAGCCGTCCGGCCAGCTCCTTCAGCTCCCGCAGCTTGCCCGGGCCCAGGTAGGTGCTGGGGTGCGGCCTGTCGCGATGCTGGACAACCGTCGCGACCGTGTCCACGCCGGCGGTGCGCAGGAGCTCCTCCATCTCCAGCAGCATCGGTGCCGGGTCCTCGCCCTGCGGCAGGGTCAGCATGATCAGGCCGCGCTCGGGCGCGTAAGCCCGGCGCGGCGCCGTTTCGGGACATCTCGGCCATCGAATCAGTATAGGGAGGCGCGCACGGCCGGGATCAGGCGGTGACGCGCAGGTGCTGCTCGATCCGCTCCATCGACTCGCGCAGGCGCTCGTCGGACAGGGTCAGCGAGATCCGCACGTAGCCCTCGCCGTTGCGGCCGTAGGACGACCCGGGCGACACCACGACGCCGGCCTGCTCCAGCACCAGCTCCGTGAACGAGACCGAGGTGTGGCCCTCCGGCACGGGCACCCAGATGTACATGGTTCCGCGCGGCGGGTCGACGTCGATGCCGACGGCGCGCAGCGCGGCCACCGCCAGGTCACGGCGGCGCCGATACACCTCGCACATCTCGCGGGCGACCCCGCTACCCTCGGCCAGCGCCCGCACCGAGGCCATCTGGATCGCCTCGAACATGCCCGAGTCGATGTTCGTCTTCAGCTTCCACAGGGCCTCGATCATGGTGGCGTTGCCGACCGCGGCGCCGGTCCGCCAGCCGGTCATGTTGTAGGCCTTGGACAGCGAGAACATCTCGATGCCGGCCTCCTTGGCCCCCGGCGCCTGCAGGAAGCTCGGTGCCACGTAGCCGTCGAAGGTGATCTCCGAGTAGGCGTTGTCGTGCACGATCGGGATCTGGTGCTCGAGGCCGAAGCGGGCCAGCCGCTCGAAGAAGTCGTCGTCGATCACGGCCCCGGTGGGGTTGTTCGGGTAGTTGCAGAACAGCAGGTTGGCGCGGTCGCGCTGCGGCGCCGTGATCGCGTCCAGGTTCGGCTGGAAACCGTGCTCGGCCGTCAGCGGCATCAGCACCGGCTCGGCTCCGCACAGCAGCGAGCCCGACGTGTACACGGGGTAGCCGGGGTCCGCCGCCAGGCAGACGTCGCCGGGATCGAGCATGGCCCAGCAGATATGCGCGACCCCCTCCTTGCCGCCCAAGAGCGGCAGCACCTCGGTGTCGGGGTCGACCTCGACGCCGAACCGGCGCCGGTAGAAGTCGGCCACGGCCTGCCGGAAGGCGGGCCGGCCGCGGTTGGACGGGTACCGGTGGGTGTCGGGCCGCGCCAGCTGCCGCTGGCCCTCCTCCACCACCGCCGCCGGGGTCGGCAAGTCGGGATCGCCGATGCCGAGCGAGATCACGTCCACGCCGGCCGCGCGCTTCTCCTCGATCTTCCGCTCCAGCTCGGCGAACAGGTAGGGCGGCAGCTGGGTGACGCGGTCGGCGATCCTCAAAGGGACTCCAGCTCGCGTCACGAAGGCCTGGTCGAAGTCGCCGCGCAGGATCCGCTCGACCGGCCCGGTCAGCCGCACGTCCAGGTCGGCCGACACCTCGATCGTGAGGTCGCCGCCGTCCAGGTGCACCGTCACCGGCGAGTCGGCGAGGCCGTTCACGACCGCGGCCACGGCGGTTGCGCTGGAGCCGCTGCCCGAGGAGAGCGTCTCCCCGGCGCCGCGCTCCCAGATCCGCATGCGCAGATCGTGGCGCGACATCGGCCGGTAGAACTCGACGTTGGTGCGGTTGGGAAACCACGGGTGATGCTCGATCGGTGCGCCCACCGCCGTCAGGTCGAGCGGTTCGGGGTCATCCACCTCGATCACGCAGTGCGGGTTTCCGACCGAGACGAACGTGTAGCTCTCGGCGGGCGCCGCTGCCCGGGCCGGGAACGTGGTCGGGTGACTCCAGGGTGGCGCGGCCGGCGTCGATCGTGATCACGCCGTCGTGCCGCTCGCCGCGGATGATGCCCTTGATCGTGAGCATCTCGACGGCATCCACGCCGTCGCGCTCCATCAGGTAGCCGGCTGCGATGCGGGTGCCGTTGCCGGAGAACTCCGCCTCGCCGCCGTCCGGGTTGAAGATGCGCACGTGCGAGCGCCCGGCATCGCCATCGCCGATCAGCAGGATGCCGTCGCCGCCCGCGCCCAGGTCGGGATGGCAGATGCGGCGCACGCGCTCCGCTCCGGCCTCCATCGGCAGGTCGTCCTGCTCCATCACCAGGTAGGCGTTGCCGATGCCGTGCCACTTCTCGAAGCGCATCGCGGCAGGATATCCGCCGTAGGAAGGATCGGGAGGCGACGGGCCGAAGCGGCCCGGCCGCCCCCCGATTGACCCCGACACCGCTTGGACGGCCCGGCTCGGGCGAAGTTAGAGGTCGAGCGCGGCGGCGGCCACGACCAGAGCGCCCATCAGCACCGCCACCAGCACCAGGCCGAGGATCACCGGCTTGGTGGTCGGGTAGCCGGCGACCAGCAGCAGGCCCAGCCCCAGGCTGGCCGGGATCAGCTGCATCCGTCGCAGCGGGTAGGGGCGCAGGTTCCACCAGTGGCGGGCCACGCGATCGGCCGCGAGCAGCGCCGAGGCAAGGCAGACCAGCAGCACCACCGCCATCAGCAGCGTCCCGCCCACCCAGCGCAGGAACTCCTCCAGCTGGCCGCTTGCAACCCCGAACAGGATCGCGACCACGAGCAGCGGCGGCGTGACCACGGCGATCACCAGCAGCGCGTCACGGGCCTCGCGCACCGCGTCGTGCTCGCGCCTGCTCATGCCGTCGCCTCGGCCAGCAGCTGATCCGGCCCGGCCACCGGCCTCACGCCCGGCAGTCGCCGCATCCAGACCCGCTGGCGCCGGGCGTACTGGCGGGTGCGCACGACGAGGCGCCGCACCGCCTCGTCGCGGTCGATCTCGCCGTCGAGCAGCGCACGCACGTCGGACAGGCCGTGGATGCGGGCGGCCGTGGCCGACAGCGGACCCGCCGCGACGGCGGCGGCCACCTCACGCTCGACCCCGAGCTCGAACATCGCCCGGGTGCGGGCCTCGATCCGCTCCCGCACGGTATCGGCCGGCTACCTCCAGCCCCAGGATCACCGTGCCCTCCGGAGGCTCCAGCCACAGCGTCCCGGCGGCGGGGGCGAGCGTGGCGCCGGCGTCGGCCAGCTCCAGCGCGCGCACGACGCGACGGCGGTCGTTCTCGTGGACGGCGGCGGCAGCGGCCGGATCGAGCTCGGCCAGCAACGCGTGCGCCGCGCCGGCGCCACGCTGGTCGTAGATCCGCTGGTAGCGCTCGCGCACGCCATCGGCCGGCGCCGGCGGCAGCTCCAGCGGGGACAGCGCCGCGCGCAGGTAGAGGCCGCTGCCACCGCACAGGATCACGTCGCGGCCGCGCCCGTGCACGTCCTTGATCGCGGCGCGGGCCAGCTCGGCGTACTCGGCCACCGAGCCCTCGTGCGACAGCGGCCAGACGCCGACCAGGTGATGCGGTGCCTGCGCCAGGTGCTCGGGCGAGGGCTGGTTGGTCAGCACCGGCAGTCCGGCGTACAGCTGCATCGCGTCGCAGTTGACGATCTCGGCATCGAGCCGCGTGGCCAGGGTCAGCGCCGCCGCGCTCTTGCCGGACGCGGTGGGCCCGTAGACCGCGATCACGGCGCGCCATCGGTCAGGCCGCGGCGGTGACGGCCGGGCGGCCGCCCAGCGTCTGGGAGGTCGATCGCAGGATCTCGACCAGCGCCAGCTCGCCCTCGCCGACATCGCCTCGAAACAGCGTGGTCTTGTTGCCGCGGGTGCGGCCGCGCAGCATGGACGGGTCGGTGCGGCTGGGCCCCTCCACCAGCACTTCCTGGACGGTGCCGACCAGCGCGGCGTTGTGCTCGGCCGCGTGGCGCTGCACGAGGTCGACCAGCCGCGTGATGCGGTCGCGCTTGACGTCCTCCGGCACCTGCTCGGCCATCACGGCCGCCTCGGTGCCGCGCCGCGGCGAGTAGACGAAGGTGAAGGCGTGGTCGTAGCCGACGGCGTCCACCACCTCCATCGTCTGCTCGAAGTCGGCCTCCGTCTCACCGGGGAAGCCGACGATGATGTCGGTGGTGAGGGCGATGCCGGGGATGGCCGTGCGGATCCGCTCGACCAGGCCCAGGTAGCGCTCGGCGCTGTAGGTGCGGCGCATCGCCTTCAGCACGCGCGTGGAGCCCGACTGCAGCGGCAGGTGCAGGTGCTCGCAGACGGACTCGCACTCGGCCATGGCTGCGATCACGTCGTCGCGCATGTCCTTTGGGTGCGGGCTGGTGAAACGGATGCGCGCGATGCCGTCCACCTCGTCCAGATGGCGGAGCAGACCGCCGAACCCGGCCCGCTCCGCCGGCGGGCAGGTCGCGCCCCCAGGAGTTGACGTTCTGGCCCAGCAGCGTCAGCTCGCGGACGCCGTCGGCGGCCAGCCGCCGCGCCTCCCCGACCAGGTCATCCAGCGACCGGCTCTGCTCGCGGCCGCGCACGCTGGGGACGATGCAGTAGCTGCACTTCGAGTTGCAGCCCTGCGAGATCTGCAGCCAGGCCTGGTGGCGGCGCTCGCGCTTGCCGGGCAGGTGGCCGGCGAAGTGGTCGAAGGTCGAGAAGTGGCCCTCCGGCAGCTCGCCGCCGGCGGTGATGTAGTCGCCCAGCTTGTGGATGGCGCCCGGGCCGAACGCCAGATCGACGAACGGGTAGAGGTCGAACAGCTCCTGCTTCATCGACTCCGACCAGCAGCCGCCGACCACGATTCGCTTCTCCGGGTCGCGCTGCTTGGCCGCACGCGCCTCCATCAGGTGCGCCACGAACCGTTCGTCCGCCTTCTCACGGATCGTGCAGGTGTTGAACACCAGCACGTCGGCCTCGCCCTGATCCCGCGCCTCTCCCATTCCCAGCGACTCCAGCAGGCCCTTGATCCGCTCGGAATCATGCACGTTCATCTGGCAGCCGAAGGTCTGGACGTGGTAGCGCTTCACGCCCTGAGTGTATCCGCGGCGGGCCCTACGCCGGGACGGCGGCCGGGCCCGGCTGCACGACCCGGGGTCGATCGCCGGCGGGCACGCCGGACAGGTCAAACCCGCCGGCGCCCGGCGTGTGCGCATCGTCGAACGCGGCCAGGAAGGCATCGGCCGGCTCCAGGAAGTCGATCAGGTCGGTGCGGTAGTGCATCGGCACCACCCAGCGCGGGTCGAGTGCGCGTGTGATCTCGGCCGCGTCCTCGGCGCCGATCGTGGGTCCGCCGCCGACCGGGACGAACAGCAGGTCGACGGTGCCGATCGCCTCCCGCTGCTCCGGCCGCAGCGCGGCCTGGCCGAAGTCGCCCATGTGGCAGACGCGGATGCCGTCCAGCGCGAACACGAAGATCGTGTTCGGGCCCGCGACGCGTGCCGGCCTGGTCGTCGTGCTCCGACGCGATCGCGATCACCTCGCCCACCGGCGTGCTGTCGAAGCTTCCCGGCCGTGCTTCGCACCACCTGCGGGCTGCCGTCGGCGACAGCCGCGCCGTTGTGGTCGAAGTGCTCATGCGTGATCAGCAGCAGGTCGACCTGCTGCTGCGGGATCTGGGGGTAGTCGAAGCGGATGGACATGCCCTCGGGCCGCAGCCGCTGGTCGAACGGGTCGATCAGCACCGAACGCTCGCTGCCGCGCAGCGTGAACGCGGATTGACCATGCCAGTCGATGTTCATGTGTCCCTCCGGGTTTCTGACATGAGCGTCACTCTATCACTGCAATTGGTGAGGTTTTGCGTGGATCCAAACCTTACGTTATCGTGAGAATCATGGTGATGACTCCTCCTCAGTTCCGGATCGGCGAGCTGGCCCGCCGGGTCGGCACCACGCCCCGCGCCGTGCGCTACTACGAAGAGCTGGGCCTGCTGCCGGGCAGCGATCGCTCCGACGGCGCGCACCGCGTCTACGACGAGCACGACGAGGCACGCCTGCGCGACCTGCTGCGGGTGCGCGAGCTGCTGGGCCTGACCCTGGTCGAGCTGCGCGAGTGGATGGACGCGGAGGACGCCCGCGCGCGGCTGCGCGAGCGCTGGAACGAGCAGCCGGCGCCCGACGAGAGCACGCGTGCCGACATCATCCGCGAGGCGATCGCGCATATGGACACGCAGCTGCTGCTGGTGCGTTCGCGCCTGGGATCGCTGGAGCAGCTGGAGGACGAGCTGTCGGCCAAGCGGCGGAAGGTGCGCTCGATGCTGGTCGAGATCGAGCAGGCGCAGGCGTGAGCCCCACCCATCCCGAGCGCTACAAGTGGATCGCGCTCTCGAACACGACGATCGGCATCCTGATGGCGACGATCAACTCGTCGATCGTGCTGATCGCGCTGCCGGACATCTTCCGCGGCATCAACCTCAACCCGCTGCAGCCCGAGAACTCGAGCTACCTGCTGTGGATGATCATGGGCTTTCTGGTGGCCACGGCGGTGCTCGTGGTCAGCTTCGGCCGGGTCGGCGACATCTACGGACGCGTGCGCATGTTCACGCTCGGCTTCGCGATCTTCACCGTGTTCTCGCTGCTCCTGTCCGTGACCTGGATGACCGGGCCGCCGGCCGCGATCTGGATGATCGTGATGCGCATCGGCCAGGGCGTCGGCGGCGCCTTCCTGTTCGCCAACTCCTCGGCCATCCTGACCGACGCCTTCCCCTCCGACCAGCGCGGCATGGCGCTGGGCGTGAACGCCGTGGCCGGCATCGCCGGCTCGTTCATCGGCCTGGTGGTGGGCGGCATCCTCGGTCCGATCGACTGGCGGCTGGTGTTCCTGGTGTCGGTACCGGTCGGCCTGTTCGGGACGGTCTGGTCCTGGATGAAACTCGAGGAGCGCGGCATCCGCCAGCAGGCCCGCATCGACTGGTCGGGCAACATCACGTTCGCCCTCGGGCTGATCGCCGTGCTGGTCGCGATCACGTACGGCATCCAGCCGTACGGCGGGCACGTCCTGGGCTGGACGAACCCGCGCGTCGTGGGCGCGATGGTGGTGGGCCTGGCGCTGCTGGCAGCGTTCGTGGTGATCGAGATGCGCACCGAGGACCCGATGTTCCGGCTCTCCCTGTTCCGGATTCGAGCGTTCAGCTTCGGCAACATCGCGACCCTGCTGGCCTCGCTTGGCCGCGGCGGCCTGATGTTCATGCTGATCATCTGGCTGCAGGGAATCTGGCTGCCGTTGCACGGCTACAGCTTCGAGCAGACGCCGCTGTGGGCCGGCGTCTACATGCTGCCGCTGACGGTCGGATTCCTGACCGCCGGACCCACCTCGGGGCTGCTCTCTGACCGGTTCGGTGCGCGCCCGTTCGCGACCGGCGGCATGCTGATCGCCGCGCTCTCCTTCTACCTGCTGGAGCGGCTGCCCGTGAACTTCGGCTACCCCGAGTTCGCCGCCCTGCTGGTGCTGGTAGGGATCGGCATGGGCCTGTTCACCTCACCCAACCAGGCCGGCATCATGAACAGCCTGCCGCCCAACCGCCGCGGCGCCGGCGCGGGCATGGCCACCACGTTCCAGAACTCGGCACTGGTGCTCTCGATCGGCATCTTCTTCACGCTGATGGTGCTGGGCCTGGCCGGGTCGCTGCCGGGCACGCTCGACCAGGGCCTCCGCGCCCAGGGCGTCGCACCGGAAGCCGCCCAGCGCATCTCGCAGCTGCCGCCGGTGGGCCTCCTGTTCTCGTCGTTCCTCGGCTACAACCCGATGCACCAGCTGCTGGGCAGCTCGATCAATCACCTCAGCCCACACCAGGCCGCCTACCTGACCAGCCGCCAGTACTTCCCCCAGCTGATCGCCAAGCCGTTCGAGCAGGGCCTCAGCGAGGCCTTCGACTTCGCCATCTTCGCCTGCGTGACCGCGGCCGCAGCCTCCTGGTTCCGGGGCGGCAAGTACGTGCACGGCGGCGAGCACGTGCGCCCCGTGGTCGAGTCGGCTGACGGCGAGCTGGCCATGGCCTCCGACGGGGACTGACGCGCGATGGCCGTCAGTATCGAGCTGGTGCAGGGAGACATCACCCGCGAGACAGCCGACGCGATCGTGAACGCCGCGAACGCCTCGCTGCTCGGCGGCGGCGGCGTCGACGGCGCCATCCACCGCGCCGGCGGCCCCGCCATCCTGGCCGAGACCAGGCTGCTGGGCGGATGCGAGACCGGTGACGCGAAGTTCAGCACCGCCGGCGACCTGCACGCCGACTACGTGATCCATACGGTGGGGCCGGTGTGGCGCGGCGGCGATGACGGCGAGCCGGAGCTGCTGGCCTCGTGCTATCGCCGCTCGATCGAGGTGGCGTCCCGGCTGGGATGTGCCTCGGTGGCCTTTCCGGCCATCTCGACCGGCATCTTCGGGTACCCGGTCGAACGGGCGGCTCCGATCGCGCTCGAGGTGTCCCACTCCGCGGCGCTCGCGTCGGACAGCGTGCGGACGGTGCGCCACGTGCTGTTCTCGGGGCGCGACCACGCGGCCTGGGTGGCCGCGGCTGGCGACCTCGGCCTGCCCGCCGTCCTCAGCGGCTGAGCACGCGCGCGGCGTCGTCGCAGACCGACTCGGCCACCATCGCCAGGGACGGCGCGTCGATCACCAGCTGCACCGCCACGCCGCTGCGGGTAGCCCTGGTCGCGGCCGCGCGGCCCGCGTCCACCCACACCGTCACCCCCACCTCGTGCAACGCGACCGGCACGCTGGGCGGGGCCAGGTCGAGTCCGAACACCTCGTCGGCGGGGACGAAGTGGCCGAACCCGTCGGCGGCGGCGTCCAGCAGGGCGTGGCCGAGCGCGAACAGCTCGGCGGGCGTGAGGGCGCCGCGCTCGACCTGGGCGACCTGCAGGCCGCCGGCGTGCAGGGACAGCGCGTAGGGCACCTCGTCCGCGAACGGTTCGACCGTCAGCTCCAGCTCGACAGCAGATCCCGGACACGTCCTGCGCCGTGTCGCACAGCCGGTAGCGCATCAGCGCACTCCGCCCCCGTTCAGGTGGCTCGACGGCAGCGACAGCGTGAAGGTTGTGCCCTGGCCGACCTCGCTGTCGACGGTCAGCCGGCCGCCGAGGGCGTGCGCCAGCTCGCGTCCGATCGACAGGCCGAGCCCGGTGCCGCCCTCGCCGCGGCGGCTGTAGAACGGGTGGAAGACGGCGTCCTGGTCGGCCGCCGGGATGCCTGGGCCGGTGTCCGAGATGTGGATCGCGGCCGTCGAGTTGGCGGTCGCGTAGCTGAGCGTGACGGTGCCCTTGCGGGGCGTCCAGCGGAAGGCGTTGTCGAGCAGGTTGGACACGATCTGCAGCACACGGTCGCCGTCCGACAGGATCGTGGGCGCGCCGGCGATGGGCGTGTCGAAGCTGACGTCGTTGGCGCGGGCGCGGTCGCGGAATGATGCCGCGGCCTGCTCCAGCAGCGCCTCCAGCCCCACCTCCTCGCGCACCAGCCGGAACTGGTGGGCCTCGAGGCGGGTGAGGTCGAGCAGGTCGTCGACCAGCCGGCCGATGCGGCGCACCTCCTCGCTGACGGCGTCGAGCGACGTGTCCATGTCCTCGGGGCCGACCAGTCCCTCGTTCATGGCCTGGACGTGGCCCGAGATGGCGGTCACGGGCGTGCGCAGCTCGTGGGTGACACGCATCAGGAAGTTTCGTTCCAGCTCGTCCACCTCGCGCAGGCGATCGACCATCCCCTGGAAGCGGTGGGCCAGCTGCCCCAGCTCGTCGTCGGAGGTGCCGTCGCCGGCCACGTGCACATCGAGGTCGCCGCGGGCGACCCGGTCGGCGGCCGCGCCCAGCTCCTTCAGCGGCCGCGTGATCCGCCGCGCCACGAAGGTAGCCAGGATGAAGGCGACGAGCAGGCCGATGCCCGTACCGGCCGCGACCCGGCCCGCCACCTTTGTCCAGGCGCGGTTGACGTCGGCCAGCGGCTTCGCCATCACGACCGCCCCCACCTGCTGACCCCGCGCGGCCAAGGGGGCAGCCACGCCGATGTAGGTGCGGTCGCTGCCCGGTGGTTGGAACTGGAACGTGACCCGGTCGTCAGGGCGCATGGTCTGCCAGTCCACACCCTTCCCGGCGAAGCTGATCAGTCTGTCCCCGACCGGGAACGGCGGCACGTTGCCGGTGTACAGCACGTGACAGCCGCAGATGCTTTCGATCTGCCCTACGGTTGCGCGGGTGGGAGGATGCTGGTTGGTGGCCGTACGCATTCAGGGCCGCGTCGAAGTACTCGGCGGCGCCGCCCACCTGCGAGCGCAGCTCGTTGGCCGTCTGGTCGCGGTTGTAGCTCTGATAGAGCCGGATCGAGGCCGCCCCGGCGATCACCGTCGCCAGTAGCAGCGTCCCCGCAAACAGCAGCGTCAGCCGTGTTCTAAGTGACCGGAGCATCGTCAGCGACCTTGTACCCGACGCCCCAGACGGTGGCAACCGGGCACTCGTCACCGAGCTTGCGGCGGAGCTGGCGCACGTGCACGTCCACGGTGCGCGTGTCCCCCGCAAACGTGTAACCCCAGACGCGCTCGAGCAGCTGATCGCGCGTCAGCACCAGGCCGCGGTGGTCGAGCAGCTCCCACAGCAGGTCGAACTCCTTGGGTGCCAGCTGCACCTGGTCGCCGCTGACCGTGACCTCGCGGCGCCCGGCGTCGATCTTGATGGCGCCGTGCTCCATCACGGCCTCCGGCGGTCGGCCGCTCTTCTGGGTCTGGGTGGCGCGGCGCAGGATCGACTTGATGCGGGCGACCAGCTCGCGAGGGTTGAACGGCTTGGTCAGGTAGTCGTCCGCGCCCACCTCGAGCCCGACGATCTTGTCGATGTCGTCGTCGCGGGCGGTCAGCATCAGGATCGGCACGTCCGAGGTGGAGCGGATCTGCCGGCACACCTCGAGCCCGTCGATGTCGGGCAGCATCAGGTCGAGCACCACCAGATCGGGCTTGGTGTTCTCGGCCTTCATCAGCGCCTCGCCGCCGTCGCGGGCGATCTCGACCTGGTAGCGGGCGTTCTTCAGGTACATCGAGACGAAGGATGCGATGTTGCGCTCGTCCTCGACGATCAGGATCTTCTCGGCCATCGGCCCTTATCGTAGCCGTCGGGCGGGACGCGGGGTCAGTGACCGATCGTGAACGACTTGCCGGCCGTCGGCCAGTGCGGCCACTGGCTGGGGCTGAGGCCGCTGCCGAGCGTCCAGTGCGTGTCCAGCCACGCGTTGTTCTTGGTCGCGCCCCTGGATGTAGCCGCGGCCGACCGCGGTGGTCGTGGTCGACGCGCCCCAGGAGGCGGTGATCTTGACCGTCCACGTGGTCGACGCCTGGTAAGACATGCCCTTGCCGGAGTAGTAGATGAAGCCGTTCTTCGTCCACTTGCGCTCCCAGCCGCCGACGCTGAAGTCGCGGTGGCCGTTGTTGCTGCGGTCGAGGATCGCGATCGTGCCCTGGCCGACAGTGCCGTAGGTGACGCCCGTGCCCCACTGCTGCAGCGTGCCGGCGCCGTGGACGGCGGCGACCTGCCCGCAGCGCGACCCGCAGTAGCTGTGCGCGGAGAGCCTGACGGCTCCGGACGCGGCTGACGCCGACACCGCGGAGGTGAGCGTCAGCAGCAATGCGATGAGGGTGACCCGACCCTTCATGTTATTGACTATCGGAATCTTGTGTATGAACTTCAGTGCTCTGATGTAAGGACTTTGTAAGACTCGCAGCATAGCGGACGGTCAATGCGCCACGTCCACGGCCCGGGACTCACGGATCACGGTCACCTTGATCTGGCCGGGATACTCGAGCCGGCCCTCGATCTCGCGGGCGATCTCGTGGCTGAGCAGGGCGGCGGTGTCGTCGTCGACCTCCTCCGGCTTGACCATTACCCGTACCTCGCGGCCGGCCTGCATCGCGTACACCCGGTCGACGCCGCGCTTCGTGCTCGCGATCTCCTCCAGCGCCTCGAGCCGCTTGATGTAGTGCTCCAGGCTCTCGCCGCGGCCTCCGGGCCGTGACGCCGAGACGGCGTCGGCCGCGATCACCAGCACCGCCTCGACGGTCTGTGGCTCGACGTCGTAGTGGTGGGCTTCGATGGCGTGGGCGACGCTGGGCGACTCGCGGTACTTGCGCACCATCTCGGCCGAGATCACGGCGTGCGACCCCTCCACCTCGTGCGTCACCGCCTTGCCCAGGTCGTGCAGCAGCGCCGCACGGCGGGCCGTCTTCTCGCTGGCGCCCAGCTCGGCGGCCATGATCGCGGCCAGGTGCGCGCACTCGATCGAGTGCTTGAGCACGTTCTGCCCGTAGCTGGTGCGGTAGTGCAGGCGGCCCAGGATCTTGACCAGCTCCGGGTGCAGGCCGTGCACGTTCGCCTCGAAGCAGGCCTGCTCACCGGCCTCGACGATCTTCTGCTCGATCTCGGCCTTGGACTGGTAGTACATCTCCTCGATCCGGGACGGGTGGATGCGGCCGTCCGCGATCAGCTTCTCGAGGGTCATGCGGGCGGTGGCGCGGCGCACCCCGTCGAAGGCCGACAGCACCACGGCCTGCGGCGTGTCGTCGATGATCACGTCCACGCCCGTCAGGTTCTCCAACGCGCGGATGTTGCGCCCCTCGCGGCCGATGATGCGGCCCTTGAGGTCGTCCGACGGCAGCTGCACCACGGATACGGTCGTCTCGGCCGTATGGCCGGACGCGGTGCGCTGGATCGCGACCGACAGGATGTTGCGGGCGCGGCGATCCGACTCGAGCTTGGTCTCCTCGTCCACCTGCCGCACGATCTTGGCCATGTCGTGGCGACAGCGCTCCTCGACCTGGGCCAGCAGCGTGTCCCTGGCCTGCGTCGCGGTCATGCCGGAGATGCGCTCCAGCTCGGCCAGCTCCATGTCCTTGGCGGCCTTCAGCTCCTCCTGCATCTGCTTGACGTGCGTCTCGCGGTCGGCAATCGACTGCTCACGGCGCGCAACCTCGTCGCTCCGGCCGCTGACGATCTCCTCGCGGGCGTTGACGCGTTCCTCGATCTTGGCGATCTCGGCGCGACGATCGCCCAGCTCTCGCTCCTGCTCGGCGCGCTGCTGGAGCAGCTCCTCGCGGGCGGTGACGCGCGCCTCCTTCAGCTGTGCCTCGGCGCGGCCTTCCGCGTCCGCCAGGATGCGGGTGGCCTGGCGTTCGGCCTCCGCCATCCGCCCGGCACCGATGCGTGCGCGCACGGCGAACCCTGCCCCCACGCCCACGATCAGCGCGGCCAGGCCGATCAGCACCAGCTCCATTGTCACTCCTTCGGTCTGTTCGCCCGCATGCGGGCGTGGAAGATGTCACCAGGAGCGGGGCGCCTTCTTTCGGCCTCAGCAGATCCGCGCGGCACCACGCGGACGCCCATCGGACGTACCCCCCGTGATGGCCAACTGGTCGAATCGCATGAAGAACTCCTGCGTTTGCAGGCGAAATGGTGTGAAGGCGGAGACCTGCTCCACCGGTATCGTAATCGACTGGAGAAGCTCCTGGCAACGCCTGTGACGGCGGGCGGAACCGGCGCCGGCCTCGGCCGGTCGAACCACCGACCAGTTCACGAGCCGAGGAGACGGCCATGCGGGAGCACCTGCGACAGGCGACGCTGACGGCGGCGGTATGCGTACTTGCAATCGCCGCGTACACCACGATCAGGGAGGGGTCGGACACCGCCTCGGCGCGGGCGGCGTCGACGCCGTCCGGCGACGTGCTGCACGTGACCGGGTCGGCCACGGTCAACCTCAAGCCCGATCGGGCCGTGATCTCGTTCACCACTCGCGGCCGCGGGCCGACGCTGGCGGCCGCCCAGAACCATGCCAGCCGGGCGATGCGGGCCGTGATCGCGGCCATGTCCGCCGGCGGCGTGGCCGATCGGGACATGCAGACCCACGACCAGTACGCGGCGCGCGCCGGCAGGCACGTGGCCGGCTATGTGGCCGACCAGTCGCTCACGGTCACCGTGCGCGACATCTCGCGGGCCGGCAAGCTGGACGCGGCCGGGGTGACCGCAGGCGCGCACAGCAGCGAGGGTCCGGTGTTCAGCCTCGCCAGCAAGCAGCAGGGCTACCGCGCGGCGCTGGCCGCGGCGGTCAAGCGGGCGCGCTCGCAGGCGGCGGCGATGGCCGCGGCGGCCGGGTTGCGCATCACCGGGGTGGTGTCGATCCAGGAGGAACAGAACGACCGCTACGCGGTGTACGGCGCGGCCTCTGCGGATGCGCTGGCACCGTCCCGGGTCCTGGCCGTTCCCACCCGGCCCGGGCGCAGCCAGGTGAGCGCCTCGGTGACGGCGGTGTACGCCGACGCGCCTGTCGCCTGATCCACGTGGCGGGCCGTTAGCCCGGCTGCTTGGAGACGATCTCGACGAGGTTTCCGTCGGGGTCGCGCAGTAACGCGCTGCGATTGTTGGTGCCGGTGTTGTGCGGCGGTCGGACGACGGGGGTGCCTGCGGCGCTGAGATCCGCGAAGGCATGGTCGACATCGTCGGTCCAGACGACCAGGACCATCGCTGGGCTGCCCGGCGCCGCGTCGACTCCGTGGACTCGCCTCGCCGCCTCGACCGTTCCCAGGCCAACGGAGAAGCCGTTCAGGGTCAGCTCGACGTGCTCGGGAGTGCCGTCGGTGGGCGTCCGGAACGTCTCCTCGAACCCGAGCAGGTCTCGGTAGAACACGATCCCCGCCTCGATGTCGCGCGTGTACAGATTCACGAAACCGTTGACGAACACCTCGGCAGCCTATGCCGCCAAGCAGCCCGCTGAAGTGATTGTTGCGCTACTCGGGATCGAGGTCGAGCACCTGCGTGATGGCGACCTCGTCGAACCCGCGGCGGACGAGCAGTGCGGCCGCGCGCCGGGCCGTGGCCTGGTCGTACGGAGGCTGGCCGAACTCGGCGATCACCAGATCGTGGGCGATCTGCTGGTCGGCCTGCTCGTGGCCTGCCAGGGCCCGTGACCGGGCCGACTCGGAGACGCCCAGCCGATCCATGTCGTGCCGTGCCCGCAGGCTGCCGTGACCGCGCTTCTGGAGACCCTCTGACAGTTCCCGAGCGAACTGCTCGTCGTCGAGCAGGCCGGCACGCGTCAACCGGTCCAGCAGCAGCTCCCCGCGCTCCGGCTCGACGCCCCAGGCGTCCAGGCGGTCGGCCAGCTCGTGCCGCGACCGGGCTCGGGTCCCCAGCAGCCGCAGCAGCCGCTGCTCGGCCCGATCGAGCGTGTGCGCCTGCCGCAGCGCCTCGAGCTTCGACACGTCGAGCTCATCGCCGGCCGCGAGTCCCAGCTCGGCCACCCTGGCCGAGGAGACCTGGTAGCGCTCACCGGATGCCAGCGTCACGGACACCAGCGACCCGGGTGACCGGGTCGCGGAGATCGAGCGTACGGTGTCCACGGCAGCCTGGTCCAGTGTCAGCCTTCAGCACCGGCCATCTGTGCCTTGCCGTTCAGGGGCTGCTCGTCGTCCTCGGACGCGTCGGCCGCGCCGCGCGCCGGGATCACGGTCGGTGCATCGCCGGCCCCCGCCCTGCGTGGCACCACCACATCGGGCACCTGCTCCTGGATCAGATCGAGGATCTTGGCGGTGACGTCCGGATGTTCCACCAGGAATGCCTTGACGTTGGTGCGCCCCTGCCCGAGCCGCTCGTCGCCGAACGAGAAGTACGAGCCGGACTTGGTCACGATCTTGTACTCCAGCGCGACGTCCAGCACCGTTCCCTCCCAGGAGATGCCCTCGCCGTAGGCGATGTCGAACTCGGCCTGCTTGAACGGAGGAGCCACCTTGTTTTTGACGATCTTGACCCGCACGCGGTTGCCGACCGCCTCCGTTCCCTCCTTGAGCGTCTCGATGCGGCGGATGTCCAGGCGCACCGAGGAGTAGAACTTGAGCGCGCGGCCGCCCGGCGTGGTCTCCGGCGAACCGAACATGACGCCGATCTTCTCACGCAGCTGGTTGGTGAAGATGCAGATCGTGCCCGTGCGGTTGAGGGTGCCGGCGATCTTGCGGAGCGCCTGGCTCATCAACCGCGCCTGCAGGCCGACGTGGGAGTCGCCCATCTCGCCCTCGATCTCGGCTCGCGGCACCAGCGCCGCCACCGAGTCGATCACGAGCACGTCCAGCGCACCGCTTCTGATCAGCATCTCCGCGATCTCGAGCGCCTGCTCCCCGTTGTCGGGCTGCGACAGCAGCAGCTCGTCCACGTTCACGCCGATCCGCCGCGCGTAGGTCGGGTCCATGGAGTGCTCGGCGTCGATGAACGCGGCCAGGCCGCCCTTGCGCTGGGCCTCCGCGATCACGTGGTAGCAGAGTGTCGTCTTGCCGGAGGACTCAGGGCCGAACACCTCCACCACGCGGCCGCGCGGGAGCCCGCCGATGCCCAGGCCGAGGTCGAGCGAGAGCGCCCCGGTCGAGACAGAGTCGATGTCGACGTGCGACGCCTCTCCCATCTTCATGATCGCGCCCTTGCCGAACTGGCGCTCGATCTGGCTGACTGCGGCGTCCAGTGCCTGGTCTCGTTCCATGTCCTCCACCCTCCTGCGGCGTTCTGCCTACGTTGTAGCGTGCTCGATAGCGAACGGGTGTTCGTGTCGGAATACTAGCCCTGGTATCGGACGCACCTCAAGGCCATTGTGGTCACGAACCGGTCGCAAGCTGGTCACGGAGCAGGTGCAACGCGGCCGCGGTCGCGCGCAGCCGCACGTCGTGTCGCGTCCCGCCCCACTGCATCCGCCGCTCGGCCTCGCCGTCGGGGCCGCTCATGTGCAGGTACACCAGCCCCACCGGCTTCTCCTCAGTGCCGCCGCCGGGGCCGGCCACGCCGGTCACCGCCACGGCCAGGTCGGTGCCCAGCCGCCTGCGCGCGCCCTCCGCCATCGCCCGCGCGGTCTCGGCGCTGACCGCGCCGAACTGTTCGAGCGTGGCCTCGGGGACGCCCAGCAGCTCGTGCTTGAGCCGGTCCAAGTAGGTGACCGCGCCGCCCGCGAACACGTCCGAGCTGCCCGGGATGGCCGTCAGTTCGGCCGCCACCATCCCGCCCGTGCAGGACTCCGCCGTGACCAGCGTCAGGCCCCGCTCCCGGGCCAGCTCCAGCACGATCTCCGCGATCGGCCGGTCGTCGGTCGCGAACAGGTGCGGCTCGAGATCGGCCTGCAGCTGCTGCCACAGCTGCAGGCCGGCGGCCTCGCCCTCGGCCGTCGAGCGGATGTCGATCTCGACCTCGTAGTTGCGGGCGCAGATGCTGGTCTCGACCCCGTCCGGGTCGCCGCCGGCCTGCTCGAACAGGTCGGCCACGTGTGACTCACCGATGCCGTAGGTGCGCAGCATCAGCCGCTGCCGCGGCTGCGCGCGGGCGATCAGCGGCGCCAGCAGCGGGTGCTCGGGAGCGAGCTGCCACAGCCGCCGCAGCTCCGAGGGCACGCCCGGCAACACCACCACCACCGAGCCGTCCACCTCCATCATCAGCCCGGGCGCCGTGCCGGCCATGCCCAGCACCTGGGCTCCGCGCGGGATCCGCGCCTGTTTGCGGTTGCCGGCATCGAAGCGGGCGCGGTCGAAGCCCATGCGCTGGGCCACCTCGTCCGTCCAGCCGGTGATCCTGGCCAGCACCGCCTCGTCCAGCTCGAGCGGCACGCCGGCCACCGCCGCCAGCGCCTCCACGGTGCGGTCGTCGTGGGTTGGCCCGAGCCCGCCGGACGTGACGATCAGATCGTGGGCGCCGGCCAGATCACGGAAGCCCCGCTCGATGTCGGCCAGCGGGTCGCCCACCATCAGCGTGCGCCGCATCGAGAAGCCCAGCGACTCGAGCCGCTCGGCCAGGTACGCCGCGTTCCGGTCGGGGATGACACCGCGCAGGAGCTCGCTGCCCGTCAGCAGGATCGCGGCGGTGGGCCGGGTCACGCCTTGGCGATGCCCTGTTTGGTGATCTTGAAGCTGGAGATGCCGTGCGGCAGCGTCTGCGGGTGCCCGGCCACGGTGATGGTGACGTTCCCGGGCGCGCCCAGCGAGACGACGACGGTGCGCTTGGCCTGGATCACGGCCTGCTCGCCCTGCTGCAGCAGGTACTCGGAGAGATCGGTGTGATGGATCGTCTTCGCGGCGGGGCCGGCGGCCGATCCCAGATGCGCCGACAGGTAGGAGTCTCCGGCCGCGGCCGTGATGGTGATCTTGTAGGTCTTGGCCGCTGCCTGCTTGTGCTTCTTCGAGCTCGTGGTGGCGCCCTGCGTCGAGCCACCGGACGACGCGGTCGAACCCTGGGTGGTCTTGGGGTTGTGGGTCGTCGTCGACGGCGTCGGCAGCGGGGTGTTGGGGGTGCCGCCCGAACCGGCGCCCAGGAACACCAGCGACGCGATCGCCACGATCGCCGCCAGCGCGATCAGGACGATGCTGGTCTCGCGGCGGTGGCGCGACGGCGTGCGGCGCGAAGGCGGGTAGATCGGGCGGTCGTCGTCGTTGCGAGGGTCGTGGTAGCGCGAGTTGAACTCGTCGATGAACAGGTGGCCGTCCAGCCCCAGGTAGTCGGCGTAGGCCCGCAGGAAGCCCTTGCTGTAGGTGGCTCCGGGCAGCACGCCGAAGTCCTCGTCCTCGAGGGCGCGGATGTAGCGGGCCCGGATCTTGGTGCCCTCCTCGACCTGCGAGTAGGACAGTCCTCGGCGCTCTCGGGCCTCGCGGAGTGCTGATCCAATTTCAAACATGGGTGGGTACGCCGCTGAACGGCGAAGGCGCAGTCTACGACTTACGCGCGCGGGAAGTAGCGATCCCGCAACAACCCGGTGACTCCGGCTCCGCTTCCGACCAGCAGGGCGACGAACGTGTAGCTCGCAATCTGGTAGCCGCAGCCGTCGCTACCGCAGCTCTCGTTGCCGACCAGGAAGCTGGATCCGATCACGGCGCCGAACAGGAGCAGCGGGGCCAGCGCGGCGATCAGGCCCATGCGTGTGCCGAACACCGCGCCCAGCACGATCGCCTGCACCATCAGCATCAGCCCGGTGAAGTCCTGCGAGTGGCCGGTCGACGTGGCCAGGATGATCAGGAACTCCGACAGGAAGCCCACCAGCAGCGGGATCAGGTACTCGCGGAACGACGGTCCCGGGGTGCGGACGCCCAGCACCCGGCGGGCGACGGCCGCGTTCGCGGTGGCCAGCGCCTCCAGCGCGGAGCGGGTGAGGCCGGTCTGGTGCATGGCCGCCTCCAGCCAGTCCTCGCCACCGGCCACGCGCGCCGCCAGCCGGTCGCGGCTCACGTCTCCCTCCATCTCCAGCACCCGCGAGATGCCGATGGTGGCGGCCCCCAGCTTGCGGTGCTCGTGATCGCTCTGGGCAGCCACCTCGAACGGGAGTCCGTCCAGGTCGAACTCGGCGAAGACGGCGTCCTCAAGCGCCAGCGTGCCCGGATACATCGCGAACCCGTCGCCGCCGTACGTGCGCTCCAGCGTCCGTGCGAAGGCAGGCAGGTCGGTGGCGCGACAGACGATCTCGATCCGCGAGCCGGGCGGCGCCATGCCCAGCGGGTAGGCGCCGACCAGCACCGGTGCATACGGTGCCAGCGTGTCCAGCAGCCCGCTGGCCTGGAGCCGCGCGTACCAGTCGTCAGTCACGCGCGCAGACTAGATGATTGATTCCACGAGCTAAGCGGCGCTGGAGCTGGTCTGGGACACGCTGGACGTCGCGATCTTCCTTGGCCAGGACATACCCAGCCTGCCCTGCGGATGCTCCCGCCGTCCAACGCGCCCCATCCTGCGTCCAGCATCCACATATCCCGTGGAATCAACCATCGACCCGCGGACGGCTAGAAGGTGAAGTCCTCGACCGGCTCGTCGATCGGCGCAGGCTGGTCCTCGCCCAGGATGCGTGCCAGGTCGGCCTCGCTGATCAGGACGTTGCGGGCCTTTGAGCCCTCGTAGCCGGACACGATCCCGCGGCGCTCGAGCATGTCGATCAGCCGCCCTGCGCGGGTGTAGCCGACCCGCAGCCGGCGCTGCAGCAGCGACACCGAGGCGGTCTGATGCTGTGCCACCAGCCGGATCGCGTCGTTCAGCACGGGATCCTCGTCGGCGTCCAGCTGCTCCGGCTCGACGTCGGCGGGCAGCTCCAGCAGCTCCTCCTCGAACGTGGGCTGGCCCTGCTTGCGGCAGGCCTCGACGATGCGCCTGGTCTCGTCCTCGGAGATGTAGGCGCCCTGCACGCGCAGCATCTTCGAGGTGCCGAGCGGCTTGTAGAGCATGTCCCCCGCGCCCAGCAGCGCCTCGGCGCCGTTCACGTCCAGGATCACCCGCGAGTCGGTCTGCGACGACACGGCGAAGGCGATCCGTGACGGCACGTTGGCCTTGATCATGCCAGTGATCACGTCCACGCGCGGGCTCTGAGTGGCAAGCACCAGGTGGATGCCGACGGCCCGCGACTTCTGCGCCAGCCGGATGATGGCGTCCTCGACGTCGGCCGGCGACACCATCATCAGATCGGCCAGCTCGTCGATCACGACCAGGATGTGCGGCACCGTGTCCTGGCCCAGCTCCTGACGCTTGCGGTTCCACTCGGCCAGGTTGCGGGCCTTGACGGCGCCCATCAGCTCGTAGCGGCTCTCCATCTCGCGGACGATGTTCTGCAGCACCAGCGCCGCGTTCTTCATGTTGGTGACGACGGGCGTGAGCAGGTGCGGGATCGACTCGTAGTGGTTGAGCTCGACGCGCTTGGGATCGACCAGGATCATGCGCACCTCGTCGGGGGTGGCGCGCAGCAGGATCGAGCAGAGCACGGCGTTGATGCAGCCCGACTTGCCCGAGCCGGTGGTGCCGGCGATCAGAAGGTGCGGCATCTTGGCGAGATCGCAGGCGACCCCGGCCCCGGAGATGTCCTTGCCGAGCCAGGCGGTGAGCGGGCTGGAACCGGCCGCCGGCTCGCCGAAGATGTCCCCGAGGGTGACCGTGTTGTGTGAGGTGTTCGGGACCTCGACGCCGACCGCCTGCTTGCCCGGGATCGGCGCCAGGATGCGGATCTCGGTGGTTGCGAGGGCGTAGGCCAGGTCGTCGCGCAGCTGGGTCACGCGCGACACCTTGATGCCGGGTGCGAGCTGCAGCTCGTACCGGGTCACGCGGGGCCCCGCCACCATGCCCACGCAGCGGGCCTCGATGCCGAAGTTGGCAAGCGCCTCGACCAGCTTGCGCGCGACCTGCTTGTGATCCTCGCCGCCGCCGCGGCTGGCGGTGCTCTTCTTGAGGATGCTGGCCGCCGGCAGGCGATACTCGGTCTTGGGCCGCGGCGATGCGTCCAGCGCCAGCGACGGTGCCACGACCTCAGCCGTGACGGCGTCCTCATCGGCGTCAGGCTGAACGGCGGCCGGCTCCGGCTCCGACTCCGGTTCGATCGAAGGGTCGGGCTGCTGCGCCTCGGGCTCGAAGTCGGGTGCGTCGCCGAACAGGTCGGCGTACTCCTGGCTGCCGTCGAGCGGGGCGCTGCGCCGCCGCTTGGGCTTGTCGGGATCGGGCACCGCCGCCAGCGTCGGGCGGGATGCGGGCCGCTCACGGTACCGCCGTGCCACCTCGCCGCTGAGGCGGGCGCCGCTCTCGGCCGCGCGCGCGACCGTGCGCCCGGAGCTGCGCATCATCACGCCGATCGAGGCGCCGGTGATCAGGACGATTGCTGCTCCGATGCCCAGCACCACCAGGATCGAGACGCCGATGCCGCCGATCAACCCCTCCAGGCCGGTGTGCAGATACGCGCCGATCAGGCCGCCGTGGTGCTCGGGCCGCAGGGTGTTGTTCGATGCCAGCGCCAGCGTCACCGAGGTGAACAGAATGATCGCGCCCAGGCGCAGCGGTCGCAGGTGCCGGGCCTTGCTGTCGACGAAGATCATGGCGCCGGCGATCACCAGGATCGGTGGCACCAGGGCGGTGCTCCTGCCCACCAACAGCTGCAGCAGACGGTCGATCTTGAGGCCGATCACGCCGCCGTCCCAGCCCAGGAACTCGACGCAGCCGAGGAAGATTCCGGCTGCGATCAGCCCACCGCCGATCAGGTCACGACGCTGCGAGAGCGAAGTCCGACTCGACGCACGCCTCCGCTGGGGGGTCTGGGAGCGGATGGGGGACTTGCGCGTGCGTCGAGCCGGTCGTGAACCAGGAGCGCGATGGGTCCGTCGCGTAGTGGTCCTGGCCATTGGCGATGGTATTCACCGTATCGGACGGCGTTCCTTCCGGTGACTTCGAGTGCCCGTCACGGGTCGGCTCGGTGTATGCCAGACCTTCCGAGGTACTCGATAACTCGCGGTGCGCCGCGCGACGGCTGCCACTGTCTGGCAGGCGTCGCTTCAGACTGTTGGTTCAGACTTCTACGACGACCGGCAACACCATCGGCCGCTTGCCCGTCATCCTGTGCACCAGCGGCGCCAGCGCGTCGTGCAGCTCCTGCTGGAGCAGGTTGACCTCCGTCATGCGGTTCGCCAGGCAGCGTTCGAGCACCTCGTCGACCGCGTCCCGAGCCCGGTCGAGCAGCTCCTGGCCCTCGCCGTCGGGCGTCTCGAACCCGCGCGCGATCACCTCCGGATCCACCACCACCTCGGCGCTTCCGGCGGCGATCGTGGCCACCACGATCAGCACGCCGTCGGTCGCCAGCCGCCTGCGGTCGCGCAGCACCTCATCGCGCACGTCGCCCACCGAGTAGCCGTCCACCAGCGTCATGCCGGTCTCGATCTGCCCGGTCACGAACAGCCCGTCCGCGTCCAGCTCCAGCACGGTGCCGTTGTCGGCGATCCGCACGGCGTGCGGCTCCACGCCGGTCCGCTCGGCGATGGCGGCGTGCGCGCGCAGCATCCGGTACTCGCCGTGCACCGGCACGAAGAACCTGGGACGCACCAGTTCCAGCATCGTGCGCAGCTCGTCGGCCGAGCCGTGGCCCGACACGTGCACGTAGGCGTTGTTCTCGGTCAGCACCGTGGCGCCCATCCGGTTCAGGCGGTTCACGGTCTCCGCGACGTTCACCTCGTTGCCCGGCACCGCCTTGGACGACATCACCACCGTGTCGGTCGGGTGCACCTGCAGTGCGGGATGGTCGCCGTGTGCCATCCGCGTCAGCGCGGAGCGGGGTTCGCCCTGGCTGCCCGTGCACAATACGACCACCTCGTGGGGAAGCACGGAGTCAAGCGTCTTGGGCTTCAGCAGCAGATCCTCGTCCATGTCGGCGTAGCCGAGGTTTCGCGAGATGTTCAGGTTCCGCACCATCGACCGGCCGATCACGCAGACCTTGCGGTTGTTGGCGACGGCCGCGTCGATCACCTGCTGCAGGCGGTGGATCTGCGACGCGAACGACGTCACGATCACGCGGCCGGGTGCCTTCGCGATGATCTCGCGCATGCTCGGCCCGACCGTCATCTCGGACGGGGTCGTGCCAGGGTTCTCGGCGTTCGTCGAATCCGACATCAGCAGCGCCACACCCTCGTCACCGAGCGAGCGCAGGCGACCGATGTCGACCGGGCGGCCGTCCACCGGCGTCATGTCCATCTTGAAGTCGCCGGTGTGCACGATCACGCCGTGCGCCGTGTGCAGTACGATCGCCACTGCATCGGGGATCGAGTGCGTGACGCGCACCGCCTCGGCCTCGAACGGCCCCGCCGCGACGCGCGATCCGTCCGGAACCAGCTCCACCAGCTCCGTCTCGGCGCCCAGGCCGTGCTCGTCCAGCTTCGACTTGATCAGCCCCAGCGTCAGCCGGGTGCCGAACACCAGCGGATGCGTCCCGGTCTCGCGCAGCAGGTAGGGCAGCGCGCCGACGTGGTCCTCGTGGCCGTGGGTGAGCACGATCGCCTTCAGCCGGTCGGCGCGGTCGACCACGTAGGAGAAGTCGGGCAACACCAGGTCGATGCCGTGCATCTCCGCCTTGGGGAAGGTGAGGCCGGCGTCGATCAGGATCAGGTCGCCGCCGGACTCGAACACGGTCATGTTCTTGCCAACCTCGCCCAGCCCGCCGAGCGGGATGATCTTGACGGGTTCGCGCATCGTCAACCGGCGGCGACCGGCAGGATTCCGGCCAGCTCGAGCGCGGCCTGGAGCGTCGCCGTCTGCGCCGCGTCGGCCTCGACAAGCGGCAGGCGCAGCCCTCCCACGTCGTGGCCGAGCAGGTTCAGCGCGGCCTTCAGCGGGATCGGGTTGGTGGTGATCGAGAGCGCGTCGTAGAGCGGCTGCAGCTCGCGGTCGATGGCATCGGTGCGTTCGAGGTCGCCGGCCCTGGCGGCAGTGACCATCTCCCGCATCCGGCGCCCCGCGATGTGGGACGCGACGCAGATGCCGCCGGCACCGCCCAGCCGCAGGAACGGCGCAAGCAGGTCGTCGTTGCCCGCGTACAGCTCGAGGCCACCGTGGTCGAGGATGCTGCGGGCCTGGTCGAGGTCGGCGGTGGCCTGCTTGACGGCGATCACGTTGTCGATCTCGCTGAGCCGTGCCAGCAGCTCCGGCTCGAGGTTCAGCACGACCCGCTGCGGGATGTTGTAGACGATCACCGGGCGGCCCTCGGCGGCCTCGGCGATGGCCTCGTAGTGGGCGACGATGCCGTCCACGGGCGGCTTGTTGTAGTACGGGGTGACCACGAGAAAGCCGTCCACGCCGGACGCGAGGGCGGACCGGGTCAGCGCCACCGAATGATGCGTGTCGTAGCTACCCGTGTTCGCGACCACGCTGGCGGTGGGGCCGACCTCGGAGACGACCGTCTCGAGCAGCTCCAGCTTCTCGCGGTCGTTGACGGTCGGGCCCTCGCCGGTGGTGCCGCAGACGACGATGCCGTCGGAGCCGGTATCGACCAGGTGGCGCGCCATGCGGCGGGCCGACTCGTGGTTGACGGTGCCGTCATCCGCAAACGGGGTGACCATCGCGGTCAGTAGCTCGCCGAGCACGGGGCGCGTCATACGATCGATTCTACTCCTCCGCGATCTAAACTCCTGCGCGCAGTGGCTGGATCGGTCGAGCAGATCTTCATCGTTCCGCGCAGCGGCGAGACGCCGATCGAGGTGGCGTCGGTGCAGGCCCACGCCGGCCGCGGCCTGGAAGGCGACCGCAACTTCAGCCCGCCCGACCGCTGGATCCCGACCGGCTGTGCGATCACGCTGATCGAGGCCGAGGTGATCGAGGCGGTGCTGGACGAGCACGGCCTCGACCTCGCGGAGGGACGCTCGCGCCGCCAGGTCGTGACCCGGGGCGTGCGGCTGAACGACCTGGTCGGCAAGGAGTTTCGGGTCGGGCCGCTGCGCTGCCGCGCCACGGAGCTTTGCGAGCCCTGCCTCGACCTGCAGGTCTACCTGGGCGACCCGCGCACGATCAAGGCGCTGGTGCACCGCGCGGGCGTGCGCGGCGACATCCTGGACGGCGGCGAGCTGCGCGTCGGTGATCCGGTCGGTGGCGCCTGATGGCCGAGCAGACGTTCAACGACTCCGTCATCGAGCGAGTTCCGCGCCAACGGCGGCGCGGTGACGATGCCCCTATCCCGACTCGACGCTGGTGCTGGTCACGATGCGCGGCGCACGCAGCGGCCGCGAGATGACGCTGCCGCTCGAGTACCTGGAGCGGGACGGCGTGCTGCATGTGTTCGCGCACCAAACCAGCGGCGCGCCCGACAACCCCGGCCTGGTACCACAACCTGCTCGCGAACCCGACGGTCACCGTCGAGCTACGGGCGCGAGACGTTCGAGGCGCGTCGCGCGCGCACTGCTCGAGCCGGACGAGCGCGACCGCATGTGGCGGCCGCTGGTCGAGCCGCAAGCCGCGCTTTGGGGAGTACGAGCAGAAGACCGACCGGGTGTTTCCGGTGTTCGCGCTGACCGCTGATTAACCATCTCAACTAGAGCAGTGCTTCCAGCCCTGACGGTGAGCCCCGGCGGCAGCTCGCGGATGCGCTTGACCGCGAGCAGCACGCCGGGCGCGAAGGCGGCACGGGAGCTGGTGTCGTGGCGGATCGTGAGCGTCTCGCCGGCGCCGCCCAGGATCACCTCCTGGTGGGCCACCAGCCCCGGCAGCCGCACGCTGTGGATCGGGACTCGCCGCCCATGCGGGCCGCCGTGGCCAGGGAGGTGCCGGACGGGGCGTCCTTCTTGGTGTCGGCGTGCAGTTCGACGATCTCGGCTGCGGGCATGTGGCGGCTGGCCTGCTCGGCGAACTGCATCATCAGCACCGCCCCGATCGCGAAGTTGGCGGCGTGGAACAGCTGCACGCCGGCCGCGGCCGCCTGCGCGCCCAGCTCCTCGAGCCGCTCGGGGGCCAGTCCGGTGGTGCCCAGCACCAGCGGCACGCGCGCGTCGATGCACAGCCGGCAGGCGGGCTCGGCGAACTCGGGCGCGGTGAAGTCGACGACGACGTCGCCCTGGCCGGCCGACAGCGCATCGGCCAGCCCGATGCCGAGCGAGGGCGCGGCCGCGGCGGCCACCGTCAGATCGGTGTCGGCCTCGATCGCGGACACCAGCGCCCGGCCGACCTGGCCGGAGGCGCCTGACAGGATCACGCGGATCATCGCGAGATCGTACTCGTCAGGCGAGCGCGGGGTTCAGCGCGGCCACGGCCTCGCGGAAGCGATCCTCGTCCGGCCCCACGCCGGACACCGACAGGCGATCGGGTGCGAACAGCTGGCGGGCCAGCGACGCCACCGCCTCCGGCTCGACGGAGTCGATCTCGGCGCAGATGCGGTCGAGCGACAGCAGCTCGGTGTCGGTCAGCACCGACTTGCCCAGCCGGCTGGCGCGGTTCGAGGTCGACTCCATCGACAGCATGATCCGCCCCTTCAGGTTCTCCTTGGAGCGCCGCAGCTCGTCGTCGGCGAATTCCCCCTGCCCCATCCGCACCAGCTGGTCGGCGGTGATGCGCATGCACTCGGCCAGGTTGTCCTCGCGGGTGCCGACGTAGACGCCGACCATGCCGGTGTCGGCGTACTGGGAGCCGAACGTGTAGACCGAGTAGGCCATGCCGCGCCGCTCCCGGATCTCCTGGAACAGCCGCGACGATGCCGATCCGCCCAGCATCGAGTCGAGCAGCGAGGCGGCGAATCGGCGCCGGTCGGAGCGCTGCAGGCCGAGCGCCGCCCAGGCAGACGTGGTACTGCTCGCTGGCCTTGGCCTGGAACACGGTCTGCGGGCTCGACTCGCCCACCCAGACCGGCCGCACGCCGGCCGACGGGTCGGGCACCTTGCTGTAGGCCTCGAAGCGCTGCTGGATGGCGTGCACCAGCGGCTCGTGCTCGAGGTTGCCGGCCGCGGCGATCACGATGTTGGGGCCGACGTAGCGGTTCGCGTGGTAGTCGCGCACCATGGCGGTGTCGATCGCGTTCACGGCCGCGGCTGGTGCCGATCACCGGCCGGCCCAGCGGATGGGCGCCGAACACGGCGCCGGCGATCAGGTCGTGGGCGAGGTCGTGGAAGCTGTCCTCGTACATCGCGATCTCCTCCAGCACCACCTCGCGCTCGGAGTTGAGCTCGTCCGCGTCGAAGGTTGGCGCCAGCAGCATGTCGCTCATCACGTCCAGCGCCGACTCCAGGTGCGCGTCCAGCACCCGCGCGTAGAGCACCGTGTACTCCTTCGCGGTGGCGGCGTTCAGCTCTCCGCCGAGGCCGTCGAACACCTGCGCGATCTGCACGCCGAGTAGCGGGACGAGCCCTTGAACAGGAGGTGCTCGATGAAGTGGCTGATGCCGGCGCGCTCGGCGGTCTCGTCACGGGAACCGGCACCGATCCAGATCCCGAGCGCGACGGAGCGCACCGACCGGACACGCTCGGTGACGATTCGCTCTCCGCCATCGAGCGTGGTCATGGTGTACCGCTGCACTGGGGCCACTCTAGCAGTGGGGTTTGCGGCGGTCTGTCCCTCGAAAGGGTCAGACCGCCGCAGCCCTGCTACCTGTCCCGCCGGGGTCCGCGGCCGCGATCACGGCCGCCGCCACCGCCGCGCGGGCGGTCGCTCTCGGAGCGCTCCGGTGCGGGGTTGGCCTCGGCCACCGCGATCAGCTGCTCGGGCGTGATCTCGCCGCCGTCGTCGGTCTTCTTGGCCACCAGCGTGAGGCCGATGCGGCCGCGGTCCTTGTCGACCTCGACCACGGTCACGCGCACCTTGTCGCCACGCGCCAGCACCTGCTCGGCCGATGCCAGCCGGCTGCCCTTGGGCAGGATCCGGCTGACGTGCAGGAGGCCGTCGACGCCCTTGCGCAGCGAGATGAAGGCGCCGAAGTCGGCCAGCTTGACCACCTCGGCGTCATCGTAGGTGTCGCCCACCTCGATGTCCTTCGTCATCGCGTCGATCTCGCGCCGGGCGCCCTCGGCCAGCTCGCCGTTGGTGCCGTAGATGCGGATCGTGCCGTCCTCCTCGATGTCGATCTGCACCTCGTACTCGGCCTCAGCGAGCGGATCGTCTCGCCGCCCTTGCCGATCACCATGCCGATGTAGTCGGGGTGGATCTTGGTCGAGACGATGCGCGGCGCGTGTGCCGCCACGTCCTCGCGCGGCGCGGCGATCGCCTCGCGCATGGCGTCCAGGATGAACAGCCGCGCGTCCTTCGCCTGTGACAGCGCGTTGCGCAGGATCTCGGTGGTGACACCGGTGATCTTGATGTCCATCTGCAGCGCCGTGACGCCCGCCTCGGTGCCCGCGACCTTGAAGTCCATGTCGCCGAGATGGTCCTCGGCTCCCTGGATGTCGGTCAGGATCACGTAGGCGTCGCCTTCCTTGATCAGGCCCATCGCGATGCCCGCCACCGGCGCCTTGATCGGCACGCCCGCGTCCATCAGCGAGAGCGTCGACCCGCACACCGATGCCATCGACGAGGAGCCGTTCGACTCCATGATCTCCGACACCAGCCGCAGCGTGTAGGGGAAGTCATCCGCGCCGGGGATGACGGGCAGCAGCGCCCGCTCGGCCAGCGCACCGTGTCCGATGTCGCGGCGCTTGGGGCCGCGCATGAACCCGGTCTCCCCGACCGAGAAGGGCGGGAAGTTGTAGTGGTGGATGTAGCGCTTGGTCTGATCCAGCGAGAGGTCGTCGATGCGCTGCTCCTCCTTGCCAGTGCCCAGCGTGCAGAGCGTCAGCGCCTGCGTCTGGCCGCGCGTGAACAGGGCGGAGCCATGCGTCCTCGGCATCACCGAGACCTCCGACCAGATCGGCCGGATCTCCGTCTCGGAGCGGCCGTCGGGGCGGCGCTTGTCGACCGCGATCTTGGTGCGGACGACCTCCTTGTAGAGCTTGTCCGTGGCCGATCCCACGGCCGCCTTGGCCAGCGGGTCGAGATCTGCGTGGCCGTGCTCGTCGGCCTCGCCGCGGCTGGGGAAGCCGAGATCGATCTCGGCCTCGATCTGCTCGAGCAGGGCAGCCCGCTTGGCCGACTTGAGCTCCTTGGAGTCCTGCTCGGCGTCGGACAGCGCGCGCACCTGGTCGGTGAACTGCTGCTTCACCTTGGGGTAGACGGCCGCGTCGCGGGCCTCGCTCACGAGCTGCTCGATGGCGAACTGCGTGCGCACCCGCTGCAGCATGTCGGCCTCGCTGGAGGAACCGCTGATCTCGGGCGCCTCCTCGCGGAAGACCGCGTCGGCCTTGGGCTGCAGCGCCGCCAGGCCACCGGCCTGGATGGCCGCTGCCAGGTCGCCGGAGCGGCTGGAGCGCAGCTGCTCGGTGACGGCACCGTCGGACCACTTCGGCATGCCGGCCTTGGCCGCCAGCTCGATCTGCAGCTGGCAAATCTGCTTGATGGCACCGTGCGCCAGCTCGAGCGCCTCGACCAACGTGTCCTCGTCGATCTCGTCGGCGCCGGCCTCGACCATGGTGATGGCCTCGGGGGTGCCGCAGACGACCAGGTCGAGCGTCGAGTCCTGCAGCTCCACCAGCGTCGGGTTCAGCAGCAGCTGGCCGTCGATGCGGCCGATGCGGACTGCGCCCACCGGGCCCATGAAGGGCAGCGGCGACAGCATCAGCGCGGCGGACGCGCCGTTCATGCCGAGGATGTCGTGTCCGTGCACCTGGTCGGCCGAGAGCGTGGTGATGATCACCTGCACCTCGTTCTTGTAGCCCTTCGGCCACAGCGGCCGGATCGGCCGGTCGACCATGCGCGCGGTCAGGATCGCCTTCTCGCCCGACCGTCCCTCGCGCTTGAAAAAGCCGCCCGGGATCTTGCCGGCGGCGTACATCTTCTCTTCGACGTCCACGGTGAGCGGGAAGAAGTCGGCGCCAGGCCGTCCTTCCGTGCGCCCGACGGCGGTCGCCAGGACAACGGTGCCCTCCTGCTTGACCAGCACGGCGCCGTGCGCCTGCTTGGCCACGACTCCGGTCTCGAATGTGATCTCCCGGCCGCCCACGGCGACGGAGAGCCGTGTTGCCTCTGGCTCCACTGCGATACTCATGTCTTCGATCGTCCCTTCCTCGGGCCGGCCGGATCGCCGGCCCATCCTCTGATGGGCTTGGGGTTGGCCGCCTCTAGCGGCGCAGCCCCAGCTCCTTGATGAGGGCGCGGTAGCCCTCCAGGTCGTGCTTCTGCATGTAGGTCAGAAGCCGGCGCCGTCGGCCGACCAGCTTCAGCAGGCCGCGGCGTGAGTGGTGGTCGTGCTGGTGTACCTTCATGTGCTCCGTGAGCTCGGTGATCCGCTGGGTCAGGAGTGCGATCTGCACCCGGGTCGAGCCGGTGTCATTCGTATCCCGGCCGTGTGCGCCAACGATCTCCGTCTTCTGCTCTTTGGTAAGCGGCACGCCTACCACCTCCTTGCCAGTCGTAGCTAGACGCCGACAACCCAGAACGACGCCGGCAAGCTGCGCCGATCCGCGATGCGGTCGAGGGGCAGGGTAGCACAGGGCCTGGTCCGGGCTTGCCGCGGGCCGGCGCATGTACGCTTGGCCGGAACCGTTCACCATCGAGAGGGGCAGATCGGCGTGAGCACTGCGGTAGTCACCGGCGGAGCGGGCTTTCTCGGCTCCCATCTCTGCGAGTACCTGCTGGCGCGCGAGTGGCGCGTGATCTGCCTGGACAACCTCGACACCGGGTCGCTGATGAACGTCAAGCACCTGCGCGAGGACCGGTTCGAGTTCCGGTACCACAACTGCGTGGACTTCATCGACGTGGACGAGCCGGTGGACGCGGTGTTCCACCTGGCCAGCCCCGCCAGCCCGGTCGACTACCTGCGGCTGCCGCTGCACACGCTCAAGGTCGGTTCCTACGGCACCCACAACGCGCTGGGCCTGGCCAAGTTCAAGCGCGCCCGCTTTCTGCTGGCGTCGACGTCCGAGGTCTACGGCGACCCGGAGGTGCACCCGCAGCGCGAGGAGTACTGGGGCAACGTGAACCCGGTCGGGCCGCGCGGCGTCTACGACGAGGCCAAGCGCTACTCCGAGGCGCTGACGATGGCCTACCACCGCCAGCAGGGCGTGGACACGCACATCGTGCGCATCTTCAACACCTACGGGCCGCGGATGCGCCAGCACGACGGGCGCGCGATCCCCAACTTCATCCGCCAGGCGCTGGAGGGCAAGCCGATCACGATCTTCGGCGACGGCAGCCAGACGCGGTCGTTCTGCTTCGTGGACGATCTGATCGAGGGCATCTTCCGGCTGACGATGAGCGACTACCACATGCCGGTGAACATCGGCAATCCCAACGAGATGACGCTCCTGGAGCTGGCCGACGTGATCCAGCGGATGACCGGGACGACGTCGGAGCTCGTCTACGAAGGGCTGCCCGAGGACGATCCGAAGGTGCGCCAGCCCGACATCACCCGTGCCCGCGAGGTGCTCGACTGGGAGCCGAAGGTGGCGCTCGAAGAGGGTCTTCGCCGCACGCTCGAGAGTCTGGGTGTGACCGCAGTCGCGACGTGAGCGAGCCGTGCATCGTCGCCCTCGGCGGCGGCGGGTTCGCCGGTGAGGAGGGCGGGCTGCGGCGGTTCATCCTGGAGCTGACCGGTGCCGAGCGGCCGCGCGCCTGCTACCTGCCGACCGCGGGCGGCGATGCGGCCGAGTGGATCGAGCTGGTGCGGGAGCGGCTGGCGGGGATGGCCGAGCTGTCGGTGCTGACGCTGTTCCATCGCGAGGTCTCCGACATCGCGGAGCTGTTGCTGTCGCAGGACGTGATCTACGTGGGCGGCGGCAACACGGCCAACATGCTGGCGATCTGGCGGCTGCACGGCGTGGACGTGGTGTTGCGCGAGGCGTGGTCGCGCGGGATCGTGCTGGCGGGCGTATCGGCCGGCGCGAACTGCTGGTTCGACGCGTGCTCGACCGACTCGTTCGGGCCTGACCTGGCACCGCTGAACGACGGGCTCGGCTTCCTTGCCGGGAGCTTCTGCCCGCACTACGACGGCGAGCTGCTGCGGAAGCCGACGTACGAGCGGTGGGTGGCCGAAGGCGTGCTGCCGGCAGGCTATGCGGCGGACGACGGGGTCGGGCTGGTGTTCCGCGGCACCGAGCTTGCCGAGGCGGTCAGCGAGGCCCCCGGCGGCCGCGCCTTCCGCGTGGAAGCCGGCGGCCCGCAGCCGCTGGCGGTGCGCAACCTGTAGACGGGTGATAGAGAGGTGCCGGGCACCGTCACAGCGGCCGTTGCGCTCCCGCAACCTCCAGGTGACACCCTCTGGAACGCCGGTGCCAGGCACCGTCGCAGCGGCCGTTGTCTCGCCGCAACGTTCTGGTAGTACCCGTCTGTTACCAGCAGGTCACGCCGCGGTCACGCGCGTGACGACGGTGCCCGGCACCCCCGTTCCACCCGCACGGCCGGACCGTCGCGTACGGGTCACGGCGACGTCGCGGGTGGTACGACGGTGCCCGGCACCTCTCTATCACCCGAGCGGTTGCCAGACCAGCGGCTCGGCGCGGACGGCGTCGATGTCGCGGTGCACCTGGGCGACCAGATCCTCGACCGTGCCGAACCGCTGCTCGCCGCGTAGCCGCCGCATGAACTCGATCAGCAGCGGCTCCCCGTAGATGTCCCGGTCGAAGTCAAGCAGGTGCGCTTCGACGCGCACGCGTTCCCGCTCGTCCGAGAAGGTCGGGTTGTAGCCGACGCTGATCGCCGCCGCGTGCGACTCCCCCGGCAGGTGCGCGCGCCCGGCGTAGATGCCGATCGCCGGCATCGCACTTCGCGGCGCCGACTCCAGGTTGGCGGTCGCAAAGCCCAGCTCGCGGCCGCGCCCATCGCCGCGCACGATCGTGCCCTCCAGCCACGGCGCCCTTCCCAGCAGCCGCGCCGCATGCTCGACCTCCCCCGCCCCGAACAGGTCGCGGATCCGCGACGACGAGACCGGCGCGCCGTCCAGCTCCAGCAGCGGCGCCGGCTGCACCTCGAACCCGAGCCGCTGCCCGGACGCTGCCAGCGTCTCGATCGACCCCTGCGCGCGGTGCCCGTAGCGATAGTTGCGGCCCACGATCACCAGTTGCGCATCGAGGGCGTCGTGCAGCACCTGTTCTGCGAACTTGTCGTGCTCGATCTGTGAGAAGGCATGGTCGAAGCTGATCACGATCAGCTCGTCCGGCTCCAGCTCTGCCACCAGCTGCGACCGCCGCTCCGGCGTGGACAGCTCGTGGGGAGCCAGCTCGGGGCGCAGCACCACCATCGGATGCGGCTCGAACGTGACCACGCTCGAGCGCGTCCGGCGCTCTGCCGCTGCCGCGATCGCGGCCTCGATCACGCGCCGGTGGCCGAGATGGACGCCGTCGAAGCTGCCCAGCGCCACGGTGCGTGCCGCCGGCTCGGCCCGATCGAGGCTGGTCTCGATCACAGGCCCAGCACCACGGCCGGTCGCAATCCGCGCTCGTCCGGGCGGCCGATCGCGACCAGCCGCCGGTCGTGCACCAGCCGCACGGGCCCCGTCTCACCAGCCGCCGGCAGCATCCGCCCGTGCAGCACATCCTCCAGCTCGCTGCCGTCCAGCACCCGCTCGGGCAGGTGCGGCAGCGCCTCGCGCGGCTGGATCATCCACGGCCCTTCGCCATCCTCCAGGATCCGCTCAGGCGAGGCCGCCCGATCCACCGTGAACTCCCCCACCTCCGTGCGCCGCAGCTCGCTGCAGTAGCCGCCGGCCGCCGTCGCGGCACCCAGGTCGGCCGCGATCTGGCGGACGTACGTGCCCTTCGAGCAGCGCACGTCGATCACCGCCCGCTGTGCCCCCTCGTCGAACGAGACCACGTCCAGCCGCTCGATCGTCACCATCCGCGGCGGCGGCGCTTCCATCTCGCCCCGCCGCATGCGCGTGTAGGAGCGCTCTCCATCGACCCGAACGGCCGAGGCCAGCGGCACCTCCTGCAGCACCTCGCCGGTGAGCGCGGACGCCGCCTCCTCCACGGCGGCGGCGTCCGTCCGCCCGCCGGTCTGCGAGATCTCCCCCTCCGGGTCGAGCGTCGAGGAGACCGCACCGAACTGCACGACCGCGTGGTAGCGCTTGTCCAGGCCGGACAGGAACGTCGCCAGCCGCGTCGCCCGCCCTGCCAGCACCAGCAGCAGGCCGGTCGCGAACGGGTCGAGCGTGCCGGCGTGCCCCACCTTCGGGCCGGTCAGCGGCCGCAGCCGGCGGATCACCGCGAACGACGTCGGTCCCGCGGGCTTGTCGACGAGCAGCAGTCCTGTCACGCGCCGCAGTCTACGCGGCGGATTCGGCCAGCTGGCTTGCGACCTCATCGACGATGAACTCGCGGATCTCCTCGATGCTGCCGGGGTGCGAGAAGCCGGCCGCCTGCTTGTGGCCGCCGCCCTGCGACTTGCGCGCGATCTGGGACACGTCGATCGAGCCGCGCGAGCGCAGCGACACGCGGTTGGGCGTGATCGTCCCGTCGGGGTGCGGCACCTGCTCGCGGATCAGCGCCGCCACCCGGACGCCGTCCACCGCCCGCAGGTTGTCGATCAGGCCCTCCGTGGTGGCCTCGTCACCCTCCACCAGCGCCAGGTCGTCCCGCGTCACATAGCTGACCAGCAGCCGGCCGCCCTCGTAGGACTGCATGTGCTCGAGCACGCGCCCCAGCAGCTGCATCTTGCCCAGCGGCAGCGTCTCGAACACCAGCTCGAAGACCTTGTGCACGTCCGCGCCGGCCTCCACCAGGCGCGCCGCCAGCCGCAGCGACGCCGGGCTCGTGGTGCGGTACTGGAAGCGGCCGGTGTCGGTCACCAGGCCGACGTAGAGCGCCTCCGCGATCTGGGGCGTCAGCTCGATCCCCAACCCGTCGCAGATGCGCGCCAGGATCTCGGCGGTCGAGGAGGCGTGGCCGTCCACGTAGTTGACGTCGCCGAAGCGGGAGTTGTCGTGGTGGTGGTCGACGTCGATCACCTGCGCGAAGCCGGCCCGCAGCTGCTCGTGGTCGGGGCCGAGGCGCGACTCGTTGCCGCAGTCCAGCGCCAGCAACGTCCAGCCCTCGGTCGAGCCGGGCTCGATGCTGCGTTCCAGCCCGTGCATGTTCAGGAACCCGTACTCGTGGGGCAGCGGCGAATCGGGGTGCAGGTACAGCCGCACCTGCTTGCCGGCGGCGCGCAGGGCGAGCGCCGCGGCGGACATCGAGCCGATGGCGTCGCCGTCGGGATTCTCGTGAGACGCGATCAGCACGCGGTCGGCCGCCGCGAGTGCGGCCACCACGTCGTCAAGCTCACGGGAGGTCGGGCTGTCTGTCATCGGGAGTCTCGTTGACGTGCTCTTCGGGACGCGGCGCAGGCACAACCTGATCAAGCAGTTCGCTCATGCGCAGAGCACGATCAAGGGTCTCATCATACTGGAAGATCAGCTGAGGGGTACGCCTCAGACGCAACTCGCGCGCAACACGCTGCTGCAGCACGCCGTGCGCGCGTTCGAGCGCGCGCAGCGAGCGCGTGCGCCGCTTCTCGCTGCCGAGCACGCTGACGTAGACGATGGCCTGGCTGAAGTCGGTGGTGGCCCGGACGCCGGTGACCGTGACGAAGCCCACAGAGGGGTCGCCCAGCCGCTCGACTCCGTCCGCCAGCACCTTGCGCAGCGACTCGTTCACCCGTCGCATCCGCTCGCTCACCCGATTGCCTCCTCGACCGACAGCACCTGCGCGTCCGCGCGCGCCAGCTCGAACTCCTGCGATGAAAGGTAGCTGCGGGCCTCGTCCAGGGCGTGCATCGCGTCCCCCGCCTCACGCCGCGCCACCACCATCACCAGCAGCGACCGCTGCCACAGCTCGTGGTACCCGATCTCGGCGACGGACGCCCCGAAGCGCCGCTCCAGCCGGCTCTTGACGCTCAGCAGGTGCTTGCGCTTGCCCTTCAGCGAGCCGTTCTCGGGCAGGTGCAGCTCGAACCGTAGGATGCCCACGAAGCCCTCCGTCATGACTCCACTCTAGATGTGGCGGGGGTCACCAACTAGGATGGATTCGTGACCGACGCCGCCGAGTTCGGCCGCGTGGTGCTGATCGTCGCGGTCGGCTTCGCGGTCGCCATCCTTTCCAGCCGCATCAGCGGGCGGCTGCGCGTGCCGGCCCCCGCGCTGTTCCTGGCGGCGGCCACGGTGTCGTCCGACCTGATCCCGAATCTGGCGCCGCTGCTGACGATCCACGACGTCGAGCGGATCTGCCTCGTGGCGCTGATCGTGATCCTGTTCGACGGCGGCATGGACATCGGCGTGACGCGGTTCCGCGAGTCGCTGTGGCCGATCGTGAGCCTCGGGGTGGTCGGCACGTTCCTGGTGGCGGGCCTGCTGGCGGTGCTCGTCCACGCGCTGTTCGGTGCCAGCTGGACGACGTCGCTCCTGATCGGGGCGGCGCTCGCGCCCACCGACCCGGCGGTGGTGTTCTCGGTGCTGGGCGGCAGCGAGGTGAGCGGCCGCAGCGACGACATCCTCAAGGGCGAGTCCGGGGTCAACGACCCGGTCGGGATCGCGCTCGTGATCGGCCTGCTCGACATCGCCACCAACAGCGGCTCGAGCGTGGCGATCGCGGAGGATTTCGCGCTGCAGATGGCGGTCGGCCTGGTGGTCGGCGTGATCGGCGGCCTCGCGCTGGGGCGTGCCATGCGTGACCTGATGCTGCCCGACTCCGCTCTCTACCCGCTGCTGACCCTGTCCGCCGCCGGCATCGTGTACGGCCTGGCCTCGGTGCTGCACGGCTCCGGCTTCCTGGCCGTGTTCGTCACCGGCGTCCTGATCGCCGACCTGCGCGCTCCCTACAAGGCCGAGATCGAGCACTTCCACAAGGCGCTCGCAAGCCTCGGCGAGATCGTCGTGTTCGTCGCCCTGGGCTTGACCATCGACCTCGGCTCGCTCGACCTGCGCAGCGTCTGGCTGGACGGTCTGGCGGTGGCGGTGCTGCTGACGTTCGTGGCGCGGCCGGTGGTGGTGGCGGCGCTGCTGGCGCGGGCACGGCTGACGCGGGGCGAGAAGGTGTTCATCGCCTGGGCCGGCATGCGCGGCGCGGTGCCGATCCTGCTGGCCGCGTTCACGCTGCTGGAGGGCGTCGACCACGCCAACCGCATCTACGGGATCGTGTTCGTGGTCGTGATGTTCTCGGTGGTCGTGCAGGGATCGCTGGTGCCGACGGTGGCCGGCCGGGTTGGCCTGCAGATGCGGCAGATCCACCAGGAGCCGTGGGACCTGTCGGTGCGCCTCCGAGACGAGCCGCAGGAGGTCGGGCGGTACGTGGTCGCCGCCGGGTCGCCCGCCGACGGGGTGGCGCTGCGCGACCTCGTCCTCGGCGAGCGCGCCTGGATCAGCCTGATCATGCGCGACGGCGCCGCCCGCCAGGCCCGCGGCGACTCGGTGCTGCGGGCCGGCGACGAGGTGCTGGTGCTGGGCACGAGCGCACATGCCCAGGCCGTGTTCGAGGGCGGATCGCGTACGGTTGGCGCGTGAGCAACCTGCGCATGCGACGCGTCCGCGTCGACGAGGCCGATGAGCTGCGCCGCGTGCGCCTAGCGATGCTGCTGGACACGCCCGATGCGTTCGCGTCGCGTCACGCCGACGAGGCGGCCCAGCCGGAGGAGTTCTGGCAGGAGCGTGCCGCGATCGCGGCGCAGAGCTCGCAGGTGGCCACCTTCCACGTCGTCGACGGCGACCGCCACGTCGGCAGCGCCACCGGCCTGCGCCTCGACCCCGCCCGCGCGGCAGATCTGGTGGCGATGTGGGTCGACCCGGAATGGCGCCGGCGCGGGATCGGGCAACGCCTGGTGGAGGGCGTGTGCCGGTGGGCGGCACGCCAGGGCAGCGCCTCGATCGAGCTTGACGTGCGCGAGCTGAACACGGGCGCCCTCGACCTCTACCGCCGCTGCGGCTTCGAGGTGATCGCCGGGCCGCAGCCGGCCGACGTCGCGCCCGACATGATGGAGCTGCGGATGCGCCGCTGGCTGGACGTGCCGCCGCCGGGCCCGGTGGTGAGGCGCCTTCGTCGTCAGGGCGCGCTGGTCGACCAGCTCGAGGAGCTGCCCACCTCCGACCTGCGCTCGCTGCTGCTGCATGTCACCCGGCGCCGCGCGGCGGGTCTCGACCCGGCGGGCGTCCTGCAGGCGCGGCGCGACGACGCCACGCTGGCGCCGGTCGCGGTGGACGGGCGCGCGCTGCAGCTGGCGGGGCTGCTGGCGATCGACGCCGCGCCCGGGTTCGAGCCGGTGACGCTCTCGCCGGTGGCCCCCGCCGGCGTCAACACGGTGCTGGGCGGGCTCGATCAGAACCTGTCGCTTGCAACCGTCCGCAGCGGCGAGGTGCTGGCCGACCCCACCACCAGCCTGGCCCTGGAGGCGGCCCTGCGGCGGCGCGGCGGCGAGGCCTCGGTGCGGCTCTGCTGGGTGGGACGGGTGTTGCGCATGCAGCAGTTCGGCGGCGGCTGGAACCAGCACTTCGGGCTGTTCGCGCTGGTCAGCGGCGGGCGCAGGCGGCCCGACCACGGCTTCGGGCTGGCCGCCCTGCACGAGCACATCGCCGCCCACCTGCGCGTGATCGCGGCCCTGACGGCCGCCGGGTACGACGCCGGCCGTCCGCTGGTCGAGGTCAGCGACACGGCGCTGCTGCGCGCGCTCTGCCGAGAGGCGCGGGCCGACCTGGACGACCTCGCCGACCAGGCCCGGGACGACGATCTCGATCCCGAGCAGCTGCTGGCCGAGTCGGGCGTGGCGGTGGAGCGGTTCGCCGAGCGGGTCGAGGGCAGCCGGCTGCTGGAGCTGGTGCGGGAGCGGGTGTACGCGACCGCTCGCGAGAACAGTTCCCGGAAGCCCGGCTCGGCTTCCGCGTCGGCCGGCTGGCCGGGATCGGGTACTACAACGGCCTGCTGCTGAACATCGACGTCGAGCGCGACGGCCGCAGTCTGTCGGTGGCCGACGGCGGCAGCACCGACTGGACGCAGCGCCTGCTTTCCGACCGGGCCGAGCGCCTGTTCACCAGCGGCATCGGCCTGGAACGGCTGATCCGCCTGGCGAGCGACTAGCTGGTGCGGGCGACTTCCCTGACCGTGTAGACCTCGAGCACGTCGCCTTCCTTGACGTCGTTGTAGCCCTCGATCGTGAGGCCGCACTCGAAGCCCTGCTGCACCTCGCGTACGTCGTCCTGGACGCGTCGCAGCGTGGCGATGCGGCCGTCGTGGACGATCGCGCCGTCGCGCAGCAGCCGTACCTGCGCACCGCGCTGGATGACGCCGCTCGTGACCATGCAGCCTGCGATCGTGCCCAGCCGCGAGACCTTGAACGTCTGGCGCACCTCGGCCTCGCCCAGGATCTCCTCGACCTGCTCGGGAGCGAGCATGCCGATCAGCGCCTGCTGGATGTCCTCGGTCAGCTGGTAGATCACCTTGTAGGTGCGGATGTCGACGCCCTCGCGCTCGGCCAGCGCCTTCGCCTCGGCGTTCGGGCGGACGTTGAAGCCGACCACGATCGCGTTGGACGCGGCGGCCAGGTTGATGTCCGAGGCGGTGATGCCGCCGACGCCGGAGTGGATCACGCTGACCGTCACCTCGGGGTGCTGGATCTTGGCGATCTCGCCTTCGGCGGCCTCGACCGAGCCCTGCACGTCGGCCTTGATGATCAGGCCCAGCTCCTGCACCGCCCCTTCCTGCACCGCGGAGAACAGATCCTCCAGGCTGACCGCCTTGTTGCGGCGGGCCAGCATCTCGGTGCGGATCCGCTGTGCGCGCTTCTGCGCCATCTGGCGGGCGATCCGGTCGTTCTCGACGACGTGGCAGAACTCACCCGCCGGCGGCGGCTTGTCGAAGCCCAGGATCTCGACCGGCACCGCCGGCCCGGCCTCCTTGACGCGCTTGCCGTTGTGGTCGTTCAGCGCCTTCACGCGTCCCCAGGCGTCGCCGGCGACCACTGCGTCGCCCACGCGCAGGGTGCCGCGTTGCACCAGCAGCGTCGCCACCGGCCCGCGGCCGACGTCCAGGCGCGACTCGATGATGACGCCGCTCGCCTCGGCGTTCGGGTTGGCCTTCAGCTCCAGCACGTCTGACTGCAGCAGCAGCATCTCGAGCAGCTGGTCGAGGTTCTCCTTGGCCTTGGCCGAGACGTCGACGAAGATCGTGTCTCCGCCCCACTCCTCCGGCTGCAGGCCGTGGTTGACCAGCTCGCCACGCACCCGCTCCGGGTTCGCGTCCTCCTTGTCGATCTTGTTGACGGCCACCACGATCGGCACGGATGCCGCCTTGGCGTGGTCGATCGCCTCCACCGTCTGGGGCATCACGCCGTCGTCCGCGGCGACCACCAGCACGGCCACGTCGGTGACCTTGGCGCCGCGGGCGCGCATGGCCGTGAAGGCCTCGTGCCCCGGGGTGTCCAGGAAGGTGACCTTGCGGCCGCCGTCGACGTCGACCTGATAGGCGCCGATGTGCTGCGTGATGCCGCCGGCCTCGGTCGATACCACGGACGACTCGCGGATCGAGTCGAGCAGCGTGGTCTTGCCGTGGTCGACGTGGCCCATGATCGTGACCACCGGCGGCCGCTGCTGGAGCGAGTCCTCGGGATCGTCGTAGACGACCTCCTCGTCCTCCTCGTCTGCCGTGTGCGCGATCGTGATCTCGCGGTCGAACTCGAGGCCGATCAGCAGCACGTCGTCGTCGGACAGCGACACCGTCAGCGTCACCATCTGCCCCTCGGACATCATGTAGGCGATGATCTTGGCGGGGCTGATGCCGAGCTTCTCGGCCAGGTCCTTGACCGTGACTCCCGACTCGACCTTGACCGGCCCGGTCGGCACCTCCGGCTCGCGCTTGACCTCCGGGCGCGGTGCGCCGCGGTCGCGGCGCTGACCGGGACGGCGGCCGGCCTGCGAATCGATCACGACTCGGCGGCGGCGTCCGGCCGTGGCGCCGCGCTGGGGGCGCGGCTGGCGGGCGGCCTGGCCAGGCTCCTGCGCGGGAACGGTGGCCTTGGCGCCGAACGCGCGGCGCACGTCGTCGTCGTCGATCAGGTCGTCCGTGCCCGAGGCGGTGCCGGCCGCGTCAAGCTTTTCCTTGACCTCAGCCTCCGTGACGCCCTGCTCGCGGGCGATGTCTGTGACCGTTCGTTTTGCCATTCAGTCCTCAATTCTCCCAAACCGGCGGCCCCTGCTCAACCGGGATCCGCCGCTCGAGGCCGGCGGCGGCGCCTGATGGCGCCTTCAACCGCCTGGCCAACGCCCCCTTGCGTGTCCCCCGCGTCAGGCAATCCTGACCGGGACACAGGTAGGCGCCTCGCCCCGGCAGACGCTGGGCCGTGTCGAAGACGATCATCTCGCCGTCGAACACCAGCCGCAGCAGTTCGGCCTTGGGGCGCCGCCGGCCGCAGCCGGCGCACTGCCTGATCGGATCGGCTACGACGCGGCCGCTCCCTCCTCCTTGGCGGCCAGCTCGCGATGAGCGGGCACGCCGCAGTACCGGCTTCCGTCGAGGGCCTGGTTGGGACAGCGCTTGCCGGACGACGTGACCGCGATGCAGCGGCCGGGGAACTCGTCCTCCTCGCCCTCCGCGCCGGTGTAGGGCACGTCGGTGTCCTCGGCGTAGTGCTCGGTCTCGGACACGATGTCGATGCGCCAGCCGGTCAGCCGGTGGGCGAGGCGGGCGTTCTGGCCCTCCTTGCCGATGGCCAGCGCCAGCTCGCCGTCCGGCACGACTACGGTGGCCTGCTGGGCGGCGTCGTCGACGTAGACCTCCCGCACCTTGGCGGGCGCCAGCGCCTTGGCGACGAACCTGGCCGGCTCGTCGTTCCAGGGGATGATGTCGATCTTCTCGCCGCGCAGCTCCGACACGACCATGCGCACGCGCGAACCGCGCGGGCCGACGCACGCGCCGACCGGGTCGACGCCCTGCACGCGCGACTCGACCGCGATCTTGGCGCGGTAGCCGGGCTCGCGGGCGACGGCACGGATCGTGACCAGCCCGTCGGCGATCTCCGGCACCTCCAGCTCGAACAGCTGGCGGATCAGGTCGTCGCTGCGGCGCGAGAGCACCACCTGCGGGCCCTTGCCCTCGGAGCGCACCTCGATGATCACGGCCTTGATGCGGCTGCCCTGCTCGTAGCGCTCGCCCGGCACCTTCTCCGAGCCGGGCAGGATCGCCTCCATCTTGCCCAGGTCGACGAACGCATAGCGGTTGTCGTCCTGCTGCACGATGCCGGTCACGATCTCGCCCACGCGGTCGGCGTACTCGTCGTACATGATCGAGCGCTCGGCCTCATGGATGCGCTGGCGCAGCACCTGCTTGGCGGTCTGCCCGGCGATGCGGCTGAAGCCCTCGGGGGTGACGTCCACCATCTGGGCAGGCTTGAACCAGGCCCATTCGATCTCGGGCTCGGGCTCCTCCTCGGGCTGCTCACCCTCGGCCAGCGGCACAGCCGGCTCGACGACCTCCTCGACCTCCGGCGGCCGGTGGTGCGGATGCGCCTCCAGGTAGGCCTCCCACGCCTCGGGGTTCACGGACCACACGACGTAGTCGCCGGATTCCCGGTCGAGGTCGACGCGCACCGGATGGCGGGCATCGGGCATCTTCTTGTAGGCCGCCAGCAGCGCTTCCTCGATCGCTGACAGCAGCGTCTCGGCCTCGATGCCGCGCTCCTTCTCGAGCGCCTTCACGCCCTCCAACAGTTCCTTGCTCACCGGGTGCCTCCAGCCTGTTCCGCGACCAGATGCGCGCGCTGGATCGCCCCGTAGGGCAGACGGGCGCGCGCGCCGTCGAGGTCGATCTCGATCTCATCTTCTCCTGCATCCGTCAGCGTGCCCGTGAACGACCGGCGCCCGTCGACCGCATCGGCGGTACGGACGTGCACGCGGCTGCCCGCGGCAGCACGGTAGTGGTCGGGCTTCACCAGCGGCCGCTCGATCCCGGGCGACGACACCTCGAGCGCGTAGCGATCGCGCAGCGGGGAAAGCTCCCGGCTGACCCGCTCGCACAGGTCGAGGTCGACGGTCCCGCCGGGGCGGTCGATGGTGACCCGTACGAGGCCGGGTGATGGTTGCTCGGCGAGCAGCACCTCGACCTCCGGCACCGCCGTCCGAAGCGTCGTTTCGATCTGTTGCTGAAGCGCTGCTGAGCTTCCCATCACACACCTCCCTTTGCGGGTTTGAGGGCGAAAAAAAGGTGGGTTCTCACCCACCTCGCCGGACGCCCGAATCACACTGACAGTGCCTGAAGGATAGCAGGGAGTTCCTCCACCGGGGTGAATCGGAAAGCCGTGAGAGCGCTCTTGCAACGGGTATCGGAGGCCTCGGTCGAGGTCGGCGGCGAGCGGATCGCCGAGATCGGCACGGGCCTGCTGGCGCTGGTCGCGGCGGGAACCGGCGACAGCGACCAGGACGCCCGCCGGCTGGCCGAGAAGATCGCCCGTCTGCGCATCTTCGGGGACGAGCAGGGCCGCATGAACCGCTCGGTGATCGACGTGGCCGGCAGCGTGCTGTGCGTGTCGCAGTTCACGCTCTACGCCGACGTCGCGCGCGGCAACCGGCCGGGCTTCACCGGCGCCGCGCCGCCTGACGAGGGGCGGGTGCTGGTGGACGCGGTGGCCGACCAGCTGCGGCGGTGCGGGCTGGAGGTGCAGACCGGCCGCTTCGGCGCGCACATGCGGGTCTCGCTCGTGAACGACGGCCCGGTCACGATCTGGCTCGGCGACTAGGCGCTGAGCTTGTCGACCGCCTCGCGGTAGTAGTCGACCTCCGGCCGCAGCCACAGCGCCATCTTGTAGTGCCCCGCCGCCAGGCCCTCCTCGCCCATCCGCGACAGGCAGCGCCCCATGCAGTAGTGCGCGTAGTCGTTGGCCGGCGCCGTGTCCAGGATGTACTCGAACTCCGCCGCCGCCTCGCGGTAGCGGTGCAGGCGCAGGTAGGCCAGGCCCAGCGCCTCGCGGATCGAGGCCTTGTCCGGCTCGCGCCGCTTCGCCTTCTCGAGCGAGACGGTGGCCTGCGCGTTGTCACCGCGCTGCAGGTGCGCCCGTCCTCGCTGGAACAGCTCGTATGTCTCGTCCTGGGCCATTCCCTCACGATAGCGTCGCGTGCAAGCTCCGCTCACGCCTAGCGCGCTAGTCGAGATGCGTGGTCTGAGCCAGCATCGATCGCAGCCGCAGCGAGCCCATCGCGCGGTCGCGCAGGTCGATGCTCTTGCGCAGGTCGCGGCGGATCCGGCGCAGCGCCGGCCGCACCTCGTGCCCGGCACGATCGGCGATCGCGGGCGGCGCGTAGCGGGCAGCGCTGCCGGCCGTGGCCAGCGGCGACGCGTCCACGCCCCAGGTGTGCTCGACCAGCCCCGCCAGCTCCTCGAAGGTGGCGTTGGCATTGACCCTGACGCCCTGGTCGCCGATGTAGGTGGCCAGCTCGTGGTAGGCGGCCGAGGCCTGTCCCCGCGGGCCGCGCCGCAGGTACCGCCAGCGCACCGCGACCAGCTTCACCGCCGCCAGCACCGCGATCAGGATGGCCGCCGCCGAGATTGCCCACAGGAAGAAGCTGTGGCCACCCGACCGCGCCGCCACGACATCCGGGGCGCCGCCGCCGCCGGAGCCGTGGCCGCGACCCAGGTTGGTGACGTGTGGCCCCGCGGCTGCCAACCAGCCGCCGCTGCAGCTGGTGGCTCTGGATGCCGAACTGGCTGGCGTTCTTCGGGTCGCCGATCGACCTCACCCAGGCTGGCGTTGGTGGTGGACGCCTGCACCTCCGGCAGGTTCCGGGTGGGCGTCGGCTCGAACGGGATCCAGCCGTACTTCGGGAAGAACGCCTCGACCCACGCGTGCGCGTCGCGGTCGGTGACCTTGTAGCCGGTCTGGGTCTGCGAGCCTTCCGTGAACCCGTAGGCGACCCGGGCGGGGATGCCGTGCAGGCGCAGCACCAGCGCCATCGAACCGGAGTACATCTGGCAGTAGCCGCGGTGGGAGTGCAGCATGAAGTACGCCAGCACCGGGCCCGGGCCGACCGGTGGCGTCTGGTCGTAGTGGAACTGCTTGCCGTGGAAGTACGACTCGAGGGCGACCACCGCGCCGTACTCGCTGGTGCCGGGCTCATCCGCCCCGGACGCGTGCCACGCCTGATTGCTGGCCTCGACCAGCCGGCCGTCGATCGGCACCAGCGTCCGCTTCTTCGCGGTGCTGCCCCACACGGGAATCGCCACGTGGTTCACGATCACCGTCTCCGCGACGGACGGCGAGAACGCGTTGCCGACCTCGGCCAGCTGCTTCGGCTTGGGGTTGGGCGAGTAGGCCCGCACGGTGTAGGTGGCGCCGCGGGGCAGGTCGCCACTCGCGATCACGCTGCCGTCGGTGGTGAGGCTGGCGTCGATCGGCGAGGTGAGGGTGTAGCGGAGCGGCTGCCCGGTCGAGAGCAGGCGAAAATCGGCCAGCGCCTCGACGGTGAACCCGACCTGCGTGATGTCGGACCCGCTGTCGGGGTGGAGCTCCTTGGAGGTCTCCTGGGAGGCCGGGATCCCGATCGCGTCGGTGGCGTGGTAGTTGGCCTGCGTGGCCGGCGACGAGACCCAGCGGGTGCCGTCAAAGACGGTCAGCACGCCGGCCTTCCAGTAGTGGGGACGGGCCGACTGCACCTGGAACACCGTCGTGGTCTGCTTCGGCCAGTGCAGCGGCCCGTAGTCCTGGTTCCAGACGTAGCCGACGCTGACCTGGGGGCCGTTGCCGGCCAGCGGGTTCCAGTGGCGCCAGTCGAACAGAGCGCCCTTGGCGACTCCCGGGGCCGATCCCACCACCAGCCCGGCCACGACCGTCGCCACCGCAAGCACCGACAGCTGGCCGATCGCGCCCCCGCCCAGCGGCACGCGGCGCTGGCAGACGGCCAGGATCGCCAGCGCCAGCAGCAGGAAGATGGCGGCGCGCAGGCCGGCGCTGCCCATCCCCACCGCCGTGCTCGGGATCGCGTACAGCGCGAACGCGCAGGCCAGGGCGGCGAGCGCGAAGCGGCCGTCGATCAGCAGCCAGGCGAACACGGCCATCAGCGCGAAGAAGCACAGATCTACGAGCCCCGAGGTCGTGACGAACCGGCTCGGGTCAAACGGCGTCGAGGTCTCGAACCAGTTCTTGGCGCCGTCGTGCAGCCCTGAAACGATCCGCACCGGGTACACCTGGTGACCGCGATCCCACGGCAGGTAGGCGAAGGCGCGCCAGATCGCGATCAGCGTGGCCACCGACGGCCGCGGCCATCGCGAGCCGCCGCCGTCCCAGCCCGGCGATGATGGCCGGCACGGCCGCCAGCACGGCCAGCAGCGCCAGCTCACCGGGCGACGGCGTCGGGCGCTCGAGCTGCTGCCAGTGCCAGCCGCTGAACAGGGCCACCGCCGCCAGCACCCAGATCCGCTCAGCCAATGCCGCCCTCCTTGCGATTGCCGAGCCGAGCGCCATGGCCACGTCGTCGCCCGCGCCCAGCCGCGCGACCGGCACGCCCGCCCTGGCCAGCCGCAGCGAGGCCGCCTCGGCCGGCCCGGGCACGCGCTCGACTCCGGCGAAGGACGGGGCGTCCACCCACACGACGGCCACGTCGCGGCGGACCGAGCGCATGGCCAGCAGCCGGGCCGCCAGATCCGGATTCAGCGCGGCGGTGACCACGTACAGCCGGGCGGCGTCGATCGCCTCGGCCGCCCCGGTTGCGCCGAGCGTGTCGCGCAGCATCGTGGACAGCGGTTGGGTGGCGTCGGCCCGCACGGCCGCAAGGGCCGCCAGGGCGGTGCCCCAGTCGCCGCCGCCGGCCCGGATCCGGATCCGCCGCCGGGTCTGGCCGTGCATCACCAGCGAGCAGCGCTGGCCGCCCTCCACCATCCTGTTCAGCAGCGATGCCGCCGCCCGCACCTGTGCGTCGAAGCTGCTGGCGCCGGGCGCGCCCACGCTGGAGTCGCGGTCACCGTCGAGCAGCACCGCTGATTCGTCCCGCGGCAGCTCGGTCAGCTCCTTGACCATCAGCTTGCGGCGCTTGGCCGTGGAGCGCCAGTGCACCCGGCGCAGGCTCTCGCCCTGCTGGAAGTCGCGGATCGAGTGCAGGTCGTATCCGGCGGTGCGGTGCAGCAGCGCCCGGCCCTCGTCGCCGCCCGCGCTGCCCGCGTCGGTGAACAGTCCGTCGAGCTCGTAAACGCGGGGATAGACGAGCAGCGTGTCGGTGCGCGCCAGCTGCGTCCGCGACTCGGCCAGCCCCAGGGGATCGTCGACGCGCAGCTCGGCGGCTGCCAGCGTGTAGCGGCCGCGTGGCGCCGGATCGATCGTGTAGCGGCCGTAGAGCGCGTGACCGCGCTGGCGCAGCGGCAGCTCGCGGCTGCCGAGATCGCCCATCTGCTCGAGCAGCGTGGCGCGCGCGGGCAGCAGTCCGCCCTCGGCCCGGATCTCGACCTCCACGACCACGCGTCCGCCCTCGACCAGCTCGCGATGGCCGGTGCGCCGCCGCAGCTCGGTCGGGCGCGCCGTCAGGCGCACCCACAACCAGGCAAGCACCGGCGCCGCCAGCAGGCCCACCGCCACCGGGTACATGGCGTGGGTGCCGAAGCCCCAGGAGGCGAGGTACAGCCCGGCTGCGAGGACGAGCGTGCCTTTGCCGCGAGGGGTCAGCGACACCGGGACCGGCGTGCGGTCGACGGCCTCGCCGATCACCTCGGACGGATCGACCCCGCCGGTGCGCGCATCGGCGGCCATGATCACCCTGTGCGAGAGCACGTCGGCGGCCACGTCCTTGATGTCGGCCGGGATCACGTACTCGCGACCGTGCAGCGCCGCAAGCGCCTTGGCCACGCGCAGCAGCGAGATGCCGGCGCGTGGGCTGGCGCCCAGCGCAAGCCGCGAGTCGCCACGGGTATGGCGCAGGATCGCGACCACGTACCGGTTGAGGCTGTCCTCGACGTACACGCTCTTGACGGCCTCGATGGCGGACTCCAGATCGGCGGCCGACGCGACCGGCTCCAGCAGCTCGATCGGCTCGGAGGCCGCGTGCTCGGACAGCATCCGCGCCTCCTCGGCGATGGCCGGGTAACCCAGGTGCAGGCGCATCGTGAAGCGGTCGAGCTGGGCCTCGGGCAACGGGAACGTGCCCTCGTACTCGATCGGGTTCTGGGTGGCGATCACCATGAACGGGCGGGCCAGCGCGGTGGGTCGACCCATCGATGGTGACCTGCACCTCCTGCATGCACTCCAGCAACGCCGACTGGGTCTTCGGGCTGGCGCGGTTGATCTCGTCGACCAGCACCAGGTTCGCGAACACCGGGCCGGGCCGGAACTCGAACTCGTTAGCCTGCAGGTTGTAGACGTTCACGCCGGTGATGTCGGACGGCAGCAGGTCGGGCGTGGCCTGGATGCGCGCGAACTCGCAGTCCAGCGACCGCGCCAGCGACTTGGCGAGCATCGTCTTGCCCACTCCCGGGAAGTCCTCGAGGATGATATGGCCCTCGCACAGCAGCGCCATCACGCACCGCTCCAGCAGGCCGTCCGGGGCATGGATCACACGGGCTACGTTCTCGATCACGCGGCGAGCGATGACGCCCGCGTTGGTGATCGCCTGAGACTGGGTCGAGTCGTGCAGCTCTGATGCTTCCACAGGTGTCCTCTCGTCAGACCGTCGTACGCTGCTCTACGGCGGCGCGGGCGGTTTGGTTCCCCAATGTGTCCAGAATGGCTGCGGCGCAGGCCTGTTTGGAGCGTCGCGATACCAGCTGCTCTCCCTTGGACGACACCAGCACGATTTCGTTGAGGCTGCTGTCGAAGCCGATGTCCGTGCGGCTGATGTCGTTCATCACGATCACGTCGCCGCCCTTGCGTTCCAGCTTGGCCCGGGCCCGGTCGACGGCGCCCTCGCCGTACTCGGCGGCGAAGCCGATCAGCACCTGGCCCTCGCGCCGCCGGGCGCCCAGCTCGGCCAGGATGTCGGCCGTCGCCTCCAGCTCGATCGTCCAGGCTCCCGAGTCCTTGATGCGCTTGCCGTCGACCGGCTGGGCGGGCCGGTAGTCGGCCACGGCGGCCGCCATCACGATCACATCTGCGCCGCTTCGGACTGCTCCAGCGTGGCCGCTCGCAGCTGCTCGGCCGTCTCCGCTCGCAGCGTGCGCATCGGCGCGCTCGGCGATGCGGTGGCCGCAGCCAGGATCAGCGTCACATCGGCCCCGCGCCTGGCCGCCTCGTCGGCCACGGCTACGCCCATCCGACCGCTGCTGCGGTTTCCCAGGTAGCGCACCGCGTCGAGCGGCTCGCGGGTCCCGCCGGCGGTGACCAGCACACCGGCGCCCCGCCAGGCTGCCGAGCGTCGCCAGCCGTGCCTGGATGCGGCCGGCGATCTCGTCCGGCTCGGACATGCGGCCGGCGCCCTGCTCCCCCTCGGCCATCTCGCCCGACTCCGGGCCGATCGTCTCGACGCCGCGCGCCAGCAGGGCGCGCACGTTCTCCTGCGTGACCGGTGCCGCCCACATGCGCGGGTTCATGGCCGGGGCCACGAGCAGCGGCCCGGTGAACGCCAGCGCCGACTGGGTCAGCACGTTCGGCGCCTCGCCGTGCGCCAGGCGCGCGATCGTGTTCGCGCCGGCCGGGGCGATGCAGTAGAGCATCGCATCCCGCGACGCCTCGAGGTGCGGGAACACTTCGGCCGACTGTTCGGTCAGCACCGGCCGCCGTGAGAGCGCGGCAAACGTGGTCGGCCCGACGAACCGCTCGGCGGCCGGCGTCATCACGACCTGCACCTCGCGGCCGGCCTTGACCAGCAGCCGCACGAGCTCACAGCTCTTGTAGGCCGCGACCCCCCCGCTCACCCCCACCAGGATCATGCCCGAAGTGTACGGCGTCGCCGTCGCGAAACCCAGGCGACCTCCGGTGGGCCTCAGACGGCGTTGGCGTCCGAGGTCGAGACCTCCAGCTTGCCCTCGGCGATTTCCTCCAGCGCCATGGTCAGGAAGTTCTTCGACCGCGACTCGATCAGCGGCGGAGCGAAGCCCTCGAAGCTGCCCTCGCCGAGCTGGTGGTGGTAGTCGTTGATCTGGCGGGCGCGCTTTGCGGCCGCGATCACGAGCGCGTACTTGCTGTCGACGTGCTCGAGCAGGACGTCAACTTTGGGATAGATCATCTGGTCTCCTCGTCAAGGGCGGCGCGGATCAGCTCGGTGAGCTGGGACGCCGCCCGTTCCACATCATCGTTCACGATCACGTAGCGAAAATCGGTTCCCGCCTCCAGCTCGGACCTGGCGATCCGCAGCCGGGTGGCGATGTCCTGCGGGGAGTTCGTGCCGCGCCCGATCAGGCGCTGCTCGAGGTCCCCCACATCCGGCGGTGCGATGAACACCAGCACCGAGTCCGGCAGCTGCCGCTCGATCTCACGAGCGCCGGGGACGTCGATCTCGAGGATCACGTTCGAGCCGTCCGCCAGTCGCCGTTCCACCTCGCTGCGCAGCGTGCCGTACCGATGGCCCGCGAATTCTACATGCTCCAGGAACTCACCCGCCTGCAACCGCCGCTGGAACTCGTCCGGCGAGAGGAAGTGGTACTCGCGGCCCTGCTGTTCGCTGGGGCGCATCGGACGGGTGGTGGCCGAGGTGGCCAGCTCCAGCCGCGGCACCTCGGCGCGAGCCCGCGCGATCAGCGTTCCCTTGCCGACGCCGGACGGACCGGACACGACGAACAGCCGGCCGCTCATGCGGCGGCGGCCGGCGTCAGGAGTTGAACAGGTCGACCAGCTCGCCGCGCTGTCGTTCCGACAGTCCGCCGATGGTCTTGGCCTGGCTGATCCGGCACTGGGTCAGCAGCCGCCCCGCGCGCACCCTTCCCAGCCGCGGAACCGACAGCAGCATGTCGTAGACCTTCGCCGTCAGCACGTAGTCCGGCGGGTCGACCAGCACCTGGTCGAACGTGGTGTCCCCCGCCTTGAGCGCGCGCTTCAGCTGCGCTCGTTGGACGCGAATGCGGTTCGCCCGGTCGAGTGCGTCGAGTCTCTGGTCGAGGGAACGGGAGGGGGCCTGCGAGAGGAGCGTGGGCATCTTTCGGGGCGATAATACCACGCTTGGCCGTCCGTGCAACGACAAAGAAACGGCCAGAATAGGCCGATTTAAGAGTGGTTCGCATCAACCTCAAGTAAAGCTTTACCCTGGTGGTGATGGGCCCGTCCGACGACGTCGTCAAAGGTGGAAACGCCGTGCCGCTCGAGCAGGCCGGGGAGTTCGGCGACGACCTCCTCGACCAGCCCAGGGTTGCGGAAGAGGGCGGTGCCGAGGGCGACAACGTTCGCCCCCGCCGACGCGAACTCGAGGCAGTCCTGGGCGCAGGTGACGCCGCCGACGCCGGCGATGGGCAGCCCGGTGGCGGCGCGGCAGTGGAAGATGGCGTGCAGTGCGACGGGCTTTACGGCAGGCCCGGAGAGGCCACCTCCGCCGCCGCCGAGAAGCGGCTGCAGCGTGTCGCGGTCGATCGCCATTCCGCGCACGGTGTTGATCAGCACCAGGCCCGCCGCTCCGCCCTCGGCGGCGGCCAGCGCGACGGCCGAGACGTCGGCCACGCTCGGCGAGAGCTTGGCCAGCAGCGGCCGTTCGGTCTCAGCACGGCAGCGCTCGAGCAGCGCCCGCGTCTCCGACGGGTCGGTGCCGATCGAGATGCAGCCGGTGTCGACGTTGGGGCAGGACACGTTCAGCTCGAGCGCGGCCACGGCCGGGTGCGCGCCGATCCGCCGCACGGCGACGGCGTACTCCTCCCGGCTCCAGCCCCCCACGCTCACGATCAGCGGCACGCCCAGGTCGGCCAGCCGCGGCAGGTGCTCGGCGCAGAACCGCTCGAGGCCGGGGTTGGCGAGCCCGATCGAGTTGACCATGCCCTGCGGGGTCTCGGCGATGCGCTGCGGCGGATTGCCTGCGCGCGGGTTCAACGTGACCGTCTTGGTGACAAAGGCGGACACGCCGAGGGTACCCGCCGCCAGCGCGTCCAGTGTGCCCGAGCCGTTCAGCACCGGATGGGCGAGGTCGATCCCGCAGAAACGGGTGGCCAGGCTATCGATCATGCGCGCCCGCCAGCACCCGTCCCGCCTCCAGCACCGGTCCCTCCACGCACAGCCGCTTCCACTCGCCGTCGATCTCGACCGCGCAGCCGTAGCAGGCGCCGAATCCACAGGCCATGGCCGCCTCCATCGCCAGCAGGCAGGGCACGGCGTGCTCGGCGCAGAGCGCGGCCACGGCGTGCAGCATCGGGTGCGGCCCGCAGGCGTAGACGGTTGCGTTGGCCGGCAGCAGGCGCGCCAGCGGCTCGGTCACGTAGGTCGGCTCCAGCACCACGGTGGCATCGGCGTCGATCAGCGCGGCACACACGGCTTGCCGCTGTCCCCGGAACCCGAGCAGGGTCGTCACCGGACCGGGCAGGTCGCGCACCAGCCAGGGCAGGATGGCCGCGCCGATGCCGCCGCCGACCAGGATGGCGGGCCCGTCATGCAGCTCGAATCCGTGGCCGAGCGGCCCCAGCACCGACACCTGCGCAGCCCCGGCCAGGGCGGCCGTGCCGGCGCCGCGCACGTCCAGCAGGAAGGCGATCTCGCCCGCATCGGCCCAGGCCGCCGACAGCGCCCGCGGCAGGTAGGCGCCGCTCGGCTCGGGGTCGGCCTGGAGCATGAAGAACTGCCCCGGCGCGCCCAACTCGCCGCCGTCGTTTCGCAGCACCAGCAGGGTGTAGGCGCCGACCGCCTCGACCCGAGCGACCTGCAGCATCCGCCTACCCGGCGGCATGCGACTCCACCCCCGCTGCGTGCAGCGTCTGGAGTGCCACCGGCGCCACCGAGCGGGCCTGAGCGATCGCCTGCACGGCGGCGGAGGCGCCCGCCAGGGTGGTGATGCAGGGAATCTGGTTGCGGATCGCGGCCTCACGGATCTCGTAGCCGTCGGTGCGGGCACCGCGGCCCAGCGGGCTGTTGATGATCAGGTTGATGGAGCCGTCCTGGATCAGGTCGACCACGTTCGGCGACCCCTCGGTCACTTTCTGGACGGTCTCCACGGGGATGCCGATCCGCTGCAGCGCGCGGGCGGTGCCGGTGGTTGCGACCAGACCGAAGCCGAGCGACTGCAGCAGCGCGGCCAGCATGGTGGCGGCCGGCTTGTCGGAGTCGCGCACCGACAGGAACACGCGGCCCGGTTCACGGGAAGCGGCCGTCCGGCGGCGCGCTCGGCCTTTGCAAAGGCGGTCGGGAAGTCCGGGCCGATCCCCATCACCTCGCCGGTCGAGCGCATCTCGGGCCCGAGTGCCGGGTCGGCTCCGAAGAACCGCTGGAACGGCAGCACGGCGGCCTTCACGCTGATGTGCTCGGGCGCGTCCTCGGCCAGGTCGACGGGAAGGCCGAGCGCGGCCCGGCAGGCAGCCTCGACCAGGTTGCGGCCGGTGGCCTTGGCGACGAACGGCACGGTGCGCGAGGCCCGCGGGTTCGCCTCGATCACGTACACGGCGGACCCCTGCACCGCGAACTGCACGTTGATCAGCCCGCGTACGCCCAGCGCCAGTGCGATCGCGCGCGTCTGCGCGCGGATCTCACGCTCGATCTCGTCGCCCAGCGACAGGGTCGGGATCACGCAGGCCGAGTCGCCCGAGTGCACGCCGGCCTCCTCGACGTGCTGCATGACGGCCCCGATCCAGGCCCGCCGCCCGTCGCAGACCGCGTCCACGTCGACCTCGATCGCGTCCTCGACGAAGCGGTCGATCAGCGAGGCAGGCTGCACCGTCCGCGACCGCAGCATCGACTCGTCGTAACAGATGCGCATCTCACGGCCGCCCAGCACGTAGGAGGGCCGCACCAGCACCGGGTAGCCGACGCGGGCTGCGATCGCGGCCGCATCGTCCACGCCGGCAGCGATGCCCCAGGCCGGCGCCTGCAGGCCAAGTTCACCCAGCACGCTCCCGAACCGCTCGCGATCCTCGGCCACGTCGATCGCCTCGAACGGCGTGCCCAGGAGCTTCACGCCGTCCTCCTCGAGCCGCCGCGCCAGCCCCAGCGGCGTCTGGCCGCCGAACTGGGCGACGACGCCGATCGGGCGTTCCCGTTCGATCACCTCGAGCACGTCCTCGACCGTCAGCGGTTCGAAGTAGAGCCGGTCGGAGGAGTCCGCGTCGGTCGACACCGTCTCGGGGTTGCAGTTCACCATCACCGCGTCGTAGCCCAGGGAGCGGAAGGTCTGTGCAGCCTGCACACAGCAGTAGTCGAACTCGATGCCCTGGCCGATGCGGTTGGGACCGGCGCCCAGGATCACCACGCTCTCGCGATCACCGCGGCGCAGCTCGTCCTCCTGCTCGTAGGCCGAGTAGTAGTACGGGGCCTGCGCCTCCACCTCGGCGGCGCAGCTGTCGACGGCCTTGTAGACGGGCCGCACGCCGGCGTCGCGCCGAGCGCGGCGCACCGCCCGCTCGCGCGGCGCCGGTCAGCTCGGCGATGCGGGCGTCCGAGATGCCGAGGCGCTTCAGGCGCCGCCATCCGGCCGCGTCCACCACCCCGCCGGCGTCGGCCAGCCCCCGCTCGGCGTCGCTCACGCGCGACCACTCGTCGAGGAACCAGGGGTGCACCTTCGACTCGTCGGCCAGCGCCTTGGGGCTGTCGCCCGCCAGCAGCCGGGCCGCGATCACGTCGAACCGGTCCCAGGAGCCACCGGCCACCGAGCCCTCGGTGCGCACGATTCCATCCAGCTCGCGGCTGCGCATGGCCTTGCCCCAGGCCTCGCAGAAGCTGCGGCCGATGCCCATCGCCTCGCCCACCGACTTCATCTGCGTCGTCAGTTCGGCGTCTGCGCCGGGGAACTTCTCGAACGCGAAGCGGGGCAGCTTCACCACCACGTAGTCGAGCGCGGGCTCGAACGACGCGGGCGTGGTGCCGGTGATGTCGTTGGGGATCTCGTCCAGCGTGTAGCCGATCGCGAGCTTGGTGGCGACCTTCGCGATCGGGTAGCCGGTAGCCTTGGATGCGAGCGCGGAGCTGCGCGAGACGCGCGGGTTCATCTCGATCACGACCAGCTCGCCGGTGTCGCGGTTCAGTGCGAACTGCACGTTCGACCCGCCGGTCTCGACGCCGACGGCGCGGATCACCTTGGCCGAGGCGTCGCGCAGCACCTGGTACTCGCGGTCGGTCAGGGTCTGGGCCGGGGCCACCGTCACCGAGTCGCCGGTGTGGACGCCCATCGGGTCGACGTTCTCGATCGAACAGATCACGACCACGTTGTCGTTGCGGTCGCGGATCACCTCCAGCTCGAACTCGCCCCACCCTGCCACCGACTCCTCGAGCAGGATCTGGCTGATCGGGCTCTCGCGCAGGCCCCGCTGCACGATCTCGTCGAACTGCGCGGGCGTGGTGGCAAAGCCGCCGCCCTGGCCGCCGAGCGTGAAGGCGGGCCGGATCACGACCGGCAGCGCCAGCTCGCCGGACAGCGCGGCGCGGGCCTCGTCCAGGGTGTGGGCGATCGCGCTGCGCGGCACGCGCAGGTCGATCGACTCCATCGTGCGGGCGAACAGGTCACGGTCCTCGGCGCAGTGGATGGCGTCGTAGGAGGCACCGATCAGTTCGATCCCGAGCTCGTCGAGCGTGCCCGACTCGGCCAGCAGCGAAGCCAGGTTGAGCGCGGTCTGGCCGCCCAGCGTCGGCAGCAGCGCGTCCGGCCGCTCCGCCTCGAGCACCGCCCGCACACCCTCCAGGTCGAGCGGCTCCAGGTAGGTTCGGTCGGCCCATCCGGGGTCGGTCATGATCGTGGCCGGGTTGGAGTTGATCAGCACCGTCTCGTAGCCCTCTTCGCGCAGCACGCGCAGGGCCTGGGTGCCCGAGTAGTCGAACTCGCAGGCCTGGCCGATCACGATCGGGCCGGAGCCGATCAGCGCGATCTTGACGATGTCATCACGCCTGGGCAACGGTGGCCTCCGTCAGCGACCCCACGAACCGCTCCAGCGCCTCGCGGGCGTCGTGCGGCCCGGGGCTGGCCTCGGGGTGGAACTGCATCGACCAGGCGGGCAGCTCCCGCAGCGCCAGGCCCTCGACGGTGCCGTCGTAGAGCGAGACGTGGGTGACGCGGGCCGGCCCGAAATCGGTGTCGAGGTCGCCTCCTCCGGCGGGCACGCGCACCGCGAAGCCGTGGTTCTGGGCCGTTACCAGCACTCGCCCCGTGTCGATGTCCAGCACCGGGTGGTTGGCGCCGCGATGGCCGAACCGGAGCTTGAAGGTCTCCAGGCCGAGCGCCCTGCCCAGCAGCTGATGGCCCAGGCAGATCCCGAACACGGGTACCTGCCCGACCAGCTCGCGCACCTCCGACACACAGCCGGGCAGCGCGGCCGGATCGCCCGGTCCGTTGCCGAGCAGCACGCCGTCGGGGCGCAACTCGAGCACCTGCTCGGCCGTGGCGTTCCAGGGCAGCACGGTCACCCGGGCGCCCTGCTCGCGCAGAATCCGTACGATCGACCCCTTCACCCCGTAGTCGAGCACCACCACGTGGGCAAGCTCGGGCGCCAGGGCCGGCAGCTGCTCGGCCCGCACGCACGACACCTCGCCGGCCAGCGCCTGCCCGGCCATCTCCGGCTCGCCGCCGATCAGCGCCAGCAGCTGCGGCACCGGCGTTCCATCCGAGCAGACGGCCGCGCGCATGGTGCCGCCGTCGCGCAGGCGCCGCGTCAGCATGCGCGTGTCGAGCCCCTGGATGCCGATTACACCGTGGCCGGCCAACCAGTCAGAGAAGCCCACGCGCCCCGCCGGCGCGGCGTTTCGGCCCTCGCGTACGATCACCGCCCGCGCCTGCGGCCGGTCCGACTCGGAGGCATCGGCCTCCACCCCGTAGTTGCCGATCATCGGCTGCGTGAAGGTGATCATCTGGCCGGCGAACGACGGGTCGGTGACGATCTCCTGGTAGCCGGTCATGGACGTGATGAACACCAGCTCGCCGACCGCAGTACCGGTTCCACCGTAGGCCTCGCCTTCGAACACCGTGCCGTCCTCGAGCACCAGCAGGGCGGTCACCGTGCCACCTCGGCCAGCCGGTGGGCGACGGTGCCGGCGGCGATCGTGATCGTGCAGCGGCCCTGCAGCGTGCGCCCGGCGAATGCGCAGTTGCGCGAGCGGGAGGCGTACGGCGGCGCGACCACCCAGCTCTCGGACAGATCCCAGAGCGCGAGGTCGGCGGGAGCGCCGGTGCGCAGAGCCGGGACGGGCAGATCGAAGGCCCGCGCCGGGCCGGCCGACATCCGTTCGATCACCGTCGAGAGCGACACCAGGCCGGGAGCCACCAGCTCGGTGTAGACGGCGGCGAACGCCGTCTCCAGGCCGATCACCCCGTTCGGCGCCGCCTCGAACGGCACCTCCTTCTCGTGCGTGCGGTGCGGCGCGTGATCGGTGGCGATGCAGTCGAGCGTACCGTCGGCCAGCGCCTCGATCAGCGCGGCGCGGTCGGCGGCCGAGCGCAACGGTGGGTTCATCTTGCTGACGGCCGGGTCGAGATCGCGGACCAGCTCGTCGGTCAGGCACAGGTGGTGCGGCGAGACCTCGGCGGTGACCTCGACGCCCAGCTCCTTGGCGCGGCGGATCTCGGCCACCGACTCGGCCGCGGAGATGTGGCAGAGGTGCAGCGGAGCGTGCTCGTAGCGGGCGATCTGCAGATCGCGGCCGACCATCACGCTCTCGCCGATCCCGGGGTACCCGTGCAGGCCGAGCTCGGCCGAGACGGCGCCCTCGTGCATCTGCGAACCGGCGGTGAGGGTCATGTCCTCCTCGTGCAGCGTCAGCTTGAGGCCGGTGACGCGGCTGTACTGCAGCGCCCGGCGCAGCATGCCGGCGCGTTCGACCGGGCGGCCGTCGTCCGAGAACCCGGCTGCTCCGCGGGCGGCCAGCTCGGCCATGTCCACCAGCTCGCGGCCCTCCAGGCCGCGGCTGATGGCGGCGAAGAACCCGGTCGGCACCGCGGCCTGCTCGCCGGCGCGCTCGATCAGCCCGCTCAGCACGGCCGCGCTGTCGACCACGGGATCGGTGTTGGGCATGGCCAGGATGGCCACGAACCCGCCGGCCGCTGCCGCGCGGGTGCCCGAGGCGATGTCCTCCTCGTCCTCGTCTCCGGGGGTGCGCAGGTGCACGTGCGGGTCGATCAGGCCCGGGGTCATGGTCAGCCCGGCCGCGTCGATCGTCTCGGCCCCGTCGGCCTCCAGGTCGGAGCCGATCTCGGCGATCGCTCCCTCGACGACGCGGACGTCCAGCTGCACGCCCTCCAGGCCGCTGCCGCCGTCGAACAGGCGGGCGCCGGAGATCAGCAGGTTGGCGGGCGGTGCCTCGCGGTGGGTCAGCCTCTGCATCAGGCCACCTCCTGCCCGGCCGGCTCGACGGCCCGCAGGGCGGCCTGGCCGCCGGTGGTGGTCGGCTCGGTGAGCAGGTCGTAGAGCACCGCCATCCGCGTCACCAGGCCGGCCCGCACCTGGTCGACGATCCGCGAGCTGGCGCTGTCGGCCACCTCGGCCGAGATCTCGACGCCGCGGTTGATCGGGCCGGGGTGCATCACCAGCTGGCTGGGCCGCACCCGGTCCGGGGTCACCCCCCAAAGCGCGCTGTACTCGCGCAGCGAGGGCACGTAGTTCGCGCCCTCCAGCATGCGCTCCCGCTGCATGCGCAGGACGTAGATGACGTCGACCTCGGCGATGTCGTCGATGCTGTGCGAGACGGTCACGCCCATCGCGGCCGCTTCGCGCGGGATCAGCGTCGGCGGGCCGACCAGGGTGACGCTGGCGCCGAGCATGGTCAGCGCCTGGATGTTGGAGCGGGCCACCCGCGAGTGCAGGACGTCTCCGACGATGGCGACCTGCAGCCCCTCGACCTTGCCCAGTGCCTTCCTGATCGTGTACAGGTCGAGCAGGCTCTGCGTCGGGTGCTGGTGCTTGCCGTCGCCGGCGTTGACGACGTGGGCGTCGGTGTGGCGGGTGACGATCGCGGGCGCGCCGGCCTGGGGGTGGCGGATCACGATCACGTCCGGGTCGTAGGCGCTGAGGGTGAGGATGGTGTCCTTCAGCGACTCGCCCTTGTCGACGCTGGAGCCCGAGGCCTTGACGCTGATGGTGTCGGCCGACAGGCGCTTGGCGGCCAGCTCGAACGAGCTCGAGGTGCGGGTGGACGACTCGAAGAAGAGGTTGACGACCGTGCGGCCGCGCAGCGTCGGCACCTTCTTGACGTCGCGCTGCATCACCGACTCGAAGCCCTCCGCCGTCTCCAGCAGCCGCTCCACGTCGGCGCGGTCGAGGTCGGAGATCGAGAGCAGGTGGCGGCGTCTGGGCAGTCCGGTTGGTGGGTAGAGATCCACGAGCGCTCCTAGTCTGCGGTGAGAAGGACGATGCGGTCGACGTCGTCGACCTCGGAAAGCTGGACGTTCACGCGCTCGGCGCGCGCGGTGGGCAGGTTCTTGCCGACGTAGTCGGGCCGGATCGGCAGCTCGCGGTGGCCGCGGTCGACCAGCACCGCCAGCTGCACGCGCTCCGGCCGGCCGTAGCCGAACAGCGCCTCGATGGCGCTGCGGATGGTGCGACCGGTGAACAGCACGTCGTCCACGAGCACCACCGAGCGGCCGTCGATCGGGAAGTCCAGCCGGGTTGCCTTCACCACCGGCTGGGGGTGCGCGCGCACGTCGTCGCGGTAGAAGGAGATGTCGAGCGCGCCGGTGGGCACGCGCACGTCGCTGAACTGCTCGATCAGCGCGGCCAGGCGGTCGGCCAGGTAGACGCCGCGGGTGTGGATCCCGACCAGGACGAGGCGGTCGATGTCGGGGTGCTTCTCGACGATCTCGTGCGCGATCCGGCGCAGCGTCCGCTGCAGATCGGCCTCGTCGAGCAGAACCCGGCCTGCGATCTCGGGAACGCTCACCCGGCTGTGGGCAGCGTCGTTGGGCAGGCACGCGTCATTTTGCGACTCCTTCCCGGGCTCTCTGGCCGCGGATTAAAGGGGCATGCAGGGCTGGCTCTGTCGTTGATCGAGCCGGGAACAGCCTATCAGCCAGGGCGGATGGCGGCCAGGCGTGCGCGCGCGGTGACCGTCACGAACGGCATCGTGAAGTGATCTTCCTCGCCGAGGCCCGGGTGGCGGGTCGCGAACTCGCGCACGGCCTGGAGCGTCTCGGCGCGCTGGTCGGGCGCCATGGTGGCCAGCGTGCTGGTGGAGGTGGCCCAGGCGACCAGCCGGTCGGCGTCAAACGGGGTCGGGTTGGGGAAGTCGCGGCGCTCGATCGGGCCGAACCGCTCGTGCTCCCCCACGCTCTCCCAGTCCGATCCGTCCACCTGCGACAGCACGTCCGCGCCCATCACCAGCGTGCCGGTCAGCTCGGCCACCCAGCCGATCGAGTCGTCGCGGATGTTCCAGAGCAGGCCCAGCACGCCACCCGGGCGCAGCACACGGGCGATCTCGTTCAGCGCGGCGTCGTGATCGAACCAGTGGAAGGCCTGGCCCACCAGCACGGCGTCGACGCTTTCGTCGTCGAGCGGTATCTGCTCGGCCGTGCCGGCGTGCACCGGGACGTCGGGGTAGGCCGCCTGCAGCTGCGCGCGCATCCCGTCCAGCGGCTCCACGGCGGTGACGTTGCCGCCGGCGGCGATGATCGTCCGGGTCAGCTTGCCGGTGCCGGCGGCCAGGTCGAGCACGTCGTGCCCGGGAGCGGCGGCGAGCACCCAGTCGACCGCAGCCGCGGGATAGGTCGGCCGTGCCTGCTGGTAGGCCTCGGCCACGTCGCCGAAGGACTGCGCCCGCAGCAGGTGGATCTCGTGATCGGTCATCAGGCGGCAGGCTAGCCGAGTATCCGAGCGCCGCCGGGATCGGCCGGTACGATCGCACGGTGGACGACCTGCTCCGCGACATCGCGCGCGCCCGCATCGGCGCCACCTTCAACCAGTACGCCGGGCGCGACGGTGCCGTGCGGCTGGCGAACCTGGAGCGGTATCTGGCCGAGCGGTCGGGCGCGGACGTGCTGGCGCTGGGCGAGGCGGCCGGATACCAGGGGATGCGGTGGTCGGGGATCGCGTTCACGAGCGAGCGTGACCTGATGCGATGGGGCCCGCCGTACCGGACCACCAGCGACCGGGCGGGCGGCTGGAGCGAGCCCTCGGGGACGATCGTGCACCGGGTGCTGGACGAGCTGGCGGCCGAACGCCGGGTGATCCTGTGGAACACGGTGCCGCACCATCCCCACAGGCCGGGCGAGCCGCTGTCGAACCGGCGGCCGTCGGTGGCCGAGGTCGAGATCGGCGCGGAGTTCGCGCTGCGGGCGATCGAGCTGCTGCGGCCGCGGCGGGTGGTGGCGGTCGGCCGGATCGCGGAGGGCATCCTGGGCGAGGGCGCCAACTACGTCCGGCATCCCGCGAACGGCGGCGGCGTAGCGCTTTGCGGCCGGCATGGCAGCCGAGCTGGCCGCGCTCGACGCCCGCTGAGCGTCGTCGCGGGGTGGAACGCAGGTGCCGGGCACCGTCGTTACGCCCGTCACATGGGTGCGACCGCGGCGTGACCTGTCGCTGGTCAAGCGTGGCGAGCTTCGACACGGAACACCAGGGGGCTGCAACGAGGTTGGTCGCAGACCCGCCGCGGATCGGTCAACGGTGAAACGACGGTGCCCGGCACTCCCGTTCCACCCTAGGTACGGGTGGCGGTGGTGATCGACCAGAACAGGTCGGCCATGAGCGGCTGTTCGCGGCCGGCCAGGTCGTGCTCGAGGCGGGCGAGACCGTCCTGGTAGTCGCGCTCGTCCAGCAGGTGCAGGGTGGAGATGTAGCGTCCGCGCACGCGCTCCAGCACCGCTTCGGGAGCGAGCGTCGACCTGCTGGTGCAGACCGCGTTCGGCCACGTCGTGGAATCCGGCCCCGCCGATGGCCGCGGACAGCGCTGCGGGATCCGGGAACCGGGCGCGGTCGATCCCGGCCAGGGTCGGGAAGTACGGGTTCAGGTGGAACCGGTCGAAGTGCTCCGCTGCGGAAGCTGACCACCACCAGCCGGCCGCCCGGGCACAGCACGCGCGCGATCTCGGACAGCGCCGCACCGACGTCGTCGACCACGTGCATCACCAGGTGCGCGTGCGCTGCGTCGAACCAGCCGTCCTTGAAGGGAAGGTGTTCCGCCGCGGCCTGCTTCCACCCCACCCCCGCGACCGCCGCGCCGCCTCGCCTGATCGAGCATCTCCGACGACGGGTCGACCCCCCACACCCGCGCCCCCAGCCGCTCGGCCGCGAACACCGCGAACCGGCCCGTGCCGCATCCCACGTCCAGCAGCCGCGCGGCCGGCCCCAGCTCGGCCAGCTCCAGCGCAGCCAGCTCCCGCCAGCTCTCGCCGGCCGGCCGCAGCTCGTCGTACCCGCCGGCCAGCGCGGCGAAGTCCATCAGCCGGCGGGCGCCGGCGCTTCGACGGGCGTCTGCTCCTCGTCGCCGCGGATCAGCCGCGGCGCGCCCCGCTCGGCGAGAGGCACCTCGATCACGTCGAAGTCGCGCGGCACCACGGTCTGGTCGAACACCGTCCGCGCCTCGCGCCGGATCTGTCCCCCCGTGTAGCGCGTCGACAGGTGCGTCAGCGCCAGCATCGTCACCTGGGCGTCCAGCGCCAGCTGCGCCGCCTGGATCGCGGTGCTGTGCCCGGTCTCCCCCGCCCGTTCGCTCTCCTCCTCCAGGAACGTGGCTTCGTGCACCAGCAGGTCGGCGGCGGCGGACGCCTCCCGCGTGCCGGAACAGGCACGCGTGTCGCCCGAGAACACGACCCGGCGCCCCGGCCGCGGCGGTCCCACCACCTGCTCGGGCTCACGACCGCGCCCGATCCGAGCGTCACCGGCCGTCCGCGCTGCAGCTCGCCGCACAGCGGCCCGAACGGCACCCCGAGCGCCGTTGCCGTCTCCATGTCGAACCGACCGGGCCTGATGTCCTCACACAGCGCGTAGCCGAGGCTTGCCACCCGGTGGTCGGTGGCGAACGGCTCGATCCGGTAGCCGTCGCGCTGCAGCGTCTGCCCCGGCTCGAGCTCGACCAGCGACAGCGGATACGACAGCCGGCCGATCACGCGGTCGAGCGAGCCGATCAGCGCCCGCAGGCCGTCGGGGCCGTGGATCGTGAGCGGGGCCGCTCGTGGCCCGCAGCGCGAACGTCTTCAGCATGCCGGGCAGGCCCAGCACGTGGTCGGCGTGGAAGTGCGTGATCAGCGCCAGGTCGATGTCGGCCAGGCCGGCCGACGATCGCAGCATCTGCCGCTGCGTGCCCTCTCCGCAGTCGACCAGGATCCGCTCGCCGCCGCGCCGCACGAGATACGCGGCAGGCCCGCGCTGCGCGGTCGGCACGGCACCGGCGGTTCCCAGGAACAACACGTCCAGATCCATGGCCCGAGTTTAGGGGAGCCACCCGTCGCCGGGACCGGATGTCAGCCGACGAGATGCAGCGGCGGGCGGTCGTGCTCGGAAAGGATCACGCGGGCACGGGCCAGGAAGACGTCCAGCGTGAACACGCGGCCGGGCTCCGGGTCATCCTCACCTACGACTCGCAGCCGCGGCGCGGCGGGCGGATCGTCATCGGGCAGGAACCGCCGGCTGCGCCACTCGTCCAGGGAGATGATCTCGGCGCAGCTCACGGCAGCACCAGCCGCTGTCCGACGGTGATGGTGGCGTCGCTGAGGTGGTTTGCGGAGCGGATCTTGTAGACGCCGTCCCGGGTGTCTCCCCCGGAGTAGTGCGTCGACGCGATCGACCACAGGCTGTCACCGGACTTGACGCGATAGTGCCCGGGCGTCGCAGCGCCCGGCGAGGGTGAAGCCATGCCCAGCATGAGGGCGACGGTGCAGACCACGACGGCGGCCGCGACCAGGATGCGAGATGTGGGTTGGGCGAACATGTGTTCGAGTGTAGACGAACAGGTGTTCGGTGTCAAGGAATTGGCTGCATCCCGGTACGCTGGCGCCGTGCTGCTGCGCTTCCGCCATCGAACGCTGCCCCGCCAGGGCCGTCCCCACCTGATGGGCATCGTCAACGTGACGCCGGATTCGTTCTACGACGGCGGCGCCACCGCAACCACCGACCTGGCGGTGGCCCGCGCGCTGGCCGTCGTGTCCGAGGGCGCAACCGTGATCGACGTCGGCGGCATGACCGCCCGCCCCGGCGCTCGTGCTCAGCGCCGCCGACGAGATGGCGCGGGTGCTGCCGGTGCTGGAGGGCATCCGCGCGGCCGGCTGCGAGGCGGTGGTCTCGGTCGACACCTACCGGGCGGGCGTGGCGGCCGCGGCGCTCGAGGCCGGCGCGGACATGATCAACGACCACACCGGGCTGACCGACGGCGATCTGGCGGCGGCCGTCGCCGAGCACGGCGGCGGCCTGGTCGTGACGCACCTGGGGCTCGCGCCGAAACAGGTGCAGGCCGGCCGCTACGACATCGACCCGGCCGAGATCGGCAGCTTCCTGTCGCAGCGTGCCGAGCTGGCGATCGATGCCGGCATCGACCCCTCTGCGCTGGTGATCGACCCCGGGCTGGGCTTCGGGAAGTCGACCGCGACCGACCTGGCCACCCTGCGCGCGCTGCCGGACCTGCTCCGGCTCGGCTATCCCCTGCTCCTCGCCTGCTCACACAAGGAGGTGACCGCGGAGCCGCTGGGCCTGCCCGAGTCGAACATCGAGGGCACGGCCGCCGTGGTCGCCGTGGCCGCCTACCAGGGCGTGCAGCTGCTGCGCGTGCATGACCTGCCGTTCATGGCGCGGGTGGCGACCATGGCGGCGCTGCTCGGCAGCGGCGACGCGCCCTGACGCCCGCTCAGCCCTGCGGCGGCGACAGGTCGGGAGCGAACTCCGGCAGGAACCGCCCGTCGCGGTAGATCAGCTCGCCGTCGGCGTGGATCTCGCCGCCGGAGCGAAGGTCGCAGACCATGTCCCAGTGCAGCCCGGAGCTGGTTCGTGCTGCCCGTCTCGGGATACCCGGCGCCAGCCGCCATGTGGCAGGTGCCGCCGATCTTCTCGTCGAACAGGATCTGCTTGGTGAAGTGCTGCACCCCGTAGTTGGTGCCGATGGCGAACTCGCCCAGGATGGACGCGCCCTCGTCGATGGCCAGCATCTGGCGGAGCAGCTCCTGGCCGGCCGCCGCCTCGCTTCGCACCACCCGCCCGCCGTCGAACCGCAGCCGCACGTCCTCCACCTCGCGGCCGCTGAAGATGGCCGGGAACGAGAACCGCACGTCGCCCTTGGTCTCGGTCTCGATCGGGCCGGTGAAGACCTCGCCGTCGGGGAAGTTGCGCTCGCCCTTGCAGGGAACCCACGTGCGGCCGGCCACGCCGACCGTGAGGTCGGTGTCCTCCGCCAGCACCCGCAGCGTGCGCACGCCGGACAAACGGTCGGCGATGGCGCCCAGCTTCTCGGCGAAGCCACGCCAGGCCGCCACCGGGTCGGGGAGGTGCAGCCAGCCGGCCCGGTAGACGAAGTCCTCGTAGGCGGCCAGCGACATGTCGGCGTCCTGCGCGAACGCCTGGCACGGATAGGCGGTGACGCACCAGCGCAGCTCCTTGGCGGCCGAGCGCCGCATGTACAGCTCCATCAGCGGCGCCCGCGCTTCCCTCACGGCGGCCACCCTGGCCGGATCGACACCGGACAGCTCGCGCGTGTTCCAGGCGGAGTGGATCGCGACCCGCAGGTCGATCGCCGCCATCTCCGGCATCGCGCTCGGCAGCAACGTCGTCAGCTGCTGCTGGGCCGCCTCCGACAGGAACGCTAGCTGCGTGCCCTCGGCGACCACCCGCACTCGCGGCAACGCGCCCATCTCCAGCGCCCGCGTCACGATCTCCAGCACCAGCGGCTCGGCCAGCGCCGGCGCCTCGATCAGCATCAGCTGCCCGGGCTCGACCCGCAGCGAGTACTCGCAGATCACCCGCGCCAGGCTCTCCACCCGCCGGTCGCTCACAGGAACCGCCCGTCGCGCGCGATCAGCTCGCCGTCGCCGTAGACCTCGCCGCCGGAGCGCAGATCGCAGACGATGTCCCAGTGCAACCCCGAACGGTTGGTGCCGCCGGCCTCCGGGAAGGATGCGCCCAGTGCCACGTGCGCGGTACCGCCGATCTTCTCGTCGAAGGCGACGTTGCGCGTGCTCTGCTGGATCTCGTCGTTCATGCCGAAGGCCACCTCGCCTAGGTAGCGCGAGCCGTCGTCCATGTCCAGCATCCCCTCCAGGAACTCACGGCCGCGGCTGGCCTCGTGGCGCACCACGCGTCCGTCCTCGAACCACAGCCGCACGCCGCCGAACTCCCGCCCGTTGTAGGTGGCGTCGAAGCTGAAGCTGATCTGCCCGCGCGTCAGCTCGTGTCGGGGGCTGGTGTAGACCTCGCCGTCGGGGAAGTTCTCGCGGCCGTCGGCGTTCAACCACGTGCGGCCGGCCACGTCGACCATCAGGTCAGTGTCCGCCGGCCACGATCCGCAGTTCCGAGACCCGCGCCAGCCGTTCGATCACCTCGGCCTGCCGGGCCGACTGGCCGCGCCAGAACGCGATCGGATCGGGATCGTCCACGTGGCAGGCGCCGAACACGAACTCCTCGAACGCGCCGAACGACATGCCCGCGTCCTGGGCGAAGCCGCGCGTCGGCAAGGCCACCCCGCACCAGCGGATCTCGCCGGCCGCAATGCGCTCGAAGAAGCGGTCGGACAGCGCGCGGCGCGAGCGCGACCACAGCGCCTGGCGGTCAGGCGGTACCGCGCTCAGGTAGCGGGTGTTCGCGTCGGCCCAGATCGTGAGCGTCTTGTCCGGCACCTCCGAATCCAGCCGGTCGAGCTCCGTGACGGTGGTGAGCTGCTCGTCGGAGCCCATCGAGAGGATCGCGGCCTCCACCGAAGGCAACGTCGGCCGCAGCATCGGATGGGCGCCGAGGCGGGTCAGCTCGCGGGTGACGGCGACGAAGAAGGGCGCCTCGCTGGCCGGGCCGTTGACGCAAACGACATCGCCTGGCTGCACCTCCAGGGAGTACCGGCACAGGATCGACGCGAGCGCTTCCAGACGGGCGGCGGACACGACCGGAAGGTTACCCGGAGCGTGCGGCCAGAACCGCGTCCAGCAGGCGGCCGGCGCCGTACCGGACCGGGTCGTCGGCCGGCAGCCCGGTCTGCTTCGTGGCGGCGTCGATCGCCGCGCGGGCCTCGTCGTCGCCCAGGTGGTTGGTCTTCAGCGAGACGGCAACGACCGGCGCCGGCCGTACGTAGCCGGCCATCCGCTGGTAGTCGTCGATCAGCTTCAGGCAGCGGGGCGATCGGCGGGCCGTCGGGCATGTCCAGGTGCGTGCGTCCGGCCTCGTGCACCAGGATCTGCGCGTGCGGGGCCGACCCGTGCAGCAGACCCAGGGTGACTCCCGAGTAGGCGGGATGGCTGATCGAGCCCTGGCCCTCGATCCAGAGGATGGCGCCTGCTCCCGCCCGCTCCCGCCCTTCCAGCACCAGCCGCTCGCTGGCCCCGGCCACGAAGTCGGACACCACCTCGTCCACGGCGATGCCCCAGCCGGCGATGGCGATGCCGGTCTGTCCGGTGGGCACGAAGGCGCTGGCCAGGCCGCGCCGCCGCGCCTCCAGGTCGAGCTCCAGGCAGACGGTCATCTTGCCAAGGGCGCAGTCGCTGCCGACGGTGGCGATCACGTGCGCGTCGACGGTCAGGTTGCGGCCCGTGGGCACGTCCAGCCCGGCCGGCGGGCGGCGCAGATCGCGGATCTCGACGCCGTGGTTCGCGGCCGCGGCGGCCAGCTCGGGATCGTCGCCGAGGAAGTCGTGCAGACCGCTTTCCACGTCCAGGCCGGCCTCGATCGATCGCATGATGGCCGCTCGCCAGGCGTCGGGCAGCTTGCCGCCGGCCGGTGCGATGCCGATCAGAAGCACGGTCGGCCGCAGCGCCAGCGCCTGGTCGACGCCGGCCACCACCGGCACGTCCGAGTCGAGGCCGGGGATGTGGTCGCGCACGCGTGAGCCGGCGCGGGTGGAGTCGATCACCGCCACCACCGGGTCGGCGCCGTAGCGGAGCACGCCGGTGGCGGTCTTGGCGTCGTGCTCCGAGAAGCCACCCTCGGCCAGGATCGCGATCGCGGTCACGGCCAGGGTTCCAGCGGCATCACGCCCAGGCCGGGCAGGTCGCTCGGCAACACGGCGCCGTCAGCGAAGCCGAGTCCCTCGAACGCGTCGTTGGCGTTCAGGAGGTGGCCGTCCAGGTCGACGACGTCGACCAGCGGCGACAGCTGGACGGCGGCCGCGATGCCCAGCGAGGTCTCGTTCATGCAGCCCAGCATCACGGTCAGGTCGAGGGCGCGAGCTGCGTGGATCATGCGGTGCGCCTCGCGGATGCCGCCCGACTTGGTGAGCTTGATGTTGACGCCGTCGGCGAGGCCGGCCGCGCGGCCGACGTCGGGCAGGGTGTGGCAGCTCTCGTCCAGCACGATCGGGATCGGCAGGCGGGCGGCGTGCAGCTCGCGGTAGCCGTCGGCGTTGTCGTCGTGCAGCGGCTGCTCGATCAGCTCGACGTTCAGCGCCACCAGCTCGGGGCAGATCTCCTTCGTGAACTCGACCGACCAGGCCTCGTTGGCGTCGACGCGGATGAGCGCGTTCGGGGCCTCGGCGCGCACCGCGCGCACCCGCTCGAGATCGCCGGGGCCGCCCACCTTGATCTTGAGGGCGTGGTAGCCCGACGCACGACGGGCCCGGTCGGCGGTGCCCTCGAGCGTGTCGATGCTGATCGTGTAGGACGTCGGCGGCGGGGTCGGGTCGAGGCCGAACATGCGCCACACGGGCAGCCCGCAGAGCTTGCCGGCGAGGTCGTGCAGCGCCCCGTCGATGGCGCACTTGGCGGCCATCTCGCCGGGCAGCGCGTTCACGCGTCCCAGCGCCGACTCCAGGGCGAACGGGTCGTCGCCGAGCAGCGGCGCCGCCTGCTCGAAGAAGGCGAGCGCGCTCTGGCAACTCTCGCCGTAGCGGTTGTCCGGCGCACCCTCGCCGTACCCGATCACCCCGTCGTGCGAGATCGCGATCTGGACGATGTCGGACTCGGTGTCGCTGCTGCGCGATATCACGAACGGCTCGGCCATTCGACGGTGAAGATGCGGGAGGCGATTTCCACGCCGGCGAGCCTACCCGATGCGTCGGTGGCTATCGGCCCGGCGGTAGACTGACCACCTCGCGCCTGTAGCTCAGGGGATAGAGCGTGCGCCTCCGGAGCGCAAGGCCGTAGGTTCGATTCCTACCAGGCGCACTACGAGGACGCGACAAGATTGACGTTTCGCGTCAAACAAGCCGTTTCACGCCGTGCCATGCGGTGCGCTAGCGGAGCCTCCAAGCGCATTTTTCTGGCTGATGGCACCAATACGGCACCAAGCCCCGGAGGCTCGGATGCCGCCTAAGCCGAACCTGACCCGCAAACAGGCGGGCGAGCAGGCCACCTATTTTTGCCCTGGGTGCCATGCCCAGGAGCGCGGCCTCGATCACGGTATCCACTGCCCGACGCTTACCGGCAAGAAGTACAGCGCGCCGGCGCCCAAGATGCCCGCCGGCGATTGGGACGACCTGGTCGACGACCTGGACGAGGCCACGTGAGCGACATGCCGTTCGACCTGACGGTGCCGCCCGAGTTGAAGTTCGCGATCGCTACCGGCCGCATCGACGATGACCCGGAGCGGTGGGTCGACTGGGAACAGGAGGCCAATGAGCGCAAGGCGATGTACGAGGCCGCGCGGACGGCCGGGTGTACCGAGTTGCAGGCGACGACGCTGGTGCAGCTCGCCGCCGGCATCCCGGCCAGGGCGATCGCCCGCCACCGCGGCGTCAAGCACAACGCGGTGCTCGGCCTGCGCGACCGAGCGATGGCACGGATCTTGAAGGCCGCGTCGAAGGCCGCACCCGCTCGCGGCGACTATTGGGCGACCCAGGAGTCGGTCGGCGGTCTCACCGGGAAGCAGCGCTACGTGGTGTCGATGCGAGACTGGCACGGACACAAGCTCACCTACATCGCCGCCAACATGGGCATCACCAGGCAGAGCGTCTGGCGGATCTACCAGCGTGCGATGCGATGGGGTCGAGCCGGGCGAGATCCGTGGCGGTGGCCGCCCGTGGGGAGCAGACAGCCACGCGAGACGGCCCGCCGGCTCGGGTCGCATGGGCCAGCCGCCCGTTACCAGGGTGACTAAAGAAGATATAGGCACTTTTTGACCGTGAATGATTACCAACCGAACGAAGAGGTCAGGATGATTACGTACGAGCCTCACGACGAGGCACCAGACCTGCTGAGCGTCCAGGCCGCAGCCGCGCGCCTCGCTATCAGCGAGCAGACGCTCATGCGACATGTCAAAGCGGGCCGCGTAGCTGCGTACAAGGTCGGCGGTAGCGTGCGCATGCGCAGCACCGACATCGACGCGTTCGCGCAGCCATACGAAGTGCGATAACTCCGAGGTCTGCGGTGTGGGTCAGTTTGAACGTGCGATTCAGAGGCGGTAGGCTCGGAAGCGCGAGGAGCGGGCCCGCGTGCCCTCCATTGGAACCGTTGGTCGAGCGGCCCGCTCCCGCACAAGCCGCTCCTGTTGCCCCGCTTCGGTGCGGGAGTCAGCGGACAAGCGGCGATCCCGCTAACCCACGGCTCCACTAATCCGCGCTGCCGACGGGACAGAGTCGGCACAAACCAAACCTGGGGTATCGTCCGCTTTGTCTCAATCGCTGTGGTCGCCAGCCAGGCCCTGCAGCGGCTCCAGAGAGAGATCGTGAGCGTCGGGGGACGAGCATGGGTTGGCATCGTGAGTTGCGGCTTGGTGATTACGAGCTTCGGTTGGCGTTCAGCCGAACCGGACGGTTCCACCGCAGGGCGGGCCGGGATCAGGCCGGCCATGACCTCGCTCGACTCGGAGGTCGGCATGTGAGAGTCTCGCTTCGGCACCGTACCTGGGATGACCTGACCGACTCCGAGCGCTGGGATCGGATCCATGGGTATCACCGCTAGGCCGATGCTTGAGGCTCGAGGCGTTTGCCCGATTGGGGGGACTGGCTATCACCACGCTGCCGATTCTGCGTTGCGGGAAGCTTCTGTTGACCGCTACTGCGATTAGTGCTGGGCAACATCAGTGGCGAGACTGACCGTCCGTAGCCCCGCCAGCAACCACGGCGGGTCGGCATCGTGAACGCACAACAGTGAAACCGGCGGCAAGGGCAAGGTCGTAGTCCTGAACGTCACGCGACGAACCCCCTCTCGGTCTGAACAGGCATGGCACCGGCGGGAGGCGCCGCGCACGGCGCTACGACCACTTCAGTACGAACTTGCGCCGATCAGGCTGTTCGATTCTGCGCTGTTCGTTTCGTGCCGGTGCGATGATGGTTGGTGCCTGTTCATCCTGTGATCCTGCGTCGAGGCCGAGCACTTGGCAGCCCATGAAGCCATGCCGGTGCCAGTAGGCGGCGGTCCAGGCGCAGATGGCCGCGTCGAGTAAGTCCTCGCGCCGCTTATAGGCGGCGTCAGCCTTCGGAGATGGCTCATCGATCAGACGCCGGGTCTCAGGATGGGAGCGCAGGTCGATGGGTGGTTTGAAGGTCGACAACGCTGCCACTCGGCGGATCAGCTCATCGCACGCCTGGCCGCGCACTTGCGGCCAGTCCACGGTGGGGACTGCTCGTGGGCGCCGCTTATAGGTTGGGCGCTCAGACACATATCCGAGTGCGGGCGCGCCTACAATCGTGGTGTACGGGTAGCACTCCGACACCACACGGCCGGAAACCGGCGGACCATCGGCGCCCGACGAGTACCTCCAACCGGCCGCCTCCGCCGCCTCAAGCAGTCGCACGCCAGCGAGGCTCTTCGAGCCGAGGTTCGTGGAGTTGGCAGCCACCTTCCAGCGGCCGTAGCGCTGACCGACCTGTTTTTCGCAGAAACGTTGACCGGCGTCGTTTGTCACGACCAAGGGCGCATCGACAAACATCAGCGCGTCCGCGTCGGCATGCCGGCCTACCCAGGCGACGGTGTCAGGGACGCCTACTGTCCAGGTCGCGTCGACAATACGGCCCGACGGATCGAGTGCGACAACACCGGTATCCGCCGGAACCTTCGTACGCGAGCCCGCGTCCCAAGCTAGATCCACACCAACGAAGTTCATCCCCCACTGGAGCCTAGCCTCGGCCCCGTCGGCTCACAGGCCATCGCCGGTGTGATGTACGTCGCCGCCGCAGAGGCAATCTTCGACGCGGGCTGGCAGAGCTTCGTGTCCGACCCCGAGGTGCCGCCGATCCTGAAGGAGGCCGGGCACAAGGGAAAGCCCCAGGCCGCCCTCTGGCCCGCAGCATCGACGCCTGAGCATCACCCATCGCGGGGCGGCCCGGCGGCTGTCGGGCCGCCCCGTCGCGCAGCCGGCGTCCTGGCGTCGCCCGCATGGTAGCCTCGGGGCGATGTTCGACCACGTCGGGATCGCCGTGTCCGACCTCGCCGCGTCCGAGCGCTTCTACCGCACCGTGCTCTCGGTGCTCGGCGTCGAGCCGAGCCACGCGGACGCCGAGCTGGTCGAGTGGGAGGACTGGGACATCGGCCCGACCGACGGCGAGCACCCTCTGACCCGCGGCCTGCACGTCGGCTTCCGCGCGCCCGACCGCGCCGCCGTCGACGCCTTCTGGCAGGCCGGGATCGACGCCGGCCGCACGAACGACGGCGCGCCCGGGCCGCGCACGGTCTACGGCCCCGACTACTACGGCGCCTTCCTGCTCGACCCGGACGGCAACAGCGTCGAGGCGGTCCACGGCGACCGCCAGCGCCCCGTGCCCGATGGCAGCATCGACCACCTCTGGCTCCGCGTGCGCGACCCGCAGGCGTCGCGGCGCTTCTACACGACGGTCGCGCCGTACGCCGAGCTCCGCCTCTCGCACGACGCGCCGGATCGCGTGCAGTTCTCCGGCCCCGACTTCTCCTTCTCGCTCGTGCGCGACGAGCGCCCGCTCACCGAGCACGTCCACCTCGCCTTCGCCGCGGACGCGGACGCCACGGTGCGGGCCTTCCACGCCGCCGCGCTGGCCGCGGGCTACGAGGACAACGGCGCCCCCGGCGAGCGCGCCGTGTACCACCCGGGCTACTACGGCGCCTTCGTGCTCGACCCGGACGGCCACAACGTCGAGGTCGTCAACCACAACCGCTGAGCCATGGCCTTAGGCTGGGCCCGGCCCAGTCCTGGTGCTTGTGGGCGGGGCCGCCGGGGACGGTGCCGGCTCTCCGCGTGATGTGCAGGAGTAGCGCCTCGCGCCTCAGCCTGGTCAGCAGCAGCCGTCGCCGCAAGCCTCGCCGCGCCAGGCTTCCCGGCCCTCCTGGACCGCGGCTGCCGCGATCACAAGTCCTGCGAGCGGGTCAGCCCACCACCATCCCAAGAGCGCGTTGGCGCCGAGGCCAACAAGGAGCGCCACGGACAGGTAGGCGCACAGCATGTTCTGGCTACCCTCGCTCACGGTGGCGCGTGACCCGAGTTGGTGCCCAACTCGCCGCTTGGCACGCGCGAGCAGTGGCATCGTCGGCGCGGTCACCGCCGCCAGGCCGATGCCGACCCAGCTTGCCTCCGGATGCGCTCCCGCGAACGCGCGGACGGACTCGATCACGACGTAGACCGCCAGCACGAAGAACGACAGCGCGATCATCTGCTGCGCTCGCCGCTCTGCCGACTCCGACGCCCCGCGCCCTCCGGAGAACAGCCAGACGATCACGCCACCTGCGGCGAACTCGATCAGGCTGTCGATCCCGAAAGCCACGAGGGCGATCGAGCCTGCCGAGATCCCGGCACCGATGGCGATGGCGAACTCGATCAGGTGCCAGGCGTTGCCGCCCCAGGCGAGGCGTCGGGCTCGGCGTTCAAGATGCAGTCGCGGATCGGCGAGCGTGGCCATGCCCACATCGTACGCCGCTAGAGGAAGGTGGGTGCGTCGCCTACGGCTCCTCTGCAGTGACGACGCACATCACCAGTCGCCCCCTCCCAAGGGCTCGGCTGGCGGAGTCGCGGCATACTGCCGTCGGGAGCCGAAGCCGCGAAGCACCGGTAGCCTACGCCTATCGGTTGGAGCATGCGCGCCCGTCGCCGTTCCCGCGAAATCAGCCGTTGGGGAACAGCCGCCGCTCTGCCGCCACGTAGTCGGCCTGGTTTCGGTCGACGGTCGCGGATGGGTGCTGGGCGGTGAGGCTGAGCAGCGCCTCGTTCACATCGTCCGGCGGGCAGCACCTCCCAGGTGACGAAGCTGAGGCTGGTACCGCCGTCGGTGCCGGTGGTGTCGAGCTGGACCGGTGCGTAGCTGCTCGCGTCGACGTAGTAGGTGATATGGCCGTCCTGGGAGCGAAGCTCGAGCGTGTCGCGGCCGCCGATGTCCGCGTGGCCGACAACGTGGGCGCCGCAGGAGCGGAGCATGGTCAGGATCTGATCGCCGTAGTCCTGCGATCCGAAGTCGGAACAGTCCGGCGCCGTTGCGGCGGCCTTCCTGGGGACGACGGCAGGCCTGTACCCATTGAGCCTGCCGGCGCCGCGCGGTGCACGGACCCACTTCACGACGTCGCTGCCGTCCTTGAGCGCCTTCGCCTGGCTTGCGGTGATGACGAGCCGATACTGCCGGCCGCGGCCAGGCACGATCCTGTACCCGTGTCCACGGGTAATTCCGAAGACCATGAGCCTCACCACGTAGGTGTTCGCGGTCGGTCCGGGAGAGATCCGATAGTTGCGCTGTGCCTCCGGCTTGGCGCTGAGTGCGGACGCGGTGCTGGCATAGATCGTGTTGGCGCCGGAGTCGTAGACCTGCTCGCTGTCACCCACGTTCGCGCTCTCGACGGTCGTGCCGTCGGGGTTGGTCTCGACCTGGCGGCGGTCGTAGGGAGCGCTGTTCGCCTGCCAGCTCTCGTCCCGCCAGGTGATCGTGGTGCCATCGCCGTCGTTCTGGGTTCCCCTCATGTCCACATGCAGGATCGTGCCGGGGGGCTGGATAGCGGCGGCGAGCGCATGCCGGACGACGCGCGGCGGAGGCAGGAGCGACCCCACCCCGGTCGTCGCCGGTGATCGCGGTGATCGCGGTGATCGCTGCGACGGCAACCGCGGCGCCTGCCCCCACGGCGGCGAGCCGAACGACCACCTTCGTGCTCCGCCGAGCCCTTCGGAGTGCGCTCCGGGCGGGGTGCGGCCAGGATCTCTCGGAGCAGCGACTCGCCAGCTTCGTCCGTCACCGGGTCGACGTGGCCGTCGAGCGGGTCGTCGCCGCGGACGAGTTCCATCAGGTCTCTTTCGACGGTGCGAGGTGTCGTTGTCATGGGGCGCTCTCCTTGGCTACGGATGGGGATTGGGGGTGCGGCTCGGTCTGTCCGGCGCGGTCGAGCTCGCGGCGGAGACGGCGCTTGGCCCGATGCAGGCGAACCCGGAACGCGGCCGGCGACTGGCCGAGCACCGTGGCCGCCTCGGCCGGTCGCAGGCCGTCCCAGGCGATCAACGTGATCGCCTCGCGGTCGCTCGCCGGCAGGCGTCGAGCGCCGCCGCCACTCGGCCGGCAGGTTCCTCGAGCGCGGATCGTGGCGTGGCGCTGCCATCCGCATGCTCGAGGCGCAGGCGAAGCGCACCTCGTCTCCGCGATCCGCGCCGCTGGGTGGCGATGACGTTTCCGGCCACGGCCAGAAGCCACGGCAGCGAATCGGCGGGCACCTCATCGAGTCGCCGCCAGACGACCAGGAACGTGCTTGCGACGACGTCGTCGGACGCTTCGCCGGTCGCGCGACGTCGCGCGTATGCCGCCACCGCCCGGTAGTGACGGCGAAACAGTCCTCGATTCGTCAGCCAGCCTGAGCATCCCGATCGGTGCCCGTTACCAGGTCCGGCCATCACCAACCTCTCGCCGGCAGACGCCCCGTCGTTACAACCGCTGCTCGCCGGTGGCGCTCGCTACTACGACTACTCGTCCACCTTCAGCCTATTCCGGACCGGCTGCTAGGCGGCTGCCGCCTTCTGCCACGCCTCGCTGAGCTGGTCGCGGTAGCCCAGCCACAGCACCCCAGCCACGACCAGCAGCACGATCTCGTCGAACGGCCCGGGTACCGGCAGCAGCCCCAGCATGCCCGCCCACCGCAGCGGTCGCGGAATCCTCCCGTCGCGGATGACCAGTCTGACAGCACCAAGCGTTCGTGTGACCGCGGCCCGCATTGCCCTAGCCTAGACCGCACCGACCAGATCTGGATCGCCGCAGCGGTCGCGGTACGCTGGCGCCCGCATGTCCAGTCACCCCACTCGTGTCGGTGTGATCACCGGCACCAGCCGCGGCATCGGCGCCGCCCTCGCGGCCGCGTTTGCCGCCGATGGGTATGCGGTGGTCGGATGCGGCCGCAGCGCCGGCCCGGACCTCGATGTCGCCGGCGTGGATTACCGCCGCTGCGACGTGTCCGACCCGGCGGCGATCCGGGACCTGGTGGCCGGCACGGTGGCTGTGCACGGCCGGCTCGACGTGCTGGTCAACAACGCGGCGGTCGAGATCGAGGGCACCGTCGAGGAGACCACGGTCGAGCAGTGGGACGAGCTGCTGGCCGTCAACGTCCGCGCTCCCGCGCTGCTGGCCGCCGCGGCGATACCGCACATGCGTGCCGGCGGTGGCGGCGTGATCCTGAACATCGCGTCGGTCGACGGCACCTGGGCCGAGCCGCGGTTGCCCGCCTACTGCGCCACCAAGGGTGCACTGCTGGCGCTCACGCGGGCGATGGCAATCGACCATGGCGCCGACAACTCCGCTGCATGAGCATCTGCCCGGGCTACGTCCGCACCGAGATGCTGGAGCAGTTCTTCGCCTCCCAGCCGGACCCCGAAGCCGCGCGCGCACAGGGGATCGCCATGCATCCGCTGGGACGCCTGGCGGAGCCGTCGGACATTGCCGATCTGGCTGCGTTCCTGGCGGGCGACCGCGCGACCTACCTGACCGGCCACGCCTAGTTGCCGATGGCGGCCTCACCGCCGGGCACCCTGAGGTCGACCGGATGCCGGCCACACACGTGATCCCGCTCGGCCGCGAGACCCTCCACGGGCACTTCTCGATCGACCTGCCCCCGTCCTGACCGTCGATCCCGGCGACTCGGTCACGTTCCAGGCCCTGAATGCGGGCTGGCACTGGGATGCGGGCCGCCGCTGGCTGGACGATCTGCACCCGCTGCTCGATGACGGCCATCCGCTCACGGGGCCGATCGCGGTTCGCGGGGCCCGCGCGGGCGGGACGCTGGAGGTGCGGATCGACATGGTGCGGCCGCGCGGCTGGGGCGTGACCTTCGCCGGCGAGAGCGCGCTTGAGTGGCAGCTGGGCGGGACGACCGGCGTCACCGGGGACGGCGCCCAGTCGGTCGCGCTCGCCCCCTTCCTGGGCGTGATCGGCATGCCGCCGCCAGAGCTGGGCGTCCACTCCACCACTCCGCCCCGCCGCTACGGCAGCAACATCGACTGCAAGGAGCTGACCGCGGGCGGATGCTGCTGCTGCCGATCGGCGTCGATGGCGCGCTGCTTCGGCCGGCGACGGCCACGCGGCGCAGGGCGACGGCGAGGTATCGGGCACGGCGATCGAGTGCCCGCTGGACGAGGCCCGGCTAACCCTGGCCTTGCGGCCCGATCTCGAGCTGCGGATGCCGATCGCCCGCACCGACAGCGCCTGGATCACGTTCGGGTTTGACCACGACCTCGACCTGGCCGCCGACGCGGCGCTGGAGACGATGGTCGACCTGATGCAGCGCGAGCACGGGCTCGGCCGCGACCGGGCGCTGGCACTGGCCAGACGTCTGCGTGACCTGCGTGTGACACAGGTCGTGAACGAGGCCAAGGGCGTGCATGCGGTGCTCCGCCACGATGCCCTCAGCGCCTAGACCGATCGCCCGGACACCCGCTCGGGACTCCATGTCTACCACCGTCGGCTCGAGCCGGTGGTGTCGGCGGCAACCGGCGGCCGGCCCTGGAAACATCGAAACCGAATGGGACATCTTCGGACAACAAATTGTGACCGCAATCTTGCGCCCAGGTGAACAGATCCCATACGCTTGCAGATCTCGGGAGCCTGACTGGCCTTCCGCGAACCAATCGCGGCATACTCGTGCCGATCAGGGGAGTCCCCTGGGTGGTGCTGCTGGTGCTGGGAGTGCTCGCGATCTGGACGTTCCTGCTCGGGCGCACCAAGCTCGGCCGCTACATCTACGCGATCGGCGGCAACGCCGAGGCCGCCCGCCGCGCCGGCATCGACGTGATGTCGGTCCGCACGTTCGCGTTCATGCTGTGTTCGTTCACGGCCGGCATCGCCGGCATCGTCTACGCCTCGCGGCTGCAGTCGATCTCGACCGCGGTGAACGGCGGCACGCTGGTGCTCTACGCCGTGGCGGCTGCGGTGATCGGCGGCACCAGCCTGTTCGGCGGCCGCGGCAAGGCGTGCACGGTGTGCTGGGCGGCATCGTGATCGCCGCGATCGACAACGGCATGGGGCTGGTCGGGTTCACCGCCTCGGCCCAGTACATGGTGACCGCACTGGTGCTGCTGGCAGCAGTCGTGATCGACGCGCTGTCGCGGCGCGGCCGCGTCGCCACGTAACGAAACCGCGTCGAACCGCAGGTGGCAGCCTGCCGCACCGGTACAGTCTCCGCCAATGTTTCGGCGCCGGCGGATCCTGATAGCGGCTGGGCTGCTGGTGGCGGGCGTGGCTCTGCTGTTCGTGCCGCTGCTCGTGATCCGGGTGGACACCGGCGGACGCCTCAGCCTCCGACCCGGCCGACGTCTCCCACCATCAGGTCGCGCTGGTGCTGGGCGCCGGCTTCACCGCCAAGGGGACGCCCACCTGGTTCCTGGCCGATCGCCTGGACGCGGCCATTCGCCTGTACCGCATGGGCAAGGTCGACGGCCTGCTGATGTCCGGTGACAACCACACCGCCCGCCACGACGAGCCCACCGCCATGCGAACCTACGCGATCGCCCACGGGGTACCGGCGGCCGCCATCACCCTCGACTACGCCGGCTTCGATACCTACGACTCCTGCTACCGGGCACGCCACATCTTCGGAGTGCAGAGCGCCGTCGTGGTAACGCAGACCTACCACGCGCCGCGCGCCGTCTACCTGTGCCGGTCGGTCGGCGTCGACGCGGACGCGTTGACCGTGCCCGACTGGGGCCGCGTGCCGGCCGCGAAGATGGTGCACTACCAGGCCCGCGAGGTGCTGGCCGACGTGAAGGCGGTGTGGGATGCCGACGTGACCACCCCCTCCCCACGCTACCGGGGCGCACACGAGCAGCTGCACCTGCAGCCGGCCACCGCGGGAGCGGGCTGATGGCCGACCAGCCGCGAGCGGTACCGGGCTGCGCGCGACGCCCGCATGGCGGAGCTGACGGGGCGGCCCACGTACCATCGCACCCTCGGCCTCTGCACCGTGCCCGGCCTCGCCGTGGCCGTGATCGGGATCTTCATCGCGCCGTTGCTGATCGTGGTCGGGCTGATCGGGGCGCTGGCCGGGCCGCTCATCTACTACCTGGTGCTGCGGTCGCAGGCGTCCAGCGCCGCCAAGGACCAGGTCATGCACCAGTGGGCGAAGGAGCACGGCTGGGAGTACCAGCCCTCACCGCCGCTGCCGACCGACGTCGCCTTCTGCCGGGACAAGCAGCGGATGGAGGCGGCCGACGGCTTCTCGGGCCGGATCTGCGACGTGCCCGGGCTGATCTTCAACTTCACCTACTCCACGTTCGAGACGCGCACGCGCACCTCGACCGACGGTCAGGGTCATATGACCACGGAGACGTACACGGAGGAGGTGAAGCACCGCCACACGGTGCTGCGCCTGGAGGTCGGCGCCGTTGCCGGCGTCGACACCGTGCAGCTGGCCGACCGCGGGATCGGGTTCCTGAACAAGCTGGCGGCCGCCTTCGGACCGAGCCGCCAGGTCGAGACCGAGAGCGTCGAGTTCAACAAGCGCTTCTCGCTGATGGTCAACGACGGTGCCGACCAGGCGGCGGTGCTGCGCATCTTCACGCCGGCGCTGCTGGTGCGCCTGATCAACAACGAGTTCCCGCAGACCACGTTCCAGTACGAGCGCGGCTCGCTGGCCTACGTGTGGGAGGACCAGTACGACGTCGAGGACCTCGAGGAGATCGAGGGCCGCGTCGCCTCGGTCGGGCCGCTGACGACGGCGCTGTCGGCACGGCCGTCGCAGCGCTACTCAGCTAAGCCCTTCCGCCGAGCGGCGGGTGATACTCGTGCCCGCACGCCCCGGAGGTGCAGTCGCGCACGATCCGGGCCACGTCGGCGGGCGTGTCCGCCACCTGCAGCAGCTCCAGCTCGCCGTCCGTCAGCTTGCCCTCGGCGACGACGCGCCCGCGTAGCCACTCGAGCAGGCCGCTCCAGTATGCGCTGCCGTACAGCACCACCGGGAAGCGGTGGATCTTGCCCGTCTGCACCAGGGTGACCGCCTCGAACAGCTCGTCGAGCGTCCCGAAGCCGCCGGGAAACACCACGAACGCCTCGGAGTACTTCACGAACATGGTCTTTCGCACGAAGAAGTAGCGGAACTCCATCGTCAGGTTGGCGTAGGTGTTGCCGTGCTGCTCGTGGGGCAGCTCGATGTTGCAGCCGATCGACACGCCGCCGGCCTCCGACGCGCCCATGTTGGCGGCCTCCATGATGCCGGGGCCGCCGCCGGTGATGACGCCGAAGCCCTCGGCGACCAGCAGCCGGGCGGTCTCGCGGGCGGCGACGTACGCGGGATCGTCCGCGGACGTGCGGGCGGATCCGAACACGGCAACGGCCACGCCGACGTCGGCGAGCTGGTCGAAGCCCTCCACGAACTCCCCGGTGATGCGCAGGATCCGCCACGGATCGGTATGTAGGAAGGTCGCGTCGTGGCGCTGCAGCAGGTGCTCGTCGGCCGTGCTGCCGACGCGGGGGGAGTCCGTCATCGCGGCTCAGATTACAGGCGGGGCCGGCCGTTCTGCCGATAAGCATGGTGAAGCTTCACAAGGGGCCGCGCCCTCTGCGCGGAATACCACTTGACAGGTAGCACTTGCCGTATGCCCGTGATGACGACCATGACTGCTGATGCCGAACCTGCGCCGGATCCCGAGGACAGTCCGCAGGCGGCCGCGAGTTTCGCAGCGGCAGGACGTCGCGCGGACCGAGCCACAGGTTGCTGAGCTCGAGCTCGGCGGCGTCCGCTGGCTGAACATCGAAGCCCCCACGGCGGTCGAGACCGCGTACCTGGCCGAGCATTTCGACTTCCATGAGCTGGATCTCGAGGACGTGCTCTCCACTCGCCAGCGGCCCAAGATCGACGAGTACGACGAGTACCTGTTCATGGTGCTGCACCTGCCGCGCTTCGACAAGTCGATCGGCCGGCTGAACGCCGCCGAGCTGAACGTGTTCGTGGGCCCGGACTACGTGATCACCCTGCCCAACCATCCGCTGAAGCCGGTGGGCCGGCTGTTCACGCGCCTGTCGAACAACACGGAGCTGCGCGAGGAGTACTTCTCGAAGGGGTCGGGCTACCTGCTGTACGAGATCCTGTCGGAGTCGTTCGACTACTGCTTCCCGATCCTGGACAAGATCGGGTTCAAGCTCGACCGCCTGCAGAACGCGATCTGGGACGAGCGCAGCGAGGACGTGGCCCGTGACATCTCCAACGTCAAGCAGGAGGTGATCGCGTACCGCAAGATCATCAAGCCGGAGCGCTCGACGCTGCGGCTGCTGGAGCGCGCCCGTACTCGCTACCTGTCCGAGGACCTGGAGGTCTACTTCGACGACATCGTCGACTCGGCGGAGCGGATCTGGGACCAGCTCGACAACTACAAGGAGGTCGTCGAGGCGCTGGAGCAGACCAACGAGACCGTGATCGCCCACAAGCAGAACGACATCCTGCGGCTGCTTACGATCTTCACCGTGATCCTGCTGCCGCCCACTCTGATCGCCGGCATCTACGGCATGAACGTGCCGCTGCCGTTCCAGCACTCGCACCACGCGTTCTGGATCATCGAGGGCGGCACGCTGCTGCTCGCGGTCGCGATGCTCTCGTTCTTCCGTCGCCAGCGGTGGCTATGAGCGAGCGGCTCTGGGCGCCTTGGCGCCTGGAGTACGTGGCCGGCGCCGGTGATGCCGGCGGCTGCATCTTCTGCGACAAGCCGGCGCTTTCCGACGACGACGCGCTGATCCTGCACCGCGGCCGGCACGCGTTCGCGGTGCTGAACCTCTACCCCTACGCCAACGGCCACCTGATGGTCGCGCCCTACCGCCACCTGCCCATGCCCGGCGATCTGAACGCCGAGGAGCGAGCCGAGCTCTGGCAGCTGGCCGACGACGGGATCACCGCGCTGACGGCGGCGATGGCCCCGCACGGCTTCAACTGCGGCATGAACCTGGGCCGGGTGGCGGGGGCCGGCGTCGAGGGCCACCTGCACCTGCACGTGGTGCCGCGCTGGAGCGGCGACACCAACTTCATGCCGGTGCTGGCCGATACGCGGGTGATGCCCGAGCACCTCTCGCGCACGCTGGAGAAGCTGCGGGCCGCCTGGCCGTCAGCGTGAGCTACGCCTCCAGGTGCTTGGTCATCGTGATCGCCGCCTCGGCCCAGCCCAGCGAGTTGTAGAGCCCGCGCGCGGGCGCGTTGCCACCGAACACGTTCAGCGACAGGTGATGCAGGCCCCGGCGGGCCGCCTCGCGCTCGAACTCGCAGCATCGCCGCCCTGGCGTAGCCGTGGCCGCGGGCGTGCTCGTGGATGTGGATGTCGTAGAGGTACGCCGTCGGGCGGCCGTCCATGTCGCGCTCCGCGAACCACAGGCAGCCGACCGCCTCGCCATCCGCCTCGATCACGTACAGCCAGTGGCCCTTGGTCTCGAGACCCTCCGGCAGCACCGTCGCAAAGTCGCGTACGGCCTTCGCCGCCGCATGCTCACGCTCCATGCCGCCGAACTCGACCATCTGGTGCACGTAGCCCCGCTCCCCCTCCTCCGCCCAGGCGGGGTACTCGTCCGCTCGCATCGGCCGCAGCGTCACGCTCATTCCGCCACCCGCTGGAACAGGATGTGGTCACGCCATGCGCCTGCGATCCGCAGGTAGGCGCGGGCGAGGCCGATGCGCTCGAACCCGTTCTTCTCGAGCACCCGCTGCGACGCCACGTTGTCCACCAGCGTGCCGGCCTCCAGCCGGTGCATGCCCAGCGGCCCGAACGCCTGCTCGGCGGCCAGGGCGACCGCACGCGTGGCGACCCCGCAGCCGTTGGCCGCCTGGGCGACGAAGTAGCCGAGGTTGCCCGACTGGAATACGGAGCCCACCACGTTCCCGATCCCGAGCGTCCCCACCAGCTTGCCGTCGGCCTCGATCACGAACCTGTAGCGGGAGCCGGCAGCACGCTGTGCCAGCGCGTGCTCGACCTCGATCCGCTGCCCCTCGGCCGTGTAGAACTCGTCGGGGCGGATCGGGTCGAACGGCGCTAGGAACGCCCGCTCTGACGCGTACAGCTCCGCCAGCGCATCGACATCGGCCAGCCGCACCGGCCGCAACTCGACCTGCTCTATCATCGCCCCGATGCTCGACTCCTCAGTGTTCAAGGCCTACGACGTCCGCGGCATCGTGCCCGACGAACTCGACGCCGAGGGAGCCTATCGGCTCGGTCGCGCCTACGTGGCGGCATTCGAGCCGGCCACGATGGCGATCGGCCACGACATGCGCCTGACCTCGCCGGAGCTGGCCGAGGCGGCCGCACGCGGCGCCTCCGAGCAGGGTGCCGACGTCGTGACGCTGGGCGAGATCGGCACCGAGATGCTCTACTACGCCGTCGGCGAGCACGGGTACGAGGGCGGCATCCAGGTCACCGCCTCGCACAACCCGCGCGCCTACAACGGCATGAAGATCGTGCGCCGTGGCGCCCGGCCGGTGGGCGGCGACACCGGGCTCGACAAGATCAAGCGCTTCGCCGAAGAGGGCATTCCCGACGGCCCCGACCGGCCCGGCAGGATCTCTCAGCGGGACATCTACGAGGGTTTCCACGAGCGGGTGCTGCGCTTCATCGATCCCTCGGCGATCCGGCCGATGCGGGTGGTGCTGGACGGCGCCAACGGGATGGCAGGCCCCATGATCGGGCCGCTGCTCGAGCGCCTGCCGATCACGGCGTTTCCCCACCACCTCGACCCGGACGGCAGCTTTCCCAACGGAGAGCCCAACCCGCTGCTCGAGGAGAACCGCCACTTCATCGTCGAGCAGGTGGTCGCGGAGGGTGCCGACCTTGGCATCGCCTGGGACGGCGACGCCGACCGGTGCTTCTTCATCGACGACACCGGCGAGTTCGTGCCCGGCGACCTGATCACCGCCCTGATCGCGCGCACGATGCTGGAACGGCACCCCGGCGCGACGATCATCTATGACCTGCGCGCGTCCTGGGCGGTGCGCGACACGGTCGCGGCGGCGGGCGGGACGGCACTCGAGAACCGCGTCGGCCACGCCTTCATGAAGGCGCGCCTGCGCAAGGAGGAGGCCGTGTTCGCGGGCGAGGTGTCGGGGCACTACTACTTCAAGGACTTCTACTACTGCGACACCGGCATCGTGCCGGCGCTGGTGATGCTGGAGCTGATCTCCCGCAGCGGGCAGAAGCTGTCGCAGCTGCTGGCGCCGTTCCGGGAGCGGTACCACATCTCCGGCGAGATCAACTCGACCGTGGCCGACGTGCCGTTGAAGCTGCAGGAGCTGAAGGACCGGTTCGGCCCGTCGGCGGATCGGGTGTCGCATCTGGACGGCATCTCGTTCGAGTACCCGGACTGGCACTTCAACGTGCGGCCGTCGAACACGGAGCCGCTGCTGCGGCTGAACCTGGAGGCGTTGTCGGCCGAGACGATGGAGCGGCGACGGGACGAGGTGCTCGCGCTGATCACCTCCTGATGCCGGCCACCGACCGCCGACCGCCGTTCCGCTTCTCGTACCGCACGCGCGTCGGCTTCGACGAGACCGACGCCCAGGGGATCGTCTACTACGGCCGCTACATGCCCTACTTCGACCGCGCGCGGGTCGAGTACCTGCGGGAGCTGGGCGTGCTTGTGCGCGAGCCCAGCGACCCTGAGTTCGTGATGCGGGCTCAGCACGTCGAGTACCACGCGCCGGCCAGCTTCGACGACGAGCTGGAGGTGTTCGTGCGCGTCCGGCGGATCGGCACCACCAGCCTGTCGTGGGAGTTCGAGGCCTACAAGGTGTCCGGCGGCGACCGGCTGGTGGCCGCAACCCAGACGCTGGTCTCGGTCGACCTGGCCGAGCGCCAGCCGGTGCCGGTCGAGTGGCGTCTGCGCGACGCCATCGCCGGGTTCGAGCCGGAGCTGGAGCTGTGAGCGCCGAGGCGTACGAGCGGTCGCTGCGCGCGATCGAGCAGGTGATTGCCGACGAGACCGAGTCCGACGAGATCCTGCGCCGCGCGGTCGACCTGTTGCACGACGGCTTCGACAGCTACTCGTGGGTGGGCGTGTACTTCGTCGAGGGTGACGAGCTGGCGCTGGGGCCATGGAACGGCCCGGAGGCGACGGAGCACGTGCGCATCCCGATCGGCCAGGGCGTCTGCGGGTCGGCGGCCGCCAGCGGCCAGACCGAGATCGTCGACGATGTCAACGCCGACTCCCGCTACCTGGCCTGCTTCGCATCGACCAGGTCGGAGATCGTCGTGCCGATCAGCTACGACGGGCTGGTCGTCGCCGAGATCGACATCGACTCCGACCGGCCGGCCGCATTCGGCGACGCCGACCGCGGCTTCCTGGAGCGCGTGGCCGAGCTGCTCAGCCCCTACTGCCTGGTGGGCTGGGACACCGGCGGCGAGCCCTGGGAGCCTTAGGACTCCACCCAGGCGGCCTCGCGCACGTCGGCCGGCGCCTTCAGCCAGTAGCTCTCGCGGATCCACTCCAGCGTTGCGCTGAGGCAGTCGGCATCCTCCACCCTGGCCGTCACCCACCCGTAGCGTCCCACGTACTTGGCGTGCGACACGTACGGCAGCGTCAGGGCGACCTCGCGTTCCTCCCTGGTCAGCTTCATGGTCACCGTCACCGGCGGCCCGTCGCCCATGATGGCGAACATGGTGCTGCCGCCGCCGACCTTGAAAACGTGCGCCTCCGGCCCCCACGGGTGGTCCTCACGGGCCGTGGGAAACGACAGCGCCAGCTCGCGGATGGCTGCTGCATGCCGGGCGGCGCTCATCGCCCCAGTCTATCGGCGGCCTCGCCGCCGGTCGGCGTTCAGGCCCTGGTCTCGGCGTCGTGCAGCCGCTCGTCCACGATCCGCGACAGCCGGCTGGGGTCGTCGACGCCGCGGAACCGGAACTCGGAGCTGGCCTCCTCGGTGCCGGCCGTGTCCCAGTCCACGTCGCCGATGCCGAGCAGGCGCTGGAACATCGTCTGCGAGACGTTGACGTTCTGGACGCGGCGTGAGCTGCGCGGAGTGCTCCTGCCGCGAGACGATGCCCGTGCGCACGTGGATGCGCGTGCTGGTCAGGTTGTAGGTGGTGGTGCGCAGCCGCAGCCACCCGATCACGTAGGTGCAGATCAGCGCCACCACCGTCACGCCGAAGAAGATCGCCGAGCTGGGCGGGTTGTTCATGACGGCGTTCAGGAGCACCCAGATCGCCGCCGGGATCAGCGAGACGATCGTGTACTTGACGTAGTAGATCATCAGCATCCGCCAGCTGGGATGCCCGGTCCAGATCAGCTCCTCGCCCTGCAGCACGTCCATGCGGCGAGTGTATCTCAGGCTCCGGTCAGCTACTGCCGGGGGTGACCCGGTAGGCGTCGAACACGGCCTCCAGGTTCTTCAGCGCCGAGATCAGGCTGCGCAGCGTCTTCACGTCACCGACCTCGACCGTGTACCAGTTGCGGGCCATCTGATCGGACACGTGGCCGCCGTACTCGACGATGTTGCAGCCGAACTCGGCGAACGTGCGGGCCACGTCCTCGAGCAGGCGCGGCCGGTCCCACGACTGCAGGGCCAGCGTCACCCGGAACGACCGGGTGGCGTTCTCGCTGTCGTCCCAGCTGACCGCCGTGAAGCGCTCCGGGTTGCGTCGCAGAGCCCGCACGTTGGGGCAGTCGTCGCGGTGCACGGTGATGCCGCGGCCCAGCGAGATGTAGCCGACCACGGAGTCGCCGGGCACCGGCGTGCAGCACTTGGCCATCCGCACCAGCACGTCGCTGTCGACCGCGCCCTCGACCGTGATGCCGAAGCTGGACGAGACGGCCGGCCGCTTCTGGGCGCGCCGCGTGATCGTGAGATCGGCCTCGGGCACCACCACCTCGGAGGTCTTCAGCTTGCCCAGCACCTTCGACACGATCTGCCCCACCGGCACCTTGCCGGCGCCGATCGCGACGTAGAAGTCGTCGGCCTTCTTGAAGCCCATATCGCGGATGATCCCGGCCAGAAGCGGCGACGCCGACACCTTCTGGTGCGGCAGCCCGTTCGACTTCAGCGCCTGGTGCAGCGACTCGCGGCCCTTGTGCTCGAGATCCTCGCGCGCCTGCTGGCTGAACCACTGGCGGATCTTGTTGCGCGCCCGGGAGCTCTGCACCAGGTTCAGCCAGTCGCGGGACGGCCCCCGCTCCTGCTTGGAGGTCAGCACCTCGACGAAGTCGCCCGAGTGCAGGGCGTAGTGCAGCGGCACGATGCGGCCGTTGACCTTCGCGCCCACACAGCGGTGCCCCACGTCGGTGTGCACCGCGTAGGCGAAGTCGAGCGGCGTCGACCCGGCAGGCAGGCTCTTCACCTCGCCCTTGGGCGTGAACACGTAGACCTCGTCCGAGAACAGGTCGACGCGCAGCGTCTCCATGAACTCCTTGGGATCGGAGGCGTCGTTCTGCCAGTCCATCAGCTGCGTCAGCCACGGCGTCAGCGAGCCGTCCCTGGCCGCGGCGCTCTTGTCCTTGTAGAGCCAGTGCGCGGCGATGCCGTACTCGGCGGTCTGGTGCATCAGCTGCGTGCGCACCTGGATCTCCAGCGGCTTGCCCTCAGGCCCGATCACCGTCGTGTGCAGCGACTGGTACATGTTGAACTTGGGCATGGCCACGTAGTCCTTGAAGCGGCCCGGCATCGGCTTCCACAGCGAGTGGATCACGCCGATCGCGCCGTAGCAGTCCTTCACCGAGTCGACCAGCACCCGCATCGCGGTGAGGTCGTAGATCTCGTTGAACTCCTTGCCGCCCTGCGCCATCTTCGAGTAGATCGAGTAGTAGTGCTTGGCGCGCCCGGAGATGTCGGCCTCGACGCCGGTCTCGTCCAGCTCGCGCGAGAGGATGGTCGAGGCCTCCTCGACGTAGCGCTCGCGGTCGGCGCGGCGCTGGTTGACCATCGACTCGATCTCGGTGTACCGGCGCGGGTGCAGCGTCTGAAACGCGCGATCCTCGAGCTCCCACTTGATGGAGTGGATGCCCAGCCGGTGGGCCAGCGGCGCGTAGATCTCCAGCGTCTCGCGGGCCTTGTTGGTCTGCTTCTGCTTCGGCAACGCCTCGATCGTGCGCATGTTGTGGAGCCGGTCGGCCAGCTTGATCAGTACCACGCGCACGTCCTGGGCCATCGCCATGACCATCTTGCGGTAGTTCTCGGCCTGGGCCTGCT
>CAVXZW010000028.1:0-22273 GCA_963766445.1 uncultured Actinomycetes bacterium | reverse complement strand
CCTCGGTCACCAGCGTCGGGTCGATGTGCTTCTCGATCGTCTCGCGCGTGATCACGCACTTGTTCACGTCCTTGCGCGACGGCAGGTCGAACATCACGTTCAGGAGCGCCGCCTCGATGATCGAGCGGAGACCGCGGGCGCCGGTGGCCCGCTCCAGCGCGCTGCTGGCGATCGCGCCCAGCGCGTCGTCGGTGAACACCAGGTCGATGCCGTCGTAGGAGAAGAACTTCTGGTACTGCTTGACCAGCGCGTTCTTGGGCTCCAGCAGGATCTGGACGAGGTCGTCCCGCTTCAGCTGGTGCACGGCCGAGACCACCGGCAGCCGGCCGATGAACTCCGGGATCAGCCCGTAGGCGATCAGATCCTCGGGCATCACGTCCTGGAACAGCTCCTGGGTGTCGCGGTTCTTCTTGGAGCGCAGGTCGGCGCCGAAGCCGATCGAGTTCTTGCCGATCCGCCGCTCGATGATGCGGTCGAGGTCGGCGAACGCGCCGCCGCAGATGAACAGGATGTTGGTGGTGTCGATCGACAGGAACTCCTGGTGGGGGTGCTTGCGCCCGCCCTGCGGCGGCACGCTCGCGACCGTGCCCTCCAGGATCTTCAGCAGCGCCTGCTGCACGCCCTCGCCCGACACGTCGCGCGTGATCGACGGGTTGTCGGCCTTGCGCGCGATCTTGTCGACCTCGTCGATGTAGATGATCCCGGTCTCGGCCTTCTTGACGTCGAAGTCGGCGGCCTGGATCAGCTTCAGCAGGATGTTCTCGACGTCCTCGCCGACGTAGCCGGCCTCGGTCAGCGCGGTCGCGTCGGCGATCGCGAACGGCACGTTCAGGATCCGCGCCAGCGTCTGTGCCAGCAGCGTCTTGCCACAGCCGGTCGGGCCCAGCAGCAGGATGTTCGACTTGGCCAGCTCCACCTCGGCGTCGCCCTGGCTGGCCATCTGCACGCGCTTGTAGTGGTTGTAGACCGCCACCGACAGCGTGCGCTTGGCCTCTTCCTGGCCGACCACGTAGTCGTCCAGCACGTCGCAGATCTCGCGCGGCCGGGGCAGGTTGTCGAGGTCGAGCTGGACCGGTGTGGTCAGCTCCTCGTCGATGATCTCGTTGCAGAGATCGATGCACTCGTCGCAGATGTAGACGCCGGGCCCGGCGATCAGCTTCTTGACCTGGCGCTGGCTCTTGCCGCAGAAGCTGCAGAGCAGCTGCTCGTTGGTGTCGGTAGGGCGTGCCATCAGTGCTTGTCGATCACCCGGTCGATGATCCCATACTCGACCGCCTCGGGGGCGCTCATGAAGTAGTCACGCTCGGTGTCGCGGGTGACCTTCTCGAGCGACTGCTCGGTGTGGTTGGCGATGATCTGATCCAGCCGCTTGCGGATGTCGATGATCTCGCGCGCGTGGATCTCGATGTCGGTGGCCTGGCCCTGGAACCCGGACGAGACCTGGTGGATCAGGATCTTGGCGTTGGGCAGCGCCATCCGCTTGCCCTTGGCGCCGCCGGCCAGAAGCAGCGCGCCCATGCTCATCGCGATGCCGACGCAGATGGTGGACACGTCCGGCTTGATGAACTGCATCGTGTCGTAGATGGCGAGGCCGGAGTAGACGCTGCCGCCGGGCGAGTTGATGTAGATCGAGATGTCCTTGTCGGGATCCTCCGACTCCAGGTGCAGCAGCTGCGCCACGATCAGGTTTGCGATCTGATCGTCGATGGGCGTGCCCAGGAAGACGATCCGCTCGTTCAAGAGCCGCGAGTAGATGTCAAACGAGCGCTCGCCGCGCGAGGTCTGCTCGATCACCATGGGAATCAGTGGGCTCACTCGGGTTCTCCTATTCGCCGGGCGGCTCGGCTGAGCCGGGGTCCAGATCTTTGGGGGATTTGCGGCCGCGGCCTCGGATTCCTGCTCCGGGTCCACAGCTTCTCCGCGCCTCGGCCTGCTCGGGCGAGATCTCCTTGGCGTTCTCGACCACGATGTCGAGCGCTTTCTGCAGCCGCAGATCGATCCGCAGCGAGGTCAGCGTGACGGGGTCTGCCATCAGCCGCTCCACCATCTCGTCGGGGTTCTCCCGCCCTGGGTGGACTGCTCGCGGATGAAGGCCTCGATCATCTCGTCGGTGATCTCGATGTTTTCTGCGTCGGCAACCGCCTCCAGCGCGAGGTCCTTGGCGACGCGTCCTCGGCCTGCGGCCTCATCGAGGCGACGATCTCCTCGGCGCTCTGGCCGGTCAGCCGCAGGTAGTCGGACATCTCCATCCCCCGCGCCGCCAGGGACTCCAGCATGCTGCGGGTCATCTCCGACATGCGGCTGCGCACGAGCGCTTCGGGCAGCTCGCTGGTCAACTGCTTGGCGAGGTCGTCCAGCACGGTCGTGCGGAAGTTACGGTCGGACTTCCTCGGTCAGCGCCTCGTCGAAACGCGACGTGATGTGGGCCTCGAGCTCCTTCAGGGTGTCGAACTCGCTGACCGACTTGGCGAACTCGTCGTCCAGGTCGGGCAGCAGCCGTTCCTTGACGTCCTTCATCGTGACGTCGAAGCTGGCCGCCTTACCGGCCAGGTGCTTGGCCGGGTAGTCCGCGGGGAAGGTAACGGCGACGTCGCGTTGCTCGCCGGCCTTCATGCCGGTCAGGCCGTTCTCGAGGTCGGCGATCAGGCGCCCCTCGCCAAGCTCGATGCCGTAGTCGGTGCCGCTGCCGCCCTCGAACGGCGTCCCGTCCATCGAGCCGGCGAAGTCGATCACCACGAAGTCCCCCTGCTCGGCGCCACGCTCTACCGGATTGAGCTCGGCCACGGTGGGGCGACTGCAGCCGCTGCAGCTCGCCGTCGATCGCCTCGCGCGGCACCTCGACGGGCGCGCGCACACCGGTCAAGCCCTTGTAGGAGCTGACGGTGGCGGCGCGGCTTCACCTCGACCTCGGCCTTGAAGTGGAACGTCTCGCCCTCGACCGGCTGGTCTGACCAGTCGATGGTAGGACGGTCGACGGGGTCGATGCCGGACACGGCCACGGCCCGCCGGTACCAGGCCGACAGGTGGTGCTCCAGCGCCTCCTCGATCACGGCGTCGCGCCCGATCCGCTGCATGACGAGGCCCTTGGGAGCCTTGCCCTTGCGGAATCCGGGCAGGCGCACCGATCGCGAGAGGTCGTCGAGCGCGTGGTCGAAGGCGTGGTCGACATCGTCGGCCGGCACCTCGACCGTCAGCCGAACGCGGTTGGAATCGAGCTCTTCGAGTTGAGTCTTCATAAGGCGGGCGATCGGCGGCCGCCACGAGGGCAGCGCGCGGCGACCTTCTAACCTTAGTCGTAGGCAGACAGGTGCGCCACCGCGGCGAGGGCGGTTCGCCGGGTTGGTAGTGTCAGCTGTGATGCAGGAGCGCCGACGGTTCGACGATGCCCAGGATGCCACCAGGCGCACGCGGCTGGCCAACGAGCGCACCTACCTGGCCTGGTGGCGCACCGGCCTCACGGCGCTGGCGGTCAGCCTGGCGGCGGGCAAGGTGGTGCCACAGCTGAGCAACGCCCAGCGCACCTGGCCCTATCAGGTGATCGGGGCCGGCTTCGCGGTGATCGGGATCGCCTGCATCGCCTACGCCCTGCGCCGCGAGCGGAAGGTCGAGGCTGCGCTGATGCACGGCGACTTCGTGCCACCGGACAGGATGTGGACGCTGGCCATGACCGTGGCCGGCGTGCTGCTTGGGCTGTTCACGCTGGTGCTGATGGCGTTCAACACCTAGCCGGTATGCCTATCGAGGACGGTTTCGTCACGCGCTCCTACCGCGGGTCACGCCTCTCACTCAGCTGCGCAACACCGGGCGCGATCTTAACGGTGTCAAACCCCGACTCGGGCGGCGTGGGCGGTCCGGCACGGGTTCGTGACGGGTCGTTACCCGGCGGTGACGCGCACCAGCATGGTTGTGCGGTCGTCGATCCGGAGCCGTGATGTCTGTAGCAGCCTCGCTGTGCGGATCGTTGCGTTCGGCCGCGGGATCGTCGCGAAGTCGTGAGCTTCGTTGCACCATTCAGGCTCATGTGGCGGTCACGGCGGCGCAACGCCGGATGCCCCCACCGCCCCGGCGTCGCGCAGCTGCTCAAGCGCCGCGGTCAGCTCGCTCAGGGCGATCAGGTTCGGCGCCGGGGTGCCGGTCATCGCGGCCACCTCGACCACGGCGTCCACCATGCAGCCCAGCTCCAGCCGCTTCCCGGCCTCGAAGTCCTGCAGCATCGAGGTGCGATGGTCACCGACCGCCAGCCCCGCCTCCAGCCGGCGGTCGATCGAGATCGGCAGCTCGACTCCGACCGATGCGGCCACGGCCGCGCACTCCTCCATCACGATCCGGATGTAGGCCAGCGCGCGCTGTGACCCGCGCAGCGCACCCATGGTCGAGCGGGTGATGGTCGTGATCGGGTTGAAGGCGGCGTTGCCGACCAGCTTCAGCCAGATCTGACGGCGCGGCTGCTCGTCGAACGGAGCACTTGAGCCCCGCCGCGACCAGCGCCTGGGAGATCTCGCCGCAGCGCTCGGTGGCGACCCCGTCGGGCGTCGCCGATGGTGAAGCGCGTGCCCTCGATGTGGCGGATCACGCCCGGCTCCACGATCTCGGTCGAGCAGTACACGACGCAGCCGACGATGCGCTCGGTCGCGATCGCAGCGGCTGATCACGCCGCCGGGATCGACGCCCTCGATGCGTGCGCCCGGCGAGCGGGCCGTCCTGCCCCTGGAAGTACCACCACGGCAGCCCGTTCTGGGCGGGCACGACCACGGCGCCCGGCCGCAGGCGCTCGCCGATCAGCCGGTGCCAGCTCGGGCAGGCTGTGCGCCTTCAGGCCGATCACGATCACGTCGGCCTCGGCCAGCGCGTCGATGTCGGCGGTGGCCGGCCGGGTGCGCTGGTGAAGTCGCCGCGCGCGGCTCTGCACCCGCACGCCGTGCTCGATCATCGCCTGCAGGTGCGGGCCGCGGGCGATCAGCGTGACGTCGCTGCCCGCCTGCGCGCAGGGCGGCGCCGAGGTAGGCGCCGATCGCCCCGGCGCCGAGCGACCGCGAACCTCATCCCTGCTCCGTCCAGGTAGGCCGCCATCCGCGGACGCTGCACCTTGCCGGTCGGCGTCTTGGGGATCTCGTCCAGCACGTGGATGCGATCCGGCACCTTGAACGCGCGCCAGCGAGCTGCGCCATGTGGCGCCGCAGCTCGTCGGCGACGGGCGTCGCCTTCCAGGACAACGGCCGCGGCCCACCGTCTGGCCGTACTTGTCGTCGTCGACGCCGAACGCCACGGCCTCGGCCACCTGCGGATGGGAGAGCAGCACCGCCTCGATCTCGTAGGGCGAGATGTTCTCGCCGCCACGGATGATCATCTCCTTCAGCCGCCCCCAGCAGCCGCAGGTAGCCGTCATCGACCCCGGCCCTGGTCGCCGGTGCGAAACCAGCCGTTGAAAGAACGACTCGGCGTTCGCCTGGTCGTTGTTCCAGGTAGCCGGGGGTGAAGCCCGGCACCGGAGATCGAGACGTCCACCGGTTCCGCCCGGCTCGACGTCGCCGCCGTCCCGGTCGACGATCCGGAATCTCGGCGCCGGCGGGGATCCCCACCGATTCCCGCTCGTACCGCGCCGCCGGCGGCAGCGGGTTGCGAGGCGATCTGGTGGGTGGCCTCGGTCATGCCGTAGGCCTCGACCATGGGCGCGCCGTAGCGGAGCCTCGGCCTCGCGCATCAGCTGCGGCGAGAGCGCGGAGCTGCAGGAGCGCGCGAACCGCAGGCGCAGGTCCCGCGCCTCGCTTGTCGGGCGTGATCCGGATCATCCGGTGCAGCGTCGGAGAGGCCGAGGAGCCAGGTGGCCGACCCCGAGCGGCCGCCTGCGCCCCAGACCGGCGCGAGGCTGAAGCAGGCGAGGGCACGATCACCGTGCCACCCCACGGCCAGCATGGGCCAGAGGTGGAAGCGATCAGGCCGTGGACGTGGAACAGCGGCATCGCGCAGAACGACACGTCGTCGGAGGTCAGATCGTAATGGGCCGCGATCGACCGCGCCTGACGCGGTCAGGTTGCGCTGCAACAGCGGCACCTGCTTGGGGCGGGGAGGTGGTGCCGCTGGTGTGCCAGCAGCAGCGCGATCTGCTCCGACGCGCCGGCGCCGTTCGAGCCGTCCGCGGCCGTCGCGCGGCCGCCGGCGCGCACGTCGACCGGCTGGCCGGGCGCGGCGGCGACCACCTCGGCGATCGGGATCGATCCGGCCGCCGCCCGCGCGTTCGGGGCCGCCGACTCGCCGATCAGCAGCAGCTGTGGGACGAGGTCGTCGAGGTAGAAGCGGAACTCCGGCTCGGTGTAGGCCGGGTTGAGCGGCACGGTGGCGGCACCCAGCGAAGCCAGCGCGAACAGGATCGCGACCAGCTCGACGCCGTTCGGTAGCACCACCGCCACGCGGTCACCCGGCCCCACCCCGGCCGGCTGCAGCGTCCCGGCCAGCCCGTCCACCAGCTCCGCCAGCTCCCCGTGGCTAAGCCTGACGTCCGCGTCGGGACAGATCAGCGCGGTGCGAGCCGCGTCGGTGTCGAGTAGCCCGATTAGTGGCTCCGATTGCTGGCTCACAGGGGAACGTATACGGAGTCCGGTCTGCTGGCGTCAGGAGGCGGAGTGGGCCATGCGACCCCGGCGGGCGAACGTGCGGGTGGCACTCCAGCCGACGATCGACGCGAGCGCAAGCGCGCCGAACACGATGTCCCACGCCGCCAGGATCAGCTCCTGGCCCAGCGAGAACGCCGCGATGGCGCTCGAAGGAGCCACGTTTCGCAGGGCGGCCGACGCCAGCGCCTGCTGCGTCCCGACGCCGCCGGGGGTGAACGCGAGCGTCGAGGAGATCGAGTTGACGGCCAGGACAAGCAGCACGCTCTGCGGCGACACGGGCAATCCGTAGGCGCGCATGAAGAGGCCGATCACCGCCGCTCGCACCGCGTAGGCGGCCAGCTCAACTGCGAGCACCTGCGCTGCGTAGACACGCGGCTCTCTGAGAATCGCCACGCCCTGCCTGGCTCCGGCGAGCGCCTTGCACCGGCGAACGACGACCCAGGCTACGATCCCGAGCACGACCGCGCCGACCACGACGAGCACCGCGTGTGCATACAGTGAGCCGAACTGGGGATCGAGCGCGCCCTGCCGCGTGGCGATCAGGGCGATGCAGACGGCCACGCCGATGACGACGTAGAACGCGTTCTGCACGACGCCCGCGCCCACCAGGCCGAGCGCCGTCGAAGCCTGGATCTGAGCTCGGTAGATGCCGAGCATGGCCACCGTCCCGGCCTGCGCCGGCAGGAATGAGTTGAGCGCCACTCCGCCGCCGTACCCGCCCAGGACCACCCGGTAGGAAACATCGGACCGCGGGTACGCACGGCGCAGGATGTTGCGCCACGCCAACGCGTTCAGGAGCATCTCGCAGGTGTGCAGCGCCAGCGCGAGCACCAGTATCGGCAGCGAGATCGAACGCATCTGACCTGCCACCTGGTGAATCCAGCCCGCGACGCTGCCCGCATGTTCCATCGCGACGGCGTTCGGTTACGCGGCCGGTCAGGCGTTCATGCGACGGCGATACAGGTAAAACGCCACAGCAGCGATGATCAGAATGATGAGGATGTACAGCATCCGGGCCTCCTTCAGCCATTACTCAACAACACGGATGGCCGAAGTCTTTGGGCCAGGCGCGCCGAGGCAAGGGTTGGGCCGCGACGCCTCATTCTATCACGCTTTACTGCCAGGTCACCTGATTGATGGCGCTCCATGGGATCACGATCGTCCGCGCCTGGCCCTCGGCGGACTCGACCAGGATGCCGAGCTGGTCGGATTCCCGCACCATCACGGTCAACTCCTTGCCATCTATAAAGCGAACCGTGACGGCTCGATCGGTTGGTAATTGCATGAAATAGTCCCTCCTAGCTTCAAAATACTGTGTATTTGGGCGGTTCCTATTTGTAATTAACGGCTCGACCTGCAATGATACTTGGAGCGCGACCCCGGCGAGATGCGGCCGCAGTGTGATTCTGACGGCTCCCGCCTCTTGAGGTTGCGCTTCGGGTTACGGCGCGACCATCTGGTTTCCCAGGGCCGCCGTAACGTATAGCTAACAGCTACCGATGCCCCTGGACCAATACCAAGGAAGGGAGCAGGACTATGTATGCCCTGATCCGCGAGTATAAGAATCTCGATCCCACCATGCGGGAGAACGCAACCCGCAAGGCCAGCAGCGAGCTGCGTCCGATCCTGAGCAAGACCCAGGGGTTCGTGTCCTACGAGCTGCTGACCCCGCAGGATGACCAGAACGCCGTGACGTCGATCAGCGTCTTCAAGACGAAGGCCGACGCCGAGGCTTCGATCACCGTCGCGCAGGATTGGGTTCAGCACGAACCTGCCTGAGATGACCAAGCCGCACAGCGTGGCCGGCGAGCTCGTCGCCCACTAGCTCCGTTCCGCGGAGCGAGCTCCGTTCTGGGAGGGCGGCCGAGGGGGCGCCCTCCCCAGATGTACACTTGGGGTTTGTGAACGACGCTCCCGAGCATCAGCACCTCCGCGTCCTGATCGCCAACCAGCGGAGCGATCGGCTCGACTATGTGACCAGCGTGGTCGTCGGCCTCGGACACGAGGTGGTGGCGCGGTCGATCGAGGTGGACGAGGTCGCCTCCGTGACCCAGCGCGAGCACCCCGACGTGGCGCTGGTTGGGCTGGGCGACAGCAGCGAGCACGCTCTGGAGCTGATCGGCGAGATCGTCCGCCAGGCCGCGTGCCCGGTGATCGCGCTGCTGGAGACCGACGACCACGTATTCGTCGGCGAGGCGGCCAAGCGCGGCGTGTTCGCCTACATCACCGACACGAACCCCGACCAGCTACAGGACTCGATCGACATCGTGCTGCGCCGATTCGCCGAGTTTCAGAACCTCGAGGGAGCGTTCGGGCGGCGCGCGGTGATCGAACGCGCAAAGGGCATCCTGATGGAGCGCCACGACGCGAACGAGACGCAGGCGTTCGAGATGCTTCGAGCCCATGCCCGTAGCGCGAACCGCAAGCTGGTCGATATCGCCGCAGCGGTGGTGGACGGCCGCGCCCTGCTGCCCGGCCCCGGCAAGCACTAGTTAATCCCCGCTGCTACCCTCTTTAACACGTCGGCTCCACTCCTCGGTCGGCGGGAGATTCTGACCCCAACGCCTGGTCAGGCGATGTGTGGTTCTCTCCCACCGCGGTAAGGAGGACGAAATGATTGAGGCAATTGTCGCCGCCATAGGCGTTCTTACGCTGTTGATCGTGGTCGCTCGGACGGTGCGTATCGTCCCCCAGGCGCGAGCAGGCGTCGTTGAGCGGTTGGGCCGCTACTCGCGGACGCTCACCCCCGGGCTCGTGATCCTGGTGCCGGTGGTCGACCGCGTGCGCCAGATGATCGACCTGCGCGAGCAGGTCGTGTCGTTCGAACCGCAGCCGGTGATCACCGAAGACAACCTCGTGCTCAGCATCGACACCGTCATCTACTACCAGGTGACCGACGCGCGGTCGGCCACCTACGAGATCGCCAACTACATCCAGGCGATCGAGCAGCTGACCGTGACGACCCTGCGAAACCTTATCGGCGGGATGTCGCTGGAGCAGACGCTGACCTCACGCGACGGGATCAACGACGAGCTGCGCGTGGTGCTGGACGAGGCCACGGGCAAATGGGGCATCAGGGTCAACCGCGTCGAGCTGAAGGCGATCGATCCGCCCCGAACGATCCAGGAGGCGATGGAGAAGCAGATGCGCGCCGACCGCGACAAGCGCGCGGCGATCCTGACCGCGGAGGGCGTGAAGCAGTCTCAGATCCTGACGGCCGAGGGCGAGCGGCAGAGCACGATCCTGCGCGCCCAGGGTGAGCGGGAGTCGCAGATGCTGCGGGCCGAGGGCCAGGCGAAGGCGATCGAGACCGTGTTCAAGGCGATCCACGACAACGATCCCGACCCCAAGCTGCTGGCCTACCAGTACCTCCAGATGCTGCCGCAGATCGCGGCCGGAGAGGGCAGCACGATGTGGATGATCCCCAGCGAGCTGACGCAGGCCATGGGTGCGATGGCGTCCGGGTTCAAGGTCGCCGGAACCGGCCGAGCACGTCGCCGCGCCGAACGGTGCAGTCACCCCTAAGTCCCGCCCGGCTCCTGGGCGGTGATGCGCTCGGCTCGCTCGCGCAGCAGGTCTTTCACCACCACCTGGATGGTGCCCGCGATCGGGATCGCGATCAGCGCGCCGAGGATGCCCAGCAGCGCGGCGCCGGTGAGCACGGCGATCAGCACCACGAGGGCCGGCATCTGCACCGTGCGGCGGTAGATGGCCGGTTGGATCAGATGATTTTCGATCTGCTGGTAGACCATGATCACGACGAACACGATGATCCCGTCGGTGGTGCCTCCCGCGAAGTACGCCACCGCGATCACCAGGATCGACGCGATGGTGGCGCCCACCAGCGGCACCAGGTCGCCGATCGCCACCACGACTCCCAGGGTCAGCGCGTAGGGGAGGTGGAGGATCCATAGCGTCAGCGCGGCGACCACGCCGGCTATCACGGAGATCAGCAGGTTGCCGGCGACGTAGCCGCCGACCGTGCGGTTGATGTGCCCGCCGATCTCGCGGGCTCGCTCGGCGCCGCTTGGGCCGCAGCTGGGACAGGATCAGCTCGTTGATCTGCGGCAGCTCGAACAGCACGAAGGCCGCCAGGAACAGCACGGTCACCGTCGCGGCCAGGCCGTTCACCACCGTACCGGCCGCACCGAACACGATGTCGGGCAGGTCGGACGCGTGCGCCTTGACCTTATCGACGACCTGGTAGTGCTGGTCGAGGCGATGGATCAGCGGATTTCTGGCCAGCCGGTCCGCGGCCTGTGGGGCGCTCTCCGGAATGCGATCGATCTGGCCGACGAACGGCGCGACCAGCAGCGCCAGCACCGCCAGCAGGCCGACCACGAACGCCAGGAACACGGTCACCACCGCCCAGGTGCGGCGCATCACGCGCTCGACCTGGACGACCGCCGGGTTCAGCGCGACGGCGATGAACAGCGCCAGGCCGACCCAGATCAGCACCGTGCGGACGCTCGCGAGCAGCGACACGGCGACGGTGAACACGAACACCGAGACGAGCACCTTCGCGATCACCCGCAGCGGCATGTCCAGCACGACCGTGCGCGGTGTCTCGCCCACGGCGATCTTGCCCGAGGCGAGGCCAACGGTGGAGGACACCGCAGCGGCACCGTCTTCGGCTCGGGAGTTGGTGCTCACCCTACTGTCAGTGCCCCGCGCATGGAGTCGCCAAACTCCGCGCCTGCTCAGCGGTTGAACACGGCGGCGACGGAGTTCACCGTGGTGGCGGCGAAGACCGCCCCGAACAGGTAGGACAGCGGCGCGTGCTGGAGGGCCGTGTGCCGGGTGCTCCGGGCTGCGAGCTCGGTGTCGGACACCCTGGAAGGTCATCCCGATGGTGAGCGCCACGTAGGCCAAGTCGACGTAGTCGGGCGGCTCGTCGTCGGGAAAGGAGAGACCCCCGACCGGCGCGGCGTAGTAGAGCCGCGCGTAGCGGAGCGCGTACACGATGTGGACGGCGGCCCAGGCCAGCAGCACGCTGATCACGGCAAGCCCTGTCAGCGCGGCGCGGCGGTTCGGGGCCGCATGGCCGGCCGCCACCAGGACGAACCCGACCGCGACCAGGCTGACGACGCTGGCCGCAACGACGAGCTCCTCCGCGGCCAGGCGCGAGTCCTCGCGGGCGGCGATCCCCTGCGTCTCGGCGGCGTCCATCTTGACGATCGTTCGCCCCACCCATGCCAGGAACACCGTGGCAGCGGCTTCCCAGCCCACCAGCACGGCCACCGACCAGGTCGCCCCCGCCGCGAGGGCCACAGCAGCGACCGCGGCCCCGAGCAGCGTTGCGACGGCGGCGCGCACGTCGGCCAGACCGGCGCGTGAGACAGGGGCGCTCAACGGCGGCGTCACGATCAGCGCGGGCTGCGCACCGCGCGGGTGACGGAGGCGATCAGCACCAGCGGCACCGCCACCGGGAGCAGCCACCAGGCGTTGACGCCGCTTCGGGTGAGCGCCCACGTGGCTGCGGTCGCTACCACCACCACGGCCGCCACCCGCCAGTCGTCGCCGACGACGAAATCCCACCAGAAGCGACCGAACGCGCGCAGCCGGCTCATGCCGGCGCCTCGGCGGGCACCAGCTGCAGCCGCCGGCGGCGCAGGCCGCGGGTGAGCAGCAGCGCCACCGCGGCCAGCACGAGGGCGATCGCCACCACCGCGGCGTCGGATCCCGGCCACTCGGCGCCGGCCCCTTCGGCCGCCCAGAACACGCCGAAGCTGGAAAGCAGGACGCCGACCGCGAACTTGAGGGTGTTCTCCGGCACGCGCGCGAGCGGCCCGCGAACGGCGATGCCGACCGCGATCACGACCAGCGCGGCTGCCGCGGCGGCGCCTGCCGCCAGTGCCAGGGTGCGGCTGCTGGTGCTGAAGCCGACCACGATGAACGCCACCTCCAGGCCCTCGAGCAGCACCCCCTTGGTGGGCGACTGAGCTCCGAAATCTCATGCCCACAGCATCCCGCCCGGAGTATGCGCCGGGCATCCGGCGACGTTCCCATTGGCTGCGGGGTTCTACGCGAGTGCGGGCGAGAGGACTCGAACCTCCACGGCCTGAAGCCACCGGCTCCTAAGGCCGGCGCGTCTACCAATTCCGCCACGCCCGCGCGTGTCTGGAGCAGGTTATTCGATCCTCCGGCGATTTCGATCAAGACCCGGCACCATTGCGCCGATGAGGAAGGTTGGAAAAACTGGATCGCGAGGCCGCACATCGAAACGCCCACACACGCTTCGGAGCTGTCACCCGATCGGCCGCTGAGTGACGCGTCGGCCGATGCGCTTGGCCATGCCGCATTTGCAGCGCACCTGGCATCGGTGATCGCGACGCTTTCACCCAAAGACGGGATCACGGTCGGCCTCTACGGCGACACCGGCGGCGGGCGCACGACCGCACTCAATCTGACGCGAGCGGCGCTGCGCGCGCACCCGGCCGCCGCCAAGTGGACGGTGGTCGACTGGAACCCGTGGCTGCTGTCCGGCGGCGCCGATCTGGAACAGCGGTTCGTGCAACTGCTGGCATCGGCGGCGCTTGGATCCAGCGTCGACCAGGTTCCCGACCCCGCGCAGGTCTCGGCGCTGCTGGCGAAGGTTGCCGCGACGCTCGGCTCCGGCGACAAGCGCGTGGTGGTGCTGATCGATGACGCCGATCGACTGGTGCCGGACCGCCTGGCGGAGCTGCTGCGGCTGCTGGCGTCGGCCGCCCCGATCGCCAACCTGGTGTTCGTGATCTCGCTCAGCCGAGACCTGGTCAGCGGCGATGGGATCGACAAGACGCTGCAGCTCGAGATCGACCTGCCGCTGGCCGATCGTGCACTGCTGCAGCAGATGTTCGTCGACCGGGTGGAGCCGATGCTGACCGAGGCCCGCGAGGGCGGGCTGGTGCACCCGGACTACTGGGTCGACATCTGCACGCACGCGATCGATCCGTTCCTGCGCACCCCGCGCGACGTTGTCCGCCTGGTGAACGCAACCATGGCCACGTACGCGGCGGTCAGGGGCGAGGTCAACCCGATCGACTTCACGGCGCTCGAGACGCTGCGGCTGTTCTGCCCCGTCGCCTACGACGCGGTGCGGCGGCGGCCGTCGGCGTTCCTGCTGCCGATCAGCGCGCGGCGCGACGAGGACGGGTCGCTGGGCGAGACCAAGCGCTACCACGAGGCCTGGGGCGAGCAGCTGTCGGAGGCGGACCGCTCGCGCGCAACGAACCTGCTGCTGCGGCTGTTCCCGCGGCTGGGCGACATCCTCGGCGCGCGGGTGTTGGCGACGATGCCCGAGGACACGTGGCGGACGCTGCTGCTGGTGGCCAGCGAGGAGACGTTCCCGGTCTACTTCCAGCTGGCGATCCCGAGCGGCGGCATCTCGAACGCCGACCTGGCCTCGAAGCTGGAGCACTTCGGCGACACCAACCAGTTCGCGGCCACGCTGATCGAGCTGGCGCGCGACCCCGGCCCGGACGCGCCACAGCGGCTGCAGGCGTTCCTGAGCCGGCTCGAGAACCACATCGGCGAGAGCGGCGAGCGCGAGGAGATCGAGGCGGCGATGCGGGCGCTGTTCCAGGCGGCGAACGAGCTGCTGCGGCGCGAGGAGAGCGGGCGGCTGGACATCGATATCTCGCAGCACCTGCGCCGGATCGTGCGGCGGCTGCTGCTGCAGGTGGAGCAGGACGAGCGCGTGTCGCTGCTGGAGGAGGCGCATCGGCAGCGGCGGCTCGATCGCGACCACGACCGACATCGTGATCATGCTCGGCCAGCAGCACGGCAAGTACGGCGGCGAGTGGACGGAGGGCGCGGAGACGCTGGTGACGCTGTCGCAGCTGGCGCAGGTCGAGAACATGGCGCTGACGGCGGTGCGCGACGAGGCCGAGGGCGGCAGCCTGCTGGGCGCTCCCAAGATGGGCGACGCGCTGGCCTGCTGGGCGAGCTGGAACCGCGGCGAGTGCCGGTCGTGGGTGTCGCGGTCGATCGAGACGTGACGAGGGGCTGGTCGCGTTCCTGCAGCCGTTCATGCGCAGCGCCGGGCAGCCGAGCGCGAGCGCGCGCGGGCCGCGGGTCGAGAACCGGCTGGATCACCGGCGACTGCGGCCGTTCCTGGAGCCGGGCGGGATCGTCAACCGGGTCAAGGACGCTGGCCGAGCAGCCGGATCGCACGGAGCAGGAGAAGCAGCTGATGCGCCGGTTCGTGCTCGACCACGAGCTGCTCCAGCAGGCAACCAGCGCCGACTACACCGAGGGCGAGAACCAGCAGTCAGACAGCTTCGCCGCCTGACGGGTGGAACGGTGGTGCCGGGCACCGTCGTTACACGCGTTGCACGGGCGCGACGCCCGCGTGACCGAATTCCCGGGAAACCCGTCACGCCAGCGTCACGCGCCGGTCACGGGTGTGACGACGGTGCCGGGCTACGTCGTAACAGCGGTGACACCAGCGTGACGGCCGCGACACGACTGTCACGGCTGAAGGAACGGTGTCCGGCACCTCTCTATCAGGCCCGCTCGTAGACTCCGCGCCATGGCCGACAACGCCGCCTACGACCGCATCGGCGTTACCTACTCGAGCACCCGCCGGCCCGATCCCCGCATCCGCGACGCCATCTGGTCGGCCCTCGGCGATGCCGCCACCGTCATCAACGTGGGTGCCGGTGCCGGCTCCTACGAGCCGCCGCAGACGGTGCTCGCCGTCGAGCCCTCGCAGGTCATGATCGACCAGCGCCCACCCGGCTCCGCTCCCGCCGTCCAGGCGGACGCCGAGCGCTTGCCCGTGCCCGACGGCTACGCCGACGCAGCCATGGCGCTGCTCACCGTCCACCACTGGACCGACGTCGCCGCCGGCATCGCCGAGCTGCGCCGGGTCGCCCGCCGGATCGTCATTCTGACCTGGGACCAGCACGTCACCGAGCGCTTCTGGCTGTCCCGCGAGTACCTCCCCCAGCTCAGCGCCTACGACGAAGGCGCCGTCACCATCGAGACGGTGCTCGATCTACTGGGCGGAGCCGAGGTGCGCCCGCTGCCGATCCCGCACGACTGCACGGACGGATTCCTGGGCGCGTTCTGGCGCCGTCCGCACTGCTACCTCGACCAGCGCGTGCGCGCCGGCATCTCCACCATGGCAGCCACCGAGACCACCCTCGGCCCAGGCCTCGAGCGCCTACGCGCGGACCTCGAATCGGGCGAATGGGACCGCCGCCACGCCGATCTCCTGCAGCTGGACGAGCTCGACCTCGGCTACCGCTTGCTGATATCGGTATCCTGAAGGCACGCGGTGGCCGTAGCTCAGCTGGTGGTAGCCCCTGGTTGTGGTCCAGGAGGTCGTGGGTTCGAGTCCCACCGGTCACCCTTGATCGACGAGGACCAGCCCCAAGGCCCAACCCTGGCTGCGGCGGTCGTGCTGTTCGACCCCGACGGCCGCGTGCTGCTCGTGCACCAGACCTACGGCGGCTGTCGCTGGGGCCTGCCCGGCGGCCGCCTCGAGCCGGGCGAGAGCCCGCAGCAGGCCGCCGTGCGCGAGGTCGCCGAGGAGGCCGGCGTCGAGGTCACCCTCGACCACCTGGTCGGCCTCTACAGCCTGCGCAGCCGACGCCACGGGCTGCGCTTCATCTTCCGCGGGACGATCCAAAGCGGCGTCCCCCACCCCGGCAGCGACGGCGAGATCAGCGAGGTCGCCTGGTTCGCCGTCGACGACCTGCCGACCGAACATCACCAACACCGCGCCGTTCGCGATCCGCGACGCCGCCGCCGGCAGCCGCGGCGTCTTCGCCGAGATCACACCCTCGCGCAGCGTATGATCGGCAGTTCACCATGCTCCGCGACGAGTACTACGACCTCGGCGGCTTCGGCCGCCCCGTCACCACCGCGTCGGACGACGCCCAGACCTGGTTCGACCGCGGCCTCACCTGGTGCTACGCCTTCAACCACGAGGAGGCCGTCCGCTGCTTCCAGCACGCGATCGAGGCCGACCCCGCCTGCGCGATGGCGCACTGGGGCCTCGCCTACGCGATCGGCCCCAACTACAACAAGAACTGGGAGGCCTTCGAGGAGCAGGAGCTGACCGACGCCGTGGCCACCGCGCACGCCGCCGTCACCAGCGCCTCCGAGCTGGCCGCCGCCGGCACGCCGGTCGAGCGGGCGCTGATCGGTGCGCTGCGGGCGCGCTTCCCCGAGAACACGCCGGCCGAGGACTGCGCGCCCTGGAACGACGAGTACGCGGCCGCCATGCGCACGGTCTACGCCGAGTTCGGCGACGACCAGGACGTGGCCTCGCTGTTCGCCGAGGCGCTGATCGGCCGCACGCCCTGGCTGCTCTGGGACCTGCAGACCGGCGAGCCGGCCGAGGGCGCCGACACGGCCGAGGCGATGGCGGTGCTCGAGCGCGGGATGGCCGGCTCGAACGGCGCCCGCCCCCACCCCGGCCTGCTGCACATGTACGTGCACACGATGGAGATGTCGCCCTTCCCGGAGCGTGCCCTGCGGGCCGCCGACCAGCTGCGCGACCTCGTCCCCGACGCCGGCCACCTCGTGCACATGCCCACCCACATCGACGTGCTCTGCGGCAACTACCGCGACGTGGTCACCGGCAACCGGCGCGCGATCGTGGCCGACCGCAAGTTCCTGGAGCGCGAGGGCGCCCTCAACTTCTACACCCTCTACCGCTGCCACGACTACCACTTCACCATCTACGGCGCGATGTTCCTGGGCCAGCCGGAGCCGGCGCTGGAGGCGGCCGCCGAGCTGCGGGCGACGCTGACCGAGGAGCTGCTGCGGATCGAGGTGCCGGTGATGGCCGACTGGCTGGAGGGGTTCGTGCCGATGCGCCTGCACGTGCTGGTGCGCTTCGGCATGTGGGACGAGATCCTGGCCGAGCCGCTCCCCGATGACGCCCAGCTCTACTGCGTGACCACGGCCATGCTGCACTACGCCAAGGGCGTCGCGCACGCGGCCACCGGCGACCTGGCCGCGGCCGACGAGCAGCGCCGCCTGTTCCGCGAGGCCCACGCGCGCGTGCCGGACACCCGCTACCTGTTCAACAACACCTGCCTGGACGCGCTGGCCGTGGCCGCCGAGATGCTGGACGGCGAGATCGAGTACCGCCGCGGCCGCTACGACGCCGCCTTCGCGCACCTGCGCCGCTCGGTCGAGCTCGACGACAACATGCTCTACGACGAGCCCTGGGCCTGGATGCAGCCGACCCGCCACGCGCTGGGCGCGCTGCTGCTCGAGCAGGGCCACGTCGAGCAGGCGGAGGCCGTCTACCGGGCCGACCTGGGTCTGGACTCGACGCTCAGCCGGCCCTGCCAGCACCCCGACAACGTGTGGAGCCTGCACGGGTTCCACGAGTGCCTGACGCGCCTCGGCAAGCAGGCCGAGGCCGACATCGTGCGGCCGCGGCTGCAGCTGGCGCTGGCCCAGGCGACGGTGCCGGTGCGGAGCTCGTGCTTCTGCCGCATGACGCACGCCGCCTGAGCGGTCTCAAGCACCCACCCCCGCCGGCCGATATCAGTCGTGATGAAGGATGCAGCACTCGAACTTGCCTACGCGGCGTCCGACGCGTACCGGTACGAGGCCGAGAACCTGGCCGTGATCGACGGGGTGCTCGACACGCTGGGCGAGCGCGCCGAGATCAGCCCGCTCGAGTTCCTGAAGCTGCGGGAGGAGCTGCACGTGGTGCTGACCAGCAACCGCACCGCGCCCAGCGTGATGAAGATCATGGCGATGGCCGACGCCGCCCGCATCTGCGGCCTGGAGTCCAGCTCGGCCGCGAAGCGGCGCGAGCGCCGGTTCTGGAAGAAGCACCTCGAGAAGACCCTCGACCGAGCTGACGAAGCTGCTCGCGTCCACGCTCGACGCGCTGGCCGAAGAGCAGTACTAGCCGGCTACAGCCACTCGGTCTGCATCTCGCCGGCGGCGTGGATGCAGGTCATCCGAAGCATGCCCTCGCCGGCCGCCTGGAACCGGTGGGCGTCGCCGGCCGGCACCACCACCACGCTGCCGGCAGGGCCCGGCACCTCGCTCTCGCCGACGGTGAACAGCGCCTCGCCCTCCTGCACGATGAACACCTCGGCGTAGGGGTGGCGGTGCAGGCTGTTGCCGCGGCCGGGCGGGTACTCGATCAGGAAGAAGGAGACGCCGGCGCCGTAGGCGTGGCCCTCCATCAGATGCGTGGTGGGGCTGGTGCGCAGCTCCTCGACGTCGATCACGGGGCTCATCGAAACCAATCTTAACCGCAGCGTCCGATCGATAGGCGTAGGCTGAACGCGGACACAAGCACTGTCCGCGCGCGCATCGGGCAGCCGGTCCAAGAATCAAGGCCCGCCGAGTGCCACGGGAGCAGTCGGCGGGCCTTCCACGTGAGGACCTCTTGACCAGCGGCGCCAAGGCACGGATGCTGAAAGCACGCCGCGGCCCTGGCTCCAAGCCCCGGGTTCGCCGCGGCTCACCGGTCGGGGCTCCCCGAGGACGATCGGTGGCGTGCGCCGTGTCGCCTCCGGGGGCATCCCAGTTCACGGCGCACGCACATTCTCCTAACATCCGCGGCGTAGGATCGCCCCGCGGAGTCGTCCTGCCGGCCGAGGCCGGCACGGAATGCGACCCCTCTCTGACAGGGCCCGTCGGTGGCGTGGAGCCTCCACCGACGGGCCACTAACAGCCGCTCTGTCGATGGCGGCCGGGTCACCCGGCGGCTAGCGGCTGCCCGGCCCCGAGCCCTCCCGGGCAAGTACGATCAGCTTGCCGCGCCCGTAGCTCAGGGGATAGAGCAGTGGCCTTCGAAGCCACGTGTCGCAGGTTCGAATCCTGCCGGGCGCATCCGCGTCGTCGGACGGCGAAAACGATTGGCGCCCACCCCTGGCCCGTTGTAGAGTGAGGTGTTCGGTCAAGCAGTCGCCGAGCACGGGAGGGTGTGTCCGTGCCCAGTGCCCTCTCGACGAAACCGACAGTCTGGGAGGGTTGATATGGGTGCAGGAACCCCCCGTGTGGCAGTCAAGGATCTGCCTGGGGATCGATGGCTGGTCTCGCTCGTGGGAGAACACGACCTGTCGACGGCGGAGGACCTGCGCGAAAGGTTGTGGGCGATCTTCCGTACTGGAACCACCGTCGTCATCGACCTCACCGCGACGACGTTCATCGATTCCTCGACGCTGGGCGTGCTGATCGACGCTGACCGCTACGCACAGGAGCACGACTGCGATCAGATCGGTATCGTCGTCGCGAAGGACACGCCGCCCGAGCGGCTGTTTGCCCTGGTCGGCGCGCATCGCATCTTCACCACCTTTGCATCGGCCGAGGACGCGTTCGCGTACTTCGCGTCGGCGGCGCCCAGCACCGATGCCGGTACCACGGCACGTCGGCAAGAGCGCAAGCAGCGCATCGTCAAGAACGAGCAGGCGTTTCGGGACTACAACAATCGAAAACTCCAACGCGAGTCCGTGGACGAGACCGACGACTGGGAGCGGATCCAGTTCGTCTGCGAATGCGGCGACAACGACTGCGACGAGATCCTTGCGATAACCGCCGCCGACTTCACCACGGCCCACTCCGCACCCAACCTGTTCATCGTGAAACCCGGCCATATCTACCCTGAGGTCGAACGCGTGGTGAGAGAAAACGGAACGTTCGCCGTGGTCGAGAAGCAGCCGGCAGCGCTCAGCCAGGCCGGCTAGCCACGACCCTGCAGGCGGGAGCGATTCGGCTCAGCGTGCGCCGACGGATTCGAGCGATGCGGCCGCCGCCACGTCCCATTGTGATGCGATGGTCGCAGCCGCGTTGCGCTCTTCGCTCACGATCTCATGCGCCATCATGGCGGTCTGCTCGTCTCCAGCAATCCCCGCCACCCGCATCAGCTGCTGGTAGCCGCCGATCTCGAGGTGCTCGAATGCGTAGGCGAACGCGGCCACCTTGCCAGGTGTGTCCGGGTGCGCCTGGAAGAAGGTCGCCCAGTTGATCGCTCCGGCACGCATGGCGATGTCCTTGGCGTGCGACGGCGAGCCGCCCGCCGCGCCAAGCCGCTCCTCCACGAGCGCCTGGTGCCGGCGGCTCTCGGCCAGGTGCTGCTGGTACGCCGACGCCAGGCCGGGATCTCCCGCGACCTGGGCCGCCCGCTCCAGCAATCCGATCGACTGCTCCTCGATCGCATGTGCATCGGAAAGGTATGACTTGAGCGCCTCAGACGGCGGACTGGAAATCGTGGCCAGCGACGCCTCTGTGGTGCGGTCAAACAGCGCCGCAAGCCGCTCGGCCATGGCCCGCTCCTCGCCGGCGATGCCCGTGGCCAGGGCGGCTGTGTCACTGTCACCAGCCATCTCGGCAACCCGGGCGAGAAGCTCATACGAGGCCAACTCCAGGTGCTCGTACGAATACGCATGAGCAGCCAGCTTCCCGGGCGTGTCGGGCTGCGACCGCGCGAACAGCACAAAGCCCTTTCCGCCCGCTGCCATCAGCAGATCCTTTATCCGCGACGGCGCGTCGCCCAGCTCGCCGAGCCGCTCCCGAACGAGCCGCTCGTGGGACTCCGTCTCCACCAGATGATCACGGAACGCCTGCGCCAGCGATTCGTCGCCGGCGTGATCCGGCGCGGAGCGCAGCTGCGCGAGCGCCTGCTCCTCGATCGAATGGGCGTCGCTCAGGTATGCGCGTACCTGGCCGCTGAGTGTGCTCTCGCTCATGGTTCCTCCCTGTAACCGGCTGTTCCGATACCCGGCCGGAGCCGCCTGCAAACGTCCGGTGACGGCGCCAACCGAACGGTTTACCCGCTCCCAGTAGCGGGCATGTCAGGCACACGCGCTTCATTCGCTTGGCGGCGGATCGCGCGTTCTGGTGAGGGCGGTACCTGAGGGGGGAGTGGCCGCCCTTGCGCAGAGAAGCGCCCGGTCTGGTAGGGCTGGACACACCCACCAGGCCGGCGCTTCTCGCCATGCCGGCGGGGCACGGGCCAGGCCCGTAGCCGCCGGCTCCGCGGAGCCGTCAACTAGCCGGTCGCTGGAAGCGGTTCGCGCGGGAAACGCAGAGTTAACGGTGGTGCCGGCGCTGGTGGTGATACGCGTCTCGGCGATCGCTCGCATCAGCGCCAGTCCGAGACCCGAGCCCTGGTTCGGCGAAGACTGGCCGACGCCCACGCCGTGGTCGCGGATCTCGACCTGCAGATGCCGGCGATCGACCCATGCCCTCAGACTGATGTGTCTGTCCCGGTCGCCAGCGGCGTAGGCATGAAGGATCACGTTCGTGCACGCCTCCGTGACCGCCAGCATCAGCGAATCGTGCATCTCCGAGGCGTTCCCGCATTCCTCGGCAGCAAACTGTGCGATCACTCGACGCAGAAAACGCACTGGCCAGCTTGCGCTGGGACTCGCTGCTGAATCCCTGCCACGGCCATGTCGGCCGTCCCTTCGCTCGGGGGGGCCGGCGTCAGCTGAACCGGCTCGAAGGCAGCATACCCCTGCTCCTCTGGTGGCTCGCGACGCCGCTTCGCGCTGCCCGCGCGCCGAGCCACCGCCGAGGTTTTGCATCCGCGGAGGGTGGTATCGCCATGCGCACGGACGAACGGAGGAGGATCGCGATGCGGGCATTGAGATGGCACGGAAGGCGTGACGTGCGGGTTGACACCGTCCCTGATCCGGTGATCGAGCAGGACACCGATGCGATCGTCCGCGTCACGTCCACCGGCATCTGCG
>CAVXZW010000027.1:212500-240654 GCA_963766445.1 uncultured Actinomycetes bacterium | reverse complement strand
CCGCGAAGCGGTCGGTTGCCTCCACCAGCCGCGCGGTCATGCCACCGCTGCCGGGGCCGTGTCCGCCGTCCTCGACCACCACCAGCTCGGCGGCCGGCCACGCCCGGCTGATCTGCCAGGCCGCCCGCAGCGGCGACTGGAAGTCGAACCGGCCCTGCACCAGCACCGCCGGGATCGCGCCGATGCGGTCGAGACCGCGCAGCAGCTGGCCGTCGTCGATCCAGGTGTCGTGGCGCACGTAGTGGGTGACCAGCCGGGCGAAGCAGAGCGCGAAGCGGGGGTCGCGATAGCGCTCGGCCAGGCCCGTCCGCGGCGGCCAGTCGGGCGTGGCCGACTCCCACAGGCACCACTCGGCCGCGGCGCGTGCGCGCACGGCCGGGTCGGGGTCGTCCAGCAGCCGGCTGTAGCCCTGCACCGGGTCGCCGCGATCCGCCTCGGGCAGCCCCTCCAGCAGCCGCTGCCATTGCTCCGGGAAGAAGGCCGACACGCCGCCCCGAAACAGCCAGTCCTCCTCGGCACGGGTGCCGCCGGTGACGCCCCACAGCACCATCTCGGTGACCCGCTGCGGATGGCGCTGCGCGTAGGCGAGCGCCAGCAGGCAGCCCCACGACCCGCCCCACACCAGCCAGCGGTCGATGCCGAGCAGCTCGCGCAGCTGCTCGATGTCGGACAGCTGATGCTCGGTGTCGTTGTCTTGGAGGCTGGTGCCGGGGTCGCCGGCGTGCGGGAGGCTGCGGCCACACCCGCGCTGGTCGAACAGCACCACTCGGTAGGCGCGGGGATCGAACATGCCCCGATGCCAGGGTTGGCAGCCCGACCCCGGCCCGCCGTGCAGCACCAGCGCCGGCTTCCCGTCGGGGTTTCCGCAGACCTCCCAGTAGAGGCGGTTTCCGCGGCCGACCTCGAGCAGGCCGTGGGCGTGCGGCTCGATTTCCGGGTAGCGCTGGGGCACCTGATGCGCCGCCCGGCCTAGAACAGCCGCGGGTCGCGGGCCGGAACCGGCAGGCCCAGGTGCTGGTAGGCGGTGGGCGTGATCACGCGGCCGCGGGGTGTGCGCTGCAACAGGCCCCGCTGCAGCAGGTAGGGCTCGTAGACGTCCTCCACCGTGTCGGGCTCCTCGCCGATCGCCACCGCCAGCGTCGACAGCCCCACCGGGCCGCCCGAGAACGTCTCGGCCACGTGCCGGAGGATCGCGCGGTCGATCCGCTCCAGCCCGAGCGCGTCCACCTCGAACAGCTCCAGCGCCTCGGAGGCGATGTCGTGGGTGATCTCGCCCTGGTGGCGCACCTGGGCGAAGTCGCGCACCCGCCGCAGGATGCGGTTGGCGACCCGTGGCGTGCCACGCGAACGGCGGGCGATTTCGCCGGCGCCGCCCTCGTCGATGGCGACGCCGAGGATGCCGGCCGAGCGGTGCACGATCAGCTCGATGTCGGCGGGCCCGTAGTGGTCGAGCCGGTGGGTGATGCCGAAGCGATCGCGCAGCGGCGTCGTCAGCAGGCCGGTGCGGGTGGTCGCGCCCACCAGCGTGAACGGCGCCAGGTCGAGCCTGATCGAGTGCGCACCCGGCCCCTGCCCGATCACGATGTCGATGCAGCCGTCCTCCATGGCCGGATACAGCAGCTCCTCGATGGTGCGGTTGAGTCGGTGGATCTCGTCGATGAACAGCACATCGTTGGGCTCGAGCGCGGTCATGATGGCCGCCATGTCGGCCTTGCGGTCGATCGCAGGCCCCGACATCACCCGCAGCGCCGAGCCCATCTCGACCGCGATGATGCCGGCCAGCGAGGTCTTGCCGAGGCCGGGCGGGCCGGCCAGCAGCACGTGCTCGCAGGGCTCGTTGCGGGCGCGTGCGGCCTCCAGGAAGATCGACAGCTGCTCCTTCACCTGGTGCTGGCCCACGAACTCTGCCAGCCGCCGCGGCCGCAGCGTCTGATCGAGCTCCTCCTCGCCCGGTGCCAGCAGCGGATCGGGCACCCGCTTGGGCGGCGCGCTCACGCGCCCACCCCGGCCGCCAGCGCCTGGCGGATGCGCTCACCCACCGGCAGCTCGGGATCGGTGGCGCGCAGGGCAGCCTCGGCCTCGGCCACTGTCATGCCCAGGCCGACCAGGCCGTCGCGAGCGGCGGTGTGATCGTCGGGAGCGGCCGCCTGGCCGGCGGCCTCGGCGGCCGGCAGCGCGCCCACCTTGTCCTTGAGGTCGATCACCACCCGCTCGGCGGTCTTGCGGCCGATGCCGCTGATGCTCGTGAACAGGGCATGGTCGGAGGTGACGATGGCGCGCCGGATCTGATCCGGTTCGTAGCCGCTGACGATCGCCAGCGCCGCCTTGGGGCCGACACCAGAGACGCCCAGCAGCAGCTCGAACAGGTCGCGCTCAGCGGCCGTGGCGAATCCGAACAGCACCAGCGCGTCCTCGCGCACGTGCATGTGGGTGACCACCGTCACCTCTTCGCCGTCGGGCACCGCCATCCGGATCGCCGAACTGGTCGCGGCCAGCAGGTAGCCGACGCCGTTGACGTCGATCACGATGCGGCCGGCGCCGCGCTCGACCACGCGTCCGCGCAGCGTCGCGATCATCCCGCCGCCGCCTGCACCAGCCGCCGGCCACGGCTCCGCACCGCGTGGCAGATTGCCACCGCCAGCGCGTCGGTGGCGTGGTCGCTGGCACCGGCCAGGTCGGCCGCCAGCATCGCCCCCACCATCCGCTGCACCTGGCCCTTGTCGGCACGGCCGTAGCCGCAGACCGCGGCCTTCACCTCGGCCGGCGGGTAGGCGGCCGTTTCCAGGCCGGCCAGGCCGCAGGCCGACATCACGGCGCCCCGCGCCTGCCCCACGGTCAGCACATTGCGCGGGTTGGCGCCCACGAACAGATCTTCCATCGCCACCGAGTCGGGGTCGTGGGTCGCGATCAGCTGTGCCACCCGCCGGTGGATCGCGGCCAGCCGCTCGGCCGGCGGCCGGCGGGCGCCGGTCTCGATCACGCCGTGTTCGACCGCTCGCAGCGTCGAGCCCTCGACGCTGATCACGCCAAAGCCGGTCGACGCCGTGCCCGGGTCGATGCCAAGCAGCTTCATCGGCCACAGTGTACCGGCCGGCGCGGACGCGACCGAACATCCGTTCCCCGCCTCACATGGCCGCCAAACCGGCGCCGGGTACAGTGAAGCGCATGGAGCTGAGCAGCCGCAGCGCCGCCCGCTGGTGGGTGCCCCCGCTGATCAAACTGGCGCTGCTGTTCTCGGCGCTGGCCGCGGCCGGCTTCGCGCTGTGGCTGGTGTTCCGCAACGTGGACGCCCCCAGCGCCAGCCAGCTGCTGGACGATTACGGGTACTGGGGCGTCGCCCTGGGCGCGTTCGGCGACAGCTTTGGGCTGCCCTCGTCGGGCGAGATCGTGCTGCTGCTGGCGTCGGCGGCGTCGGCCGCGTCGTCCAGCCACTTCAGCCTGCCGGTGGTGATCGCGGTGGCATGGGCGTTCGCGGTGCTGGGTGACGCCTGCGCCTACGTGATCGGCCGCGCGGCCGGCCCGCGCGTGCTGCACCGGTTCGGCGTGCACGAGGACAGCGCCGTGCATGGGTTCATGGAACGGCACGGCATGCGGGCGGTTGCGGCCGGGCGGCTGGTCGCCGGCATCCGCACCAAGCTCGCGATCGTGTCCGGCAGCACCCGCATGCCGGTGCACCGCTACGTGATCGCCGACGCCATCGGCGCCGCCGTGTGGGCGGTGTCGGTGGGCCTGCTCGGCTACCTGTTCTCGAGCTCGGTGGACAGCCTCACCTCGCGTTTCGGAAACGCCAGCCACCTGCTGGGCGCGATCGCGATCGCGGTGGCGGCCGCGGCGGCCGTCTACCTGAGCGTGCGCTACGTGCTTGGCCACCGGCCTGACCCCGGTTCGGGCTGACCGCTTTTAGGCGGCCGCTGCCGCCTGCTCCAGCTCCGCGATCACGATCTTGCGCATCGACAGCATGGCCGCCATCGCGCGCTGGGCGCGCTCGGGGTCGGGGTCCGACAGCAGCTCGAACAGGCGCGTGGGGATGATCTGCCAGGACAGGCCGAAGCGGTCTTTCAGCCAGCCGCAGGGACCCGGCTCGCCGCCCTCGCCGAGCGTCTCCCAGTAGAAGTCGACCTGCTCCTGATCCTTGCAGGCGACCTGGAACGAGGTGGCCTCGCTGAAGCTGAAGTCCGGCCCGCCGTTGAGCGCGACGAACGGAGCGCCGTCGATCTCGAAGGTGACGGTCATCACGGTGCCCTCGTCCCGCGGCCCGGCCGCGCCGTAGCGGCTGATGTCGGTGATGCGGGAGTTGGGGAACACCGTCGTATAGAACTCGGCCGCCTGCTCGCCCTCGGTGTCGAACCAGAGGCAGGTGGTGATCGCGCTCATGTCGTCATCCTTTCGGTTGTTGCGGTTCGGGGATGAGACCGGCGACGTCGCTGGAACTCATCGCTGGAATCGGGGTCCCCTGGCGGTCGGCTGGTGACCGCCAAAATCAGCCGGCGACCGCCTCCAGCACCGCATCGGGGATGTCGAAGTTGGCGTACACGTCCTGCACGTCGTCGTTCTCCTCGAGCGCGTCGATCAGCCGCAGCAGCTTGCGGGCGGCATCCTCCTCGAGTGCGACCGTGTTCTTCGGCACCAGCGTCAGCTCGGCCGAGCTGATCGGCAGCCCGGCCGCCTCCAGCGCGTCGCGCACGGCCGCCAGGTCGGCCGCCTCGGCGGTCACCTGCCAGACGTCGCCGTCCAGCTGCGCGTCCTCGGCGCCGGCCTCGGCCGCCTGCAGCACCATCTCGTCCTCGTCGCAGCCCGTCGGCCGGCACCAGCACCACGCCCTTGCGCTCGAACTGCCAGGCCACCGAGCCGGGCGTGCCCAGGCTGGCGTTGTGCTTGGCGAAGATCGAGCGCACGTCGGCGGCGGTGCGGTTGCGATTGTCGGTCAGCGCCTCCACGATGATGGCCACCCCGTCGGGGCCGTAGCCCTCGTAGGTGATGGCGTCGTAGGCGTCCGATCCCTCGCCGCCGCCGGCGCCGCGCTGCACCGCCCGCTCGATGTTGTCCTTCGGCATCGAGTAGGAACGGGCTTTCGCGATCGCCGCGGCCAGCGTGGCGTTGGCGGCCGGATCGGCGCCGCCCTCCTTGGCCGCCACGATGATCGCCCGCGACAGCTTGGTGAAGAGCTTTCCGCGCTTCTTGTCCTCGGCGCCCTTCTTGTGCTTGATGGTCGACCATTTCGAGTGGCCGCTCATGCCGCCACCGCCTTCCCGGCCCGCGCGATCATGTCGGCGAAGCGCCGGTGCAGCCGGCGGTCACCGGTCAGCTCGGGATGGAAGGCCGTCACCAGCACTCCTCCGCCTCGGCCGCGACCGCATGGCCGGCGTGCTCGGCCAGCACCTCGACGCCCTCGCCGGCACGCTCGATCCAGGGCGCCCGGATGAACACGCCGGTGATCGGGTCGGCCTCGCCGCGCAGCGCCAGCTCGGCCTCGAAGCTGGCCACCTGACGTCCGAACGCGTTTCGTCGCACGTCGATGTCGATCAGGCCCAGCGGAGCTGGTCGGGGGGGCCGTCGACGGCATCGCGGGCGACCAGGATCATGCCGGCACAGGTGCCGAACACGGCGCGCGCCGGCCGCGCAGCTCCGGGATCGGGCGCTCCAGGCCGTAGGCGACCATCAGCTTCGACATCGTGGTCGACTCGCCGCCGGGGATGACCAGCCCGTCCAGCCCCTCCAGATCGCGCGGCTGGCGCACCTCGACCGCGCTCCAGGCCGACGTCGGCCAGCGCCCGGCAGTGCTCGCGGAACGCCCCCTGCAGGGCGAGGACTCCGGCCGCTACCGAGCCACGCGTCTGCAGCAGCCCGCCTCGCCCAGCGCCGACATCTCGATGCCGACCATGGGCTCGCCCAGGCCGCTCGACACCTCGGCCAGGATCGGCGGCGTCGTTGAAGTGGGTCGTGGCCTTCACGATCGCGGCCGCGCGCTGCGGCGGGTCGCCGCTCTTGAAGATGCCGGAGCCGACGAACACGCCGTCGGCGCCCAGCTGCATCATCATGGCGGCGTCGGCCGGGGTGGCCAGCCGCCGGCGGTGAAGTGACGACCGGCAGCTCGCCGTTCTCGGCGAACCGCACCAGCTCGTACGGGCGCCTGCAGGTCCTTGGCCGCGACATACAGCTCGTCCTCGTCCATCGCCTGCAGCTTCGGATCTCGCCCAGGATCGAGCGCATGTGGCGGACCGCCTCGACGACGTTGCCGGTGCCGGCCTCGCCTTTGGTGCGGATCATGGCGGCGCCCTCGCTGATCCGCCGCAGCGCCTCGCCGAGGTTGGTCGCGCCGCACACGAACGGCACCTTGAAGTCCCACTTGTCGATGTGGTTGGCCTCGTCGGCCGGCGTCAGGACCTCGGACTCGTCGATGTAGTCGACCTCGAGCGCCTGCAGGATCTGCGCCTCGACGAAGTGGCCGATGCGGGCCTTGGCCATCACCGGGATCGTGACCGTCGCCTGGATCCCGCGATCCTCGTCGGGTCGGCCATGCGGGCGACGCCGCCGTCGCGGCGGATGTCGGCGGGCACGCGCTCGAGCGCCATCACGGCGCAGGCGCCGGCATCCTCGGCGATGCGCGCCTGCTCGGCGTTGGTGACGTCCATGATGACGCCGCCCTTGAGCATCTCCGCCAGACCGCTCTTGACCCGCATGGTTCCGGTTTCAGCCACTGAAGCCTCCGCTTTCCGAAGTTCTGGCTTGCAGTGCTAGTGCAGCGGGGCCGGCGAGCGGCCGCTCAGGCGGAGGTCTTCAGCCGCTCCAGGCGGTCGGCGTCGAGCACCCACACCAGCCGCTCACGGACGTCGATCAGGCCCTCGTCGCGCAGCTCGTTCAGCACCTTGGTCAGCGTCTCGCGGCTGGTTCCGATCATCTCGGCCAGCTGCATGTGCGTGAACCGCTCGTCGATGCGGATGCCGGTGGGCGTGACCCGCCCGTAGCGGTCCATCAGCTCCAGCAGCTTCGCGGCCAGCCGCGCCGGCACCGGCCGGAAGGCGAGCGACTCGATCTGGTCCTCGGCCGTGCGCAGCCGCTCCGACAGCGACCGCATCAGGTTCAGCGCCACCCGCGGATGCTGGGCGATGGCTCGCTCGAGGTCGGACACCCGCAGCACCCGCACGACGCTGTCGGCCATCGTCTCGGCATAGGCGTCATGCATGAGGTCGTCCAGCACGAGATCTGGCCGAACGACGAGCCGGGGTCGAGCATGGCCAGGTCACCTGGCGGCCGTCGCTGGCGCTGCGGAACAGGCGCACGCGGCCGGACTCGATCACGAACAGGGCCTCGCCGCGGTCGTACGGCGAGTAGATCCAGCTCGCCCTTCGGAACGACGCCATCGCGAAGCGGTCGTCCAGCTCGGCCAGGTCGGCGTCGTTCAGGCCCTCAAAGATCTCGATATCCACGCTGTCTGCCGTGATGTGGCTCACGAACCCTCCGTAATCGGTCTTACATAGGGTTGTACGACGGCAGGCATGGATGGTTTGATCCGGCCGGCGCGCAGGATTGGAGCCCGATGAGAGCGGCGCCGCCCGGTAGCATGATGCCGCCGGGGGTGTAGCTCAGCGGTGAGAGCAGCCCGCTCATAACGGGTTGGTCGCTGGTTCGATCCCAGCCGCCCCCATCGGGGCCGCGTTTACAGGCTCGCGGCCAGGCGCGCGTGCGGGCGCAGCGTCTCGCGCAGTGTGGCGGCCAGGTCGCGGCCGATCACGTCGAGAAACACGCGCGAGATGGCGTCCTCGCCCTGGAACAGCTGCCCGAACGGATCGCGCGGCAGCACCAGCAGCAGCGACCGCTCACGGGTGATGGCCGTCACCGGCGAGGGCCCGCCGTCGATCAGGCCCTCGTAGCCGAACGCCTTGCCAGGCCCGGCCAGCCCCACCCGGATGCGACGGTCGCCCCGCACCAGCACCTTCTCGACTGCGCCGTTGATGGTCAGGTAGCAGGCGTCGGACGCCGCGCCCTCGGCCAGCAGCGTGCGCCCGGCCGGACAGCGGGCGTAGCCGCCCGAAGTGAGGAACCCCCACAGGGCCAGTGAGTCGAACTCACGGAAGGTGCCCATCCGGCGCAGATAGGCGCTGTCGGGCGGCCCGCAGTACTCCAGCTCGGCGAACGCCCGGGTTGCGTCCACAGGCGGCGTGGCCGCCGAGCCTGCGCCGAGCGAGTCGGCCAGCCGCCGCAGCTGGTCGCGATGGCGGGCGGTGAATAACGACGCCAGCCGGCGCTTGAGCCGGAACGCTGCAGGGTCCTGGCGGGCGAGCAGGCTCAGGAAGTCGGCCCGGCCCAGCACCAGCACCGTCGCGTCCTCGGTCGCCCGCACGCTCATCGTGTGCACGCCGCCGTCCAGCAGCGACAACTCGCCCACCATCTCGCCGGTGCCTGATCTGACCACCTCGACCACGCGGTCGACCGGCACCTGCAGCGAGGCCGCGAGGCGTCCCTCCACGATCAGCACAAGCTCGCGGGCGTCGTCGCCCTGCGCCCACAGCAGCTCACCCGCGGCCACCCGCCGGCGCCGCATCACCCGCGCCAGGTCGACCAGGTCGGCCCGCGAGCGGCCCTCCAGCAGCGGCACCGTGGCCAGGAAGTCGACGGTGGGCCGGTCAGACATCCAGGTCGCGCGTCTCGAACTCAAGTCCGGCAGGCGTCAGCTCGGCGGTCAGCATCGAGTACTCGGGCACCTCCAGCCAGCTCGTATGGTCGGCGGTGAGCGGCTCGGAGGCGATGATCACCGATCGCAGCGGATCCGCGGCCGTCATCTGCCAGCCCGCATCCCCGCAAGCGTAGCTGCCCCCGATCGCGTACCAGAGGCTGACAAACGGCAGATCGGTCTCGAGCATCTCGTCATCCGGCGGATACCAGCCGTAATCGAACGAGAAGCGGGTGGCGACCACGGTGCGGCCGGTGCTGACGCACAGGTTGACCGGCGAGGATGTGTCGATGCCGTGTGCGGTGCGCACCGTGCGCAGGATCCGGAGCGCCTCGGCGGTCGCGTCGGCCAGCTCCCGCGTCTCCGGCAGGCCAAAGGGATCGGCCAGCTGCGACAGGATCAGCGCGTAGATCCACTCGGAGTCGGTGGTGCCCTCGATCCGCTGCGCGAGCTCGGGGCGCAGGTGCTCGACAAGGGCGTAGCGGATGCGGGGAAACTGGCGCAGGTGCCCGTTGTGTGCGAGCGCGACCCGGGCTCCGGTGAACTGGAAGGGGTGCAGGTTGGTGTCGGCGACCACCGACTCCTGGGAGTGGGTAACCCCACGCACGTGGGCGACCAGGCAGGTGGGCGCGAGCTTGGACGACAGGAAGCGCAGGTTGCGGTCGAACGAGGGCAGCGTGGTCGCCCGGTAGCTGAACGGCTGCTCCGGCCGCAGCGAGGTCGGATCCCACGCCTTCATGCCGAAGCCGGCCAGGTTCAGGAAGGTGTTCATCATGCGCGGGCTGTAGGACTGCCGGACGAGGCTGTTGTCGGCGTCGAACAGCAGGCTCTGCACGGGCAGCGGCTCGCCGAGATAGGCCAGGATCCGGCACACGCGCTGATCGTACTCGCGTCCGCCTGGACGGCGGCGACGACTAGTATCCAGCCCGGCACACGGTCAGGAGGTCCCGGTGAAGCAGTTCAGATGCGGCGATGTGGTGCCCGGCTGCCAGTGGGTGACCCGCAACGACGATGAGGCGGCGCTGTTCGAGGAGATCACCGCGCATGCCCGCGAGGCGCACGGGATGGACGAGGTGCCGCCCGAGGTGGTGGACGCGATCCAGGGCGTCATCACCGAGGTGTAGGCCCGGGCAGGGCCAGCCGGCCGTGCTCGAGGAAGCCGTTCAACGCCTCGCCGTAGGGCGCCAGCTCGAGTCCCTGCCGGCGCACCCAGTCGTCGCTGTAGTAGGTGCCGGCGTAACGGTCTCCGCCGTCGCAGATCAGCGTCACCACGCTGCCCCGCTCGCCGCGTGAGCGCATCTCGGCGATCAGCACGAATGCGCCCCACACGTTGGTGCCGGTCGAGCCGCCCACGCTGCGGCCGGTGCGCTCGCACGACCAGCCGCATGGCCGCGATCGACGCGGCATCCGGCACCTGGATCATGCGGTCGACGATGTCGGGCAGGAACGACGGCTCCACGCGCTGGCGGCCGATGCCCTCGATCCGCGACGGCCGGCCGCTGAAGGCCGCCAGATCGCCGCTCCAGGCCGCGTAGAAGACCGAGTCCTCGGGGTCGACCACGCACAGCTGGGTCGGGTAGCAGCCATAGCGGACGTAGCGGCCGATGGTGGCGCTGGTGCCGCCGGTGCCCGCGCCGACCACGATCCAGGCGGGCAGGGGATGCCGCTCGAGCGACATCTGGCTGAAGATCGATCTCGGCGATGTTGTTGTTGCCGCGCCAGTCGGTGGCGCGCTCGGCGAAGGTGAACTGGTCGAGGTAGTAGCCGCCGCGCTCGGATGCCAGCCGCTGCGCCTCGTCGTAGACGCTGGTCGGATCGGCCACCAGGTGGCAGCTCGCCGCCCTGTTCCTCGATCAGCGCGATCTTCTCGGGGCTGGTGGAGGCGGGCATCACGGCGACGAACGGCAGGCCGAGCAAGCGCGCGAAGTACGCCTCGCGACACGGCCGTCGATCCGCTCGAGGCCTCGACGATGGTCGTGCCCTCGGCGATCCAGCCGTTGCAGAGCCCGTACAGGAACAGCGAGCGCGCCAGCCGGTGCTTCAGCGATCCGGTCGGATGCACCGACTCGTCCTTCAGGTAGAGGTCGACGCCCCACTCCTGCGGCAGCGGGAAGCGTGCAGGTGCGTGTCCGCCGAGCGGTTGCGTCGGCCTCGATGCGGCGCACCGCCTCGTCCGCCCAGGCCCGCGAACCGCGAGCGTCACGACCGTTCCGGGACATCGTCACCCCCGCAGTTTCGCCGATCGACGGCGCCGGTGCCGGGCCACTGCGGGTTTCCACCGATGCGCGGCGGCCGGAAATCGTGGACGATGTCGGGCCGGCGCGCACCGGAACACGGCCGTGCGACCACAACAGCGAGCGATGGGGGAACCGATGAGCACCGAGCAGCGAGATGCGACCGCGGACGAGGCGACTCCGCGCAGGCCAAGCGGTCACCCGCGCCCAAGGTGGTGCCCCATCTGACCGTCGCCGAGCGGGCCGCGCGGGGCAAGGCGGCGAGCGCCGAGGTTCCGCGGTCGAGCCACGCGCAGTTCGAGCCGACCGCACACCGGGCCGACCCGGTCGAGCTGCTGGAGTCGCAGGCCGCGTCGCGGGTGCCCGAGCTGATTCCGATCCGCTATGGGCGGATGCTGGTGTCGCCGTTCACGTTCTACCGCGGCGCCGCGCTGCTGATGGCCGCCGATCTGGCCGCCACCCCCAGCTCCGGGCTGCACGCCCAGCTCTGCGGCGACGCCCACCTGTCGAACTTCGGCGTGTTCGCCTCGCCCGAACGGCGGCTGGTCTTCGACCTCAACGACTTCGACGAGACGCTGCCGGGACCCTGGGAGTGGGATCTCAAGCGGCTGGCCGCGAGCTTCGCGGTGGCCGGACGCGAGAACGGCTATCCGACAAGAGCGGCGGGCGATCGTGCTCTCCTCCGTCGCCGGCTACCGCAAGGCGATGCGCGAGTTCGCCGGGATGGGCGCAACTCGACGTCTGGTACGCCCGGCTCGAGATCGACGAGCTGTTCGCCGCGGCTGCGCGGCCAGCTGGACACAAGCCGCATGGCGCAAGCGCGCCGAGAAGGCGCTGGCCAAGGCGCGCACCCGCGACAGCATGCCGGCGTTCTCGAAGCTGACCGAGCTGGTCGACGGCGAGCCCCGGATCGTGGCCGACCCGCCGCTGATCGAACCGATCCAGGACCTCGCGCCGGGCGTCGACGGCGCGGCGCTCGACCGAGGAGCTCCACCAGCTTCTGCGCCGTACCGGCAGACGTTGCAGACCGACCGCCGCGTGCTGCTCGAGGAGTTCCGGCTGGTCGACGTCGCCCGCAAGGTCGTCGGCGTCGGCAGCGTCGGCACGCGCGCCTGGATCGTGCTGTTCCCGGGCGCGACGAACAGCGATCCGCTGTTCCTGCAGTTCAAGGAGGCGCAGGCCTCGGTGCTCGAGGACGTTCTTCGGCCAAGAGCGAGTACGCCAACCACGGCGAGCGCGTGGTCGCCGGCCAGCACCTGATGCAGGCCACCAGCGACATCTTCCTGGGCTGGCTGCACGTCGACAGCGGCATCGACGGCCAGCGAGCGCGACTTCTACGGCCGCCAGCTGCGGACTGGAAGGGCTCGTCGAGACCGAGGCGGCACCCCGAAGGGCATGGCGCTCTACGCCCGGCTCTGCGGCTGGACGCTCGCCCGCGCCCACGCCCGCTCCGGCGACCGCATCGCGATCGCCGCCTACCTCGGCGGCGGCGACGCGTTCGACCGCGCGATCGCCGACTTCGCCGAGGCCTACGCCGACCAGAACGAGCGCGACTACGACGCGCTGCAGGCGGCAGCGGCAGCCGGGAGGATCGAGGTGCGAAGCGGCCTCTAGGCCGGCCGGCGACTAGCTGACGATGCGGTAGATCGCGGTCTGGGTGGCGAAGTAGAGCCGGCCGTGGGGGCCCCCCGAGACGTCGATGATGCCCGACGGCGCCCGGTAGGTGATGGAGATCGTGCGGACGGCGGTGCCGGCCCGGTTGAGCGTTGATCCGCCGCAGCGTGCCGGTGTTGAAGTCGCCCATGTAGATCGAGCCGCGCAGAGCGGTGATGCGGCCGCCGTACCACCAGGGATCCGTCGGCGCGATGGTCGGCGTCCACCGCTTCAGCGGCGCCACCGGGTTTGGGCCGACGCCGTTGGTGCCGCACACGTAGCCGTTACCCCAGCCGTAGTTGCGGGCGCGGTGGATCAGGTTCAGCTCGTCGTCGCAGCTGGGCCCGTTCTCGGTCTCGTACAGCAGGTGCGTGCCCGGCTTGGCCGCCAGCCCGAACCCGTTTCGGTGCCCGTACGACCAGATCGCCCGCCGCCGCCCGCCCAGCACGGGATTGTCGGCGGGGATGCTGAGTCACGGTCTCGCGCAGCACCTTGCCCAGCCACGTGTTCAGCCGCTGCGCGTTGGCGGCGTCGTGGCCCTCACCGACCGTCACGAACAGCTCACCGTCGTGAAACAGCAGCTGGCCGCCGTTGTGGTAGCCGGAGACGGTGGGGATGCCGGTGATCAGCGGGTGCGGGTGGATGCAGCGGTTGTGACGCACGGTGAAGCGAGTGACCCGGTTCTCGAGCGGCGAGTGCTTGGTGAAGTAGACGTACAGGAAGTGCGTCTGGCGATAGCGGGGATCCAGCGCCAGCCCCAGCGCTCCCCGCTCGCCGTCGCTGACCACGTCGAGGTTGGCGCAGGCGGTCGCCAGCAGCCGGCCGTGCAGGATGACGCGGATCTTGCCGGTGTTCTTCTCGGTGAAGAACAGCTTCTCGGTGCCGGGCACGTGCGCCATGTCGACCACCTGGTTGAGGCCGCCCTTGAACAGCTGCACGTGCGTGCCCGGGGGCAGCGCCTGGGCGCGGCCGGGCGCCAGCAGTGCGGCCGCCAGCGTGGCCAGGGCGATCGCGAGCCGCTTCACCGGCGCACCGCCACCAGCACGCCGTCGCCGACCGGCAGCACCGTCGCCACCAGATCGTCGCGGGCGACCAGTTCGGCGTTGAACCGCTGCATCTGCTCGATCTGACCCGCGTCCCAGTGCCCGTCCGTCCGCCCCTCGGCGACGGTGCCGCTGAGCAGCGTGTTGTCGACCGCCACCACCCCGCCCGCGCGCAGCAACGGCAGCGCCAGCTGCAGGTGGCGGGGATAGTCGCCCTTCAGACCCGTCCAGGAACACCATGTCCCAGCCGCCCGGCTGCAGCGTCGCCAGTCCCTGGCCGGCGTCCTGCAGCCGCAGGTCGGCGCGGTCGCCGACGCCGGCCCGGTCGAGATAGTCGCGGGCAGCCAGATGCCGCAGCCTCGTCTACCTCGAACGAGACGATGGTGCCGCCGGCCGGCAGCGCCCGCGCGATGTGCAGCGTCGAGACGCCGATGGCGGTACCCACCTCGACCACCCGGCGGGCGCCGCAGGCGGCGGTCAGCACGCTCAGCAGCATGCCCGTCTCGGGCACCACGATGGGAATCCCGTCGCGGGCGCCGTGCGCCTCCATCTCGGACAGCACCGGGTCGGGAGCCGGCCGCAGCGCGAGCAGATAGCTCTCGACGGCGTCGGTCAGGATCACGTGCCCGAGCCTAGCGGCTGGGCGGTGCTACTGCCACTTGACGGTGCTGGCGATCAGGTCGTAGGCGGCGGCGTTGTCGATCCCCTTCACCGAGCTGCAGCTCAGGATCAACAGCTTGCCATCCTTGTAGTACAGGTAGCGGTAGGTGATGACGGCCTCGTCCGGCGTCGACTCGCCGGTCGGACGCACCTGCTCGATCACGGCCCGCACCACCTTCTGCTTGCCCACCTTGATCTGCGTGGCCGGCTCGACGATCGCCGAGATCGCCTTCTTGTCGCCCTTCTTGACCTCGGCCTCGAGCGTCTTCTGGTAGCCCTTGTAGAAGGGCTCGGTGTCGCGCGGCCGGACGACGGCGACGATGGCGTTTCCGAACCGGGCGATGCGGACGTCGGTCTTCTTCTCGGCCACCCGCCAGCCACCGGGATAGCGGAACGAGTAGCCCGCCTCCGAGTTCGAGTAGACCGGGAATAGCTCGCCGGTGTCGGCGGTGCCGCTGGCCGGGATGAAGCCGGTCGACGACCGCCGCCCGAGGTGACGGGCGTGCTGCCGCCGGAGGCGTCGTTCGACGAGCCGCCGCTGCATCCGGCCAGCGCGAACGCGGCCGCGAGCGCAGCCACAACGAGCAGGGGGTGTCTGCTATGGGTGCCCATTGCCTCCTGGCCAGTCTCCATCATCAGGTGCAAAGCGTCAAGAGCACGGAGCGCAGATCGCAAACGGCCGCCCCGGCTCGGATTCCGAAGCGTATCGCCAACCTTGCGGCGTTGCTACGTGACAACAGCCACAGCAAATCGCCCGTTGGGGGGAATCCGACAAGCTGCCGATGTCCTTACATGAGTGGGCGTTGTCGTTCCGCCCCCCAGGACGAGGTGCTCCAGAATGTCCTCCTCATCAGAGCCACAGCCGGTTGTCGTGGACGAGGTCTGGTTCCGTGAATGGGTCGCGTTCGGGATGCTCGAGCTGAGCGTCTACCTGACCAAGCACGCGGACTTTCTCGACTACTGCGAGCGGCGCAGGCGAGGCCGCAGGCCCCGCCGGGCCGCCTAGCCGAGTCGCTCCATCACGCGCTCGCCGGCCGCGGCGAACCCGAGCTTGGCATAGAGCGCGTGCATGTCGCGCGTGTGCAGCATCCAGCGCGCGTCCGCCAGCTCCCCCTGCTCCACCATCTCGCGCACCATCGCCTCGCCCAGGCCGTGGCCGCGGTGCTCCTCGAGCACGTAGACATCGGCCAGGTATGCGTGGACGGAGCCGTCCGACACCGCCCGGCAGAACCCCACCTGGCGGCCGTCGTGGTAGAGCCCGAGCAGACGCCGCGAGCCGTCCAGCAGCTGCACCACCTGGTCGCGGGATCGTCCCTCGCGCCCAGTAGGAGGTGGTCAGGTAGCGGTGGACGGCGTCGACGTCGATGCGGCTGCGGTCGTCGTCGAGCTCGTACCCGGAGCCGAGCGGTCGTGGCATGCCCATGATCGCGCCCAGCATAGGCGGGGGGCCGCCCGCGTGTGCCCCGGCCAGGGGATGGCGTTCCCCCGATGGGGGGTCGTCGGCGCGGGCGCCGGCACCGATGCCCTGGGAGCCCTGCCGAGCGGGGCGGGGTCTCCGTCCGATGCACCCGAGCCTGGGGGTCATCCCAATGACACGACATCGTCGCAGGCTGCAGCTGGGCCTGATCGCAGCCGCCATCGCCGTCGCCACCTGCGTCGCGTCGGCAATCGGCACCACGCCCGAGACGGTCACCCAGACATACACCGGGTGGGTGGCTCGCCCCGGCGACACCAACGACCGCTGGCACATGAAGGTCGCATCGGGCGCCACCATCAAGCTCGAACTGCGCTGGCACAACGACTCCAGCGATCTCAACCTGCTGCTGAAGAATCCGGGCGGCAACGTGGTCGCCAAGACCTACAGCGCCACCAGCAAGCCGGAGACGCTCAGCTACCGGGCGCGCACATCGGGCACCTTCACGGCGGTGGTGTGGGCGCACAACGGCGGCACCCGCTACTCGCTGACGGCCGCCATCACCACCAACTCCGACCCGGTGGCGGCCGCCGACAGCGCTTCCACGCCCGAGGGCGACCCGGTTACGGTCACGCCGCTCGCAAACGACCGCGATCCCAACGGCGATAGCCTGCACCTGACGGCGGTGGCGACGCCCACCCACGGCACCGCCAGCGACGTCGGCGGCGGGGATGTGCTGTACACGCCGGACGCCGGCTACACCGGCGACGACAGCTTCTCCTACCAGGTCTGCGACGACCGCGACCCGGCCGGCTGCGATCGCGCCAGCGTGACCGTGGCAGTGGCCGCGCCCGCCGACGCGGGCGGCACCGTCGACTCGGGAGGATCCACGGATTCCGGCGGCTCCACCGATTCCGGCAGCGGCACCGGCGGCTCCGGCATCAGCGGCGGCCTGCTGCCCGGCAGTACCCCCCGGCCCGAGATGATCGATCCGATCACGGTGCAGCTGCATGCCGGAGACGACGACCTCAAGCTCGACGATAGCCGCGACTACATCTTGCAGATGCCGGCCCAGAAGAAGACCGGCTCGCTCGAGATCCGCGGCGGTCGCAACGTCGAGCTGATCGGCGGCTACCTGTCGACCACCCGCTCGGGCACGGCCAACATCGTCATCGCCGACGGCGCCAATGCGGTGACCGGCCGCGTGGTGCGCATCGAGGGCGTGCTGATCGACGCCACCAGCGGCGTCGAGTCGGACGGCATCCGCATCCAGGCGCCGAAGGCGGTGGTGGAGGTCGTCAACTCGCGTATCACCGGCCTGATCGGCACCATCGAGACCACCCACGCCGACCTGATCCAGCCGTTCGGCGGCGTGCGCAAGCTGATCGTGGACGGCTTCACGGGGTCGTCGCACTACAACCTGTTCTACCTGCGCCGCGAGAACAACCCGCTGGGGCCGCCGATCGGTGACGTGGTGATCCGGGACGCGAATGTGTTCGGCTACACCAACCCGGCCGGCACCAACCCGCCGGAGACGATCCGGGCGATCAGCATCGGCACCCAGCCGATCGATCCCCAGAACTCGACCAGCACCCTCAACTGCGACCTCGGCGGCAGCATCACGCTCGACAACTTCTACGGCGCTCCCGCCACCAAACGGCTCGGCCAGTTCCTGTGGCCGGACGACCGCATGGACACGGCCGGATGCCCGGCCCAGGTGTCGGCCGACGGCCAAAGTGTGACCTGGCCGGCGCTGCGCGCCAGCGGCCAGGTCAGCGGCGCGCTGCAGCTGGGAGCGCCGCCGGACGGGGACTTCGTGCCGGCGTCGCTGGTGGGTCTCGGCTACGCCGGGTAGATCGGCGATCTGGCCGACCCGGCCGCTAGGGTCGTCCCTGGCCGGTTTGCAGATTCTTGGTGGGATCCGAACACACATCTCAGCACCTGCTTACAGGCTCATCACAGGCACAGCCGATGGTGCACGTGTCACCCCGACTGACCAAGGAGCTCCCGCATGCCTCGATGTCGTTCTCGTATCCTGCTGTTCGGCACGCTGTCCGGCCTGGCCCTGCTCGCGGCCTGCGCCCTCGGCATGGCCGGAGGACGGGGACTGGCCTCGGCGAAGGCGAACGTGGGCAGCTACTGGCCGCGCCCGCGCGTGCACGATGCGATCAGGATGCGGCTGCACGTGAAGGCGGACAACCTGCACCTGCGCGACTCCCGCAACTACATCCTGAAGATGCCGCGGGTGCGCAAGGTCGGCCCGCTCTACATCCGCGGCGGGGGCAACATCCGCATCATCGGCGGCTACATGTCGACCCGCGTGAAGGGGCCGAACATCGTGATCATGGACGACTCCGGCACCCGTGACGGCCGCATCGTCCACATCGAGGGTCTGCTGATCAACGGCTCCAGCGGCGTCCCTTCCGACGGCATCAAGATCAAGGCACCGCACACCATCGTCCAGCTCGAGCGCGACCGCATCGTCGGCCTGCACGGCTCGCTGAGCGGCTACCACGCCGACGTGGTGCAGCCCGGCGGCGGCGTCAAGGAGCTCCGCATCGACGGCCTCACCGGCTCCAGCCACTACAACAACTTCTATCTGCGCCGCGAGACGAATCCGCTGGAGCCCGCGATCGGGCGCGTGCTGATCCGAAACGCGAACATGTACGGCTACCACAACCGCACCGTCCCGCATACGACGCTGCGCGGAATCTCGATCGGCACTCAGCCGAACCCGCCCTCCGACGACAACGCCGGCATCAACTGCGTGGTCACGAACCCGATGTGGCTGCACAACTTCTGGGTGCACCCGCCGCGGGGCGTGCGGCCGGCCCAGTTCGTGTACCCACACGACCGCATGGGCGGCACCGCCAGCCGCTGCCGATCGGTGTTCCACTCGGGCACCCACACCGTCAACTGGCCCGACCTCGCGGCCAGCGCGGGCGGCATGATCCACGGCCGCGTCCATGTCGGCCGTCATCGGGCGTTCATCCCGCCGCACGCGGTCGGCATCCACTACCACCGTCCTCGCTGACCGGCGAACCATCCGCGCCCGGGCGCGGATGATCGGCGCATCGGGGGAATCACCGACCCCGTCCGCGCGGTTGCACGCAGACCGGATGGGCGGCGGGCACTGTCTGGCCCGCACCGTTCGCCGCCGACGATCCTGGTATGACCATCGATCGCCACCCGTCTGCGAGCCGGCCCGGCCCGGGCGGCGTCGCGCTGAGCGCGGGCCAGACGCTGGTGGTGATGGTGCTGTTCATGTTGAGCGTGCTCGGCATGGCCGCCTTCGCGATCGACGTCGGCATCTGGTACCAGGACAAGCGCGACCTGCAGAACGACGCCGACGCGGCGGTGCTGGCCGCGGCCGCATCGCTGCCCACCGGCACCGCCGCCGACCGCGCCGCGGCCAGCTTCGCGGCGAACCGGATGCCGGGCGAGAGCATGGTGTTCTCGTCGCCCAGCCCGGACTCCGTGCGGGTGACCACCAGCTACCCGGCGCCGGCCTTCTTCGCCAAGGTGTTCGGCCACGACTCGGTGACCATCATCGCCACCGCCACCGCCCAGATGCAGGCGGCCGGCGCCGTCCGCCATCACGTCTCGCCCTACGTGGTCACGGTCGCGTCCTACGACAACGGCCGCGGCACCACGCTGTTCAACTGCGACGCCTCCGGCCAGTGCGGCACGATCGACCTTCCCACCGCCACAAACACCAGCGGCGGCAGCTGCTCAGGCGCCGTGTACACGGGCACCGCCGGCAACGTCCAGGCGGCGATCCTGGGCACCAACGACATCGGCCAGATCACCGCCGGCGGCTGCCTGTCGCCGAAGACCGGCAACGCGCAGCCCAGCGCCAACTCGGTGAATACCATTCCCGGCGACCTCGTCCACGACCTGTCGCCGCTCGGAAATGGCCAGTACGAGGTCATCCGCCAGTCCTGGGACGATGCCCAGGGGCTGCCGCCGCGCCTGATCTTCGTCCCCATCGTCCCGGCCTTCGCCAGCGGCACCAACGCCACCATGACCGTCCAGGGCTTCGCCTGGTTCTACATCACCGGCGCCACCGGCAACGGCAACGGCCTTCGCATCAACGGCCAGTACGTGTCGATGAACCTGCCGTCGCTGGGCGGCAACCCGGTGGCGTGGGTGCCGGGCAGGGTCGGCCAGGTCACGCAGGTCGCGATCACCGGCTGACGGCCCGCCCCCCGACCGCCGCCTGATCTCGCTAGCTCGGCCGCCTGCCCGAGACCGCCTGCACCATCGGCACCGTGAAGCCGGTCAGGTGCGCGATCTCCTCGTCGCTCATGCCCTGCCGGCGTGCACTGGTGACCGCCCGGTCGAAGGCGAAGCGGGCGGCGACATAGTCGGAGCTGGTGTCGAGCAACCGCTGCACGATCGGGGCGAGCATGCCGACGACCCTACAGGTACGAACGTGTGTTCGTCAACCCGACGCACCGGGGAGGAGCCGGCGCCGGGACCCTCGGCAGCTGACGCGCCTGGCCGATCGACCCTCAAGCGCGACCATCCGCTCTTGCCGCTGCTATGCGCGAGTGGGAGTCCCGACCACCATTGGGATCTCGTAGTGCTGAACCGACTCGACGGTGGCGCCGCTGGGCTCGGTAGCGCGCTTGCGCATCTCGTCCGCGCTGCTGACGCTCGTCATCATTGCCGCTTCGCTGTCCCAGATCGTGATCGTCATCGCCTTGCCGCTGTCACGGTCGACCATCATGTAGGCGTGCGAGAAGCCGTCGGTGCCTTCGAGCATGTCCGACACGTTCCTGAATCCTTCCACCAAGCCTTCGGGATCGCTTGCCTGGTAGGTGCTGATACGTGCGTGCATGATGCCCTCCCTGCTCGTGTTGGGAGGCCCGCCGGTCGCTCCACGGCGGTCGGCGAGGCCTCGACGCTGGACGGGGGCTGTCCATCGACGCACCGCGGCAACCGCTTGCGTCCGTCGCCGATCTTACACCCGCAGGAGCGTGACCACATGAGCCCGCGCCGGGCGGTGCGTTCGCGGGGATGTTGCTAGGGTCGTGCGGTGGGTTTCCTCCGACAGCTGTTCGCCACGGAAAGCGACCGGACGACAGAGTTTCCATATCGTCATCGCCGGAGCCGCCGGCATCAGCGGCGGACGACGACATCGTCATCAGCGTCCCGGTGATGCCCGGCATCGATCGGGGCCTGCATGTCCAGCGGCTCACAGATCCCGATCACGAGGAATCGCGCAGCCAGGTGTACGAGTAGCGGCTCGGTACGCGAATCGGGCGACCTGCGTGGGCGTTACCACCCGATCATCTCTAGATCGGGGCAGGCGGGAGGCGGGTCGAGCGCGGAGGCCTGGGTTCCGCGATGGAACTCTTGGCTCTACTGCTAGGCTCCTCGGGCAGGACTCGAACCTGCAACCCTCCGGTTAACAGCCGGATGCTCTACCATTGAGCTACCGAGGAATGGCGGGGGCAGTCTACCAGCGCCCCTGCTGGTTATCGGCTTTCGCCGGCCGTCCCTGAGTCCTCGCGCTAGTCGATCAGGTGCCGCAGGTCGGCATGCTCACCGGCAGCGGCCAGCCTGCGCAGCGTGCGCGTCTCGATCTGGCGCACCCGCTCGCGGGTGACGCCGAAACGGCGGCCGACCTCCTCGAGCGTGTGCTGCTGGCCACCGCCGAGGCCATAGCGGAGCTCGAGGATGGTGCGCTCGCGATAGGGCAGCGTCGCCACCAGGTCGGCCACGCGGCTGTCGCGCTGCGCCTCGGCCATGTCCTCGCCCGGCTTCAGCAGCCGCTCGTCCTCGATCAGCTCGCCCAGCTCGGTGAAGTCCTCGCCCACCGGCGCCGCCAGCGACACCGGCTCCTGCGAGACGCGGCGCAGATGCTCGACCTTCTCGGGCTTCAGCTCCATCGCCTCGGCAACCTCGTCGACGGTGGGTGTGCGCCCGAGCTTCTGGGTCAGCTGCCGCTCGATCCGGGCCATCCGGTTGATGGTGTCGACAACCTGGGCCGGCACCCTGATGGTGCGTCCCTGGTCGGCCAGCGCGCGCGTCACCGACTGGCGGATCCACCACGTGGCATAGGTCGAAAAGCGGTGTCCCAGCCGCCAGTCGTAGCGCTCGACGGCCTTCATCAGGCCCAGGTTGCCCTCCTGGATCAGGTCGAGAAAGGAGAGCCCGCGACCCGAGTAGCGCCGCGCCACCGACACCACCAGCCGCAGGTTCGATTCGATCAGCCGCCGCCGCGCCCGCTCGTCGCCGTGCTCGAGCGCCTTCGCCAGCGACACCTCTTCGGCCGCCGTCAGCAGGGCCACCTTCGAGATCTCGCGCAGGTAGAGGCCGACCGTGTCCTCGCTGGGACCAGGCGACGCCTCGAGCTTCAGCTCGACGTCGTCCTCGTCCTGCTCGACGGCATCGTCGAGCGGCTCGGGCGCGAACTCCGACATGGCGATGGGGCGGACTTCCTCTGAGACGGTTAGCGGGACCGGATGGTCTCGAGAATCGTCAACCGCAGCTCCTGCAGCTCGCGCAGACGCTGTTGCTGACTGAGAGACAAGTCGGCGTTTTCCTCCAGCGCCTTTAGCTCGTCCTCCGTCCTCCGCAGCCGGAGCTTCCAGAACAGCTCCTCCAGCACGGCTTCCGACGTTGCCTCCTGCGAGGCCAGCGCCGACAACTCGGCGATCAATGGTGCCCACGTATTTTCCTCCCCGGGAGCCAGATCCCCGGCCAATCGCCGGCGGATCACCGTCGCGGCCTCCCACCGCGACGCGTCTGGAAAGTGTGCCACATCCAGAGAATCAAGCAAGTCGGCGCCCCGCTGCGGGTACTCCAGACAGAGCCCGAGGAACAGCCGCTCGTCGCGATCTCGGGGCGACAGCCGCAGCGCCGGCGCCGCCGCGCGTGTGGTCGCCGGGGCCGGTCCGTTGCTCGCCGTCAGCCGCGCCGTCAGGTCTTCCGACAGCTCCAGCCGGTTGGCCACCACCCGCACCAGCTCGTCGCGCTCGACCGAGGGCGGGGCCGCCTGCAGCAGCGACTGCGACCGCTGGTAGCGATCGTCGCGCGAGCCGCCCGTCTCCAGCGCCAGGCCGACCCGGTAGGTCAGGTAGGGCACCGCCGCCTCCACCGCCGCCTCGAACACGGCGGCCCCCTCGGCCGCCACGTCGGCCGGGTCACGTCCCTCCGCAAGCCGCACAACCCGCACAGTCAGGCCCTTGGCGCGGGCGATCTCCATCCCCCGCAGCGACGCCTCCTGTCCGGCGGCGTCGGCATCGAAGGCCAGGTACACGGCCGAGCAGAGCCGCCGCAGCTCGGTCACCTGACCCTCGGTCAGTGCCGTCCCCATCGATGCCACCACCCGCTCCACCCCGCTCTGGCGCAGCATGATCACGTCGGTGTACCCCTCCACCACGATCGCCGATCCGGCCTGGGCGATCGCCCGGCGGGCATGATCGAGGCCGTACAGGATGTCGCTCTTTCGGAACACGGAACCGTCGGAGGTGTTCAGGTACTTGGGCGGCCTTCCGCCCGGCATCTGGCGGGCGCCGAAGCCGCGGACACGGCCGCGGGCATCGCTGAGGGGGAACATCAGGCGTTCTCGGAACCGGTCACCTCCGCGTGCGCTGAGGCCGGCCGCGTCCAGCTCGGACGCCGTGAACCCCTTGCCCAGCGCGGCCTTGCGCAGGCGGTCGCCGGAGGCGGAGGCGTACCCCAGCCGATACAGGTCGGCGCTCTCGCGGCTGATGCCGCGCTGCTCGAGGTAGGAGCGCGCGGCGACGGCCTCCCCCGCCTCCCACAGGAACCGCTGGTAGTAGCCGGCGCTGTCGTCCAGCAACCGCAGCAAGCGGTCGCGCAGCGCCCGCCGGCGGTCGGCCTCGGGCGAGCTCTCCTCGTATTCGAGGGTGACGCCATAGCGGTCGGCCAGCCATTCGATCGCGCCCGCGAAGTCGAGCGCCTCGGTCTCTCGCACGAAGCCGATGGCATCTCCGCGCGCCTGGCAGCCGAAGCAGTAGTAGACCTTCTTCAGCGGATCCACCCAGAACGAGCCGGTGCGCTCGTCGTGAAACGGGCAGCGTCCGCGCCATTCGGCGCCGGAGCGCTTCATCTGCGTGCGCCCGGACACCAGGTCGATCATGTCGACCGCCTCCTTCACCGCCTCGACGCTCTCGGCCCGGATCAGCGTCATCGCGGCGCAAGCAGCTCGTCGAACGCGCGGATGCAGTAGCCATCGGTCATGCCCGCCACCCAGTCGGTGGCGCGAGTGACGGTGTCGCCGTCGCCCGGCAGGCCCTCGGCATGCTCGATGAAGTAGGCCAGTAGCGCCTCCACCATGTCGCCCGCCCGCACCGTCTCCCGGCGCGCGATCGGCCCCAGGTAGACGTTCGCGAACATGAAGCTGCGCAGCTCGAGCAAGGCCGCGCCGCGCTCGGCCGACTGGCTCACCTCGCCGGCCAGATCGGAGTCTCGACCAGGTCGTGCACCAGCGAGTCGATCCGCTCGGACGCGGTCGTCCCCAGCAGCCGCACCGGCGCCTCCGGCAGCTGCCGCTCGTCGAGGATGCCTGCCCGCAGCGCGTCGTCGATGTCGTGGTTGACGTAGGCGAAGCGATCGACCAGCCGCACGATGCCGCCCTCGAACGTGGCCGGCAGCGTGTCGCCGGTGTGGTTGAGGATGCCATCACGCACCTCCTGGGTCAGGTTCAGCCCGCGGCCGTGGTGCTCGAGCACGTCCACGATCCGCAGCGAGTGCTGGTTGTGGCGGAAGTCGGCGGCCGTACTCACGCGCCAGCACCCGGTCGAGCGCCTCCTCGCCGGTGTGGCCGAACGGGCGTGGCCGAGATCGTGACCGAGCGCGATCGCCTCGGCCAGGTCCTCGTTCAGGCGCAGCGCCCGCGCCACCCCGCGGGCGATGCCGGACACCTCCAGCGTGTGCGTCAGCCGCGTGCGGAAGTGGTCGCCCTGGGGGGCGATGAACACCTGCGTCTTCTGCTTCAGGCGGCGGAACGCCTTGCAGTGCACGATCCGGTCGCGGTCGCGCTGGAACGGCGTGCGCAGCGAGCAGTCCTCATCGTCGTCGGCCGGCCTGCCGGCCGTCTCGTAGGAGCGCACCGCCAGCGGCGACAGCGAGCACGCCTCGACCGCGGCCACATGCGCGGCGAAGCGTTCGGCAACTGGTCCTGTCGGGTGCGGCCATCTCCGGAATCCTACGCTGGCCGCTGCCAGCGCAAAATCGCGGCGCATCCGGTGTCAGATGATCACGGGTACGGTGCCGCCGTCGGCGCTCCAGGCGGCACCGGTCACGTAGGACGGCCCGCGGCGACAGAGGAACGCGATCACGGCGGCGATCTCGGCCGGCTCCGCCATCCGTCCCAGCGGCCGCCCCGCCCCCACCGCCTCGCAGCACCTCGTCGCGGCTGCGATCGGAGTCGGCCGCGGTCTGGTCGGCGAGCCCGCCGATGCCGAGCCAGGCCGGCGACGGCGTCGGGCCCGGTGAGACCGCGTTGCAGCGGATGCCGTCGCCGGCATGGACGTCGGCCACCAGCCGCGACAGCGACAGCACGCGCTGCCTTGGTCACCGAGTACTCGGGCATGCCGGCGCTGGGCCGCTTTCCCGAGGTCGACGACGACGTTGACGATCGCGGCCCGCTGCGGACTCGCGCAGATGCGGGCAGCGCCGCCCGGATGCAGCGGACGTAGCTCATCACGTTCGTGTCCCAGGCCGCCTGCCACGCGTCGTCGGCGATCTCCTCGAAGCTGCCGATGTGGGCGATGCCGACGTTGTTGACCAGCCCGTCGAGGCCGCCCAGCGCCTGCACAGCGCCCGCCGACGGCGGCCGCGCAGCCCTCGCCGTGGCCAGGTCGGCAGCGATGCCGCGGCGCCGATCGGGCCGCCGCCTGCTCGGGTTGCGCGAGAGCGATCGCCACCCGCGCACCCTCGCCGACCAGCAGCTCGGCGGTGGCCAGGCCGATACCGGCGCTGCCACCGGTCACCAGCACGCGCAGATCGCTAGGCCAAGTCCATCGCACCGGCATCATATGATGGCAGCCATGACCGAGCTGCTCGTCGCCCGCCACGGCGAAACCGACTGGAACCGTGAGGGCCGCTGGCAGGGCCACGGCGGCCCCGGCCTGAACGAGCACGGCCGCGACAGGCGCGAGGCGCTGGCGAAGCGGCTGCAGCCTCCGCTCGACGCGCTCTACGCGAGCGACCTCGCCGAGCGCGGCCAGACGGCGGCCATATCGCGAGGCGACCGGCCTGCGGCCGGTGCTCGAGCCAGGGCTGCGCGAGGTCGACAACGGCGACTGGCGCGGCCTCACCCGCGACCAGGTGCGCGAGCGGAACCCCGCGGCTACAGGCGCTGGCTGGACGGCGATTCCGGCTGGAGCGGCGGCGAGACCTACGACGATATGCACGCGCGCGTGGTGGCGACCCTCGCAGCGGCTGCTGGAGGCGCACCGGCGCGGGCGGCATCCTGGTCGTGTCCCACGGCGGCGCCGTGCGCGCGATCGTCGCGCATGCGGTCGGGCTGCCGGGGCACGACCGCCGGCACATCGACGGCGCCGGCAACTGCAGCCTGACCACGTGACCACCGCTCGCGGGTCGCTGCGGCTGGTCGGTTTCAACGATGTCGGGCACCTGATCGGTGTGGCCGGGCGTCTGCTAGGGTGACCGCGCGGTGGAGGACTACACCTCGAAGTACAAGGGCGAGGCGGTCGAGCTGGCGCTGTTCGGCGGCGAGTACCAGGACGGCGTGCTGACCGCCTACTGCTTGATCGAGGACGTCCCCCACATCGAGCTGAACGGCCACATCCTGGTGCCGCTGCAGAACGTCGCCAGCCTGCACTGCACCGGCCGCTGCGACGCCCAGGACGACTGGCCGCCGCGGGGGCTGCTGGACGAGGAGGACGGCGGCGGCTGACCGCGGCCGGCTAGCGGCCGTATGAACCGTACCGAAGAGGCCACCCCGGATCGGGATGGCCTTTCGAAGGTTAATCCGGCGGCGACCTACTCTCCCAGGCCCTTGCGGGCCAAGTACCATCGGCGCTGAGAGGCTTAACTGCTCTGTTCGGAATGGGAAGAGGTGTATCCCTCTCGCTATGACCACCGGAAATTGCGAAAGCTTCGGGGCCGGCGAAGCCGCCCACACCCTCAAAACTCCATAGCGGCTTGCGGTGTTCTCAAAATCAAGACCTCGGATTATTAGTACGGGTCTGCTGAACGCATTACTGCGCTTACACATCCCGCCTATCAACCTGGTGGTCTCCCAGGATCCTTACTCCCTCAAGGGGATGGGAGAGCTCATCTCGAGGTGGGCTTCCCGCTTAGATGCTTTCAGCGGTTATCCCATCCAGACGTAGCTAACCAGCGGTGCCCTTGGCAGGACAACTGATACACCAGAGGTCTGTTCAACCCGGTCCTCTCGTACTAGGGTCGACTCCTCTCAACTCTCCAACGCGCACAGCAGATAGGGACCGAACTGTCTCACGACGTTCTGAACCCAGCTCGCGTACCGCTTTAATGGGCGAACAGCCCAACCCTTGGGACCTACTCCAGCCCCAGGATGCGACGAGCCGACATCGAGGTGCCAAACCGCTTCGTCGATGTGGACTCTTGGAAGCGATCAGCCTGTTATCCCCGGAGTACCTTTTATCCGTTGAGCGACGGCAATTCCACTCTCTACCGCCGGATCACTAAGACCTACTTTCGTACCTGCTCGACTTGTTGGTCTCGCAGTCAAGCTCCCTTGTGCCTTTACACTCTACGCACGATTTCCGACCGTGCTGAGGGAACCTTTGCGCGCCTCCGTTACATTTTAGGAGGCGACCGCCCCAGTCAAACTGCCCACCTGACACTGTTCCCCGTCCGGATTACGGAACGGAGTTAGAAGCCCAGAACACCAAGGGTGGTATCCCAAGGTTGGCTCCCCGAGAACTGGCGTCCCCGGTTCACAGCCTCCCACCTATCCTGGACAAAATGTCCCAGACTCCAATATCAAGCTGCAGTAAAGGTTCACGGGGTCTTTCCGTCTTGCTGCGCGTAATCGGCATCTTCACCGATACTACAATTTCACCGAGTCCTTCGTTGAGACAGCGCCCAAGTCGTTACGCCATTCGTGCAGGTCGGAACTTACCCGACAAGGAATTTCGCTACCTTAGGACCGTTATAGTTACGGCCGCCGTTTACCGGGGCTTGGATTCGAAGCTTCGCCCGAAGGCTAACCTCTCCTCGTGACCTTCCGGCACCGGGCAGGCGTCAGCCCCTATACGTCGTCTTACGACTTAGCAGAGACCTGTGTTTTTGGTAAACAGTCGCTTGGGCCTATTCACTGCGGCCCCCTCGGGCTCCGGACGCGAAGTCCTTCACCCTGACGGGGCGCCCCTTCTCCCGAAGTTACGGGGCAATTTTGCCGAGTTCCTTAACGAAGGTTTTCTCGATCACCTTGGTATTCTCTACCCGCCCACCTGTGTCGGTTTTGGTACGGGCACGCGGAATCTCCC
>CAVXZW010000027.1:0-207500 GCA_963766445.1 uncultured Actinomycetes bacterium | reverse complement strand
CACCTTGACGGCATGGCGGGTGAGCGCGGCGAGGTCGGGCATGCGGGCGATTCTACGCGGCCCGGCGCGGGCGGCGGCTCACGTACGGCGAGTCCGGGTCGAGGAACCGCCACGGCTGCTCGACGGCCTTGGAGATGCCGACGCGGACGGTCGCGACCACCTCGCGGACGGCGGTCGGGCGGACGCAGATCGGCGCGTCCGGCCGGCCAGCCACGGGCCCGGCGCCCAGCGCCTGGCCGACCCGGCCGGGGCCGCTGGTCAGCTCGCGCAGCGGCCGGTCGCCGCGCCGCTCGCCGCATCAGGTCGATGCCTTGCACCGGCTCCAGCGCCCGGATCAGCACCGCCCGCGCCGACGCCGGGCGGCCCGCACGAGATGTTCATGCACCAGTGGATGCCGTATGACAGGTACACGTAGATGTGGCCGGGCGGGCCGAACATGACCGCGTTCCGCGCGGTCTGCCCCGAGAAGGCGTGCGAGGCCGGGTCGTCGTGGCGGTACGCCTCGGTCTCCACGATCGGGCCGCCGACGCCGTCCACCAGCAGCGTCCAGCCGATCAGCTGCTCCGCCGCGGCCACGGGATCCCCGGCCAGATCGAGCGGCGGGATCACTGCGGCTGCCACGCAGCTCCCCGGCGGCCGAGCGCTGGATCCGCCCGAAGCCCTCGATGTGCGAGGCCGACACCAGCACGCCGCGCTCCGCCATCTCGTCGAGCACCGCCGTCCGGGTGGCACGTGCCAGCTCCGCGTCGGAGTCGAAGGCGTGATCCCACTCCGGGTGCTGCACGTGCAGCGGATGGTGCACGACGTCCGCCAGGTGGACGAGCCCGCCATCCACCTCCAGCACCGAGTGCCCGCTGCGGTGACCGGGCGCCGAGCGCAGCGTGAGGCCGTGCGACGCCTGCTCGCCGTCGGCGATCCAGCTCAGCCGGCCCTCCGACACGCAGCTGCGCGAACGACCGCTCGCTGCCCTCGCTGGAGGGCTCGGCGCCGGCCGGCGCGGCGACCGGCACGCCCGGCAGCAGCAGGCATCCGCCGCAGTGGTCGAAGTCGAGGTGGGTGAGCACGACCAGGTCGATCTGATCCAGGCGCACAACCGGCCGCGGCCAGCGCGCCGGCGAGGTCGTCGCCGCTTCCCGGCCACTCGGCCGACCACGGCCCCGAGCCGGCATCGACCAGCACGGTCCCCGCCGCCCGGCGCAGCAGCAGCACGGTGCTCGGCACATCCACGGTGCCGGACAGCTCCCCCTCCGGAGCGAGCAGGGAGGCCTCCATCGGCAGCCATCCCACGTCAGCAGCTGCGTGTCCGCGCTCACTCGAACAGCGACGTCTGCGGGCGCCGGCTGCGGCGGATCGCCGCGTCGTCAGACTGCGCCTGCTCCATGTCGGCCAGGATCGTGCGCTCGGTGCGCGAGGCGATCAGCGGCTCGGCGATGCCCTCGACCCAGACGCGCGTGCGGCGGCCGTCTCCGCGATCGTCGCCGATCGGCTCCAGCGCGAAGATGCGGTCGGCCCGCGCGTACTTTCCGTGCCCGAGGAAGACCATGGGCACCGCCATCTCAGACCGACGTCTCGAGCACCTCGCGCAGCGAGGCGCAGACGTAGTCGACGTCCTCGTCCTGCAGCTGGATGAAGAACGGCAGCGCCAGCGTCGAGCGGCTGACCCGCTCGGTCACCGGAAGCATCCCCTCCCGCATGCCCAGGCTGCGGTACTCGGGCTGCAGGTGGATGGCCGGCAGGTAGGGGCGTGTCGATATGCCGCGCGCCGCCATCGCGTCGATCACCGATGCGCGGTCGATGTGCTCGGCCAGCCGTACGTGGTAGATGAACCAGCTGCGGGGATGACGCCCCTCGTACGGCAGCTCGACGCCCTCGACCCCGGCCAGCTGCTGCCCGTAGCGGCGGGCCACCCGCGCCCGCTCGGCCAGCATGAACTCCAGCTTCTCCAGCTGGGCGAGCCCGACGGCCGCGGACATCTCATCCATCCTGAAGTTGAACCCGAGCCGCTGGTGCACCAGCCAGTCGCCGTTGTCCGAGCGCCCCTGGTTGACGATGCTGCGCAGCTCCCGCTCGACGTCCGGGTCGTCGGTCGTGATCATGCCGCCCTCGCCGGTGGTGATCTGCTTGTTCGGGTAGAAGCCGTAGACGGCGGGGTTGCCGAAGGCGCCCACCGGCCGGCCGTCCACGCTCGCGCCGAGCGCCTCGCACGCGTCCTCGACCACCGGCAGGCCATGGCGCTCCGCGATCGCGTTGATGGCGCCGATGTCGCACGGGTAGCCGAAGATGTGCACCGGGAGGATCGCCTTGGTGCGCGGCGTGATGGCCGCCTCGACCGCCGCGGGGTCGACGTTGAACGTCTGCTCGTCGATGTCGGCGAAGACCGGCGTCGCGTGCTGGAACAGGATCACGTTGGCCGACGCGACGAACGAGAACGAGGAGGTGACCACCTCGTCGCCCGGGCCCACGCCCAGCCGCGCCAGGCTGGCGTGCAGGCCGGCCGTTCCGCTCGAGCAGGCGACCGCATGGGCGGTGCCGGCGATGTCGGCGAACGCCTCCTCGAAGCGCCGGTACACCGGCCCCAGCGCCAGGTCGCCGGAGCGCAGCACGTCGAGCACGAGCTCCTCCTCGCGGCCGTCCAGGTACGGGCGCGCCAACGGGATCTGGCGGACGGCGACCATCTACCTAGAGTGCCCACCGCCGTCGGTGACCGGATATTCGAGGAACTCGGCGAAGCGCTCGTCGCGGCCCTCGACGGTCGCGAAGAACACTTCCTGGATCTGCTTGGTGATCGGGCCGCGGCCGCCGATCTCCTGGCCGTCCACCGATGCGATCGGCGTCACCTCGGCGGCCGTGCCGCACAGGAAGGCCTCGTCGGCGAAGTAGAGATCGGTTCGCACCAGCGTCGCCACGCGCACCTCGAAGCCGAGCGACTGCGCGATCTGGATGACGCTCTCGCGGGTGATGCCCGGCAGGCATGAGTCGCTCGTGGGCGGCGTGTACAGCACGCCGTCGCGCGCCACGAACACGTTCTCGCCGGAGCCGTCGGCGACGAAGCCCTGCTCGTTCAAGAGGATCGCCTCGTCGTAGCCGCTGCGCGTGGCCTCATGCTTGGCGAGCACCGAGTTGATGTACTGGCCTGATGCCTTTGCAGCGGGCGGCATCGTGTTGGGCCCGTAGCGCCGGAAGCTCGACACCTTGCAGCGGACGCCGGTCTCCAGCGCGTCCTCGCCCAGGTAGGCGCCCCACGGCCACACCGCGATCGCCACGTCGACGGGGTTGTTGAGTGCGAACAGGCCCATCTCGCCGTAGCCGCGGAACACGATCGGCCGCACGTAGCAGGAGCCGACGCCGTTCGATGCGATCGTCTCGTGGATCGCCGCGGCCAGCTCCGCCGTGGACAGGCCGAGGTCCATCTCGTACAGCGCCGCGGAGCGGCGCAGGCGCTCCAGGTGGGCGTTCAGGCGGAACACGGCCGTGCCCTTCGGCGTCGCATAGGCGCGGATTCCCTCGAACACGCCGGTGCCGTAGTGCAGCGCGTGCGTCAGGACGTGGACCTGGGCATCGTCCCACGGTATGAAACTCCCGTTACGCCAGATCTTCTCCGTCGCCTGCATCGGCCCGTCCTTTTCGTCCGCGGATGTCGTCTGATGCTACCGGACGCCGCGGGCGGCTGGAGTCAGACGACGGTCAGCGATACCACCCGCACGGAGTGGATTCCGGCCTCGCCCCGCAGCCGCTCGAGCACGTGCGGCTCGGGCGGCGTGTCCACCGAGAGCACCATCACCGCCTCCTCGCCGCGGACGTTTCGCGACACGTTCATGTTGGCGATGTTCGCTCCCTCCTCGCCCAGCAGCGTGCCGACGCGCCCGATCATGCCGGGCCGGTCGTCGTTCAGCATCACCACCATGTGCGCGTCCAGCTCGATCTCGACCTGGTAGGGATGCACCCCCACCAGCCAGGGCCGGTCGTCGCGACCGATGGTGGTGCCGGACACGGTGTCGCCGGGCAGCGTGGCCACGCTCACCAGGTTGGTGAAGTGCCCGGTGGACGGCTGCGCCGACTCGACCACGTGGATTCCCATCCCGTCGGCCAGGGCCCGCGAGTTGACCAGGTTCACCTGCTCGTCCACCTGCCCCGCGAACGCGCCGGCCAGCGCCGCCGACGTCAGCAACCGCGTGTCGTACTCGGCCAGCGATCCCGAACAGGTCACCTCGACCCGGTCGAAGCCGCCGCCGCTGAGCCCGGCCGCCAGCCGACCCAGCTTGAACGCCAGCGGCACGAACGGCCCCATCACCTCCATGTCCTCGGCCCGTCCCAGCGGGATGTTGACGGCGTTCGAGACGAACTCGCCGCACAGGGCTGCCACCACCTGCTCGGCCACGATCACGCCGGCGCGGTCCTGCGCCTCCTGCGTCGAGGCGCCCAGGTGGGGCGTCACCACCACGTTCGGCAGCGTCAGGATCTCGCCCTCGGTGTAGGGCTCGGTCGGGAACACGTCCAGCGCGGCGGCCGCCACCCGGCCGTCCTTGAGTGCCGCCACCAGCGCGTCCAGGTCGATCAGATCGCCGCGTGCGGCGTTCACGATCCGCACACCGGGCTGCATCAGATCGATCGTCTCGTCTCGGATCAGGTGGTGCGTTTCGGCCGTCAGCGGGGCGTGCAGCGAGATGAACTCGGCGCCCGCCAGCACCTGCTCCAGCGTGGCGTGCGTGACCTGCGCCTCCCGGAAGCGCTCCGGCGTCACGAACGGGTCGTGCGCGATCACCTGCATGCCGAGGCCACGGGCGCGGGCGGCGACCAGCTGGCCGATGCGCCCGAAGCCGAGCACGCCCAGCGTCTTCCCGCACAGCTCCACGCCTCCGAAGCGCGAGCGCTCCCAGCGGCCGTCAACCAGCGCCGCATGCGCCTGTGGGATGTTGCGGGCCAGCGCCAGCAGCAGCCCGATCGCGTGCTCCGCGGCCGACACCATGTTCGAGCCGGGTGCGTTGGCCACGATGATGCCGCGTCGCGTGGCCTCGTCCACGTCCACGTTGTCGACCCCGGTACCCGCCCGGCCCACCACCTTCAGCCGTGTCCCGCACGCCAGCACCCCGGCGTCGACGCGGGTCTTGCTGCGCACGATCAGCGCGTCGTAGTCGCTGATCCGGTCGCACAGCTGATCCGCCGAGATGTCCAGCTCGACGTCGACGTCGAAGCGGTCGGACAGCAGCTCGACGCCGGACTGGGCGATCTGCTCCGTGATCAGCACCCGGGCGCGGTCGGTGCTGCGGCGCACGGCCGGCCGGGACGGCTGGGCCAGCTCAGACACGGCTGGTCTCGAGCTGCGCGAACACCTCCACCGCCCGCGCCGCCCCGGCGCCTGCGGTCGGCGCCCGGTAGCCGAGGTCGCCCAGCACCAGCTCGAGCGCCGACAGCGCGGTGATGATGTCGAACCGGTTCATGTAGCCCATGTGGCCGATCCGGATCACCTTGCCGCGCAGCGGGCCGTGGCCGCCGGCCAGCACGACGCCGAATCGATCACGCAGCAGCCCGTACACCTCCTGGCCGTCGACGCCGTCCGGCATCTGCACGGCGGTCACCATCGACGAGCTGTCGTCGTCCGGGGAGAACAGCTCGAGCCCGAGCGCCTTCGCGCCCTCGCGCGTGGCGCGGCCCAGCAACCGGTTGCGCGCCCACACGTTCTCGGAGCCCTCCGCCTCGATCATGGCGAGCGCGGTATTCGAGCCCGGCGACCAGCGTGATCGGCGGCGTGAACGGGGTCTGCACCTTCTCCTGCGAGTCGCGCGTGCCCCGCCAGTCGAGGGTGAAGCGCGGGAGCGCCGCCCGCTCGGAGATCGCCCAGGCGCGCTCCGACGCCGCAGCGAAGGCGAGCCCGGGCGGTGTCATCAGTGCCTTCTGCGACCCGGACACGACCACGTCGACGCCCCAGTCGTCCATCGCAAGCTCGACGCCGCCCAGGCTGGAGACGGCGTCCACCACCAGCACCGCACCGGCCGGCCGCAGCGCCTCGGCGATCGCGCGGACGTCGTGGACGACACCCGTCGACGTCTCGGAGTGCGTGATGTAGACCGCGACCGCACCCTGCGCCTGCGCGGCGACGGCCGCGGGATCGAGCGCCTCACCCCAGGGCTGCGCATGGATGCGAGGCTCGATGCCGTAGGCGCGCGCGATCTTCGTCCAGCGATCACCGAAGTTGCCGGCCGACGCGACCAGGACGTCGTCGCCCGGGGACAGCAGGTTGGCCACGGCCGACTCCATCGCCGACGTGCCGGAGCCGGCGAACAGCAGCACCTCCTGTTCGGTCGCAAAGGCGCGCTCTCAGCTGCGCCAGCGTCTGCTCCAGCAGCACCTTGAAATCGGGGCTGCGATGGTGGATCAGGGGCCGGGCCATGGCGGCCGCAACCTCGGGCGGCACCGGCGTGGGGCCGGGCGTGATCAGGTAGGTCCGCTCGGGCACGGCCGGAGTCTAGATGCAGCGTTGCTGGGAAGCTCAGCCCGCGCGCTACAGCTTCGAGCGCAGCAGCTCCTGCACCTGACGGGCGTCGGCGCGGCCCTGCGTGCGCTTCATCACCTGGCCGACGAGCGCGTTGATCACGCCGTCCTTGCCGCTTTGGAACTGCTCGACGAAGGCCGGGTTCTCGGCGATCACCTCGTCCACCATCGCCTCCAGCTCGCCGCTGTCGCCGATCGACGCGAGACCGTGGCGCTCGACCAGCTCGGCCGGATCGGCGGTGGGGTCGGCGACCAGCATCTCGTACACCTGCCGGGCGATGCTGTTGGTGATGGTGCCGCCGGCGATCAGGCCGATCAGCGACGCCAGCGTCGCGGCCGGCACGGTGTCGACCGGTGCCGGGCGCGTGTTCAGAACCCAGTCCGCCGCGGACTTGGCGTCGGACGACGCGGCCACCGCCTCGAAGTAGTCCGCAAGGCGCGGCTCGGCGTTGAGATCGGTCGCGTAGGCGGGCGGCAGGCCGTGCTGCGAGGCGAACCGCTCGATGCGTGCGGCCGGCAGCTCCGGCAGCCCGTCGCGCAGCCGCTCGATCAACTCCGACGAGGGCGCCAGGGGCACCAGATCCGGCTCCGGGAAGTAACGATAGTCGTGCGCCTCCTCCTTGGAGCGCAGCGACCGCAGCGCCTTCGTGCCCGGGTCGTAGTGCAGCGTCTCCTGCACGACCTGGAGCCCCCGCTCCAGCAGATCGATCTGGCGCCGGATCTCGGCCGCCATCCCGTCGCCCAGGAACTTGAACGAGTTCATGTTCTTCAGCTCGGTCTTGGTGCCGAACTCGCCGCCTCCGGCCGGCCGCACCGACACGTTGGCATCGCACCGCAGCGACCCCTTCTCCATGTCGCAGTCGGAGACGCCGATCGTCTGCAGGGTGTTCTTCAGCAGCGCCAGGAAGGCAATGGCCTGCTCCGGCGACCGCAGGTCGGGCTCGGTCACGATCTCGACCAGCGGCGTGCCACAACGATTGAAGTCGACCAGCGTGTACTCGGCGCCTCCGATCCGGCCCGCCTCACCGCCGCTGTGGACGAGCTTGGCGGCGTCCTCCTCGAGGTGCGCGCGGGTGATGCCGATGCTCCCGCCGTCCACGTCAAGATGGCCCTCCAGGCAGATCGGCTGGTCGTACTGGCTGATCTGATAGGCCTTGGGGCTGTCCGGGTAGAAGTAGTTCTTGCGGTGGAACACGCTGCTCTCCGCGATCCCGCAGTTCAGCGCCAGGCCGATCTCGATCGCCTTCTCGACCGCCCCCTGGTTGATCACCGGCAGCACGCCCGGATGGCCCAGGCAGAGCGGGCAGGTGAGCGTGTTGGGCTCGGCGCCGAAGTGGTTCTCACAGGCGCAGAACATCTTGGTGGCGGTGTTCAGCTGGACGTGGATCTCGAGCCCGATCACGGGCTCCCAGGCGGCCTCGCTCATCCCGCGCCCCTCATCGCAGCCGGCACCGGGTCGAACCCGATCGCACCCTCGAGCGCGTGCGCGGCGGCCAGGATCCGGTTCTCCGAGAAGGCCGAGCCGATCAGCTGCAGGCCCACCGGCAGCCCCTCCGAGAGGCCGCACGGCAGCGAGATCCCGGGCAGGCCGGCCAGGTTCACCGGCACCGTCAGCAGGTCACATGCGTACATCGCCCAGGGATCGTCGATCCGCTCGCCGATCGGGAATGCGACCGTCGGTGACGCCGGCGTTGCGATCAGGTCGACGTCGGCGAACGCCTGGTCGAACTCGCGCCGGATCAGCGTGCGCACCCGCTGGGCGGTGCCGTAGTAGGCGTCGTAGTAGCCGGCCGAGAGCACGTAGGTGCCGAGCATGATGCGGCGTTTGACCTCGGCCCCGAACCCACTCGAGCGCGTGCGCCCGTACATCTCGACGATCGTGTCGCCTGGCTCCTCGAGCCGCAGGCCGTAGCGCACCCCGTCGAACCGGGCCAGGTTGGCCGAGGCCTCGGCAGGGGCGATCAGGTAGTAGGCGGGCAGGGCGTGGACGGCCGTCGGGAGCGTGATCTCGCGCACCGTGGCTCCCAGGTGCTGCGCATGCTCCAACGAGCGGTCGAACGCCTCGCGCACACCCGGCTCCACGCCCTGGGCCAGCAGGTCGGTGGGCACCCCGATGGTCACCCCGCTCAGGTCGTCGCCTTCGGGCACGGCGATCGGCTCCGGTAGCTCCACCGAGGTCGAGTCGCAGTGATCCCGGCCGGCGATCACCTGCAGCGCCAGCGCGGCGTCGCGGACAGTCAGCGCGAACGGCCCGATCTGGTCGAGCGAGCTACCGAAGGCGATCAGGCCATGGCGCGAGACGGCGCCGTACGTGGGCTTCATGCCGACCACGCCGCACAGCGCCGCCGGCTGCCGGATCGAGCCGCCGGTGTCGGTGCCCAGCGCGAGCGGCGCCAGCCCCGCCGCCACGGCCGCCGCCGAGCCACCGCTGGAACCGCCCGGCACCATGCGCGCGTCCCACGGGTTATGCGTGGGGCCGAAGGCGGAGTGCTCCGTAGACGAGCCCATCGCGAACTCGTCCATGTTGGTCTTGCCGAGCGGGATCAACCCGGCCGCGCGAGCGCGGGTGACGACGCCTGCGTCGTACAGCGGCCGGTGCCCCTCCAGGATGCGGGAGCCGGCCGTGGTCTCCTCGCCCCGCACGCAGAGAATGTCCTTGAGCGCGATCGGGACGCCCTGCAGGCCGCTGCGACCCTCACGGTCGAACCGCGCCGCCTCCTCGCGAGCGGCGTCGGCACGCGTACGCAGATAGCAGTTGAGGTCGCCGTCCCGGTGCTCGATGCGGGCCAGGTAGGCGTCCACCAGCTCCACGCACGACACGTCACCGGCGTCGAGCAGCGCCATGCAGCCTTCGGCAGTGAGACCGAGGGTGTCCGGGGTCATGAGGTCGGAGGTACCCGGAACGCGCCATCCTGCGCGGCCGGGACGTTGGCGAGCACCTCGTCGCGCGGCCAGCTGGGACGTGGCCGATCGGGCCGCGTCACGTTCTCGACCTCGAGCGCGTGCGCAGTCGGTGGCACACCCTCCAGGTCGAGGGCGGCCAGGGCATCGACGTGGCCGAGGATCCCGGACAGCTGCTCCGACATGCGCGCCACCTCTTCATCACTCAGCGAGAGGTTGGCGAGCCGCGCCACGTGCAGCACGTCGTCGGAGGAGATGGCCATCGATCGAGAGGATAGACGACCGTCAGGCGCCGGATCCCACCGTCCGGCGCCCTCGACGGCTTCGCTATCCGATCGGGCGGACTGCGCTGGCCTGCAGCCCCTTGTTCCCCTGTGCGACCTCGAACTCGACCCGCTGACCCTCGGCCAGGCTCTTGTAGCCGTCGCCCTGGATCTCCGAGAAGTGCACGAACACGTCCTCACCGCCGTCCTGCTGGATGAAGCCGTAACCCTTTTCGTTGCTGAACCACTTGACCGTACCTTCTGCCAACCTAGGTCCTCCTCGACCAGTGGACCGGTATGGACCGCTTTGCTGAATCGCGCGAATATAGAGGACCGTGCGGTCGGCCGCAATCGCGGCCGATTTGGGACGGTCGCGGCTCAGTGCCGCAGCCGGGCCGCTTCCAGCGTGTTCGAGAGCAGCATGGCGATCGTCATCGGGCCCACGCCGCCCGGTACAGGGGTGATCGCGCCGGCCACCTGCGAGGCCGATTCGTAGTCAACGTCGCCCACCAGGCCCGCGTCGGTGCGGTTGATGCCGACGTCGATCACGGCCGCGCCCGGCTTGATCATGTCGCCCGTGATCATCTGCGGCCGGCCCACCGCCGCCACCAGGATGTCGGCCCGTCGCGTCACCTCGCCCAGGTCGCGGGTGCGCGAGTGGGCAATGGTGACCGTCGCGCTCTGGTGCAGGAGCAGCAGCGCCACCGGCTTGCCGACGATGTCGGAGCGGCCCACCACCACGGCGTCGGCGCCGCTGACGGGGATATCGTAGGCGCGCAGCAGCTCCATCACGCCGGCCGGTGTGCACGGACGCAGCCCCGGCTGGTTGGCCACGAGCCGGCCCACGCTGATCGGGTGGAACCCGTCGACATCCTTGGACGGATCGATCAGCTCCAGCACCGGCTTCGAGTCGAGGTCGCCGGGCAGCGGCAGCTGCACGAGGATCCCGTCGACCCGCTCGTCGGCGTTCCAGCGTGCGACGGCGCTCTCGACCTCGTCCTGGCTGGAGGTCGCCGGCAGCTGCTCGTGGAACGAGGCCATGCCCAGCTCGCGGGAGCGCTCGCCCTTGCTGCGGACATACACCTGTGAGGCCGGGTCCTCGCCCACCAGGATCGTGACCAGGCCGGGCGTGTGCCCGGTCTCGGCGACGAACTCGGCCACCTCGCGGCCGACCCGCGCCTGCACCGCCGCCGCGGTCTGTTTGCCGTCGATCACCGTCGCCATGGCGGCGCACGATAGCGAATTCTCCGGCGCGCAAAGCATCCGAACGGGTGATACCAGCGGAATCGGCCAGCGCCTATCAGTGAGATACGCGTCTAGACGGCAGTTCCCCCAAACAGGGGAAATCGCCAGCAAGCCCTCAAGGCTCCATGGCATCTGCCGAAACAGATCGAACAGGATCCGCCTTCCGCGGCGGCTCCGCGAAACTGGATGGGGGGAGGTGAATTCCTTGATCGAGTACCTGAGCCGCCTGTTCGCGGATCTCAAGGAGGAGTCGGGCCAGACGATGGCTGAGTATGCCGTCGTGCTCGGCGTCATCACCATCGCTGTGGTGGTCACCCTCGGCCTCCTGAGCACCAAGATCTCCGCCGTTCTCAATAGCGTGATTGCCGCCATGTAATTATGGCTTCCCTCGGCGGGTTCCCGGGTCCTCAGTGCCCCGGGAGCCCGCCTACTTTTGTCCCCCGCACACGTCACCCAGGGTCTGGGAGCTCCGTGAAGATCAAGAAACGCACCACAACCGACGAGGGCCAGGCGGTCGTTGAGTTCGCCGTCATCCTTCCCGTGCTGCTGCTGGTGCTGTTCGCGATCCTGCAGTTCGGAGTGCTCTTCAACAACTACATCCAGGTGACGGCCGCCGCCCGCGAGGGCGCACGCAAGGCGGCCACTAGCCGCACGCTGGGAGTCGCCGGTGCCGAGAGTGCCGCCACCGCTGCCGCCCAAGCGGCCGCGCCGGGGCTGACCACGTCCAACATGGGGATCACGTATCCCAACAGCCCGACGTTCATCCAGGGCTCGGACGTGAAGGTGCAGGTCACCTACCCGTATTCGATCAGCATCATCGGCCTGGTTGTCTCGTCCGGCAACCTGACCTCTTCCACCACGATGCGGGTCGAGTAGCGCTCACACGCTTTGGACCCCCCTGCCTGATGATCCGTCCCCCGCACACCAAGGCTGATCCGACCCCGGCCCGACCACGTCGGGCCGGCGGCCGTTCCTCGGGACAGGCGATGGTGGAGTTCGCGCTGGTCATGCCGGTGCTGTTCCTGCTGCTGATCGCGATCTTCCAGTTCGGTCAGGCGTTCACCGATTACATCCAGGTCACGAACGCCGCACGCGACGGCGCCCGCAAGGCGATCGTGTCGCGAACGGACGCAAACGGCGTTACGACGGTTCAGAACACCGTCAAGGCGTCTGTGTGGTCGCTCAACACGTCCAACATGGGCATCACCGTGTCTCCGAGCCAGCCGTGGACGACCGGGCAATCGGTGACCGTGACAGTGACGTATCCGTACAGCATCAGCATCATGGGTGTGGTGGTGGGGTCGGGAACGCTGACCTCCAAGACGACCCAGCGCATCGAGTAACACAGATCCCCCCAACGGTGGTTGCGCAGCTGGATTTCGCGTGACCCTCAAGTCCCGAAGAGGCCGTGCCGATAGCACCTCAGCTAGGTCTCTTACGTCTTCCGTCCCAAGTGAGGCAGCCGCATGACGTACAACGTCCGTAACATCGCGATCGCGCTGGTTTTGGCCGGCATCGCGGCGTTCCTCGTGATCATGTACACGGGGAATGTGCAGAAGCAGGCACATAACTCGCAGCAGACCACCACGGTTCTGGTTGCGACCGCCGACATCCCGGCCGGCACCATAGTCGCCGACGCGATCTCGGGCGGCCAGATCCAGACGCATCAGGTCGTGCAGCAGGACGTGATCGTTGGCGCCCTGACCGACGAGAAGTCGCTGAACAGCTCCTACGTCACCAAGCAGGATCTGTACTCCGGCCAGCAGGTCACCGCGTCGATGTTCGCACCTTCGGACCAGACGCGGCTGGTCACGCAGATCAAGCAGAACTACCGCGCCATCCAGATCGGCCTCACCCCGGACGAGCTCCTGGGCGGCACGATCCAGGCCGGCGATCACGTCGACATGGTCGGCACCTACACGGTGCATCCGTCCAACGGCGACCCCGATTACGACGTCAGCCGCATCATCGTGCGTGACGTGCAGGTGCTGAAGGCGCCTGACGTCAACACGACCACCGGCCAGCTGGCCGCGTCCACCACCACTCCCGTCGATCACCGTCGCGGTGCCCGACACGGTGGTGCCGAAGATCACCTTCACGCTGCACGGCGGCGACGGTGCTCTCTGGTTCGTGCTGCGGCCCGCCAACGGCTCGCAGGATGGCCCGATCACCCTGGCCACGGTGCAGTCCGTGATCTTCGAGGGCCTCAACGCCCGCCAGATCATCCAGGCCTTCAGCTCGAAGGGGACGGGACATTGAGCTCCTCACCGATCAAGGTATTCATCACCGGCGCGGCCAACGGCCTCGCCGAGGTGAGGGAGGGTCTCGCTGATCACCCCGAGGTGGAGCTCGTCGGCACCGCCGCCGATCCCGCCAAGGCCGGCACGAAGCTGGCCGAGTCCGGGGCTCAGGTGATCCTGCACGGCACCACCTCCACCGATCACGTTCCCACCGCTGAGATCGAGTCAATCCGCAGCGTCACCGCGGCCCCGATCGTGCTGGTCACCTCGGCCAGCGCCAACGCCCTCCTCTCGGAGGCGCTGTCGGCCGGGATCTTCGACGTGGTGCTGCTGCCGCAGCTGACCGACGGCATCGTCTTCACCATCAAGAAGGCGAACTCGCTGGCGGCCGGCCGGGCAACCGGTAGCGGCGAGCGGCAAGACCACCGCGGCGCTGGAAGGCCGTGTGGTCACGTTCTTCTCGCCCAAGGGCGGGGCCGGCAAGACCGTTCTGGCCTGCAACCTGGCCGCGACGGTCGCGCGTCAGCAGCAGCGCAAGACACTGCTGCTCGACCTCGACCTGCAGTTCGGGGACGCCGCCATCATGATGGGCATCGAGCCCGAGAAGACGATCTATGACCTGGTCATGGCTCGTCGCGAGCTGGACACCGACGCGCTGGCCGGCTACGTCACGGCCCACTCGTCCGGCGTGCATGTGCTTCCCGCACCGCTGCGCCCGGAGGACGCCGAGCTGGTCACCGAGGAGCGCCTCGGCCACCTGTTCGCAGTGGCCAAGGAGAGCTACGACGTGATCGTTGTCGACACGCCGCCGTTCTTCCACGGCCCGGTGCTGTCCACCCTGGATCGCACCGACCAGCTGCTGCTGGTGGCATCGCCCGACGTGCCTACGGTCAAGAACATCAAGCTGACGATGCAGACGCTCGACCTGCTGCACTACCCCAAGGAGCGGCGGCACCTGCTGCTGAACCGCGCGGGGTCGAAGGTCGGGCTGAAGGCCCAGGAGATCGAGCGCGCGCTGGACATGAAGGTCGCGTTCGAGGTGCCGGTCGAGCGCGAGGTCGCAGTCTCGGTCAACCGAGGCGTCCCGATCGCGATCTCGAGCCCGCGCTCCGCCGTTGGCAAGTCGCTCCAGGATGTCGCCGACAAGCTCGTGCCGCTGCGCACGACCGGCGCCGTCGAGGGTGGCGGCAAGAAGTTCCGAAGGAAGGGATAACCCGTGTCGCTACAGTCTCGCATCCAGGTCGCGGGGCAGGACGGCACCGAGGTCGAGGCGGGCCAGGAGTCCGGCAAGCCGGCTCTCGAACGCACCTCGGTGGTCTCCGATCCCTTTGCCGATCTCAAGACCCGAGTTCACAAGGACATCATCGCCCGGCTCGGCCCGCGTCTGTTCAATGCCGACGCCGGTACCGGTGACGGCGACCTCGAGGCCACCGTCAACGAGGCGGTGACCGAGGTGCTGGCGCTCGAGAAGACGCCGCTGACGCGGCAGGAGCGCCAGGACATCATCCGGCAGATCTCCGACGACATCCTCGGATACGGGCCGTTGGAGCCGTTCCTGCGCGACGACTCGATCACAGAAATCATGGTCAACGACCACAGCACGATCTACATCGAGCGCCACGGCAAGATCACGCGCACGAACGCGCAGTTCGTCGACGACCAGCACCTGCTGCGGATCATCGACAAGATCATCAGCCGCATCGGACGGCGCATCGACGAGTCGTCCCCGTACGTGGACGCCCGTCTGCCGGACGGCTCGCGTGTGAACGCGATCATCCCACCGCTGGCGGTCCGCGGATCGGCACTGACCATTCGTAAGTTCCGCCGCGATCCGTTCACCATGCCCGACCTGATCAAGTTCGGGACGCTCACGCACAAGTCCGGCCAGTTCCTCGAGGCCTGCGTGCGCGGCAAGCTGAACATCCTCATCTCGGGCGGTACCGGTTCCGGTAAGACGACGACGCTGAACGTGCTGTCGGCGGCCATCCCCTCCGACGAGCGAATCATCACCGTCGAGGACGCGGCCGAGCTCCAGCTCAAGCAGGACCACGTGATCACCCTGGAGTCGCGCCCGTCCAACATCGAGGGCAAGGGCCAGGTCACGATCCGCGACCTCGTCCGCAACACCCTGCGTATGCGGCCCGACCGCATCATCGTCGGCGAGTGTCGTGGACCCGAGACCGTGGACATGCTGCAGGCCATGAACACCGGCCACGACGGCTCCCTGACCACCGTCCACGCCAACAACCCGCGTGACGCCCTGGCCCGTACCGAGACGCTGGTGCTGACTGCAGGCGTCGACCTGCCGCTGCGCGCCATCCGCGAGCAGATCTCGAGCGCGTTCGACCTGATCGTCCAGGTATCGCGCCTGGTCGACGGCACCCGCCGCATCACCCATGTCACCGAGGTGCTGCGGATGGAGTCCGACGTGGTCACCCTGCAGGACATCTTCATCGCCAAGCCGGTGGAGAACGCCGCCGAGCAGGCCGAGACCGGGCATCGTCTGCTGGGGCCGCTGACCTGCAGCGGCATCAAGCCTCACTTCCTCGACAAGATGGCCGGCAACGGCGTCAACCTGCCGCCCAACTTCTTCCTGCCCGACAGCGGCGAGCGGCCTTCAAGCGCAACAGCCGCCGGCGTGTTCGGCAGGGCGGTCGGACAGTAATGCGCCTCCGCATCGCCATCGTCACCGCGCTCGCGGCCCTTGTCGCTGCCGTTCCGGCGTCGGCCAGCGGCACCCTGCAGGTGCAGAAGGTCGACACCAGCGCGTTTCCCACCGTCCGGGTGACGGTGCAGTCGCCCACGCCCGGCAAGGCCCCCGACCTGCAGGTGTCCGAGAACGGCGTCCAGGTGCCGGCCGCGAACGTGCAGATGGTGGATCCGGGAGCGCCCGCCGCGATCGCGCTTGTGATCGACACCTCCAACAGCATGGCTGGCACCAAGCTGAACGATGCCATCTCCGCCGCGCACGGCTTCGTCAGCGCCCAGAAGAACGGCAACCTGCTCGGCGTCTACGGTTTCGACTCGACCGCCTACCCGGCGGCCCGGCTCAGCCCTGACCGCACCGAGATCGACACCGCTATCAGCCAGCTGGGCACCGGCGGCGCGCCCGGCACCGCCCTCTACGGGGCCGTCAAGCTGGCGTCCGAGGACCTGCAGACCGCGCCCGCGCAGCGTCGCGTCATGATCCTGATCACCGACGGCTCGTCACAGTCAGACACCGCCACGCTGGACGAGGCGGTCGCAGCGGCCAAGCAGGCGGGTGTGCTGGTCTACACCGTCGGCATCGCCACCAGCGGCCCGGCTCAGGCGGCCCTCAACCAGATCGCTTCGGACACCGGCGGCACGGCCACCTCGGTGACCGACTCGTCGGCCCTGGCCGGCATCTACAGCACCATCGAGAGCGAGCTCGGCAACAGCTACACCTACCTGTACCAGAGCTCGGTGGCGCCCGGCGCCCCGCTGGTGCTGACGCTGTCGTCGCCCGGGCTGGGCGACGCCCGCGAGGTGCTGAAGGCCCCCGGCACGTTCGTCCCGCCCACCAAGAGCGGCGGCGGCCTGAAGCTGCCCACCGGCGCATCCGGCCGCATCCTGATGGCTGCCCTGGTCGGGTTCTTCGTCCTGATGGCCATGATCCTGGTGATGGCGGCGCGGCCTGATGTGATCCTGCAGAAGCGGATCGCGCCCTACACCGACAGCAAGAAGAGCGTCGTGGTCGAAGCCGATGGTGAGGCCACCCCCACCTCCCGCATCTCGCTGCTGCACCAGCTGTTCATCTCGACCGAGCGCATCATCGGCTCGATGAACTTCTGGAAGCGGATGTCGGCGAACCTGGAGCAGGCTGACCTGCCGCTGCGCACCGCGGAGCTGTTCTATATCCAGATCGGCACCGCGATCCTGTTCGGGTTCATCACCGCCTTCATCCTCGGCCATCGCGGCCTGTTCGCGCTTGCGGCGCTGCTCCTGGGCGGCCTGGTGCCCGCGCTCTACGTGCGGCTCAAGGCCAGGAAGCGGCTGACCCTGTTCGAGACCCAGCTGCCGGAGACGCTGATCACGATGGCGGCGTCGCTCAAGGCCGGACACGCGTTCAACCAGTCCGTCAGCAGCGTCGTCCGCGAGGGCGCCGATCCGACCGCGAAGGAGTTCTCGCGAGTGCTCGCCGAGATCCAGCTGGGATCGAACTCCGAGCACGCCCTGCAGGCGATGGCCGATCGCATGAACTCGTACAACTTCGGTTTCGTCGTGATGGCCGTGAACATCCAGCGCACCGTCGGTGGCAGCCTCGCCGACATCCTGGACATGGTCTCGGACACGGTGCGCCAGCGCCAGCAGTTCGAGCGCAAGGTGAAGGCGCTGACCGCGCAGGGCCGGATGTCGGCCTACGTGCTGATCGCGATGCCGTTCCTGATGGGCCTCGCCATCTTCGCCCTGAACCCGACCTACATGTCGGTGCTGTTCACGACCACGATGGGCAAGATCATGGTCGCGGGCTCGCTCGTGATGATGGGGATCGGTTCCATGATCATCAAGAAAATCGTGTCCTTCAAGGAGTAGCCGCATGTTGATGATGGTCCTCGGAATCGGAACGTTCTTCGCCGCTGTCTACGTGCTGCTGACCGGTCTCACCGTCCGCCAGCGAGAGGTGTCGCTGTCGGTCAGGCGGGCCCGGCGCTACGGCACCCGTAACCAGCGCGAGATCGAGACACGGCGCAGCGTCAACGACCGCCTGCTGGGCCCGATGGCGGCTCGTCTGGCCGGCATCACCATGAAGCTGATGCCCAAGACCAACACCGATCAGGTGTCCAACCGCCTGCTCGCCGCCGGCCTGGCCCGCACGCTGTCGCCGCAGGCCTACCTGGCGCTCAAGACCGGCCTCGCCGGCCTGTTCATCACGTTCGGCCTGCTCACGGCGATCACCGGTGCCATGGCCCCGATCTTCGGCCTCATGATCGGGCTGATGGGCGCTGCCATCGGGTTCATCGCCCCCGACTTCGTGATCAACAACCGCGTCCGCAGCCGCCGGGATCTGATGCGCGCCGACCTGCCGAACGTACTCGACCTGCTGTGCGTGTCCGTGGAAGCCGGCCTCGGCTTCGACCAGGCGCTCTCCAAGCTGAGCGAGCGCATGGAGGGCCCGCTCGTCGACGAGTTCTCGCTGGTGCTGCACGAGATGCGGATCGGCCAGAGCCGCTCGGCGGCGCTCAAGAATCTGTCGGAGCGTGTCGACGCGCCCGAGGTGTCGCAGTTCGCCCGCGCCATCATCCAGGCCGACCAGCTCGGCATCGCGCTGTCCCGCATCCTGCGCGTGCAGTCGCAGGACATGCGCGTTCGCCGCCAGCTGGCCGCCGAGGAGAAGGCCATGAAGGCGCCGGTCAAGATGCTGTTCCCGACCGTGATCTTCATCTTTCCCTCGATGTTCGTTGTGGCGCTCGGCCCGGCCGCGCTGAACCTGATGAAGACCTTCGCAGGGGGCTAGCGCGCGGAACGACCTGCCGCCCTGCGACGGCAGACGAGCGCGCGCTCAGCGCTCGGCCCCAAGGCAGATGCGCACCCTGACTGAAGCGAGCCTGCCGGACTGGGCAGCCCTCGCGCCGGGAGCGGCACCGTGTTAGCGCTTGCGCTTTCCGCCCGGATAGGTGATCAGGCGCACGTCGATCGTGCGCTCGCCGCGGCGGACGACCTTGCGCGTCTCGGTGCGATCGGTGTTCGTGCCGCTCATGCGCCTTACATCGGCAGCGCGGGCGCGCGGCTGAAGTAGGCGGCGTCTGCTGCCGTGGTGTCAGATGCCCGACCCGCCCGCGCCAGGCGGAAGGTCGCGAAGGACATCGGCGACCGGCCCGTCGGGGGATTGCTTGTGGTCGTCGGGCACGAGGCCGTGGCCGGTCGGCTGATTGTCGTCAGGCACGGGTTCCAGCGTCGTGATTCGCCGCCACCACGACCGGAGACGAGCTCGCAGCCAGGTCATACGGCCAGGATAGCTTCGTCCCGAGCGTTGAGAAGGCGACGACCGGAATCGAACCGGTGTGCAAGGCTTTGCAGGCCTCTGCCTAACCACTCGGCCACGTCGCCCGATGGCACAAGGCTATCAGCGGGTCTGGGGCTACGACGCGACGTCTGCGACCGCACGGCCGGCCAGGAGCTCGGCGCTTCGTAGCGCAAGGCCGCCCTGGCCTGCCACCGCTGCCAGCACCGCCTGCGCGCGCTCCGAGAACGAGTCGCACACGACCACCAGCAGTGCCTCGCCGTCGACCGGTACGACCGCTGCCACAGCCGGCAGCGCCGATGCCTCGGCCGCCGGCCCGGGCAGGTTCGCCACGTCCACGAGCTCGACCTCGTCTCGCCGCGGGATACCCGGCCCGCACGGCTGCCATCGCGATCGCGCGCACCGCGGCGTCGCCGGTCGAGGCCAGCACCCGGCCGTGGCCGCTTCTCGGGATCAGCCGGCACGACCACCGCCGCTGCACGCGACCCGGTCAGGCTGCGCGCCACATGCGCCAGGTGAGTGGCCACCGCGGACACTGACGGGTCGGTGGCGGCCATCGTCGCGATCTCCAGCAGCGCGTTCGAGACCGCCGCCGACCGTCGCTCCGCCTCGAGCAGCCGCGCGTTCTCAAACGCTACGGCGGCCTGGGCCGCCAGCAACTCCAGCAGCCGCACCGCAAGCTGTGAGAACTGGTCAAGCCCCAGCTTCGACAGCACGATCACGCCGATCGTGCGCCGCTCGTAGCGCAGCGGCACCGCCAGGATCGACTCCTCGATGTCGGCGCTGCCCTCGATGTCCTCGGCAAACTCACAGTGCTGCGCGTCGCCGATGTTGAGGGTCTGCCCGCGCTCGGCCGCGGTGCCCGTGATGCCCTCCCCCACGTCGCAGCGCAACGCGTCGAACGTCTCGCCGGCGTACTCCGACAGGTTGCCGCCGAAGGCGACTGGCTCCAGCGTCTGCTGGTCGTCGCCGAGCAGGTAGACCCGGGCGTTGTGGTAGTCGATCATCGTGCGCAGCTCGGCCACAATCGTCTCGGCGATCTGCCAGACGTCGTTCAGCCGGTTCAGCTTGGTTGCCAGCGCGCCCAGCAGCTTGATCTGCGTCAGGGACTCGAGCTCCTGCCGGCGTCCGGCGGCGCCTGCGCGTGTCGCGCTGGGCCCGCACGGCTGACGAGTAGCTGGCGGCGCGATCCTTCCCCCGCTCCTTGGCGACGTACAGCGCTGCGTCTGCCGCGGCCAGCAGTTCGGTCGGGTTCTTGGCATCGTCGGGAAACGCCGCGACGCCGCAGGACACCGTCAGCGAGCGAGGGCCCGGAAGCTGGCGCACCCGCGCGCAGAGGCGGTCGGCCGCCGCCTTGGCGGCGCGCTTGCCGGTCTCTGGCATCAGTATCGCGAACTCCTCGCCGCCCACGCGGAAAGCCGAGTCGCTGGCCCGCAGCACGGAGCCGGCCGCCGACGCCACCCGCCGCAGCATCAGGTCGCCCTCCATGTGGCCGTGGACATCGTTCAGTAGCTTGAAGTCATCCAGGTCGAACGTGACCAGCGCCATCGGCCGCTTGTAGCGGTGGGCCCGCTCCAGCTCAGCGCGCACCCGCTCCTGGTAGACGCGGTGGTTGAAGAGCCCCGTCAGCCAGTCCGTCTGCGCCTCACGCGTCAGCTGCTCGCGGATCTGGGTGTTGTCCAGCGCCAGCGCCGCCAGGTCGGCGAAGTGGCAGATCAGTTCGAACTCGTCGTCGCTGAAGGTGACGCCCTCGCCCAAGCGGTAGACGTTGAGCACGCCGATCGGCTGGTCGCGCACCATCAGCGGCACGGCTGCGATCGTCTCCGGCTCGCTCTCGGTGCCCGGCACCAGCTCGATGCGTGGATCGAGGTGGGCCGCCGGCACGTTCTGGGCCAGGCGCTGCTCCACCACCCACCCGGTCAGGCCCTTGCCCAGCGGCAGGGGCGAGTCGAGGATCTCGGCGGCGTACAGGTCGACGGAGTGCAGCGGCACCAGCAGGCTCCGCACCGGGTCGACCCGGTATACCGTCAGTACGTCGTAGGGCACCAGCCGCTTCAGCTCATCGGTGATGCGGTCGAGCAACTCGTCCAGGCTGCCGGATCCGAGCAGCATCCGCGACATCTCGAGCAGCGCTCTGTACGAGGCCAGGCGCGCGCCTTGGTGGTCCTGGGCAGAACCGGGACGTGGGAGCAAGACATCCTCTCGAAGCAGATGGTCGGGGCCGTGGCACGGGGAGCGAAGGTGCCACTCTCAGTTTCCTGCCTGAGGGGTCGGGCTCCTACCCCCTTTCGAGTGATCCCGCTCCCCGTGATGCAGGTGGATAGGCCACGAGTGAGGCAACCGTCACGATCGTCATCACCAGCGTGCCGGCGATCGCGACGTGCACCGCGATCACCTCCCAGGGCAACCCGTTGCGGTACTGGTACTCGCCGACGGCCAGCTGACAGAGCGTCAGCACCACCCCGGCCACGGACAGCCGCTGGGCGAGGCTGCCGCGGGCGGTTCGCCACAGCACCACCGCCAGGATCAGGAACACGGTCGCGAACGACACGGCCGCACGCACGTGCACCCAGGTGGCGTCGTAGAAGTCGCCGAACCGCTCGATCGGCCGGTCGGTGGCACCTGCGTGCGGCCCGGCGGCAGTGACAAACGCGCCGGTCGTGACCAGCGCCAGGCCCAACACCACCGCGGCCGCCCCGAGCAGCGCTGGTCGCGTCCACACCAGCTGCTCGCGCCCGCCGCCGTGAGCGACGTCAACCGCGTGGAATGTGACCCACGTGGCGACCGCCACCACGGCCATCGCCAGCAGGAAGTGCGACATCACCAGCAGCGGGTTCAAGTCAAAGGCAACCGTGATCGCGCCCAGCGGCACCTGCGCCACGGTGCCGGCCGCCGCCGCCGCCGCTCCCCACGCCACCGCTCGCCGCAACCCCGGCAGGCGAAACGCGATCACCGCCGTGATCACGGCCGCGACCATGGCGATGCCCGAGATCACGCGGTTCGAGAACTCGATCACCGAGTGGTAGCCGGTGCTGGGCACGAAGCTGTTCGCCTCGCAGGTGGGCCAGTGCGGACAGCCAAGCCCGGACGCTGTCAGACGCACCAGGCCGCCCGTCACCACCACCAGCCACAGCAGCCCCAGAGTGATCAGCGCGGCGCGCTCGAACGTCAGCGCCGTGGCGGCGCGCCCGCGTGCACGAGACAGGGTGGGCTCGGCGGTGGCCACGGCTGGAAAGTCTAGAGGGCGTCTTGGTGCAAGGGGGTGAGCACCGCACGTACCCCCCGCACCGGCGATCGCAGCAGCCGGTAGGCCCGGGACGAGTCGAGCACGCAGTCGAGCGGCCGTCGCACCGCCTGGCCGGCGCTGCGGCCGGCACGCAGCCGAGTCGGGTCGGCGCCGTGGCGGACCGCGATCAGCCGCGCGAACTCGAGCCGTGACACGGGTTCGGGGCCGGCCAGGTGCAGCACGCCGCGCTGCGGCAGCCCCGCCAGCTCCAGCAGCGCGGCCGCCAGGTCGCCGCGGGCCACCGGCGAGCGCAGCTCATCCTCGAAGAAGGCCACGTCCGCGCGTCCGGCCACGGCGTCCAGCACCATCCGCTCGGTCGGTCCCGGCTCCGGGCCGGCGTAGATCAGTGAGGTGCGTACCACCAGTGCGTCGCCGTGTGTCTCCAGCACGGCACGCTCCCCATCCAGCTTGGAGGCGCCGTAGTCGTTGACCGGTGCGGGTGGGTCGTCCTCCCGGTAGGGGCGGGCCAGCTCGCCGTCGAACACGAAGTCGGTGGACAGGTGAATCAGCCGGGCGCCGTGCCGGGCGGCAGCCGCCGCGACGTGTGCGGCGCCGTCGACGTTCACCTGGCGCATCCGGTCGCCTCCCTGGAGGTAGGCGGTGTGCACCACGGCGCCCGGTCTGACGCGAGCCATCAGGTCGTCGACGGCGGCACGGTCGCAGACGTCGAGGGACACGTCGGCGGTGGGTTCGTGAGGTGCGTGCCGGTCGCATCAAGACCGGCGGCCCGAGCCTGAGCCAGCAGCTCGCGGCCCAGATAGCCACTCGCGCCGGTCACCAGGATGCCCGCCTGCGCGCCCGTGTCAGACGCCTGCATGCGCCGATCGTAGCTACACTCGATGCCGCCCCGACCCGCAACTCGTTCACGGAGATCGTCATGACCACCACCCTCCCCGGACAGGACACCGACGCACTGCTCACCCGCCTCGGCATCGACTCGTCGCGCCTCAGCGGCGGCGACCTCGAGGTGCGCACGCCCATCACGGGCGAGGTGATCGCGAACCTCCACTCGACCAGCGAGGCCGACGCGGAGGCCGCGATCGCGCGGTCGGTGGAGGCGTTCCGGGCCTGGCGCGACGTGCCGGCACCACGGCGCGGCGAGCTGGTGCGTCTGCTGGCCGACGAGCTGCGCCAGGAGAAGGAGGCGCTGGGCGCGCTGGTCACCCTCGAGGCCGGCAAGATCGGCCAGGAGGGCCTGGGCGAGGTGCAGGAGATGATCGACATCTGCGACTTCGCGGTGGGGCTGTCCCGGCAGCTGTACGGCCTCACGATCGCATCCGAGCGGCCCGGGCACCGGATGATGGAGACCTGGCTACCGCTGGGGCCCGTGGGCATCATCACCGCGTTCAACTTCCCGGTCGCGGTCTGGAGCTGGAACGCCGCGCTGGCGCTCGTGTGCGGCGATCCGGTGATCTGGAAGCCGTCCTCGCGCACGCCTCTGACCGCGCTTGCCTGCCAGGCGCTGTTCCGGCGGGCGCTGGAGCGATTCGGCGACGCTCCGGAGGGGCTGGTCGAGGTGATCGTCGGCGGCGCCGGGCGGGCGCTGGTGGACGACCCGCGGGTGCCGCTGGTTTCGGCGACCGGATCGACCGCCATGGGCCGCGCGATGGCGCCGAAGGTGGCGGCCCGCCTGGGCCGCTCGCTGCTCGAGCTGGGCGGCAACAACGCGATGATCGTGACCCCGAGCGCCGACCTCGACCTGGCGGTGCGGGCGATCCTGTTCGCCGCTGTCGGCACCTGCGGCCAGCGCTGCACGTCGCTGCGGCGGCTGATCGTGCACGAGTCGGTGGCGGACACCCTGATCGATCGGCTCGAGCGGGCATACGCGAGCGTGCAGGTGGACGACCCGCGCGAGCAGGGCACGCTCTGCGGCCCGCTGATCTCGCAGGACGGCTTCCACGACATGCAGAAGGCGCTCGACCGGGCGCGTGCCGACGGCGGCACCGTGAGCGGCGGCGAGCGGGTGCTGGCCGACCGCTGGCCGGACGCGTACTACGTGCGGCCGGCGATCGTGCGAATGCCCGGACAGACCGACGTCGTGCGCGAGGAGACCTTCGCGCCGGTGCTGTACGCGATCACGTACTCGGACATGCAGCAGGCGCTCGATCTGCACAACGACGTCCCGCAGGGACTGTCCTCGTGCATCTTCACCGGCGACCTGCGCGAGGGCGAGCGGTTCCTGGCGCCGGCCGGATCCGACTGCGGCATCGCAAACGTCAACATCGGCCCCAGCGGCGCCGAGATCGGCGGCGCCTTCGGCGGCGAGAAGGAGACCGGCGGTGGGCGCGAGTCGGGCTCCGATGCCTGGAAGGCGTACATGCGCCGGCAGACGGCCACGGTCAACTACTCGACCGAGCTGCCGCTGGCGCAGGGCATCGTCTTCGACGCCGGATGATCCGCACCCGCCGGCCGAACCTGGTCGGCTGGAGCACATCGCATCGCCGCAGGGACGACGGCGCCACCGAGTCGACGCAGCGGGCGGTCGTGACCGGCCCGCCGGCCGATCGCTCTCGCCGAGGGCGCCGCCGCGCTGGCCGCGGCCTACTGGCGAGCCGTGGCACAGACCACGGGCGGCCTTGTCGGCAGGCGCGAGAGCGACGCCGGATCCGAGCTGCGCCTCGGCCGCAGGGGACCGGTGCTGCTCCGCTTCGGACCACCGCAGTACGACGTCACCGCCACGGGGGTCTCCGCGGCATATCCGATCACCGGCGGCCTGCTGGCCCGCCGCCCGTCCGGATCGCTGACGCTTTCGATGGAGGCGTCGCGACGGTGAGGTCGAGCTGCGGTCAGCCATCGCCGGCTACTACCCCACGCTGGCGGCTCGTCCCGGAGCGCCTGCCTGGACAGGCGAGGTCTACAACCAGGTGCAGGCGCGCTTGCACGCCCGCGTCAGCCACAGCTACTTCCGGCACCTGGCCCGCGGAGCGCCGGTATGAGGATCGCGGTACTCGGTGCGTCCGGCACGGTCGGATCGGCGCTGCTCCCGGTGCTCGCCCGCGACCACGAGGTGGTGGCGGTCTCACGGCGGCCGCACCCCGGCGGGGCCGACAACGTCACGTGGATGGTGGGCGACGTCACGAACCCGACCAGCATCCACCGAGCGCTGGCCGGTGTGGATGTGGTGTGTTACCTCGTCCATTCGCTGGGTCACGACGACTTCGCCGCCCGTGACCGCCGCGGCGCGTCCGTCGTCGCCCGGGCGGCGGCATCACAGGGGCTGGCACAGATCGTCTACCTGGGCGGACTGGGCGACGAGTCCGACGACCTGTCGGAGCACCTCCAGAGCCGCCGGGAGACGGAGCGCTGCCTGGCCGAGGGCAGCGTGCCGCTGACGACCATCCGCGCGGGCATGGTGGTGGGGCCGGGAAGCGCGGCGTTCGACACGATCCTGGCGCTGGTCGACCGGCTGCCGGCGATGGTGTGCCCCCGCTGGGTTTCGACGCCGACGCAGCCGATCGCCGCCGATGACGTCGTGCGCTACATCGCCGGCGTGTGCGGGAACAGCGACGCCATCGGCCAGACGTTCGACGCAGGCGGTCCCGAGGTGATGACGTACCGGGAGATGATCGAGCGCATCGCGAGGCTCCGCCACCGCCATCCGGTGATCGTCGAGGTGCCCTTCCTGACCCCGAGGCTGTCCTCGCTCTGGCTGCGGTTGGTCACGCCGGTCCAGGCCGGGGTCGCGCGTCCGCTGATCGACGGCCTCCGCAACCCGACCGTCGCACACGACACCCGCCTCTTGACGCTCCTCCCGTTCCCGCTCACCAGCTTCGACGTGGCCGCTCAGGCCGCGATCACCGCTGCTGCGGACGCTTCCGGGTAGCCCGTTCACCTAGGATCGGCTTGTGACGACCGCGAGGCACCCCGAGGCGCACCTCAGCCATCGCTCCGGATGGCTGCGTGCGGCGGTGCTCGGCGCGAACGACGGAATCGTGTCGGTTGCCGCGATCATCGTGGGCGTCGCAGCAGCGGGGTCGAGCCGCGCCGCCATCCTCACCGCCGGCATCGCCGGGCTGGTGGCAGGGGCGGCCTCGATGGCGGCAGGGGAGTACGTTTCGGTCAGCTCGCAGGCCGATGCCGAACGCGCCGACCTCAGCCTCGAGCGGCGTGAGCTGACCGAGGATCCGGCGGGCGAGCGCGACGAGCTGGCCGCGATCTACCGCAGCCGCGGGCTCTCGGCCGCACTCGCCGACCAGGTTGCCGACGAGCTCAGCGCCGGCGACGTGCTGTCGGCGCACGCGCGGGACGAGCTGGGGATGACCGAGCTGTCGCATGCCCGCCCCTTCCAGGCGGCGGGCGCCTCCGCCGCATCGTTCACCGTCGGCGCCGCGCTGCCGCTACTGGCCGTGATCCTGTCGCCGGCAGCCACCCGCATCGAGCTGACGGTGGCCGCGACGCTGGTGGCACTCGGCCTGACCGGCTTCATGGGTGCACGGCTGGGCGGCGCGCCTCCCGGCCGGGGCACGCTGCGAGTGGTGGTCTGGGGTGTGGCGGCGATGGCGCTGACCATGGTCGTCGGGCGCCTGGTCGGGACGAACGTATGAGCGCAGCTAGGAGCCCATCCCCATCTGAGGCATGGGATTCATCCCCGGCGTTGTGAGGCCGGGGATCGCATCCGGCGCGACCAGCACCAGCACGCCGAGCCCGAGCAGGATCGCGGCGGTGCCGTAGACCGCGGCGCGGCGCCACGGAACGGTCTTCTCGATCGCGATCAGCCCGGCGACAAACGCCATCCAGACGATGCTCATGACGCCCAGCGCGAACAGCGCGGCCATCAGCGCCCAGCAACAACCGACGCACCAGGCACCGTTCTTCGCACCCATCTGGAATGCGCCCAACCGCCCGGCGCGCCAGGAGCCGAGCAAGAAGCCCAGCGGGCTGCGGCACCTGCCGAGGCAGACGTCCTTGAGTGGCGTCAACTCGTACACCGCTGCGACGATCAGCGTCGCCCCCGCCACCCACCGGCCGGCCCTGTCCCATGACAGGACGTCACCGGCGACCGCACCACCGGCTGCCGCGAGGGCGAACGCGAGCGTGCCGGCGGCGGCCCATGTGACGAGATATCCGGACGCGAACGCAAACGGCGAAACCAGTGAGCGCCGGCCGGTCATCCGGGAGTACAGGGCCACCGTCGGGGCGACCGACGGGAACATCATGGCGGCCATCATGACCACCCACACCGCGAGGAACCAGCTCGCCGTCCCCAGGCCGGTCCATGGCCCGTTGTCCATTCCGCGCATCTGGGCTGCGGTCCACCACCAGCCAGCGCCCGCGATGACGAACAGCAGCGCAACGAGCCCGAGCCTGGCGCGGGCGGCCGCCAACGCAGGGCCGAGGCCCGCGCCGGACACGCGGTCGGGCGCAGGAGCGATCATGCCCTCAGGCTGCCCGAGAGAACGCGGAGGTCGCCGAACCGCCAGTTTCCCTCGGTCATGACCTTCGGAGTGTCCGCGATGGCAGCGACCTTGAGCTCGGCGATGTCGGTTCCCACGATCTGCCCTGGCGGATGTTGAAGACGAGCGTCACGCCACAGAAGTCGTAGGTGGCGCCGTGGTCGAAGGACAGGTCGCAATGGCACATCAGCTCACACGAACAGGTCTCGACCGTAACTGCCTCTGAGGTTCCAGGACATGGACTACCTCCAGTCTTGGGACGGCCATCCTATCCGATCAGCTGACCGTCTGAACCGGCACCTCGAAGAACTCGACCGAGGTGCGCCGCTCGCCGGCGCCTGGGCTCATGGCGTTCAACGCCGCGTCGCCCCGCTGCATGGCCTGCTCACTGTCAAACAGCGTGATGCCGACTCCCTTGCCGGTCGCGCGGTCGACGAGCATCAGCATCTTCGCGCCCTCTAGGCCCGGCGGCGTCTCGTTGGATTCGACCTCGCCGCGAACCATCGCGATCGCCTGATCGATGTCGCCGGGGTCACTCTGGAATGTAGCTACGCGCGCGTACATGTCGCCTCCCTGGTCGCGCCGAAGTTCCAGCCGTTGATGGTAGCCCTATCGCGGCGCAATCCGCCGAGAACTTCGGTCATGTTTACGGCCCCCCGAGCGTCGGGAACACCTGCCTGGACTGCGCGCCTCGGCTCCGCCAGATGGCCTTGGGGGATGGCGCGCGTCCGGTGAGGGCGGCAGACCACCCTGGGGGAAGGCTGCCGCCCTCACGCACACCGCTCGCCCCGGGCTTCGGTCGTTGTCGCCTCACCGGCCCACATCACCACCCCTCGCGGCTCACCCGCCGCGTTCGGTATTGCATCGGCAACGGCCATACAGGAGACTTACATCGAGCTCCAATCGACGCGAGGGGGAACCATGCGTACGGCGAGAGTCCTACTCACAGTCGGACTTGACCGCCTTGGCCGCGCTTGCCATGAGCGCGACGGCGGAAGGCCAAGCCGATCACCTTCACCGAGCATCAGACATTCAGCGAAAGCTTTTCTGATGGTTCCACCGTCTGCCAGGAGGAGCTCTACACGACCACCGTCCACGGCCCCACGCTCACTCACCTGACCGCCGCCACCGACGAGCAGGGGCACATCACGTTCCCGCTGCACCTCCGCGACGTGACCTGGGGCAACGTGGTGGCCGTCCCATTGGACGGCACCGGCGTCTCCTACACCGGGCGCTTCTACTCCAGCGACTCCGAGAACATCCGCAGTGTACGGCATGGCAGTCTATTCGTGGAGAAGGACACCGACATCAACAAGTTCATGGCGCGAGGATCGGACGGATCCCACGTCATGCTGCAGGAGCATCACCACTTTACGATCAACGCCAACGGCGAGGTCGCGATCGAGTTCGAGAAGGTCCGCCTGATCTGCTGAGCAAGCAGCGGTCCGCTCGGCCAAGAACAGCACGGCGGCGTGGGTGAATGCCAGCCTCGGACGGTCGGCCCGCCGCCGGCACGTTCGCATCCGGCTGCCGATCGGGTCGGCGTGACTGTGATTGCGACCACCCGGCCGTACACTCGTTCCATGCCTGACAACTCCAAGCTGCGATCGAGACGCTGTTAATGTGGCGCGGCGGAATGCGTGAGCGAAATCTTGATGAGTTGGGAAGAGCAGGATCGTGTCGATCACGACCCACGCAATCTGTTCGCTGTCGCGGTTGGACATGAGTTGGCGGGACCCGAAGAGAGCGTTGTCATCTCCAGAAATGACCGGTTCGTCGTGGTCGAGGTCAAGGTTCCTCGTTGTTGAGATCAACGTGGGCTGAAGTGCCCACGGGCGAGAATGACACCGCGAGGTGGAGACGGCGCCGGATACCGACCTTGACCTCCGGCGCACGTCGAGCCGACGACGCAGTCCTGACGTTCGCGGATCTGGCCGCCGTAGGCACGCGCCCAGAGACGCCGCTTGAGCAGTTCGAGAATGAGGTTGGCTGCAAACCGGCGGACGCCCTTGAAGACCGGTCACCTTCGCCGAGTTCAGCTTCGATGAGCTTGACGTCGTCGCAGCTCCCGGCGTGCGTGCCGCGGCCCGGCACCTGGCTCGTGCCCCTACAGGCCGCTCAGACGTCCTAGTCGCCGCGAGCACGAGCAAGCAACTGCTGAAGACGCTTGCGGATTCGGTGAAGCAGAGCCACGATCATGGGCGCAGTTTCCGCTGGATGGGAGTGCGCGGCGCAACTAGGTTCCGAGGCCCGAGGAAGCGGGCAGCGTATGGAAGTCTCGGCATGGCCAAGAACCTAGCAGCCAGGCCCATTGCTATCAAAATCCAGGAATGGGCGCGCCAGATCCGTTCGTCGGAAGGACGGGAAAGGCCGGGAGCGTCGTATTTAGTTCTGTGATGCGTCGTGCCCTGATCGCTGTTATCGGACTGATGCTGCTACTGATCTCCGCCTGCGGCGGCGAAGGTACGCACGGCCTCTCTTCCCATGGTGCCCGGGTGGCCGTGCCCGCTGGTTGGTCGCGGGTTCGCCCTGCCGGCGGGTCGGTGACCGATCCGGCGACGCTACTTGTCGTCGGTACGGCCGGCGTTCACGCGAAACCATCCCGCTGCCCGATCGCGGCATACCGGATCCCGGCTGATGGTGCTGTTGTGGTGGTAGTGGGCTGGCGCTCCATCGGCACGGCCGGGGGCGCAGCCGCCCAACCGGGGCGCGCACCGCTCAAGGGACTCATAGCGGTGAAGAGGCCGAGCTTCGACTGCTTCACCGGTCGCGGCGCTTCGGCGTACATCGTGCTCGGCAAGAGGCCTTATCAGGTGAATGTCTTGGTCGGTGATCACGCCTCAAAGGATCTAGTCGGTCAGGCGCTGGCCGTCGGGCGGTCGTTTAGTCGCACCGACAGGCGCGCCCAGTAGAACGGCGATGGGCTCGGAGGGGAAAGCTGTCGCCTCACGCGCGAGAATGCGGCCGGGCCGGTGGCTATCCTGCGCTTCCTGGCTGGCAGCCCGTAAGATGCCCGCTGCGTTGCGGGTCCCGGAACCAATGCTTCTGCGGCTACACGTACGCGAGCCTGCTCATCCACGCGGGTCGCTCCGTGCCCGCCGTCGCCGCCCCGATGGGCCATTCGCGCTCCTCCACCCTCGACACGTATTCGCGTGTCCACGTCCGAAGCGCGGCTGCAGAAGGCCGTAGAGACTGTCGACGCGATCAAGAAACGCCGCCAGGGTGCGCTCAAAACGTACTCACCCGCCTCGGCGAAGCGTCTCCGCCAATCGGCGTCTGGAGCGTCGTTCGGCTTGGCTACGCGGTGTGCGAGGGAAGCGGCTGAAAGGGCTCGAACCCTCGGCCGTCGAGCGCGGCATCGGCGCGGCTAGTTCTGAACGACGGAGCGCGGAGAGCGAGCCGCGGTGATCGGATCCGCGTGCCGGTGCACAACCCTCCACTTCCCACCCTCGGGGCGGAGGACGCTGGTCACTCGGAGACCGCCTTGGGCGATCTCCTCGCCGCCACCGACCTTCGCCTCAAACCGCTCAACCTCGACGACATAGGCAAGCTCGGGTGTGATGCACGTCGTGATCGTTTCGAACCCGGTTGCTCTGCCGTCGCGGTAGTTGGACGCGGCGCGCTCCATGGTTGGCTCAACCTCGGCCCAACCACGAGCGACCGGGCCGAACGGATTCGCTAGGGTCGCGTCCTCGCGGTGTGAGTAGACGTCCTTCGCCGGAGCCGCATCTCCGTCGAAAAACGCGTCCAAGGCATCGTGGTACTGCTCAAGAAACTCGCCAAGGTCGGGAACCATCATCCCTCTTTTTCGGCGCGCGCTCGCGGGACATAGGACACCGTGCCTTCGTTCAATCGCCCGACCGATAGACACCATGCTCCTCGGTGCCTAGCATAGCGCTGACCTTGCCGAGGTTCGTTCCCATTCGAAACCGCCAGAAAAGGCTTGAACAAGCGGAAAAAAGCGGCTGAAGGGACTCGAACCCTCGACCTTCTGCATGGCAAGCAGACGCTCTAGCCAACTGAGCTACAGCCGCAACGGCGGGGCCAAGTATACCGCGGCCGCCGTTTCGCCGAGCCGCCCTCAGGCGTGCTCGATCTTCTCCCGCTGCTTCACATCCAGCTTTTGCAGCAGCTTCAGCAGCCGCGCTACGTGGTCCTTCTTGTCGTCCACGATCCGCTGCACGGCCTCCTTCGCGTCCTCGTCCGACAGCGAGAAGGCCTGCTCCTCGAAGCGGTTGATCGCGAGCAGCTCGTCGGCCAGGTTCTCCCTGAGCGTCTGCAGGTCGGCGGTCAGCTCGGTCAGTCGCAACGGTGCTCCTTTGGGTCGCTCGTGTCGGCGCTGACTCTACTCGCCGCGCACGGCCAGCACGCGAAGCAGCTCGTCGACGCGCGCGTCGACCGTCTCCAGCATCGGTGGCACCTGCGCCATCTCGTCCAGTAGGCCATGCTCGGTCACGACGGCGACGAAGTGCGCTCGGGCCGGGATGTCGCCCCGCGACGACAGCTTCTGCGCAGCTGCCAGCCCGGCCGCAGCGCCCAGCTCCGCCCACACTCCCTCGCTCTCACCCAGCACGATCCGCGCCGTCTCCAGCTCGGCATCCGTCACCCGCACGACAAGGCCCTCCGACTCGATCACCGCCTGCAGCGTCTGTACGGTGCCGGTGATGCCGCCCAGCGAGCGGGCCAGGCTGTGCACGTCGCCGCTGGGAGCCACCCAGTCCTTGCCCCCGGCCAGGGAGCTGGCGACGGCGCCGCCGACCTCGACAGCCACCATCCGCGGGGTCGCGTCCACCACTCCCCATGCTGTCAGGTCGCGGAACCCGCGCCAGATGCCCTGGATGCCGTCGCCCAGCGCGGATGGCACGGCCACCAGGTCGGGCACCGACCAGCCCAGCTGTTCGGCGATCTCGTAGGCGATCGTTCGATAGCCCTCACACGCCATCGGGTCGCTGCCGATCGGGGGCATGCTGCGGTTCGATACGGCCCGCCACCCCAGCGAACGCTCGGCGTCGGCCAGCAGTGTCCAGCGCGCCTCCAGGCCGGAGATACCGACCGCGCGGCCGCCCACCCACTCGATCGCGTCCAGCACGCGGCCGCCCTCTTCGAGCGCGGCGTCGACCAGGGCCACCGAGCGCAGCCCGGCGCGGGCGGCGTAGGCGGCCATCGACATCGCCATCGCTTCGCCTCCGGCCGTGGCCACGGTGGCGTCCGCGCCGGCGTGCTGTGAGGCGGCCAGTGCCGAGAAGCGGTCGCGCCAGGAGCCGGTGGGGTTGCGCCGCTCGTCCTTGATCATCAGCCGCCGCAGCCCGAACTCACGGCCCAGCGTGCCGATCGAGACCAGCGGCGTGGATCCCTCGCCCAGCGACACCAGGCGCTCGCGCGGGATCGGCAGCTGCGCCGCATAGCGGTGCAGCCCGTCTCCGCTGAGCTTGCCCGGCTTCAGCGACTGCATGCGGGAATAGACCGGCGCCACGTTGCTGGGACAGTCCTCCGCAGAACACGATGGACAGCCGCCGGGCATCTGCACGACCGGGTAGCGTCGCCTGCATCGCAAGCACTCAAGTGCGGTGGGGGCGGCCACGCCGTGAGCATATCCGCTTGACGGCAGGCATCCGCAGCCTGTCTACTACACAGATGATCTACTGCGTGATCCCCCGCGAGCTCGAGGACGAGATGCTCGAGCGCATGACCGCGTACTACCGCGACAACCCCGAGGTCGAGGTGATCATGGATCGCCGCGACGGCGCATCGAACGACCGTCGCCGGGGCGAGAGCGCCACCGCCGACAACCGGCGCACGACCCGCGACCGCAGGCGTCCGCGCGCGCCCGGCACCTTCCCGCGCATCGACGGCCCGGTCTAGATGATTGATCGACATCTCCGTGACGACGGCGAGAACCGAGCGTCGCGCAGGTGCAAGTCGAACGACTTGCACCGGTCATGAGGGATCTGCGATCACGCAGATCCCTCATGGAGGGAGCGTCGGACAAAGGCGACGGTTCGCAGCCGTAGCCACCCCAGGCAACCGTTGACCTTAGACCGGTCGCAGAGGCCAGGCTCGCGAGAGATATCGATCAATCGTCTAGGGCGCCCGGCGGCTCAGGACGCGAGCGCGACGGTGCCGTCGGGCTCGGCCTGCGCGTTCCACTCGAGGAAGCGGCCGTCGAGCTCGGTCAACTCCTCGCCGCGGCGCTGCAGCGTGACGGTCTGCGCGCCCAGCATGTCCACGCGGTACTGATACCAGGACAGGTCCCACGCCACCGTCACGACCACCTCGCGGTGGCTGCGCCGCACCACGCTCACCCGGGGATCCCCCAGCGTGCGGGCGATGCCCGATACGGTGCGCGGATGCGTGCTCTCGTTGAACAGCTCGAGGCTGGCCTCGACGGCGTCCGCCGGATCCTCGGGCAGCAGCTCCGGGTCGAACGGTTCCGGGGCGGTTACGTGCCGCTTGCGCGGCCGCAACAGCGCGCGCAGGCCGCGCTCCTCGCGCCCTGCCAACTGCACGGGCAGGACTGGTGCGCCCTCCCGTGTCCAGCCCCTCGCGTCGGCCTGGTCGACGCACAGCTCGCACACCATCGCGTCCTCCAGCCCGATCCTGCGGAAGCTGACCAGCCGCTCTCCGAGCAGCACGGTGCGACCGCAGACGGCGCAGGTGGTATCGGTGTCTTGGCGGCGGATCTCGATCATCATGCTCCGGTGCCGCGGTGTCGAGCGACGGGCCTGAGTCTAACTCACATGTGACCGTGTTGCCGCCGTTTGCGGGGATTTCTTGAGAGAGAGGTTGACGGCGTCTAGCGACCCCCGGCGGGAGTGGTATGGTTCCGGCGCTCGAATACGGGCGCTTGGGGGCAGCCCGTCTGTTTCCTGGGAGAACAAAGCTGACACATCGCCGGCGGATTCATCCCTTGCCTCACACTGGCCGCTCCGCTGGTCGTGCTGGCGCTGACCATCGCGGCCGCTCCGGCCGCCGGCGCCGCGACGGTCGGCTCCCAGCGGGCACAGGCCGCGCCGTGATGCACCGCCTCGATCAGCTGCAGACGCGCCGCGACGTGGCAGCCGCCCAAGAGGCGACGGCGCGAGCACAGTTGGCGACCGCGCGCGCGGCCGAGGCAACCACGGCAGCCGAGCTCACCGCCAGCCGTCGCAGCCTGGTCGCCGCCCAGTCGATGCTGGCGCAGGAGCTGGTCGCCACCTACAAGAACGGCGGCGGCGACCCGGTCGCCTACGTGCTGGCCGCAGGCTCGTTCTCGGATCTGCTGTCGCGCGTCGACGTGCTGCGCCGGGCGGATTCGGCGGCAGCGACCTGATCACACAGATAGACGCCACTCAGCACACGATCCAGAACCAGGAGCAGGCACAGCAGGCCGCGGTGCAGCAGGCGGCCACCGCCGCGCAGGAGGCGGCCACCGCAGGCACGCAGCTTGATACGGCGATCGCCCGGGCAGCGGGCTGTGCTGGCCCAGCGTCAACGCAAACTCCAGACGCTTCTGGCCGGCGAGCGCAAGCGCCGCACGCAGCTGGCCGACACCCACGGGGACGGCGGCAGCGGCGGCTCCACGGGCTCGGCGGGTTCCGGCGGCTCCGGCGGCGGCTCACCGCCACCGTCCAACGTGTTCTACGGCGAGAGCACCTGGTATGGCCCAGGATTTGCCGGACACCGCACGGCCGACGGCGAGATCTTCAACCCCAACGCGCTCACATGCGCCAGCCCGTGGCTGCCGTTCAACACGCAGCTGCGTGTGACCAACCTGTCCACCGGCCTGTCGGTACAGGTGCGCGTCAACGACCGCGGCCCGTTCGGCCGCGGCGTGCTCGACCTTTCGGCACATGCCGCCCAGATCGTGCACCTGTCCGGATGGCAGCGGGTGCGGATCCAGATCCTGCCCTGATCCGACCGGGCTGTGAGATTAGGCTCTGACCATCTCCCGGTCGCGCTGAGCGGCCGCGATCACGCCCTGGGCGGCGTGTGCGGGCACCTCGTCGTATCGCAGCAGCTGCATCGTGTAGTCGCCGCGACCGCCTGTCATCGAGGTCAGGTCGGGCGCGTAGCCGAGCACCTCGGCCATCGGCACCTCGACGTGGATGATCGTCGTTCCCGGGCCGGGGTCCATCCCCAGCACGCGGCCGCGGCGACTGCTCATGTCACCCATCACGTCACCCACGTTCTCCTCCGGCACGGCGATGTCGAGCCGCATGATCGGCTCCAGCAGCACCGGGTCGGCTGATGCCACCGCCTGCTTGAACGCCATCGAGCCCGCGATCTTGAACGCCATCTCCGACGAATCGACGTTGTGGTAGGAGCCATCCACGAGCCGCACCCGGACGCCAACGACGGGAGCACCCACCAGCTCACCCTTGCGCATCGCCTCCTGGATGCCCTTGTCGACGGCCGGGCGAAATCCCTGCGGGATCACGCCTCCTACGATCTTGTCGATGAACTCGTAACCCTCGTGCGCCTCCATCGGTTCGATCTCGATGTGGCAGTCGCCGAACTGGCCGCGGCCGCCGGTCTGCTTCTTGTGGCGTCCATGGGCGCGGGCCGGCTTTCGGATCGTCTCGCGGTAGGGCACGCGCGGCGGCTTCAGGTCGACCTCCACCCCGAACCGCCGGTGCATGCGCTCAAGCACCGTTTCCACATGCATCTGGGAGAGCCCACCCACGATCATCTCGCCGGTCTCCTCGTCCCGGTGCACGTCCAGCGACGGGTCCTCCTCCTGCAGGCGCCGCAGTGAGGCGTGCACCTTGTCCTCGTCGCCCTTGCTGCGGGCCTCGATCGCGAACGCCACCACCGGCGCCGGCAGCGCGATCGGCTCTACGGCGGCCGGCTTGTCGACGTCGGCCAGGACGTCTCCGGTGTTGGTCTCCTTCAGCTTCGCGACCGCCCCGATCATGCCCGCGCCGAGCTCATCCGTGGGCGTGTGGTCCTTGCCCTGCAGCATCAGCAGCTGGCCGACCCGCTCCTTGCCGTGGGTACGGCTGTTGACAAGCTGCGAGTCGCCCTTGAGCGTGCCCGCATAGACCCGCATCAGGTTGATGCGGCCGCTGTAGGGGTCGGCGATTGTCTTGAAGACGTAGGCGAGCGTGTCGGCGCCGCCGGTCTCGGGCACGTTGCGGGCGCGTGCCGGCGACGGCAGGCCCTCCACGATCAGGTCGAGCAGGCCGTGTGAGCCGATGTTGCGGGTGGCGGCGCCGCAGCCGACCGGAAACACCTGGCCTTCGGTGACCAGCTGCTTCAGCGCCATGGCCATCTCCTCGCGCGTGATCTCGCCGCCGTCCAGATAGCGCTCCATCAGCTCGTCAGAGGTCTCGGCCACGACGTCCATCAGCTTGTCGTGGTACTCGTCGGCCAAGGGCTTCAGTTCCTCGGGGATCGGCACCGACTCGTCGTGGCCGGAAGCGTCCGCGCCGTGCAGGTAGGCGACCATGTGCACCAGGTCGACCACGCCGCGGAAATCCTGTTCGGTGCCGATCGGGATCTCGACCGCCACGCACTTGTCGCTGAGCCGCTCGCGCAGCTGCTCGAGGGCCGCAAAGAAGTCGGCGCGCTCGCGATCGAGCAGGTTCACCAGCACCAGGCGTGAGGTGCCGAGCTCGTCGCAGCGGCGCCACAGCCGCTCGGTGCCGACCTCGACGCCGAGCACGCCGGAGACGGTCATGATCGCGCCCTCGACCACACGCAGCGCCGACAGCACGTCGGCCTGGAAGCTGGGCTCGCCGGGGGTATCGATCAGGTTGATCAGGCGCCCCTCCCACTCCAGGTGAGTGACCGACGCCGAGATGCTCATGCCGCGTTTGCGCTCGTCCTCGTCGTGGTCGGAGACGGTGGACTGATCGGCCACGCTGCCCAGCCGGTTGACGGTGCCGGACTCGTACAGCAACGCCTCCACCAGCGACGTCTTGCCTGTCCCGCGGTGGCCGATCACCGCGACATTGCGGATTGTTCCGGGCTCCCTGTGAGGCATCTGCAGACCCTTTCGCGCGTGGTGAACAGGTGTGGGACGTTCACCTTACTCGCGGCACGAGCGAGGCGGCAAGGAACGCTCCGGGTCCGGCTCGGCAGCGCGTGGAATCAGTATCTACCGGTTGCGCTCGAGCGACGCGCGCTCGAGGCTGCCCTGCAGCTTCGCCTTCAGGCGCAGGATCGCCTTGGTGTGCAGCTGCGACACCCGCGACTCGGTGACACCAAGCACCTCGCCGATCTCACGCAACGTCAACTCCTCGTAGTAGTAGAGCGTGATCACAGTCCGCTCCCGCTCGGGCAGCTTGGCGATGGCGAGGGCGAGCGCCTCGCGCACCTCCGTGCGGGTCATCTCCAGCGAGGGGTCGTCGGCGTTGGGTCCTGCAGCGTGTCGATCAGCGAGACGGTGTCGCCACCGGAGCTCGAGATCGTCCACAACTCGTCCAGCGCCGCCACCGACGACCGCGAGATCTGGGTGAGGCTGTCCTGGAACTCCTCCTCGGTGATGCCCAGCGCCTTGGCGATCTCCTCGTCGGTGGGCGGCCGGTGGTAGCGGTTCTCGAGCTCGGCGATCGCACGCTCGATCTCACGGGCACGGCTGCGCACCGAGCGCGGCACCCAGTCCATCGAGCGCAGCTCGTCGATGATGGCACCCTTGATGCGGCTGATCGCGTACGTCTCGAACTTGATGTCGCGGCCGGGGTCGTACCGCTCGATCGCATTCATCAGGCCGAGCAGCCCGTAGGAGACCAGGTCGCCCTCCTCCACGTGCGCTGGCAGGCCGGTGCCGAGGCGGCCGGCCACGTACTTGACCAGCGGCGCATAGGTCAGGATTAGGCGTTCGCGCAGATGCGGGTCAGGGCTCTGCTTGTACTGCAGCCAGATCTGGAGTGCGTCGTTGTCGCTCATCGTGCCCTCGGGTGCGCGTGTGCGTGTGCCGTCTTTAAGATGCCGCACGCTCGCGTGGGTGTATACCTGGGTCGTGGCCACCGATGCGTGGCCAAGCATCTCCTGGATGCTGAGGAGATCGGCACCTCCCTCCAGAAGATGAGTGGCAAATGAGTGCCGCAGCGCGTGCGGTGAGCGCGCCGCCAGCCCGTGGCGGCTGAGCGCCCGCTCCAGCTGCGGCGCACGTCGGACGGCTGCAGTGGCCGTCCCCGCACGCTCAGGAACAGCCGGTCGGCCAGGCCCCGGTCGAGCGCGGGACGGCCCCGGGCCAGGTAGCGGTCGAGCGCCTGCTCGGCGGCGCCGCCCAGCGGCACCATCCGCTGCTTGTCGCCCTTTCCGGTGACGCGGATCTGGCGACGGCCGCGGTCGACGTCGCGGACGCGCAGGCTGCAGGCCTCCGACGCACGCAGCCCGGAGCCGTAGAGCAGCTCCAGCAGCGCGCGGTCGCGAAGCCCGCGGGGATCGTCACCGATAGGCGGATCGAGCAGCTGATCGAGCTCGGACGGCTTGAACGTGGCTGGCAGCGTGCGCCGCTGCTTTGGCCCTGGCACCACCGCGGCCGGGTCGCGCGGCACCAGATCGCGGGCGAACAGCCACGCGTACGCTCCGCGCATCGCAGACAGCTTGCGCGATGCGGTGGCAGGTGCGTAGCGGAGCGTGCCCAGGTAGGCCGCGTAGCGCCGCAGAACGGCGGTATCGGCGGACTCCAGCGATACGCCCGCGGCCCGCATCCAGCGCTGCAGCTGCAGCAGATCGGTCCGGTAGCCGCGGAGCGTCGAGCCGGCCGCGCCGGAGGCGCGCAGATGGTCGAGGTGGACTCGAGCTGCGGTGAGAGGTCTGCCATGGGTGACCGGGTGACGGATTCTGGAGCGACGCGTCCTCTTTCTGCTCCGGACAGGCGACTCCTTGCCACCATCATCGCGCACGCAGGTCGCGACGCGCCAGGTCGGCCATCCACAGCGCCAGCGCCAGGGCCGCCGCGGTGATCACCCATACGTGATGTCGCGCGGCCGCCAGCGACAGGCCCGCGAGGCCTAGCGCCAGCACCGCGAACAGTATCCCGCGCGACTTCACGGCCTGAGCGTACCGGGGTATGCTCAAACGGTCGATCGAACGGAGCGCCTCAGGTGCCTGACTGCCCGTCGTGTGCCCAACCTGTCGAGAGCCGCCACCGCTACTGCCCCTGGTGTGCCGCTCCGCTGCGCAGCAAACTGGTCGAGTTCTTCGCGCCGCACCCGCTGATCGAGGGCCGGGCGCAGGCGCTGCGGGTGCCCGGTACCTGGGCGGTGAACCCTCCCAGCGGCACACGCGGCTGTCGATCTGGGACACCGACCGGGCGGTGTCGGCGATCTCGCTCGACCCGGGCGAGACCCGGCGGCTGGGCCGGTTTCTGACCGAAGGCGAGGGCGGCGGCCGCGCCGACGATGCCACCACGGACACGATGCCGGCCGTGGCCGGGCCGTGACCCGGCGTTCGTGACCAACACCCTGCGGATAGCGGCGGTCATCCTGGGCCTGGTGGCGGTGCCGATGGTGGCGTTCGTGGCGGCCAAGTCCAACCCGCACCACGGCCCGCCCCCGCCGGCGCGGGTGGCGCCGGCGCCGAGCACCGTCCATCAGACGGCGCCGTCGGTAGCGATCTAGATGCGATCTCGATCTAGGCAGCGTCGGCGCGCTGGAGGCGGAGCAGCTCCGCCTCGGCAGCGGCGTACAACAGCTCGCGGATCCTCGTCGCCGGCCTGGGCGACGCCGAACCGGGCCGAGGCCGCCAGCGGATGAGCATCCACCAGCCGCCCGGCGATGCGCTCGGTCAGCGCCTGCCCGGACTGCGCGTCGGCGCCCGGCAGGATCAGCGCGAACCTGTCCTCGCCGACCCTGTAGACGCCGTCGATCGACCGCGTCCAGCGCTGCAGCACGGCGGCCACGGTTCGGCGTACGCCGTCGCCCTGGACGCCGTCGAGATCGACCAGTACGAGGGTGAGCAGGCCACCTCTCGGCTGCGCCGGGCGCACTCGTGCGCGATCCGGCGCTCGTAGGCGTGACGGTTGCCAAGCCCGGTGAGCGGGTCATCCCAGGTATGCTGGCCCGCCGGCGCCTGCGCCGAGGCGTGCGCCAGCTGGGCGGCGACCGCGCCGCCAGCAGTGTCAGCGTCTCGGAGTCGGCGGCGGTGAATGCCTGGATGTCGGCGTAGACGCTGAGCGTGCCGACCGGCTTGCCGTCGTGGACGAGCGGCGCGGCCAGCCGGTGAGGCGTGACGGTGCCCAGAACGTGGTCGTGGACGATCTCGTCGCCGGCGGCCAGCTCGACCGCGGCCGCCTGCGCGCCGATCACCTCGAGCGCGAGCACGGCCACGATCTGCGCGACCGCCTCGGGTTCGGGCCGTGCTGCGGCGATCTCGGTCTGGGCCTGCACGATGGCAAGCAGCTGCTGTTCCCTGTCCACCCCAGACAGATCGGCGCACGGGCGCTCGAGCTTGAGCCGGTGCCGATCTGGGCTGACAGGCGACGTGCTTCGGCCGGCGGCTGGTTCGCTGCGTCGTTCCAACTCTGCACCGCATCCTCGTCCCATACGTGCGGCCACGGAAGTAGCCGACCGCCCGGGGGAAGCCCGGCGCCGTCAGCATCTCCCCCACCTGCGTCCGGCGCACCCCAGCCTGCCACCGAGGCGACCGGCGAGGGGATGAGGAGCGGTGATGTCCCGGTAAAATCCTGGTGTAGCGAGGTGTGCGAGGATTGCACGGTGACCGCCCAGACACAGATGTGAGCGACACGCCCTGGAGCATCAGCGGCACCTACCTCGAGGCATGCAACTGCGACGCGATCTGCCCTTGCCGCAGGATCGACGGCAGCGGTGGCGGGCGATCCACGTACGGCGAGTGCACCGGCTCGCTGTCATGGCGGATCGAGCAGGGATCCTCGGCGACCTCGACGTGGCCGGCCTGTGCGTGGTGATGGTGATCTGGTACAGCGATGACCAGCCGCGGTCGCCGTGGAGCTGGGTGCTGCACCTGGACGAGCGGGCTGACGCGGACCAGCGGCGTGCGCTCGAGGATGTGTACACCGGCCGGCTGGGCGGCACCGCGCTCGCGCAGTTCCCGTGGGCGTTCAAGCCCAGCGACCTGCTCGACGTGGTCTCGAGCCGGATCGAGATCGACCATACCCCCGGGCGCGGCTGGTTCCGGGCCGGGCGCGCCCTCACCGTGCGCGTCCGCGAGCCGTTCCAGGACCCGGGCGGGGCGGTGTCGTGCGTGATACCCGGGCACCACCAGGCCGGCCGTGAGGTGGTGGCCGAGCTGCTCGAGGCCGACGACCAGCACTTCCGGTTCAGCTTCACGGGACGCTGCGGGTACGAGTCGGTCTTCGCGTACGCCGGGCCGTGACCAGTGCCCCCGTGCCGTTGCTGACGGCCGCCATAGAATCGCCGGGTGGCTGACCTGATCGCACTGGCGCGCAGGATCATCGACCGGTTCTTCATGGTCGAGCCGCTGGAGCGGGCGCTGGCGCTGTCGTCGAAGCTGTTCATCGCGCTGATCCCGACGACGATCCTGACGTCGTCGGTGTTTGGCGCCGACACCGTCCTTCGGCGACGCGCTGGTCGAGCGGTTCTCGCTGACCGGCGCCGGCGCAAGCGCGGTCCGCCAGCTGTTCGCATCGCCCAACCAGGTGCGCGGGGGCATCTCCGCGCTCGGGATCCTGATCCTGGCCTACGCGGTGCTGAGCATGGCCCAGGCGCTGCAGCGCATCTACGAAGACGCCTGGGGACTGACGCGGATCCGCGCACGGGGCACGTTCCGGGCGCTGATCTGGATGTTCACGTTCGCGCTGTACTTCGCAGCGATCTCGCCGCTGCGCGCGCAACTTCGGCAGGCCGACAGCCGCGCGTTGCGGATCTACCTGCCGTTTCTGCTGGGATCGGTGATATGGGCCGTCACGCCCTACATCCTGCTGGGCGGCCGCGTGCCGGGCCGGCGGCTGTTCGCGACCGGCATTCTCACGGCGGTGGCTCTGACGATGTTCTCGGTGCTGTCACGGGTCTACATGCCGACCGTCATGTCCACCGACGCCCGCCGCTACGGGCTGATCGGAGCAGCCTTCGGGATCGTTTCGTGGCTGTTCGCGTCGGCGGTGGTGTTGATCGGGTCGGCCACGACCGGAGCGGTGCTGGCCGGCGCCGACCAAGAGCCCGTCGCAGAGGCAGAGCCGGCCGCGGCAGGGTGATCCGGCCAGGTGATAGCGTTGCGTGCTGGTGCAATCGCTGTCCGGAGCCGACCGGCAGGATCTTCGCGACCTGCGACTTCGAGATCGCGAGCGTCACTCCGTCCATATCGAACTGTGCGACCGCGTCGGCCGGGATCGTCACCCGGCGGCGTCCCCAGAGGTGACCTCGCTCGAGCACCAGCTGCATGATCGTGCCCTGTTCGTCGACGACGAGCCCGTCCAGACGGCCGATCCGCTCGCCGTCGGAGCCGACCACGCGGCTCTCCTGCCGCTCTTCGACCTCGCCCGCGGGATCCGGTCGTAGATCACCGAGACGTGATCGTCGTAGCTGATCGGAGCCGCGCGCGAACCTGCTGCCGTAGTCGTCCATGGGCACGTTGATCACGTCCGCGATGCCCACCGCGCCGGGGTCGTCCGCGGGAAGCGGGCCCTCGTCGATCCGGACATACGCGTACTGCTGAGCCTCGGGAAGCGCGTGTGCCTGAGCGGTGGTGGAATCCAGGTGAATGTCCTTCGACGCCGCCTCGGGGGTGACCAGCTCGAAGGGGACGAGCCGGGCCTGGTCATGATGGTGGTGTGGCGCCACGACCAGGTGCGTCACCCGTCGGGTGTCCGGGTGGATGACCAGATCGGCGAGTTCGCCGAGTGCGCCGTCGCTACACGCGACACTGGTTCCGAGGTGAAGCAGCACAGTTGCACTCCTGACGAAGGGATCACGGCCGGCAGGGCCGATCATAGGCGACGCTATCAGCGTGGTAGGTTGCCGGCGTGCCCGACGCCCTGCTGATCCATGCCGACTCGCTGCTCGACGCCGAACATGTTCGTCGCCACCGGGATCACGGTTGGCGACCCCTTCACCTACATCGAGGCCGGCGATCGGCGCATCATCGTCACCAACCAGCTCGAGGCCGATCTCGTCCGCCGCGAGTCGACCGCGAACGAGATCTGGATGGTGGACGAGTTCGGCGGCCGCGACCTGGTGCTCGACGGCTGGCCGCTGGACGATGCGCGGATGGAGACGGTGCGGCGGATGCTGGAGCGAGCTGGCCTGGATGCGGTGGCAGTGCCGCCGAACTTCCCGCTGGCACTGGCGGACTACCTGCGCGGCAAGGGCATCACGCTGACACCCGACCGGGTGCTGTTCACTCGCGCCGGCGGCACAAGGACGCACCCCAGCTGCAGGGGGTGCGCACTGCACAGCGAGCCACCGAGGCCGCCTTCGACGCGGCGCGTGGCATGATCGGCTCGGCATCGCCGGATGCGGGCGGCGCCCTCCAGCTGGACGGCGAGACGCTCACCTGCGAGCGCGTGCGCGCGACGATCGTCGACACCCTGCGCGAGCGCGGCTGCGGCGGCGAGCCGCCGATCGTGGCGGCCGGCCCCCAGGGGGCGCTCGGCCACGAACTCGGCCATGGCCCGATCCACGCCGGCGTGCCGGTGATCATCGACATCTTCCCGCGCCACGAGGCGAGCCGCTATTGCGCGGACATGACGCGGACGTTCTGCTTCGGCGAGGCCACCGAGCGGCTGCGGGCGATGCACGCGACGATCCTCGAGTCGTTGCGCCGCAGCACCGAGGCGATCACCGCAGGAGTGCCCGGCACCGCACCGTGGGAGGCCGCCTGCGACGTGATCGAGCGCGACGGCTACCGCACCGTGCGCGGGCTGGGAAAGGGTGAGACCCTCGACGAGGACTTCTTCCATTCCCTCGGGCACGGCGTCGGCGTCGAAGTTCACGAGCCGCCGTACATGGGGCTGGGCGATTCAACGCCGCTCGAGCAGGGGGACGTGGTCACGGTCGAGCCGGGCGTCTACCGCAAGGACTACGGCGGCGTGCGACTGGAGGACCTGGTCGTCGTCACCGCGGATGGCTGCGACGTCCTTACCGAGTACGACTACGAGCTCGAGATCCGGCCGTAGGCCTACGTGCCGAACCGGAAGCTACGCGCCGCCCGGGTGCTCAAGCCGCGCCCGTGCCCGCCGGCGGCGAGGGACGACTTCGCCTACCGCAGACTGGGGATGGTGTCCCCGGTTTGCGGTAGGGACGCCCGGCCGCGCGCACGGTAGGCTCACGCCGTCTCGGAGACCCCCCTTCCGAGGCGCGCCGAGTAGACGGCGTGTTGGTACCGGCGAAACGCCGCCGCTGGCACGCAGCTCTGGCCCCGAGGACGATCGCGTCTGCCCTGCTTTCTTCCTCGGGCCAGGGCCCGCGCCGGCCTGTCCCCGCAGGCGCCCGATCCCCGTCCTACGGGCCTGTCAACTCGGCCCTCCGTACGCCTGCGGGCCGCCCTCGTTTCGAGCGTCAGCTTGAGGCGACTGGCCGCGCTGGCGAGGTATTCGATGTCGTCGATGTTCACCAGCCGGTCGCTGGGGAGCTCGTCGATCTCCGCGAGCAACTCGTCGACGGCGCGAGTCTCATCCTCGGTGAGCCCGGCCGTGTCGCGCAGCCTGCGCAGTTGGTCGTAGATCTCGGCCAGGTTGGCGAGAAGAATGGCGGTCGCATCCATTGCGATCCTCTCTCTTGTCCGGGGCTATGCGGAGGGTGTTGCGCCGGCCTCGGCCATTCGTTTCAGCCGCGACCGGTCGACCTTGCCGCTGGCGGTGCGCGGCATCTTCGTCGAGAAAGACCAATCTCCTCGGTCGCTTGCCGATCCGCTCGCGCGCGACCGGATCAGCTCCAGCAGCGGCCGGCCGTTCGGCGCCCTCCCCGCGGGTCCACGTGGCACGCCTGTGCTCGCCGTGCACGAGATCGTGGATGCCGACCACGCCGGCACTGCCCCACGCGGGGTGCTCGAGCAGAGCCGCCTCGACCACCTGGGGGGTTGACGTTGGATCCGTCGTGGACGATGATCTGCTTGCGGCGGCCGCAGAAGTAGAGGTAGCCATCCTCGTCGGCGCGCATGGACGTCGCCGGAGTCCAGCCAGTCGTCGCCGAAACAGCCGCCGACGGTGGCCTCGTGGTCCTCCCAATAGCCGACGGTGGCCGCGGGCGTGCGAGATCCACAAACGGGCCTTACTACTTACCGGAAACCAGCTCGCCGCCCCCGCTCGTCCGCGGTCTCCACCGTCACCCCCGGCACCGGCCTGCCCCACCGACCCCACCCCGGATCTGCTGGGAGGGCGGGCTGAGCGCCGCAAGGCCCGGCCTCGGTGAGCCCATACGCCTCGTCGATCACAAGCCCGGCCAGCTCCGCGAACTCGCGTTCGAGCTCGCCCGACACGCAATCGCCGGCGGCCCGGCACAGCCGCAGCGAGGCGAAGTCCTCGCAGGCCGGCGCCGTGGTCGCGGGTGAGCGCAAACAGCGCCGAGGGCAGCATCGACAGCACCGTCGGCCTGGCCTCGCGCAGCAGCGGCAGCAGCTCGTCGCCGTCGAAGCTGCGCGCGACCAGCGTGCACGCGCCCGCGCTGAGCGCGCCGAAGGAGACGTAGAAGGCGCCCACGTGCGACAGCGACGAGCCCGCGAGCAGCCGATCGTCGGCGCCCAAGCTCCAGCCCGGCGGCCGCGATTGCAAGCATCCAGCCGAGCGTCTCGTGCGTGTGGGTGACGCCCTTGGGCGGCCCGGTGCTGCCGGACGTGAAGAAGATCACGGCCGGGTGCGAGGGCTGCGGCCGCGGCAGCGGGGGGCAGTCGGGGTCGCCCTCCATCAGCTCGCTCGAACGAGACGCCGTCGCTGCTGCGATCGGGATAGCCGATCCGCCCCAGCGCCAGCTGCCCCGCCAAACGGCTGTTCGGCCAGGTCGGGCTCCCGCTCATTGTGCACCAGCAGTGCGCGCGCGCCGCTGACCTGGAGTGCGTGATCGATCTCGGCGACCGTGTAGCGATAGTTGAGCGGCGTCGCCACCAGGCCTGACCGGAAGCAGGCGATGTAGTGGGCGATCAGCCGCGGCCGGTTCGGCATCAGCGAGGCAACCCGGTCGCCCGGGCGCAGGCCGTACTCGCTGTAGCTCTGCGCAAGGCGCCGCGTCACCCCATCAAGCGTGCGCCATGACCATGTGAACTCGGCGCAGACCAGCGCGTCCGCGTCGGGATCGTTCGCAAGACCCGCATCGAGCAGGTCGCAAAGCACTGCCGGTCGATCCAGCACCGGCCCGGAGTATCGAGCCACAGGACCTCCCCTGGTGGATGGCCGATGCTGCCACGCCGGCAGGCTCACCGCAAGGCCTCCGTAACGGTTCAAGGCACGAGTGAGGGTTCATCGGGTGCCGACAGGCTCAACACGGCGTCCGCCACCGCGGCGGAGGCCCTGATCCGCGCTTCGAGCGCCCGTAGCCGGACTGCGACGTGCGACTCGGTGTCGTCTCCGGCGAGATCGACGTCGCCGATGATGTAGATCATGCGCGGCCCGACGATCGCCAGCCGCAGATAGGTCACCCGGGCGACCTCGGGCATATCGAGCAGCGCCTGGATGGCGGCGGCGCGAACGCGGGGGTCTGCCTCCTCGCCAACCAGAAACTGACGATTCCTGTCGATCAGTACGACCGCTACGACGGCGAGAAGTACACCGACGAGGATCGAGCCTAGGGCGTCGGGCGTCGAGGAACCGGTCACCTCGTGAGCCGCCAGGCCGCCGGTCGCGATGACGAGGCCGACCAGGGCGGCGGCGTCCTCGAAGAAGACCGCTCGTAGGGTCGGATCGGACGTGGCCATCACCTCCTCGATCACGTCACGACCGAACAACTCGGCCGTGGGCCGGGCTTGACGGACCGACCGCAGAAACGAGATCCCCTCCCTCGAGCATGAAGGAAAGCGCGAGCACCACGAAGTCCGTCGCCGGCTCGGGAGTGATCAGCTCCTGGATTCCGTGCGTGACCGAAACGGCGGCGCCGGCCACGAACAGGCCGAGCACCGCGAGCAGGGACCAGACGTACGCCTCGCGCCCGTGGCCGAGTGGATGCGCACGGTCGTGCGGTCGGTGCGACCGCCGGTTTGCAACCAGCAGGAACACTTCGTTCCCGGTATCCGCCCAGGAGTGCGCAGCCTCCGCCAGCATCGACGCCGACCCGGTTAACACCGCCGCGATCGACTTCGCCACGCCGACGAGCAGATTGGAGCAGAAGGCGATCCATACCGTCCTCGTACTAGCAGACGCGCCCGTACCCGACGCTCGAGAAAGCGCGCCAAAGAGATCCGTCTCGCCGTCGCGTGGCTCGTTCTCAGGCGATGGGCTCACGGCGGAAGTCTCGCACGACGTTGCGGCCCTATCGGTGGGACAGGGGTGGCAGGACTTGAACCCGCGACCTACGGTTTTGGAGACCGCCGCTCTACCAACTGAGCTACACCCCTCGGAGCGTGCGGAACGCGCCCACACGCACGGGCAATCCTAGCCCACCGCTGCTCAGCCGAGCCCCGCAGCGTCCAGCAGTCGCCGCAGGCGAGCCGGGTTCTCTCGGCTCTCGACCAGGCCCGTCAGCCCCATCCCCAGGACGGTCGTCCGCGACGCCACCTGCTCCACGATGGCCACCCCCTGGTCGAGGCTGATGCCGTCCGGCTCCGGCATGAAGCAGTCGATCTGGCCGGGGTCGAGCACGTCGCAGTCGAAGGCGATGTAGGCGCCGGCCACGCCCTCCATCGACCCCAGCTCCGTGGCCAGACCTCTGGTCAGGATGAACTCTTGCTCCGGCGGATCGAGGCTGCGCGCGCCGATCAGGCAGCTGTCCTCGACCCGAGCGTGGCCGTCGTCCAGGATCATCCGAAACGGCATCCCCCACTCGTTTCCGGAGGGCGAGGTCTGCGGCGTGTTCAGGTCGCCGTGGGCGTCGATCCACACCACCGCCACCCGGCCCGCCCGGTCGGCCAGCCCGGCGACGGCACCAACGTGCGTGCAGCAGCAGCCTCCCAGCACCACGGCGCGCTCCGGCAGCACCGAGCGCACCCGCTGCGTCTGCTCCGAAACGGTCGCCTCCGCCACGATGGCGGCCTCCGGAACGCCGATGTCCATCATGGCCGCCCGCGTCATCGCCTCACCGCCTGCACCGAAGGCCGTCGGCACCCGCACCAGCCGGCCCTCGCTCATCCCGGCATCAGCTCCTCGAGCGCGTCCGGCAGACCCGACAGGTCGCTGATCTCGCGATCGGGCACCGGCCCGGGCACCTCGCCCAGGCGGTTCACCCACACCGTCGGCATGTTCATCCGACGGGCCGGTGCGACGTCGTGGAACAGGCTGGCACCGACGTGCACGTGTCGCTGCGGATCCGCGTCCGTCAGCTCGAAGAACCGCTTCCAGTGACCGGCCTGCGGCTTGTACGACCCCACGTCCTCGGCCACGATCACCCGGTCGAAGCGCACGCCCAGCCGCGGCAGCGACTGCGCGATCAGGTCGCGGTCGCAGTTGGACAGGATCGCCAGGCTCCAGCCGCGCCGCTTCAGCTCGGCCAGCGAGTCCGGCACCTCCGGAAATGCCGGCCAGTCGGCCAGCGATTCCGACAGGGCGTGCGCCTCGCCGTCCGCCAGCACGCGCCCCTCGTCCAGCGCCAGGCCGGCCAGGCACAGGTCGAGCACCTCGCGGTAGCGCCGGTAGCGCTCGGCCTGGATCTCCGGCTCGATCTGGTGGTAGCGGTGCAGCAGCCGCGGCAGGTCAGCATCGGCCCCGAACACGCCGGCCAGGGCGGCCGATACGCCGCTGTTCCAGTCGATCAGGGTGCCGTAGCAGTCGAACGTCGCCCAGCGGCCGCTGTCCATGCCGCCAGCCTACCCCGTGCGCCACCGCCCCTGCTCGTCCTTTGCGATCCGCCCCGCCAGCTCGAGGCGCGTCAGGCCCGCGGCGGTCCGTGCCGGCGGCAGCTGCAGCCGCGCCACGAGCTCGTCGGGCAGGGCGGGCGCCTCGCGCAGCGCCTCCAGCAGCAGCCGCTCGTCGCCGGGCGGGAGCGGCGGCGGCTCGGCCGGACGATCGAGGCCCAGCCAGCCGCAGAGGTCGTCGGCGACACTCGATCAGCCCCGCTCCCGCCTTCAGCAGGCCGTTGGTGCCGGCGGCCGACGCGATGCCCGGAGTGCCCGGCACGGCCAGCACGTCGCGTCCCAGATCGAGCGCATGGTCGGCGGTGATCAGGGCGCCGCTGCGCGCCCGTGCCTCCACCACCACCGTGGCGTCCGCGAGCGCCGCGATCAGGCGGTTGCGGGCGGGGAACCGCCAGGTGGCGGGGCGTGTGCCGGGCGGGTACTCGGACACCAGCAGCCCGGCCTCGCGGATCTGCTCGAACACCGCCCGGTTGCTGCGCGGGTAGACGACATCCACGCCGCAGCCCAGCACGGCGACCGTCACGCCCTCCGCCGCCAGCGCGCCGCGGTGGGCGGCCGCGTCGATGCCGAGCGCAAGCCCGCTCACTACCACCCCGCCGGCCTCGGCCACCGCGCCGGCCAGGCGCTGGGCCAGCAGCAGGCCCGCGTCGGACGCCTTCCGCGAGCCCACGATCGCGGCGGCAGGCGCCGGCCAGTCCAGGGCGTCGGAGCGCGCGCCCGACCAGAACAGGGCCAGCGGCGGATCGTGCAGCACCCGCAGCCGCTCCGGGTAGGCCGGCTCCGAGACGGTCGCGCACTCGATGCCCTGCTCGAGCAGGCCGCGACGGTACGCGGCCACGTCAGCCTCGCGCGCCAGCCGCAGTCCGTCGATCAATGCCGGCAGCGCTCCCATCCGCTGCAGCGTCCCCGGCCCCGCCCGCAGCAGCGAGCCGCAGCCGTACCGCCGCGCCAGCCGCCCGGCATCGACGCCGCTGGTCGCGCCGGCCAGCACCACGCGCAGCTCGTCGGCGGCGCTCACCGCGGCTCCACGCGGTAGGCGAGCGCCTCCGCCACGTCGTCCTCGCCCACGGCCGCGCCGGCCGTCGAGTGCGGCCACCGTGGCCGCAACGCTCTGCATCCGGCGGCGGGCACGCATCGAGAGCAGCAGCCGGTCACAGGCGTCGGCCAGCAGCCGTTCCGCGGCCGGCTCGAGGTCTGCCCGCGATGTCGCCAGCAGCTCGTGTGCCGCCAGCACGCGGGCGGCCACCGCCTCGCTGCCCTCACCCGCAGCCCCGTGCGCCTCGGAGCGCGGCACCGCCACCCGCAGGTCGAAGCGGTCGGCGAGCGGCCCGCTGATGCGCGCCCGGTAGCTCGCCAGCCGCTGCTCGGTGCAGACGCACTCGCGCTTGGGATCGCCATGGTGGCCGCACGGGCACGGATTCATCGCCGCCACCACCAGGCTGCGGGCAGGCAGCCGCACCGAGCCGGCCGCCCGCGCGATCAGCACCTCGCCGTCCTGCATCGGCAGCCGCAGCGCCTCCAGCGCGGCCCGGTTGAACTCGGGCAGCTCGTCCAGGAACAACACCCCGCGGTGAGCCATCGTCACCTCGCCCGGGCGCAGGCTGCTGCCGCCCACCAGCGCCGCCTGGGAGGCGCTGTGATGGGGCGCGCGAAACGGCCGCGCGTATGCCCGGCCGTGGCCGTTCAGCGTGCCCGCCACCGACTGGATGCGGGTGATCTCGAGCAGCTCCGGAAGGCTGGGCGGGGGCATGATGCCGGGCAGCCGCCGGGCGAGCATCGTCTTGCCCGACCCGGGCGGCCCGACCATCAACAGGTTGTGGTGCCCGGCGGCGGCGATCTCCAGCGCGCGCCGGGCGGCCGGCTGGCCGCACACGTCGCGCAGGTCGGGCCCGGCCGGCGGCGGCTCGCACACCGGCGGCGGGCACCGGCGTGGGATCGGCCTGGCCGGCAAGGATCTGCACCGCCTCGTAGAGGTCGTAGGCCGGGAGCACCGGCACCGCCTCGGCCAGGCTGGCCTCGACGGCGTTCTCGGGGGCCACCAGCAGCCCCTCCAGGCCCTGCCTGCCGGCCGCCTCGGCGATCGCGATGGCGCCCTGGATCGGCCGCAGCCGGCCGTCCAGACCGAGCTCGGCGGCGGCGCCGACGCGGCCCACGGCGGCGGACTCGACCTGGCCGCTGGCGGCCAGGATCGCGAGCGCGATGGCCAGGTCGAACCCGGATCCCTGCTTGCGCTCGCGGGCCGGCGCCAGGTTGACGGTGACCCGCTCCGGCGGGAACCGGTACGAGGCCGACTTGATGCCGCTGCGCACCCGCTGGCGCGCCTCCTGGACGGCCCGGTCGGCCAGCCCCACCACCGCGAAGGCGGGCGCCGTGCCGCTCTCGACGTGGGCCTCGACGTCGATGCGGCGGGCATCGATGCCCGTGATCCAGAAGCTGGTCGCGGTCGCGATCATGCGGCCACGCTACGGAGGCGGGGCGCGCGGGTGGGTAACGGGACGTGCCGGAACCGTCGCAGGACGGCAACGGCCCGGTCAGGCGCGGCTCAGAACGCGGCCGGCAGGTGCCGCACGGCGTAGCCGCTGACCGCGATCACGTCGAAGCGCACCTGCCGGATGCTGTCGTCCCGCGCCATCAGCACCTCGGCAGCCTCGTGCAGCCGCCGCTGCTGCCGCGGCCCCACCGCCTCCAGCGGCCCGCCGTACCGCTCCACCCGGCGCGCCTTCACCTCGCAGATCACGAGCAGGTCGCGCTTGCGCGCCAGCAGATCGACCTCGCGCCCGGCCACACGCACGTTGCGTCCGACGATGCGGTAGCCGCGCAGGCGCATCGCCCAGGCCGCCATCGTCTCGGCCAGGCGGCCGTAGCGGTGGTCGGGCAGCCTGCTCACGCCAGCGCCCCCACCTCCTGGTAGGCGGCGGCCTGGAACGAGCGCCGATGCAACGGGGTGGCGCCGCGCGATCGCACGGCCGCCGTGTGCTCCGGCGTGATGTAGCCGACGTGGGTCTCGAAGCCGTAGCCGGGATAGCGGTCGGCGATGCCGTGCATGTAGCGGTCGCGGGTGACCTTGGCCAGCACCGAGGCGGCGGCGATGGCGGCGCTGCGGCCGTCGCCGCCCACGATCGCGCGGTGCGGCGGCGCGATCGCGCCGATCCGGAACCCGTCGCTGAGGCGCACCTCGGGCAGATCGCCGAGCGACCACAGCGCGCGTGCCATCCCGTCCAGGTTCGAGCGATGCAGGCCGCGGCGGTCGATCTCGTCGGCCGACACCACCACCACCGCGAAGGCGGCCGCGCGCCGCACGATGGCGTGGAACAGCCGCTCCCGCACCTGCTCCGTCAGCCGCTTGGAGTCGTCCAGGTCGGACAGGTCGCGGGCGCAGCGCGCGGACACGTCCAGGCAGACCGCGGCCACCACCAGCGGGCCGGCCAGGCAGCCGCGGCCGGCCTCGTCGGTGCCGGCCACCATCCGCACGCCCAGCTTGCGGTCATGGGCGAACAGGCGGGATCCGGACGAGCGGGGCACCGGGCAAGGGTACCGCCTGCGGCGGATGCTCAGAGCGTGCGGATGCGATCGAGCGGCCAGTACGTCGCGAAGGCCTTGCCGATGATGTAGGAGCGCGGCAGCGTGCCCCAATCGCGGCTGTCATCGGATATCGCGCGGTTGTCGCCCATCATGAAGTAGTGCCCGGCAGGGATCCTGACCGGCCCGAAGTTGGTGGGCGCGGCGGCCTGGGTCAGGTACGGCTCGTTCAGGATGTGACAGCCGACGTGGGGTTTGGCACAGATCTCGACGTGGCCGTTACGCCCCTCCACCGTCTCACCCGGCAGCCCGACGATGCGCTTGATGAAGTAGACGCTGGCCTCGGTGCTGGCGCCGGCGATCGCCTGGTCGCCGTGTGCCGGGCGGGTGGAACACGATGATGTCACCCCGGCGCGGGTCGTGGAAGCGGTAGATGAAGCGGTTCACAAGCACCCGGTCGCCGCTCTGCAGGGTCGGCTCCATCGAGGCCGACGGGATCCGGTAGGGCTTCACGATCCAGCCGTTGGTGACGTACCAGAGGCCGAGCGCGGCGGCCAGGATCAGCACCAGCTCCAGCACCGGGTTCATCTGCCGCTTGGCGGGCGGCTGCACGGGCGGCGCCTGCTCCGGCTCCGGCAGCGGGAACGTCTCGGTCGCGGCGGGTGGCGTCTCGGAGGCCGGCTGCGTCACCTCCGCCGGCACGCGATCGAGCGGCGCGCCGCCCGCCGCGGGATCGGGTTCGGCTGGATTCATCGGCTGTTAGCGGGACTTCTCGCGAACGCGTGCGGCCTTGCCGACCTTGTCACGCAGGTAGTAGAGCTTCGCGCGGCTGACGTCACCGATGCTGGCCACGTCGATCTTCTCGATCCGAGGCGAGTGCACCGGGAACGTCCGCTCCACGAACACCTCGTTGAACGACTTCTTGCGGACGGTGAACGTCTCGCGGACGCCCTCGCCCTGCCGCTTGATGCAGATGCCCTCGAACACCTGGACGCGGCTGCGGGTGCCCTCGATCACCTTGAAATGCACGCGGACGGTGTCGCCGGCCTTGAACTGGGGCACCTCGCGGCGCTGGCGGTTCTCGATGTCCTGGATCACGGTCACGGCAGGTCGTCCTCGTCGTCGGAAGCCGAGGAATGGTACCAGCGATGCCGTGTGCCGGCGTTCAGCCGGAGCGCTCCTGTGAGCGCCGTCTCCGCCAGGCCTCGATCTCGCCGTGGTGGCCGGACAGGAGCACCTCCGGCACCGTCCAGCCGCGGAACTCCTCGGGCCGCGTGTAGTGCGGGTACTCGAGGCCGCCGCCCAGCTCCGGGGAGAAGGACTCCACCAGGTGGCTCTGCTCCTTGCCGAGCGCGCCCGGCAGCTTGCGGCAGACGGCGTCGACCACCGCCATCGCCGGGATCTCGCCGCCGGAGAGCACGTAGCGGCCGATCGAGATCTCGTCGTTCGCCAGGTGCTCGTGCACGCGCTGGTCGAAGCCCTCGTAGCGGCCGCACAGCAGCGTCAACCGCTCCGACGCGGACAACTCGCCGGCCACGGCGTCGGTGAAGTCGCGCCCGACCGGCGCCAACACCGCCACCCGGCGGTCGCGCAGCACCTGGTCGATCGCCGCACCGTAGGTGCTCTCGAGCGCGGCGCAGACCACGTCGACGCGGATCAGCATGCCGGCGCCGCCGCCGTAGGGCGCGTCGTCGACCTGGCGGTAGCCGCCCAGCGCGTGGTCGCGCAGGTCGAGCACGCGCAACCGCAGCTGCCCCGCCTCGGTTGCGTTTCGCAGCGGCCGCGTCTCCGACAGCCATGCGAAGGCCTCCGGGAACAGGGTGAAGACGTCGATCTCGAGCATCACACGAAGCCCTCGACCACCTGGAGGCTGCGGCCGGCCACGTCGACCGCAACCACCACGTCGGTCGACGAACGGGATCATCTCGCCGGAGTCGAGCTCGAGCACGTCGTTGGCCGGGTACTCATGCACCCGGCGCACGGAGCCCAGGCTGCGGCCGCCGCAGAGCACGGTGCAGCCGACCAGGTCGACGTGGAAGAACTCGTCCTGCTCGGTGGCCGGCAGCGCGTCGGCGGCAACGGTCACGTCGGCGCCGCGCAGCTCCTCCGCCTGCTCGCGGGTGGCGGCGATGTCGAACCGCACCAGCGGCCGCTCGGCCGTGCCCTTGCGGCCCACGATCACCGCGTCGCGGTCGCCCAGCCGCACCGGTGTGCCCGGTTCCAGCGGCACCACGCCGCCGTGGCCGACCAGGTGCACGAAGCCGTCCAGGCCGTGGCCCCTGCCCACGGCGCCGATCACGACCCGGGGCGGGCGCCAGCTGGGATCAGGCAGCGATCTCGACATGCACGCGCCGCCCGGCCCGCACCGAGCTGGCCTTGACGACCGTGCGCAGCGCACGCGCGATGCGACCCTGCTTGCCGATCACCTTGCCGACATCGTCGGGAGCGACGTGCAGCTCGAGCACCAGCTCCCCGTCCTCACGCTCCAGCCGCTCGACGCGCACCTGGTCGGGATCGTCGACCAGCTCGCGGGCCAGGTAGGTGAGGATCTCCTCCAAACGATCAGGCTCCGGTGGCGGTGGCGTTGCCCGCGATCTTGAGCAGCTTGGCGACCTGCTCGGTGGGCTGGGCGCCGTTGGCGATCCAGGCGTTGGCGCGATCGGTGTCGATCTCGATCAACGATGGATCCATCTGCGGGTTGTAGCGGCCGATCGTCTCGAGCGTCTTGCCGTCACGCGGCTCGCGCGAGTCGGCGACGACCACCCGGTAGATCGGATTCTTCTTGTTGCCATGACGTGCGAGGCGGATCTTGACCACCCGTTACCTCCGTTGCATTCCGGGAAACTGCGGCATCTTACCCTTGCCGACCTGCTTCATCATCTTCTGAACCTGCTTGAACTGTGCCAGAAGTTGGTTCACGGTCTGGACGCTTGTGCCGCTGCCGGCAGCGATCCGGCGCCGGCGGGAGCCGGTGATGAGCCGGTGGTTGCGTCGCTCGGCGGGGGTCATCGAGAGGATGATCGCCTCGATCCGGTCGATCTGCCGCTCGTCCACCTTCATGTTCTTGACCTGCCGCCCGACGCCCGGGATCATGCCCAGCAGGCCCGCCATGCCCTGGCCCTGGGTCATCTTGCGCACCTGCCGCAGCTGGCCGAGGAAGTCCTCGAGCGTGAAATCGGCCTTGCGCAGCTTGGCTTCCATCTCGCGCGCCTCGTCCTCGTCGAACTGGTCCTGGGCGCGCTCGATCAGCGACATCACGTCGCCCATGCCGAGGATCCGCGAGGCCATGCGATCGGGGTGGAACTCCTCCAGCTGGTCGAGCTTTTCGCCGACCGAGACGAACTTGATCGGCTTGCCGGTGACGGCGCGCACGGCCAGCGCGGCACCGCCGCGGGCGTCGCCGTCGAGCTTGGTCAGGATCACTCCGTCGTAGTCGACCGCCTCCGAGAAGGCCTCGGCGGTGGTGACGGCGTCCTGGCCGCTCATCGAGTCGAGCACCAGCAGCACGTTGTGCGGCTTGACGGCCTTCTTGATGCGCACCAGCTCGTCCATCAGCTGCTCGTCGATGTGCAGGCGGCCGGCGGTGTCGACGATCACGACGTCACGCCCTTGCGCCTTCGCCTGCTCGATGCCCCAGGCTGCGATCTCGACCGGGTCGCCCGTGCCCCGCTCGTAGACGGGCACCTGCAGCGACTTGCCGAGCGTCTGCAGCTGCTGGATGGCCGCGGGCCGGTAGACGTCGCAGGCGACCAGCGCGGGCGAGCGCTTCTGCTTGGCCAGGAGGCGGGCCAGCTTGCCGCAGGCGGTGGTCTTGCCGGATCCCTGCAGCCCGGCCATCAGGATCACGGTGGGCGGGCGGTTCGAGAACGAGAGCTTGGTGCCGGCCTCGCCCATCAGGCTGGTCAGCTCCTCGTGCACGATCTTGACGACCTGCTGGCCGGGGGTGAGGCTGTCCATCACCTCGGCGCCCATGGCCCGCTCCCGCACGCGGGCGACGAAGTCCTTGACGACGCCGAAGTTGACGTCGGCCTCGAGCAGCGCCAGGCGGATCTCGCGCATGGCGGTGATGATGTCGTCCTCGGACAGGCGGCCCTTGCCCTTGAGGCCGTCGAGGGTGGCGCCGAGCCGATCGGAAAGCGAGTCGAACATGTGGATGCAGGGTAGACCCTGGCAGGCCACAGGGGCGGAGCAGGCACACGGCCGGTGCGACGACGCCGGCACGGCTCCGTGACCATCTGTGACCTCCGCCTGCGGGTGGATTGGTGTCAAACACCGCATCGGCCGCCGTCGGAGCTTCGGCACCCGGCCGTCACGCCTGTCACGGGCGTCGTGACAGGCATTTGGCTCAACGAGGCCGAATCGCTCCCGGGCGGGGTTTGACTACGACCCGGCCGGCGACGAGGGTTTGCCGCAGAGCCGGCACACATCGTGATGCGGTGTTCACATCTGCGAGGCGGCGTTTCAGTCGCCGGAAAACAGCGCGCGTGCGAACGTCTCGGGGTCGAACGGGCGGAGGTCCTCGAGCCCCTCGCCCACTCCGATTAGCTTCACCGGGATCCCCAGCTCGTGCGCGATCGCCAGTGCGATCCCGCCCTTGGCCGTGCCGTCCAGCTTGGTCAGCACGATCCCCGTCACCTCCACGGCCTGCGAGAACAGCCGCGCCTGCTGCAGCCCGTTCTGCCCCGTCGTCGCGTCGATCGTCAGCAGTACCTCGTGCGGCGCCCCCGGCTCGCGCTGGCCGATCACCCGGTGGATCTTCCGCAGCTCCTCCATCAGGTGATCCTGCGTGTGCAGCCTCCCGGCAGTGTCCACGATCACCACGTCGCGTTCGCGCGACTGCGCCGCGGCCACCGAGTCGAACGCCACCGCCGCCGGATCCGCCCCCGACTGCGACGACACGAAGTCGGCGCCGGCCCGCTCCGACCAGGCCTCCAGCTGTTCGCCCGCCGCCGCCCGGAACGTGTCCGCAGCACCGATCACGCACGACATCCCCGCCTCCCGCAGGTGGTAGGCGATCTTGCCGATCGACGTGGTCTTGCCCGTGCCGTTCACGCCCGTCATCAGGATCACCGCCGGCCGGTTGCGCACATCGATGCGAGGGTCGCCGACTGGGCGCATCAGCTCCGCTACGATCGCCGCCAGCCTGTCGCCTAGCTCCTCAGCGCTGCGCAGGCCGCCGGCATCCGCTTCGCCCTCGAGCCGTTCGATCACCTCGACTGTCGCCGCCACGCCGCAGTCGGCGTAGATCAGCGCCTCCTCCAGCCGCTCCCACACGTCTGCATCGGCCGGGTCGAACATCACCGCCGTCAGCTGCTGCGTCATCGCCCTGCGGCTCTTCGAGAGGCTCTCGCGCATCCGCGAGAACAGCCCGCGGCGCTCCTCCTCCTCCGCCTCGGTCGCCACGGAGGCGTCGCGGCCGGTGTCGAACATCTGCTCCCAGGTCGTCGGCATCGCGCTGCATCGTAGAGTGCCCGGGTGACCACGGTCGCCATCGATCAGCTACGGGACGCACTGACCGCGCGTGCTGCCCAGCTCGGCTTCGACCAGCCCCGGGCCGGGCGCCTGGCCGACCATTTCCTGGACGCCGAGATGCGCGGCGCCCGTGGTCACGGCGCCGAGCGGATGCGCTGGCTGCACGGACTCGGCGACCTGCGACCACAGGCCGTCCCGCTGCTGCGCGAGAGGAGCGATGGCCTCGCCCGCTACGACGGCGACGGCGCCCTCGGCTACCTGGCGCTGGCCGAGGTGCTGGCCTACGAGCTGGCCGACCCTCCGCAGGGCGCGCGGCTGATCGCCGTCGGCGACTGCTTCCCCACCGGCCGGCTCGGCTACTACGCCGAGCTGGGCGCCGGCGCCGGCCTGCTAACGCTCATCACCGCCACCTCCACCCCTCGCATCGTGCATCCCGCGGGCGGGCCGCCGCTGCTCGGCACCAACCCGCTCTGTCTGGGCCTGCCCGGCCGGCCGGCGACGGTGATCGACGTCTCGATGGGTGCGGTCACCTACGGCGCCGTGCTGAAGACCGCGGCCACCGGCGGCGAGCTCGAGCCCGGCGCCGCCCTCCTCCCCGACGGCACCGTCACCTGCGATCCCGCGGACGTGGTCGCAAACCGCGCCGGCATCGCACCGTTCGGCGCAGATCAGTCGTACAAGGGCTTTGCGCTGGCGCTGCTGGTCGAGACGCTCTGCTCCGCCCTGGCCGGCCTCCAGGGCCACTCCGCAGCCGTGCTGCTCGCCCGCCCCGCGGCCGACCCCATGCCGGCCCTGCTCTCGGGGCTGGAAGGCCGTCACGTGCCCGGAGAGGGCAGCCTCGAGCGGCTGCGTGCATCCCGCGTCGCCGGCGCGTCGATCTGCCCGATGATCTGTGGGCGTGGCTTCAGCCGGACGGCTGATCCGGCCGCACCAGCTCCATCAGCAGGCCGTCGTGGAAGCTGCCGTCGCGGCCCCGCTCGTAGCGCCGCATCACGCCCACCATCCGGAACCCGGCCGCCCGGTAGCAGCGGATCGCCGGCTCGTTGTCGGCGGCCGGATCGATCGTCAGCCGGTGATGGCCGCGCTCCTCGAACAGATGCCCCGCGACCAGCAGCAGCGCCTCGCGGCCGTAGCCCTGGCCGCGCGCCGTCGCGGCAAGGAACATGTCGACGCCGGCGTGCCGGTAGTCGGGGTCGGTCTCCTCGTGGTACTGGATCAGCCCCGCGACCTCACCGTCCACCTCCACGACCAGCGCGGTCACGTCATCTAACCCGGCGAGCTTCACGCGCAGATCGGACTCGGACACCTCGCCCCACCGCTGCCAGATCTCGGGCTCGGCCGCGATCTCGGCCAGCCTGGCTACGTCCGGCTCCTGCATCGACCGCACCACCAGCCGCGGACCGCGCAGGATCACGCCGTCTCGAGCGCCGCCCGGTGCAGCTCCGAGTCGTCCGGCATCCGCCGTGACAGCACCTGCGACTCCCCGTCGCCGGCCATGCTGACGCCGTACAGCACGTCGGCGACCTCCATCGTGCGACGCTGGTGCGTGATCACGATGAACTGCGCCTTCTCCTGGTAGGTGCGCAGCAGCGTCAGGAAGCGGTCGATGTTCGCGTCATCGAGCGCCGCCTCAACCTCGTCGAGCAGGTAAAACGGCGAGGGCTTGGTGAGCAGCAGCGAGAACAGGAAGGCGATCGCGGTCAGCGACTTCTCACCGCCCGACAGCAGGGACAGCGACTCGATCCGCTTTCCGGCCGGCCGCACGATCAGCTCGATGCCCGGCTCGGCCTCAGGCGGCGGCTCGTCTCCGTGCCTCCTCCCCCTCGACCGGGGCGGGCGGCGGCTCAGACTCGGTCAGGCGCAGCCGTCCCCGCCCGCCCGGGAACAGCGTCTCGATCACCTCTGCGAAGTTCCGCGCAACCGCGTCGAAGGTGGCGGCGAAGCGCTCGTCGATGGTGCGCGTCAGGTCCCGGATCAGCGCCCGCAGCTCCTTCAGCGAGCGCTCCAGGTCGTCGCACTGGGCGGTGAGATCCTCGGCACCGCTGCTTCTCCTGCTCGTACTCCTCCTGCGCCAGCGGGTTGACCGCGCCGAGGCTTTCACGCCTACGCTCCAGCCGCTCCAACCGCGCCGCCTGCGCGGCCGCCTCGTCCACCAGCAGCGGCCGCTCGGCGTCGACCAGCTCGATCCCGTGCTCGGCCGCCAGCTGATCGCGGCGCCGGTCGATCTCGGCCACCCGCTCGTCGCAGCGCGCCAGCGCGATCTCGATCTCGGTGACCGCCCCGGTCGCCTCCCGCGCCCGCGCTTCGACCGCGGCCTGCTCGCTGCCGCATGCCTGCAGCTCGGTCGCCAGCGCCCCGGCCCGCTGCTCGATGGCATCGATCCCCGCACGCGCCGGCGCGGCCAGCGCCAGCACCCGCTGGGCGCAGCCCTGCAGCGCCTCGATCACGCGCTGGCCGAACGGCGCGATGCCCTCGGCCTGAACCGCGCCCTGCTCGAGCCGGTCGGCCTGCAGCAGCCGCCGCTCGGCGTCGGCGCGGGCGCGCTCCGCGTCGGCCCGGTATCGCTCCACCCGCTCGTGGATGGCCGCCATCCGAGCCGCCGACGCGGCCGCCTGCTCGGCCAACCTGCGGCGGGCCGCGTCCAGCGATGCGTGCCGCTCGTCCGCCTCCGTGGCAGCCGCCCGCCGCTCCGCCACCACCGCCTCGAAGCCCTTGCTGGAGGCACGCAGCTCGGCCAGCCTCGCCGCCTCCGACTCGAGGTCGCGCTCCGCCAGGTCGCGCGATGCATCGCAGCGTGCCAGCTCGTCGGCCAGCTGATCGCGGCGCGCCGCGGCCGAGCGCTGGGACTGGGCCAGCGCCGTCTCGGCCTGCCGCGCCTCCGCCAGCGCCGCCCGAACCTCCGCCTCGCCGGCCAGCGCCTCGTCCAGCCGCGCCGCAGCCTGCACGGCGGCGGCGGCCGTGCGCTCGCGCTCGCCGGACTAGCCCCGGCAGCGAGTCCCGCAGCCGGTCACGCTCGGCCCGCGCTGCCAGCCATGCCGCTTCGGCCGCATCGGCGGTGCGCCACAGCTCGCCGCGCTCGGCGTCGATGCCGGTGCCGTCGACCGTGACCGCCACGCCCGACTTCACCGCCGCCAGGTCGTCGACCAGCCGGATGCCCTCGATCAACGGTGCCAGCGAGTCGTCGTGCACGGTGCAGACCTCGGTCAGTGGACGCCCGGCGCTGCCGGAGGCATGTGCTCCGACCCGCCCGGCCAGCACGATCGCGAGCTCGCCCTCGGCTGCGCCGATCATGCCGATGGCGTCGTCGATCCGCTCGGCCACGACCGCGCCCGCCCGCCAGCCCAGCGCTGCCGCGACCGCCCGCTCGAACCCGGGAGCCGCCTCCACGCCCTCCACCACCAGCCGTGCGCCGCCCTCCTGGAGCGCTCGCGCCGACGCGGACAGGCCCTCACCGCGCTGCACCGCCGCCTCCAGCGCCTGCAGGCGGGCTCCGGCCAGCTGTTCGGCGTCGGCCGCCGCGGCGGCCGTGGTGCGCGCGCTCCGGTCGGCCTCGCGGGCGGCCTCGACGTCAGCCTCCAGCGCTTGCGCGCCGCTCTCCGCCTCGACCAGCGCCAGGCGCGCCGCCTCAAGACGGCCGGCCAGCGTCGTGGCCTCGGCGTCGGCCTCATGCAGCTGCTCGGTGGTCGCGGCCGACTGGGCGTTCAGAGCGACATGCCGCTCGGTCAGCTCCGCGGCCCGGGCGGTCGCCGCCTCCAGCTCGCGGCGGACGTTGGCCGCCTGGCCCTCGGCGTCGGCATGGGTGCGCCGGGCGCCCAGCGCGCTGGACAGCGCCGCCTCGGCTTGCGCGGCGGCGTCCTCGGCCGCCTGCACGTCGCCCTGCCCGATGCCCGCCGCCTCGGACTCGAGCTCGACGGCGCTCGCGTCGGCTGCAACCGCATCATCCTGCGAGCGCGCCGCCAGCCGGCGCAGCTCCTCGGCCTCGATCCGGCGCCGCCCGGACCCGCGCTCCAGCCGCGCCATCGATGCCGCCATCCGTCCCGCCTCAGCCACGAACCGCTCGCCCGCCGACTCGTAGGCATAGAAGGCGCGGGTCGCCCGCTCCTGCTCGGCCGACAGCCCGGCCAGCTCGCTCTGCGCCCTGTCGCGGCGCGCGGCGATCGCCGCCGCCGCCTGCTCGACCTCGGTCTGCCCGGCCACGGCCCCGCCCAGCCGGCCGCGCAGGTCGTCCACCCGCACCCGTTCGCCCAGCAGCTCCGACGACAGCAGCGCCATCCGCCCCTGCGCGATCTCGGCGCCCAGCTTCGCCGCCCGCTCGGCGGCCGTGGCCTGCATCGACAGCGGCCGCAGCCGGGCGCGCACCTCGCGCTCGAGGTCGCGGGCGCGCTCCAGCTCCGCCTCGACGCGGGACAGCTTGGCCTCGGCCCGCGTACGGCGGCGCTGGTACTTGCCCAGTCCCGCCGCCTCTTCCACGAACCGCCGCCGCTCGTGGGGCTTGGACAGCAGGATCTCCTCGACCTTGCCCTGGCCGATCACGGAGTGCATCTCGCGGCCGAGGCCCGTGTCGGACAGGAGCTCCATCACGTCCAGCCGCCGCACCTTGGCCCGGTTCAGGTAGTACTCGCTCTCGCCGTCGCGGTAGAGCCGCCGCATCACCGACACCTCGTTGAACTCGATCGGCAGCGTGCCGCACTCGTTGTCGAGCACCAGCTCTACCTCGCAGACGCCGGCCGCCTGGCGCACGTCGGATCCGCCGAACAGCACATCCTGTCCGGTCGGGGCCCGCAGCTGGGCCGGCGACTGCACGGCCATCGCCCACTGCAGGGCGTCGGCGATGTTGGACTTGCCGCTGCCGTTGGGCCCGACCACCACGGCGATCCCCTGGTCGAAGCTGAGCTCGACGTTCTGGGCGAACGACTTGAAGCCCCGCATGCGCACCGTCTTCAGATACATCGCGCTCCCGATCGTTACATGCCGGCCCGGGCGATCTCCTCCAGCGCCTCCCGTGCCGCTTCCTGCTCGGATGCCTTCTTGCTGCCACCCGAGCCCCTGCCGAGCTCGGCCCCCTCCACGAGCGCGACGCTGGTGAAGCGACGGTCGTGGTCGGGACCGCTTGTCTCGACCAGCGCGTAGGTTACAGACCCCCCCTGACGTGCCAGCTCCTCCTGCAGCACGGTCTTGTGATCGACGTGCTCGTCGAGGGCGTAGGAGACCCGCCCGGCGAACGCCTCCACGACCGCGTCGGCCACGCGCCCCAGGCCCACCTCGAGGAAACATGCACCGATGCCGGCCTCGACCACCTCCGCGATCACCGTGTCCGACGCAGCCAGTGCGGCCGCGTCGGACGGCGGGGCCGCCGCCTCGCGCAGGAACAGCTCGTCAAGGCCGAGCTCGCGGCCGACGGCGGCGCAGCTGGCCCGCGACACCACGTGCGCGCGCATACGCGCCAGCTCGCCCTCCGGCCGGTCGGGAAACCGCTCGTACAGGTGCCGCGTGATCGCCAGCCCCAGCACGCTGTCGCCGAGGAACTCCAGCCGCTCGTAGGAGTGCCCGCGTTCGGCGACCCACGACGAGTGGGCGAAGACCGACCGCCGCCGCTCCGGCGGCAGCGCCTCGATCAGCTGCCTCAGCCCGCTCCCGCGCGGTTGCTCAGGCGTGTGACGTGACGTAATCGACCGCCTGGCCGACCGTCTCGATCTTCTGCGCATCCTCGTCGGAGATCTTCACACCGAACTGATCCTCGAGCTCCATGATCAGCTCCACCAGGTCGAGCGAGTCGGCGTCAAGGTCACCCTGGAACGACGCGGCCTCAGTCACCTGACCCTCGTCCACGCCGAGCTGCTCCACCAGAATTCCCCGGACCCGCTCAAGCGCCTCGTCACGATTCATGTTGCTGTCTCTCCCGTCGCCGACTCCCGAACCTGCGTGACTGTATTGGCAGGATCGCCGTCCTGCAAGTGGGATCGCGGATCGGCGCCGCCCGACCCGCTGCGCCATCCGGTCGACGATGCCGTGCTCGGCGCCCCTGGCGGCGACCAGCACCGCGTTGCGGATCGCCCGCCGGCTGCTGTTGCCGTGGGCGATCACGGAGATGCCGCGCACGCCCAGCAGGTAGGCGCCGCCGTAGGTCTCGGGGTCGATGCGGTCGCGCATGCCCTGCAGGGCCGGCAGCAGCAGCAGCGCGCCCAGCTTGGCCCGGCGGCTGGAGCGGGCGGCGTCGCGCAGCTCCCGCATCATCATCACGCCGGCGCCCTCCAGCCCTTTCAGCAGCACGTTGCCGGCGAAGCCGTCGGCCACCAGCACCTGGAACCGCCCCGACAGCGCGTCGCGGCCCTCGCAGTTCCCGCCGAAGTGGAGCCCGGACGCGCTCAGCAGGGCGTGCGCCTCCACCACCTCGGGGGTGCCCTTGGACGACTCCTCGCCGACCGACAAGAGGCCCACGCACGGCTCCTCGATGCCCAGCACCTCCTCGGCGAAGATCGCCCCCATCATGCCGAACTGCAGCAGGTTCTCGGGCCGCGACTCGGAGTTGGCGCCGGCGTCGATCAGCACGCAGGGCTGGTCCCGGGCCGGCAGCGGCACCGCGATGCCGGGCCGGTGCACGCCCTTCACGCGTCCCATCGTCAGCAGCGAGGCCGCCAGCATGGCTCCGGTCGATCCGGCCGAGATCGCGCCGGCGGCGCGCCCCTCGCGCACCATCCGGCAGGCCGTCACCATCGACGATCCCGGCTTCGCGCGCACGGCGGCGGCCGGCTCGTCGTCATAGTCGATCACGTCCGGCGCGTCCACGATCTCGAGATCGGGGTCGGTGCCCTGGGCGTCGAGCTCGCTCTGCAGCTCGGCGGCGCGGCCGCACAGCAGCACGCCGACGCCGTCGCCGACCGCCTCCAGCGCTCCGGCCACCAGTTCGGCCGGCCCCCGGTCACCCCCCATCGCATCGAGCGCGATGGTGACCTCGGCCATCGAGCTACCGCCCCACTACGCGCCCGGCGCGGCTTCCGTCAGCGGCTCCACCTCGCGCCCGCGGTACTGGCCGCAGTTCCCGCAGACGTGATGCGGACGCACCGGGTGGTGGCAGTGCGGGCAGACGCTCAGCGAGGGCGCCGAGATCGAGTGCGTGGCGCGCCGCTTGTCGCGGCGGGCCTTGGAGGTTTTCTTCTTGGGAACGGCCATGGGCCGCTGATTTATAGCAGGTCACCGAGCTTCGCCCAGCGGGTGTCCAGCTCCGGTTCGCCGCAGTCATGGGCCACATCCGGGTCCAGCCGCACCCCACAGCGCGGGCACAGACCGGGGCAGTCAGGGCGGTCGAGGATCTTGTCCGGCAGCGCGAACACGAGCGCGTCGCGCACCCAGCGCTCGAGGTCCAACTGGTCGCCCTCGATGTAGTCGCAGCGCAGCTCCGGGTCGGACTCGTTGGGGTCGGTGGAGTGGTACTCCGACGACCGCACGTCGAGGTCGATCCCGGCCGGCTCCAGGCAGCGGAAGCAGGGTCCCTCGACGTGCGCCGAGAAGGCCAGCTTCAGGTAGAGCCCGCGGGAGGCGGCCTGCAGGTCGAGCCGGGGCTCCAGCTCGGCCGGCGTGATGGTGTACTCCTGGCCCGCGATCGTGAGCGGCGCCACCGCCACGCGCGGCCACTCGTGCCGGACGTCGCCCGGGCCGAGCCGCATGCTGCGCAGGTCAATCATCGGATGATCGAGTCACCATCTAGCCCGACGTATCGAAGCCGGCCGTCCCCGGCCCCGTGCCCTCGCCGTCGCGCGACGCCAGCTGCTCGCGCCCGCGCTGCACCGCTGCCAGGAACTTGCCCAGGTTGACCTCGAGGTTCTCGAGGATGCCGTCGGCGTAGTCCTCGGCGCCGAGGCGCGTCTCGCGCTCCTTGGCGCGGGCCTGCTCCACGAGCTCGTGGGCCTGGCGCTCGGCCAGCTTCACGACCTCCTGCTGCGAGGCCTCGCGCTGCGCCTGGTCGCGGGCCTCGCCGATCAGGCGCTCGGCCTCGCGCTTGGCCTCGGCCAGCATCTCCTGCCGCTCCTTCACGATCCAGCGCGCCTGCTTGATCTCCTCGGGGATCGTCGAGCGCATCTGATCGATGATCTCGAACAGCTCCTCGCGGTCGATCCGGACCTGGTCGGTCATCGGCACGTTCTTCGCGGTTGCCACGAGCTCATCAAGTTTGTCGATCAGAACCAATACGTCCAACGGTCTCTCCTCACAACGGGTCAGGTGTCCCCCGCCGCGTGCATCTCTGCCAGGCGGCGAGCGACCTGCTCGGGTACGTACTCTGCCACGGGGCCGCCGAACGAGGCGATCTCACGCACACCCCGTGACGACAGGAAACTGTACTTGGGCGAGCTCATCATGTAGAGCGTTTCGATCTCGGGGCCCAGTCCGCGGTTGAGGTGGTTCATCTGGAACTCCCACTCGAAATCGCTGACGGCGCGCAGCCCCTTCACGATCACACGGGCACCATGCTCGCGCGCGAAGTCGACCACGAGGGTCGCGAAACCAACCACCGACACGTTGTCGCGGCCGCCCAGCGACTGCTCGATGAAGCTGATCCGCTCGTCCAGCGAGAACATCGTCTGCTTGTGCCGCGGCGCCCGCACGACGCCCACCACCACCCGGTCGAACACCTCGGCGGCGCGCTCGATGATGTCGAGGTGGCCGGCGGTGACCGGGTCGTAGGTACCGGGGCAGACGGCCACCCGCTCAGTCATGCAGGTACACCGTCAGCCGGGAGCCGCCCTGCACGCGGGTCGTGTCCAGCCGGAGCGGCAGCTCCAGTGGCTGCTGAGATGTCGGGCTCTCGATCACGGCAATCCCTCCGGGAACCAGCAGATGCGGCAGATGCAGGGAAAAGTCCTCTTGCAAGGCGGTCAGCATCCTATAAGGCGGGTCGAGCATGATCAACTCGTAGCCGGTGCCGGCGCGGGCATCGGCGGCCAGCCTACGGCGGGCATCCTGGCGGCGAACGACCGCTCGGTCGCCGTACCCGAGGCGCTCCACGTTCGCCCGCAGGGCGCGCAGGGCCGGTGCCGCCGTCTCGCAGAAGTCGGCCCGGGCGGCGCCGCGCGATAGCGCCTCCAGCCCGAGCGCCCCGCTGCCGGCGAACGGGTCCAGCACGCGCAGGCCCGACACGTCGCCCAGGATCGAGAACAGCGACTCGCGCAACCGATCCGAGGTCGGCCGTGTGCCCTGCCCGGCCGGCGCGTCGAGGCGCATGCCCTTGCGCTCGCCGGCCACGATCCTCATGCGCGCGTCAGCCAGTCGACCTCGTCGCCGAACATGCGGCGCGCCTCGATCGCCATCAGCTGAGCCTCCGCCGACTCCAGGTCGGGGTCCGCGTCCAGGAACGCCTGCGCCTCGCGTCGCGCCTGCTGGGCCAGGCGACGGTGCCGCGACAGGCGGGCGTGTCGCAGGTCGGGGATGCCGCTCTGGCGTGCGGCCAGCAGGCTGCCCTCGCCGCGCAGCTCGAGATCGACCTCGGCCAGCTCGAACCCGTCGCTGGTGCGCACCATCGCCTGCAGCCGGGTCGCCGAGTCATCGCTCTGCGGGTCGGCCAGGAGGATGCAGAAGCTCTCGTGACCGCCGCGACCGACCCGCCCGCGCAGCTGGTGCAGCTGCGCCAGCCCGAACCGGTCGGCCTCCTCGATCACCATGATCACGGCATTGGGCACGTCCACGCCCACCTCGATCACCGTGGTCGCGACCAGCACCGACAGCTCGCCCGACCGGAACCGCTCCATCACCGAGCGCCGCTCTGTGGTCGGCATCTGGCCGTGCATCACACCCACCGAGTAGCCGCGCAGGTCGTCTCGTTGCAGCCGTTCGGCCTCGCTCTCGGCCGCCGTCGCCTGCGCGGCCGGCGATTCGGTCACCAGCGGGCAGACGACGTAGGCCTGGCGGCCCTCGTCCAGCAACCTGCGCATGCGCGCGAACACCTCGTCGCGGCGGGCGCGCGGCACCAGCCGCGTGACCACCGGCTTTCGGCCCGGCGGCATCTCGTCCAGCACCGAAACGTCGAGGTCGCCGTACACCGTCAGCGCCAGCGTGCGCGGTATCGGGGTGGCCGTCATGTGCAGCACGTGGGGAGCGTGGCCGGAGTCGCGCGCCTTGGCCTCGAGCGCGCGGCGCTGCTCCACGCCGAACCGGTGCTGCTCGTCCACCACCGCCACCTCCAGCCGGCCGAACACGACCGCATCCTGGATCAGCGCGTGCGTGCCCACCACCACCTGCGGCTCACCCGACTCGATCACGCCCAGTGCGGCGCGGCGCTCGCGCGCCGGCATCCCCTGCACCAGCGGCGTCACCCGCACGCCCAGCGGCTCGCAGAGAGCCGTCACGCCCAGCAGGTGCTGCGTGGCAAGCGTCTCGGTGGGCGCCATCATCGCTCCCTGGCCGTCGCGCTCGACGGCTCGCAGCAGCGCGTGCACGGCCACCAGCGTCTTCCCCGAGCCGACGTCGCCCTGCAGCAGCCGCTGCATCGGCACGCTGCGATCGAGGTCGCCGTCGATCTCGGCCATCGCCCGATCCTGCGCCGCCGTGGGCGTGAACGGCAGCGATGCGCGGAAGCGATCGATCATCTCGCCCGGACGTCCCAGCGCACGGGCGATGGTGGTGCGCTCCAGTGCCCGGCGGTGGCTGATCAGCCCGGCCTGCAGCAGGAACAGCTCCTCGAACGCGAGCCGCTGCTCGGCCGTGCGCGCCTGATCGAGCGTGTCCGGGCGGTGCGCCGCGAGCAGCGCGTCGCGGCGCAGCGGCAGGCCGCGGCGGGTGCGCAGCCCCGACGGCAACGAGTCGGGGGCATCGCCGACGTGGCCGAGCTGGGCCGTGACCAGGTCGCCGATGCGGCGGCTGGTCAGCTTCTCGCTGGAGTGGTAGACGGGCACCAGCCCTGAGGTGTGGGTGAGGCTCTCGTCGGCGCCCAGCAGCTCGTGCCGGCGAACGGCGATCTCGGCGCCGACCGTGCCCCGACGCTCACCCCGCACCGACAGCCGCATCCCCGGCTTCAGCTGTTTGGCCAGGTAGCGCTGGTTGAACCAGACCAGCACGCCGGGGCCGGACTCGTCGCGCACGCGCGCCTCGACGATCACCAGGTTGCGGCGCCGGGTGGGCCTGACGCGCACGTCCTCGACGGTCACCAGCAGCGTCGCCTCCTCGCCGATCGGCAGGTTCGCCAGCAGACCGTGCTCGCGGAAGTCGTCGTGGCGGAACGGCACCGCCTCAAGCAGGTCGCCCACGTCCAGCACGGGGCGCGGGCGCAGGGCCGCCAGCAGATCACGCGTGCGCTTGTCCCCCGCGGCCGGGGCCAGCAGGTGCGACGGGCGCGGCGCCGTCTTCGGCTGCGTGAATGCCGGCTCGGCCTCGGTGCCGGCGAATGCGCGCACGCTCACGGCTCGGACAGCACCGCCAGCCCCAGCGTGCCGGGCCCGCCGTGCGTGCCGACAACGGCCCCCAGCTCACCGACGTGGTCGATCACCGCCTGCGGAACAGCCCGCCGCGCCATCTCCACCAGCTGCTCGGCCGCCTCCGGCGCCTCCGCGTGCACCACCGCCACGTGCGCCGCGCCGGGGCCTGCGTGCTCGATCAAGAACCGCTCGAACTCGGCGCGCGCACGCCGCGCCCCGCGCACCCGGCGCAGCGGTTCCACCTCGCCGTTGCGCAGCGTCAGGATCGGCCTCACGTCCAGCATGCCGCCGACCATCGCCTGGGCGCGGCCGATCCGCCCGCCCCGCTGCAGGTACTCGAGCGTGTCCACCGAGAACACGACGTGAAGCCGCTCGCGCGCGGCCTGGAACTCATCGATCAGCTCATTCTCGGGCAGGCCCCGGACGAGCATGCGCTGCAGCGCCTCGGCCAGCACCAGTGTGCCCAGCGACGCGGAGCCGGCGTCGAGCACGGTGATGCGGGTGCCGCCGGGATCGACCTCGCGGGCGGCGATCTCGGCGGTCTGGGCGCTGGCTGACAGGTGCTTGGAGAGCGGCAGCACCAGCACCCGCCGGTAGCCGTGCAGCGCCTCGAACGCCTCCTGCCAGGACCCCGGCGAGGGAGCGGCGGTGCGCGGCGGCCGCGGCGCCGCCCGCAGGCGCCGGTAGAACTCGGAGGCGTCGATGTCGACGTAGTCGCGGAAGGTTTCCTCACCGAAGCTGACGGTCAGCGGCACCATCGACCAGTTGGCGTGTCGGCTACCGGGGTCGGCAAGGTCGGCCGTCGAGTCGAGCACGATCGCGGTGGTCTCGGCCGTCAGTAGCCCCGCTCCCGGCGTCGCGCACGCAAACAGCGGGTACGCCGCTGCGCCGCCTTCGACCGTGCGCACAGCCGGATTGGCGCCGTCCCCGGCGAGCGTGTCGATGGTGGCAGCCAGGCCCGCCTCCGCGGCCGTCAGGACGGTCAGCGCGGAGGCGCCCTGGGCGAGGTTGCGCAGCACCGCCGCGGCCGCCGACGCGGCGTCGTCGTGTGACGACTGCAGACGGCCCTCGACCAGCGCCAGGTACTGCCCGGCGGTGACGGCGACGCCGTCCATGCGGGCGTCGCGGACGGCCGCGGCCACCTCACCGCAGCGGAGCGTCCCGTTCAGCTGCGCGAGCGCGCCAGCGTTCTCGGCCAGCGCGCGGTCGGGGTCGAACCGCGCGGCCAGCACCAGGCCCGCCGCCGGGGACAGCGTCGGCACCACCGCAGCCGGCCGGCCGGCCAGGGCCGCCGCGTTCTCCGCCGCGAGCACCACGTTGCGGTTGTTGGGCAGCACCAGCACGCCCTCGGCGCCGGACGCCGCGATCGCATCGGCGATCTCCCCCGCACTGGGATTGGCGGACTGCCCGCCCGCCACCAGCTCGACCCCGGACGCCGCGGCTCGGTAGGCGGCCGCGACGCCGTCTCCGTCGGCGACCACCACCAGCCCGCACGCGGCCGGCTGGGCCGCATGGCCCTCAAGCAGCCGCAGCGTGCGGTCGCGCACCTGCAACCGCATATCGGCCACCTCGACGTCGGCGACCGTGCCGGCACCGACGCCGAGCGAGATGGCGGCGCCGGGGTCATCGGTGTGCAGGTGCACCTTCAGGATCGGCGGCTCGCCGACCACCAGCAGCGAGTCGCCCAGCGGCTCCAGCAGCGACTCCATCAGCTCGCGGTCGACGCCCTCATCCTCTACCAGGAAGCTCGTGCAGTAGCGGTACCGCGACGGCTGGAGATGGATCGAGTCGAGGCTGGGCGGCGGCGCTGCGGCCAGCGCGCCGACGGCCGCCGGCGCCCGGCGCTGCATGCCCGCGACCGCGCCCCGCACGTACTCGACCAGCCCGGCTGCGCCGGCGTCGACCACCCGTGCCTGGCGCAGCACCGGCAGCATCTCCTGGGTGCGCGCCACGGTGTCGTCGCCCGCCTCCAGCACCGAAGCCAGCAGCTCGTCAAGCGTCGCGCCGGCGGGCTCCGTCTCGGCCCGCTCCGCCATCGCCCGGATCGCCGTCAGCATCGTCCCCTCGACCGGTTGGCGGATGGCGCCGTAGGCGGCGTCGCTGGCCGCGCGCAGCGCTCGCGCCACCGTGCCCGCGTCCACCGGCCCTTCACCCGCGCCCAGCGCCTCGGCGAAGCCGCGCACGATCTGCGACAGGATCACGCCGCTGTTGCCGCGGGCGCCCATCAGCGCGGCGCGGGTGGCTGCGTGCGCGATCGTGGGCCGGTCGGCATCCGGCGGCAGCTGCTCCAGGCCCTGGGTGAGCCTCGTCACCGTGTCGGCCAGGTTGCTGCCGGTGTCGCCGTCCGGCACCGGGTAGACGTTCAGGTCGTTGATCCGCTGCCGATGCATCTGCAGCGCTCCCTGCCCGCCCCGCGCCAGCGCCAGCGCCCGCTCGAGCGGCGTCATGTTGTGCGCTTCACACCCTGTATGTGGATCTGCAGCGTGTCCACCTCGATCCCGGTCAGCTTCTCGACCGTGTACTTCACCCGCGATCGCACGCTGGTGGCAACCTCGGCCAGGTTGAGACCGTACTCGACCACGACGTAGAGGTCGATCGCCAGCCGGTCGCCTTCGCGGCGCACGCCCACGCCCTGGGTGATCCGCTCCCGCGACAGCAGCCGGGCCACGCCCTGGCTGAGGCTGGTCGCGGCCATGCCGACGACGCCGTAGCACTCCAGCACCGTCAGCCCGACGATCTGAGCGATCACCTCGCTGGGGATGATCAGTTCGCCCGCCACCTTGCCAGGCGCGGGAACGGCGGTCAGCTGTGCCCGGTGCATCGTCCATATGACGTGCCGTGCCCCGGGCAGGTTGCGGGCTATACTGCCGCCGTTCCGTCCGGAAAGGATTGTCTGCGTGTCCCGAGTCTGCGTGATCTGTGCAAAGAAGCCTGGTTTCGGCAACAACCGGAGCCACTCCATGGTCGCCACCAAGCGGCGCTTCGAGCCCAACCTGCAGCGGATCCGGATCCTGCTCGACGGTTCGCCGACCCGTGCCTACGTCTGCACGCGCTGCCTCAAGAGCGGCCGGGTCACCAAAGCGGTCTAGGCGGCAGCGCACAGGTAAGGAGGCCCTCCGTGAAGCTCGACGGCATCCACCACGTCACGTGCATCACCGCCGACGCACCGCGCAACGTCGATTTCTACACGCGGGTGCTGGGCCTGAGAATGGTCAAGAAGACGGTCAACCAGGACGACCCGACCGTCTACCACCTCTTCTACGCCGACGAGCGCGGCAGCGCCGGCTCGGACATCACCTTCTTCGAGTACCCGGGCGCGCGCGCCGGCCGGGCCGGCCGCGGGATGGTCAGCTCGATCGTGTGGCGGGTCGGGTCGCAGCAGGCTCTGGACTTCTGGGAGCAGCGGCTCGGCGACGAGGGCACCGCGGTGGCGCGCAGCGACGGCGACCTGCGATTCGACGATCCCGAGGGGCTGGGCCTGGAGCTGGAGCTGTTTACCGGCGCCGATGCGCCGCTGGTGGCCGAGCACCCGGACATCCCTCACGAGCTGGCGCTGCAGGGCTTCGGCGGCGTCCGCATGTACTCGTCCGACATGGAGCGAGGGCGTGAGCTGCTGGAGCAGACGCTCGGCTTCGAGCCGCGCGGCGACTCCCGCTGGGAGCTGCAGGGTGAGCACCGAGGAGCGTTCTACGAACGGCTGCCCGCCCCCGACGAGCAGGGCATCCCGGGCGCCGGAACGGTGCACCACGTGGCCTGGGCATCGAGCGTGGCCGAGCACGAGGACTGGCAGCGGAAGGTGGCGGCCGACGGCTACCACCCAACGCCGGTGATCGACCGCTTCTACTTCAAGTCGATCTACTTTCGCGAGCCGGCCGGCGTGCTGTTCGAGATCGCCACGCTGGGCCCGGGCTTCGCGACCGACGAGCCGATCGAGCACCTGGGCGAGCGCCTGTCGCTGCCGCCCGACTTCGAGCACCTGCGCGACCAGCTGGACGGCGTGCTGACGCCGCTTCCTGACGCGCGCGCCGGCCGGGTCTAGTTCGCGCGCGGCAGCATGCGCATCAGCTCGGCCATCTCGACCGCGGCATCCGCCGCCTCGCAGCCCTTGTTTCCGTGCGCGCCGCCGGAACGGGCCTCGGCCTGCTCGAGCGTGTTGGCCGTGACCACGCCGAATGCGACCGGCACGCCGGTGGCCGCGGCCGCGTCGGTGATGCCGCGGGCGGCCTCGGCGCAGACGTAGTCGAAGTGCGGGGTCTCGCCGCGGATCACGCAGCCCAGCGCGACCACCGCGTGATGCCCGCCGGCTTCGGCCAGCCGCCGGCAGGCCAGCGGCAGCTCCCAGGCACCCGGCACCAGCACCACGGTGATCCGCTCGCGCACGATGCCGTGGCTCTCGAGCTCCGCCACGGCGCCGTCCAGCAGCTTCTGCACGATGTCGGCGTTGAACCGCGACGCGACGATCGCGATGTCGAGCTCGGACTGCGGCCGCCCCGCGATCCAGTTGCACCCGTCCGGCACCACGATGGTGCCGACCCCGAACTCGCTCACGGTCCGAACGGCCCTTCCGTGAACGGGGCGGGCACGGAGGTGTCGAGCTGGCGGCCCTGGTGGGTGATCGTGTGGCCCATCCGCTCGACCTTGGTGCGCAGGTACTCGGCGTTCACCGGGTTGGGCTCGGCCACGATCGGGACCTGCTCGGTAACCGTCAGGCCATAGCCCTCGAGGCCCACGAGCTTCTTCGGGTTGTTGGTCATCACCCGGATGCTGGTCAGGCCGAGGTCGGCCAGGATCTGGGCGCCCATGCCGTAGTCGCGCGAATCGACCGGCAGGCCGAGCGCGATGTTGGCGTCGACAGTGTCCAGGCCCTGCTCCTGGAGCTCGTACGCGCGCAGCTTGTTGAGCAGGCCGATGCCGCGGCCCTCCTGGGCCAGGTACAGCAGCACCCCCCGCCCCTCCAGTGCGATCTGCGACAGCGCGCGCTCCAGCTGCTCGCCGCAGTCGCAGCGCAGCGAGTGGAACACGTCGCCGGTGACGCACTCGGAGTGGACGCGCACCAGCACGTCCGGCGTGTCGCGCACGTCGCCCATCACGAGGGCCACGTGGTGCTGGCCGTCGATCATCGAGCGATAGCCGTGCGACACGAACTCGCCGTAGCGGGTCGGCATCTGGGCGCTCGCGATCCGCTCGACCAGCTTCTCGCGGCGATGGCGGTAGGCGATCAGGTCGGCCACGGTGATCATCTTCAGGCCGTGCTGCTCGCAGTAGGGGATCAGGTCGGGCAGCCGCGCCATCGACCCATCCTCGTTCATCACCTCGCAGATCACGCCGGCCGGCGAGAACCCGGCCAGCCGCGCGAGATCGACGGAGGCCTCGGTCTGGCCGGTACGCTCCAGCACGCCGTAGGGCTGCGCGCGCAGCGGGAACACGTGCCCCGGCTGGACGAGGTCGTCCGGCCGCGTCGCCGGGTCAACGGCGACCTGGATGGTGTGCGCGCGGTCGGCGGCCGAGATGCCGGTGGACACGCCTGAGCTGGCCTCGATCGAGACGGTGAAGGCGGTGCCGAACTGGGTGCGGTTGCGCTCGGTCATCATCGGCAGGCCCAGCTCGTCGCAGCGCTCGGCCGTCAGCGCCAGGCAGATCAGCCCACGGGCATGGCGGGCCATGAAGTTGACGGCGTCGGGCGTGATGCAGTCGGCCGCCATCACCAGGTCGCCCTCGTTCTCGCGGTCGGGCGAGTCGACGACGACGATCATGCGGCCGGCGCGCATCTCGTCCAGGGCCTCCTCGACCGTCGCGAACGGCGAGTCCACGAGGTCGGGGTAGAGCCTGTGGTAGGTCTCATCCACGGTCATCGGCGTCAGCGTATCACCCGGTTTGTGACGCTCGGCCGGCCTGCATCCGTTCCACGTACTTGCCGAACAGGTCGGCTTCCAGGTTGATCTGGTCGCCCGGGGTCAGGCGGCCCAGGTTGGTGACCGCCAGCGTGTGCGGAATCACCGACACCGAGAAGCTCTCGTCATCGAACGCGGTCACGGTCAATGCGACGCCGTTGACCGCGATCGAGCCCTTCTCGATCACGTAGCGCAGCACCTGTCTCGGGTGCCGCGAAGGTCATGTTGACCGCGTCCGCCTCGGCGGCGATGTCACGCAGCGATCCGACCGCGTCGACGTGCCCCTGCACCAGGTGGCCGCCCATGCGGTCGCCGGCGCGGAGGGCGGGCTCGAGGTTGACCTCGTCGCCCGGCTGCAGGCGCCCCAGGTTGGTGCGCCGCAGCGTCTCGGGCACGGCGTCGAACGCGAGCACGACACCGTCGATCTCGGTGACCGTCAGGCAGCAACCGTCCACGGCCACCGAGTCGCCGATCGCGGCGTCGGCGGCGACGCCGGGCGCGCGCAGCCGCAGCCGGGGCGGCGGCTCCGCCACCACGCCCTGCTCGATCACGATCCCGGTGAACATCGCCGCCCCTCCTCAGACCTCGTGCACGTCGGCCACCAGCAGCGTATCCGGGCCGACCGGGCGGCTGCTCAGCTCGAGCTCCCCCTCGTCCAGCCGCATGGCGGCCCAGCCCTCCAGCGCGTTTGGCCCTGCACCCAGCACCAGCGGCGCCACGAACAACGCCAGCCGGTCGACCAGACCGTCGCCCTGGAGCGCCGCGGCGAGGGTGGGGCCTCCCTCCAGCAGCATCGTCGCCACGCCACGGCGCCCCAGCTCGGCCAGCGCATGGCCGGCGTCGATCGCCTCGATCGCCTCGACCCCGGCCGCGGCGAGTGTGACGATCCCGGGCGCGCCCGGACGGCACACCACCGCCACCGGGCCCTCGCCGACGCTCCGCACCAGCGCCGAGCCCACAGGTAGCCGCGCCGCAGCGGTCGAACACGACCCGCAGCGGCTGGCGCTCCGCCGGCGGCACGCAGTCTCGTGCGGTCAGCGTCGGATCGTCGGCAAGCGCGGTGCCGATGCCGACGGCGACGGCGCCCGACCGCGCCCGCCACTCGTGCACCAGCGCCCGGCTCTGCGGCGATGAGATCCAGCGCGGCTCGCCGCCGGGTGCGGCCACGCGGCCGTCGATGCTGACGGCGGCCTTGTAGGTGACGTGCGGGCGCCCCAGACGCACGAGCGTGCGGAACCCGGCGTTCTGGTGGCGGGCCTGGCGCTCGATGTCGCCGTTGCCAGCTCCACCTCGACGCCTCCGGCGCGCAACCGCTCGATGCCCCGTCCGTTGGTGCGGGGATCCGGGTCGATCGACGCGATCACCACGCGGGCGACGCCGGCGGCGATCAGGGCCTCGGAGCAGGGCGGCGTGCGGCCATGGTGCGCGCACGGCTCGAGGCTGACGTAGGCGGTGGCACCCGAGGCGTCGCCCGCGGCCGCCAGGGCGATCACCTCGGCGTGCGGCGATCCCGGGCGCTCGTGCCAGCCCTCGCCGATGACGGCGCCGTCGCGCACGAGCACGCACCCGACCATCGGATTCGGCGCCGCGGTGCGAGCGCCCAGCTCGGCCAGCTCGAGGCACCGCGTCCAAGGTACGCAGGACGTCCTGCGGGGTCATCAAACCCGGCTGTGGCCGGCCGCGAGGGAAACCAGCTCGCGGTAGGCGTCGCCGGGCACCGGCGTCGAGAAGACGGCCGACCCGGCAACCAGGATGTTGGCGCCGGCGCGGTGCACGTCGGCGATGGTGGTCGGCCCTACGCCGCCGTCGACCTCCACCTGCACGGGCTCCGCGCGCCCTTCGGCCAGCTCGCGCATGAGCGGCAGGCGGTCGAGCGTCGCGGGGATGAAGGCCTGCCCGCCGAATCCGGGGTTGACGCTCATGCACAGCAGCACGTCCGCGTACCGCGCCGCCTCCTCGAGCGCCGCCACCGGGGTGGCCGGGTTCAGCGTCACACCGGCCCGGCAGCCGAGATCGTGGATGGCGTGGAGGGTGCGGTGCAGGTGCGGGCAGGTCTCGACGTGCACCGTGATGCTGTCGGCCCCGGCCGCCGCAAACTGGTCGATATGGCGCTCCGGCTGCTCGATCATCAGGTGCACGTCCGCGAAGCCGCCGCGGTCGTGGATCAGCTCGGTGATGTCGGCCACCATCTTCGGCCCGAAGGTGATCACGGGGACGAAATGGCCGTCCATCACGTCGATGTGGATGACGCGGGCGCCCGCGTCCAGCACCTCGCCCACCTGTTCGCGCATGCGGCCGAAGTCCGCCGACAGGATCGACGGAGCCACCTCGACCGAAGAGGGCCACTCCCGCATGCGCTGGCAGGATAGTGAAGCGCTCGGGTGCGATGCGCAGACACGGCTCAGGCGCGTCGCTTGTTACACCTCGGCGGGCACCCTGTGACCTCGGCGTTGGCAACACCGGTGCCAGGCGCCGGTGTTGCGGTCGCGCGTGGCCGTCGCCGCGAGCGACGCAGCCATGCGGGCCCGCGGCGATCGTGCACGGCGGCCGTTGCATCGCCGCAACCAGGCCGCAGGCAACGGAAGCGTCACGCCGGCCGTTGCATTCGGCGGCCCCGGCCGCCGTCGGTCAGGCGCCGGTGGCGGCGATGTAGAAGCCGTCGCTGCCCTCGGTCTGGGGCAGCAGGTAGTCCCCGCCGGGCAGCACTCCCTCGCACTCGTCGCGGCGGAGCGTGCAGACCGAGTACACGAGTCCGCCACCCGGTGCCAGCAGGCCGCGCGCGTGCCCGAGCATCGCCCGCTGCAGCTCCGCCAGCTCGGCGGCGTCCTGCGGTGTTCGCCGCCAGCGCGCGTCCGGGCGTCCCGCCAGCACCCCGAGGCCGCTGCAGGGCGGGTCGAGCAGGATCCGGTCGAAGCCCGCCTCGGCGAACTCCAGCACGTCGGCCCGCACCACCCGGGCGCAGGTGGCGCCGAACCGTGCCAGCGTGCGCTCGAGCTCCGCGGCCCGGCCGGCGTGTCGTTCGACGCAGACCAGCTCGCCCCGGTTCTCCATCAGCGCCGCCAGCTGCCCGGACTTGCCGCCCGGAGCCGCACACAGGTCGAGCACGCGCATGCCGGGCCGTGGATCGAGCATCCGCGCCGGCCGCATCGACGACCGCGACTGCGGCCACACCGCCCCGCTCGCAAACGCCTCGGTGGCGGTCACGTCGATCATCTCCTCCAGCACCAGCGCCTCCGGCAGCCCGTCCACCGCTCGTGCCGCCGCGCCCAGCTCGGGAGCATCTCCCCGCAGCGTGTTCACCCGCACGCACAGCTCCGCGGGCCGGTTCTGCGCGTCTGCGCAGGCGTTCGCGCCGTCGGCCCCCATCAGCGCCGTCCACTCCTCCATCACCCAGTCCGGGTACGAGAAGCGCAGCCCCGGCGGCAGCGACTCCACCCACTCCGGGCCGGCCTCGGCGATCCGCCGCAGCACCGCGTTCGCCAGGCCCGCGACCTGTGGTCCGGCCACGTCCCGTGCCAGATCCACCCCCTCGCTGACCGCCGCCCGCGCCGGCACCGCGTCCGAGAACAGCAGCTCATATCCACTCACCCGCAGCGCGTTTCGCAGCGGCGCCTGCAGCCGCATCGGCCGCCTGCCGCCCAGCTGCTCGACCGCGTGGTCGACCGTCCGCATCCGCTGCACCGCGCCGTATGCCATCCGCATCGCCTGGCGCCGCTCCCGCCCCTCCATCCCTGTCGCCTCGCCCGCGAACGCCCTGTCCGCGTACGCCCCCTGCTCGAAGGTGCGCCGCACCACCTCGTAGGCCACCCGCCGAGCGTCCGGCCCGCTCACGTCGCACGCACGGGCGGCTCGCGCAGCCCGCGCAGGAAGTCCCCCGCCGCCATCCGCCCCTTGCCCGCCGGCTGCAGCTCCAGAATCTGCAGGGCGCCCTCGCCGCAGCCGACCACCAGCTCCGCGCCGACCTCCCCCGCTCCCCGGCCCTGCGCGAGCGGCTGCGCACGCCACACCTGGCACGGCCGCCCGTCCAGCGCCGTCCGCGCCCCGATGTGCGGCGACAGCGCCCGCACCTTCCGGTCGAGCTCGATCGCCGGGCGCGACCAGTCAAGCACCCGCTCCGCCGCCTCGATCTTGTGGGCGTAGGTGACCCCCTGCTCGTCCTGCGCCCGCGGCTCCGGCCGCTCCAGCAACGCCCGCTCCAGCAGCGGCACGCCCAGCTCGAGCGCCGCCCGCCGCACCGCTCCCGCGTCATCATGCTCGCCGATCGGAATCCGCTGCTCGGCCAGGATCGGGCCCGCGTCGAGCTCCGATGCCACCTCGATCACCGCCACCGCCGTCTCGGCATCGCCGGCCATGATCGCACGCTCCACCGGCGCCGCCCCGCGCCAGCGCGGCAGCGCCGAGGGGTGCAGGTTGACCAGCGGGTACGCGCCCAGCAGCGGCGCCCGCAGGATCTGCCCGAACGCCACCACCACTCCGGCCTCCGCCTCCGGCGGCTCGGCGCTGGCGTCCTGCGGCTGTGCCAGCGGCAGCCCCAGCTCACGCGCCGCCGCCGCCACCGGCGGCGCGGTCAGCGCGCGCCCGCGGCCGCTGGGCCGGTCGGGCTGGCTGACCACCGCGGCCACCTGGACGGCCCCCCGATCCACGAGTCGCGCGCAGCACCTCGGCACCGAACTCCGACGTCCCGAAGTAGGCGACGTTCACCCGGCGTGCAGGCGCAGCTCGCGCAGCGCCTCGCGGCGTTCCTGATCCTCGGCGCGGTCGAAGATCAGGATGCCGTCCAGGTGGTCGATCTCGTGCTGGATCACCCGCGCCTCGAAGCCCTCGACGTCCATCTCGACCGCATCCCCGGCCGCGTCCCGGCCCGACACCCGCACCCGCAGGTGCCGTGCCACCGGCACCTGCAGCTCGCCCCCGAGCAGCGACAGGCAGCCTTCCGTGCCCACCTCCGTCTCGTCGGAGCGCTCCACCAGCTCCGGGTTGATCAGCACCTTCGGCTCGTCCTCATCGCTCGCGCGGTAGACCAGGATGCGGCGCAGGATCCCGAGCTGCGGCGCGGCCAGCCCCACGCCGTGGGCGCGCTCCATCACATCCAGCATCCGCTCGGCCAGCCGCTGCACCTCGTCATCCACCTCTGCCACCGCCGTGGCGGCGTTGCGCAGTGCCGGGTCGGGATACTGTCGCACCAGCCGCAACGCGGCGACACGCCACTCCCGCCGCTCCTCGGGCGTCGGCCGGCCCTCGTCCTCCGCCTCGCCGTCGACCGGCTCGTCCAGATGCTCGGCCTGCTGCTCAGACATCGTCCGCCGAGGTCACTGCTGCGTACCCGTCGCCGAGTGCCGCCAGGAACGCCCCGTGCACGCTGGCCGCCGGGATCTGCCGGCCCGCGAACTCGAGGTCGAGCGTCGCGCAGGCGTCGTGCACGACCGTGCAGCCGAACCCGAGGTCGGCGGCCGCGCGCACCGTCGCGTCCACGCACATGCTGGTCATCATCCCCGCGATCACCAGGTCGGAGACGCCGGCGTCGCGCAGCTTCTGCTCGAGGTCGGTCTCGCGGAAGCTGTTCGGGTAGGCCTTCTGGGTCACCGGCTCTCCGGCGGCCGGCCGCACCGAATCGTGGATCTCGACCCCGGGGGTGCCGGGCGAGAGGTACTCGGCGTCGTCGCCCTCCCACAGGTGCTGCACGTGGAACACCGGCTCGCCCCGCTCGCGGAAGCCCTCCAGCACGACCGACGCTCGCTCCGCGGCCTGCTCCGGGCCGACCAGCTCGCAGCGGCCGCCCGGGAAATAATCGTTCTGGATGTCGACGATCACCAGTGCTCGTGCCATGCCGGGAAGGTTAGTTGAAAGACTGGGGATCGACATCGACGACCGCCGTCGCGCCCGCCCGTCGCAGGTCGGCCGACAGGTCGCGCAGCAGGCCCCGGAACACCGCCGCCGCCCGGCGCGGGTCGGCCGTCTTCACCAGCAGATGGCTGCGCGAGCGGTCACGCAGCCGGAACAGCGGTGCCGGCCCCAGCAGCTGATCGTCGCCCAGCGCCGGCGCCGCAGCGTCGGCCAGCGTGATGGCGATGTCCTCGGCCACCTGTGGCTCGGGAGCCGTCACCAGCACCCGCACCAGCCGCCGGAACGGCGGATAGCCGAGCTCGCTTCGCCGCTCCAGCTCGCCGTCCAGAAACTCCTCCACGGCGTGCCGCGCGGCCAGCTCGACCACCCGCGAGGCCGGTTCCCAGGCCTGGATCAGCACCCGTCCCTGCGGGTCGCCCGGCCGCCCGGGACGGCCGGCCAGCTGCGTCAGCAGGGCGAACGTGCGCTCCTCCGCCCGGAAGTCCGGCATCGCCATCCCGGTCTCGGCGTCCAGCACCGCAGCCAGCGTGACCCCGGGTACGTCGTGCCCCTTGGCCACCAGCTGCGTACCCACCAGCACCGCCCGGTCGCCGCGCGGAACGCCGCCAGGGTGGCCTCCGGCTCGTCGCTGCGGGCCGCCACGTCGGCGTCCAGCCGCAGCACGGTCAGCCCCGGGAACAGGTCGCCCAGCTCCTCCTCCACCGCCCGCGTGCCGGAGCCGATGCGGGTGATGTCCACCGAGCCGCAAACAGGACATGCCCGCGGCGGGCGCTCGCTGTAGCCGCAGTGGTGACAGACCAGGCGGGCGCCGCCGTGCAGCGACAGCGAGACGTCGCAGCGCGGGCAGCGCCAGCCGTGCCCGCACGACCGGCAGTGGATCGCAGCCGCGGAGCCACGACGGTTCTGGAGCAGGATGGCACGGCCGCCCGCGTCCTCGATCCGCCCCAGCGCGTCACGCAGCGGCCGCGTCAGCGGGTAGCCGCCGTCGTGCCGCAGATCGACGACCTCCACCGCCGGCAGCGGCCCGCCCACGCGCCCGGGTAGCGCGATCCGGCGCGGGATGCCGTGCCAGGACTCCGGCCGCGGGGTGGCGCTGCCGAACACGACCAGGGCGCCCTCCAGCCGGGCCCGCTTCGCAGCCACGCGGCGGGCGTCGTATCGGGGATCGCTCTCGTGCTTGTAGGAGGCGTCGTGCTCCTCGTCCACCACGATCATGCCCAGCCGCGGCATTGCGGCGAACACCGCCGAGCGGGCGCCCACCACGACGCGCGCCTCGCCGTCGGCGATGCGCCGGTGCTCAGCGCCGCGCCGGGCCGGGGTGAGCGCGCTGTGCAGCACCGCCACGGTGTCGCCGAAACGGGCCTGGAAGCGGGCGGCCGTCTGCGGCGTCAGCGCGATCTCCGGCACCAGCACGATCGCGCCCCGCCCATCCGCCAGCTCCCGCTCGATCGCCCGCAGGTAGACCTCGGTCTTGCCCGATCCGGTGACGCCGTGCAGCAGCACCTCGTGCGCGCCGTCCGCCCGCGCCCGCTCGATCGCGTCCACAGCGGCCTGCTGGGCGTCGGTCAGCGTCACCGGCCTGTCCTCGGAAACCGGTTCCGCGACCGGCTTCAGCCGCCGCTTCGGTGGCGGCGGCGGCACCACCAGCGCCACCGCGCGGGCCAGCGTCGAGGCCGTGCCCTCGGCGATCCAGACGGCCAGGTCAAGCAGAGGCTCCGGCAGCCGGCCGGTCACCTCGAGCACAGGCTTCAGCTCACCGCCGTCCGCGTCCGGCTCGCTCGCGACCGACTCCACGACGCCGTCAACCTCGCGCGAGCCGAGCGCCACCCGCACCAGCGAGCCGCGCACCACGTCGGCGGCGAGCTGCTCCGGCACCGCATAGTCGAACGGCCGGTCCACCGCCCGGGCCGTTACCAGCGGCTGGGTGCGGGCGATCAGACCGAGGCGGGCTCTTCGAGCCCGCAGGCCTCGCGCAGGGCCGTGACGCGGTCGGCCCGCTCCCACGTGAAGGCCGGCAGCTCGCGGCCGAAGTGCCCGTAGGACGCGGTGTCCCGGTAGATCGGGCGCAGCAGGTCGAGATCGCGAATGATGGACGCCGGCCGCAGGTCGAACACCTCGCGCACCGCTCGCTCGATCGAGGCCCGGTCGACCTGCTCCGTGCCGTAGGTCTCCACCATCACCGACACCGGATGCGCAACCCCGATCGCGTAGGCGACCTGCACCTCTGCCCGCGCCGCCAGCCCGGCCGACACGATGTTCTTGGCCACCCAGCGCATCGCGTAGGCGCCGGAGCGATCGACCTTGGAGGGATCCTTGCCCGAGAACGCGCCGCCGCCGTGGCGGGCGGCGCCGCCGTAGGTGTCGACGATGATCTTGCGGCCGGTCAGGCCGGTGTCGCCCATCGGGCCGCCGGTCACGAAACGCCCGGTCGGGTTGACCAGCACGAAGCCCGGCTCGGACAGCCGCTGGTGCGGGCACAGGTGCGCCGGGATCACCGGCATCAGCACGTGCTCGATCACGTCGGCGCGGATCTGCTGCTCGTCGTGCACGTCGGGGTGGTGCTGGGTCGAGACCAGCACCCGCTCCACCGCCTCCGGCACCAGCCGGCCGTCCTGCTCGCTGTAGCGCACCGTCACCTGGGCCTTGCCGTCCGGCCGCAGGTAGGGCACCGTCTCCGCCTTGCGCGCGGCCGCCAGCCGGGCGGTGATGCGCTGCGCGAGCTGGATCGGCAGCGGCATCTTCTCCGGCGTCTCGTCGCAGGCGTAGCCGAACATCATGCCCTGGTCGCCCGCACCCTGGGAGTCGATGTCGCCGTCGGCGCTGTCGTGCTGAAGCTCGTAGGAGGAGTCCACGCCGCGGCGGATGTCGGGCGACTGCTCGTCGAGCGCCACCACCACGCCGCAGGTCGCGGCGTCGAAGCCGAGGTCGGAGCTGGTGTACCCGATGTCGCCGACGATCCCGCGAACGATGCGGGGGATGTCGACGTAGGCGTCGGTGGTGATCTCGCCGGCCACCACCACCAGGCCGGTCGTGCAGAGCACCTCGCAGGCCACGCGGCCGTCGCGATCCTCGGCCAGCACCGCGTCCAGAACCCCATCGGAGATCTGGTCGGCGACCTTGTCCGGGTGCCCCTCGGTCACCGACTCGGACGAGAACAGGAACTCGCTCACGGCGGGCACTCTACCAGCGGCCCCGGGCGCAACCCGGATGGCCCTCACTCCTCCGCGGGCTCACGCGCCATCAGGCCCGCAAGCGCCTCCAGCGCCGTCATCGTGCCGTCCGCGACACTGCAGACGGCCTCCGTGATCGGCAGCTCGAGGCCGTTGTCGCGGGCCAGGTCGCGCAGCGCCGGGGCGGTCGTCAGCCCCTCCGCCACCTGCCCGATCTCCTGCTCGATCCAGTCCGACGGGACGCCCTTGGCGAGCAGCTCTCCCGGCCCGTCGGTTGCGGGACAGCTGCGACGTGCAGGTGGCGACCAGATCGCCCATGCCGGCCATGCCCGAGTAGGTGCGCGGCTTGGCGCCGAATGCCTCGCCCATGCGCGCCATCTCGGCCATGCCGCGGGTGATGATCGCGGCCTTGGCGTTGTCGCCGAACCCGAGCCCGTCCGACACGCCCGCGGCCAGGCCCATCACGTTCTTGGCGGCCGCGCACAGCTCGACGCCGACCACGTCCACCGAGGCGTAGACGCGCAGCCGCGAGGTCGACACGGCGGCCTGGAGACGGCGCGCCAGGTCGATGCTGTCGCTGGCCAGCACCGACGCCGTCGGATAGTCGCGGGCCACCTCCTCCGCGTGGTTGGGGCCCGACAGGACGGCGATGCGGTCACGGGGTGCGACCGTCTCCAGCACCTCGCTCATGCGGCGATGGGTGGCCGGATCGAGCCCCTTGGTCAGCGACAGCAGGGCGGCATCGTCTCCCAGCCGCGGCGCCAGCAGCTCCAGCGTCTCGGCGAACCAGCGGCTGGGCACGGCCATGGCAACCAGCTCGGTGGACGACAGCTGGGCGTCCTCGAGCCATGCCGCGCCCAGCGTCGCGGGCAGCTCGACGTCGAACAGGTACCGCGGGTTGCGGTGGTGCGTGGCGACGGCGTGAGCCTGGTCGCGGTCGCGGCAGACCAGCGTCGTCTCGTGCCCGGCCATCGCCAGCAGCCGCGCGAACGCGGTGCCCCAGCTGCCGCCGCCGATCACCGCCGCCCTCATTTGCGGCTCTGGAAGTCGATGATCACGGGCGCACCCTCGAGCCCGAGCCGGGCGCGGAGCTGGTTCTCGACGTAGTAGGCATAGTCGCGGGTGACCAGGCTGCGGTCGTTGACCACGATACGGAATCGCGGCGGCCTCGTGTCGTACTGGGTCGCGTACAGCAGGTTCAGGCGCCGCCGGCCGCTGCGCGGCGGCTCGCGCTTGGCGGTGATCTCCTCCATCGCCCGGTTCAGCACCCCGGTGCCGGCGCGGGAGGTGAAGCGGCCGAACAGCTCCTCCACGGCGTCCAGCAGCTTGTCCACGTTGCGCCCCGTCAGCGCCGAGGTGGTCATGATCGCCGGCCGCTGCCGCAGCTTGACGAGCATCCGCTCGCGCACGTCCTCGATCTCGACGGTCGTGATGTCCCACTTCGAGAGCACCACCAGCGTCGCACAGCCGGCCTTGCGGGCCTCGTCCGCCACCGCCAGGTCGCCCTCCACCAGCCCGTCGGACGAATCCACCAGCACCAGCGCGATGTCCGCACGGCCGACCGCCTGCAGCGCCCGCAGCTCGCTGTAGTACTCGATCCCCTGCCGGTGCTTGCGCTTGCGGCGCAGCCCGGCCGTGTCGATCAGCCGGAAATGCCGCTCGTTTCGCACGAAGACGGTGTCGACGCTGTCGCGGGTGGTGCCCGCCACCTCCGACACGATCACCCGCGGCCGGCCCAGGATGGCGTTCAGCAGCGAGGACTTGCCGACGTTGGGGCGACCCAGGATCGCCACCCGGATCTCGTCTCCCGGTGTCCTCGTCGTGCTCGGCGCCGTCGATCCGCTCGAGCGCCTCCACGATCGCGTCCAGCAGGTCGCCGGTGCCACGGCCGTGCAGCGCCGACACCGAGATCGGATCGCCCAGCCCCAGCGCGTGCAGCTCCAGGCCGCCGGCCTCGTGCGATGGATCGTCCACCTTGTTGGCGACCACCAGCACGGGCCGCCGCGAGCGGCGCAGGATCTGCGCGATCTCCTCGTCGCCGGCGGCCAGCCCGGCACGGGCATCGATCACGAGCAGCACCAGGTGCGCCTCCTGCACGGCGATCCGTGCCTGCTCGGCGACCTCGGACTGCATCGGCGAGTCATCGCCGGGATCGACGCCGCCCGTGTCGATCAGGACGAACTCACGGCCGCGCCACTCGCACACCGACTCGGTGCGGTCGCGCGTCACGCCCGGCGTCTCGTGCACCACCGCCTGGCGGCTCGACGTCAACCGGTTGATCAGGGTCGACTTGCCCGCATTCGGGAAGCCGACCACCGCCACCCGGCCGGCCAGCCGGCGCTGCTGCGGCTGCTGCTCGATCTGCTCCTGCGGCTGCTCGCTCATCCGGCGCCCTCGTACAGGCTGCGGATCTCGGCCATCAGCTGGTCGGCCGTCTCGCGGTAGGCCTCGGCCGCCCGGCGGCCGTCGCGGGCGTAGCGGCGGGGCGGGCCGAAGGCGACCGCGATGCGGCGGCCCGGCCGCCAGCTGCGGCTGCGCAGCGCCACCGGCACCACGTCGGCCTGCTCGACCACGGCGATCCGCCCGGCGCCGGCCTTTGCCTCCTCGAAGCCCTCCTGGCGATGGCCCTGGATGAACACGCCCACCGTGCCTCCGCCCGCGAGCGTCTCGTGGACCGTGCGCAGCGCCTCGCGGTCGGGCTCGCCGCGGCGCACGCCGAAGGTGCCGCCCATCCGCAGGAAGGCGGCGAACGGCCGCGGCCGGAACAGCTCCGACTTGGCCATGTAGCGGATCGCCCGCGGCTGCGCGGCGCCCAGCGCCGGGATGTCCCACAGCGACTGGTGGTTGGCGACGAACACCACCGGCCCGCTGCCGCGGCACGTGCTCGGCGCCCGTCACGGACAGCCGCAGCATGCCGCTGGAAGGCCGGCTCGGCCACCGGCCGCACCGTCCGCCAGAAGCGGTCGCCGGGCAGCGGCGTTGCCGGCTGCACCGGCAGGAGGGCCACGATCCGCGCCACCACCTCCTGCACGCTCAGCCCGCTGCTGTCGATCACCACGGCGTCCGGCGCCGGCGCCAGCTGCTCGGAGTCGAGCTCGTCGCGCTGGACGATCGACCGCTCGACCTCGTCAACCGGCAGGTCCAGCTCCGCGGCGCGGCGGGCGGCGCGCACACCGGCCGACGCCACCAGGTAGATCTTCAGGTCGGCGTCCGGGCAGACCACCGAGCCGGTGTCGCGCCCCTCGAGCACGGCGTCGACCGCCTGCGCACGCTGCCGCCCGCGCATGGCCGCCCGCACCTGCGGATGCCGTGAGACGGCGCTGACGTTCCGGGAGATGGCCTCGGCCCGCAGGTCGCTGCCGGGCGGAGGCGGCGTGTCGGCCAGCGCGGCCAGCGCGGCGCCGTCGTCGAGGTCGGCGCCGGCCGCCAGCGCAGCCGCCGTCAGCTCCCGGTACATGGCGCCCGTGTCCACGTAGCGCAGGCCCAGCCGCTCGGCCAGGGCCCGGGCGATCGTGCTCTTCCCGGCGCCGGCCGGTCCGTCGATCGTGATCACCATCGGCCTATGCCACCACCGCGGCCAGCCGGTCGGCGAAGTCGGGGAAGCTGACGCCGAGCGCATCAGCGCCCTCGACGGTGACGCCCTCCTGCGAGCAGACGCCGACGATCGCGCCCAGCATCGCGATCCGGTGGTCGCCGGCGGCGTCGACCCGCCCGCCGCGCAGCCGGTGGGGCACGCCCAGCACCTCGAAGCCGTCCGGCAGCGCCGTCACGTGGCCGCCGCAGGTGTTCAGCAGCTCGACCACGGTCGCGATCCGGTCGGACTCCTTGACCCGCAGCTCGCCCGCCCCCCGGATCGTGGTCGTGCCACGGGCGAAGCTGGCCAGGAGCACCATCAGGGGCAGCTCGTCGATCAGCGTGGGCACGATCTCCGCCTCGATGTCGGTCGCCACCAGCTCGGCCGGCCGCACCTCGATGTCGGCCACCGGCTCGCCGGCCGCCAGCCGGCGGCGGAACAGGCCGACCCGAGCGCCCATCCGCTCCAGCACGGCCAGCATGCCGGTGCGGGTCGGGTTGATCGAGATGTCGCGCAGCGTCAGGCTTGAGCCCTGCAGGATGGTGGCGGCCGCGATGAACGGCGCCGCCGACGAGAAGTCCCCGGGCACCGCGATCTCCGGCAGCACCAGCTCGCGCACGGGTGAGATGCCGACGTACCCGGGCCGGCGGTCGACCGGCACCCCGGCCCGCTGCAGCATCCGCTCCGTGTGGTCGCGGGTGGCGATCGCCTCCTCCACCACGGTCACGCCGCGCTCGGCGAACAGGCCCGCGAACAGCACCGCCGACTTCACCTGCGCCGAGGCCACCGGCGGGCGGTAGCTGATCGCCTCGACCGCGCCGGTCGCGTGCACCGTCACCGGCGGCAGCCCCTCGCTGGTCTCGATGGACACGCCCATCCGCTCCAGCGGGTCGGCGATCCGGCGCATCGGCCGGCGGCGGATGCTCTCGTCGCCGTCCAGCGTGAAGGTGCCGCTCTGACCGGCCAGTATGCCGGGCAGGATCCGCATCAGCGTGCCCGCGTTGCGCACGTCGATCACGCCGTCGGGCGGCCGCAGCCCGCGCATGCCCACGCCCTCGATCACCAGGCCGTCATCCCCGACCCGCTCGATCGGGACGCCCATCGCCCGGAAGGCGTCGACCGTCGCGAGCGTGTCGGCGGAGGCGCCGAACCCTGTCACCGTCACCCGGTCGTCGCTGAGGGCGCCGACCATCACGGCGCGGTGGCTGATGGACTTGTCGCCGGGGACGCTCAGCTCGCCCACGAGCGCGCCGGCCGGGGCCACCTGCAACAGATCGTCACTCATCGACAGCGGGCGCCGCGATCGCCCCGTAGCCCTGCGCGTCCAGCAACGCCACGGCCCGCTCCGCCTCGGCCTGGCCGGCGATGGTGACCACCACGGTGCCGCCGCGGTCGGCCGACACGTGGTGCAGCTCGAAGTCCTCGATGTTGATGCCCTCGGCTCCCAGCGCCTGCGTGATGCCGGACAGCACGCCCGGCCGGTCGGGCACGTGCACGCGCACCCGGTACAGGTCCTCGGGCGTGGCCGGGTAGGCGACCTCCAGCAGGCGGCGGCGATGGCCGGACGCCTCGGCGATCCAGCGCGCCACGAACCCGGCATCCTCGCGCTCGAGCGCCCTGGTCAGGTCCTCCACACGGCGGCTGTGGTCCCGCAGTCCGTCCAGCAGCGCCGTGCGGTTGTCCAGGAAGATGTCCACCCAGATGCGCGGGTTGGCGCCGGCGACACGCGTCATGTCGCGGAACGACCCGCCCACCGCTGCCAGCGGGTCGTGGCCGTCCACCTTGCCGGCGCCGGCCTGGTTGACCAGCACGTTCGCGAGCGCGTGCGGCAGGTGGCTGGTCAGCGCCACCAGCCGGTCGTGGGCGTCCGGGTCGATCGCGACCGGCCGCGCGCCCAGCGAGGACACGAAGGTGTGCAGCCGACGGTGGGCCGACGGGTCGGTCTCGGCCACCGGCGTCAGGAACCAGGTGGCGCCGTCGAACAGCTCCGGCCGCGCGTTCGCGACGCCCCGCGCCTCGGATCCGCACACCGGGTGGCCGCCCACGAACTGCGGGTTGGCTCCCACCTGCGCCACCAGCCGGCCCTTGGTCGATCCCACGTCGGACACGGCGCATCCAGACGGAGCCGCCTCCAACGCCTGGCCGGCAAGCGAGGCCAGCTCCGCCACCGGGCCGCACACGAACGCCAGGTCGGCGCCGTCCAGCGCCCCGTCGATGGTCGGCTCGAACCGCGCGATCGCGCCCCGCTCGAGGCCGATCTCACCGGCCGTCTCGTCCCGGTCGGTGGCCACCACCTGGTCGCCGCGGGCGGTCGCGGCCAGCGCCAGCGAGCCCCCGATCAGGCCGAGTCCGATCACCGCCACCCTCATGGCAGGTGCGGGGCGCCGCGCTCCTCGGCCGCGCGCATCAGCTCGGCCACGCGGAAGGCCAGGTCCAGTGACTGGCGCGCGTTCAGTCGGGGGTCGCAGAGCGTGGCGTAGTTGCGGTCGAGGTGATCCTCGAGCACCTCCTCCGAGCCGCCCAGGCACTCCGTGACGTGCTCCCCGGTGAACTCCAGGTGCACGCCGCCGGGCCAGGCGCCCTCGCTCAGGCAGGCCGCGAAGAAGCCCTGGATCTCGCTCAGGATGTCCTCGAAGCGGCGCGTCTTGTAGCCGGACTCGGTCTTGAACATGTTGGCGTGCATCGGGTCGCACACCCAGACGACCGGGTGCTCGCCCTGGCGGGCGGCGCGCAGCAGCGGCGGCAGCGTCTCCTCCACCCGGCCCGCGCCCATGCGCGTGATCAGCGTCAGCCGGCCCGGGATGCGCCCGGGATTCAGCGCCTCGCACAGCGCGGTCACGTCGGCGGCGGTCGCGGTCGGCCCCAGCTTCACCCCGATCGGGTTGTGGACGCCGGCGAAGAACGCGACGTGGGCGCCGTCGGCGGCACGGGTGCGCTCGCCGATCCAGAGCATGTGCGCCGAGCAGTCGTACCAGTCGCCGGTCAGCGAGTCACGGCGGGTCAGCCCCTGTTCGTAGTCCAGCAGCAGGCCCTCGTGGCTCGTCCAGACGTCCACCTCGTGCAGGTTGCGCTCGGCCTCCAGGTCGATACCGCAGGCGGCCATGAACCGCAGAGCGCGCTCGATCTCGAGGGCGATCGCCTCGTAGCGGCGGCCCTCCGGCGATGAGGCAACGAACTCCTGGTTCCACAGGTGCACCTTGGTGAGGTCGGCGAAGCCGCCCTTGGTGAACGCGCGCAGCAGGTTCAGCGTCGACGCCGACTGGTGGTAGCCCTGCACCATCCGGGCCGGGTCGAAGACGCGGGCGGCGGCGTTCGGCTCGTCGCCGTGCACCATGTGGCCGCGGAAGCTGGGCAGCTCGATCCCGTCCACCAGCTCGGTCGGCGACGACCGCGGCTTCACGAACTGGCCGGCGATCCGGCCCAGCTTGACGACGGGCAGCATCGAGCCGTACGTGAGCACGGCCGCCATCTGCAGGATCACCTTCAGCTTCTCGCGGATGCTGACCGCCGAGAAGTCGTGGAACGACTCCGCGCAGTCTCCCGCCTGCAGCAGGAAGGCGCGCCCGGCCGCCACCTGCGCCAGCGACTCGCGCAGCCGCCGGGCCTCGCCGGCGAACACCAGCGGCGGCATCGCTGTCAGGCGCTCGCGCGCCGCATCGGCGGCGGCGGGGTCGGGCCAGTCCGGCTGGTGGAGCGCGGGACGCTCCCTCCAGGAGGCCGGAGACCAGGTTGGCTGGGTGGTTGCCATGGAACGTTCAGTGTACCGACTGACTACATGGCCCGCCATGGCACGCGTCTTCTCGGGCATCCAGCCGACCGGTACCAAGCACCTCGGCAACTACATCGGCGCCATCCGCCACTACGTCGCCGACCAGGACAAGGGCGAGGCCTTCTACTGCGTCGTCGACCTGCACGCGATCTCGGTGCCGTACGAGCCGGCGATACTGCCTGAGAACACGCTGGACACGGCCGCCACCCTACTGGCGGCGGGTCTCGACCCGGCCCGCTGCACGCTGTTCGTGCAGAGCCACGTGGCCGCCCACGCCTACGGCGCCTGGCTGCTGGGCTCTGTTGCCACCATGGGCGAGCTGGGCCGCATGACCCAGTTCAAGGAGAAGAGCACCGGCCGCGATTCCGTCAGCGCCGACCTGTTCACCTACCCGGTGCTGCAGGCCGCCGACATCCTGCTCTACAAGGCCGAGCGCGTCCCGGTGGGAGACGATCAGCGCCAGCACCTGGAGCTGGCCCGGAACATCGCGCAGCGCTTCAACTCGCGGTTCGGCGAGCTGTTCCCGCTGCCGGAAGCGGCCATCCCCGCCAGCGGTGACCGCGTGATGGACCTGCAGGAACCCGACAACAAGATGTCGACCACCCGCGGCACGCCGCAGGGCACCGTGCTGGTGGTCGACCCGCCCGAGGTGGTCGCCAGAAAGATCCGCTCGGCGGTGACCGACTCCGGCCGCGAGGTGCGCCGCGGCGAGGGCAAACAGGGCATCGAGAACCTGATCGAGATCCTGTCCGTTGCCACCGGCGAGCACGCCGGAGGCGATCGAGGCCGCCTACGAAGGCAAGGGCTACGGCGACTTCAAGGGTGACGTGGCCGACGCCGTCGTCGAGCTGCTGCGCGCCGATCCGGGAGCGCTACCTGGAGCTGCGCGCCGACGAGGCGGAGCTGAGCGAGATCCTGGCACGGGGCCGCGACCGCGCCTCCCAGGTGGCCGACCCCACGCTCGCCGAGATGCTCGACGCCATGGGCTTTCGGGTACCCCCGCGCGGCGGGTGAAGCCCCCGCCGCGCGCCTGAGCCGCCCTGCTCCTCCGACGCTTCCCAGTTGTAAGGGAAGTGTTAGCGGCAGTATCGCAAAGCCGTCCCGGTTATGTCAAGTGGCGATCAGCACAGACGCTCACGCGCTGCGCAGGCGGTCGAGCTCGGCGGGCTCGAGTTCACGCCACCGGCCCGGAGCCAGGCCGTCCACCGTCAGGCCGGCGTAGGCCGACCGGTGCAGATGCACCACCGGGTGTCCCACCGCCTCGCACATCCGGCGCACCTGCCGGTTGCGCCCCTCGTGGATGCGCAGCTCGATCCGGCCCGGTGCCAGCTCGCGCACCTGCGCCGGCGCCGTCGGCCCGTCGTCCAGCTCGACCCCCGAGCGCAGCCGCTCGAGCGCGGCCGCATCCGGCCTGCCCTCCACCTCCGCCACGTAGACCTTTTCCACCTCGTGGCTGGGGTGCATCAGGCGGTGCGCAAGCAGGCCGTCGTTCGTCAGGAGCAGCGCGCCGGTCGTGTCCATGTCCAGCCGCCCCACCGGGAACAGCCGCAGCGGCGAGCCGACCAGCTCGAGCACCGTGGGGCGGCCCTGCGGATCGTTCGCCGTGGTGACGACGCCGGCCGGCTTGTGCAGCAACACCCACGCCTGTCGCTCGGCGCTGACGGGACGGCCGTCCACGCACACCTCATCACCCTCGCCGACGCTCGTCCCGAGCTCGGCCACGGCGCCGTTCACCGTCACGCGCGCGTCACGGATCAGCTCGTCCACCGCTCGCCGTGACCCCACCCCGGCGGAGGCCAGGTACCGGTTAAGCCTGACCGGCACGCTGGTCGGCGACCAGGTGCAGGCGCGCCCGTAGCGCCTGGTGATCGGCCTCGGTCAGCTCGAAGTCCGACAGCGCCGGCAGATCCTCGCCCTCGCCCAGGCCGAACACGCGCAGGAAGGCGGTGGTCGTCCGGTAGACGACCGGGGTGCCCGGGGTGTCGGCTCGCCCCGCCTCTTCGATCAGACCCCGCTCGATCAGACCGCCCACCGCCGAGTCGGCGCCGACGCCGCGGATGCGGGCGATCTCGGGCCGCGAGACGGGCTGCAGATAGGCCACGATCGCCAGCGTCTCCAGCGCGGCCTGGCTGAGGCCCTTGGCGCTGGGCCGGTTGACCAGCCGCGCACACACCTCGGCCGTCTCCCGCGCCGCACGCAGGCCATAGCCGCCGGCCACCCGCTCCAGCACGACGCCGGAGCGCCCCTCGCAGTGACGGTCGGCCAGCGCGCCCAGCGCCCGCTCGATCCGCTCGGGGGCGGCATCGGTCAGCTCGGCCAGCTCCTTAGGCGTGAGCGGCTCTGAGGCCACGAACAGCAGCGCCTCGACCGTGTGGGTGAGCTCACTCACGCGATCGCCCGACCGGCGTCGACCTCGGCCTCGGCAGCGGCCCCTGCGGCCGCCACGACCCTGATCGGCGCGAACAGCCGGGGCTGCTCGGGGACGACCTCGCCGCGCTTGATCATCTCCAGCAGCGCCAGGAACGCCGCCGCCTGCGACAGGCGATCGAGCCCCTTCACCGCCTCCTCGAACTGGAAGCCGCGGCGCGTGCGCAGGATCGTCCGGAAGTGGTCGAGGAAGCGCTCCACCGGCACCAGCGGCCGGCGCACGGACGACACGTCGATGTGCGGGGGCGGCACCAGCAGCCGGTCGACGGCCGCCGCCAGCTGCCAGGGGTCCTCGCTGAACTCGACCACCACCGGCTCCGGCCGTGGCGCCAGGGGCGCGGGGCCGATGCGGAACACGCGGGGCGGCCCGGCCGTGCGGTCGCGCAGCCAGGCGGCCGCTCCCTGGAAGCGGCGGTACTCGATCAGCCGCTGGAACAGCTCGGCCTCGGCCTGCTCCGGAGACAGGTCGTCCTCCTCGGCCTCGCCGGGGAACAGCAGGCGCACCTTGATCTCGAGCAGCGCCGCCATCAGCACCAGGAACTCGCTGGCCGACTCGAGGTCGAGCTCGCCCTTCTCGTACGCGCGCTCGACGTAGGCCACCACGATCTCGGCGATCGGCACGTCGGCCAGCTCGACCTCCTCGCGCAGCACCAGCGCGAGCAGCAGGTCGAACGGCCCATGGAACACGTCCAGGTCCAGCTCAAGATCGGCCAGGATCATCGTCGCATTCTAGGCTCCAGGTCGGATGCCGGGCCGCTTAGGCGATCAGCGCGGCGTCGCCGAGCAGCGCCTTCGCTTCGGCGAAGAAGTCGCCGTCCGGGCGCACCTTGAACTCCGGGCCGAAGCGCAGCGTCTTCGGCCCCTCCGAGGTCTGCACCTCGAGCAGCACCGGCGCGTCGCCGGGGAACTCGCCGATCAGTGACTTCAGGTCGTCGATGATCGCCGCCGGCGTCTCCCGCGCGTCCAGCCGCAGCCGCACCACGCCGAAGTTGGCGGTGGCTTCGAACGGCAGGATCTCGATCGCGACCAGCTTCACCTCGCCCTCGTTCTTGCGGTCGGCGCGGCCCTTCACCAGCACCACCGAGTCGGCCACCAGCAGCTGGCGGGACGCCGCCAGCGTGTTCGCGAACACCACCACCTCGATCGTGCCGGTGGTGTCGTCGATCTCCGCGAACGCCATCTGATCGCCCTTGCGGGTCACGAACGGCTTGATCGCGGTGACCAGCCCGCCCACCGTCACCACCTGGCCGTCGCGCAGCGACCCGGCCTGCGCCAGCGGTAGGTCCGAGCGCCGCGCCAGCTGGTCGCGGACGTCGGCCAGCGGATGGCTGGAGACGTACAGCCCGACCGCCTCCTTCTCGCGCGCCAGCAGCTCGCCCCGCTCCCACTCGCCCGGCGGCACCGGCGGGTGGCTGCGCACCAGCGGCGCGTCGCCGTTCCCGTCGCCGTCGCCGCCGAGGTCGAAGATCGACATGTGCCCCATCAGCGTGTCGGCCTGCTGCTTGGTGCCGGACGCGTGGGCCGCGTCCATCACCTCCATCATGCCGCGGCGGGTGGCGCCGGTCGAGTCGAGCGCGCCGCAGCAGATCAGGCTCTCGAGCATGCCCTTGTTCAGCACCGAGGCGTCGACGCGCTCGCAGAAGTCCCAGATCGACGTGAACGGCGCCGCCTCGCGGGCGGCGATGATCGCCCGCACCGCCCCGTCACCGACCTTCTTCACCGCGGTCAGGCCGAAGCGGATGCGCCCTTCCACCACCGCGAAGTCGGCCTGGCTGGAGTTGACGTCCGGCGGAAGCACCTCGATGCCCATCGACTCGCACTCCGACACGTAGTAGGGCACCCGGTCCTTGGTCGACATCACCGAGGAGATCAGGGCCGCCATGTACTCGGCGGGATGGTTGGCCTTCAGCCAGGCCGTACGGTAGGAGGTGAGCGCGTAGCAGGCGGCGTGCGCCTTGTTGAACGAGTAGTCGCTGCTGCGCTCGTTGTCGTCCCAGAGCTGCTCGGCGACCGGCCGCGAGATGCCGTTGGCCAGGCAGCCGTCGATGAACTTGTCCTTCAGCGAGACCATCAGCGAGCGGATCTTCTTGCCGATCGCCTTGCGCAGGTCGTCCGCTTCGGCAGGGCTGAACCCGGCGATCTCGCGGGCGATCAGCATGCTCTGCTCCTGGTACACCGTGATGCCGGACGTCTCCGACAGGATCCCCTCGAGCCGGGGATCGGGGTAGGTGACCGGTTCGCGGCCGTTCTTGCGAGCGGCGAACTTGGGGATGTTCTGCATCGGGCCGGGCCGGTACAGGGCACCCAGCGCGATCAGGTCCTCGAAGCGGGTGGGCCGCACCTGGCGCAGCGCCTCGCGCATGCCGCCCGACTCGAACTGGAACACGCCGGTGGCGTCGCCCCTGGCCAGCATCTCGTAGGTGCGGGCGTCGTCCAGCGGCAGGTCGTGCATCGACAGCCGCTGCCCGGTGGTCTGCTCGATCAGCTCGACCGCGCGGTCGATCACGTCGAGGTTGCGCAGCCCCAGGAAGTCCATCTTCAGCAGGCCCAGCGCCTCGACGTCGCCCATCGGGAACTGCGTTACGACCTCGGCCTCGGCGCCCTTCTGCTGCAGCGGCAGGTACTCGGTCAGCGGCCGGTCGCCGATCACGACCGCGGCGGCATGGATCGAGTCGTTGCGGACGACACCCTCCAGCGGACGCGCCATGTCGACGATCGAGCGGGCGGTCTCGTCCACGTCGTAGACCTTGCGGAGCTCTGCGCCCGGCTTCATGCACTCCTCGAACGACACCTTCGGGCCCTCGGGCACCAGCTTGGCGATGCGGTCGACCTCGCCGTAGCCGATGCCCATCACGCGTCCCGCGTCCTTGATCGCGGCCTTGGGCTGCATCTTGCCGAAGGTGATGATCTGGGCGACGCTGCGGCGGCCGTACTTCTCGGCCACGTAGTTGATGACGCGCTCGCGGCCGGCGACCGCGAAGTCGATGTCGATGTCGGGCATGCTCTTGCGGCCGGGGTTCAGGAACCGCTCGAACAGCAGCGAGTAGGCCATCGGATCGAGATCGGTGATGCGCAGGCAGTAGGCGACCAGCGAGCCGGCGGCTGAGCCGCGTCCCGGGCCGACCGAGACGCCGTCCTCGCGGGCGAAGCGGATGAAGTCCCAGACGATCAGGAAGTAGTCCGGGAAGCCCATCTCCCCGATCGTCTTCAGCTCGAACTCGAGCCGGTCGCGCAGCTCGGGAGTCACCTGTGGGTAGCGCTCGCGCAGGCCGGTCTCGGCCAGGTCGCGCAGGTAGCCGACAGCGGTCTGGCCCTCGGGCACCTCGAAGTGCGGTAGGTGCATCGCGCCGAGACCGACCTCGGCGCTGCAGCGGTCCGCGATCTCGACGGTGCGGCGCAGCGTGTCCTCGCCGAACCGCTCGCCCATCAGCGCGTACATCTCCTGCGGGGACTTCAGATAGAACTCGTGGTTGGAGAAGCGGAAGCGATCGGGGTTGTCGAGCTTGTCCTGCGTCTGGATGCAGAGCAGCGCCTCGTGCGGGATCGCGTCGTCGCGGGTCAGGTAGTGGACGTCGCCGGTTCCGACCATGGGCAGGCCGGCGTCCTTCGCCATCGCCACCAGCGAGGGCAGGATCCGGGTCTGCACGTCGATTCCACCGTCCTGGATCTCGACGTAGACGTCGTCGCGGCCGAAGATCTGCACCAGCCGGTCGAGCTGCTCGCGGGCGCCGGCCGGGTCGTCGTCCACCAGCGCCTTGCAGACGCGCCCGGACAGGCAGCCGGACAGCGCGATCACGCCGCCCGCGTGCGCGGCCAACTGGTCGAGGTCGACCCGTGGCTTGTACCAGTAGCCGTCCAGGAAGCCGCTCGAGACCAGCCGGATCAGGTTGTGATAGCCCTCCGTGGTCTCGGCCAGCAGCGTCAGGTGGGCGCGCTTCTCCCGCTGCGGCCGGGCCGCGTGATCGTCCACGACGTAGACCTCGCATCCCAGCACCGGCTTCACCCCGGCCCTGGCGGCGGTGCGGCTGAGCTCGACCGCGCCCGCCATCGATCCGTGGTCTGTCAGCCCGATCGCGGGCATCCCCAGCTCGACTGCCCGATCCACCAGCGGGCCGATGCGGCAAGCGCCGTCGAGGATCGAGTACTCGCTGTGGACGTGAAGGTGGACGTACGGCGAGGGCTCGGTCACAGCCGCAGCAGTGTACCGATCAGGGGTGACGGAGCTGGACTGCGTGGCGCTCTGCGGTGACCGGGACGATCAGCTGCTCGATCACGCGCCGGTGCTCCTCGTCGCGCTGGTAGACCAGCCAGGCGGCCTCGTCGTCAAACTCGGCAACGATCGCGAAGTCGCCGTTTCCCTCACGTATGCCGAGGTCACGGCCGTACGCATACGACCGCATCTCGGGCAGCCGCGCGGGCAGCCCGGCGAGGCCGCGCTCGATCGCATCCACCTGCAGGTCGCTCGTACCCGGCTTGAAGCGGAACACGACGACGTGGCGGAACATCAGCCGCGCTGCTGGCGACCGGCCAGCACCGCCGCACCGGCCGCCGCCGCCAATGCCGCCGCACCGACGACCGGCAGGCTCCGCCGCAGGCGCGACGGCCGCTTATGAATCTCGAGCTTCGTAAGCACCTGCTCGGTCTGCTTGCGGATGGTGCGGCGGATGATCCGCCGCGCCACCAGCAAGGTGACGAATCCGACCAGCCTGTGACGCCATTCCCGCATGGCGTGAGTCTACCCGGTGGAGCCGATCGGCAATCGCCCCGGGACAGCGGATGGGGTCAGTCGCCGCTGCTGCCGCTCGGCTCGCGATCGCTCAGATAGCGCTCGAAGCGGGCCTGTTTGGCCAGGTAGGCGGTCAGCTCGGAGAAGCCGAACTCCAGCCAGTCGGCCATGTAGCGATCATCGATCACGGTCTGTCGGTACTCGTTCACGGGGGAATCTTCGACGTCCGTGCGCGGCCGTGCCATGGCCGAATTGGGGTAGTCGGACACCCGCTCTGTGGTGTCTTGGTGGCGCAGTCGCTACGTGGTGGTCGCCATCGGCAGCACGTGCTTGCGAGTGCCGCGCTTGGGCCGCACCATCCCGGCTGCGATCCAGGCATCCACCTCGCGGAACAGCTCGTCCACCAGCTGCGACTGCTCGACCTTTCGCAGCACCAGGCCGTGGGCGTAGATGAACCCCGCGTCGCGGCCGCCGGCGATGCCGAAGTCGGCATCCCCCGCCTCGCCCGGCCCGTTCACGGCGCAGCCCATCACCGCCACCTCGAACACCTCGTCGTACGTCCCCAGCCGCGCCTCCACCTGCTCGGCCAGGTCGAGCACGTCAACGTTGGTGCGGCCGCAGGACGGGCAGGCGATCATCATCGGCCCGCGCTGGCGCAGCCCCAGCGAGCGCAGGATCTCCCAGGCCACCCGCACCTCCTCCACCGGGTCGGCGGTCAGCGACACGCGGATCGTGTCACCGATGCCCTGTCCCAGCAGCGTGCCGATGCCGATCGAGCTCTTGACCGTGCCCGTGAACGCAGGGCCGGCCTCCGTCACGCCCAGGTGCAGCGGATAGGGGACACGCTCGCTCAGGCGCTGGTAGGCCTGCACCATCACCGGCACCGACGAGGACTTGACCGAGATCTTGAACTCGCGGTACTCGAGCCGCTCCAGCAGCCGCACCTCCTCCAGCGCCGCCTCCACCAGCGCGCCGGCCGGATCGTTGGTCGCGAACTGGCGCAGGTGGTCGGGCAGCGACCCGGAGTTCGCGCCGATCCGCATCGGCGTGCCGGTCTGCTTGGCTCGCTGCACGACCTGCTCGACCTTGTCCGGCCCGCCGATGTTGCCGGGGTTGATGCGCACGGCGGCGACGCCCGCGTCCATCGCGCGCAGGGCGAGCGACGCGTTGAAGTGGATGTCCGCGATCACCGGCAGCGGCGACCCGGCCACGATCGCCGGCAGCGCATCCGCGTCGGCCCGTCCCGGGTACCGCCACCCGCACCAGGTCGCAGCCGGCTTCGGCCAGCGCCCGCGCCTGAGCCAGCGTGGCCTCGACGTCGGCCGTCTCGGTCGTGGTCATCGACTGCACCACCACCGGCGCGCCGCCGCCGATGGGGACGCCGCCGACCGTGATCTGCTTCTCGCTGGCCATCTCCGCAACAGGATACCGGGGCAGAACCCCCGGTCACAGCAGTCGGTTCAGCGCGGCTGGGCGCCCAGCAGGTCGTTGTGCAGCCCGAACAGGAACAGGAACAGCACCAGTGCGATGCCCGCCATCGACACGCGCTCGAACGTCGCCCGCGACAGCGCCCGACCGCGGAGCTTCTCGATCACGACCAGCAGGATGTGGCCGCCGTCGAGCGGCAGGAACGGCAGCAGGTTGAGGATGCCGAGCGACAGCGAGATGTAGGCCAGCAGCCACAGGTAGTAGGGCGCGCCGGTGTCGGCCGCGGACGCGGAGACGCGCACGATGCCGACCGGCCCCGACAGCGAGGACGTGCCCTGGCTGCGGATGCCGGTGACCGACCCGCTGATCATCGTCCACATCTGCGACACGCCCTCGCTCCGGTGCCTTCCAGGCGGGCACGCTGCGGGTGGTCGCGATCACGTCAGGCAGGAATCCGACGATGTAGCGGCCGCCCTGCTTGACCGGCGTGATCGCGCCGAGGTGCACTGTCGTGCCGTTGCGGCGCACCGTCAGCGAGACCGGGCGGCCGCCGCTGGTCGAGATCAGCGCTCGCACCTGGTCGAAGCCGGTGATGGGATGGCCGTCGATGGCGACGATGCGGTCGTGCGCGCGCAGCCCCGCCTTCTGCGCCGGCAGGCCCTTCTCGAGCCCGGCCACGACCGCGGTCGGCTGGAGCGGCTGCGGCAGGCCGGTGATGGCCAGCCCCGTCAGGAGCAGGAACGCGAACAGGATGTTCGCGAACGGGCCGGCGCCGATCACGATCAGCCGCTTCGACCGCGAGCTGCGCCAGTAGCCGCGCGGATCGGTCGACTCCACGAAGCGGCTCAGGCAGCGGCTGATGCGGCGGCGGTCGGCGGCGGTCACGCCCTCGGTCTCGTCGACCAGCTGGCTCAGCTCGCCGGCGGCAGGCGCGGCCTCGTCCACGCGGCCCTGCGCGACCAGCTGCGCCAGCCGGTCGTAGGCGATGCCGATCTCGCTCGCCCGCTCCGGCGGCAGCGACTCGCTGCGATGCAGCAGGTCCTCGACCGCCCACAGGTCGGACGGCTCCGGCCGCAGCATCCCCGGGATCTTGACGAAGCCGCCCAACGGCACCACGCCGATCCCGTACTCCGTCTCCCCCACCTGCTTTCGCGCCAGCGGCGGCGGGAACCCGACGTAGAACTTCAGCGCCCGCATGCCGGTGCGCTTGGCCGCCGTGAAGTGTCCCAGCTCGTGCAGGAAGACCAGCCCCAGCAGGCCCAGGATCGGGATGATGTAGCTCACGCGACCACCCCCAGAGCGTCCCGCGCCAGCGCCCGGGCGGCGGCGTCGGCGGCCAGCACCTGCTCGACCGACTCGAGCGGCTCGGGGTCGAGGCGGTCGAGCACGGCCGCGACCGTGTCGGCGATCTGCGGGAACCGGCACTCGCCGGCCAGGAACGCGGCCACGGCCACCTCGTTGGCGGCGTTCAGCGCGCAGGGCGCGGTGCCGCCGGCCTCGCCGGCCGCGCGGGCCAGAGCCAGGCACCGAAACGCGTCCAGATCGGGCGGCTCGAAATCGAGTGCGAACCCCTGCGACAGGTCGAGCCGCGGCGCGGTCGTGGCGGCGCGCTCGGGGTAGGTGAGCGCGTAGCTGATCGGCACGCGCATGTCGGGGAGGCCCAGGTGCGCGATCAGCGCGCCGTCGCGGAAGTCGGGCCATGCCGTGCACGATCGACTGCGGGTGCACGACCACCTCGATGCGCGGGTAGCCGACGCCGAACAGGTGGTGGGCCTCGATCAGCTCCAGGCCCTTGTTCATCAGCGTGGCCGAGTCGATCGTGATCTTTGCACCCATCGACCAGGTGGGATGGGCCAGCGCCTGGGCCGGGACGACGTCTGCCAGCCGCTCCTGCGACCAGCCCCGGAACGGGCCTCCCGATGCGGTCAGCACCAGCGACTCGAGCGACTCCGGGGCAGCGCCTTCCAGGCACTGCTGCAGCGCGGAGTGCTCGCTGTCGACCGGCAGCAGCAGCCGGCCGCTGCGGCGCACGGCGGCGGTCACCAGCTCGCCGCCCGCCACCAGGCTCTCCTTGTTGGCGAGCGCCAGGTCGCTGCCGGCGTCGAGCGCCGCCATCGTGGCCTCGAGACCGGCGGCGCCCACGATCGCGTTCAGCACGACGTCGGCGCGGCAGCTCGCGCACCAGCTCGACCACGCCGTCCTGCCCGCCCAGCACCCGGCCGTCGAATTCCGAGCGTGCGCGGGCGGCGGCTGCGGGGTCGGCAAGCGCGATCGCCGTGGCGCCGTGCTCCCGTGCAGCCGCCACCACCTCGGCGTGCGATCCGTGCGCGGCCAGGCCGACAAGACGCAGGTCAGGGTGATCGCGAACGATCTCGAGCGCCTGACGGCCGACCGAGCCGGTCGCGCCAAGAATGGCCACCGTCCTCATGGCGTCAGTGTATCGGGGCCCGATTGCGGCACCGTGAGATGACTGGTTGACACTCCATGATGTCCAGGGCGCAACGCATCGCGTTGCGCCGCTCGGAAGTGATCTGCGATCAACAGGCGCGGACGGGTCGAGGTTCGCAGCCGTAATCACCCCGACCACCGCTAAGCCAGACCGATCGCAGCGGCCAGTCTCGCGAGATGTCGATCAGTCATCTCCCGGGCCGCCCTGGCGGCTACGCGACTCGATGCAGCGCCAGCGCCACGAAGAATGCGGCGGCGCCGGCGAACAGCAGGCCGTCGATGCGGTCGAGCACGCCGCCGTGACCGCCCAGCAGCCGGCCGGTGTCCTTGACGCCCATGTCGCGCTTGAGGTAGCTCTCGAACAGGTCTCCCACCGGCGACGCGGCCGCGATCGCGACGGCGAACTCGAGCGCGTTCAGCGGGCTGATCGGGCCATGGCTGGGCTGGTTGTAGAGCGTGAGGAAGACGGCCGCGGCGCCCAGCACGAACCCGATCACCAGCCCCTCGACGGTCTTGTTGGGCGAGATCGCCGACGCCAGCTTCCGCTTGCCGAACATGCGGCCCCCGAAGTAGGCGAACGTGTCCGAGAGCCACACGCCGACCAGCACCGCGATCAGCAGCTGCTTGCCCCAGTCGGCGGGGGCCGGGACGTCGCGCAGCGCCACCAGGAACGCCAGCCCGTAGCCGATCCAGACCACCCCCAGCAGCGTCACGCTCAGCTGCACGGTGGCCGCCTGCCGCACGTCCGCCACCGCGCTCAGCCAGAACGCGAGCAGCAGCGTCCCCATCAGCGGCGCCAGGCTCCACACCAGGCCGCCCTGGTGGGTGACCACGATGATCCCCGTCACACCGGCGAACCCGGCGATCGTGAGCGGACGCAGCGAGCGGGTGGCGGCGCCGTACTCGTGCATCGCGATCACGCCGAAGGCGACGGCCAGCGCCACCATCGGCCAGCCGCCGACCACCACCGCCAGGATCGCGATCACCAGCAGCGGCACCGCGATCAGGACGCGCCCGACCAGGCCGCTCACCGCTTGCCGAACCGCCGCCGGCGCGTCGCGTAGGCCGACAGCGCTTCCGCCAGCTGCTCCTCGCCGAAGTCGGGCCAGTGGTCGGGCGTGAAGTGGTACTCCGCGTATGCGGCCTGCCAGAGCAGGAAGTTGGACACGCGCAGCTCGCCGCTGGTGCGGATCACGAGGTCGGGGTCGGGCATCTCGGGAGCGTACAGATGTGCACGGAGGGCGGCCTCGTCGATCGCCTCGGCCGGGACGCCCTCCTCCACCAGCGCCCGCGCCGCCCGCACCAGCTCGTCGCGGCCGCCGTAGTCGAAGGCCACCCACAGGTCGAGGCGGGTGTTCTCGGCGGTACGGCGCTCCATGTCGGTCATCAGCTCCAGCAGCGCCGCCGGGCATCGGTCGCGGCGCCCGACGAAGCGCACGCACACGCCCTGGCGATGGAGGTCGGGGAACTGATCCCGGATCGTCTCGGTGAACAGCTCCATCAGGTCGTCCACCTCCTGCGGCGGCCGTCCCCAGTTCTCCGTCGAGAACGCGTACACGGCCAGGCTGCGAACGCCGAGGCCGGGAGCCGCCTCGACCGTCCGGCGCAGCGCGCGGGTGCCGGCGCGGTGACCGGCGATCGGCGGCAGCCCGCGCTGGCGGGCCCAGCGGCCGTTGCCGTCCATGATGATCGCCACCGACGTCGCGGAGTCGGGGAGCGACTGCTCGACTGAGGCGACGCGCCGCAGCCGCAGCAAGCGGCGCAGGCGACCGACCGAGACGGCGGGCATCCAGGTATTCAAGCGGATCGCCGGTCTGACCGGCGCCGGATCAGAACGGGCCGTGCGGCTTGTAGCCGCCGGGCGGACAGCCGACCGCGACGAACGAGAGGCCGTCCGCGCCGGCCATGGGACGGCGAACGGTGCCGGCGTCGAAGCGGATGAAGGAGCCGGCTCGCACCGGCACCTGCTCGCCGTCGACCAGCCAGTGGCCGTCGCCGGCGAACACGAACGCGACCTCCTCTTGCCCGGTGGAGGCCTCGTCGTGCTCGAGGCCGCCGGCGCCGGGCGGCAGGTCGAAGCGGTTGATGCCGAACGCCTCGACCCCGAGGCCGCGGCGCACGAACCGCACCACGCCGCCCGGGCCGGCCGGTTCGATCTCGTCGCTGTGAATCACGCTGTAGGCCAACGTTCCCTCCGCGGTCGTTTTGTCGGGGGCACAGTACTGCCGTCCACACGGTAGGCTCGGGCGATGAGCGGCGGCTACCCGTTCGGCTATCACCTGACGAAGCTGCGCGGCGACGACGGCACGCCGTTCGCCGACCCAGCCGAGCAGGAGCGCGTGTGGGGGCGCGAGTGGGGCGCTGCCGACGAGGTCGGCCGGCTGCGGATGGCGCTGGTGCGCAGGCCCCGCGGCGAGTTCGGCTCCGTGCGGGCCGACTGCTGGGACGAGGACTCCGGCGCCCTTGTCGATCCGGAGGGGCTCTGGTACTGGGAGTCAAGGACGCCGCCCGACCTGAAGGTGGTGGACGCCCAGCACGCGGCGCTGGTAGCGGCGCTCGAGTCGGAGGGCGTCGAGGTGGTCGAGGTGCGAGGGCGATTTGCCCGCGCACATCACGACGCCGATCTACACGCGCGACCCGCTGATCACGGTGCCGGGCGGGGCGATCATCGGGCGGCTGGAGCCGTACAAGCGCCGCGGTGAGGAGGCGCTGGTGACGCGGACGCTGGCGGCGCTGGGGATGCCGATCCTGGCGACGGTGCACGGACGCGGGCTGATGGAAGGTGGCAGCTTCGTCAAGCTGACGCCGACGGTGGCCGCGTTCGGGACGTCGTTTCGCTGCAACGACGAGGCCGCCGGGCAGCTGGAGGCGGCGCTGCGGCCGCTCGGGATCGAACTGATCGTGGTGCCGCTGTCGCCCTACTCGATCCACATCGACGGGCACATCGGGATGATCGCGCCCGACCTGGCGCTGATCGACCCGCTGGGACTGCCCTGGTGGTTCGTCGACCGGCTGCATGCGCTCGGCATCGAGACGGTGCCCTGCGTGCCGGGCGAGGAATGGGCGATCAACTCGCTGACGCTGGCGCCGCGGCGGGTGCTGATGTGCGAGGGCTTCCCGCACACGATCGACCGGCTTGCAGCGCACGGCGTCGAGGTGGTGACGGTGCCCTACGCGGAGATCCAGAAGGGCGGCGGCGGGGTGCACTGCTCCACCATGGAGCTGGTGCGCGAGACGGCGGGCTGAGGCGGAGCCGACCGCGATCGTCCCGCTGCTGGACGATCGACTCCAAGGGTCACGGTGGTCACTCAGCCGTGCAACGCCCGGCGCGTGCTGGACGGGGTCTGACCCCGACTCGGGCGACGTTGGCGCTCCGGCACCGGCCGTGAGGAATCGTCACACGATGGTGGCGCGCGTCCGCGTGGTTGTGCGGTGGCCCGGCCGGTGGCCGTGATGTTCGTGCCAGCCCGACGGTGCGAATCGTTGCATGTGGCCGCGGGATCTCCACGGGGGCGCGACGTTCGTTGCACGATTTGGTGTCATGCGCCCGTCACGACAGCGCATCGCCGGCCGTCACGGGTCGCGCGCCCCGAGCAGGATTCGAACCGTGGAGTCGATCAATCCAGGGGGTGGCGCTCGGCCCGGTGCTCTGCTCCGGATCGGCGGCCGCCTGCAGCGAGGGAGCGGGCAGCGCCACGCTCCCGGCAACTACGGCGGCCACGACCGCGCACCAGACGACGGTCACGACTGCGACGTGAGCAGGATGTTGTCGCGGCGTCTGCGCACGGCGGAAATTCTACCGGCGGGGCGACACCCGAGGCTCGGCGGCCTCAGACCTCCATGATCTCGGCCTCTTTGGCCTTCAGCGCTGCGTCGATCGCGGCGACGTGCTCGTCGGTCACCTTCTGCAGCCGCTCCTCGGCGCGGTGGACGTCGTCCGCGCCCGTCTCGCCGTTCTTCTCGGCCTCCTTGAGGTGATGCTGGGCGTCGCGGCGCACGTTGCGGGCGGCCACGCGGCCCTCCTCCGCCAGGTGCCGCACCTGCTTGACCAGCTCCTTGCGGCGCTCCTCGGTCAGCTGCGGGATCGGCAGGCGGATCAGCTGGCCATCGTTGTTCGGCGTCAGCCCCAGATCCGACTCCATGATCGCCTTCTCGATGTCCCTGATCACGCCCTTGTCGAATGGCGTGATCGTCAGCAGCCGCGGCTCCGGCACGCTGATCGTGGCCAGCTGGTTGATCGGCATCTTCGTCCCGTACGCGCTGACGTTGATGCGCTCCAGCAGCGCGGCCGACGCGCGGCCGGTGCGGATGGTCGTGAACTCGTGACGGGTCGCCTCGACGGACTTGTCCATCCGCCGGGCCGCATCCTTCAGCACGTCGTCGATCATGGTGTGACCTGCACCGGGAGACCTCCAGGGACGCTCGAGATGATGGTTCCGAGCCGCTCACCGCGCGCGATCCGGGCGATGTTGTGCTCGTCGTCGAGATTAAACACGTACAGCGGCAGCGCGTTGTCCATGCACAGCGACAGGGCGGTCGTGTCCATCACCTTCAGCCCCCGCTCGATCGCCTCGATGTGGGTGATCTGCGGGATCAGCCGCGCCTTCGGATTGGTGCGGGGATCGTCGTCCAGCACGCCGTCCACGCCGTTCTTGCCCATCAGGATCGCCTGTGCGCCGATCTCCAGCGCCCGCAGCGCGGCCGCCGTGTCGGTCGTGAAGAACGGGTTGCCGGTGCCCGCCGCGAAGATCACCACGCGGCCCTTCTCGAGGTGGCGGATGGCGCGGCGGCGGATGTAGGGCTCGGCCACCTCCGATACGTCGATCGCCGACATCACCCGCGTGAACACGCCCAGCTGCTCGAGCGCGTCCTGCACGGTGAGGGCGTTCAGCACCGTGGCCAGCATGCCCGCATAGTCGGCGGTCGCCCGGTCCATGCCGCGCGCCGCCTCCTGGGTGCCGCGCAGGATGTTGCCGCCGCCGACCACGATCGCCATCTCGACGCCGGTCTCGACCACCTCGCCCACCGCCCGCGCGACGGCTGCGATCCGCTCCGGCGCCTGCCCGTATTCGCGGTCGCCCATCAGGGCCTCGCCCGGACAGCTTCAGGAGCACCCGCTCAAAGGCCGGCTCGCTCACTCCTCGCCCACCTCGAACCGCGCGAAGCGCTTGATCTCGATGTTCTCGCCGATGGTGCCGGACAGCTCGGCCCGCAGCATCTCGATCGTCTTGCCGTCGTGCTCGGGCTTGATCGACGGCTGCTTCAGCAGCACCGTGTCGACCAGCGACTTGTTCCACATGCCCTCGGCGATCTTGTCCAGCATGTTCTCGGGCCTGCCCTCGTTCGCGGCCTTGCCACGGAAGGTGTCGATCTCGGCTGCGCGGAATGCGTCGGGGATCTCGTCCTCGGACACGAACTGCAGCGAGCGCCCGGCCGCGATCTGCAGCGCCACGTCGCGGGCGAACGCCTTGAACGTGTCGTTGCGGGCGACGAAGTCGGTCTCACAGCCGACCTCGACCATCGCGCCGATGGTGCCGGTGGCGTGGACGTAGCTCTCGACCACGCCGGCGCCGGTGCCGCGTCCGGCGCGCTTGCCGGCGGCCGCCAGGCCCTTCTCGCGCAGCCACTTCTTGGCCGCGTCCATGTCGCCGGCGGCCTCCTCGAGGGCGCGCTTGCAGTCCATCATCCCCGCCTGCGTCTGCTCGCGGAGCTCCTTCACCTCGGCCGCTGACGGCCTGTATGCCACGTCACTCACGATGCATCCTCGCTGCTCGTCGTCTCCTGCTCGGCCGCAACGGCGACCGGCGCCTCCTCGGCGGCGGGCTGGCCCTCCGTGGCGCTCGCCGCAGCCTCGGCTTCAGCCGCGGCCGCCGCGGCTGCCTCGGCCTCGGCCGCAGCCGCCTCCTCGGCCGCGCGGCGTGCCGCCTCGGCCTCCATCTCCGCGGCCCGCACCTTCAGCTGGCCCTCGGCGACCGCGTCGGCCAGCACCCGCACGATCAGGCCGGTGGAGCGGATCGCGTCGTCGTTTCCGGGGATGATGAAGTCGGCGTCGTCGGGGTCGCAGTTGGTGTCGACCAGGCCGATCACCGTGATGCCCAGCCGGCGCGCCTCGCGCACGGCCAGGGCCTCCTTCTTCATGTCGATCACGACCACCGCGTCGGGCAGCTTGCGCGTGTCGGCCAGGCCGCCCAGGTTGGTCTCGAGCTTCTCGAGCTCGGCGATGGTGCTCTGCCGCTCCTTCGAGGGCAGCAGCTCGAGCTGGCCCTCGGCCTTCTGCCGGCGCAGCTCGTGCAGCGCGGCGATGCGATCCTGGATGGTGCGGTAGTTCGTGAGCAGGCCGCCCAGCCAGCGGTGGTTCACGTAGGGCTGCCCGACCCGGCGGGCCTGCTCCTCGACCGCGTCCTGAGCCTGCTTCTTGGTGCCCACGAACAGCACCGTGCCGTTGCGCTCGGCGATGTTGCGGACGTAGTCGTAGGCGTCCTGCAGCATCACGATCGACTGCTGCAGATCGATGATGTAGATGCCGCCGCGCTCGCCGAAGATGAAGCGGCGCATCTTCGGGTTCCAGCGGCGTGTCTGGTGGCCGAAGTGGACGCCGGCCTCCAGCAGCTCTCGCATGGTGACTGCGGTTGTGGGCACGCAATCGCCTCCTTGAAACATGGTTGTTGGGTATGTAGCCGGCGGAGACGACCGGAGCCTCGCAGCTGCGCAGAGGCACCACCGGGCGACTGATGCCCGCCGGGGAGAGGGTTGACGAACGGAAACGCGGGACGATTCTAGCGGAAACCCGGTTCCGCCCGGACCGCGCCGCCGCGCGCCAGCTCCAGCGCAGCCGCCAGGTCGGGCGGCAGCGGCGAGGAAACATCGATCTGCTCGCCGCTCCAGGGATGCGGGAACCGCAGCCGTGCGGCGTGCAGGAACTGGCGTTCGAGGCCGAGCTCGGGGCCGTGCCCGTAGACGCGGTCGCCCACCACCGGGCAGCCGATCGCCGCCAGGTGCACGCGGATCTGGTGGGTGCGCCCGGTCTCGAGCTCGACGTCCAGCAGGGTGCGGCCCTGATGCAGCTCCTCGATCGTGAAGTGCGTGACGGCCGGTTTGGCCACGTCCGAGTCGAGCGAGACGCGGGTCGGGTCGCGCCGGTCGCGGCCGATCGGCGCTTCGATGGTGCCGCGGCGCGATGCCGGGCGGCCGCGCACCAGCGCCGCGTAGCTGCGGTGGATGCGCCGCCGCCGCAGGAGCGACTGCAGCCGGCTCAGGGTGCGGTCGTCGCGCGCGACCACCAGCAGGCCGGACGTGTCGCGATCGAGCCGGTGCACGATCCCCGGCCGCAGGCCCTCGCCGCCGATCTCGTGCAGCAGGCCGTGCACCAGGGTCGGCCCGCCGTAGCCCGGCACCGGGTGCACGAGCAGCCCGGCCGGCTTGTCGACCACCAGCAGGTGGGCGTCGCGGTAGAGCACCGGGATGTCCAGCTCCTGGGGCACCAGGTCCGACATGACCGGCTCCACCGCCGGGAACGAGACCGTCTGGCCGGCCGCCAGCTTGTGCGACTTGGGCCGGGACCGGCCGTCCACCGTGACAGCTCCAGTCTCGATCAGGCGCTCGGCGGCGGCACGCGATCCGACCTCCTCCAGCGACGCCAGGAACCGGTCGAGACGGCCACCGGCGGCGTCGTCCGGCACCGTCAGCGAGTGCATCAGACGAGCTCGCCGGGCGCCCCGCCCGGCTCCGCCGAGGCGCCGTGGTCGAGCCGGCCCAGCCCCACCAGCAGCAGCACCACGCCCACCACGATGAAGCAGTCGGCCAGGTTGAACGTGGGCCAGTGCGAGACGTGGATGAAGTCGGTGACGTAGCCGTTGGTGATTCGGTCGAACAGGTTCGAGACGCTGCCGCCGATCAGGAAGCCGAGCGCCACCGGGAACAGCACGTGGCGCGAGCCGGACTTCGCGAAGTGCGCCAGCATCCAGACCACGGCCAGCGCCGTCAGCAGGGATACGACCTCCAGCCGGCCGGGGAAGATGCCGAACGCGATGCCGGTGTTGCGCAGGTGCGTGATCTCCAGGAAGGGCAGCACCTGGTGGCCGTCACCGAGCGCGATCCGGTCGACGATCAGGTGCTTGGTGACCTGGTCCGCGACAACGACGGCGGCGGCCACGGCCAGCAGGCCCGCCCACTGCAACGAGCCCGCGGAGCGCGGCGTCGGCTCCAGCGGGGGGAGTTGCTCGATCAGCCCCGTTCCTCGAGCCGTTTGCACTCGATGCACTTCGTCGCGTATGGCAGCGCCTCCAGCCGCTCCTCCGAGATCGGCTTGGCGCAGCGCTCGCACTTGCCGTAGGAGCCGGCGTCGATCCTGCCGAGCGCGGCGTCGATGCAGGCGAGCAGGTGCCCGGCATTGTCCTCGAGCGACTGCTCGATCTCGCGGTCGACGGTCTCGCTGGCGCTGTCGGCCATGTGCGAGTCGTTGCCGTCCTCGTCGGTCTGATCCTCGAGCGAGTGCGACAGATCGTCCTGGAGGGCCTGCATCTCCGAGGTCACGCGATGGCGCTCCGCCAACAGCCGGTCACGAGCGGAATCGATATCGACGGTCACGCCCCCACCTCCTCGCACGCCTTCCGCCCGTCAGCGTAGCGCCCGGCGGCTGCCGAGCGGCGGGCGCCGGATGAGACGCGGAGCGAAAATCGGGTACGGGTGACGGTCACGACGGGGCCGGCGAGGGATGCTCAAACCAGCGCCCAGTATAGCCAGGGCGGCCCTTCCCGAAGACCGCCGCGAGCGCGGCCTACCCGGCCGCGGTCAGCTCGCCGGCAGGCTCCGCGATCATCTCCTCGTGGTCGCGCACCGTCTGCAGGGTGGTGCCCAGCAGCGTTCGCAGCCGCGTGCGGAACTGCCGCTCGTCGGCGCGCAGGCGCTCGACCTCGCGCCGCACCTGCTCGCGCTCGGCGTAGGTCTTGTGGATGATCTCGCGGGCCCGCGCCTCGGCCTCGCGGACGATCAGCTCGGCGTCGCGGCCGGCGGCGGCGCGCAGCTCGTCGGCCGTGCGCTGGGCCGTCACCAGCGCGTCGCGCATCGCGTGCTCGGTGTCGCGGAGCTCGCCCAGCGAGGTCTCCAGCTCGTGCACCCGGTCCTCGAGGTCGGCGCGGTCGCGCCACACCGTCTCGAACGCGGAGGTGGCGTGGGTCATGATCTCGTCGACTTCGGAGACGCGGTAGCCGATGAACGTCCGCTTGGGACGCTGGTGCCTGAGTTCTGCGGGTGAGAGAGACATGCCGTCCGGTTTCGACGACCGCGCTCCCAGTCCTGCTACTCGAGGTTGGTCAGGATGTTCGCGAGGATCTGGTAGACCAGCCCCAGCACGATCAGCGCCACGATCGGCGACAGGTCGAACGCGCCGATCGGCGGGATCATGCGGCGGAACAGCCCCAGGTAGGGCTCGACCGTGTCGTGCAGGAACGTCCGCACCCGCCCGATCCACACGTTGTAGGGCAGCTGCACCCACGACATGATGATGTAGAGCAGGATCAGGATCGTGTACACGTAGTACAGAGCCGTCAGGAAGCTGACGAGGGTGGAGATCACGGCCGGCTAGCCTAGCTCGCCGGCCCGGCGCATGGCCGCCACGACCCCGTCGATGATGGCGCCGCGCACGCCCTGGCGCTCCATCTCGGCCAGGCCGGCCGCCGCGGTGCCGCCGGGCGAGGTGACCATCCGCCTCAGCGCGCTGGCCGGCATGTCCTCCTCGCGCATCAGGCCGGCGGTGCCGGTGACCGTGGTCAGGATCAGGGCGCGGGCGTCGGCGTAGCTGAGCCCGCTGACGATGCCGGCGTCCTCGAATGCCTCGATGATCAGCGCCAGGAAGGCGGGGCCCGAGCCGGACAGGGCCGTGGCGGCGTCGAAGGCGCGCTCCTCCAGCCGCACCACCTCGCCCAGCAGCCCGAACGCCTCCAGCACCTGCTGCTCGGCGGCGGTATCGATGAACCGGCCGGCCGAGTAGGCGAGCGTGCCCATGCCGACCTGCACGCCCACGTTGGGCATGAACCGGAAGACGGGAGCGTCCACGTCGAGGATCGTCTCCAGCGTGGACGTGGGCACGCCGGCAGCCACCGACGCGATCGCCTTGGTGGGCGTGATCAGCTCGCTCACCTCACGCAGCACCCGCTCGACGTCGACCGGCTTCACGCACAGCACCACGATGTCGGCCTCGGCGGCCACCTCGGCGTTGTGCTCGAGATGCCGCACGCCGTGGCGCTCGGCCAGCGCGGCGGCGCGGCCGGAGCCGCGGTCGGTGACCAGGATCCGCCCGGCCATGTCCGGATCGGCCCGCACCCAGCCGCGCACCATGGCCGATGCCATGTTGCCTGCGCCGAGCAGGCCGAGGGTGAACGAGGAGGAGGCCACGAGGCCAAAGAGCGTACCGGAACACCGTCCCGTACAGTCCGGCCATGGTGACCATCCCGCCGCAGCTGGACGAGAACATCCGCAGCTGGCACGGGCGGAAGGGATCGGACTGGCTGGAGGCGCTGCCCGCCGCGGTGGCCGGGCTCGCGGTCCGCTGGGGGCTGACGGTCGGGGAGCCGTTCGGCGACGACGGCGCCGTCTCCTGGGTGGCGCCGGCCACCACGGCAGGCGGCTCGGAGGCGGTGCTGAAGGTGTTCCTGCCCGACCTCGAGAACCGGCATGAGGCCGACGCGCTGCGCCACTACGGCGGCCGCGGCGCGGTGCGGCTGCTGGAGGACGAGCCGGGGGCGCTCTTGCTGGAGCGGCTGCGGCCGGGCACGAGCCTCTGGCAGCTGGAGGACGATGACGAGGCGGCGCGGATCGTGGCGGGCCTGCTCGAGCAGCTGTGGCACGCTCCCGGAGACGGCCATCCGTTCCGGACGCTGGCCGCCGATGCGATGCGGTGGTCGACCGAGATCCCGGAGGCATGGGCGGCGCTGCGCGAGCCGTTCGAGCGGGAGCTGGCCGACCTGGGCGGGGCGCTCGCGGCGGAGCTGGCGCAGTCGCAGGGCGAGCAGGTGGTGCTGCACCAGGATCTGCACGGCGGCAACGTGCTGCGGGCGGAGCGGTCGCCGTGGCTGGCGATCGACCCGAAGCCGCTGGTGGGCGAGCGCGAGTTCGACCTGGCGTCGCTGATCCGGGACACCCGCGAGCGCATCGACGAGCGGCTGGTGCGGCGGCGGCTGGATCTGCTGTCGGAGCTGCTCGGGCTCGACCGCGAGCGGATGCGCTGCTGGGCGATCGTGCACGCGCTGGCCTGGGGCCTGGAGGGCGATCAGGCCGACGCGGCGATGATCGACTGCGCGCGGTGGTTGGCTCGTATGTAGGCGCAACCAAGCGCTGACGCCGAAAACCTGTCTCGCGAGGGAGCAAGGGAGGGACGACAGTGCTCGGCACGGCCCGTCCGCAGCGACAAAGCGAGACGACGGTTTGCAGGCGTCAGTACTGGTTGAAGAAACCGCGCTCCATCAATGACGCCTTATCCTCGGCGGACACGGTCACGTGGGCGGGGGTGAGCAGGAACACCCGGTCGGCGACGCGCTGCATGGCGCCGTCCAGCGCGTAGGTGAGCCCGCTCGAGAAGTCGATCAGCCGCTTGGCCAGGTCGGAGTCCGCCGCCTGCAGGTTGATGATCACCGGCACGTCGGCCTTCAGCTTGTCGGCCACCTTCTGCGCGTCGTTGAACGACTTCGGCACGATCAGCTCCACCTGCGCCGCGTGGCGCTGGCCGCCGTTCTGTGCGGCGGGCTGCCGCCCGCGGCCGCGCTGGGGAGGCGGCGGCTCGTCCGAGAAGATGTCGTCGAAGTCGGCGCCGGAGCGGCGCCGTGGGTTCAGCCGGCGGACGTTCGGCCGCTCGTTGTAGCGGCTCTCGAGGTCCTCGTGGGCCGCGGAGCCGTCGTCGTCGAAGTAGTCCTCTTCCCAGTCCTCCTCCTTGATGCCGAAGTAGACCTGGGTGCGCTGCCACATGTCTTTTACACTCATGCGCCCCTCACTTTACCGCCCATAGAGGACGCTCCCCACCCGTACGATCGTCGCGCCCTCTGCCGCAGCGGCCTCGTAGTCCTGGCTGGTGCCCATCGAGAGCTCCCGGAATTCGTGCCGCCCCTGCCAGGCCGGCGCCAGCCGGTCACGCAGCTCGCGGAGCGCCGCGAACCAGGGCCGGGCGTCGTTCGGGTCGTCCGCCAGCGGCGGCATCGTCATCAGGCCGCGGAAACGGACGGCGTCGAGCGGCGACACATCCTCCAGAAAGCGATCCACCTCGTCGAGCGGCACGCCTGACTTCGATTCCTCGCCGGCCACGTTCACCTGCAGCAGGCAGTCCACCGGGACTTCCGCCTGATCCTGCATCCGGCGGCAGGCCGAGAGCGAGTCGATGGCGTGGATCAGCCGCACACGTCCGGCGATGTCGCGCACCTTGCGGCTCTGCACGTGGCCGATGAAGTCCCAGGTGAACAGGTCGCGGTGCGCCTCCTGCTTGGCGATCAGCGCGTCCGACCGGTTCTCGCCGACCAGCCGCACGCCACCCTCGTGCAACGCCGGCAGGTCGTCGGCCGCGACGTACTTGGTGGCGGCCAGGATCTGCACATCCGGCCCCACCCGCTCGCGCACCAGCGCCAGGTTCTCCGCGATCAGGGCCGGGTCAAGCAAGCAGCCCCACCACCCCTTGCCGGCCGGTGACGCCGTGGTCGCGCCGGTGCGAGAAGTAGCGATCCTCGCGTGCAGATCGTGCACTCGCCCGCAACGGCCACCTGCTCGACGCCGCTCGTGCGAAGCGCGCGCTCGGCGCACAGCCACAGGTCGGCGCGGCCGTCGCGGACGACGTCCTCGCCGAAGCGCCGGGTCAGCGGGCCGGCCGCGTCGTCGCCCACCTCGTAGCAGCACGGCCCCGCCCCGGGCCCGATCGCGGCCACCGCCTCGCCGCCCACCGCCGCCACGCCAGCTTCGACCACACCGGCCTCGATGCCACGCCAGCCCGCGTGCAGCACCGCCAGCCGGCTGCCGTCGGCGGCCGCGATCGCGACCGGCAGGCAGTCGGCGGTGAGCAGCGTCAGCGCCCGGCCGCGGCTGCTGGTGACCAGGCCGTCCGACTTCGGGAACGGCTCGGCGCCGGGCTGCAGGAAGCGACCCGAGGAGGGCGTGTCGGTCACCTCGCGGATGTCGCGTGCCGTGCACCTGCCAGGCCATGGTCGCGGTCGCGCCGTCGCCGCCCGCGCCGGCCACGGCCCGCCGCCGGTTCTCGGCCACGTTCGCCGCTTCGTCCGCCGTCAGCGCGCCCAGGTTGAGCGACGCGAACGGCCCCGACGAGACGCCGCCGTGACGGCAGGTGAACGACACCCGCACGCCGGCCGGCGCCGCCGCCCAGTCCAGCAGCGGCAGCGGCTCCTGGCGCCAGTGAAGACCGGCGCTCACAGCACCACCTCGACGCCCGGCACCGGCATTCGGCTGGCGTACTCGTAGGCGCAGCTACCGGCCGACAGCCGCGCCGCCCGCGACCAGCCGCGCACCGTCCGGCGGCGCACCTCGACCTCGATCACGGCGTGGTCGGCGGCGTAGGCGTACACGCGGCCGCCGTCGGGGTCGCGGTAGGAGACGCCGACCATGTCCGCGAGCGCGCAGTGCACCTCGCCCTCGATCCTCAGGAACGGCCCGCGGATCGTGAACCGGTAGCGGTTCGGCTCGATGGTGGCGCGCGCCGCCAGCCCGCGGAGGGCGCCGTGCAGCTCGTGGCGCTCGCCCTGCGCGACCACCGCGCCGGTCGAGATCACCGGCGTGTGCTTGCCGAGGTTGTCGTAGCGGCGGCTGAACACCTCGACGAAGTCGTCCGGGGATGCGAAGGCATTGCAGTGCACCCGCGCCGACGCCTCGGCGTGACGGTTGCCCCAGGCGTGCAGCTGATGGGCCGGCCAGGAGCGCACCTCCAGGTCCCGCGATCCGATGGCGAAGGTGCCGCTGGCGCGGATCGTCGGCTGGCTGACGACGATCTCGGCGCGTCTCCGCCGGCCGCCACCGCCGCCGTAGCCGAACGGCTCGCCGGTCGGCGACCAGCGCAGGTCCCAGCGCGCCTCGTCGACGCGGCCGCTGGCGCTGGCCACATCCAGCGAGCTGGGGCCGAGCGTGAGCGGGAAGCCGCCGGCGCCGGTCTCGGAACTGGTCGATCGAGAAGCTCTGACGGCGGGCGTACGCGACGCCCGTCGGGGTCGCGGCCGACGAACCACAGCTCGGCGGTGGACTCGCCGGGAGCGGCCTCCGGGGGCACGTGGAAGCTGTGGCGGATCCATGCCGACGCGGCGCTGTGCGGGTCGCCGAGGCGCAGGTGCCAGGCCTCGTAGTGGCCCGGCTGGCCGCGCCAGCGGCTGGCGTTGGCGGTGCTCAGCCTCATCCCGCCACCTCGGCGAGCAGCTCCCGGGCGGCCTCGAGCTGTTCCTCGCGGCCACCGAGCTCGCCGTTTCGGCGGCGCCGCAGCAGCTCGGCCAAGAGCGCGCCCACCTGCGGCGACTCCGGCATCCCCAGCTGCTCGCGCAGCGTGTCGCCGTCGATGTCCAGCCGCAGGTCGCGCAGCTGCGCCAGGTACAGCTCGGCGGACTCGGCCGCGTGCCCCTCCAGCGCCACCACCATCAGCGCCACCTCGGCCGGATGCGGCGCCAGCAGCTCTGCGATCCGCGCCGGCTCGGCGGTCACCGCCAGGGCCCCCGCCAGCCGCGGCGGCACCACAGCCGCTGAACGCCACCACGCGGGCATCGCGGCGCCGCACCCGCAGCCGCTCCAACCACTCGTCCAGCTCGCCGCCCGGGATGCCGCGCGCGATCGCAGCCAGCCGGCCGCGCCAGGCCGGCAGCTCCGGCGCGTGGCGCCGCCGGGCGCGGTCGAGGCGCTCCACCAGGTGCACCGACGCCGGGCCGCAGTCGAGCGCCGGGTGCACGGCGCCGGCCAGCCCCAGCTGATCGAGGCTGACGAGCGCGCCTGCCACCTCCTCCTCGTTCAGCAGCGCCACCAGCTCGTCTCGGACGCGCGCCCCTGACAGGTCGCCCACCAGCCCCATCTCCACACAGCTTCGGGCCAGCTGGAGAGTCAGCCCATCCATGTCGAACCCGTAGCGGTTCTGGTAGCGGATGGCGCGGAAGATGCGGGTGGGATCCTCGATGAAGGACAGGTTGTGCAGCACCCGCACGATGCCGCGGCCGAGGTCGCCCTCGCCGCCGTAGGGGTCGAACAGCAGACCGAACTCGGCGGGCAGCAGCGACACGGCCATTGCGTTGATGGTGAAGTCCCGGCGGTGCAGGTCCTGGCGGATCGATGAGTGCTCGACCGTGGGCAGGGCGGCCGGGTACTCGTAGTGCTCGGTGCGGGCGCTGGCCACATCGACGCGCAGGTCGCCGGCCAGCACCACCGCGGTGTGGAACTTCTCGTGCGCGTGCATGCGGCCCTCCAGCGCCGCCGCAAGGCGCTCGGCGAACGCGATGCCGTCGCCCTCGTAGGCGAGATCGATGTCGAAGCTGGGTTCCTCCAGGAGCAGGTCGCGCACGGCGCCGCCCACGAGGTAGACGCCCGCGTCGTCGGCGGCCGCCGCGGCGGCGGGCCACAGGCGCTCCAGGCCGTGCATGGCGCGCAGCCGGTCGCCCAGGTCGGTCGGGCGCTTCGGCGGCGCGCCGGGTGGGGCATCGCGCAGCGCCCGCAGCAGGTCGCCGCGGGTGATGATGCCGAGCACGTCGGCGGTCGGGTGCGGCCCGTCGCGGCCGTCCCGGGTGACGGCCAGCCGGCCCACCCCGCGCAGCAGCACCCGCTGCACGTCGGCCAGGGTCGCGTCCGGCGGCAGCCCCGCCACCTCGGCGCTCATGATCCCGCGCACCGGCGCGTGACCGAGGCCGTGGCCGATCGCGCGGCCCATGTCCTCGCGGGCGACGACGCCCACCATCTCGCCTCCGGAAGCGACCGGCACGCCCGAGCTGCCGCGGCGGCGGCACTCGGCCAGGGCCTCGTCGATGGTGCTGTTGGCCTCCACGAACCAGGGCGGCGCCGACATGATGTCGGCCGCCCGCGGGCCGGCCGCGATGCCCAGCGCCAGCGCCGCAGCCAGCCGGGCGCGGGCGCCCTCGAGCGTCTCGTCGCGCACCAGCGCCGAGGCCGCCTGGGCGTGGCCGCCGCCGCCCAGGGCAGCCATCACCGCGGCCACGTCGAATGCGGCGGTGCGGCTGCGCCCGACCGCGAACACCCGGCCGTCCATCTCGACCAGCATCACCATCGCCGGGCTGTCGGTGAGGTCGGTGATCTTGGAGGCGAGGGTGGACACGCCGTCCACGTATCGCGGCCAGCGCGCGGCCGCAACCAGCACCGCCACGCCGCCCAGCTCGAGCTGTTCGGACGCGTCGATCAGGGTGGTCAGGAGTGCGCGGTGATCGGCATCCAGCGGCGTGTGCAGGAAGCCGCCGATCAGCTCCTGGTTTGCGCCGTGGCGGACGCAGAACGCGAGCGCCTCCACGTCGCGGACGGTGGTCGAGGCGTACGTCAGCGATCCCGTGTCCTCGTGGATGCCCAGCGCCAGCACGGTCGCCTCGGTCGCCGTCGGCTCGATCCCGCGCTCGGCGAGGATGCCGGCCATGGTGCTGCTGAGGGCGCCGTCGCCGGAGCAGATGTAGCGCTCGTACGCGACCCACGCCGGCGGCTCCGTGCCGTGGTGGTCGAACAGCATCGTCTCCACCCCGGGACGCTCCACCAGCTCGGCCATATCGCCCAGGCGCCCCAGCTGCGAGGTCTCGACCACGATCACCCTGGAGACCGCGGACAGGTCGCAGCGGGAGGCATCGGCCAGGGCCAGCTCCCGCTCGTGCAGCGCGGCGAACTCGCGCACGTTGCGGTTGAGCCCGCCGTGCACGAGCACGGTCGCACCGGGGTACAGCCGGCGCGCCGCCAGCATCGAGCCGAGGGCGTCGAAATCCGTGTTCTGGTGGGAGATGATCACCTCTGCCGGCCGCATGCGCAGAGGGTACCGGAGCCCTACGTCAGTGCGATCGCCTCGATCTCCACGCGGGCGCCGGCCGGCAGGCCTGCGACCTGCACCGTGGAGCGGGCCGGTGGGTCGCTGGTGAAGTAGGTCGCGTACACCTCGTTCATGGCCGCGAACTCGCCCAGGTCGGTCATGAACACGGTGGTCTTGACGACCTGGTTGAGGCCGCTGCCGGCGCCCTCCAGCACCGCCTTCAGGTTCTGCAGCGCTCGCTCGGTCTGGGCCGCGATGTCGCCCTCGACCATGTTGCCGGTGTCGGGGTCGAGCCCGACCTGGCCGGCGCAGAAGACCAGCTCGTCGGTGCGGATGGCCTGGTTGTAGGGCGCGCCCTGGAACGGGCGGGGCGCGCCGTCGACGGCGATCACGGTCTTGCTCACGTTGCGGCTCCTTCGGTCAATGACGATGCGTTGGCGAGCCGCTCGGCCCGCACCTCGGCCGAGCGGGCGTGGGCGGGCAGGCCCTCGGCGCGGGCCAGATCGGCCAGCGGCGCGGCCAGCCGCTCGACGGCGGCGTCGGGGATCTCGACCACCTCCTGGATGCGCAGGAACACGCTGGTGGCCAGGCCCGACGAGAAGCGGCCGCGGCCACCGGTGGGCAGGATGTGGTTCGAGCCGGCCACGTAGTCGCCGAACGCCGTGCCGCTCATCATGCCGATGAAGATGGCGCCGGCGTGCCGCACGCGCTCGAGCAGCGCCTGCGGATCGGCCACCATCAACTGCAGGTGCTCGGGCGCGTAGGCGTTGACCAGCTCAATGGCGGTGTCCCACGAGTCGGCCTGCAGCAGCGTGATGCCGGCCGGATCGGGCAGCTCTGCCGACACGGCCGCGAGCACCGCGTCGTCCACGGCCACCAGCACCGACTGCGACCCGGCGCCGTGCTCGGCCTGGGCCCGCAGGTCCCAGGCCACGACGTCGGGCGGGGCGGTCTCGTCGGCCAGCACGATCAGCTCGCTGGGCCCGGCCAGCGACTCGATGCCGACCTCGCCGAACAGGCCGCGCTTGGCCTCCTCGACGAACGCGTTGCCGGGGCCGACCAGCACGTCCACTGGCCGGATCGTCTCCGTCCCGAGCGCCATCGCGGCCACCGCCTGGGCGCCGCCGATGGCGTACACCTCCTCGACGCCGGCCAGGCTGCACGCGGCCAGCACGGCGTGCGACGGCAGGCCGTCCGGCCCCGGCGGCGAGCACACGGCGATCTCCTTGACGCCGGCCACCTGCGCAGGCACCAGAGCCATCACGGCGCTGGACGGGTAGGCGGCGCGGCCGCCGGGCGCATACACGCCGGCGCGGTCGACCGGCATCGGGCGGGTGCTGACGATCTGCCCCTGGGCCAGCACCTGGCGGCTGGGCTGGGGCATCGTCTCGCGCGCGGTGGCGCGCAAGTTCTCGGTCAGCGTCTCGAGCGCCCGCAGCACGCCCGGCGACGTCTCCTTCAACGAGCGCTTGATGGCGGCCGCCGGCACCCGCGCCTGCTCCACGTCGACGCCGTCGAGACGGGCCGTGAGACGGCGCACGGCGGCGTCGCCGCCGCTTCGCACCATCTCCACGATGTCGGCCACCGAGCCCTTGACGCGCTCACGGTCCTCGTCAGTGGGGCGCAGCGCCCGAACCGTCTCCGTGACCATGGCGGCCGTTATCTGACGGGTCTCCACGCCAGCAGTCTAGTGAGGCCGGATCTATGCCGTGACGGCGGCGCGCCAGAGCCCGATAACTGTCGCCGGCCAGCGCCATCGCCTCGCGGGCGCCCAGCTCCACCACGTGGGCCAGATCCTCGTCACCGCCGGCCAGCAGCGAAGGCACGTAGGTGAGCTGCACCGACGGCTCCAGATCGCCGAAGCGGCGGCGTGCCGCCACCGTCGTCTCGTCGCGCGGGGCGGCCGCATTGCGGGCCAGCTCGTCGCGCAGGAAGTCCGCGAAGCAGGCCGCGATCGGCTCCGCCTCGAGCCGGCACGTGTCCAGCCGGTGGACGGTCGCATCGAACTCCAGGGGATCGTCGCCGGTGGCGTAGGCGTACTGGTCGCCCCAGGCGGTCTCGCCGATGAACCACCAGCCGTCGGCCCGCCCGCCCCATGCCCGGCGCCAGCCGTCGGGTGCGTTCCAGCGGCGCATGTCGCGCACCGACCAGGGGCCGACGCCGAACACGCGGAAGTAGCCGCCGTAGGCGTCGAGGCCGTTGCTGAGGGAGAGCAGCCGGGCGTGATCGAGCGGCAGCGGCGCCCCCGATCCGGACAGCAGGGAGGACGGTGCCAGCATGTCAGCGGCCGGCCGCGTGCGCACCAGCCCACGCGTCAGCAGCGCCGACAGGCAGCCGTCGACGCTCACGCCTCGACCCGCTCGATACGGGCGCCGAGGTCGCGTAGGCGCTCGTCGATGCGCTCATAGCCGCGATCGATCTGGCCGACGTTGCCGATCCGGCTGGTGCCCTCCGCGCAGAGGCTGGCCATCAGCATGGCCATGCCGGCGCGGATGTCCGGGCTCTCCATGCGGTAGCCGTAGAGCTTGCTGGGGCCGGTGACGACGGCGCGGTGAGGGTCGCAGAGGATGATGCGGGCGCCCATCGAGACCAGCTTGTCGGTGAACACCAGCCGGTTCTCGAACATCTTCTCGAAGATCAGCACCGTGCCCTTGGCCTGGGTCGCCACCGCAACCGCGATCGAGGTCAGGTCGGCGGGGAACATCGGCCACGGCCCGTCGTCGATCTTCGGCACCTGATCGTGGATGTCGTCGACCACCACCAGCTCCTGGCCGGGCGGCACGCGCACGCTGGTACCCTCGATCTCGATCTCGACGCCCAGCCGCCGGAAGCTGTGGCGGATCGCGCGCAGGTGCTCGACGGCCGCGTCCTCGATCAGGAGGTCGCCGCCGGTGACGGCGGCCAAGCCGATGAACGAGGCCACCTCGATATGGTCGGGCCCGACCCGGTGCGTGCAGCCGTGCAGCTCGTCGGCGCCCTGGATCATGAGCACGTTCGAGCCGATACCCTCGATGCGCGACGCCCATCTTGCAGAGCAGATGGCACAGGTCCTGCACGTGCGGCTCGCAGGCGGCGTTCATGATCACGGTTGTGCCGCGGGCGCGGGCGGCCGCCATCAGCGCGTTCTCGGTGCCGGTGACGCTGGCCTCGTCGAGGTGGATCTCGGCGCCGTCGAGGCCGTTGGGGGCGCGTAGGCGGTACTCGCGATCGACCTGCACGTCCGCGCCCAGCGCGGCGAACGCCATCAGGTGGGTGTCCACTCGGCGCCGGCCGATCACGTCGCCGCCAGGAGGCGGCACGTCGGCGGCCCCGAAGCGGGCCAGCAGCGGCCCGGCCAGCAGGATCGAGGCGCGGATGCGGGTGCACAGCTCGGGGTCGAGCTTGGTGCCGTTGACCTCGGCCGCCCACACCCGCACGGTGTTCGGCGCCGTGCCACTCGACGTCGACGCCGAGCGCCGCGATCAGCTCGATCATCTCCTCGACGTCGCGGATATGCGGGACGTTCTCGAGGATGACGGGCTCGCCGGTGAGCAGGCAGGCGGCGAGGATCGGGAGGGCCGCGTTCTTGTTGCCGGCCGGGCTGATGGTGCCCGACAGCGGCCGACAGCCCTCGATCAGGAATGCCTCCACAGTGCCCTCTCGCGTCGCGGTAGCCATGGCCATCTAGGGTAGCCCCATTCGACCCGTTTACCCGTGGTTCCTGCTATTTTCGCCGCATGGACGAGCAACTGGTAAGCGATCGTGACGCGGCATGGGCGCTGCTCACCGAGTGGACGCAGAGCGAAGCCCTGCGCCGCCACGCGCTGGCGGTGGAGGCATCGGTGCGCGCGTACGCCGGCTCGTTCGACGAGGACGTGGATGCCTGGGGCAACGTCGCGCTGCTGCACGACTTCGACTACGAGCGCCACCCCACGCTCGACAAGCACCCCTCCGACGGAGCGCCGGTGCTGCGCGAGAAGGGCTATCCGGAGTGGTTCATCCGCGCCATCCAGTCGCACGGCGACCACACCGGCGTGGCCCGCGAGTCACAGCTCGAGCGCACGCTCTATGCCTGCGACGAGGTGTCGGGGTTCGTGCACGCGTGCGGCCTGGTGCGGCCGGACGGGCTGACATCGCTGGAGGCGAAGTCGGTGCGAAAGAAGCTGAAGCAGCACAGCTTCGCGAAAGGCGTGAACCGCGACGACGTCGTCCAGGGAGCCGAGCAGCTCGGCGTTGACCTGGACGAGCACATCACGTTCGTGATCGCGGCACTGCGGCCGATCTCGGCCGAGCTGGGCCTGCGCAGCTGAGCGGCAGGCGTCAGCCGAGCGCGGCCGCGAGTCGCTCCACGTCGTCGTCGCTCGTCCAAGCGCCGATGGAGACGCGCAGCCAGGGCGTGTCCGGGATGTAGCGGGCGAGGATGCCCTGCGCGCCCAGCCGCTCGTTCAGGGCGACGGTGTCCTCCTGCCCGGCGACGGTGAGCGCGATCAGCGGTGCGCCGTCGTTGCCGTGGTCGGCCACGGTGACCCCGGGCTGCCGGCGCAAGCGCTCGCGGGCGCGGCTTGCGTTTTCGGCGGTCTGCGCCAGCCAGCCGGCGCGACCGCCGGGCAGCGATTCGACCCACTCGATGGCGGCGCCGATGCCGGCCACGGTGACGGTGTCGAGCGTGCCGCCGTCGAAGCGGGCCGCGGTCGGCAGGAAGTCGCCGACGACTCCCTGCTCCAGGTTCCAGTAGCTCGACTGGGCCGTCCACGCGCGGTCAAGCCACGCCGGGGACACCCACAGGCCGCCGCTGCCCTGCGGGCCGAGCAGCCACTTCTGGCCGGAGAAGGCGTAGAAGTCGGCGCCGGTGGCGGCCGCGTCGACGGCGATCGCGCCGGCCGACTGGGCGCCGTCCAGCAGCAGCGACGGCTCCGGCCTCGTGCGCGGCGGCGGAGATCGCGGCCACGTCCAGCACCCGGCCGGTCGTCCACAGCACGTGCGACACGGCCACCATCCGGGTGTTGTCGCCGATGCCGTCCAGCAGCCGCTCGGGGGGCAGCTCGACGACGCGCACGCCCGCGCGGCGGGCGATCACATCCAGCGGGCTGCGGATGCCCGGGTGCTCCTCGGTCGTGGTCAGCACCTCGTCGCCGGCCTTCCAGTCGATGCCCGAGATGACGATGCCGACGCCCTGCGTGGTGGAGCTGGTCAGCGCGACCTGCTCGGGCGGCGCACCGACGGCACGACCCAGCGCGGCGCGGGCGCGGTCGCGCAGGTCGCGATAGTGCTGGAAGGCGGCCATGCCGATGCGGGGCTCGGCCAGGGACATGTCCAGCTCGCGCCGCATGGCCTCGGCGGCGGGCCGGGGCAGCGGCCCGTTGGTGCCGGCGTTCAGGTAGGCAACGCCCTCCAGCGAGGGCAGGTCGGATCGGATGCTCACAATGTCACCACCGCGTCGACGGGATCATGGTCAGAGAGGCGCACGGGCAGGTCGTCGTCCAGGTACAGGTCGCGGAGCTCCGGCGGCCACGCCGCGGGTGGGGACTCGACCTGCATGCCGCGGACGAAGAGGTGATCGACGCCCGGATGCAGCGTCGTGGCGTCCTCGATCCAGCCGCGCGCGGCGAGCGCCTGCAGGCCGGGCGAGCGGGAATCGGCGTTGAGGTCGCCGCCCAGGAGCATCGGGGCGCCACGTGCGAAGCGCTCGAGCACGTAGCCGGCCCGCTCCAGCTGCTGGCGGTTGTCACCGGAGTCGGCGTGGACGTTGGCGAGGGTGAGCTCGCGGCCGGCGGATCGGTGGCGGAGGCGTACCAGCTGCGCGATGCGGGGCTCGCCGCGAAGGCGGCGGCGATCGTTGATCTGGACGCGGCGGGCCGACACGAGCAGCAGCTCGCCGCCGTAGAGGACGGCGTTGGCCTGTCCCTCGACCTGGGTGCGGACGAGGTCGGGCAGTGCCCTGCCCACGGCGGCGCCGAGCGCCAGCGGCAAGGGCACGTGCAGGAACGGGATGTGGGCGCCGTAGGCGGGGGCCAGCGTGACGCCCATGCCGGTGCGCTCGCGCAGCAGGGCGCCGGCCCACACCGGCACCTCCTGCAGCAGCACCAGGTCGGGCGCGTCGCGGACGATCAGCTCGCACATCTCATCGAGCAGCTTGCGATGGACGTGGCCGTGCTGGCGGTCGGGAGGGATGTCGCGGCCGTGGGCGATGTTCCAGGCGCGGACGTGGATGCGTATGGGATCGCTCACGAGGGCGATGCTACCGGGCCACCGCCGGGCACCGGTAGCATCCCGGGCATGAGGATTCCCGGGAGGGCTCGCTTCGGAGACGTGATCGCGCGGCAGCTGGCGATGTTCGCCGACGACCACCGCGACCTGATGCTGCGGGTCGAGCAGGCGCGGGTGTCGTACACGCATGCGGGCGCGAGCGAGGCGGAGGAGCGCTACGGCGACTACATGGACCTGGTCGAGGAGGCGGAGGAGGAGCTGCTGGCGCTGCGCGACCGGTATGCCGAGACGATGGCGGCACGGGATCGGATGCGATACGAGCGCGAGTTCTCGAAGGCGGCGGAGAGGCGGCTGCCGTCGCTGGTGGTGCGGCGCATCTACCAGCGCGCGATGGATCCGGATCTTGACGAGTGAGATGTGAGCGCGCTGGTCGGCTGGTTCGACGACCACGCCTACCTGCTCGTGTTCGTGACGGTGACGCTGGAGCTGGTGGGGGTGCCGTTTCCGTCTGAGACGATCCTGATCGGCGCCGGCGCGGCGGCGGCGGCGGGACATCTGAACGTGCTGCTGGTGATGGCGGTGGCGGCGATCGCGGCGACGCTGGGCGCGCTGGGCGGATACGAGATCGGGCGGATCGGCGGGCGGCCGCTGCTGGACCGGCTGGTGGCGCGCGGCTGGCCGCGGCAACAGCAGGTGCTGCGGGTCGAGGAGTTCTTCACGCGGCACGGCGGCAAGTCGCTGGTGGGCGCGCGGTTCGTGCCGTTCGTGCGGATCTTCGCGCCCTGGATGGCCGGGGCGGCGGGGATGCCGCTGCGCCATTTCGCGGCGTGGAACGTGGTCGGTGCGGTGGCGTGGGTGGTGATCGTGACAGGAGGCGGGTTCCTGTTCGGGGAGTCGCTGGCGGCGATCGAGGCCAGCGTCGGGCCGGTGGCGGCGGTGCTGGCGGCGATGGCCGTGGCGGGGGTGTTCGTCCTGCATCGCGTCCGAGCCCGCGGCTAGCCTCTGGCGTCCATGGCCCGAACGCCCAAGAAGCGCAAGCAGCCGCGGTGCCACTCGTGCCACCGGCGCTCGCTGCGGTGGCTGGAAGGGCGCCAGCGCTTCATGTGCGACTCCTGCGGCAAGGTCTTCGACCTGGCCGTGGTCGAGCGGCACAACCCGGGCCTGCAGCTGTTCGAGCCGCAGCTGCACATGGACGTCGCCGGCTAGCGCAGTCCGTCGGTGCTTCGTCACGGCCCGTGACGAAGCTGGAGGCAACACCGGCGCCAGGCGCGGCTGTTGCGCTCCCAGAAGCGTCAACGCGCCCGTGACGCGCACAGATCGCAAGCCGCCCGTCACCGTTTGAAGCAATGCTGGAGGCAACACCGGTGCCAGGCGCGGCTGTTGCGCTCCCGGAAGTGTCATCGCGGCCGTTGCATACGAACACATGTTCGCCTATGCTGGAGAGCCCTTGCCGAAACGCCCCCGCATCCTGGTCTGCGCGCTCGTCCCCCGCTTCGCTCTGCGGGTGGCGATGGGCGGTTCGCTGGGCGATGTCCCGACGGCGCTGGCCCCGGAGGCGGGCGGCTCGCCGCTGGTGGGCGAGGTGAATGCCGCCGCGGCCACCTTCGGCGTGCGGCCCGGGATGCGCGCCGGCGAGGCGATCGCTCGCTGCCCGGGAATCCGGCTGGTCACCGCCGACCCCGGTGCCGTTGCCGATGCCGCCGAGGAGCTGCTGGCCGGCCTGGAGGCGATCGGCGCCGCCGTCGAGCCGCTCGAGCCCGGCCACGCGCTGTTCCGCGCCGACGGCCTGCTGCGCATGCACGGCGGCCTCGGCCGCCTGCTGCACGCCGCCGGGCAGCTGCTCCCGCCCGGCGGCCGGATCGGCGCCGGCCCCGGCCGCTTCACCGCCCAGGCCGCCGCCATCAAGGCCCGACCCGGCCGCCCGCGCGTGGTCGACGCAGACGGCGCGCCCGGCTTCATCGGCCGCATGGCGATCGGCCGCCTGGGCCTCGACCCTCGCATCACCGACGAGCTGGAGGCGCTCGGCATCCGCACCGCCGGCGCGCTGGCCGCGCTCCCGCTCCCCGCCGTGGCCGATCGCTTCGGCCCCGCCGGCATCGCCGGCCGCCGCCTCGCCCAGGGCGAGGACGAGGACTACGTCGCGCCGCGCATGCCGCCCCAGCCGCTGCGCGAGTGGATCGATTTCCCCGAGCCGGTGGGCGACGAGGCCACCCTCCACCAGGCCGCCACCCTGCTGGTCGAGCGCCTGCTGGCCACTCCCCGCCGGGCCGGCCGTCCCGTCCGCACGCTCACGCTCTCCGCGCGCCTGTCCGCCGGCGGATCCTGGCGCCGCCCCGTGCGCCTGCGCGACGCCACCTCCGAGCCACGCCGCCTGCGCGACGCCCTGCTCCCCGCCCTCTCCGGCCTGCCCGGCGCGCTCGACCGGCTGACCATGGAGCTGGCCGAGCTGGGCGAGCCGGGCGGCCGCCAGCAGCTGCTGATGCGCCCCGCCCACGAGGTGCGCCGCGAGCGCGCCTCGGAGGCGGCCCGCCAGCTGCGCGCCGCCATGGGCGAGGGCCACCTGCTGCGCGTCGTCGAGGTCGCTCCCTGGTCACGCCTGCCGGAGGGCCGGGAGCTGCTGGTGCCGTACGAGTAACCGAAGGTGAAGGGGTCATGGATCGCACATACGTACGCCGGCTGGGGCTTCCCCGCCCCATCCACGTCGCCACCGACCAGGCCGGCCTGCCCGTGGCCGTCGCCAACCGCCCCGTCTCCGTCACCCGCGACGAGTGGCGGGTCGAGGAGGGCTGGTGGACGCGCCGCCCCGTCCACCGCACCTACTTCGACCTGGTGCTGGCCGACGGCCGCAACACCGTCGTCTTCTGCGATCGCCGCCAGCGGCCGCTGGTACGAGCAGCGCGCATGATCGAGCTGCACGCCCACTCCTGCTACTCCTTCCTGGACGGCGCCTCCCAGCCCCAGGAGCTGGCCCTTGCCGCCGCCGGCCTCGGCCACCAGACCCTGGCGCTGACCGACCACGACAGCCTGTCCGGCTCGCTCGAGTTCGCCCACGCCGCCCACGACGCCGGCCTGCGCCCCATCACCGGCTGCGAGCTGACCCTGGCCGGCGGCGCCCACCTCACCCTCCTGGTCGAGACCCAGTCCGGCTACCGCAACCTCTGCCGCCTGCTCACCCTCGCCCACGCCGACGACCGCCGCGCCCCCTCCGTCACCCTCGACCAGCTGGCCGTCCACGCCGACGGCCTGCACTGCCTGTCCGGCTGCGCCCGCGACGGCCTGGTCGCGCGCGAGATCGCCGCCGACCGCCCCCGCCAGGCCGACGCCGCCGCCCGCCGGCTGCGCGGCATCTTCGGCCGCGACCGATTCGCGATCGAGCTGCAGCGCCCCTACTGGCGCGGCGACGCCCGCCGCAACCGCCTGCTGGCCGAGCTCGCCGCCGAGCTGCGCCTGCGCACCGTCGCCACCGGCGACGTCCACGCCCACAACGCCCGCCGCGCCTTCCTGCAGGACACCCTGGTCGCGATCCGCCTCAACACCACGCTCGACGCCTGCGAGCGTGACCGCCGCGGCAACCGCGAGGCCGTGCTGCGCACCCCCGCCGAGATGGCCGCCCGCTTCCCGGACGGCGCCGTCCGCGGCGCCCTCGAGGTGGCCGACCGCTGCCGCTTCGACCTCGCCAGCGACCTCGGCTACAGCTACCCCGACTTCGTCTCCGACACCGGCGAATCGGCCTCCCAGGCCCTGTACCGCATCTGCCGCGACCAGCTGGAGCTCCGCTACGCCGGCAGCCGCGACCTGCACGAGGCCCGCCGCCGCCTGGACGAGGAGCTGGCCCTGATCGACCACCACGGCCTGGCCGGCTTCTTCCTCCTGCACCGCGACATCCTCGAGCTGGCCCGCGACGTCGCCCTCCAGGTGCGCGGCCAAAGCGCCGCCCGCCGCCTGCTGCCTCCCGGCCGCGGCCGCGGCTCCAGCGTCGGCTCGATCGTCTGCTACCTGATCGGCCTCTCCCACGTCGACCCGGTGTCGGCGCAGCTGTTCCTGGGCCGGTTCCTGTCGCGCGACCAGACCAGCATCCCCGATATCGACCTCGACTTCCCGCGCGACATCCGCGAGGGCCTGATCCTCGAGATCCAGCGCCGCTACGGCGACGACCACGCCGCGCTGGTGGCCGCCTTCCCCACCTACCGGGTGCGCGGCGCCATACGCGACCTGGGCAAGGCGCTGGCGCTGCCGCAGGGCGAGGTCGAGCGGATGGCGCGCATGACCGACGGCTGGGACCACGGCGCCGAGTCGGCGCGCCTGCCGGACGGCTCCGACAGCCCCCGCTGGCGCGCCTTCCGCTTCCTGATGGACGAGATCATGGGCCTGCCCCGCCACATCAGCCAGCACTCCGGCGGCATGGTCATCTCCTCCACCCCGCTGGTCGAACTGGTGCCGGTGCTGCCGGCCGCCATGGAGGGCCGTCGCATCTGCCAGTGGGACAAGGACTCCTGCGCCGACGCCGGCTTCCTCAAGATCGACCTGCTCGGCCTGGGCATGCTGTCGGCGGTGGAGCGCTGCGTCGAGCTGATCGCCGACACCGCCGCCGAGCCCGTCGACCTGTCCCGCATCGGCTTCGACGACCCCGCGGTCTACTCCGAGATCCAGGCCGGCGACACCGTCGGCGTGTTCCAGATCGAGAGCCGCGCCCAGATGCAGTCGATCGTGCGCACCCAGCCCGAGAACCTGGGCGACCTGACCGTTCAGGTGGCGCTGGTGCGGCCGGGGCCGATCGTGGGCAAGGCCGTCAACCCCTACATCAAGCGCCGCAAGCTGCTGCGCGAGAACCCCGACTACCGGGTGCCCTTCGACCACCCGCTGCTCGAGGGCCCGCTGGCAGACACGCTGGGCGTGATCGTCTACCAGGACCAGGTGCTGGAAGTGGCGATCGCGCTGGCCGGCTTCACCGCCGGCGAGGCCGAGTCGCTGCGCAGGGCGATGAGCCGCAAGCGCAGCCACGAGGCGCTGGTCGTGCACCGCGAGCGGTTCTGCGACGGCGCGGAGGCACAGGGCGTCCCCCGCGAGACGGCCGCGGCCGTGTTCGAGAACGTGCTCGGCTTCTCCGGGTTCGGCTTCCCCAAGTCGCACGCCGCCGCCTTCGCGATCCTGGCCTACCAGTCGGCCTGGCTGCACCTGCACCACCCCGCCGAGTTCCTGTGCTCGCTCCTGAACGAGCAGCCGATGGGCTTCTACCCGCCCGCCACGCTGCTCCGCGACGGCGAGCGGCGGGGCGTGACCGTGCTCGCGCCCGACATCAACCGCAGCCACCCCGACTGCGCGATCGAGGGGGGCGCCGTCCGCATCGGCCTCGGCTACATCAAGGGCGTCGGCAAGGCCGCCTCAGACGTGGTCGCCGAGCGCGACCGCGGCGGCCCCTACCGCGACGCCGGCGACCTGGTGCGGCGGGCGCCGGTCGGCCGCGACGTGCTCGCCCAGATGGTGCGCGCCGGCGCGCTCGACCCCTTCTCGAGCGACCGCCGGCGGCTGCTGTGGGAGATCCGCCTGCACCGCGCCCCCGAATCCGGCCAGCTGGCGCTGGCGCTCGACGCCGCCCCGGCGCCGCCGCTGCCGTCACAGTCGCAGTGGGAGCTGATGATCGCCGACCACGAGACGATGCGCCTCACCACCGGACCCCACCCGATGGCGCTGCTGCGCCCCTCGCTCCCGGAGCACATCCGCACATCGCGTGACCTGGCCACCGACCCGCCCGGCTCCACCGTCACCATCGCCGGGATCGTGGTGGCGCGCCAGCGCCCGGGCACCGCCAAGGGCATCGTGTTCCTGCTGCTCGAGGACGAGCACGGCCTGAGCAACGCGATCGTGCCGCCCGACGTCTACGCCCGCGACCGCATCGCCGTGCGGGCCGAGCCGCTGCTCGAGGTGACCGGCCGCCTGGAGCGCCGCGAGGGCACGATCAACGTGCTGGCCGAGCGGATCACCGCGCTCAGCCACCAGGGCCGGGCCGAGATCGGGCCGGCGCCTGCCGAGACGCCCGACGTGGGCGAGCTGCGAGCCGCGGCGCCGTACCCGAACAGCTTCGGCCGGGGACGGCGCTAGCGCACCGTCAGCACAGCGCTGAAGACGGCGTAGATCACCACCAGCCAGCCGCACACCGCCCCCACCGCGCACACCAGCACGTGCTCCTGCGCCCAGCCCATGGCGCCGCGGCGCCCGTACTCGAACGTGTCCGCAGACCGCAATCCACGCATCTAAACCCCTTCTATCGACCCTTCGGGCCGCTCCTACAGGAACAGCCCGTACACCGTGTTCAGCACGAAGATGAAGGCCAGCCAGACGACCAGCACCATGACGACCGCCGTCAGCGGGCGCTGCTGCGCCCAGTCCAGAACGGTCGCACGTCCGCCGTACTCGTCGACCTCCTCGTCGTCCAAGTCCATCCAGCGCATCAGAAGACCCCCTTCTGCTCCCCACTGTGAGCGTACAGGGTGCCTGCGCCCAGGTAACCCCCCGTACGGGGGTCAGCCGCAGGGCGCCGCTCAGGCGGTGATCAGGGCCACACCGGCGTCCACGTCGGCCACCTTCGGCACGATCTCGAGCACGCTCTCGTGCGCGCAGAACCGGACGTCGTCGTAGAGGTCGGCCGCGCGCAGGTTGCGGGCGCTCTGCGAGGCGCTCAGCCCCTCGCCGCCGGTCTCGAAGCTGCGCGAGATCGCCTCCGCCGCGTGGGCGGCGTCCGACCGCTCCCACTCGGCCAGCCACACCGCCAGCTCCTGCACGAATCGCCCGGCCGTGTAGGCGTCGTCCATCGTGAACCCGCCCTTCACGCCCGCGCACTGGATCAGCACGTCGCCGCTCTGCTTGCGGGCTGTGCGCGCCACCGCCGCGGCGCACGAGGTGAGGTTTGCGAGGCTGCCGATCGCCACGGTCTCGGCGTGCGCCGCCGCCGTCACGATCGCACGCGTGCCGTTCGTGGTCGTGATCACGAGCGTCTCGCCCAGCCTGTCACCGGCGAACTCGCGCGGCGAGTTGCCCAGGTCGAACCCCTCGGGCTTCACGCACTTGCGCTCGCCCGCCAGGACGGCGCCGCCGTTGACCCGCTCCGCCAGCGCCCGCGCCTGGTCGACCTCACCGCAGGCCAGCACCCGCTGATAGCCCTGCGCCAGCGCGTAGGCGATGGTGGTGGTCGCGCGCAGCACGTCGATCACGATCGCCACCGAGGCGTCCTCCGGCTCTCCCGGCGTGAAGGCGACGTCGATCCTCACGCCGCCTGCTCCCCCGCGCGCAGCGCAGCCTGTGCCGCCGCCAGCCGCGCGATCGGCACCCGGAAGGGCGAGCACGACACGTAGTCCAGGCCCGTGCGGTCGCAGAACGCGATCGAGTCGGGGTCGCCACCGTGCTCGCCGCAGATGCCGAGCTTGATGTCCGGGCGCGTGCCGCGGGCCAGCCCGGCCGCGTGCTCGATCAGCCGGCCCACGCCGAGCTGGTCGAGCGTCTGAAACGGGTTGCGGTCGAGCACGCCCTCCTCCAGGTAGTACGTCAGGAACTTACCCTCCGCGTCGTCGCGCGAGAACGCCAGCGTCATCTGGGTGAGGTCGTTGGTGCCGAACGAGAAGAAGTCGGCCTCGCCCGCGATCTCGTCGGCGGTGAGCGCGGCCCGCGGCACCTCGATCATGGTGCCGATGTGGATGCCCAGGGCGCCGCCCTGCTCCTGCTCGATCACATCCTCGGTCAGCGCCCGCAGCCGCCGCAGCTCCTCGGCGAAGCCGATCAGTGGGTGCATGATCTCGACCCCCTTGGCCGAGACTGCGATCGCGGCACGCACGATCGCCCGCACCTGCATCTCGTAGATCTCGGGGAACATCAGCCCCAGACGGCAGCCGCGTGTGCCCAGCATCGGGTTCTGCTCGGCCAGCGACCGCACCCGGCCGGCGATCCGCTCCAGCTCGGCGATCTCGGTCTGCGGCCGGCCCTCGGCGCGGCCGCGCGCGATCTCCTCGGCCAGGTCGCCCGCGTCGGGCAGGAACTCGTGCAGCGGCGGGTCGAGCAGGCGGATCGTCACCGGCAGGCCGGCCATCGCCTCGAAGATGCCGCGGAAGTCGGCCTCCTGGAACGGCAGCAGGCGCTCGAGCTGCACGCGGCGGTGCGCCTCGTCGACGGCCATGATCATGGCCTGCACCACCGGCAGCCGCTCGTCCCCGAAGAACATGTGCTCGGTGCGGCAGAGGCCGATCCCCTCGGCGCCCAGCTCGCGCGCCTTGGCGGCGTCGGCCGGCGTGTCGGCGTTGGCGCGGACGCGCAGCCGCCGCACCTCGTCGGCCCAGCCGGTGATCGTCTCGAAGTCCTCGTTCAGCTGTGCCGGCACCAGCGGCACCGCGCCCAGCATCACCTCGCCGGTGCCGCCGTCGATCGTGATCTGGTCGCCCTCGGACACGACCGTGCCGTCGACGGTGAACGTGCGCGCGTCGGCGTCGATCTGCAGGTGCTCCGCCCCGGCCACGCAGGGCTTTCCCATCTGCCGCGCCACCACCGCCGCGTGCGAGGTCATGCCGCCGCGCGCCGTCAGCACCCCCTGCGCCTGCAGCACCCCGTGGATGTCGTCGGGCGTCGTCTCCCACCGCACCAGGATCACCGCCTGCTCCGCCTTGCCCCGCTCCTCCGCCGTGTCGGCGTCGAACACGACGGCTCCGACGGCCGCCCCCGGCGAGGCGTTGAGGCCGCGCGTCAGCACCTCCCGCGGCGCGGACGGGTCGATGGCCGGGTGCAGCAGCTGGTCGAGCTGCGCCGGATCCACCCGCAGCAGCGCCGTCCGGCGGTCGATCACACCCTCCTCCACCATGTCCCGCGCGACCCGCACGGCCGCGGCGGCGGTGCGCTTGCCGGCCCTGGTCTGCAGGATGTAGAGCGTGCCCCGCTCGACCGTGAACTCGATGTCCTGCATGTCGCCGTAGTGCTGCTCGAGCCGGTCCATCTGCTCGCCCAGCTGCCGGTAGGCATCGGGCATCACCGCGTCCATCTCGGCCAGCGGCTGGGGCGTACGGATGCCCGCCACCACGTCCTCGCCCTGCGCGTTCACCAGGAACTCGCCGTACCGCTCGCGCTCCCCGGTCGACGGGTTGCGGGTGAAGCAGACGCCGGTGGCCGAGTCGTCGCCCATGTTGCCGAACACCATCTGCACGACGTTCACCGCGGTGCCCAGGTCGTCGGCGATGTGGTACTCGCGGCGGTAGGTGCGCGCCCGCGGCGTGTTCCACGAGCTGAACACCGCGTCGATCGACCGCTGCAGCTGCGCTCCCGGATCCTGAGGAAACTCCTCGCCGGTCTCCTGCCGGTAGATCTCCAGGAACTCGCCCACCAGCGCGCGCAGGTCGTCAGCCGAGAGGTCGACGTCGGCGTCCGCGCCGCGGGCCATCTTCATCCGCCCCAGCGCGTTCTCGAACAGGTGGCCCTCGACGCCCGCGACCACCTCCCCGAACATCTGCACGAACCGCCGGTAGGAGTCGTACGCGAACCGCTCGTCACCGCCGGCCTCGGCCAGCCCCTGCACCGACTCGTCGTTGATGCCCAGGTTCAGGATCGTGTCCATCATGCCCGGCATCGAGGCCACCGCGCCCGACCGCACCGACACCAGCAGCGGGTCATTGCGCGCCCCCAGCCGCTTGCCGACGCGCTGCTCGAGCGCCGCCAGGTGCGCGCCCAGCTCGTCGTCCAGGCCGTCTGGGTGGCGGCCGTCGTTCGCGAGATAGGCCAGGCATGCCTCGGTGGTGACCGTGAAGCCGTCCGGCACCGGCAGGCCGATCGAGGTCATCTCGGCCAGGTTTGCGCCCTTGCCGCCGAGCAGCCGGCGCATCTCGGCCGACCCCTCCGAGAAGTCGTAGACGTAGCGGCTCATCCGCGCGAGAGCGCGCCCTCGAGTGCGGCCCGGCGCCGCTCCTCGACCAGCTCCGCGCAGCGCGCGGCGGCCTCTTCGATCGCCAGCTTGGTGACGTCGATGACCGGGCAGCCCAGCCGCTTGTGCAGGTTGGCGGTGGTCTCGAGCTCCTCGTAGATCTCGGCCAGGTCGGCGTAGCGCGCCGACGAGCCGGCGGCCAGTGCCCGCACCCGGCGGCGGCGGATCTCGGCCAGACGGTCGGCGTCGATGGTCAGTCCCACGATCTTCCAGGGATCCACGGTGAACAGCGCCGGGGGCGGGTCGATGCCCTTCACGATCGGGATGTTCGCCGCCATCAGCCCCATGTAGCCGAGGTGCATGGAGGTCGGCGTCTTGGACGTGCGCGACACCCCCACCAGCACGACATCGGCCTGCTGCAGATCGTCGGCGCCGCGGCCGTCGTCGTGCTTGACGGCGAACTCGATGGCGGCGATCCGCCGGAAGTACTGCGCGTCCAGCGGCGCCTGGCGGCCGGGCACCTGCATCGCCTGCATGCCGGAGGCGGTCGTGATCGCGTTCAGCGCGGGGCCAAGCACGTCCAGCGCCACCAGCCGGTGCTGCCGCGAGATCTCGACCACGGCCTCGCGCAGCCCGGGGTCGACCAGCGTGTAGAACACGGCGGCGCGGCGGCCGGTGGCCGCCTCCAGCGCGCGCGCCAGCTGCTCCCGCGACTTCACCCGCGCGTGGCGGTGCAGCTCGATCTCGGAATCGCCGAACTGCGACTGGGCCGCCCGCGCCACCCGTGCCGCCGTGTCTCCGGTGGAGTCAGAGATGATGTGGATCTCGAGCGTGTCCGCCACGGCCCGGACTCTACCGCCCGTCACCGCCGCGGGTGCGGAATACCAAGCGCCCGTGCGCGACGTTGACCGCTGTTCGTAGGCCGATCACGAGCTCTGCGAGGGCGCCGGCTGCTGGTGCCCTCGATCGGCCGCGAGCATGCGATCAAGACGTTCGCCTCCAACCGCCCCGCCTCCGATCCCACCTACCGGATCGCAGTCGACGCCGAGGTCGCGAACCTGGTGCACGCCGCCGGCATTCGCTCGACCGGGTGTCGTCCGTCACCGGCCGTCGCGGAGGTGGTGCGCGCGCTGCTGGAAGGCTGGGCCTTCCGGTCGGCGAGCAGCGGCCGGAAGCCGTCACCGAGCTGGAGCCGCTGCCGCGCTGCTCTGGCACCAGAGCCCCGAGCAGCTGTTCGCTTGCGACCCGCGCTACGCCAGGTGATCTGCGCCTGCGAACAGGTAACTGCGCCGAGATCGCGGCCGTGCACGCGATAGCCGTGCCTCCCACCTCGCTCGAGGCGTCCGCAAGCGCACCCGGCGACCGGTGGCCGCTGCCAGGCGCCCTCTGCCTGTCCGGCGTCTCGTTCCTGCACTCGCTGCACAGCGGCTGCCGCCCTCAGCAGATCGCCGTCTCTGAACCCCACGCGACGCTGCGCGTGGTGCCGACGATGCCTGACCGACCGCCGTCGCTATCGTCCGCGCGGCATCACCGGCCTAGCCTGCGCGCACGCGTTGCGCGACGTCGCCGAGGTCACTGTCGTCGACCACATCCCGGTGCCCGGCGGCGTACACTGCTGGGAGGCGCCGAGACCCGTGAGCTGGCGCAGGCCTGCGGCGCACTCATGCGGCTGCGCGAGACGCGGTTCGCTGAGACGCCTGTGCTGCTCGCGATCGGCAGACGCCCACAGCATCTGACTGCCGCCGCGCTCGTGATCGCGAGCGGCACACGTCCGCTGGCCGTGCCGAGCTCGCATCGCCACGGCCGCCTGACCGCGTCGTCGCCGCACCGTCACCTGCCACCTCGCCGAGAACGCCTGCTGGTGGGCGCGCCCGCTGATCGTAGGCGGCGGACTGCGCGATGCGGCCGCGAGCGAGCTGCGCGCGCCGGTGCCGAGCGGCCACCCTGGTCTGCCCGACCTGCTGCGCGAACGCCCCGCGACGATGCCGTGCACGTGCGCGAGCACGACCGCGTCGTGTCTGTCGCGCACCCCTCGTGCGCACTGCCACGCTCGCCTCCGCGAGACTCTGGGTGCGACGCGTCGTGCTGGCCCACGTGGCCGCGCTGCGCAACGTTGACGCGCCGTCTGGACGCGCAGCGCACGTCTACTCCCAGCCGCTACCGACCCCGCCACGTGGAACAGGCGCGCGTGGCCGCGCCGAGCGCCGCCGCTATACGTCACTGATCGATCAGGAGGAGCGTCCATGAAGGTGACATCGCCAATCGGTGAGCTGCCGATTCGTCGTGCGCCGCGTTTCGCTGCACGACGCACGTGGTGGTCGAGGGCGAGCTCGGCACCTGGCGGTCGCGGATCGAGGTCGGCGCCGAGGACCTGCCGATGCTCGCTCGCGCGTTCCGCGGCCCGCTGATCGCGGCCGGCCTGGGCCTGGCCGGCATCGCCCTGCTGCGCCGCCGATGACGATCCTGATCGGCGTCGACCAGGCACCAGCGGCACCCGCGCCGTTGCCTTCGACGAGCGCCTGCGCCCGCTCGGCGAGAGCTACCAGCCTGCCCATGTCAGCCATCCCCAACCGGGCTCGATCGAGAAGGACGCCGACGAGACGGTGGCCACGGTGGAGCGCGCGCTGAGCGATCTGACCGCGCAGCTGGACGGCGAGGTCTCCGCGGTCGGCCTCGACAACGAGGGCGAGACGGTGGTGGCGTGGGACGCCCAGACGCTGCGGCCGCTGGCGCCCGCGATCGTGTGGGGCTCCCGTCGCAGCCAGCCGATCGTGGAGCGCCTGGAGGCCGCCGGCCACGTGCTCGCATCCAGGAGCTGTCCGGCCTGCCGCTCGACCCCTACTTCTCGGCCACCAAGATCCGCTGGCTGGTCGAGAACGACGATGCGGTCGCTGCGGCCGCGCAGGACGGCCGCCTGCGCGCCGGTACGCTCTACGCCTACGTGTGCGCGCTTCTTGTGACTGCGCCCTCACCGAGCCGTCCACCGCCGGCGCACCCAGCTGCAGGCTCTGTCCGCGCCCTGTCACCTGTCACCCCGAGCTGCTCGAGCTGCACAGCATCCACCCCGCCTAGCTGCCGCCGATCTTGCCTTCTGCCTGGCTACTTCTGCTACTCTGCGAGCCTGCCGCTGCGCGCGCTGCTGGTCTACCAGACCGCCTCCCTGGCCTGCCACGCTGCCTGCTGCCGGGGATGCGAAGGCCACCTACTGCACCTGCATCTTCCTGCTCCAGCAGGCCTGCGCCGCGCCGCCCGCGCAGACTTGCGGCCTGATCCCGGTGGTCGCCTGTGAGCTCTACGAGGCCGGCCCAGCTACGCCCTGGACGTGGCGTGTTCTCTGCCTGTACCGTGCTCACCTGGCTGCGCGACTGCCTCTGCGCGTTCCAGGATCCTGCCGAGAGCGAGCTTTACCTACCCCGGCAGCTGCTCGAAGTCGCCGACCAGGCGCAGCGTCGACACCACGTCGGCCAAGAGTTTGAGACGGTTCCCGCGCACGGCCGGATCCTCGGCCATCACCATCACCTGCTCGAAGTACGTGTTGATCGGCTCCACCATCAGCGCGGCCGCGTCCAGTGCCGACGCGTAGTCGCGCCGCGCGGCGGCATCGGCGATCTCGATATCCGCGGCCGTCAGCGCCGCGCACAGCGCCCGTTCCTCGTCCATCTCGAACATCGACGTCCGCACTTCGGAAGCCGTCTGCTCGGCGGCCCTGGCCGTGATCCGTATGCACCGTCCGTAGGCGTCGCGGACGGCCGCCAGCCAGTCGGCGCCGCGCGCGTCTCGCAGCGCCCGGCAGAGGGCGGCCAGGGGCAGCGGCCCGGTCACGCCGGAGCCGCGCGCGGCACGCATCTCATCGACGGTCACGCCCTCCTCGGCCATCAGCGGCTCGACCCGGTCGAGCACGAAGTCGACCGCGTCGGGCACCGCCTCCAGCGGCTTTCGGCGCAGCTCGTGGCCCTGCGACACCAGCATGTGCACCGACTCCGCCATCAGGTCGACCAGACCCAGCTCGTAGCCGCGCTCGAGCGCGATCGCGACGATGCCGGCCGCGGCGCGCCGCAGCCCATACGGGTCGCGGCTGCCGGTGGGCTGCGCGCCCAGCGCGAACGCCACCGCCACCGTGTCGGCCTTGTCGGAAACCGACAGCAGCGCGGCACCCTCGTCCGCGGGCAGCCCCCCGCCGGCCTCGATCGGCAGGTGATGGTCCGCGATCGCCTCGCACACCTCGGGCGGCTCACCCGCATCGCGCGCATACAGCGACCCGGCGTACCCCTGCAGGTCGGAGAACTCGGTCACCAGGCTCGATACCAGGTCGGCCTTGCACAGCTCCGCCGCCCGCGCCACCGCCTCGCGCAGCGGCGGCTCGACCTCGACCCGGTCGCACAGCTGCCGCGATATCTCGCGCACCCGCTCCGCCTTGTCGGCCAGCGACCCCGCCCCCTCCAGGAAGCTGACCCGGGGCAACTCGGCCAGCATCGCGGCGATGCCGCGAGCCTGGTCCTTGTCGTGCGCGAAGACGGCATCCTCCAGCCGCCCCACCAGCACCTCCTCGTTCCCGGCCGCGACCACCGCCGGGTCGCCACCGTTCGCGACGAACGCGAAGCGGGCGTCGAGGCGACCCTCGCGGACGATCGGGAAGTAGCGCTGGTGGGACTGCATCGCGGTGATCGGGACGCGCTCGGGCAGCTCCAGGTAGCGCTCGTCGAACCGGCCCTCGAGCACCACCGGCCACTCCACGAGGTGGACGACCTCGTCCAGCTTGCCCATCGGGTCGATCCACTCCCCGGCCGTGTTCAGTCCCTCGACGATCAGCTCCCGGCGCTCGGCCGCGTCGGCCAGAACGTGCACGCCGCGCAGGTCCTCCAGGTAGCTCGCGGCCGAGCCCACCCGGACCGCGCCCAGCGACCGGTGGCCGCGGGACTCCCCGCCGCTGACCACCCCGGCGAGCTCCATCTCCACCACCTCGTCGTCGAGCTTGACCACCAGCCACCGGATCGGCCGCGAGAACCGGCCGCCCGGCCAGCGCATCGTCTTTGCGAACTGCAGCCCCGCCACGATGCGGTGCACGGCGTCCGGCACCAGCTCCACCGCCGGCGCGGCGCGGCCGTCGCTGACGGCCCAGACGAAGCCCTCGCGCTGCTCCAGCTCGTCCATCGCCAGCCCGTGCTTTCGCGCGAACCCGGCCCTGGCCGCCTCCGGGGCGTCGGCGCGCGGGCCCCGCTGCTGCGTCGCGACGGCATCTCGCTGCGGCGGCACGCTCGCGATCGCCACCAGCCGCCTCGGGCCGACGTGGATGCGGGGGTCGCGCGACTCCAGGCCGGCTTCGGAGAGCGAGCGGGTCAGCAGCTCGGGTAGCTGGCGCTCGGCCTCTCGGCAGGCCGCAGCCGGCAGCTCCTCGCAGCCGATCTCGATCAGCAGGTCAGGCATCCTCGCCCTCCTGCATGGCCAGATACGCCCGCGCCACCGCCTGCGTCAGTCGCCGCATGCGCAGGATGTATGCCTGACGGTCGGTGACGGCGATCGCCCGCCGCGAATCGAGCAGGTTGAAGGCGTGCGAGCACTTCAGCACCTGGTCGTAGGCGGCCAGCGGCAGGTTCGCCTCCAGGCAGCGTCCGGCCTCGGCCTCGTGGTCGTCGAAGTGCCGCGCCAGCATCTCGGTGTCGGCCAGCTCGTAGTTGTAGACCGAGAACTGGCGCTCGTTCTCGAGGTAGACGTCGGCCCACGTCACGCCCGGCGCCCACTCCATGTCCTGGGCCCGCCGCACCTTCTGCAGGTGCATGCCGATCCGGTCCAGGCCGTAGGTCATCTCCACCGACACCGGCTCCAGCTCGATCCCGCCGGCCTGCTGGAAGTAGGTGAACTGGGTGATCTCCATCCCGTCCATCCACACCTCCCAGCCCAGCCCCCACGCGCCCAGGCTGGGGCTCTCCCAGTTGTCCTCGACGAAGCGGATGTCGTGCTCGAGCGGGTCGATGCCGATCGCTGCCAGCGAGCGCAGGTAGACGTCCTGGCTGTCGTCGGGCGCCGGCTTCAGGATCACCTGGTACTGGTAGTGCTGCTGGAAGCGGTAGGGGTTCTCGCCGTAGCGGCCGTCGTCCGGCCGGATCGAGGGCTCGACGTAGGCCGTTCGCCACGGCCTCGGGCCGAGCACGCGCAGCAGCGTCGCGGGGTTGGACGTGCCCGCTCCCACCTCGGTGTGGTACGGCTGCATGATCGCGCACCCCTCGGCCTCCCAGAAGGCCTGCAGCTGCGCGATCATCTGCTGGAAGGTCGACATCGAGGGCGCAAGCTATCAGACGCTTGATCCGCGGCAGCGACCTGCCGATAACCGCTCCATGCGACGTGGCGGATACGCGCTTCTTCCCCTCCTGGTGCTGGCGGCGGCCGCCTGCGGCGCGCCCAGCGGCAAGGCGCTGGACACGAAGGTGGAGGCCGCCGTGGTGGCCCAGCAGGGCGGCCGGCAGGTCGTCTCATCGGTCGACTGCAGCGACCAGGCGCCGCCGGCCGACACGGTCGCGGGCGGGCTGGGGACGGTGGTCGCCGACCACACCTGCACCGTGAAGTTCAGCAACGGGACGCCCACCCAGGTGTGGGCGGTGAACGTGCTCGACCTGGGCGCCAGCCACCCCGTGCAGCTGCTCTACCGGACTGATCACAACGGCGACGGCCAGCCGGCCGCGACCGTCGACGTGGCGAAGGTGTTCTCGGCCGAGATGGCGCTCCTGAACGGCGGGACGGCGGCCAAGGCGCACTGCAAGGCGGGCTCGCCCGCAGCACCGGCCGGCTCGACCGCGACGGCCGCGCCCGACCACGTCTGCAGCATCCGCATCCCCGGCCACGGCCGCGAGCGCTGGGCCGTGCGGATCCTGGGCAGCAGCGTGCAGCTGCTGTTTCAGCTCGGCTGAAGGGTGCGCAGGCGAAAGCCGCCGTGGTGCGCGTAGGTCTCCTCGACCACCCGCAGTGCGCCGGCCGCGGCGTCCGGCGACAGCGCCACCGGCGCCAGCGGGCGCTCCAGCAGCCCCTCGATGGCGGCGATCGCCCCGTCCGCCATCCGGAAGCCACCGCTTGCCACCATGCAGCCCGTGCAGACGGCGCCGCCTGCACGTCGGCGAGAACCCGGCCAGCGGGCCGGCCGACCCGCACGACGCGCACGAGTCGAGGTGCGGCAGGTAGCCCGAGAGCGCCAGCAGCTTCAGCTGAAAGGCCAGTCCCAGGCCGTCGTGCTGGGGGTCCGCGGCGCGCTCGAGCGGCCCGGCAAGCAGCTCCAGGAACCGGCACAGTCCCTCGTAGGCACGTGGATTCGGCTCCGGCTCGGCGAACAGCTTCAGCACCGCCTCCGCCCCGATCTGGCCGACCGCCAGCGCGTAGCCATCGGCCCGCACCTGCTCCTGCGAGCTGATGATGTCGGCGCCCGAGACGGTGTGCAGCTCGCCGCGGCCCTCATGCAGGATCAGCGCCGACCGGGTCAGCGGCTCCAGCCGCGCGCCGAACCGCGAGCCGGTCTTGCGCACGCCCTTGGCGATCGCGTTCACGCGCCCCCGCTCGAGCGTGTACAGGTGCAGCACGCGGTCGGCCTCCGAGAAGCGGATCGATCGCAGCACCACGGCATCCGTCTTGTAGCTTCGGCCCATCGGGATCAGTCTAGGCCGCGCGTCGGTGGCGAATCGTGAAAGCTGCCACCGCCGCCGCCAGCGCGGCGATCGCGATCAACACCACGACGATCCGGCCGGTGTGATCCGCCGGCCGAGCCGGCCCAGTCCGGGCCGAGCACGGTCGCGGCGCTGGTCGGCGTCCCTATCGGGACCGGACACCGCTGACCCTGCGGGCGATGATCTTTGGCCCCACCGCACCCTTCACCTGACAGGTGCGGGCGTCGACGTGCACCTTCTGGCCCTCGCCGATGTAGGGCAGGCCCTCGCGCGATGATCCGACGATCCGCGTGTGACCGTCCACGAACAGATCGGTCAGCACCCGGCCGCCGGATCAGCCGCAGCCGCTGCGAGCTGTGCGACACGACGACGTTGAGCTTGCCGAACGCCGCCTCGGCGGTGCCGTCGACGGTGACCGCGCCCCCCAGCCCGGCAGTCGCTCGTGTCGTCGACGAGCGGTCCATCCGTTGGCGCTATCGGGAAGCCCGGCAGCTGCGGAAAGAACCCGGACGCAATCATCGGCGCGCCGAACGCCCAGATCGCCACCGACGGTCGGCAGCGCCATCGATCGACGAGGCTTGTACGGGGGTGGGTGCGGCGGCCGGGCCGCCCGTATCGGCGCAGTCCGGCTCGACGGCTCCCCGCAGCTGCCGACCGGTCTCGAACGCCGGCAGGTCAGCCGGGTTCCACACTCCCTCGTAGGCGATGTCGTGCCACACCACCATCTCCACGCATGCGGCGCTCGCCCGGTCAGACGCCGGCACGGCACCGAAGGACGCCACCACCGCGGCAATCGCGACACCGATCATCCACCCGCGAAGTCTCACGCTGCTTGGACGCCGAGGTCACAGATGGGTTCCTGCAGCTCAGACGTCGCGCACGTCGGCGTCCGGCATCGCGGCCAGCAGGTCGTCCAGCCGCACCTCGAACACGGCGTTGGGCGTGCCCGGCGGCGCACCAGACCGTCTGGAACCGCCGCAGCGAGCTGTCCACGACCGTGTGCAGCGGCCGGTCGTGGCCGAGCGGCGGGATGCCGCCGATGGCGTAGCCGGTCTGCTCCTTGACGTCGCGGCCGCGAGCCATCGTGACGCCCTCGCCCACCCGCTCCAGATCGATCCGCCGGTCGCCGGCGCAGAGGCACAGCAGCAGCTCGCCGCTCGCGTCCTGCAGCACCACCGACTTCACGATCTGGCCCAGCTCGCAGCCGACCGCGTCGGCCGCCTCCACCGCCGTGCGCGTCGACTCCGACAGCTCCTGCGCGCGCACGTCCAGGCCCGCCGCCTGCGCGCGCTCCTGGAACCTCAGGGCCGTGGGGTGCATCTCGGACATAGGTGGGTGCCGCGCTGGGCAACGCGGGTCTTGACGATAACGGATCCGCAGCGCGGGCACGGCTCGCCGGCGCGGTCGAAGACGTGGAACCGCTCCTGCATCGAGCCGGGCGCCCCATCCACCGACCGGTAGCGTGTCGATGCTGGCACCCTGCGCGTCGATGCCGCGCTCGAGCACGGCGATCACGGCGTCGTGCACGCGGGCCGCCCGCACGGCGCCCGACCTGCCGCCGGGGGTCAGCGGGTGCACCCGCGCCTCCCAGAGCGCCTCGTCGGCGTAGATGTTGCCGACGCCGGCCACCACCCGCTGGTCGAGCAGCAGCGCCTTCACCGGCGCCGTACGCCCCCGCAGCGCAGCGCCGCAGCTGCGTCGCCGTCCAGTCGCCGTCCAGCGGCTCCGGCCCGACCCGGCCGCGCCAGTAGTCGCTCGAGCCCGCCGGCCTCGATCAGCCGCATCGTGCCGAACCGCCGCTGGTCGCTGTAGAGCAGCCAGCTGCCGTCGTCGAGCTCGAACACCGCGCGCAGGTGCGGGCGCTCGCTGAGCTCGGTGACGTGATGGAACCACCCGGTCATGCGCAGGTGGCAGACCAGCGTGCGCCCGTCGTCGAGCCCGACGGCCAGGTACTTGCCGCGCCGCCCGACGTCCGGTCACGACCGCGCCCAGCAGCTCGTGGGCGACCGCCATCGGATCGGCCGGCGCCGTCAGCCGGCCGTCGCGGATCTCGACACCGACCAGCTCGCGCCCGGCCAGCACCTTCACCAGCCCCCGCCGCACGGTCTCCACCTCGGGCAGCTCAGGCATCGACGTGCCCCCAGCAGCAGCGGCTCCGGGTCGGCCGGCGCCTCGCCGATCTCGAAGCACGCGGCCACCGCATCCAGGTCGGCCTCGCCGCGGGCGTGCACCGTCGCCAGCGGCTCGCCCGCCTCGACGCGGTCGCCGCGCTTGCGGTGCACGAGCACGCCGACGGCGTGGTCGACCACGTCCTCCTTTGTGGCGCGGCCGGCCCCCAGCCGCATCACCTGCTCGCCGATGCCGCGGGCGTGGCAGCGCTGGACGACGCCGGAGCGTGGCGCCGGCACCTCGACCACGAGCGGCGCCCGCGGCAGCGGGGCTTCGGGGTCGCCGCCCTGCGCGGCCACCCAGCGCTGGTAGCGCTCGTACGCCGCACCCGAGTCGAGCGCGCGGCGAACCACCGACTCGTCGCCCGCCAGCACCGTCGCCTGGTGCACGCACAGCTCCGTGATGTCGGCCGGGCCGTGGCCGCGCAGCGTGTCCACCGCCTCGGCCACCTCCAGCGCGTCGCCGACAGCGGCGCCCAGCGGCTCGGACATGTTCGAGAGCAGCGCGCGCGTGTCGATGTCGTGGTCGCGCCCCAGCCGCACCATCAGGCCGGCCAGCCGGCGGGCGGCGTCCGTATCCGGCAGCAGCGCGCCCTCCCCCACCTTGACGTCGAGCAGCAGCCGCGACGCGCCGGCAGCCACCTTCTTCGACATGATGCTGGCGGCGATCAGCGGCAGGCTGGAGACGGTGGCGGTGGCGTCGCGGAGCGCGTACAGGCGACCGTCGGCCGGGGCCAGCTCCGGCGTCTGGCCGCACACCGCCACGCCCACCTGCTCCACCTGCCGGCGCATCCCCGCCAGGGACAGCGACACGCGCATGCCCGGGATCGCCTCGAGCTTGTCGAGCGTCCCGCCCGTGTGCCCCAGCCCGCGTCCGCTCATCTTGGCGAACAGCACGCCGCAGGCGGCCAGCAGCGGCGCCAGCACGAGCGTCGTCGAGTCGCCGACCCCGCCCGTCGAGTGCTTGTCGGCCACCGGCCACGGCCACGACACGCGCTGCCCGGACGCCACCATCGCGTCCAGCAGCCCGCGCGTCTCGTCGTCGCTCAGGCCGCGCAGCACGACCGCCATCAGGAACGCCGACAGCTGGTAGTCGGGCACCTCGGGCGCGACCATGGCGGCGATCTCGGCGGCCGACAGCTCTCCGCCGTCGCGCTTGCGCGCGATCAGGTCGGTGATGCGCACGGCCACTCAGATCACCGGAGTGCCCGGCAGGTCGGGATCGTGGCTGCCCGTGAGATGCCGCTGCACGGTGGCGCCGATGTCGGCGAAGGTGTCGCCGTCGTGGCGGCGGCCGCTGGCCGGCCTGCCCACGACGTGGGCCAGCAGCAGCCCGTGCTCGCGCGAGTGGTCGGTGGAGGCGGTGGTGGGATCGCAGCCGTGGTCCGAGGTCAGCATCAGCAGGTCTCCGTGCCGCAGCGCGGCCATCAGCCGCGGCAGCTCCTCGTCGAACTCGCGGAGGCAGTCGGCGAACCCGGCCGGGTCGTTGCGGTGGCCCCAGATCATGTCGGTCTCGACCAGGTTGGTGAACACCAGATCGCCGTCCTCGGAATCGCGGAGCCGGGCGATCGTGCGGGCGATGCCCTGGCCGTTCGACTCGGTCGGGCTGGAGCTGTCCACATCCTGCCCGGCGAAGATGTCGGAGATCTTGCCGACACCGTGCACCGTCACGCCGGCCGCACGCATGCGCTGCAGGTGGTTCGGCCGCGGCGGCAGCAGCGAGAAATCGTGGCGGCGGGGCGTGCGCACGAACGACCCCGGCTCTGCCCTCGAACGGCCGCGCGATCACCCGTCCCACGGCGAGATCTCCGGTCAGCATCTCGCGGGCGGTGCGGCAGGCCGCGTACAGCTCCTCCAGCGGCACCGTCTGCTCGTGCGCCGCCACCTGGAACACGCTGTCGGCGGACGTGTACACGATCCAGTCGCCGGTGCGCTGGTGCTGCTCCCCGAGCCGCTCGATGATCTCGGTGCCGGAGGCGGCCACGTTCCCGATCACGCCGCGGCCGGTGGCCTCGCTGAAGCGGTCGAGCAGCTCCTGCGGAAAGCCGTCGGGGAAGGTCGGGAACGGGCGCTCGGTGATGATGCCCATCATCTCCCAGTGCCCGGTGGTGGTGTCCATTCCGAGGCTGCGCTCGACCAGCCGGCCCCAGACGGCCGGGGCATCCGCGCGCGGCGGGCACCCGGCCAGCGGCAGCACGTTGCCCAGCCCCAGCTGCTGCAGCGCCGGCAGCTCGAGGCCGCCGACCGCCTCCGCCACGTGCCCGAGCGTGTTCGACCCGGCCGTGCCGAACCGGTCGGCGTCGGGCAGGTCGCCGACGCCGACGGCGTCCAGCACGATCACGCAGGCTCGGGCCATCCCGGGCAATCTAGATGACGATCGATATCTTCGCGAGCCGTCAGCGCCCTCAGCCGGATGCGAGCGACCGCCGCATCTCCCACTGCCAGTGGCCCTCCGTCTCGGCCGCCAGCGAGCGCAGCAGCGCCCCCGCCTCCCACCACTCCTCCGGTATCAGCGCGGGAACGCCGACCCATGCGGCCGGGAGCAGCGAGACGGCGCGGGTCGCCAGCCCCTTGCGCCGGCGCTCGGGGTCGACCGCCAGCGCGTACAGCCAGAAGTGGTCGCCGCGCCGCTTTCCGAGCAGCACGGCATGTCCGTCCAGGTGCTGTGCCGGGATGTGCGCCAGCGACTCCGTCTCCAGCTGCCAGGGCGGATCGCGCCAGCCCCACCGCGACAGCCTGTCGATCGCGGTATCGGTGTCGCACTCCGCCAGCCCTCCCGAGAGGCGGGAGCGAAGGCCGCGGCCGGGGCGCGCCAGCCGGTAGCCGAGCAGCCGGCGGCGCTGCTCGAAGCCGCTGCGCCGGTAGAGGCCGACGGCCGCGTCGTTGCCGTTCAGCACCTCCAGCGTGACGGTTCGCGCACCCGCCGCGGCCAGCGCCTCGAGCGTCTGCTCCAGCACCAGCCGGCCCAGCCCTGATCGCCGGAAACCGGGCGCCGTGCCCTCGCCGCGGATGCTGGCGCGGTCGCCGCGCAGGGCACCGAGGCAGAAGCTGGCTGGCGTCCGTCGACGAACGCCACCCGCGACAGCGCCGGGTCGACGTCGGTCTCGGTCAGGTAGAACCCGAGCGACGAAGCGTCCAGCACGGCCGGCACCGGATAGTCGGCGAAGGCAGCGTTGTGGAGGTCGGCCAGCCAGGCGACGTCCTGCGCCCGGAGCGTCCTCACCTCGGGGTTCAAGCCCGGGGGTGCGCCTTCTGGTACGCCTCGCGGACGTGCTCGACCGAGACGTGGGTGTAGACCTGCGTGGTCTCGATCGACGCGTGGCCGAGCATCTCCTGCACGCTTCGCAGGTCACAGCCGTTCTCGATCAGGTGCGTCGCGAACGAGTGGCGCAGCGTGTGCGGAGTCACGATCTTCTCGATACCCGCCTCGCGGGCGTGCTCGCGCACCAGCTGGAAGACGGCCTGGCGGGTGATGCCCTGGCCGCGATGGTTCAGGAACAGGATGTCGCCGCGCTGCATGCGGCCCAGGTAGGGCCGGCCGCGCTGCATGTAGATGCGGATCGCCTCGATCGCACGACCGCCCGTCGGCACGACGCGCTGCTTGGCGCCTTTGCCCATGCAGCGCACCAGTCCCTCCTCGAGATCGATGTCGGACACCCGCAGGGACACCAGCTCGGACACCCGCAGGCCGGCCCCGTACATCAGCTCCAGCATGGCGCGATCGCGGAGGCCGCGCGGCGACGCGTCCGGGCTGGTCACGATCGCCTCCGCCTCCTGCGGCGTGAGCGGCTCCGGCAGCCTGCGACCCAGCCGCGGCAGCGGCACCGTGCGACCGGCGTCGGGACGGCCGCCCTCGCGGGCCCGGTACTTGAGAAAGGCGCGAACGGCCGCGAGCCGGCGCCGCACCGTTGCCGGTGACAGGCCGCGGTCCTGCAGCGCCAGGCGTAGTCGTCCAGTACGCCCACCTCGATCTGATCCGGGTCGACGTGCTCGACGAAGTCGCCGAGATCGATCAGGTCTCGCTTGTAGGCCTCGATCGTATGTGGCGAGGCACCCCGCTCCAGCTGCAGGCTCGTCAGGAACTCCGCAAGTTTGGTGTCGTAGGTGCGCATCACGTACAGGGGTTTCGTCACGATGCCAACGATCCCTTCGTGCAGCATACGACTCCGCGCAAGCGGAACCGAGTGCACGTGTCCCGGCCGGTCAGGCCGGCAGCGCCACCTGATCGAGCGGCGTGTACTCCATCCCCACCGCGTCGGCCACCGGCTCGTACGTGAGCTTGCCGTCGATCACGTTGACGCCCTTGGCAAGCGCCGGATCCTCGGCGATCGCGCGGCTGACGCCCTTGTCGGCGATCGCCTCGACGTAGGGCAGCGTGACGTTCGTGAGCGCGCCGGTCGACGTGATCGGCACCGCTCCCGGCATGTTCGCGACGCAGTAGTGGAGCGACGTCGTCGACCACGTAGGTCGGATCGGTGTGCGTGGTCGGCCGCGAGGTCTCGAAGCAGCCGCCCTGGTCGATCGCCACGTCCACGAGCACCGAGGCCGCCTTCATCGTGCCCAGCATCTCGCGGGTGATCAGGCGCGGCGCCTTCGCGCCCGGGATCAGCACCCCGCCGATCACCAGGTCGGCATCGGGCAGCGCCTCCTCGATGGCATGCCGGCTGGACATCTGCAGGAGCACCGTGCGTCCCAGGCTGACGTCGAGCTCGCGCATGCGATCGACGCTGCGCTCGAAGATGGTGACGTCGCACTGCATGCCCTGGGCGATCAGCGCGGCGTTGTACCCGACGATGCCGCCGCCCAGCACCAGCACCTTGGCCGGCAGCACGCCCGGCACGCCGCCCATCAGCCGGCCACGGCCGCCGAACGGCTTCATCAGGTAGTAGGCGCCGACCTGGGCGGAGAGCCGTCCGGCCACCTCGCTCATCGGTGCCAGCAGCGGCAGCCGATGGTCGGGCGTCTCCACCGTCTCATAGGCGATCGCGGTGGTGCCGCTCTCGACCAGGCCGCGCGTCAGCTCGGGGGCCGCCGCCAGGTGCAGGTAGGTGAACAGCACCTGGCCGGGCGAGAGCTTCTGGTACTCGCCGTCCAGCGGCTCCTTCACCTTCAGCACCATCTCCGACTCGCCCCAGACCGTGTCGACGTCGGCGATCGAGGCGCCGGCGGCGACGTAGTCGTCGTCCGAGATGGCGCTGCCCTCGCCGGCCCCGGTCTCGACCACGACCTCATGGCCGCGGTGGACCAGCTCGCGCGCGCCGGCGTTCGTCAGCGCGACGCGGTACTCGTCCTGCTTGATCTCCTTGGCTACGCCGATCTTCATGTGGACATACCCTCTTTGGATGGCGGGGGAGTCGGGCGCCGGAAGATCTCACGGGTGCCGGCCGGTCAAACCCCGAGATTGTACGGCCTCATCCGCCGTTATGGGCAAGATCGATCAGCGCAGCGGTGACCGCGGTCATGCCCTCGAGGTCGGCCACCGAGATGTGCTCGGCCGACGTGTGGATCTCGGCCGCGCCGTTGCACAGGTTCAGACAGGGCGTGCCGGCGGCGTTGAACACGTTGGCGTCGGCGCCGCCTCCCGACTCGATGAAGCCGGGCTCATAGCCGCAGGCGGCCAGCGCGCGCACCGCCAGCGCGACCGGGCGCTCGTCGCCGGAGAATCGGTAGGTCTCGTACTCGCTGGCGACCGCCGCCTCGACCTCACACCCCGTCTCGCTGGCGGCGGCCGTGCAGGCGTCGAGCATCGCCTGCACCGTCTCGCTCAGCCGGATCGGCGCTGCGGCTGCGGGCCTCCGCGCTCACCGCGCACAGCGGCGGGACGATGTTGCCGGCCACGCCGCCCTCGATCAGGCCGACGTTGGTGGTGGTCTCCGGGTCGATGCGCCCGAGCGGCATCGCGGCGATCGCGCGCGCCGCGGCCAGGATCGCACTGCGTCCCTGCTCCGGGACCATGCCCGAATGCGACGGCCGTCCCGGAAGGTGAGCCGCAGCGTGCGCTGGGACGGCGCCGCCAGCACGATCTGGCCGATCGGCGCGGCGTGGTCGTAGCAGTAGCCGAACTCGGCCTGCAGCCGCGAGACGTCGAACCGCTTGGCGCCCCTCGAGTCCGATCTCCTCCATCGGCGTGAACACGAGCTCCAGCCCGGCGTGCTCTCCCCCGCCCTGCACGCGGTCGCGCACGGCCGCCAGCATCGCCACCACCGCCGCCTTGTTGTCGGCGCCCAGGATCGCGTCCCGGCTGTTGGTGACCACGCCGTCGTTCACGACCGGCTCGATCGCATCCGTGGGCGGCACGGTGTCCAGGTGCGCGTTCAGGAAGATGGGCGTCCCGGGCACGGTGGCCGGCACGCGGCACATGATGTTCCCGATCTCCGACCCGATCGCGCGCGCCGGCCTCGTCCTCGTCGGTCTCGAGGCCGAGCTGGTGCAGGAAGCCGTGGACGCGGTCAGCGACCTCCCGCTCGTGGCCGGGCGGGCTGCTGATGGCGGCCAGCTCCAGGAACATGTCGAGGACGGAGTCGGTGGCGTTCATGGTCTTCGGTCTTACGCCAGGCCGTACAGCGTCCGGTACTTCGCCCACAGGTACCGCATGAACGGCGCGTGGTCGATCCCGGAGCCGGTCACGCGCCGGATCAGATCCTCGCCCTGGTCGATGGCTCCCGCACGGTGCACGTGCTCGCGCATCCAGCCCAGGACATGCTGGAACTCACCGGCGCCGATGTGCTCCTCGGCCGCGGGATCGTCCTTGCAGTAGGCATCCCAGAGCAGGCCGAGTAGAGGTTGCCCAGGGTGTAGGTCGGGAAGTAGCCGAACGATCCGTGCGACCAGTGGATGTCCTGCATCACGCCCAGCACGTCGTTCTCGGGGCGCAGCCCCAGCGTGCGCTCGTAGGCATCGCCCCACGCTCCCGGCAGCTCCGCCACCTCGAGCTGGTCGCGCATCAGCGCCAGCTCCAGCTCGAAGCGGATCAGGATGTGCAGGTTGTAGGTGACCTCGTCGGCCTCGACGCGGATCAGCGACGGCTGCACGCGGTTGCAGGCCAGGTACAGCTGCTCGGCGGTGATGTCCGCCGCCACGTCGGGGAAGATCTCGCGCATGACCGGCGCGTAGTGATCCCAGAACGGCCGGCTGCGCCCCACGATGTTCTCCCACAGCCGCGACTGTGACTCGTGCAGCCCCAGCGACGGCGCCGCCGCCAGCGGCGTGTCCTCGTACCGGGGCTCGAAGCCCTGCTCGTACAGGCCGTGCCCGGCCTCGTGCACGGTCGAGTAGATCCCGCTCAGCGGATGACGCTCGTCGATGCGCGTCGTCACGCGGATGTCGCCCAGCGCCATGGTCTGGGTGAACGGGTGCGCTGAGCGGTCCTGGCGCCCGGCGGTGAGGTCGAACCCGAGGTCGCCCAGCAGCCGCATGGTCAGATCCCACTGCTGCGCGTCCGGGAACAGCCGCTGCTCGAACGGGGCCTGCTCCAGCTGCGGCGCCGCCACGATCGCGGCCAGCAGCTCGCCCAGCTCCGCGCGCAACGGGGCCAGCAGCGGCTCCAGACGCGCGACCCGCATGCCCGGCTCGAACTGGTCGAGCAGCGCGTCGTAACGCTCACCGTCGAAGCCGACCAGGTCGGCCTCGTCCCGCTTGGCGGCGATGATCTCCTCGAGCGCCGGCTCGTAAAGGGCGAAGTCACCCTCCTCGCGCGCCACCCGCCAGGCCACCGCGCCCCGCCCCTCGGCCAGCGCCAGCCGCCGCACGAACTCCGGCGGCAGCTTCACCGCGCGGTCGCGGTCGCGGCGCAGCAGCCGCACCATCTCCTGCCGCGGCCGGTCGAGCGGCTCATCGCCGGCCCGGTCGAGCAGCTCGCCCAGCCGCGGGTTCACCAGCATCTCGTGCCGGATCACCCGCATCGTCGCCATCTGGCGGGCGCGGGCGTCGCTGCCGCGCAGCGGCATGTAGGTCTCCTGGTCCCAGCCCAGCAGCGCGTTGACGTTGCTGAGGTCGGCGAACCCGCGCATGCGCGCGGTCAGCTCCGACCAGGTGTCGTCGATAGTCGTCATCCCCGGATCGTCCGCTCGAGATCCGCTCACGCGGGGACGTTCTCCACGGCCGGCGCAACCCCCAGACGGCGGGCGACGGCGGCGCCGACGAAGTCGCGGAACAGCGGCTGCGGCCGGTTGGGGCGCGACTTGAACTCGGGGTGGTACTGGCTGGCCACGAACCAGGGGTGGTCGGGCAGCTCGATCACCTCGACCAGGCGCTCGTCCTGGTAGGTGCCGGAGACCAGCAGGCCCCTGGCCACCAGCTTGGAGCGGTACTGGTTGTTGACCTCGTAGCGATGACGGTGGCGCTCCTGCACCACCCGCTCGCCGTAAGCGGCGTGTGCGCGGCTGCCCTCGACCAGCGTCACCGAGTCGGCGCCCAGGCGCATGGTGCCGCCCATATCCTCGACCTCCTTCTGCTCCGGCAGCAGGTCGATCACCGGGTACGGCGTCTCCGGATCGAACTCGCTCGAGTTGGCCCCGTCCAGGCCTGCCACGTGGCGCGCGAACTCGACCACGGCCACCTGCATCCCCAGGCAGACTCCCAGGTAGGGCACCTCGTTTTCACGGGCGAAGCGGGCGGCGGCGATCTTGCCTTCGATCCCGCGGATGCCGAAGCCGCCGGGGATCAGAACGCCGTCGGCCTCCGCCAGCTTGCCCTCCGCCTCCTGCTTGGACAGCGTCTCGGCGTCGACCCAGATCACCTCGAGGCGGGTGCCGTGGTGGATGGCCGAATGGTTGAGCGCCTCCACCACCGACAGGTAGGCGTCCTGCAGCTGCACGTACTTGCCGACGATCGCGATGCGGACGCTGCCCTCGGCGGCGTGCACGCGATCGACCACGGCCTCCCACTCGCGCATGTCGGCCGGGCCCGTGACCAGGCCGAGCCGTTCGCAGGCCAGCCGGTCGAGGCCCTGCTCCTGCATCATCAGCGGGATCTCGTAGATACTCTCGGCGTCGGACGCCGAGATCACCGCCTCGGCCGGCACGTCGGCGAACAGCGCGATCTTCTCCCTGATGTCGGTGCCCAGCGGGTGCTTCGACCGGCACACGATCACGTCCGGCGAGATACCGATCCGGCGCAGCTCCTGCACGGAGTGCTGCGTGGGCTTGGTCTTCAGCTCCCCGGCCACCTCGATGTAGGGCACGAGCGTGCAGTGGATGTACATCGCGTTGTCGCGTCCGACCTGGTTGCGGAACTGGCGGATCGCCTCCAGGAACGGCAGGCTCTCGATGTCGCCCACCGTGCCGCCGATCTCGGTGATGACGACGTCGACCTCTTCGGACTGCGCGACCCGCTGGATGCGGCGCTTGATCTCGTCGGTGACGTGCGGGATCACCTGCACGGTCGAGCCCAGGTACTCGCCCTTGCGCTCCTTGCGGATGATCGCGTTGTAGATGGAGCCGGTCGTGTGGTTCGAGTTGCGCGACAGGAACTCGTCGACGAACCGCTCGTAGTGGCCCAGGTCGAGATCGGTCTCGGCGCCGTCCTCGGTGACGAACACCTCGCCGTGCTGGAACGGGCTCATGGTGCCGGGGTCGACGTTGATGTAGGGGTCGAACTTCTGCAGCGAGACCTTGAGGCCGCGCGACTTCAGCAACCGGCCCAGTGAGGCTGCGGTGATGCCCTTCCCCAGCGACGAGACGACCCCGCCGGTCACGAACACGTACTTGACCTGCTTGCTCACCTGGTGTCCACCTTTCCGAGAGTGACCGGCCCCGGGAAGGCATCATACGCGAGCACCACGACGGCGGCCCGGGCGCCGGTCAGCCCAGCATCGCGGCGGCGTGCCGCAGGGCGGTCTCGTCGCCCTCGAGGCCGCCCAGCATGCGCGCGACCTCCTCGACGATCGCATCGCCCTCGAGCCGGGCGACCGCCGTCACGGCCGGATCACCCTGCGCCTTCTCGACCCGGAAGTGCACGTCTGCCGACCCGGCGATCTGGGGCAGGTGGGTGATGCACAGCAGCTGCGCGCCGGCCGACAGGCGCTTCAGCTTCTCGGCCACCGCGTGCGCCGTGCGCCCGCCCACGCCGGCGTCGACCTCGTCCAGCAGCAGCGTGGCCGCGCCGCCCGCGGACCGCGCCACCACCCGCACCGCCAGCGCGATCCGCGACAGCTCGCCTCCCGAGGCAACGCTCGCGATCGGGCCCGGCGGCAGGCCGGCGTTGGCGGCCAGGAGCAGCGTCACCCGGTCGGCCCCGCGCACGCCCAGTTCGGCCGGCTCGATCTGCACCTGCAGCCGCGCGCCGTCCATGCCGAGGTCGGCCAGCTCCGTCTCGACGGCCTGCGAGAACGGCTTCGCAGCCTTGCTGCGGGCCGCGTGCAGGCGGGCGGCCGCGCGCTCCGCCGCGGCCGTCGCCTCGGCCAGGGCGGCCTCCAGCTCGGCCAGCCGGCGTCCTCCGGTGTCGATCAGGTCGAGCGCCGCCTGCGCCTCCGCGCAGCGCGCGGGCAGGTCGGCGGCGGGCGTGCCGAAGCGGTGCTCGAGCTCGGAGAACAGGAGCAGCCGCTGCTCGACGTGCTCGAGCCGGCCGGGCTCCGGCTCGAGGCCGTCCAGCTGGGCGCGCAGCTCGATCGCCGCCTCCTGCATGCGCAGGGAGGAGTCGCGCAGCTCGGCCGCCACCGCCCCCAGCTCCGGCTGGTAGCGCTCGGCGTCGCCGAGCAGCTCGGCTGCGCGACGCGGCCAGGCTGAGAGCGCCGTCGCCCTCCTCGGGATTGACCAGCGCGGCCGCACCGGCGATCGCCGCCACCAGCTCGTCCAGATGCCGCAGTCGCTCGCGCTCCTGGGCCAGGGCGACCGGCTCGCCGGCATCGATGGCGGCCTCACCGACACGGTCCGACCAGCTCCTCCAGCTCGCCGCGGCGGCGCTCGGCATCGGCGGCGGCGTCCCGGGCCTGCGCCAGCTGCTCGCGGGCCGTGCGCAGCTCGCGCCAGGCGCCGGCCATGGCCGAGCGCAGCTTGTCGTTGCGGGCGGCCGAGTCGAGCAGGTCGAGCTGCGTGGCGGGCCGGGCCAGGCGCCGCGCCTCGTGCTGCGAGGACACCTCGAGCAGCAGCTCGCCCAGCTGCTCGAGATCGTCGCGGGCGCAGCTCCGCCCCCACACCAGCGCCCGGCTGCGGCCGCTGGCGGCGATCCGCCGCGCCACCACGAGCGTCGTCTCGCCCTCCGGGCGCAGCGCCGCCACCGCCTCCGGAGCCAGCTGCTCGAAGAACCCGTCGGGGACGGCGAACTCCGCCTCCACGTAGGTCTCCGCTCCGTGCGGGCCGACCATGCCGGCGGCCGGTGCGGCACCGGCCAGCAGCCCGATCGCCTGCGCGAGCATCGTCTTGCCGGCGCCGGTCTCGCCTGTGAAGACGTTCAGGCCCGGCCCCAGCTCCAGCTCGGCGTGGTCGATCAGTGCCAGGTTGTCGATCTGCAGGCGCAGCAGCGTCACGCCGTGAACGTCTCCCGGTAGCGGCTGAAGAATGAGGTGCCGGCCAGCCGCGCCAGCCGCGCGCGCTGCTCCCCCATGCCCACGATCATGCGCCCGCCGGGCGGCACGTCGCCCATGCTGTGGCCGTCCTGCACCACCTGCAGCGGGACGTCGTCGGAGCGGTTGTGCACCTCGACCCGGTGCTGCTCACCCAGCACCATCGAGCGGGCGTGCAGCGAGTGCGGCGAGGCGAACGAGAGCACGAAGGCGTCGGCCCCCCACGCCAGCACCGGGCCGCCGGCCGAGAGGTTGTAGGCGGTCGAGCCGGTGGGCGTGGCCAGGATCGCTCCGTCGCAGCCCACCTCGCCCAGCGAGGTGCCGTCGACGCTCCACTCGAGGATCACCATCCGGCCCAGGATGCCGCTGGTGAGCACGATGTCGTTGATCGCCACCAGGTCATGCAGGCCGTCGTGCCCGCGCAGCGTGGGCAATCGATCACCTCGTAGCCGCCGCTGAAGGCCTGTTCGATGCCGGCCTCCAGCTGGCCGGCATCGACGCTCGTCAGGAAGCCGACCCGGCCGAAGTTGACGCCCAGGCAGGGCACCTCGGTGCCGAGGTAGCGGTGCAGCGCCCGCAGCGTGGTGCCGTCACCGCCCAGCACGACCGCCAGGTCGGCGCTCGTGTCCTCGACCAGCTCCACGCCGCAGCGCTCGGCGACCGCGCGCAGGCGGTCGGCGGCGTCGCCGATCCGCTCGATGCGGCCGTGCGTGACCACGGCCGCCCGCGTCACCGGCCCGCTAGCCGGGGTTGTGGACAGCATCTCGGATCTCCGCGTCGACATCGACCTCGCGCTCCTGGCTCACCGGATGGCCGGGCGAGGCGAGGTACAGGAGGTACTCGCGGTTGCCCGCCGGCCCCGGGTGGGAAGAATCGCACACGCCCAGGATGGCGGAGCCCGATCCGGTCACGAACGCGCAAAGATCGTGTAACACCTGCCCGCGCACCGCCGGGTCGCGCACCACCCCATCCCTGACCAGCTCCCGCCCGGCCTCGAACTGCGGCTTCACCAGCACGATCGCGCGCCACTCCGGGGCGGCGGCCGCAACGACCGGCGGCAGCACCAGCCGCAGCGAGATGAACGACACGTCGGCTGTCATGAACCCGGGCCGGTAGGGCAGGTCTGCCGCGGTCAGCGCACGCGCGTTCATGCGCTCGATCACGTGCACGGACGGGTTCGAGCGCAGCCGCTCGTGCAGCTGGCCGCGGCCAACGTCGAGCGCGATCACCTCGGCCGCGCCGTGCTGCAGCAGGCAGTCCGTGAAGCCGCCGGTGGAGGCACCCACGTCCAGGCAGCGCTCGCCGGTGACGTCCACGTACCAGCGACGCAGGCCGGTCTCGAGCTTGTCGCCGCCGCGTGACACGTAGCGCGGCCGCTCGCTGACTGCGATGTCGGCGTCGTCTGCGACGGCGGTGCCGGCCTTGTCCACCATCCGCCCGCCGACGGTCACGCGCCCCGCCATGACCAGCGCCTGGGCGCGGCTGCGGTTCTCGGCCAGCCCCCGCTCAACCAGCTCGGCGTCCAGGCGACGGCGCGAGGTCATGGCGGCAGGATAGAAGCGTCCTGCAGGCGGCGAATGATCGGCGTCTTCGCCTCCGTGTAGGCGAGCACGTCGTCATGCTCGGCGGCCAGGCGCAGCTTCTCCTACTGGTAGGCGGCCCGGGCGGCCGGATCCCGCCGCAGCAGGTCGCGGAAGGCGAGGTGCCGCCGCGCCCAGTCGCCACCCGCAGCGCAGACGTGGACGTGATACGGCCGGCGATCGAAGAACTCGTGGTCGTCGTCGTCCGGGTGGTGCAGGTAGCCGAGCGCCAACAGCCGGTCGCGGTACGCGTCCCGGGAGCCGCATCCGGCGCACCTGCACCTGGATGTCGATCCATGGCTTGGCCGCAAGCCCCGGCACCGCCGTCGATCCGACGTGGTCGATCCGCACCGCGAACTCGCCCAGCGCAGCGGCCAGACGATCACGCTCCGCCGCGTACATCCCCGGCCAGGCGGCGTCGTAGGGCACGACCGCGATCACGCGCTGCGGCGGGCGATCAGCTCTGTCAGCTCCGCCAGCTGCGAACGGTCACCGTCGATCGCGGCCAGCAGCTCGAGTACCCGCTCGTGCGACTCGTGCGCCATCTCGCGGGCCCGATCCCGGCCGAGCAGCGTGACGTAGCTGGGCTCGCCGTCGGTGCCGTCGTCGAGCACGTCGTCGACGATCTGGAACAGCAGTCCCAGCTCGGCCGCGAACCTGCGGTACGGGCGCTGATCGTCGGGCGGCAGCCCGGCCACCCACAGGCCGCATGCCACCGACGCCTCGATCAGCGCGCCGGTCTTGAGCCGGTGCAGCCGCGCCAGGTCGTCCTCGGTCGGCGCGGCCGCAGTCACGTCCAGGTACTGCCCGTCGATCATCGCCGCCACGCCACCCGAGAGCTCCGCCAGCACCGCGAGCTTCACGTCCGCCGGCTCGGCCAGGTGCCTGATGACATGGCTGTAGGCGGCGTTCAGCAGCGCGTCGCCGGCCAGCACCGCCACCGCCTCGCCGTAGCGAACGTGGCTGGCCGGCCGGCCCCGCCGCAGGTCGTCGTCGTCGAGCGCCGGCAGGTCGTCGTGGACGAGCGAGAAGGCGTGGATCATCTCCAGCGCGGCGGCAGCGGGCAGCGCCCGCTCCGGATCGCCGCCCGCGGCGCCGGTCGCAGCCAGGCACAGCCGCGGACGCACGCGCTTTCCGGGCGACAGCAGCGAGTAGCGGACAGCGTCGTCCATGCCGTCGAGCTCGGACTGGGCGGCCAGGCCCTCCAGGTACGGCTCGATCAGGGCGAGGGCTCCGTCGTCTCGAGCCCTTCGGCACGGCGCTCGATCTCGTCCAGCGCCTGCTGAGCGAGCTGCGTGATCTGCTCGAGCAGATCGGCCGTCTCGGCGGGGTCCAGCTGCTCGCCGTCCAGCCGCCCGCGCAGCTGCTCGATCTGGGTCGCCAACTCTGCAAGCACGTCGTCGCTCAGGTTCCCACCCCCTCGGTGCGCGCGATCCGGCCCAGGATACCGTTCACGAGCGTGGCCGCCTCGGGCGAGGCGTAGCGCTTGGCCAGCGTCACGGCCTCGTCGATCGCCACCGCGGCCGGCACATCCCCCTCGCTCATCTCCCACACCGCCAGCCGCAGGATGTTCCGCTCCAGCACTGCCATGCGCTCGCTCGTCCAGCCCTGCGCGGCCTCGTCGATGGCGTGGTCGAGGCGCTCGCGGGATGCCCAGACGCCCTCCGCACGCACGCGGGTGAACTCGCTGACGGGCTCGCCGGTGTCGCGCTGGTAGGACTCGTAGAGCGCACTCGAACGGCTCGTCCATCAGATCGTGCTGGTAGAGCAGGAAGGCCGCCGCCTTGCGCTCGCCGCGCCGGCTCATCGCTCCACGCCCGTCACCGTGACGTCCACCGAGCGCACAGGCAGCCCGGTCATTCCGATCACGGCCGCCGCCACCTGCTCGCGCACGTCGGCGGCGGCCCGCCGCAGCGGCACGCCGTAGGAGGCGGCCACGTCCACGTCGAAGGCGACGCCTCGTGTGTCCAGCTCCCAGCTGACCGCGCCGCGCCGGCCCGGCAGCACGCGCGACACGCGGCCGGGCTGATCGAGGCGCACACCCTCCACCCGCCCGACGGCGCCGCGGACGATCGAGACGAGCGCCTCGTCGGAGATGGTCGCGTTCGCCAGCTGCACGCTCATGCCACCTGCTCCGCCAGCGACGGCAGCGCGCCCCGGGCATCGTCGAGGTAGGCGGTCGTGTAGCGACCGGAGCCGAAGCGGGGCTCGTCCAGGATCTCCAGGAACAGCTCGCGGGTGGTGGCCACGCCCTCGATCTCGAGCTCGCCCAGCGCACGGCGGGCCCTCGCCATGGCCTGCTCGCGATCGCCGCCGTGGACGATCACCTTGGCCAGCAGCGAGTCGTAGAACGGCGGCACCCGGTAGCCCTCGTAGGCATGGGTGTCGACGCGCACGCCGGCGCCGAGCGGCGGCCGGAAGCGGCTGACGGTGCCGGCCGCCGGCATGAACCCGCGGCGGGGGTCCTCGCAGTTGATGCGAAACTCGATGGCGTGGCCGACGAGCGGCGCCAGGCCGGTGGCCGGCAGGCGCTCCCCGCCGGCGATCCGCAGCTGCCAGACGGCGATGTCGATGCCGGTGAGCAGCTCCGACACGGGGTGCTCGACCTGCAGGCGGGTGTTCATCTCGATGAACGAGAACCCGCCGTCGCGGTCGACCAGGAACTCGACGGTGCCGGCGTTGACGTAGTCGCAGGCCCTGCAGGCGCGGCCCGCCGCCTCGGCCATCGCGGCACGGGTGGGCTCGTCCAGCGCCGGGCTGGGCCCCTCCTCGATCAGCTTCTGGTGCCTGCGCTGCACCGAGCAGTCGCGCTCGCCCAGCACCAGCACGCCGCCCTCACCGTCGGCCAGCACCTGCATCTCGACGTGTCGGGGCTCGACGATCGCCTTCTCGAGGTACATGCCGCCGTCCCCGAAGGCGCTCTCGGCCTCGGCCGACGCCATCCGGTAGGCCTCCTCGACCTGATCCGGCCCGGCGACCATGCGCATGCCGCGGCCACCGCCTCCGGCAGACGCCTTCAGCAGCACCGGGTAGCCGACCTGGCCGGCCAGCTGGGCCGCCTCGGCGGCACCCGACAGCCGCTCCTGGCTGCCCGGCACCAGCGGCACGCCGGCGCTGCTCATCGTCTGCTTGGCACGGCTCTTGTCGCCCATCAGCTCGATCGCCTCGGCCGACGGGCCCACGAACACCAGGTCGTTGTCCTCGCATGCGCGCACGAAGCCGGCGTTCTCGGCCAGGAACCCCCAGCCGGGATGGACGGCATCGCAGCCGGTGGTCTCGGCGGCCGCGATCAGGTTCGGCACCCGCAGGTAGCTGTCGGCCGGCGCGTGCGGCCCGATGCACACCGCGCGGTCGGCCAGGCCCACCCACAGCCCGTCGCTGTCGGCGGTCGAGTACACGGCCACCGCCTCCGCGCCGAGGTCGTGGCAGGCCCGCACCAGGCGCACCGCCGCCTCCCCGCGGTTCGCGATCAGGACGCGGCGGAGCATGGTGCTTAGCCCATTTCCAGCTCGAACAACGGCTGGCCGTACTCGACCGGCTCGGCGTTGCCGACCAGCACCGCACGGATCACGCCGGCGTGCTCGGACTTGAGCTCGTTGAACAGCTTCATCGCCTCCAGCACGCACAGCACCTGATCGACCGCGACGGTGTCGCCCTCGCTGACGAACGGCTCGGCGGTCGGCGAGGGCGAGCGGTAGAACGTGCCGACCATCGGCGACGGCACCGTGACCGTCTGCGACACGCTCGGGAGCGGACTCCGCAGCGCCGTTGTCAGCTGGGGCGACGGCGGGGAGCGGCCGCGACGGGAGCGAGCGGCCGATCGTCCTGGCGGCGGACGGTGATCCGCACGCCCGCGTCCTCGACGGTGAGCTCGCCCACGTCGGAGCCCTCGACCATCTCGATCAGCTCGCGGATGCGCTCGGACTGGCTGCGCTCGAGGCCGTCGCGCTCCGCATCCTCGCGATCGCCGCGACCGCGCAGCGTGGCCAGCAGCCGGCTGGCGTCGTCGCCGAACAGCGCGATCAGCAGCAGATCCTCCTCGCTGGCGGCCAGCCCCTCGGCCCGCATCTGGTCGAGATCGGGTGAGGGATCGACGGCCGCGTTCGGGGTCGGCGTGGGCGGCCGCCGCCGGCGCGATCGCCTGGGGCGGATTGCCGTAGATGCCCGACAGGTAGTCGCGCATGTCGGGCGACACCTCGTCCCAGCGCCGCGCCGACAGCACGTGCCGCACGGCCTGGCCGGCCAGGATGCCGCCCACCGGCTGGGCCAGCGGCGGCACCCCGCAGTCGAGGCGCACCTGCTTGAACTCCTCCAGCACCTCGTCCAGGCGGTCTGCGGCGCCCAGCATCCGCAGCCGCGCGTCCAGCTCGGAGACCAGCCCCACGGGCAGCCGGTTGAAGGCGGTGCGCAGCGTGATGCGGGGCGGGATCGGCAGCGCCGGCATCTGCGACGTGACGTGTTCGTCGATGAATCGCGACGCCTCCCAGACGCGGTCGGCATCGACGCCGTGCTCGAGCCCGAGCCCGGTGAGCGAGTCGCACAGCACCTCGCCCGGCCACCCGGTGCAGCGTGTAGGCGACCGGCAGCACGGCCGTGGCGATCGGCTCGGCGCCGTGCGCGGGCGGCCTCGATCGCCATCGCCAGCGCGTTTCCGCCGGTGCCCTGGCAGTAGAGGCCGACCGGCAGGCCGGATGCCTCCGCCAGCTCGTTGATGACGCGGTCGCACGTGCCCGGATCGAGCGCGCCGGCCGGATCGTGCACGAGTACGTGGTCAGCGCCCAGCTCGGCCAGCCGCCGCGCCTTGTCGACCACCCGCGGCAGGTTCGGCATGAAGCCGGAGAAGGCCAGGCCGGCGTACAGGCGGCCGCCCGCCTCGCGCACGGCCGCGGCGGCCGACTCGAGGTTCTCCACGTCGTTCAGTGGGTCGTGCAGCCGGAAGATCTCGATGCCGCTCTCGGCCGCGCAGAGGATGAAGCGGCGCACCAGATCGTCGGACAGCGGCCGCGAGCCGACCAGGAACCGCCCGCGCAGCGCCATCTGCAGCGGCGTCGTGCGGCAGCGCGCCTTGACGCCGCGAATCCGCTCCCACGGGCTCTCGGTTCCCTTCTGGACGGCGGCGTCGAAGCAGCCGCCACCGCTCACCTCGAGCGCGGCGAAGCCGGCCTGGTCGAGGATCTCGGCCACCTCCAGCACACGCGCGGTCGAGATGGTGCCGACCAGCGGTTGCTGGGAGAGCAGGCGGATCGTGGTGTCGACGATGCGGGTCACGCGCGTGAGATGTACCGCGCCTCGCGCGTGTCCACGCGGATCACGTCACCGACGTTGACGAACAGGGGTACCGCGACGACGGCGCCGGTCTCGAGCGTGGCCGGCTTGGTCACGTTGGAGACGGTGTCGCCCTTGACGCCCGGCTCGGTGTCGACCACCTTCAGCTCGACCGCCGCCGGGAGCTGGAGCGAGGTCGGCTTGCCGTCGACCGTGAGCAGCTGCACGGTGTCGTTCTCGCGCATGTACTGCAGCTCCTCGCGCATGGTGTCGGCCGGGAACGCGAGCTGGTCGAAGGTCTCGGAGTTCATCAGGTGCACGTCGTTGCCGTCGTTGTAGAGGTAGGTGACGTTGACCACCTCGGTGTGGATGCGCGGCATCTTCTCGCCGGCCCGGAAGGTCTTGTCGACGACGCCGCCCGACTCCAGCGCCTTCAGCTTGGTGCGGACGAACGCGCCGCCCTTGCCGGGCTTGACGTGCTGGAAGTCGACGATGCGGTAGATGGTGCCGTCGACCTCGACGTGCATGCCGTTTTTGAACTGGTTGGTGGAGATGGTTTCAGCCATGATGGTGAGGCCGTCAGCCGGCCGTGATCAACTCCTTAGGGTAGCCGGTGAGGCGCTCGCAACCGTCCGCGGTGACCACCACGAGATCCTCGATGCGCACCCCGCCGACGCCCGGCAGGTAGACGCCCGGCTCCACTGTGACGACCATCCCCTGCTCGAGGGTTGCGGGGTAGGTGACGGAGAGGCGCGGATCCTCGTGGATCTGGAGACCGACGCCGTGACCGGTGCCGTGCTGGAAGTGCTCGCCGTGGCCGGCCTCGGTGATGAGGTCGCGCACGACCGCGTCGGCGTCCTTGCCGGTGACCCCGGGCCGCACCGCGTCGAGACCGGCCAGCTGGGCCCTCAGCACCAGCTCGTAGACCTCGCCCAGCGGGTCGGGGACGGGGCCGGTGGCGAAGGTGCGCGTGCAGTCGGAGTGGTAGCCGTCGAGCACGGCGCCGATGTCGATCGTGACCAGGCTGCCGCGGGCGATCGGCTCGCGCCGCGGCTCGGCGTGCGGCAGCGCCCCGGCAGCGCCTGAGGCCACGATCGAGTCGAAGGCGATGCCGTCGCCGCCGTGCTCGCGCACCAGCTCCTGGACGCGCCAGGCCACGTCGAACTCCGTACGCCCGGCCAGGCCCTCGCCCACCAGCTGCGCGTAGACCGGCTCGAGGATTGCCGCCGCGCGGCGGATGGCCTCGATCTCGTCGACGTCCTTGACGATCCGAAGGCCCTCGACGGCGCCGGACACGCCCACCAGCTCGACGTCCCCGGACGCCTCCGCCAGCAGCGCATGAGCGGCGTAGGACAGGTGCACCGACTCGAAGCCGACCCTGGCTGCGACGGGTGCGAGCTGGGCCCAGCGAGTGGAGACGAAGCGGATCAGGTCCTGGTTCGCCTGTTGCACGTCGATGAACTCGCGTAGCGGCGCAACCCGCTCCAGATAGCGGAAGTCGGTCAGAAAGACGGAGCCTGACGGCGTTGCCACCACGGCGCCGTTGCTGCCGGTGTACCCGGTCAGGTAGCGGACGTTCGTCAGATCCGTGATCAGGAGGGCGTCGATCTCGTGGCCGGCCAGGCCGGCCGCCAGCCGTTCGACGCGCGCGCGATAGTTCATGAGGCGTTCTCCGCGAGGTAGCTGAAGGCGTCCCGGTAGCCCTCGGCGCCGCGCCCGCTGATGCGGTGCGAGACCACCTCCGCGATCACCGTGTGGCGCCGCCACTGCTCGCGGTGCTCGATGTCGGAGAGGTGCACCTCCACGATCGGGCCCGGGAAGATCTCGAGCGCATCGCGGATGGCGTAGCTGTAGTGGCTCCATGCGCCGGGGTTGACGACGAGCGCGTCGGTGCCTGAGCAGGCATCGTGGATCATGTCCACGTACGCGCCCTCGTGGTTGGTCTGGGAGCAGCGGGCCGACATGTTCAGCGCCTGCGCCCACTCGTAGATCCGGGTCTCCAGCTGCTGGAGCGTCATGTCGCCGTACTGCTCTGGGTCACGGCGACCGAGCATGTTCAGGTTGACGCCGTTCAGGACCGTGACCTGCATGGCCGCGAAGGGTACTGGAAGGCCCCGGCACCGTGTTTCGCGCGCGCGGCGCGCGGCCGGGGAGGGGTCTGTGACAGGTCCGGCACGGCTCGTGACTGACAGCCGACGGGAATCGCGTGCAGTCTGGGCGCCAACCCGACGAAAGGACTTCGAATGCGATTCCGCACCCTGCTGGCCGTGATAGCCGCAGCCATCGCCGTGGCGGCCGGCTCAGCCGACGCCACGGCCGCCGAGACCAGCGTCTACAAGGTCTGGTTCCAGCGCAGCGGCAAGCTGTGGCTGGTGAAGCGGCAGCAGCCGCTGACGCCCGCCCCGGCGCGCGCCGCCGTGCAGGCGCTGCTGGCCGGGCCGAACCTGTCCGAGTCAGACGCGGGCGTCCGCTCGCAGGTGCCGGCATCGGCCGACCTGCTCGGCCTCTCGGTCGCGAACGGCACGGCCACCGTCGATCTCAGCGGCGAGTTCGCGGCCTCGGGCACCACCGCCCAGGTGCGCATGCGCCTCGCCCAGCTGACCTGGACGCTGGCGCAGTTCCCGACCATCGACCGGGTCGCGCTGCAGGTGAACGGACGGGCCGTGTCCACCCTGGCCGGCGTGAGGCTGCCGCGGCCGATGACGCAGGACAGCTTCGCCGGCCTGCTGCCGCCGATCACCGTCTGGAACCCGGCCATCGGCAATGCGCTCTCGGGCAGCGTGCGCGTCAGCGGCAATGCCACCGTGTTCGAGGGCAGCCTGCACATCCGCATCCTCAACCACAACGGCACCGCCATCGCGCATGCAAACACCATCGCCAGCTGCGGCACCGGCTGCCGTGGCGGCTATACGGTGCTGGTGCCGTTCTCGGTCGGCAGCGACCAGCTGGGCACGGTCGTCGTCACGGACGACGACACCGACGGCAACGGCAAGCCGCAGCATCAGGTGCGGGTGCCGGTGGTGCTGCTCTCGTAGACGAGGATCGGGTCCACCGGCTTGGCGGGCTCAGCCCGCCAGCGCCCGCCCGATCGCGAGGTCGATCAGCTCGTCGTCGACATCCACGCCCCAGACCGGCTTGCCGACCTGCTCCAGCAGCACGAACCGGACGCGGCCCTCGACCGACTTCTTGTCGCGGCGAAGCGCCTCCCGCACAGCTGCCGCGTCGACGCCCGCAAAGCCGGTGGGCAGCTCGTGCATCCGCAGCAGCTCCCGGACGTCGCCCTCCACCGCGGGGTCGAGTCCGGCGACCTTTCCCGACAGCCACAGCGCGGGCAACAGCCCCACGGCCACCGCCTCGCCGTGGGCGATGCCGGTGAACCCGGCCGCCGCCTCGATCGCGTGGCCGATCGAGTGTCCCAGGTTGAGCACGGCGCGCATGCCCTGCTCGCGCGGATCGGTGGCCACCACGTGCGCCTTGTAGGCGGCGCAGCGGCGGATCAGCTCCAGCCGCTGCTCGGTGGATCCCCGCCCCGGCTCCCACGCCTGCACCATCTCCCACAGCCGGCCGCCCGCCAGCAGGCCGGTCTTGATCACCTCGGCGAAGCCGCAGGCCCACTCACGCACCGGCAGCGTCTCCAGCAGACCAGGATCGGCCACCACCCACTCGGCCGGGTGGAACGCGCCGACGTAGTTCTTGGCACCGGGCAGGTCGATCCCGGTCTTGCCGCCGATGGCCGCGTCCACCATCCCCACCAGCGAGGTCGGCGCCGCGATCCACGGCACGCCGCGCTGGTAGGTCGCGGCCACGAACCCGGCCGCGTCGGTCGCGGCGCCGCCGCCCAGGCCCACCACCACGTCCCCGCGCTCCAGGCCCAGGTCGGCCAGCCGCGTCCACGCCTGTCGCGCCACCGCCACCGTCTTGGCCGCCTCGCCCACGGGCAGCCGCACCGTCACCAGCGGCTCCAGCGGCGCACCGACCAGGCGCAGCACCGCCCGGTCCGCGATCAGGGCGGCGCGCCGCGCGCCCACCAGCCGCGGCAGCTCGGCCAGCGCGGCCGGCCGGCTGAGCGGCACCAGCAGCGGCTCGCCGCCCTCCAGCTGCTCGGCGTCGACCAGCGCGTCGGCGGCCGCGTGGTAGAGCGGCCGTCGCTGCTCGTACAGGTCGGCGAACCCGCGCGCCTCCACGGCCAGCGGCCGGTCATCGGCCTCCGCCTCGATCCGCCGCCAGGCCGTCTGCACCGACACGTCGAGCAGCACCGTGAAGCTGCCGTCGCGCAGCCGCTCGCGCGTGACCGGCGAGGTGATGGCGCCGCCGCCGAGCGCGATCACGACGTCCATCCGCTCCGACAGGCGCGCCACGGCCCGCTCCTCGAGCTCGCGGAAGGCGGCCTCCCCGTCCTCCAGGAAGATGCGCGGGATCGGCTTTCCGGCCTCGCGCTCGACCTCGGCGTCGCTGTCGGCCACATCCCACCCCAGCCGCTCCGCAAGCTGGCCGGCCAGCGTCGACTTCCCGGAGCCCATGAACCCGATCAGGGCGATGTTCCGGTAGGGGCCGGGGATCATGCCTGCGCGACGCGGGCCATGTAGGCGGCGTGAGCGGCGACGAAATCCCCGATCGAGTCGCCGCCGAACTTCTCCAGCGCGGCCCGGGCGAGCTCGAATGCCACCCCCGCCTCGGCCACGACCGCGGCCGCCGGCAGCACCGTGACATCGCTGCGCTCGACGTGCGCAGCCTGCTGCTCGTGGCTGCCCAGCTCGACGCTGGCGAGCGGTCGCATCAGGGTCGGCAGCGGCTTCCAGATCACGCGCACGATCAGGTTTGCACCGTTCGTGATTCCACCCTCGAGCCCGCCCGCCCGGTCGGTCTCGCGATAGAACCCACGACCGTCATCGTGGTGGATCTCATCGTGGACGCTCGACCCGCGGCGGCCGCTGGAGGCGATCGCGTCGCCGATCTCGACGCCCTTGGCCGACTGGATCGAGAGCATCGCGCCGGCCAGGCGGCCGTCCAGGCGCTGGCCGGCCGAGACGTGCGAGCCGAGCCCGGGCGGCACGCCGAACGCCCGCACCTCGGTGACGCCTCCCAGCGTGTCGCGGTCGTTCTTCGCAGCCTCGATCTCGGCGATCATCGCCTGCTCGGCGCTGGGGTCGAGGCACCGCACCTCGCTGGCCTCGGCGCGGTCGAAGTCGGCGGCGGTCAGCCAGGCCGGCGGGGTCGCCCGCACCGATCCGATCTGCAGCACGTGGGAGCGCACCTCGATCCCGATCGAGCGGCAGACGGCCCTGGCCACCGCGCCCGCCGCGACGCGTGCGGCCGTCTCGCGGGCGCTGGCGCGCTCCAGCACGTTGCGCACGTCCGCGTGCTCGTACTTGAGAACGCCCGACAGGTCGGCGTGGCCGGGGCGGGGCAGCCGGATCGGCTTCCCGCGCCAGCCGTAGGCCTCGAGCGACTCGCTCCGGCACCGGCCACGGGCTCATCGGATCGGTCCAGTTCTTGTGGTCGCGGTTCTCGATGAAGAAGGCGATCGGGCTGCCCAGCGTGCGCCCGTGGCGCAGGCCGCCGTTGGGCACGACGTCGTCGGTCTCGAGCTTCTGGCGCGGGCTGCGGCCATAGCCCGCCTGGCGCCGCGCAAGATCGCGGCGGATCAGCTCGTGGTCGAGCTCGAGGCCGGCCGGCACGCCGCTGATCACGACTGTCAGCCCTGGGCCGTGGGATTCGCCGGCTGTGACGTACGAGAGCTCCATGGGCCGAGAGCCTACCCGCCCGGCGCCAGTGACTTGTGGAAGAACACGCGGTCGAACCCGTCCTCGCACCGGCGATCTATGAGGTCGTATCCGAGCGACGGATACAGCCGCAGGTTCTCGGTCATGTGCGCATTCGTGTAGAGGTCGACGGCGCCCAGCCCGGCGTCGCGGGCGACGTGTTCGGCATGATCGATCAGCGATCGGCCGATCCCGCGCCCCTGGTGGGCCGGGTCGACGGCGACGCTCTCGAGCAGCAGCACCGTGTCCTGCAACCGCAGCACGAGCACGCCCACGACGCGGTCCTGATCGGTCGCCACCCAGACGTCACCGGCCGCGATCAGGGCGTCGAAGTCGGCGCCCATCGGTGCCGGCTCGCGGCCGATCCGCTCGACGTAGGGGCGGTAGGCCGCGCTCGTGATCTCGGCGGCCGCGGCCGCGTCGCCGGCGGACGCCCTCCTAATCGCCGTCGGCATGCGACCGGCTGGGCGAGAACGGCGCGGGGTCGGTGAACGGCTCCGTGCCCAGCACCATCTCTGCCGCCAGCCGCCCGGAGCCGGCACCGGCCAGGATGCCGTCGCTCGAGTGCCCGGCACACACGGCCAGCCCGTCCTCGAGATGGCCGATGTAGGGCAGCTCGTCGGGCGTGAACGGGCGCAGCCCGCTCCAGGTGGTCTCCACCTCGATCGACGCCATCGCGGGCAGCAGCTGGCAGACGCGGGCGGCGGTGTCGCGCAGCGCACCGGCGCTCTCGTCGCCCTCGCGGAGCGCCGGGGCGCGTGTGGCGCCGACCATGATCGAGCCGTCGGCGTTCTGGTGTGCCGTCATGGCGGTGGCCGAGCGCGTGCCGAAGACGGCCACATCGCCGTCGGCGAGGTCGCTCATCAGCACCGGGTCGCCGGGCTGTGGCCCACGGGCCAGGGCGTAGCCGGCCTCGTAAACGATGTGGCGGAGCAGCGGCGGCACGGGTGCGGTCACCGCGAGCCAGCCCCGCACCGGCCGGATCAGCAGCTCGTGGCCGGCCGTGTGCGCAAGCCGCCGCGACCACGCGCCCGCGGCGAGCACCACCGTTCCCGCCCGCTCGAACCCGCCGTCCGTGACGGCCGCGCCGGGCGAGACGCGCTTGACGTCGACGTGGCAGCGGATCTCGGCGCCCGACCGCCGCGCCATCTCCGCCGCCGCCGCCGTCAGCGCGGCCGGATCGGTGCGGCGGCCGCCGGGCAGCAGCAGCCCGCCCGAAACGGTGGGAGCCAGGCCCGGCTCGGCCTCGAGCACCGCGTCTCGGTCGAGCAGCCGGCCGTCGGCGGGCACGTTCTCGGCCAGGCGCTCCAGCTGGGCCTCGCTCGTGGCCAGGAACAGCGTTCCGATCGGCTCCCGGTCGAGCGCCAGGTCGAGGCCGGCGCTTTCGGCGAGGTGATCGTAGAGCCGGTTGGACTCCGCGAACAGCGGCTGCATCGGATCGACCTCGGGCTCGAGCAGCAGGCCCTGGCTGCGGCGGGTGGCGCCCGACGCCAGGTGGCCACGCTCGAGCAGCAGCACCTCGGCCCCGCGCTCGGCCAGCTGCCACGCGGTTGTGGCGCCGATGATCCCGCCGCCGATCACGATCACGTCAGGCACTGCGCCAGCCTACAGTCCGCGCCCGGCGTGGCCGATAGCTACCGCATGGAGTTCGCAGTTCCCATGGTGGGTTTCGCGCTTGGGTGGCCGATCGAGTGGCTGATCCAGCGCTTTCCGCTGGGCGAGGGCACGCCGCCCTCGGTGCGCCGCCGCTGGCTCATGGCAGGGCTCATGGCCGGCCTGTTCGCGGCGCTGACGTGGCAGATCGGGATCGAGCCGCAGCTGGCGCCGGCGCTGCTCCTGACCGCGCTGATCGTGCCCGCGTCGGTGATCGACATCAACCACCGCATCATCCCCAACCTGATCAACTACCCGGGCGCCGTCCTGGTGTTCGTGGTGGCATGCATCGCGCAGCCCGACCGCATCGCGGAGTTCGCCATCAGCGGCATCCTCTGCTTCCTGTTCCTGGGCACGGCCTGGCTGATCTCGCCGCGTGGCATGGGCCTGGGCGACGTCAAGATGGCGCTGATGATCGGCCTCGGCACGGGACGCTACGCGTACGTGGCGCTGCTGTTCGGCTTCATCGCGTCAACCGCGCCTGTCGGCCTACCTGCTGCTGCGGCTCGGCGCCAAGGCCCGCAAGGCCACGTTCCCGTTCGGGCCGTTCCTGGCGTTCGGCACCGAGGTCGCGCTGCTCTGGGGCCCACCCCTCTCGAAGCACCTGATCGGGTTCTAGCCCGGCGCCTCAGCTCGGCTCGTCGGCCTCGTGGATGCGACGGGCGATGCCGGCCGCCAGCGATCGCGGCGCCAGCCGCGCCCCGGCCGCGCCCAGGCGGTTGACCTTGCCGGGGATCACCACCGCCCGGCCCGCCATCATGCCGGCGTAGCCTTCGCGGGCAACCTCGAACGGCTCCATCACGCGCGAGCTTGTGAACCGGTTGCGTGACACCTCGGCCCGGTCGACGAACGCCGTGCGGGTCGGCCCCGGGCACAGCGTCGTCACCGACACGCCGGTCTCATCCAACTCCGCCCGGATCGCCTCGGAGAACGACAGGACGTAGGCCTTGCTGGCGTAGTAGACGGCCATCAGCGGGCCCGGCTGGAACGCGGCCGTGGACGCGACGTTCAGGATCCGGCCCGAGCCGCGGTCGACCATCGCCGGCAGGAACATCCGCGTCAGCTGCGTCAGCGCCGCCACGTTCACCTGCAGCATCTCGCTGAGGATGGCGGGATCCTCGTCGGCAAACGATCCGCGGTGCCCGAACCCGGCGTTGTTGACGAGGAAGTCCACCTCGCCGCACTCGTCGAACAGCGACAGCGGCGCGATCGGGTTGGACAGGTCGCGCGGGATCGGCCGCACCTCGACCCGGTAGCGTTCCTCCAGCTCACGGGCGGCCACGGCCAGCCGCTCGCCGCCTCGGGCCACCAGCACGAGGTCATGGCCATCGCCGGCGAACAGCCGCGCCAGCTCCAGTCCGATCCCCCCTGAAGCACCGGTCACGAGCGCGATCACACGCCGAGTTTATGCGATTGTGGCGTTTCGCACTGCGGCGCGCATGATCTCGATCGGCGGCTCCGCGCCCGTGAACAGCCGGAAAGCCAGCGCCCCCTGCCCCACCAGCACCTCGAGGCCGTCCACGGCACGCGCGCCGCGCTCGCGCGCGGCCGCGATCAGGCCCGTCTCGGCGCCGTCTCCGCGATAGGCCAGATCGCACACCACGCGGCCGTCCAGCAGCTCCGCCTCGAGCGGCAGCCGGTCCGCCTCCCCGGCCTGCCCGAGCGGTGTCGCGTTCACGATCAGCTCGCGGCGCGTCTCCGGCCGGCCAGTCGGTCGCCTCGCCCCCAGCTCCCGTGCCAGCCGCTCGGCCGCCTCACGCCGCCGGGCAGATACCGTCACCGCCACGCCGGCATCGGCCAGCGCCGCCACCGCCGCCCGCGCCGCGCCGCCCGCGCCCAGCACCAGCGCGCCCGGCCCGGGCAGGTCCCCGATCGCGTCCAGCATGCCCTGGCCGTCGGTGGTCTCGCCGCGCAGCCGACCGCCGTCCAGCGTCAGCACCGTGTTGGCCGAGTCCGCCCGCCGCGCCTCGGGCGACAGCTCGTCGCAGATCGCCGCGGTCGCCTGCTTGTGGGGGATGGTGACGTTCAGCCCAGCGAACCCCAGAGCCGCCGCCCCGCGCAGCGCCTCCTCCAGCCGGGCCGGTGCAACCGGCATCGCCACGTAGGCCCAGTCCATGCCCAGCGCGGCGTAGGCCGCGTTGTGCATCTGCGGCGAGCGGGAGTGCTCCACCGGCCACCCGATCACGCCCGCCAGCCGCGTGCCGCCCCCGATCCCTCGCTCACCCGCCATGGTTCAGGAAGTCCTGGTAGTTGTTGGTGAAGTAGTGGCTGCCGTCGGGCTTCGCGACGTAGTACAGGTAGTCGACGTGCGCGGGGTGCGCGGCCGCCTCCAGCGACTTCAGCCCCGGGTTGCAGATCGGCGTCGGCGGCAATCCGTGCCGCACGCGCGTGTTGTACGGCGTGTTGGCCGCCAACTCGCTGTCCGTCAGCTGGTGTGTCCACGAGCCGTACTCGTAGAGCAGCGTGGCGTCGATGCCAAGCGTCATCCCCAGGTGCAGCCGGTTGTAGATGACGGCCGCGATCAGCGCCCGATCCTTGTCCACCCGCGCCTCACGCTCGATCATCGAGGCGATCGTGAGCACGTCGTAGTTGGTCAGGTTCTTCGACTGCGCGTAGCTCATGTTCACCTGCGAGAAGTCCTGCTGGAAGGCGCCCTCCTGCTGGGCGATCAGCGTGGCCGCGCGCTCGTGCGGCCGCACCGGGTACGTGGCCGGGAACAGGAACCCCTCCATGCTACGGGGGTTGCCGAACCCGGCGGGCGGCCTCGCGCGGGCGAGCGCGTGGTTGTAGGCAGACGTCGAGATGCCGACCGTCGGCACCCGCGCCGCGATCTCGCTGTTTCGGAACCCCTCCGGCACCACCAGCTTGGTCAGCCGCACCTGAACAGCGCCGTTGTCCAGGGCGTGAATGATCACGTCGTAGTCGGTGCCCGCCCGGAACTGGTAGCGGCCGGCCTTGAACGACGATCCCTGACCCTGCTCCTTCGCGTAGTTCCGGAAGCGGCTGCCGTCGCTGACGACGCCGTCCTGCTGCAAGATGCTGCCGATGCCTCCGGCATCGGTGCCGCTCGGGATCACGACCGTGATCATGGGACCATGCGGATCCGCCGCCGGCTTCGAGGAGTCGGGCAGGACGCGGCGCACGCCCTCGTAGGCGAGCAGGATGACCACCACCAGGGCGGCCAGTGCGATCAGCCGACGAGCCGTGTCAGGTACCCCTCGAGCAGGTGGGCGGCGGCCAGCGCATCGTCTCCGTGCCTCGAGCCGGTGGTGCGCCCGGCCAGCGTCGTGGTGAAGCGCTCGTCATACGTCTCGACCGGAACCGGGCAGCGGCCTCGCAAGCGCTGCACGAACGCCAGCGTCTCGCGCGCCTGCTCGCCCTGCTCCCCGCGCAGGGTCAGCGGCAGGCCCACCACCACCAGTTCCGGCCCTTGCTCGGCGATCCTGTCCAGCAGCGCCCGCATGCCGGCCTCGGTGCCGGCCTTCTGCACCACCGTCAGCGGCCGCGCCAGCGTGCCGGTGGAGTCGCTCACCGCCACGCCGGTGCGAGCTCGGCCGTAGTCGAGCGCGAGCACCTTCATCCGGGTGAGCTGAGCCGCTCTCGGATCGCGGTCTCGGCGGCCGCGATCGCGGTCGCCAGCTGGGCCGGATCCTTGCCGCCGGCCCGTGCCATGGTGGGGCGGCCACCGCCGCCGCCGCCCACGATCGGCGCGATCTCGCGGATCAGGTCGACCGCCGAGAGACCGCGGTCGACGACCGGCTGGTCGAGCGCCACGACCAGATGCACCTTGCCCTCGGTCGAGCTGCCCAGCACCACCGCCGCCGGGGCGAGACGCGCCTTCACGCGGTCCGAGATGGCCAGCAGCGTGTCGGCGTCGATGTCATCAACCACCGCCGCGACGAACCGGACGCCATCCTGCTCGGACGCCGACTCGATCAGGCCGGCCTCGCGGCCGTTCCCGCCGCCTGCGGCCGGTGCGCTGCCGTCACGAGCGGACTTCCTGAGCTCCGCGCGCAGCCCGGCGGCCTCGTGCTCGGCCTCGTCCAGCTGGTCGGCACGACCGCGCAGGTACTCGAACGCGGCCTGCGACGTGATCGCCTCGATCCGCCGCACGCCCTGCGACGAGCTGGCCTCACGCAGGATCACGAAGGGGCCGATCTCGGCCGTCGAGCGGACGTGGGTGCCCCCGCACAGCTCACGAGACACGTCCGGCACCTCGACCACGCGCACCTGGTCGCCGTACTTCTCGCCGAACAGCATCATGGCGCCCAGCTGCTGGGCGTGCCCCTTCTCGGTCACGAAGGTGTGCACGGGCCGGTTCTCGAAGACGTGGCGGTTCACGATCGCCTCCACCTGGCGCACCTGGGCCGGTGTCAGCGGGGCGTCGTGGCGGAAGTCGAAGCGCAGCTTGTCGGGCCCCACGTAGGAGCCGGCCTGGGTGACGTGGTCGCCCAGCACCTCGCGCAACGCCGCGTGCAGCAGGTGCGTCGCCGTGTGGTTGGCCATCGTCGGGCGCCGCGCCTCGCCCAGCACGTGCGCACGCACGCGCTCGCCGGGAGCGATCGTGCCGTGCTCGAGGCGGGCCACGATCTGCTGGTCCGAATCCTGCCTGATCACCTGCTCGACCACCACCCGCCCGTTGTCTGACTCGATAACGCCCTGGTCGGACACCTGGCCGCCGCCGGCCGCATAGAACGGCGACTCTCGCAGCTTCAGCCGCAGCAGGCCGTCGCCCTCGTCGACCAGCGCGCCCACCTGGGTGCGAACGTCCAGCTGCTCGTTGCCGACGAACTCGGTCGTGAACCCGGCGTCCAGCTCAGACGCGCCGTAGCCGACCGCGGCGGTGCTGGCGCGCGCCCGCTCGCGCTGCTCCTCCATCAGCAGCGCGAAGCCGGGCTCGTCGACCGTCACCCCGTGCTCGGCCGCGATCTCGGCGGTCAGCTCGAACGGGAAGCCGTAGGTGTCGTGCAGCTTGAACGCGTCGGCCGCCTCGATCTGGGCGCCTGAGCGCTCCAGCACCTCGAGCAGCAGCTGCTGACCGTTCTGGAGGGTCTGTGCGAACCGCCGCTCCTCGGCCGCGAGCAGCGCCGCAACCGAGCTGCGGTACTCACCCAGCTCGGGATAGACGTCGCCGAGCAGCCCCACCACAACCCCGTGCAGGCGCTCCGTGACCGGGCCCTCGATGCCGATCCGCTGGGCATGCAGGAGCGCGCGGCGGATGATCCGGCGCAGCACGTAGCCGCGGCCCTCGTTGGAGGGCTCGATGCCGTCGCTGGCCAGGAACGACATCGCGCGGGCGTGGTCGGCCAGCACGCGCAGCGACTTGGTCTGGGCCTCGTTCGCGCCGTAGCGCGTGCCCGACCACTTCTCGATCTCGCGGATCACGTCGCCGAAGGCGTCCGTCTCGTAGACGGAGTGCACGCCCGCGATCAGCGCGGCCACGCGCTCCAGGCCGCAGCCGGTGTCGACGCTGGGCGCGGGCAGCGGCTCCAGGGCGCCGCCCTCGAGCATGTTGTATTGCAGGAACACCAGGTTCCAGTACTCGAGGAAGCGGTCGCACTCACAGCCGGGCGCGCACTCGGGGCGCCCGCAGCCGTGCTCCGGCCCGCGGTCGAAGTACAGCTCGGAACAGGGGCCGCACGGCCCGGTCGGCCCCGCCTGCCAGAAGTTATCGCCGCCCAGGCGCACGATCCGCTCGCCGGGCACGCCGGTGTGGGCCATCCACAGAGCGATCGCCTCCTCGTCGGGGTCGACCCGCTCGTCGCCCTCGTAGACGCTGGCCCAGATCCGGCTGGGGTCGAGCGCGAAGCCGTCCTCGCGGATGGACAGGTCCCAGGCGCACTCGATCGCGTACTGCTTGAAGTACTCGCCGAACGAGAAGTTGCCCATCATCTCGAAGAAGGTGAGGTGCCGGGCGGTGTTCCCGACCTCGTCGATGTCGCCCGTGCGGAAGCACTTCTGGACGGATGTCGCGCGCGGCGCGGGCGGCTGCTCGATGCCCAGGAAGTAACGCTTCAGCGGCTGCATGCCGGCGGTCGTGATCAGCACCGACGTATCCCAACCCGGCGGGACGAGCGAGCCGCTGGGCAGCTGGACGTGGCCGCGGGCCGTGAAGTAGTCCAGGTACCGCCGTCTGATCTCGTGCGTGTGCATCGGGGCATTCTACCGGCGGGGCGGGCGGCGACCTGTACCACAAAGCGGTGATGGCGACGGCTTGCGCGCTGCCGGACAATCCCGTCACGTGGACACCTCGCTCCCCGCGTCCGGCTCCGATCGACCGCTCCGTGTGCTGATCGCAGACGATCATGTCGCGCTGCGCGCCATGATCGCCGAGGCGCTGCGATCCAACGGCTACGACGTTGACGAGGTTGGCAACGGCGGGCTGGCGGTCGAAGCCATCCGCCGCGGCCACCACCTGGTGGCGATCATCGACGTGCGGATGCCCGTGATGGATGGGCTCGCCGTGGCGGCGTGTGTGCGCAAGGAGCGGCTGGCCTGCCGGGTGATCGTGATCTCGGTGGTGGACGACCAGGAGACGCGCCGGAGGGTGGCCGAGCTGGGCGCGGCGTTCCACCGCAAGCCGTTCCGGCTGGCCGACCTGCTGGCCGATCTGCGGGACGCCGAAACGGTCACGCAAGCGCTACCCTGAGAGCATGCACGAGGACGACACCCTCAGCCGGTTCGAGCGCTCCGAGCCCTTCACCGGCCGCATCGAGCCGCTGGACGGCTATGTGCTGGTGGAGCCGGTGGACGACGAGACCGAGACCAACGCCGGCCTGATCATCCCCGCGTCGGCCGAGTCTGCCTGCATCGCCGGAATCGTGGTGGCGGCCGGAGACGACGCGTCGGGCATCGCTCCCGGCGACAAGGTGCTCTACCCGCGCGGCGCCGGGTTCGAGATCCGCATCGGCGGCCAGCCGAAGCGGCTGCTCGACCGGCAAGAGCTGATCGCGCGCCTGTACGACTAGCGGTTCGCGGGTACTCGAAGCGCGGTCGTGGTTCGCGAACGGTCAGGCTGAAGCCAGACCCTCTCGAGCAGCGCTGAAACCAGTCCCTTTACTATGCGTCCGCGCTGCGTCGCTGATATCGTCGTCGATCTCCGGGACCGCCGCTCGGCCGCGCTCCTGCCCTCCTCGGCAGCTTCGCGCAGGTCGTCGGGGATCGTGCGCAGATCGGCGAACAGCTTGCCCGGCATCTCCGCCAGCACCTCGCCGAGCGGCCGGTTCTCGTCCTCGGCGATGCGCTTGGCGCGGTCGTATGCGAGCACGGCCGCCGCGGCCGCGGCCAGCCCCAGCATGCCCGCCAGCTTGCTCACACGACGCCGCCGCGCTGACCGCGCTTGCCGCGGAAGCTCTGGAAGGCCTGGGAGATCCCGGCCGAGACGCCCGACACGGCCCTCGCCGGCGTGCCCAGCACAGAGTTGACGGTGCGGACGCTCGAGTCGAGCGAGTCGGCCGCATCCACCGCACTGTCGGTGATATGCCCGACCTTCTCCAGCTCGTCGTTGACGTGGTCGATGGTGGTCGATGCCTTGCCCAGCATCGGCACGACCTCGCCCATCGTCTGCTTGAGGCTGGTGTCGGCGGTGCTGATCAGGCCGCCCAGGCGCACCAGCGCGTACGTGATCCCGACCCCGGTCAGGATCAGAAAGATCGCGAGCGCGATTCGCCAGGCATCAGAAGCGTCCATCGCCGCCCATATTACCCGGCTATCACTCCGCCGCCCACGATCACGTCTCCGTCGTAGAGGACGGCGGCCTGACCGGGCGCGACGCCGTACGCCGGCTCGTCCAGCTCGAGCTCCAGCCCGCCCTCCACCTCGCGCACCGTGGCCGGCAACGCCGGTGACCGGTACCGCAGCTTCGCCTGCACCCTGCCCATGGGCAGCACCATGTTCCCGGGCCGCACCGAGCACGGTGCTCCGTGCCAGCGCCCGCCGTGGCCCCGCCACCACGCGACCGCGGGCCGGGTCGACCTCCAGCACGAACAGCGCCTCGCCGCCGCCGACGCCAAGCCCCTTGCGCTGGCCGGGCGTGAACCTGTGCACCCCGTCGTGGCGACCGATCACGCGGCCGTCGGCCGTGACCACCTCTCCCCGCGCCCGGCGCCGCCGTAGCGCTCGAGGAAGCGCCGATGGTCGCCCCCGCCCACGAAGCAGACCTCCTGGCTCTCACGCCGGCCGGCCGCGGCCAGCCCGGCGGCATGTGCCTGCTCGCGCGTCTCGATCTTTCGCTGGTCGCCCAGCGGAAACCAGGTACGCGACAGGATCTGCTCGGGCACGTGGGCCAGCATGTAGGACTGATCCTTGTCCGGGTCGGCGCCGCGCGCCAGCACCGTGTGGCCGCCCCGCTCAACGATCCGGGCGTAATGGCCGGTTGCCAGCCGGGGTGCGCCCACCCGGTCGGCGAACGCGGCCAGCGCGTCGAACCGGAAGCTGCCGTTGCAGCGCATGCATGGGTTGGGCGTCCTGCCCGCGGCGTGGCCGCGTACGAAGTCGTCCACCACCTGTGACCGGAAGCGGTCGCGCAGATCGAGCGTGACGTGAGGCACGCCGGCCGCGTGGCAGGCGCTGCGGGCGGCTCGTACCGACTGCGGCGAGCAGCAGGCCCTGTCCGAGTCGGGAGCATCGGGGTCGATCCAGAGCCGCAGCGTCACGCCCACGGGCCGCAGGCCGGCCTCGAGCGTCTTCAGCAGGGCGACGGCGCTGTCCACCCCGCCGGACATGGCGACGGCGACGCGATCGGCGCGCACCGGCATCCGCTCGCGGTCGAGCGCCCGCGCGATCGCCGCGTGCAGAGCGTCGGCGGCCAGGGCCACGCACTCGCGGTTGTGCGGATCCGGCCGCAGCTCGCTCTCCAGCTCGCCGGCGCCGATCGTGGCGGCATCCAGCAGGTCGCGCCCCTCGGATAACCGGCAAGCAAGCGAGGCCGCAGCGGTCGCGTGGGGGCAGGCGAAGCTGCGGTGCCGGGCCCGCACCACCAGCCCGTCCGTCACGTCCAGCTCGATCCGGACGGCATCGCCGCAGCTCGTGTCGCCCGCCTCGCCCCAGGCGGCGCCGGGCCCGGCCGATCCAGCCCTGGTCAGGTCGAGCGATGCGGCGATCACGGACGGGTGATACATGGCGGCAGCCTAGATGGTTCCGGATGGTTGATTCCACGGGATCCGTGGCTATCGGCGCAGGACGAGGTGATCCAGACGACGGGAAGCTGCAAGCCTTGACTTGCAGCGGTCGGTAGTGATCTGGGATCCACGCAGATCACGGACGGCGCAGGGCAGGCTGGATGAAGCCTGTCAAGGTCGATCGTGGCGTCTGGGGCGGCACCGACCAGCTCCAGAGCCACGCGGCTCGTGGAATCAACCACCTAAGCAGCGCGCCGGCGCGGAGCCGCTCGACGCACTCGCCGACGGCGGCCGCGAACCCGTCCACCTCCGCCTCGGTGGTGTCGATGCCGACCGAGACGCGGATCACGCTGCGCGCCTGATCCGGCGTCATGCCCTGCGCCAGCAGCACGTGGCTGGGCTCGCTCTCCCCGCTTGCGCAGGCGCTGCCGGCGGCGACGGCGAAACCCGCCTGGTCGAGCGACAGCACCAGCAGGTCCGAGCGGATGCCGTCGGCCAGCAGCAGCGAGTGGCCGGGCAGGCGGTCGGCCTCCGCCGACACCGGGGTCAGGCCTCCGCCGACCCGCTGTTCGAGGCGGTCGCGGAGCGTGCGGCGGCGGTCGCTGCGGCTGCGCACCGCCGCCAGCGCGGCCGCGAACCCGACCACGCCGGCCACGTTCTCGGTGCCGCTTCGCGAGCCCCCCTCCTGGCCGCCGCCCCAGATCAGCGGCCGCAGGCGCGAGGGGTCGCGTGCGATCAGCGCGCCCACGCCCTTTGGCCCGTGCATCTTGTGCGCCGCCAGCGCCATCGTCTCGGCGCCGGAAGCCGCGAAGTCCACCGGCAGCGACGCCGCCGCCTGCACCGCGTCGGTGTGCAGCGGCACGCCCCGCTCGGCGCAGACCGCCGCGAGCTCGGCGACCGGCTGCACGACGCCCGTGACGTTGTTCGCCCACATCACCGCCGCCATCCGGTCACCCGGCCGCACCGCCCGGTCGAACGCGTCCAGATCGATCACACCCGACGAATCGACGCCCACCCAGACCACCTCGAAGCCCTGTCGCTCCAGCTCCCGGGCGGGCTCCCTGACGGCAGGATGCTCGATCGCGCTCACGACGATCCGCCCCAGCGGGCGGCCGGTGAGGCCGAACACGGCCTGGTTGTCGGCCTCGCTCCCGCCGGAGGTGAACACCACCTGCGCGGGCGCGCAGCCCAGCAGCGCGGCGAGGGTGGCGCGGGCAGCCTGCAGCCCCTCACGGGCGGCGCGACCGGCCGCGTGCGGCTCGGAGGCGTTGCCGAACCGCTCGGTCAGATACGGCTCCATCGCGGCGCGCGCCTCGTCGCAGAGCGGAGAGGTGGCCGCGTGGTCGAGATAGATCATGGCGGGCACCTTATCGGCGCGTGCCGACGCCTGAGGCTTCGCGGGCGGCCACTTTCTGGATGCTTCGACCGCTCCGACCTCTGCCCCTGCGCTTGAAGAGTCGCACGACGGTTATGGAACTGAAGTGCGCGTGACGAAATGACGCCGGCACTCACACGGTAGCGAAGCTGGCAGAATCCGCAAATCGGGACGCGATGGCTGATCGGATGTGTGGCCGCGGTGGCACTGCTGTCGGTGCTGCAGCTGGCGCCCGGCAGCCGCCCTCCTCCACAGCACCTGGCCGAGCTGGTGCCGTGGCGGCCGACGCTGGCGATGCGCTTCTCCGGTCAGATGGCGTCGATGAACGAGCCGCTGGCCAGCGCCAGCGACTGGAACGGCTACGTGACCATGAACCTGGCCGGTCTCGGCGTCAGCGACCCGGCCCGGCTGCACGCGGTCACCCGCCGCGCCGCCCGGCGCGTCGCGGACCACTGCCGCTGCCGCGTGCGCGGCTACGAGGTGCGCGCCCGCATCCCGGGACGGGGGCTGATGGTGGTCGTGTCCAGCTCGGACGACTGACCAGCAACCGTTAGCCCGCTCCCACCTCGACGGGTGGCGGCGGCGTCGCCGCCGCCTCTCGTTCGGCGGGTGGCTCGATCGTGATGTTGGGCAGGATCCTGTCCAGCCAGGCCGGCATGTACCACGTCCGCTCGCCGAGCAATGTCAGCAATGCGGGCACCATCGTCAGCCGGATCAGCAGCGCGTCGGTCAGAATCGCGATGCCGAGCAGCAACGCGAACTCCTTCGACACCCTGTCGGGATTCAGCAGGAATGCGAAGAACACGGTCGACATGATCAGCGATGCCGCCACGATCACGCGCCCGACGCCCGCCACGCCCTCACGCACGGCATCGGGCGTCGTGCGATCGTGGATGTGCTCCTCGCGCACCCGGCTCATCAGGAACACCTCGTAGTCGGTCGAGAGGCCGAACAGGATGGCGAAGGCGATGGGAGGTACGAAGCTCTCGATCGGGCCGGTGCGGTCGAGGCCGACGAAGCCCATTCCGTGTCCCAGTTGCACGATCAACGTCAGCATGCCGAAGCCCACCAGCGCCGAGAGCAGGGTCGTCAGCGCGGCCTTGAGCGCGACCACGATCGAGCGGAAGGCCATCGCCAGCACCAGGAACGTGACGCCGATCACGTACAGCAGGAACCACGGCGCGTTGCTGAGGATCTTGTTGCCGATGTCGGTGAAGGCCGCGTTCTGGCCTGACACGTAGGCATGTGCGGCCGACCCCTGGAGGGTCTGCGGGATCGTGGTGTCGCGCAGGGTCGAGACGATGTCGTCGGTCTTCACGTCCTGCGGCGAGTACTTGGAGTAGGCATTCACGATCGCCACGGTGGCCTGGTCGGGCGTCTTCGCGTTATAGATCGGCTTCTCCACCTGCGCGATCCCGGGCACCTGCTTCATGGCTTGCTGGATCTGCGCAGCCGCCTGGTGATCGGACTGCAGGTCGACCACCACCGGGATCGGCGAGGTGAATCCGGGTCCGAAGCCGCCGGGACCCGACAGCAGGTCATAGGCCGTCCGGATGGTCTCGCCCTTCGGGGCCGTGCCGGCATCGGCCAGGCCCAGCCGCACCTTCAGCACCGGCGACGCCAGCGCGAAGAGCACCACCAGCACCGCCGGCAGCACGAACTTGGCGTTACGGGTCACGAACCGGCCCCAGCGGGCGACCGGGGTGCGCAGGCGACCCTCGCGGGACTCGTCAGAGGGCTTCATACCCAGCCGCCCGCGATCGATCTTATGGCCGAGCAAAGCCAGCACGGCAGGCAGCAGCGAGTTCGCCAGCAGCACCGCCGTGAGCACACCCAGGGCGCTGCCGATGCCGAGCTTGGTGATGAAGTCGATGCCGATCAGCGCCAACCCGGTGACCGAGATGGCCACGGTCACACCGGCGAAGATCACGGCTCGCCCGGCGGTGGCGCCGGCAGCTGCCGCTGCATCCTTCGGGCTGAGGCCGTCGTGCAGCATCTGCCTGAACCGGGTGACGATGAACAACGTGTAGTCGATGCCGACGCCGAGGCCGATCATCGGCACCAGCAGCGTCACGATCGTGTTGAAGTTGGTGAACCGGGCCAGCAGGTAGAGCAGCAGGAAGGCCGTCATCACCGCCGCGATCGCAAACAGCAGCGGGATAGCCGTGGGCACCAGCGCCCGGAACAGCACCAGCAGGATGATGAAGCCGGCCGTCAACCCCAGCACGATGCTGAGGAAGTCCTCGGGTGGCGGACTCTCGGCATCGCCCGTGAACGCGACCTCCAGACCAGCGGCCTGACCGGTGGCCTTCAGCTGGTCCTCGAGGTTGACGATGTCGCCGCGCGGCAACTCGAAGCCGGTGCGATCGAACTGCGCATCGAAGTAGGCGACACGGCCGCTGTTGGAGAGCTGCGTCGAGTTCGGCGCCAGCGGGTCGGCGATCGCACTCACGTCCTTCTGGGTCTCATCCAGCTTGCGCACCCCGGCGGTGGCCTGCTCGAGCATCTTGGAGACGGCGGCCTGCCGTTCCGGGGTCTGCAGGGTCTCGCCCTCAGGGGCCGCGATCACCACGCGCAGCGGCGCGCCCTTCTGCGCCCCGAACTTGGCGTTGATCAGATCGGTCGCCTTCTGGAAGTCGGTGCCGGGCACCTTGAACTCGTTCACCAGCGTCCCATGGAACGCGATGTTGAGGACGATCAGCAGGACGACGGCGCCCAGCCAGCCCCCCACCACGCGCCATGGATGACTTGCGCAGCGGCGGGCCCACCGGGCCAGTCCACCACTATGTGCGATACGGATCTCCTCGTTCGCCGGGCTGTCCGGCGTGTGATTGGGTGTCACGTGTGGCCTCCCCGGAGGTCGTCGAGGTCGCACCGTAGCAGAGGCCTTCCGGAGGCCTCTTCTCCAAACCTGCTCAGTCGCTCAGGTGGGCGGATTTGCCAGCCGCAGCCCCAGTTCGGCCAGCGCGGCCGGGGTCGCGGGGCTCGGCGATCCGGTCAGTGGATCGACCCCGCCCTGCGCCTTCGGGAACGCGATCACCTCGCGCAGCGAGTCGACCCCGGCCACCAGCATCGCCAGGCGGTCGAGGCCGAACGCGATGCCGCCGTGGGGCGGAGCGCCCATCGCCAGTGCCCGCAGCAGGAACGAGAAGTTCTGCTCGGCCCGCTCGGCCGAGATGCCCAGCAGCTCGAACACCTTGCTCTGCGTCTCCGGGCGGTGGTTGCGGATCGAGCCGCCGCCGATCTCGTTGCCGTTCAGCACCAGGTCGTACTGGTAGGAGCGGGCCGCGGCGGGATCCTCCCAGAACCGCTCCGAGCCGGGCGCCGGCGCCGAGAAGGGGTTGTGGGAGGCCTTCCAGCGGCCCTCGTCGGGCAGCCACTCGAACATCGGGAAACCGGTCACCCACACGAACTGCCAGCCGTCGGAGATCAGGCCCAGCCGTTCGCCCAGGTGCAGGCGCAGCGGCCCCAGCACCCGCACGGCCGCCTCCTCCGCGTCGGCGACCAGGAAGATGGTGTCGCCCTCGGCCGCGCCGCAGCGCTCGACGATCGCGGCCAGCTCGTCCGGCGAGAGGAACTTCGCGATCGGGGAGCGGATCTCGCCACCGGCCTGCAGCTGCAGCCAGGCGACGCCCTTGCCGCCCCAGCCCTTGGCGAACTCGACCAGATCGTCGAAGTCCTTGCGCGAGAACTCCATGGCGCCGGGCACGGCCAGGCCGCGGACGACCCCACCGCCGTCCACCACGCCCCGGAACGCCTTGAACTCGGTGCCGGCCAGCAGGTCGGTCACGTCCGAGATCTCGGCCCCGAACCGCAGGTCGGGCTTGTCGGAGCCGTAGCGGAGGGTGGCCTCGTCCCAGGTCATGCGGCGGAACGGCGTGGCCACCTCCGCGCCCAGCAGCTCGCTCCAGACGCGCACGAACAGGGTCTCCATCAGGCCGAACAGCTCCTCGGGGTCGAGGAACGCCATCTCGATGTCGAGCTGCGTGAACTCCTGTGTGCGATCGGCGCGCGTGGCCTCGTCCCTGAAGCAGCGGGCGATCTGGTAGTAGCGCTCGTAGCCGGCGATGGCGTACAGCTGCTTGAACGTCTGCGGCGACTGCGGCAGCGCGTAGAACTGGCCGGGCCGGCTCGAGGTCGGCACCAGGAACTCCTTGGCGCCCTCGGGCGTGGACTTGTAGAGGATCGGCGTCTCCAGCTCCCAGAACTCGTTGTCCTCCATGTGCCGGCGGATGATCTGGGTGAGCCGGAAGCGCGTCCACAGGTTGTGGCGCATCGCGTCGCGGCGCAGGTCGAGGTAGCGATGGTGCAGCCGCAGTGTCTCGTCCACGTTCTCCTCGTCGAGCTGGAACGGCAGCACCGACGCCGCCGACAGCACCTCCAGCCGGTCGACGCGGATCTCGACCTCGCCGGTCGGCAGCTTCGGGTTGACGGTCTCGGCAGAGCGCGGGGTGACCACGCCTTCGGCCTGCACGACGTACTCGTTGCGCAGGTCGTGCGCAGCGGCGTGGGCCTGGCCCTGGTCGGGGTCGAGCACCAGCTGCACGATGCCGGCGCGGTCGCGGAGGTCGACGAACACCAGGCCGCCATGGTCGCGGCGGCGGGCCACCCAGCCTGCCACCGTCACCCGCGTGCCGGCGTCGCCGGCCCGCAGCTCGCCGCCCAGTCGCGTTCTAAAACCCACCCGCAAGCTCCTTCACCAGCTCGTCCAGCGCCACGCTTCGCTGCTCGCCCGAGGTCATATCACGCACCGTCGCCTGCTCGTGCTCCCACTCGTCGTCACCGACGATCACGACCCGCGTGTCGCCTCGCTTCGCGGCCAGCTCCAGCATCCGCTTCAGCCGGCGGGAGCCGTAGGCGGCGTCCGCCGTCACCCCGGCTGCGCGGGCCTCGTCCATCAGCGCGAACAGACGCGGGCGCGCCTGCTCGGCGATCACCGCGAACAGCACGCTGTCGCCGGCCGCCGGAGGCTGGGGACGCACCACCTCGAGCAGCCGCTCGAGCCCGGCGCCGAACCCGACGCCGGGCGTGGGCGGCCCGCCGATCTGCTCGGCCAGGCCGTCGTAGCGACCGCCGCCCGAGATCGACGTGGCCAGGCCGGCGGCGCTCCACTCCCAGGCGGTGCGCGTGTAGTAGTCGAGGCCACGCACCAGCGTCGGCACCAGCTCGTAGTCCACCCCGCGCGCGTCGAGGTGGCGGCGCACCTCGGCGAAGTGGGCGGCGCAGTCATCGCAGAGGTGGTCGGTGATGCGCGGCGCGGCCGCCAGCACGGCCTGGCAGGCGGGGTTCTTGCAGTCCAGCACGCGCAGCGGGTTGGTCTTTCGCCGCTCCAGGCACTCGTCGTCGAGCTCGTCGATGTGGGCATCGATGAACTCCTCGAGCAGCGCCACGTAGGCGGGGCGGCAGGTGGCGTCGCCGATCGAGTTCAGCTCGAGACGCAGCTCCGGCACGCCGCACAGCCGGTACCAGCGGTGCTGCAGCGCGATCACCTCGGCGTCGACCGCCGCGTCGGGCGAGCCGACCACCTCGACGCCGAACTGGTAGTGCTCGCGGGCGCGGCCGCGCTGCACGGCGTTGTAGCGGAAGTGGCTCTGGCAGTACCAGACCTTGACCGGCTGCGGCAGGCGGGACATGCCGTCGAGGTAGGCGCGCATCACCGGCGCGGTGCTCTCGGGGCGCAGCGTCAGCGAGCGGCCGCTGCGGTCCTCGGAACGTGTACATCTCCTTGCTGACCACGTCGGAGGTCTCGCCGGAGGAGCGGGCGAACAGCTCGGTGTCCTCGAACCCGGGCGTCACCACCTCGCCATAGCCGGCCGGCTCGAACACGGAGCGGGCCAGGTCGATCACGTGCCGTCGAACGGCGGCGTCCTCACCGAACCAGTCCCGGGTGCCGCGCGGCGGCTGGAAGCGCTCGCTCACCGCAGCCGCTCGAGGAACGGGTTCGACGCGAGCTCGCGCTCGAGGGTGGTTGCCGGGCCGTGTCCGGGCGCGACGACGGTCTCCGGCGGCAGCTCCCGCATCAGCAGCGCGATGCTCTCGATCAGCGTGTCGAGGTCACCGCCGGCCAGGTCGGTGCGACCGATCGAGCCGGCGAACAGCACGTCGCCGACAAAGGCAACGCCGTCCGTTGCAAAGGCGACGGAGCCGGCCGTGTGGCCGGGCACATCGAAGGTGCGGAAGTCGATGCCCGCGACGCTGACCGTGTCGCCGCCGCCCACCAGGTGCTCCGGGTCGTACGGGGCCGGCTCGAAGCTGCGCAGGTCGTCGGCGTCGCCACGGGCCATCCACACCTCGACGCCGGTGGCGACCGCCAGGTCACGGACGGCTCCGATGTGGTCGAGGTGCCCATGCGTGACCAGGATCGCGACGAGGGTGAGGCCGCGCTCGGCCAGCACCTCGGTGATGCGGCCGGCCTCGTCCCCCGGGTCGATGACGACGGCATCGGTCGAGCCCTGGGCGGTCACCACGAAGCAGTTGGTTTGGTAGGCGCCGAGGGGGAGGCTGACGACCTCGAGCGTCACCCCTGTTGCCGCTTCAACCAGCGGTTGTACATGAACGCGTCCATCAGGTAGCCGAACGGCACCAGGAATACGAAGAAGGATGCGGCCTGCACGGCCGAGCCGGCGAGGGTTTCCTTGGTGCCTCCCAGCGGCACGACCTGGGTGACCAGGAACAGGCCTCCGGCGAACAGCGCGCCTCGTTTCAGCGAGCGCATCCAGGTGGGCCGGGCCGGGACGCGGGCTCCGCGCGGGGCGCTGCGCTCCTGCTTGCGCTTGGGCGATTCGTCGCTGCCGGGCTGGGGCTCGTACCCCTCGTAGAGCCGGCCTCGACCCTGCGCCCGCTGGTACTTGCGTCGCTGCTGCTTCTTGGTCGCCATGGTGGTGAAGTCTAGAGGCTCGCAGGCGGTGGCCGGTGCCGCTACATGACGTCGAGCTGCGCCGCCAGGGCGGCCGCGTCGTCGACGCGGCCTTCGCGCTCCGCGCGGGCGATCTCCTCCAGCAGCCGGCGCGCCTCGTCGCGCTTGGGCGAGTAGGCCAGCCGCTCCTGGAACACGCGCTGCGCGGTCGCGGATGTGGTCGTCGGCTTCGGAGCAGCCGCTGGCTGTCGCGTCACCGGGGCGGCTCGCGTCACCGGGGCGGCGCGCGGCACCGCCGCCGGCTGTTCCGGCTCTGGTTCGAGCTCGGCCGCCGGGCCGGGCTGGGGATCGTTCCGGTGCAGTGGCACCGGAGCAGGCGGGGTGGGCGGAGCATCGGACAGCTCGACCAGCGCGGTGGCGAGCTCGCCGTCCGGTTCGGTTGCGCGATCGGCGGCGGCGGCCTCGTCGGCCGTCGTCAGAGGCGCCCGCTCGCCCAGCCGGGTGCCGGCCAGCAGCCAGGTCACGATCAGCGCCGCGGCCGTCGAGACCTGCAGCAGCCAGGTGAAGATGCGCTGGTCGCGCGTGTACACCACCTCCAGCACCCCGCCACCGATCGAGCCGCTGATTGCGACGAGCGTCGATCCGATCACGACCGCGGCGGCCAGAAGCACGAATCCGACGGCCACGCCGCCGACCAGCCGTGCCAGCTCCGGCGCGCGGCCCTCCAGCGTGGCGCCCCAGGCCAGCGCCAGCCACAGCAGCACCAGGCCGAGCGTGAACCAGAGCGTGTGCTCGAGCCGGAAGCTCCAGAGGCCCAGCAGCAGCCGGTCGTTCCAGTCCATCGCCGACGACCCCGGCGTCTGCTTGGCCGCGGACACCAGCCCGTCGCCGGTTACGACCAGCCCGGCCGCCACCAGGCCCAGCGCCGCAGCGGCCAGCGCGTCCGCGAACGATGCGGTGCGGGCGCGCTCGATCACAGCCAGCGGCCGGCCTTGATCACCCCGGCCACGACCGGGCCGCCCAGGTGGTAGGCGGCGTGCCGCCAGTCGTCGGAGTCGAGCAGCACCACGTCGCCATCGTATCCCGCTGCGATCCGGCCGATCCGGCCGCCGCGTCCCAGCACCCAGGCCCCGTTCACGGTGCACGCCACCAGCGCCTCCGCCGGGGACAACGCCAGCTGCATGCAGGCCAGTGACATCACGAGCGGCAGGGAGTGGCAGAAGGCGCTGCCCGGGTTGAAGTCGGTGGCCAGCGCCACGATCGCCCCCGCATCGGCGAGCTCGCGGGCGGGCGGGCGCGGCAGGTCGAGCATGATCACGCACGCGGGCAGCAGCACGGCGGCCACGTCGCTGGCCGCCAGCGCAGCGACGCCGTCCGCGCCGGTCGCCTCGAGGTGGTCGACCGAGCGCGCGCCCAGCTCGATGGCGAGGCCGACGCCGCCCGCCTGGCTGAACTGGTCGGCGTGCAGCCGCAGGGCCAGTCCGTGGCGGGCGGCGGCGCGCAGGTAGCGCTCGGCCTGATCGCGGTCGAAGGCGCCGCGCTCGAGGAACACGTCGGCGGCCTCGGCGCGGACGGCCGCCTGCGGCAGCACCTGCTCGATCACGAAGCTGAGGTAGTCGTCGGCGTCGTCCCACTCGGGGCCGAGAGCATGGGCGCCGAGGTACGTGGGCGCCACCTCGATCGGATGGCCGGCGCCGGCGGCGTCGAGCATCGCCAGCTCGGTCTCGCGGTCGAGGCCGTAGCCGGACTTGACCTCGGCGGTGGTCGTCCCCGCGGCGGCCATCCAGGCCAGATGGCGGTCGAGCAGCGGGCCCAGCGTGCCGTCGGCGGCGGCGGCGCGGGTGTCGCGGACGCTGGCGGCGATGCCCCCACCGGAGGCGTGGATCTGCTCGTAGCCGGCGCCCTGCGAGCGCAGGTCGAACTCGCCGGCACGATCGCCGCCGAAGGCGGCGTGGGTGTGGCAGTCGACCAGCCCCGGGATGGCGGCGCGGCCGCCGGCGTCGTGCACGGGCAGGTCGCCATGGTCGCGCAGCACCTGGTCGCGGGCGCCGCAGGCGACGATGCGGCCTTCCACGATCGCGATCGCGGCACCGGTGACCACCTCCACCTCGCGCAGGGCGGAGCCGCGGGCCGGTGCCGAGGCGACGGGGCTCGCATACTGCGCGAGGTTGTCGATCAGCAGCGAGGTCACGGCCGTTGCCAGATCAGGCTCGCCCGTAGGCGGGGATCGCGCCGCCGGAGAGCGGCGCCGAGTCCTCGTCGCAGAGCCATTCGATCACGCGCGCCATCTGCTCGCCGGTCGTCCAGCGGGAGAGGTCGGCATCGGGGTTCTCGCGGCGGTTCTGGGGGGTGTCGACGATGCTGGCCATGACCGTGTTGACGCGGATGCCCTTGGAGCGCACCTCCGCGTCGACGGCGCCCATCAGCGCCAGCACGGCGCCCTTGGCAACGATGTAGGGCGCGGCGCCGGCGAACGGCCGCACGGCGGCGCGGGATCCGACGTAGACGATCGAGCCGGAGCCGGCCGCCAGCATCGGGCGGAGCGCGGCGCGGGTCATGGTGTAGGCCGTGTCGAGGTTGGCAGACAGCATCGCCCGCCAGACGTCCGGCGGCGACTCATGCAGCGGCCCGGACGCGCGAAAGCCGCCGGCCACGCAGCCGAGGGCGTCGACCGAGCCGAAGCGCTCGAGGGCGGCGGCGACCACGTGCTCGGCCGCGGATGTGTCGGTCAGATCCGCCTCGACCACCAGCACCTGGGAGGGGACGTCGACGCCGCCGCTGTGGGTGGTGGCGCAGACGTCCCAGCCCCGCGCGAGGAAGTGGTCGAGCACGTCCCGTCCCCAGCCGCCCGTGACGCCGGTCAAGACGGCGGTGCGTCCGGCCACGCGGTCAGCCCTCCATGGGCAGGTGTAGGCCCTTGGCGTGGGCGGTCTCGATGGCCTCCTCGTAGCCCGCGTCGGCGTGGCGGGCGACCCCGATGCCGGGATCGTTGGTGAGCACGCGGGACAGGCGCTCGTCCATCTCCTCGCTGCCGTCGGCGACGATCACGAGGCCGGCGTGGATCGAGTTGCCGATGCCGACGCCGCCGCCGTGGTGGACGGACACCCAGGAGGCGCCGGATGCGGTCGAGAGCAGCGCGTTCAGAGATCGGCCAGTCGGCGATGGCGTCGGAGCCGTCCTTCATGGCCTCGGTCTCGCGGAAGGGCGAGGCGACCGATCCGGTGTCCAGGTGGTCGCGGCCGATCACGATCGGAGCGGACACCTCGCCGCGGCGGACGAGGTCGTTGAAGATCAGGCCGGCCTTGGCGCGGTCGCCCTGGCCCAGCCAGCAGATGCGGGCGGGCAGCCCCTGGAAGGCGATCCGGTCGGGGGCGATCGCCAGCCAGCGCTGCAGCAGGGTGTCGTCGGGGAAGGCGTCGATCAGGGCGCGGTCGATGCGGTGGATGTCGGCGGGGTCGCCGGAGAGCGCGGCCCAGCGGAAGGGGCCGGCGCCGACGGCGAACAGCGGGCGGATGTAGGCGGGGACGAAGCCGGGGAAGGCGAAGGCCTGCTCGTAGCCGGCATCGCGGGCCTCGGTGCGGAGGTTGTTGCCGTAGTCGAAGACGTGGCTGCCGGCCTCCTGGAAGGCGACCATCGCCTTGACGTGCTCGACGGCGGTCTCGCGGGCGCGCCGCTGGTACTGCTCGGGATCGGACTCGCGCAGCGCGATCGCCTGCTCGAGCGGCATGCCGGCAGGGACGTAGCCGTTCAGCATGTCGTGGGCGGAGGTCTGGTCGGTGACGAGGTCGAAGTGAACGCCGCGGCGGGCCAGCTCGGGGAACACGTCGCCGGCGTTGCCGAGCAGGCCGATCGACAGGCCGATGCCCTCGTCGGCGGCCTTGCGGACGCGGGCGACGGCGTCGTCGATGTCGGCGGCCACCTCGTCCAGGTAGCGGGTCTCGAGCCGGCGGGCGATGCGGTGCGGGTCGACCTCGACGTTCAGGCTCGCGGCACCGGCGAGCGACGCGGCCAGCGGCTGGGCGCCGCCCATGCCGCCCAGGCCGGCGGTGAGGATGGTGCGTCCGGCCAGGTCGGGCGAGCCCCAGTGACGTTCGCCGGCGGCGGCGAAGGTCTGGAAGGTGCCCTGCAGGATGCCCTGGGTGCCGATGTAGATCCACGACCCGGCGGTCATCTGGCCGAACATGGTCAGGCCCAAGGCCTCGAGCCGGCGGAACTCGTCCCAGGTGGCGAAGCGCGGCACCAGCAGCGAGTTGGCGATCAGCACGCGGGGCGCGCCCGGGTGGGTCTTGAAGACGGCGACCGGCTTACCGCTCTGGACGAGCATGGTCTCGTCGTTCTCGAGTTCGAGCAGCGTGCGCACGATGGCGCGGAGGGCGTCGTGGCTGCGGGCAGCGCGGCCGGAGCCGCCGTAGACGATCAGGCGGGTGGGATCCTCGGCCACCTCGGGATCGAGGTTGTTGCAGAGCATGCGCAGGGCGGCCTCCTGGTGCCAGCCCTTGCAGCGCCGCTCGGTACCACGCGGCGCGTGCACGCTGGAGAGGTCGCCGACGAGCGCCTCGACTTCGCCGGTCAGTTCCTTCGTCGCCACAGGCGCAGGCTATACGACCGGCAAGCGCGCCCGCCACGGCCCGATCCGGGCCCGAACAGGGGTCTGAGCCCGACTCGGCCCTCGACGCAGGTTCATGCAAGCCGCGTGACCGTTTGCACGAAATCGGCACGGCCGCTGAGCGCCCCTTCCATCGGCCCGGGAGGGCCGGGTGGTGTCAGACACCGACTCGGGCGCCGTTTGCCGTCCGCCACAGGATCGGCACGGGTGTCACGGCCGGCGTGACTACCGAATCGCATGGTTGGGCGAAAACGGCCGCCGCCGGTGTCAAACACCGCATACGGCCCCGGCACGGGTTCGTGCGGCCGGCGTGACCGGCCGGCACGGGATCATTGCAAAGGCGCGAGCGCGCCTTCGACCACCGCCACCAGCGCGCCGTCGCGCACCTGACCGGCCACCGTCTCGATGTCAGCCGAGAGCGAGCGGTCGTCACCGAGGTGCGGCGACGTCGCACGCAGCGCCGCGTGCAGCGCCGCGATCCCCGGCCCCGGTCGCAGCGGCGCCAGGAAGTCGAGGCCCTGCGCGCCGCACAGCAGCTCCACCGCCAGCACCCGCTCCACGTTTGCGCACACCTGCCACGCGTGCACGGCCGCCGTCGCCCCCATCGAGACGTGATCCTCCTGGCCGGCGCTGGTCGGGATCGAGTCGACCGACGCCGGATGGCAGAGCACCTTGTTCTCGGCCACGAGGCTGGCCGCCACGTAGTGCGGGATCATGAACCCTGAGTTGAGCCCGCCCTGCTCGGTCAGGAACGGCGGCAGCCCCTCGCTCATCGTCGGGTTCACCATCCGCTCGATCCGCCGCTCGCTGATCCCGGCCAGCTCTGCCAGGGCGATCTTGAGCGTGTCCAGCGCGATCGCCACCGGCTCACCGTGGAAGTTCCCGTTCGACAGCACCTCGTCGCGGTCCGCGAACACCAGCGGGTTATCCGTGGCCGCGTTCAGTTCGATCGCCACCACCGACCGCGCGTAGGCGATCGCGTCGCGGCAGGCACCGTGCACCTGCGGCGAGCACCGCAGCGAGTAGGCATCCTGCACCCGTCCGCACCAGCGGTGCGACTCGTTGATCTCGGAGCGGTCCAGCAGTACGTACAGGTTCGCGGCCGATGCCAGCTGCCCGGGGTGCGGTCGCAGCGCCTGGATCTCGGGCGCGAACGGCGTGCGAGAGGCGCGCACCGCTTCCACCGACTGCGCTGCCGCGATGTCTGCGATGCGCACCAGCCGCGCCGCCCGTGACAGCACCAGCGCCCCGATCGCCGCCATGAACTGGGTGCCGTTGATCAGCGCCAGACCCTCCTTGGCCGACAGCTGCACCGGCACCAGGCCGGCACGCCCGAGCGCCTCGCCGCCGTCCAGAAGCTCGCCGCCGAACTCGGCCCGCCCCTCACCCACCAGCGGCAGCGCCAGGTGCGCCAGCGGTGCCAGGTCTCCGCTCGCCCCCAGCGACCCCCGCGATGGCACCACCGGGTGCACGCCCGCATTCACCATCGCCAGCAGCAGCTCCACCGTCTCCCGCCGCACGCCCGACGCGCCTGTCGCGAGCGCGTTCGCCCGCAGCAGCATCGCGCCCCGCACGACCTCAGTCGGAAACGGCTCGCCCACCGCGCAGGCGTGGCTTCGCAGCAGGTTCAGCTGCAGCCGGCCAACGTCCTCCCGCGAGATGGCCACGTCGACGAACCTGCCGAAGCCCGTATTCACCCCGTAGGTCGGTGTCCCCGACTGCACGGCGCGCTCGATCAGGGCTCGCGACGCCTCGATCTGGTCGGCCGCCGAGTCGCCGAGCACGACCCGCACATCGCCCAGCGCGACGCGCTCGACGTCCTCCACCGCCAGGGAGCGGCCTGTGAGCTCGAGGGTGTCCACGGCTGCGCAGTCTAGGCCCGCCGCCCGGGCACCGCTCACCCCTCGCCGAACTCGCCCCCGGACGCCACCTCCAGCAACCGGTCGGCACCGAAATCGGACAGCCGCAGCGCCGTTCCCGCTGCGGCCGCCGCCACCCGCGCCGGCATCAGCCCGACCAGCTCCGAGCCCTTCACGCCCACGCCCCGCGCGGCCGCCAGCCGCTCGATCTCGTCGACAACGGCCACCAGCGGCGTCGCGTCGATGTCGATCAGATTCGTGGACACCTGCGCGCCGCCCCGCGCCGCCAGTCCCAGCGCCTGCACGCCCGGTAGCCCGCCGTCGCGCTCGCGCAGCGCCGCGGCGATCTCGCGCGCGACGCCGACGTCCTGGCTGTCCAGATCGACGTTGAGCGCGACCAGCGGCGCACGCACGCCCAGCAACACCACGCCCGCCGTCGGATGCGGGCGGTCGGGCCCGGCCAGTGGCACCACCTCGCCCGCCGCCATCCGCTCCGCCAGCCGGTCCGGGCGGCCACTGCGGAACGCCGCGGGCCGCAGCCCGCCGCCCAGCTCGCCGTAGCCGATCGCCGGCACGCCCAGCATCGCGATCCGGCGCGCCAGCGCCCGCGCCGCCAGCTCCGGCCGCGCGTCGTCCGGTCGGAAGCGCACGAATGGCACCACGTCGGCCGACCCCACCCGCGGGTGCACACCCTCATGCCGTGTCAGGTCGATCCGCGACGCCGCCACCGCGATCGCGGATGCCAGCCCCTCCACCAGCGTGTCCGGGTCGGCGACCACCGTGAACACCGACCGGTTGTGGTCGGAATCGGCATGCACGTCCAGCACGCGCACCCCGGCGGCGCCGAACGCTTCGCCCAGCGCGTCCAGCACCGCCTGGTCGCGGCCGACCGAGAAGTTCGGCACCGATTCCAGCAGATCGCTCACGGCACACTCATATACCGGATCCGGAGGAGGCCCATGGCGACGGCGCCGCCGCCCTGACCGCCTTGCACGAGATCGAACTCCCCGTCGCGGTCGCCGTCAGCGTGTACGCCACGCTCGCTACAGGGCTGTAGGAGGCGGTGCCGATCACCGTGTCGGTGCCCGCCAACCGCCGCTGCACCACCACCGCGTTCTTGGTGATGCCGCACAGGTAGAAGTTCGCCGTGTCGCGGTAGCGGAGGACGACCCCACCGGTCAGCTGCGGGCTCATCGCCGCCTGGCTGGCGAGCACGCTGATGGTGCCGCCGTGGTAGTCCTGCGAGTTGCGGACCACCGCCACGTCGGTCGATGATCCGGGGCCGGCCGTGGTGGCGGTGCCGCCGGCCAGCACGACGTTTCCCGACGTGACCTGCAAGGCGCTCAGATCGGGCAGGGTGTCCGAGAACACGGTGTCCACCGAACCCGTCGTCTCGAAGCCCGGGTCCGCGACCAGGTTGGCGGCATGCGACGAGGCCGGTGCCAGGAGCAAACTCCCCAGGGCAAGGACGCAGGCTGCAGCACGAGTCCGCGTGTCGAACACGTCATGTGTTTCAAAACGGACGGTTCGAATCCTGCCGGCAGGGCCTTGAACACGAGCGGGGCGGGCTCGCTGAAAGAGCCCGCCCCGCGTGTCGCACGGCTCGTGTGAGTCAGGCTACGGCGTGGTGGCCATGTACACGAGCACGGCCTGGTACTGGTCGCGGGCGGTGTTCGGATTGTCACCGAACTGCAGGTCGAGGTGATACGCCAGCGCCGTGGCGTTGGTGGATACGCCAGCGCCGTGGCGTTGGTGGTGCGGGCGCCCGACGAGACGGCGTTGGCGCCAGAGGCAACGGCGGTATACGCGCCGGCCCGGGGCTTCAGGGACAGGCGGCCGATCGGGATCGTGTTGGGCCCGCCGCCCGTCTCAGTGAAGTTGGCGGGAGCCGTCATCGACAGCGTCCAGCCGGCGTTGGCCTTGACGGTGGCGTTGCCGCCGCCGGCCGCGTACTGCGCCAGCGGATCGATGTTGCCGAAGTCGACCAGGGGCGTGTCCAGCGTCAGCTGCACGGCGGCCCGGTTGGTGAACTGCACCGTCTGGTTCTGCGTGTCGCTGGACGGGGGAGCGGCCATGGCCGAGCCCGCCGAAGCCACCAGCAAGGCGGCCGCAAGACCGCCCACAAGCGCAATGCGCATGCGTGACATGCAAGTCCTCGTGAGGGGGTTGAGGTCTACGAAAGGCCAAGGGAGCGGCATTCCGAAGAAGGCGCAGAACCCATCGTCCGCAATGGGACGGGGTTCATGACCCGTCCGGGGGGTTTCACGGCGCGCTGCGCGCTCGTATACCTCGATATGGGGAGCGCATGCCACCCTTCGGGCGACGAGACACGCCTACCGTATGTCGATGATGCGTACACGGATCGAAAATGGCAAACCCGCCGTGAGGCGGGGGCGCAAAGCAAGAGGTCTCATGAGTGAGACGGCTCGGCTACCGAACCCGGAACCCGCACGAAGACAGCGGTCGCAAGCCCACCAGGGCACGCGGAAGCTGGCGCGGTGTTCATTGGAGCGGTGGTGATTCTCACCATCGCGCTCGCCCTGCCGGGGCTAGGCACCTCGGAAGCGCGGCTCGATCCGAATTGATACGGGTTAGCGGACGGTGAGCGCTGCGGGGGGCAGCGTTCACCTCCGCCCCGTAACCCAGCCGTTTGGCGGGCACGCGGCCACGGACAACTCTCGCCCGGCCTGCTGCGTCACCGCCGCATCCGCAAATCCAGGCATCCGGCGAGCAGGCGCACAGCGCGCCGGGCAGTCACCGGCATACCTGCGACGGATGCAGTAGGTTCCTGTCATCAGATCGGCGCATGTATGCGGGGCGGCGTGGGTGGAACGAGATTCGAGCGAACAGGCTCTGCCCATGGGGATTTCGCAGGAGGCACCTGGTATGTTCGTTCACTCGTTCTTCCGAAGGACGGCAGTTGTTGTCACGGTCGCGGCCGCCACCGTGCTTGGCCCCCAGCCGGTACACGCTCACACATCCGGTGCAGCTGTCCTAACGGCGGGCGTCGCTGTGACGCCAATCAAACACGTCGTCATCATCTTCAAGGAGAACCGCAGCTTCGACGGGTACTTCGGGAGGTTCCCGGGCGCGGACGGCGCGACCACTGCGCTGAAGAGCAACGGCGTGCGCGTCAACCTCACACAGACACCAGACCCTGTCCCGAATGACGTCGGACATGCACCAAACTGGTTCAAGGTCGCATACGACGGCGGCAAGATGGACGGCTTCGACAAGGAGCTCGGCGCCTACTCAAAGACCGGGACACCGCTGGCACTGAGCCAGATGCGCGAGTTCCAGATTCCGAACTACTGGGCCTACGCACGAACATACGCGCTCGGCGATCACATGTTCGCCGACTGGAAGGGAGCTAGCTTCACGAACAACCTCTACCAGATCGCCGCACAAGCCGGGCGTTACGACGCCTCGCTCGGATTCCGCAGCGTCTACACGATCCCGGTCAGCCCCTCGACTCCCAACCTGCTGCACTGGGGATGCGATGACCCCCCGGATACCTACGTATACATGCTGGGAACCGACGGCTCGCTCACGAAGCGATTCCCGTGCTTCAACTTCCGTGCGCTGCCCAACGTGCTTGCCGCCAACGGCGTGTCGTGGTCGGAGTACACACGAAGCACCAACCTCCACAACGCCCTCGACGCACTCACGCCGGTCCGACGCGACCCTGCGATGTGGTCGCGCGTCGTCCCGTACAGCAACTTCCAGACGCAGGCAAGAGCGGGAACGCTGCCCGCCGTCTCGTTTGTTCAATCCGAGGCAAACGAACATCCACCCAGATCGGCATGTGCAGGAGAGAACGAGACGGTCAACCTCGTGAACGCTGTGATGAGCGGCGCTGACTGGAACTCGACGGCAATCTTCGTGGTGTGGGATGAGTGGGGCGGGTTCTACGACCACGTGCCGCCTCCGCAGATCGACAACATCTCCTACGGCTTCCGGACCCCCCTGCTCGTGATCTCTCCATGGACGAAGACCGGCACCAGCAGCGGCGGCGGCTCGATCAGCCACACCTTCTACAGCCACGTCTCGCTACTCAAGTTCATCGAGGACAACTGGTCATTGCCCGGCCTGACGCCCCACGACAAGGCGGCAAACGACATGATGGACATGTTCAACTTTGCAGGGACGACCCGCCGGCCGACGCTCCGATTGCAGACGCACACCTGCCCATCGTTGACCCTGGCCGAGAAGAGGCTGGCCCGCGCAGAGAACCCGGACTGAGTCTCGCTGCCTGCGCCAGCGCCGAAGCCGACTCCGCGACAAACCAGGCGAAGTCGATCACGCGGTTCCCTCGGGCCGCCGCTCGGTGTCCAGCGACGTTTCCTGCAGCGCGGTCAGTCGGCAAGCCAGTTGAGCAGCCCGGAGCCGAGCATCGTCGACATGCGCTGATCGCACCGCGACGTCCGCGACGCTGCTGGTGGGCGGACTACTGATTACCCGAACGTGATCAGCTGCACAGGCCCAGCGGACTGTGAGAATCCGTTGAGCACGAGGAACGCGGGCGCTGACCCGTATGACATGGACTCGACGTCATCGCCACAACCAGAAGCCGCTTCGGGAATAGTGACCTGCGTGTATGAGGTGCCGTTGCCGGAGTTCACCAGCATGGTATCGGGCTGGTTCCTCCCGTTCGCGCAACGCTGCATCGCATAGATGTCCGGCGCACCGTCGCCGTTCACGTCGCGCACGGCGACGCTGTAACCGGCGACGAGAGCCCTTACCAGCACAGGCGGCCTCCAACCCCCAGTCGCAGACCGCAGCTGCACGCGCACACCGGTCTGATTGATCGTCACGAGGTCCAGGCGCTTGTCGCCATTCAGATCAACAAGCCGCGCGTCATGCGCGGTGCCCGAGATGCCCAGCTGGGACGCCCTATCCGCGAACCCCTTGCCAGCCTGGTTCACGAAGAGATGTATCGGACCACCCCAATGCCCTGCGCCACAAACCAGCAGGTCTGTCCAGCCGTCGCTGTTGATGTCTCGAGGAGTGACGCACGAGCCTCCCAACTCGCGCGTGATTGCCGGATCCTTGCTGTCCACAAACCGCTGCCCGGCCGCGTTGATGAACAGCCTGTCCGGCGATGGGATGCCGTCGGTGCGTCCGCCGACATTGCCCACGAACAGATCGGGCCAGCCATCGTTGTTGGCATCAAAGAACGCGACCTCTCGACCCCGACCGTAGGGATCAGCGACGCCCCATGCGCCTGCGCGATTCGTGAACTGACCGCGCGGGCCCTGCATCCACAGCTCGTTTGACTTGACCACACTTCCTGATACGTCGCTGGCGCCCTGCGAGCAGTAGATGTCCATCAACCCGTCATGATTGACGTCTGCCATGGCGCAGCCGTGGCGGTCAGCCAGCGGAAGCGTGGCCGCTACGCCATACACGCCACCCCCACGGTCGGTGAAGATCTGGCTCGTCCGTTGCCAGTGACGGTTCAGCAGGATATCGATCCGCCCGTCACCATTGACATCTCCGAAATACGCCCCGTACGATGAGGTCGTCTGCGCAAGCCCAGCGCCCGCCGCCTGATCGCGCACCGTGAGCGCGTTCGCGTCGGGGGCGTACAACGCAGACGCCAGCGCCAGGGCAAGCACCACACAGACGCGCCGTCGATCTGCCCGCATCCTCGCTCGCATCCGACCCTCCTGTCGCCATCCCGGTCCCGTCCGCCGGCGGACGGCCGTGCGCCTCGGTGCGCCACATCCCATACCTTCCCGACCAGGCAAGTCTATGCCCGCCAAGCCGACTCCGGGCAGCCTGCACGAAGGCGGATACCCGCGCATCCGCGAAACCCCTGATCCGGATGCACGAGCGCTGACGCGCCGGCGCGGATCCTCCCCAGCTCGGCCCGCACGTCCAGGCCGGTGAGATCGCCTGCGGGTAGCGTTCACTGCGCCGGGTCCGCGCAGATGGACGCCGCGCGTTCATCACGAGGCCGCCCGCACCCCGATCACCTCACCGCCCGTGGACGCGCACCTCGACCATGTGGAAGTCGGTGCCGGAACTGCCGAGCGCCTTTAGCGTGATGTCGCTGCGGTGCGATAGCCGGTTATGGAATCCGGCGCGGCGCACCTTGATGGTGACCGTGCGCCACCGGCCCGTGCCGTGCTTGTGCACGGTGTGTTGGCATCGGCCCGCCCGGCCCCACTTGACCACGAACGCGCCGCCGCCCTGGTCGAGGTAGGTCACGCGGATCCGCACGGCGTGGTCGCGCACGCCGTGCTTGAACGTGCCGTTCAGCCGGAAGAACATCGCTTTCTGGGCCGTGCCGGCCACGATCCGGCGGGCGAACCTGCCGTACCGCTGGGCGGCTGGGCCGATCATTGCGCGGCCGTTGTTGCTGTCAAGCGCGATGCTCGTCCTCTGGGCGTCGATCTGCTTCATAAACCGCTCGAGGTTCCCGGCCATCCGGCCCGTGCCCTGGCGGAGGGCGATGAACGCGCCGGGCGACCGTCCCGGGTGCAGCTGGCGTCCGGCGTACCGGTTGGCGAACCGGAAGGCCGCCCCGTACTGCGGATCGCCGCCGTGACGGATCACCTGGCCGTAGACCGCGATGTAGGAGACGCCCTTGTCCAATTCCAGCAGAATTCTCCAGTAGTTCCAGCTGGCCAGGTTCTGCTTGCCCACATAGGAGAACGGCTCCCAGTAGGCTTGGGTGCGCCCGGCCCGGTCCCAGTGCCGTGCAAACACGTCGAACGTGTCGCGCGTTGGGTTCGGGTCGATGTCGGAGGCGGTGTCCATGATCCAGGCGTCGCGCCGACCGAGCCACGAGAGCGGCGCGCCGTCGGTCGTGAAGACCTCTGTGCGAAGCGCCACGTGGATCGCCGGGGCAAGCAGGCTGCGATACATGCCCATGATGTTGCGGTAGTACGTTGCGCGCACCGAACGAGACCAGGCCTGCGCCACGCTGTGGCCGTCGGTCGCCCGGGTGCAGCTGACTCCGGCTGGCACCGTGGTCAGCTCCGTGCCGATCGCATTTGGCGCCGAGCGCACCAGGGCGATGGTGCCGCGGTGCGAGTAGGACTTGAGCGCCCTGGCGAAGCTCGACAGCAGCTCATGCTGGAGCTTCAGATACAGTGGATCCCAGTACTGCGGGATTTGCTGCCCCTGCGTGGTTCCGCAGCGGGCGATCAGATTCCACAACCATGCCGGCTTGCTCGTCGTGGAGTTGATCTGCACGGTGGCCGGCTTGTGAATAGCGTGATAGGCGTTCAGCTGCGCCCGCAGGCCCGACCAGTCGAAGTGCCCCCGCGTGGGCTCGACCGTCTTCCACTCCAACGCGATCTGCCCACCCCTGACATAGCGCAGGTGAGCGACATCGCTGCGGTTGCCCCAGACCTCGTAGATGCCGGGGCGCGCTGCCTGAGCAGGGACGACGGCCCAGAGCCCGGAGCAAACGACCACGGCCAGCGCGCAGATGAATCCGTGCAGTCGCATGGCCCTCTCAACCTAGCCAGCGGTCGTTAGCACGGCGAACAGTTTCCGTAAGGAAACCGAGCGCGGAGTTTGAGCGGACGGTGTGCACCGAGGGAAGGCCACCCTTGCCGTGGGTGATAAACCGCAGTCGCGATCCGCGTTGGCCACGACGCGCATACGCACCCGCTCTGCTTGAGTGCGGACACACGTGGATCCCGCCCTCCCGACGGTCCGGATCCCCGGGGATTGGATCCAGAGGGAAGGGTCGGTCATGAACGTCCATGCACGTGTTGCACTGGGTTGCCTGATGGTGTCCGCGATGCTGGCCGCGCCGGCCGCGGCCCAGCAGGCGGTCAACACGGCGCCGGCCACCGGCCCGGGCGCCACCTCGGTCACCGCTCCAACTCGCTTTATCACCTACATGCTGGGCCGGGCACAAGTGGGCAGCTATCAGGCCGGGACGCACTGCACCGTGCCGCTGCCTGGCAATGTGGGACTGTGGACGCTGGCCAGCCTGATCCGGGCGCACGGCCACACGGCCACCGCACCCGTCACGCTGAATCAGATCGGGACGGCCGCCGCGGTGTGCGCCGGCACGATCCGCTACGCCACCTGGAGCGACCTGACGAGGCTGAAGAAGGACTACGGCTGGTCGGTCTCATCGCGCGGGCGCACTGGCAAGGAGCTGACCACCCTGACGGCCAGCCAGCAGCGTGACGAGACCTGCAGCACCCTGCCGGACTTCACCGCACACGGATTCGCTGACGCCTGGGGCATGTTCTCCTACCCGAACAACAGGCTCACGCTCGAGATCCAGACCTCGCTCGTGAGCACCTGCTACGGCTTCGGGCGCCGCTACTCGGTGGGCGTAAACAAAGTGCCGGTGCCGGCTCCCTTCTGGGCCAAGACCAACTCGGTGAACGGCGGGCGCTGCAGCAACCCGGCGCTGCCCTGCTACTCCATGGCTGTCAAGAACAGCCGCCGCTACACCAGTCCACGAACCCTGATCACGTACGAGAACTCGACCGGCTGGACGATCATCCAGTGGTACCGGTTCGTGACCGGTAGGTCCGGCACCGTCACCTCGACAGCGCCGTCGTGGGACTGCACCTCGCCGAACGCAGCCAGTCACTGGACAAACGAGCCGGAGATGTACTGCTACAACGACGCGCACCTGGTGATCGACTCGCTCGCACCCGGCTCCGTGGACGCAACACCGGCCGTGATGGCGGCGCGACAGCATCGGTTGGGCCGCTAGAGCCCGGATGCGGGGGCAGTGCCGCTACGGTGGCAGTGAGGCTCACCGTCCGCGCCCGTACACGTCCGCGCGAACCGGGCCCATCGCAGCCGCTACAGTCGCGGCATGCTCGACCGCCTGTTCTCGCCGCTGGCAATCGGCAGCGTCACGATCCCCAACCGGATCGTCTCGACCTCGCACCAGACCAGCCTCGTCCACTACCACCTGCCCACCGACGAGCTGATCGCCTACCACCGGGCGCGCGCCCGCGGCGGTGCCGGGCTGATCGTGGTCGAGGCCACCGCGATCCACCACACCGGCCTGCTGACCGCGCACACGCTGGGTGGATATCTCCCGGAGATCGTGCCCGCCTACCGGCGCCTGTCCGAGGCCGTTCACGAGCACGACACGCGCCTGTTCGTGCAGCTCTTTCACGGTGGGCGCGAGGTCATCTCCTCGCCGCCGCGCCCAGCTGCCGTGGCGCCGTCCAGCATCCCCAGCGCTCGCTTCAAGACGGAGCCGCGCGAACTGACCCGGCGCGAGATCGGCGAGATGATCGACGGCTACCGCCAGGCGGCCGCCTACGCGGCGGCCGGCGGCATCGACGGCGTCGAGGTCTGCGCGGGCTTCAACTACCTGCCCACCCAGTTCCTCTCCCCCCACGCCAACACCCGCAGCGACTCCTACGGCGGCTCGTTCGAGAACCGGCTGCGGTTCCTGCGCGAGGTCTGCGAGGCCATGCGCGAGGGCATCGACGGCGGCGCCGTCGGCTGCCGGCTGACCGACGAGAGCGGTTCCTGGGATGGCAACAGCCACGAGGAGCTGCGCTCGAGCCGCCGGCATCCTGGCCGACGAGGGCCTGATCGACTACCTCTCGGTCGCGCTTGGCGGCTCCAACACGTACCGCGGATCGAGCTGGATCGTGCCGCCGGTGCCGGTCGAGCACAATGCCGTGGCCGGCTTCGCCCGCACCATGAAGGCAGCCGTGAGCGTCCCCGTCATAGCGACCGGCCGCATCGTCGACCCCGCCGACGCGGACGCGATGATCGGGCGCGGCGACTGCGACGCATGCGGCATGACAAGAGCGCTGATCACCGACCCCTCGATGCCGGGCCGTGCGGCGGCGGGCCAGTCGTTCACGACCTGCATCGGCTGCAACCAAGGATGCATCGGCCACTACCACGCCGGCATCCCGATCGCCTGCACGATCAACCCGTGGACCGGGTACGAGTCGACGCTGCCGCGCCCCACGCCCGATCCCAGCCCCGGAACGGTGGTCGTCGTGGGCGCCGGACCCGGCGGCGCATCCGCGGCCGCCTGCGCGGCCGCCCGTGGACACCGGGTGGTCGTGCTCGAGCGCGGCGAGGCGGTGGGCGGTCAGATGCGGCTGGCACTGAACGCGTCCGGCCACGCCGAGATCGCGCGCGGCATGGTGCGCACCGTCGAGGCCTGGCTCGCAGGGGCGGAGCGTGCGGCTGGGGGTCGACGCCGGTGCGGACGAGGTGCTGGCCGAGTCGCCCGACCGCGTGATCCTGGCCACCGGCGCGGAGCGCTACGACGCCGGCATCGCCGGCACCGTCCACGCCTGGGACGTGCTGGCGGGCGCGGAGGCCGGCCCGCGCGTCACGATCTGCGACTGGGGCGGCGACTGGACGGGGCTGGTGCTGGCCGAGCAGCTGGCGCAGGCCGGCCACGACGTGCGCCTGGTAACCAGCGCCATCGCCTTCGGCGAGGCCGTGCACCAGTACCAGCGCAACATGTACCTGGGGCGGATGGACGAGGCCGGGATCGACCTCGTGCACCACCTGCGGCTGACGGGCTGGGACGGGGCACGCGCCAGGTTCCGAAACGTGTTCTCGGAGCGTGAGCACGTGCTGGACGGGATCGACACGCTGGTCGTGAACGACGGGCGCAGCGCCTGCGGTGTCGCGCTGTTCGCCGCGCTGCAGGACGCCGGCGCGGACGTGGTGCGAGTCGGCGACGCGCTCGGGCCGCGGTCGTTCGAGGAGGCGATCCGCGAGGGCACCGAGGCCGGGCTGGCCGACCTGCGCGCGCCGGTCGCATCCTGACGCGGCGGCATCGCCACACACCCGTGACGCCGTGTCACCCACCCGGCACATTTTGATGCGTAGGTTGGCGCCGTGGGCGAGCGAGCGCAGGCAACCGTCGAGTACGCCGGCGCCGGCCTGCTGGTGCTGGCGCTGCTGCTGGCCGCGACAGCCGCCGCCCGCACCCGCCTGACCGCTGCCGCCGGCGGCGACGCCGCCTACCTGGCGCTGGCAGCGCGCGAGGCGCCCCGGTTCCTGGCCGAGCGCGGCGACGGCGAGCACCCGGTCGACTTCCGCCGTTGCCGCAATCCCGCCTGCGCGCGGTCGGGACGGCCGGTGCTCTACGTCCACGGCCTGCGGCGCGGCGGCTTTACCTACCTGGAGTACTGGGAGTACCTGCCCGGACTCGCGCACCGCCCACACCCACGTCCCGGCGTTCGACGGCTACCACCGCGACGACTGGGAGGGCGTGCTCGTCAAGCTGCGCGACGACGGCACGGTGGTCGGCGCGCGGGCCTCGGCGCACCTGGGTGGAACGGCCGCCACCCCTGGTGGGAGCTGCGCAGCGGTGACTGGGCCGGGTACCCGGCGACCGTGTACCGGGCGTCGGGCAGCCACGCCGGCTCGCTGCGGCAGGCGGGCATCGACCTGGCCGGCGACCGCTGGGACGGGTCGCTGCCGCAGCAGCCGCCGCGGCTGCTGCCGGCAGACCGGGCCCGGCGGGGAGCGCCCGCCTTCGATCCCGGCGCAACCGCGCCCTGGAGCAAGCAGGCCTGGTCGGACCCCGAGGCGGTCACCACCGGCCCACCCGGCTCGCGGGCCACCTACGCCCGCTATGCGCGCTGGTGGTCAGACCTGTGCCTGCTGTGCTGACCGGCGGTGCGAATTCAGACATTTCGCGGAGCGGCCGATACCAGAGACGATGTATCCCGCACAGCCCAGTGAGCTCCTGCGATCCGCCCTCAGCCTGCTTCCGCCTCTGCCCTGCTCGGTCGAGGTGCTGTCGCCGGAAGG
>CAVXZW010000026.1:0-16696 GCA_963766445.1 uncultured Actinomycetes bacterium | reverse complement strand
TTGGTGGTGGTGAATCATGACCTTACAGATGCAGTTGTGCGGCCCGTCAAATCGCCTGCGCTCGGCGTTCGAATGACGGTCCGGACGGAGCGTGAGACCAGCTGAGTATATCACCGGCCCCTCCGGGCTCCCTCGCGCGAGCCGGAGTTCGTGGCCGTGTATTCGGCGTTTCGGCGCGAGCGCTTGAGGGGGAGTTTGGAGGCCCTGGAAATCACCCGTCCCAGGGTTCGGGATCACCCGTGCGGATCCCTCTCAGCCGCCTGCCGGATCGGCACCCGCAGCAGCGGCGATGCCGGCGACAACCAGGGCCGCGACCGAGACGCCGGCCAGCGCCAGCCCCAGCACCGCCGGCAGGCGGTCGCGGGCGGTGGCCGGCTCGTCTTCGTAGATCATGGGGCGATCGTAGGCCCGCGCCGCAACCCGGGCCCGATCCGTTACCTGACAGTGACGCGCGGCAGCTCTTCAGGCGCCGCCATCGCCCGGCTCCAGCACGCGCAGCGCCGGGAACAGGATCACCTCGCGGATGTTGCGCTTGTCCAGCAGCACCATCATCAGCCGGTCGATGCCGATGCCGACCCCGCAGGTGGGCGGCATCCCGTACTCCAGCGCCAGCAGGAAGTCCTCGTCCATCGGCGTGGTCTCCTCGTCGCCGGCCGCGGCCGCGCGGCGCTGCTGCTCGAAGCGCTCGCGCTGCTCCAGCGGATCGTTCAGCTCGCTGTAGGCGTTGGCGATCTCCATGCCGCCGCAGAAGGCCTCGAACCGCTCCACGATCGCATCGTCATCCGGCGAGCGCTTCGAGAACGGCGACAGCTCGACCGGGTAGTCGGTGATGAACAGCGGCGTCGTCACGCGCGACTCGACGAAGTGCGACAGCAGGTGGTCGACCGCCTGCGCCCAGGTGTGGTCGCCGGAGGTGTCCATGCCCTGCTCCTGCATGAACGAGACCAGCCGGTCGCGGTCGCGGTCGGCCAGCGGGTCGATGCCGGCCGCCTCGATGATCGCCTCGCGCAGCGACCGCCGCGGCCACGGCGGCGCCAGGTCGAGCGTGCTGCCGGCGGCCGCGCCGGCCCGCGACACCACCTTCTCGACCAGCTCCATGCCGTCGCGGTAGTCGGCATAGGCCTGGTACCACTCGAGCATCGTGAACTCGGGGCTGTGCTTGAAGCTGATGCTCTCGTTGCGGAAGTCCTTGCTGAGCTCGTAGACGCGGTCGAGGCCGCCCACGATCAGCCGCTTCAGGTACAGCTCGTCGGCGATCCGCAGGTACAGGTCGCGCTCGAGCTCGTTGCTGTGGGTGGTGAACGGCTTGGCCGCGCCGCCGCCGTAGAGCGGCTGCAGCACCGGCGTCTCCACCTCGACGAAGCCCTCCTCGTCCAGCGCGGCCCGCATCGCGGTGACGGCGCGCGATCGCGCGATCGCGTCGACGCGCGACTGCTCGTTGGTGATCAGGTCGACGTAGCGGTGGCGGTAGCGCTGCTCGACGTCGGTCAGGCCGTGCCACTTCTCGGGCAGCGGCCGCAGACACTTGGCCAGCAGCTGCCACGACTCGACCCGCACCGACAGCTCACCGCGGCGGCTCTGGAACAGCTCGCCCTCGACGCCGATCAGGTCGCCCAGGTCGAGGTCGCCGAACTCCTCGTACCCGGGCGTGGCATCGGCCGTGGCGTGCAGCTGGATGCGCCCGCTGGTGTCGACCAGGTCGAGGAACTGGGCCTTGCCGTGCCCGCGGCGGGCCATCACGCGTCCGGCCACGCGCAGCCGCTGCCCGCTGTCGGTGCCCGGCTCGAGCTCGCCGAACCGCTCCCGCAGCACCGCGACCGGCACCCGGTGCGGGAAGCCGGTCGGGTACGGATCGACCCCGCGCGAGCGCGCCGCTGCCAGCTTGGCCAGGCGGTCCTGGCGGATCTGCTGCTCGGTGTCGCCCGGCTCGCTCATCGCGACGCGCAGTCTACGTCGGGCGGATCGGGCGGGAGCGCTGGAGCCGCTACGCGGCCTTGATGCTCACGATCTGCAGCTTGATCGATCCGCTGGGCGCGGCCACCTCGACGACCTCGCCCTTCTTGTGGCCGAGCACGGCCTGGCCAACCGGCGACTCGTTCGACAGCCGGTTGTTGGCGGGGTCGGCCTCGGCCGAGCCGACGATCTCGTACTCGTCGGTCTCGCCGTCGTCGACGTACTTGACCTTGACCTTCGAGCCGATCGAGACGACGTCCTTGGGGATGTCGCTGGTGTCGATCACACGGGCGCCGCGCAGCTGCTCCTTGAGGCGCAGGATGCGGGTTTCCAGGAGCGCCTGCTCGTTCTTGGCGTCGTCGTACTCCGAGTTCTCCGAGATGTCGCCGAACTCGCGGGCGGCCTTGATCCGCTCGGCCACCTCGCGACGCTTGACGGTCTCGAGCTCCGAAATGGTGGCCTTCAGCTTCTCGTAGCCGGTCTGGGTGAGGATGACGTCCTTCTCCACGGAATATCCCTTGCTCTCTTGGGTCTACGGCCCGTTGCCAGGAGCCATGGTACGAAACGAGCGGCGCCCACCGAAACCGGCTGAACTGCAGCAGTTTAAGGTTCCGGCCGACGCCGCGGAACGACGGATTCTACCCGCGTCATCGCAAAACCGTCAAACCGGTCGCTACATCAGCCACAAGCTGGCGTCCAGTACCCTTCGCGCCATGGCCCAGCTCTCCTCCCCGTGGTATATCGGCGACGTCGAGATCCCGTCGCGAATCGTGCTGGCACCGATGGCCGGAGTGTCGGTGCAGGCCTTCCGCCGCCAGGGGCGGCGCTTCGGCGCGGGGCTGGTGTGCAGCGAGATGGTGTCGTCGTGCGGGCTCTCGTACGGGAACGAGCGCACGCTCGGCTACCTGCGGATCGCGCGCGACGAGCACCCGCTGGCCGTGCAGATCTTCGGATCCGAGCCGGAGCGGATGGCGGAGGCGGCGCAGATGGTCGTGGCCGCCGGCGCCGACATCGTCGACATCAACTTCGGCTGCCCGGTGCGGAAGGTGACCAAGACCGGCGCCGGCGCAAGCTCGCTCGAGGATCACGACCTGGCCTGCGCGCTGGCCGGCGCCGTGGTGGACGCGGTGGACGTGCCGGTATCGGTGAAGATGCGCCGCGGGGTGCGCAACGGCTCGCTGGCCGCGCTCGAGCTGGGGCCGAAGCTGGAGGCGCTGGGCGTGGCCTCGTTGACGCTGCACCCGCGCAGCGCGCAGCAGATGTACACGGGCACCGCCGACCACACGCTGACGGCGGAGCTGGTGCGGCGGGTGTCCGTGCCGGTGATCGCCTCCGGCGACATCGGCGACCACGCCGGCGCCGAGCGGGTGCTGGACGAGACCGGCGCCGCGGCGGTGATGGTGGGTCGCGGAGCGCAGGGGCGGCCGTGGACGCTGCGCGAGCTGTCCGAGGGATCCGCGCAGGCGCCCGACCGGGCCGAGGTGGTTGCCGAGCTGGTGCGGTTCATGCGCGAGGTGGTGCGCGAGATGGGCGAGGAGCGGTCGGTCGGCTTCCTGCGCAAGTTCTACGGCTGGTACCTGCGCGGGCTGGAGGGGGCCAAGGAGCTGCGCGTGCAGATGACGCAGGCGCCGTCGGTGGAGCTGGCGGAGGCGGTGTTGCTGGACGCCTGCCCGGAGGCGGTGCCGCTGGTGGCTGAGGCGGAGCGAGAGACGGCGCTGCTTCCCGACTCGGACAGCGACCGCCTGCTGGATCTGCCGATCTCGATCTACGGCGGCGGCTGAGATGGTTGAATCATCTGACGCCCCAAGACGTACGACGGGGCCGGGGCGGCCCTTTGCAGCCGCACCGGCCCCGTGAACCTCTGCCCCGCAGGACTCGGCCATCTCCTCGGACGCCAGCAGCCCGATGGCGACCAGGTCGGTCGGATGGATCCAGGCATCGGAGACGAGAAAGCCCCCCGCGTCCAGGATCGCGCTGCGCAGCGGGATCGCCCAGCGATGCTCGATCAGCGCGATCGCGGCGGCCGTGCCCTCCGGGATCTCGTCGGCGATGTACCACACCTGATCCTCGATCATGCCGCCGTCGAGGGCGGCCTCGGCACCGGCGATGGCACCGGCCTCGGCTCCCTCCTCGCCGGCAGCGCCCAGCCCGATCAGCGCACCGACGGTGGCGCCGAACTCGATCGTCTCATCCTGGCTGAGGTCGCTATGCTCGATCATCGTGATCAGGCCGTCGTCGTCCTTGCGGACGAAGCCCATGTCGATCAGGCGGATCACGTCGCGTTCGCGCAGATCGGCGAGCACGGAGGCGATCTCGCCCTTGAACTCACCGCCGACGAACCCGACGATCAGCAATTGCACCGGTCCGATGGTCATCCTTGTCTCCTGAGTTGGTCGTGGCCCGGCACTACGAGCCGAGCAGCTTCGCTTTTGCCTGCTGGAACTCCTCCGGGCTGAGCACTCCCTGGTCCATCAGGCTCTTGAGGTCCATCAGCTGCGACGTGAGGTCGTCGCCCGCGGGAGCCGCTGCCGCGGGCGCCGCGGCCACTGGAGCCGGCGGCGGCGGCGCGGCCTGCGGCGCCGCGGCTGCCTGCTGCGCCTCGAGGTCGGCAATGCGCTGCTCCTGGCTGGCCGCCTCGGCCTGGTTGTTGGCGACGTGCTTACCCGCCACGTACGCACCTCCACCAACCATCGCCGCCCGCATCAACGGTCGTCGTCTTCGCATGTTCCGCCTCCTCAAAGATCGTCGTGGACTCTGCGTCAGACAATAGACCATCCCGGTATGCCCGAATGTGGCCGCCGTCCGGGTACTTCCGCAGGTGCGTGCGCTGTCGGCAGCGAGCTCCTAGGCCGGTTCCGGCGGCGCGGGCGTGGCCGGCGCCGGCTCCGTGTCGGCACCCAGGCTGGTTCCTTCGATGTCGATGGTGGGCACGATCTTGCCCAGCCACGCGGGCATCCACCACGCCCAGCGGCCGAGCAGCGTCAGCACCGCCGGCGCCAGCATCAGCACCATCGTCGCCGCCAGCAGCACCGCCGTCGACAGGCCGACGCCGAACTGTTTGACCACCGGGTCGCCGTTCAGGATGAAGCTCGAGAACACCGAGATCATGATCAGGGCCGCCGCTGAGATAACCCGCGCGCTGGTCTTCAGCCCCAGCCGCACGGAGGTGCGGTCGTCCTCGCCGTGCAGGCGGTGGTGGTCGACCGAGGACAGCAGGAACACCTGGTAGTCCATGCTCAGCCCGAACAGGATCGCGAACATCATCAGCGGCACGTAGCTCGCGATCGGCACGCTCGAGGCATCGGTGCTGACCCCCACGATGTCGATGCCCCAGCCCCACTGGAAGCAGGCGGTGAGTATGCCGAACGCCGCCATCGCCGTCACGAAGTTGGTGGCCGCCGCCTGCAGAGGGATCAGCACCGACCGGAACGCCACCAGCAGCACAAGCATGCTCAAAATCAGAATGGTGACGATCACCAGCGGAAGCCGGCTTGAGATCTCGGCGGCCAGGTCGACGTTGCTGGCGGTGGAGCCGCCCACGAACGCCTTCACGCCCTTCTCCGTGTTCTTCGGTATCACGGTCGAGCGTAGATACCTGACCAGGTCGGCGGTCGCCTGCGATGAGGGCGCCGTGGTCGCGATCACGCTGTAGACGACGTCGTCGCCCTTCTTGGAAATGGACGGTGGAGACACCAGCTTGTCGCCCTTGGTCGCGATCAGCGCGTTCTGCAGCTTGACCAGCCGCGGGTCGGTGCCACGGATGTCGCCACCGGCCTTGGTCAGCGTGTTCTCCAGCTGGCTGTGCAGCTTGTCGGCCTGCTTCTGCTGCTTCTTGGCCTTCTTCTGCAGCGCCTGCAGCTGATCGCCCTGCTGCTGGAGGTCGTTCGCCTGTGCCTGGAGCTCGTCTCCCTGCTGCTGCAGCGCGGCACCCTGTTGCTCGAGCGATGCGGCCTGCGCCTGCAGCGAGGCGGCCTGCGACTGAAGCTGGGCGGATTGCGCATCGAGCACCTGCTTCTGCTGCTTGAGCGCCTCCTTCTTGGCCAACAACGCCTCCGCCTGGTGCAGCAGCTTCTTCGCTTCGGCCTTGTCGTGCCTGAGCTGGGCGATGAACTCCCGCTCGCGCTGCTTGAGCCGCTTCAGCCGCGCCTGCAACTCGGCGATCCGCGTGGGATTGGTGGCGTTCTGCAGCTTCCGCTCGACCTTGGCCTGCGCAGCCCGGTTGACGACCAGCCGGACCGCCAGCGCCTTTGCATCCTGCTTCAGTGCGGCAGCCTGCGCCTCCAGCTGATTTTGCTCGGCATTCAGCTTGTCGTTCTCGGCTTTCAGCTGCGCGCCCTGCGCCTCGAGCGCCGCCTGCTGCTGCTCCAGCTGCGCCTGTTGCGCCTGCAGCGATGCCGACTGCTGATTGAGCAGCGCCTGCTTGTGCTCGAGCTGTGCCTGCTGTTGCTCCAGCTGCGCCTGTTCGGCGGTGATCTCGGCCTGCTGTTGGTTGCCCTCCTTCTGCTCCTGCTTGAGGGTCTTCTGCAGACTCTTCAGCTGGTTCTCCTGATCGACCACTTTGGGGTCGCCCTTGGCCTTGGGGGCCACCGCCACCGCGATGATCAGCGGCCCGTTGAAGCCGGACCCGTAGCCCTGGGACATCAGGTCGTAGGCGCGCCGCTGCATGGTTGCCGGATTCGTCTGGCCGATGTCCTCCTGGCCGAGCTCCAGCGATAGCACCGGGATGATCAGCGGCACCATCAGCGCGACCGCAAGCAGCACCGGGATCAGCGGGTGGCGGGTCACGAAGCCGGCCCAGCGCCCCCAGATGCCCTCCTTGTCGGGGTCTTGCTTGGGGTGCAGCCACAACGGCAGGGCGAGCGAGTCGATGTGGCGCCCGGCCAGCGCCATCAGCGCCGGCAGCAGCGTGACGGCTGCCAGCACGGCCGTGCCGACCGCCACCGCCGCCGTGTAGCCGAGTGCGGACACCAACGGTATGCCGGCCACGAACAGTGACAGCAGCGCCACCACCACGGTACAGCCGGCGAACACGACGGCGGTGCCGGCGGTGCCGACAGCGCGCGCGATCGACTCGTGGAATTCCATGCCTTCGCGCATCTGGCCACGGTGGCGGGTGACCAGGAACAGTGCGTAGTCAATGCCGACCGCCAGCCCGATCATGGTGGCGATTGTGGTGGAGATATCCGGCACCGACACCAGGTGTCCCATCAGCCCGATCACACCCAGGGCCGTCGTCAGGCCGAGGATGGCGGTTCCGATAGGCATCCCCATCGCCACCACGGTGCCGAAGGTGAATGTGAGGATGATCATCGCCGCCAGGATGCCGATCACATCGCTGGTGGACGTGTCGTTTGGCGACAGCGTGCTGCCGATCGAGCCGCCGCCGACCACCTCCATGCCGGCCTGCCGGCCGGGTTTGGCGGCATCCAGCACCCGCTGCGCCTGCTGCTCGGTGAGGTCGTTGGAGCTGACGTTCAGCAGCGCCGAGATGAACGCGGTCTTCTTGTCCTTCGAGATCTGGGCTCCGGCACCCTGCGCGAACGGACTGGTGGCGCTGTGCACGTACTTGATCTTCTTGATCGCCTTGTAGGAGTCGGTGATCGCCTGCTTGTTGTCCTTGTCGGTAACCTTTCCGGCACCGCGGATGTGGAAGATGATCGGGTTGGAGCCGTTCTGCTGGGGCGGGAACCCGGCCTGCAGCAGGTCGGTGGCCTCCTGGCTACCGGTGCCGGGCAGGCTGACGTTGTTGTCGGTGTTGGCACCGACCTGCTTCACGGTCAGCGTGACGCCGGCGGCCAAGGCGATCCAGAGCACGAGCACGATCACCGGATGCGCCGCCACCAGGTGGCCGAGCCTGTAGAGCATCCTAGCCACGGTCGTGCGAGTCTACGGGACATGAATACGGATGTCAGCCCCGACTCGGCCGGGGGGACCCCGGCGCTCATCCTCGACCGGCCACCGCCGGAGTCAGCCGGCGGGGCGGTTCCGCAGCCAGATCAGGCGTAGCCCCTCGAGCGTCAGCCACGGCTCGACCCGGTCGATCGTGAGGCAGTGCGGCGCGACGACGCCGGCCAGGCCGCCGGTCGCGATCACGCCCGCGTTCCCGCCCAGCTCGGCGCGGAACCGGCCGACCAGGCCGTCCACCAGCCCGGCGTAGCCGAAGATCGCTCCCGACTGCATGTTCTCGGCGGTGGTGCGGCCGATCGCCCGCTCCGGCGCCCGCAGCTCGATCCCGAACAGCGCGGCTGCCCGCTCACCCAGCGCGTTGGTCGCGATCTCCAGCCCGGGCGCGATCGCGCCGCCCAGGAACGCGCCGTCGGCCGAGACCGCGTCGAAGTTAATGGCGGTGCCAAAGTCGACAACAATCAGCGGCCCGGGTTGCAGGGCAAGGGCGGCGACGGAGTTGGCGACGCGGTCGGCACCCACCTCCTGCGGGTTAGGCACCCGCAGCTCGAGGCCGGTCTCGACGCCCTTCTGCCCGACGACGAGCGCCTCGTGACCGAAGTGGGTGCGGGCGGTCTGGCGCAGCGCCTCGGCCAGCTGCGGCACCCCGGAGGAGGCGACCGTCGCGGTCACGTCGCCGAACCCGCGGCCGCGGACCGACAGCAGGCCGTGCAGCTCGACCGCCAGCTCGTCGGCGGTCTGGGTGCGGACGCTGGCGACGCGCCAGTGGTCGGTCAGCAGCTCGCCGTCGTAGAGACCGACGACGGTCTGCGTGTTGCCGACGTCGATTGCCAGCAGCAAGCGAGAGCTACTCGTCGGTCAGCTCGAAGCCACGCGGCAGCGTGGTCTCGATGTCGTCGTCGGGCTTGAGCTCCTCGATGGTGACGTCCTGCGTGGTGTGCACCTCGGTGCGGGGGATGATGCGGGTCGGGCGGCTCTTGTCCCAGACCCACACGTCGGTCATCGTCAGCCGGGCGAACGGATAGGCGGCTTGGTCGTTTCGCTGGATGTCGAGCTCGTTGCAGAGGTAGGTGGCCTCCGCAGTCAGCACGCAGTAGCGAAACAGGCCGAACACGGTCGCGTACTCACGCTTCAGCCGCAGCTCCAGCTCGGCGTCGTATTCCTCGAGGTCGTCGATGTAGGTCATGGCAGAAGTCTAATTCGCGGGCGCCCGCGGTTCGGGCCCGACCGCTGCAAACGCGGAACGCGCGATCAAGGTGTCGCGCATCCGGGTCAGGTTCGGGTACGGCGACATGTCCATGCCGGTAACCAGCGTGCGGTACAGAAACGGCGCGGCGGCAACGTCGGCCAGCGAGAACTCGCCGAGCCAGTACCCGGAAGGGACGACCACGCTCTCGAACTGGGTGAGGACGGGCGCGACCTCCCGGGCCTTGGCGACGGCGGCCTCGGGGTCAGCCGGGCCGGCGCCGAAGCCACCGGTGGGGCTGAAGCCCATCGCCTGCGCCTCGACCTGGAAGAAGGCGGGGCGGAAGGTGAACGCAAAGCGGTCGAGCATCATGTCCACGCGGGCGCGGGCGGGCGGGTCGGCCGGATACAGGTCGTCGCGGCCCTCGCGGTTGGCCAGGTAGCGCAGGATCGCCTGCGACTCCGACAGCACCAGCTCGCCGTCCTCCAGTGTGGGGATGCCCATCAATGGGTTGATGTCGGCGTACCACTGCGGTCGCGGGCGTTCGATCGGCACGCCTCGCCGCTCGTACTCGAGGCCCAGCTCGGCTAGCAGGAACCGCACCTTCTGCGCGTTGCCGGAGATCGGATGGTCGTAGAGCGCCAGCACCGCCGCGGACACTACACCAGGCCCGGAATCAGGCGCTTGGTACGGTCCGCGTAGGGTGCGTACTCGGGGAACTCGGCGCGCAGCGATCGCTCCTCATACCTGGTGCGCACCAGCTGCAGGCTGAGGCAGACCAGCCACGCACCCAAGGCGGGCGGCCAGTGCTGGGCGCCGACGACGATGCCCAGCGAGGCGGTCAGCTCACCCAGGTACAGCGGATGCCGGACGAGCCGGTACGGGCCGCGCGTGACCAGGCCGCGCACGTCGGGCAGCACCCCGAAGCAGCGGCCGAGGAACGCCACCGAGGCGATAGCGAACAGGAGACCGGCGCCGAGCATGAGGTCGCCGGCGACCAGCACGGCGCCGGAGCCGCTGCTGCCGGCGACCAGGCCGATCAGGATGAAGGCCAGCTGGGAGGTCAGCGCCGCGGCGACGCCGATCACGCTGCGCCCGCGGCGAAGCGGCGCCGGCCGGATATTGACGAGCACGGCGAACATCGTCCAGAGGGCGGCTCCCAGCAGGTGGAAGATGAAGTCGGCGGGGCCGGACGAACGGGCGGCGGCGGTGCCCGCGAGCAGCGCCATCATCCCGAACAGGAACGTGGGCACGCCACGGGAGCCGAGCAGGTGCAGTATCACGGGGAGACGCTCCACCCTCCTGCTATCGGCGAGCCGCGGGGCCTACATGAGCGGGGTGCCGGTGGCGCGCACGCCCTGCCTCGGCAGGCGTTCCAGCAGCGCTGCGACGGTCTCGCCGTGCAGGTCGATCCCCGGCGCGACGTCGGCCAGCGGGCGCAGCACGAACTCGCGCTCGTGGGCGCGTGGGTGCGGGAGCGTGAGGCGGTCGCACTCGAGCTGCCGGCCGTCGTACCAGATCAGGTCGAGGTCGAGCGTGCGCGGTCCGAACCGGACGCCGCGCTCGCGGCCGCCCTCCGCCTCGATCGCGAGCAGCGCATCCAGCAGGGGCAACGGCTCGAGCGTCGTATCCAGTTCCACCACGGCGTTCAGGAACGCCGGCTGTTCCCTCAACCCGACCGGGTCGGTCTCGTAGATCGGGGATGCCGCCACGACGGCACCCAGCCTGCCCAGCGCGGCCGCCGCCCGACGCAGCGTCTGCAGCGAGTCGCCCAGGTTACTCCCCAAAGAGATGTACGCCCGGTTCCCTCGTAAGGGTGCACTTGCTGACATTTCCATCATGTTTTCTTCACAAATGACGATGCAGATAGTCCGGTGCCGGATACCTGCGTTGGCCGCCGCCGGGCTCCCCAACTTGTCAAGGAAGGTGCCATGTCGACCCTCATGGAACTGACCATCGTGCTGCTCGTCTGCCCGGCCGCCCTGGCCGCGTGGGTCGACGCACGGTACCCCAGCATCCGCCCCACCGAGCTGCGCCGCGTGGCCGCGCACATCGGCATCACCGGCCTGGTCGCGTTCGTTCTGCTGCGGCCCGCTCTGATCGGTGTCGGCATGCTCGTGCACGGCAACACCGGCCGCTTCGCCGTGATCACCGTAGCGTGTGTCGTCATCACCTACTGCGCGATGGTCACGATGTGGGCGATGCGCAGCGCCGCCGAGATGGCGACCACCGGCCGCCGCTAGACGGCGATCTCGCGCAACGTCGCCGCCGCCTCGGCGCGGTTCTTGGCGCGCAGCTTGCGCAGGATCGACTTGACGTGCCAGCGCACCGTCTCGGGTGACAGGCACAGCCGCTCGGCGATGATGGCCGTACTGTGGCCGGCGGCAATCAGCTGGAGGATCTCGAGCTGTCGCGGGGTCAAGCGCTCCCGGTGTGGGAAGTGCGAGGCCAGCACGACACGGCGGTCGCCCTCGCGCAGGTCGCGGACGAGGTATCCGGTCATCTGGCGCGAGAGCGCCGCCTCTCCCACGAACACGCCCTCGAGTGCCCGCACCAGGCGCTCGGGCGCCTGCTCCTTGGTCAGGAAGCCGTCGGCGCCGGCCCTGATCGCGGCCAGCATCTCGTTGGAGTCGTGCGACACCGTCAGCACCACGGTGCGTATGCGCGGATCATGGGCGACGACCCGCTTGACCAGCTCGATGCCGCTGCCGTCGCTGAGGTAGAGGTCGGTCAGCACGGCGTCTGGCCGGGTCGCGCGGACGACAGCCATAGCCTCCTCCACGCCATCGGCGACCCCGGCCACTGCCACGCCGCCGGCCTCGAGCAGGCCGACTAGGCCGCAGCGGTAGATCGGGTGATCGTCGACGACGACAACGCGCAGTTGCTCCATACCTCCGTTATACGGGGGGATCGTGGGTGGTGTAAGTCCACCCCACCAAGTCTGCGGGACCCACCCTCCCGCCTCCCCATCTACGAATTTCGAGGCGCGATCGGCCTCGATCTACGAAATTCGTAGCCGTGACGGGGCCTGGCTACGAATTTCGTGCAACACCGGTGCCAGGCGCGCGTGTTGCGCCGGCGAATCGTGACGGCGCCGATGCGAGCGTCACGGACGCGTCACGGTGACCGCACATCACCCAACGGACGGCCGATCGTGACCGCAGGTGGGCGGCCACCAACCACGGACAACAGGGAAAACGCGCAGCGATGGTCGGGCCTCGACTCCTGGTGGTGTCGCAGGCGATCTCCTACACTGTGGTCATGAAGGTCGTAGCGCTGTTGCGCAGGATCGGACGCAGGTTGCAGCCGCCGGGGAACCGAGGCTCGCTCGAAACGGAGTATCGGCAGCCGAACATGGATCCCACTCACTCTCAGTCCGAAGGCAGTTACGTCGCGAAGATGAACAGCGGCGGCAGGTAGCACGTCGCGGCCGCTGGTAGGGGCGACGCTTTGAGCCGGGGTGCGGGCTCTGGCGCGCTTGCGGGCTTCACGGACGCGTTACGGTGACCCGCACATCGCCGAAGGGGTGGCCGATCGGGGCCTGCGGCTTGTGCACGGTGACCTGCACTCGCTCGGCCGGGAACCGCTCGATCAGGTCGTCGGCGATGACAGCGGCCAGGCGCTCGAGCAGGTTGTACGGCCCGCCGCCGGCCAGCTCCACGACGCGGTCGCAGACGGCGCCGTAGTCGATCGCGTCCTCGAGCCGGTCGCTCTGCTCAGAGGCGCCGGAGCCCGTCAGCCGCACGTCGAACAGGAACGGCTGGCCGTCGCGGCGCTCGTGCTCGTAGACCCCATGGTGGGCGAACACCTCGAGCCCCACGACCTCGACCACCGGCCCCGTCACGGCCGCCCCCGCCCCACCGCCGCGGCCACGTCCAGCGCCTCACGGTTGGGCGCCACGTCGTGCACCCGGAACATCCAGCCGCCGCGCCGGTAGGCCTCCAGGTTCGCGGCCACGGTCCCGGCCACGCGCTGCTTCTCGGCCCGGCCCGTGATCTGCCCCAGGAACCGCTTCCGCGACAGCGCCACCAGCACCGGGTAGCCCAGGGCCGCGATCCGGTCGAGCTCCCGCAGCAGCGTCAGGTTGTGTTCGATCGTCTTTCCGAAACCGATGCCGGGATCGATGCAGATCAGCTCGCGAGCGATCCCCTGCGACTCCGCGAACCTGGCCCGCTCCGCCAGGAACTCGCCGACCTCCGCCACCACGTCCACGTACCGGGGGTCGTCCTGCATCGTCCCGGGCGTGCCCTGCATGTGCATCAGACAGACCGGCACCCCGGCCGCCCGCACCACCTCCGCCATGGCCGGATCGTGCCGCAGGGCGGACACGTCGTTCACGAACGCCGCGCCTGCCGCGATCGCCCGCCGTGCGACCTCCGCCTTCATCGTGTCGATCGAGATCGGCACCGTCGTGCGCTCCGCCAGCCCCTCGATCACCGGCATCACGCGAGCCAGCTCCCGCTCCTCCGACACCGCCTCCGCCCCCGGCCGCGTCGACTCGCCGCCGATGTCGATCAGGTCGGCGCCCGCCTCGGCCAGCGCCAGCCCGTGCGCGATCGCCGCCTCCGGATCCAGGAAGTCGCCGCCGTCGGAGAACGAGTCGGGCGTCACGTTGATTACGCCCATCAGCGCCGGCGCCGGGTAGCGCCGCGTCAGCACCGTGTCGGGCACCAGCGGCGCCGCCGCGGTCGCCGCCGTGGCGGCCGGCCGCGGCACGAACACCGGCGTGTCCGGCATCCAGCGCACCGCCGAGTAGATGGTCGCCAGCAACAGCCCCAGGAACGGCACCGGCACCCAGCCGCCGCCGGTCGTGCCCATTACCAGCGTGTTCCAGCTTCCGTGGAGACCGATTCCGGGCAGCAGCGAGCCGGTCCGCCGTCGCAGCCACGCCAGCAGCATCCCCTCCGCCGAGAACAGGATCAGCACCCCCGGCTCGACGTGCAGCCCGGCCCAGACCACGCCCGACACCAGCGCACCCGGCCAGAACCCGAACCGGCGCGCCAGCGCCGAGAACAGGAACCCCCGCATGGCCACCTCTTCCGTCCACGGCGCCACCATCACAGCCAGGGCGCTGAGCGCGATCTTGTAGCCGAGGCCGGAGTGGTCCGCGCCGAGGTCATTGGTGCCGGTCAGGTGCAGCGCGTTCGTGATCGCGATCGCAACGGCCCCGATCATGATCGCGGCCGGGATGAAGATGGCGATGCCCGAGATCCAGCGGCGCGCCCGGGCCGCGCCGAACGCGGCCCACTCGCGGCGCCGGTTGGCGAAGGCCAGCTCGAAGCAGACCGGCAGGATCATGGCCACCCCGAACATCAGCGCGATGGCGGCGAGCAGCCCGGCCACCAGCGTTGTCTGCTGGTTCGTCAGCTGCCCGGCCACCAGCCCTTCGAGCACGAACAGCAGCACGAACAGGGTCGTGCTCAGGAACACCGCACGCCCCCAGCCAACGGGTTGACGGTCGGTGATCACCCCGGGATCGTAGCGACTGGGCCTGGACGGGATCACTAGACTGACCACCTGTGGAGACGTCGCACACAGAGGTCGAGGCGCGGATGCTCCAGCAGGCGATCCCGGCCGGTGCCACCGTGCTCGAGGCGGGCTGTGGACGCACCACGCGGCTGGCAGATCACCGTGGACGGATCGGCCGGCTGGTCGGTATCGACCTCGACGGCGCGGCCGGCCGCGAGAACGCATCGCTGGACGAGTTCATCGAAACCGACCTGTCCGAGCCGCTGCCGTTCGGCGACGCCAGCTTCGACCTCGTCTACTGCAACTTCGTCGTCGAGCATCTGGACGATCCCGCCCGGACGTTCCGCGAGTTCCACCGGGTTCTGCGTCCGGACGGCTGGCTGGTGCTGCTGACCAGCAACCGGTCGAATCCCTTCATGGCGGCCGCCCGAGCCATGCCGCAGCGGCTCCGCGTGCTGGTCAAACGCAGCGGCGCCGGCGCGGCCGAACGCGACGTGTTCCCTGCTCGATACCGTGCGAACACCCCCGGAGCTCTGGAGGCGGCAACCCGCGCCGCGGGCTTCACCGCCAGCTCGGTCGCGTATGTCGCGACGCTCCATCGCTACGGCGCCCGGGTTCCCGGAGCTGCGCGGGTGCTGCGCTGGGTCGAACGCGCGCTCCCCGAGCAGCGCAGGTCCACGATCGTCGCCGCCTACCGCGCGACCTAGCTACCGGTACCGGAGGGTGGTCGCGGTCGGCAGCCAGCGCTCGTAGCCGTAGGCCGTGTACGGCCTGTGTCCGGGGCGGTACATCTCGGCCGAACCGTTGTTGTCGAACCCGATCGCCTGCTGCGCACCCAGCTGTCGCAGCACGCGCGCGAAGCTCAGCATCGTGAGGCCGGATCCGCCGCGGGCGCCGATCAGGATCAGCGATCCCCTTCCAGAGTTGGTACGCATCAGCGCCGGCCGCCAGCAACCGCCGCCGCACGTCCACTGCCAGGAGTCGATGATCGTCGGCCGCGACGAGATCGCAACCCCATCGGACACCAGCTCCGGCTTCCCACCCATCACGTCCGATACCGAGCCCCAGCCGTCGGCGTCGACGTTGATGTCGACCACCGGGTTCGCCGACGCGGCCAGCGCCGACAGTCCCACCTCCGCGACGCCGCCGACCTTCGCAAGCAGGACGGTCCCGGACTCGGGCACGGTCACCTGCGCGCCCGCCGGCTGGCTGCCGACGATCGGGAGCGACGTCGTGGTCCCTGCCGAGCTGGGATCAGCGAACGCGAACGCCGCCACCGGCTCGGATCTGTCGTTGCCGCTCCGGTTGCGCAAGGTGCGGTTGCCGCTCAGCATGGTGCGAAACGCCGTCGAGTCGACCGTGAACGCCGCATACCCCTTCGGCACAGTGACCACGGTGCCGGCGGTGTCGTAGGCGCCGACCTGGTCGCTCGCCGCCGGCAGGGCGCCGAACGCGCCGATCGTCGCGGTTAGCCGGTTGGGGAGCTTCAGTTTCACCGGCTTCGCCCGCGGACGGCCGATCTTGAAGTCGCCGGCCGGGAGATACCCGACCCCCGGGCCGCCCCAGCCGAAGTTGTAGATCTTCCGGTGCTTCACCAGCATGCCGCTGTTGCGGTAGGCGGTACGGGTGGTGTAGGCCGAGTAGTCGCCGTTGATGGCGGCAAGCAGGGCCGCGGGTGCGCCGAGTGAGGAGATCGGATGCACGTCGACCGTCTCCTGATCCGGGTGGTAGGTACCGAGCAGTGCCGAGCCGAGCGTCACATGCGTGTCGCCGATCGCCCACGAGATCCGGTAGATCTCCTGGGCGCGGGGGTAGCCGCGCACGTTCGCCCGATAATGGGTGAAAATGACGCCCGGGCGCAGGGTCGTTCGTGAGACCACTCGCAGGCGCTTGATCGGGCCGGGCAGCAGCGTCGCCGGGGCGGACGAGCTCGAGACGACGAAGACCGCCACGGCGCTCGCAAGCAGCAGGATCATCCGTCGCGACGCCATCCCGTTTGTGTCGTCACGGCGTGACCGCTACACCACCCCGCGAACGGGTGATAGCCCGAGCTCGAGCTGCTCTACGCGCCCTGAGGTGCGTCCGGCGGCTTGCTCTGGTGCAGAGCGCCGGGCAGCGGCAGGCCGATCGTGCGCGGCTTGGACGGCTGCTTTGCGGGCTGCTCGTCGGCCACCGGCTGAGCGT
>CAVXZW010000025.1:0-273695 GCA_963766445.1 uncultured Actinomycetes bacterium | reverse complement strand
CAGGCCGTGCCGACGCGGTACTGGCGCGGCGGTTCACTGCCGTTGACCGCGAAGGCTCCGACGATGCGGTCGCGGTAGATCCGCGGGTTGTGCGACGCGATGGTGGGGCGTCGCGCCAATAGCGGTCGAGCCCGAGCCCCTCCTTCACCGCGGAGGCGCCGAGCGCGTCGAACAGGCTGGTCGTCGTCCAGGACGAGGTTCGTCACGACCGTCACCGCCTGGTTGACCTCGACATCGGCGAGCGACGAGTCGCGCGCTCGACCGTCGCGCTGCCGGCCCTTTGGCGTCCCGGTGACGCGCTCTCGATGCGCCGAACCGGGACGCGCTTCGAGGGCGTGCGCTTCAGCGCTGTGCGCCTCGTAGGCCCGCTGCAGGGCTTCCGCCGCCTTCAGGACCACGGCGCCCGCCGCGTAAGCGTTGCCGCGCACGCGCCCGACCACGGCCTGGACCTGCGGGTCGTCGGCCGTGCGGCCGGCATTGCCGTGGCTGTAGGCGCCGGGGCGCGCTCGGCCACGAGGCGGGCCACGTCCTCCGCGGCCGCCCGCCCAATACCGGCGAGCTCGCCAGATGCACGAGTTGAAAGAAACCCATCGCGTAGGGGAAGCGCGCCGGGTCCGGCTTGATCAGGTCGGCGCCAGCACGACGCCCTCGAACCGCGCGGTGCCGCTCGCGGTGAGGGCTTGGCCGAAGCCGTCCCAGTCGTCCACGATCGCGACGCCGGGCGCCCGGGTCGGCACCGCGGCGACGACGGGCTGCCCGTCCTCGTCCTGCGCGGAGAGATGGATGTAGTCCGCGAACAGCGCGCCCGTGGTGTAGAACTTCCGGCCCTCCACCACGCGCTCGGGCCCGCGACGGCGTACCACCGTGTCGAACTGGCCGACCTTGGCCGCTCCGTCTCGGACACGCCGCTGCCGACCGTCTTGCCCTGACCGATCCGCTCGATCCAACGGGCGCGCCACGCGGGCGAAGACGAGCAGAGCACGTCCTCGGTGAAGCCGGAATGGGCGCGCAGGGCGTTGGTGACGTTGGAATCGGCCTGCGACAGCTTCGATCAGCAGATTGAACAGCTCCGGCAGGCTCGCGCCGTGGCCGCCGGCCGCGGGATCGAGACGCAAGGTCGTGAAACTGGCCTCGCGCAGCCAGCCGATCTCCGCATGCGGCAATCCATGTGTGCGATCACGCTCCACAGCCGTGGCGCGAATCTCCGCGAAGACCGGCCGGAGCGGCCGGCCAGATCCTCGTAGCGCCCGCTCGGTCGGGCACCCCAGCCCGCATCCGTCTGCGACATCGCTTCGGCATCCCACTCTGGGTTCTCGGTGGCTCGATAGACGTCGCCGGCATGCATCGCGGCGTATTTCGTCAGTTCCGAAGCGTCGATGTATCGCCGCTTCAGGCCAGAACCGCAACGAAATTTGAATTCTTATCTGATCGTCTCAAGAACTATATTTGATTGTCTTGGGCCTTTCGGCGAGAAATTCCTTTCCAAAACCCCGCCGGCTCGGAGTGACCGACCCGCGGGGTGTCGGAATAACCCGCTCGGATCGCCTCCGGCATCCGAGAAGCCTTTCGTCCTCCTCTCGGCGACTTCGCAGAGAACGAACGTTCCGACCGAACGTAAATTCGCAAACACATTCCGTTGATCGAACGAAGCCTCTCGGCTTCTTTTAAAAGAGGCCGAGCAAGCGACAGCACTCTGCAAGGCAAGACCCCGATCTGGAGACATCAATGACCGACGCCTCGCGCAGGCTCTCGACCTCCCGGCGCACGGTGCTGCGCGCCGGCCTCGGCGCGGCGGCGGCCTCCGCCCCTCGGCATGCCCGCCCTGCAGGCGGCCGAGCGTGTGGTGAAGATCAGCATGCAGCGCTCCTCGTGCTGTTCACCGTCCTCAAGGTCAAGGGCACCCTGGCGGAGCGCCTCGCGCCGCCGGCTCGTGCCGTCCTGCACCTCTTCACGAGCGTGATCGAGCCGATGACAGCGGGCGCAGTCGACATCCACGCCGACGTGGCCGATGCGGTGCCGATCTTCACTCAGGCGGCGGGCGCTCCGCTGACGTTTACGCCCGCGACTGCCGACCAGGGCGTGTTGGCGGATGGGCTGCGCGGCCACCCGGCCGCGGTGTTCGACACGTCGTGGATGAACATGATGGATACGATGGCGCTGTTCGCGCGGGTGCCGGCAGAGCGGATCGTGTTCGGCTCGGATCCGCCCTACGGGCGCACGTTCGTGGGCCTGTACCTGGTGCTGCGGATGCTGGCCTGCCTGGGGGTGGACACCGAGACGCGGCGGGCGGTGGTGGGCGGCACCGTCACGCGGATGGTGGCGGGCGAGCCGCTGGCGCCCACCACGGCGCCGCGCGCGCCGCAGCAGATCCTGCTGGACGCGAAGCTGGCGCGGCTGCACGCGAACCTGATGCTGGTGCTGGGGATCATGTTCACCGGCACGGCGGAGCGGGCGCTGGACATGCTGTGGCTGTCGCAGATGGCCTGCCGCGACGCGAACGCAGGCGCGGCCGGCGCGGCCCTCGAGCGGATCTCGCCGCTGCTCGAGCACTCGCAGCGGTTCCTCGAACAGCACCCGGACTCGCCGCGCGGGGCAGGCGCGCCACTTGTGCTGGCGATGGCGATCGCCGCCACCGAAGTGCCACAGACCGTCTGACGCGGCTTCGAAACGACGACCGTCACCGTCTCGTCACGCCCGCGTGGCTGTCCGCCACGCGACAGGGGTCAGAGACCGCCTCGGCCCGCGACAGACCTTCGCGACATCGCCGTGGCAGGTCGTGATTCTGCGCGTATCATCGGTCTGGCTTGAACGCAGGGTTGCGCCCCGGGTCGGGGTTTGACTACGACCCGGCTGCTGTTGACGGTTCGTCACAGGACCGTTGCAAAGCCGGGCACCAGCGGCGCGAAGCGCGGCAGTTTGTGCGTGGTATGGATCGTTGCGCGGCTGTGACAGGTGATGGGGGCGGGGAGCGGGCGCATCTACACTGCCGGTATGGCAGTCGCCGAGTTCACCACCCCGCTCGACCTCGAGAAGATCCGCGCGGATTTCCCGATCCTGGCCCAGCCCGTGCACGGCAAGCGGCTGGTCTTCCTCGATTCCGCAGCATCCTCGCAGAAGCCGCGTCAGGTGATCGAGACCCTGGTCGACGTCTACGAGACCTCCTACGCGAACGTCCATCGCGGCGTCTATTACCTCGGCGCCCGTGCCACCGAGCGCTACGAGGGCGCGCGCGACATCATGGCCGGGTTCATTAACGCCAATGATCGCCGCGAGGTGATCTTCGTGCGCGAGGCGACCGAGGCCCTGAACCTCGTCGCCTATGCCTACGGCCGCACCTTCGTCGGCCCCGGCGACGCCATCGTCGCCACCGAGATGGAGCACCACTCGAACCTGGTGCCATGGCAGTTCCTCGCCCAGCAGACCGGCGCCACGCTGCACTACCTGCGCCTGACCGACGACGGCAGCCTCGACCCCGACTCGCAGGAGCGCCTGGCCGCCATCGAGAACGTCAAGCTGGTCGCCGTCGCCCACGTCTCCAACTCGCTCGGCACCATCAACGACATCCCGGCGCTGGCGACCTGGGCCCACGATCGCGGCGCCGTCCTGGTCGTCGACGGCGCGCAGGCCGCCCCCCACCGCACGGTCGATGTCCAGGCGCTGGGCTGCGACTTCTACGCCCTCTCCGGCCACAAGATGTGCGGCCCCGGCGCCGGCATCCTCTGGGGCCGCGCCGAGCTGCTCGAGAAGATGCCGCCGTTCCTGACCGGCGGCGAGATGATCCGCACGGTCGAGCTCGAGAAGACCACCTGGAACGACCTGCCCTGGAAGTTCGAGGCCGGCACCCCGGCGATCGCCGAGTCGATCGCGCTGGGCGCCGCCGCCCAGTACCTGCAGGGCATCGGCATGGAGGCGATCGAGGCGCACGAGCACGCGCTCACCGCCTACGCCTACGACGTGCTTGACGGCATCAGCGCCGTCACCCAGTACGGGCCCAAGCCGCCCAATCGGGCCGGCATCCTCAGCTTCAACGTCGGGAAGGTCCACCCCCACGACGTCGCCCAGGTGCTCGACTCGGAGGGCATCGCCGTCCGCGCCGGCCACCACTGCACGCAGCCGCTGATGCGCCGCTTCGACCTGCAGGCCACCACCCGCGCCAGCGTCTACCTCTACAACGGCCGCGACGACATCGATTCCCTGGCGCTCGGCATCGAGAAGGTCAAGCGCACCTTCTCCGTGTAGACGGGCGGCTCGCGGGGCACCGGTACACTTCAAGGGCGATGGACGACTTTTACCGGGAAAACATCCTCGATCACTACAACAACCCGCGTAATCACGGGCATCTCGACCATCCGTCCGCGGCCGCCGAGGGCGTGAATCCGCTCTGCGGCGACGAGCTGGCGGTCGAGCTCGAGGTGCACGACGGCGTCGTCACCGACATCCGCTACAGCGGCCGCGGTTGCGCCATCAGCCAGGCCGCCGCGTCGATGCTCTCCGACGTGGTCAAGGGCAAGCCGGTCGACCAGCTGGCCCAGATCGGCAAGGAGGACGTGCTCGAGGAGCTGGGCATCCCGCTCTCACCGATCCGCTTGAAGTGCGCCATGCTCTCGGTGGGTGTGCTCAAGGTGGCGCTCAGCGAGCTGACCGGCGAGCCGCTGCCCCCGGAGTGGAACGACCCCTCCGACGGGATCGAGTGGAAGTCCGCGTAGCCGCCGAGGGGGAGATCCCCGAGGGCGGCGTCAAGATCATCCAGGCCGGTTCCCTGTTCGTGGGCATCTACCTGATCGACGGCCGCTACTACGCGATCGAGGACCGCTGCAGCCACGACGACGGCCCGCTCTGCGAGGGCGACCGCGACGGCCTCACCGTCGAGTGCCCGCGCCACGGCGCGACGTTCGACCTGCGCACCGGCGATGCGTTGTCGCTTCCGGCAACCGTCGGTGTCGAGACGTTCCCGGTGATCGTGCGAGACGGCGACATCCTGATCGAAACCTGAGCGGGCTAGGATGCCGTCATGGAGTCGCTGTCCGAGGCCACACAGGAATATCTCGAGAGCATCTACTGGCTGTACGAGTCGGGCATCGAGCGCACGCAGGCCAACCTGGCCCGCGCACTGCAGGTCTCGCAGCCGTCGGTCTCGGAGATGCTGCGCCGCATGGTCGACGACGACCTGGTCAGCCGCGACGAAGCCAAGCTGATCAACTTCACCGACCGTGGCCGCGAGGTGGCCGAGCGCATCGTCGCGCGCCACCGCCTGGTCGAGGCCTACCTCGTGAAGGTCATGGGCATCCCCTGGGACGACGTCCACGAGGAGGCCCACGCGATGGAGCACTCGATCTCGCCGCGGCTGGAGGCCAAGATGCTGGAGATGATCGGCGACGTGCACACCTGCCCGCACGGCCACCCGATCGGCGACTACCCGCGCGAGCCCGGTGAGCCGCTGCCGTCGGTGCCCGTGGGCAGCACGATCGTCGTCCTGCGGCTCGAGAACGAGGCCGAGGAGATGCTCCACTACATGAAGCGCCACGCCGTCGAGCCGGGCCACACCTACACGGTCGGCGCTCGCCGCGGCGAGGGCGAGGAGGCCGAGACGGAGCTGGTTGGCGAGTCCGGCAGCGTCTGGGTGCAGGACGCCCTGGCGCGCACGGTCTCGGTGCGGGTGGACGACCGCGGCGACGGCGAGATCTCGGCGCTGGGCGCCGCGGCGGCCGAGCTGCAGCTGGTCGGCCCCGACCGCTGGGGCATGTAGCCGCTTAAATGATTGGGGCGCGCCGGGTATACCCGGCGCGCCCCTAACGGCGTTTCGCGTGGATTGGGTAGCGGCGAGTGCCTGCCGTCCACCTAGCAGGTGGCGGCGGCTGTCCCAACGCCGGCTGCAGCGATTCCCCGTAGGTTCAGGGACTCGCGACTACCCGCGAGCACCTCCACTCGCCCGTCTTGAACCATCTAACAAGTCGGACCACCTCCTTTCCGTGGTAGGGCGAGTGTAGCAACGCAGGGCGACGACGCAAACCCCGGATTTGGTGATCAGCGCGTGTAGGCCTCGGCGATCGCCGCGGGCTCGATACCGAGCGCGCTCCGCATCGGCTCGAGATCGCACTCCGTGCCCGCGAGCAGCATCACGATCTGCTCCCGCGTCACCTTCAGCGGCGGTGGCAGCCGAGACAACAGCGGCGTCTGCGCCTTCATGAATCCGGCCGGTATGTGCAGCTTTCGCCGCGGCGGCCGGCCGGTCACCCGGGCCAGCTCGTCCAGCAGCTCGTCGAACGTGAACCTCTGCGGGCCGCCCAGCGGGATCACCTGGCCGGCCGTCTCCGGCCGCTCCAGCGCGCGCACGAACGCCGTCGCCACATCGCCCGCCCAGACCGGCTGGTGCCGGTAGCGGCCGTTTCCGATCACCGGCGCCAGCGGCATCCGGATCAGGCTCTCGAATGCCTTCAGCGCGCCGCCGCCGCGCCCGAACACGAAGCTGGGTTCGAGCACCGTCCAGTCCAGGCCGCTGGAGATGACCGCCTGCTTGCCCGCGTACTTCGACCCCCAGTAGCGGGTCAGCGGCGCGTGCTCGGCCGACACGCCCAGCGCGCACATGTGGACGACCCGCCGGATCCCGTGCGCGTTGGCCGCGGCAACCACGTTTCGCGGGCCACCCGCGTTGACCGCCTCGAAGGCCGCGTCCGGCCCGTCCAGGATCGCGACCAGGTTCACGATCGCGTCGCATCCGGCGGCCGCCGACTCCAGCGACGCCGCGTCGGTGACGTCGCCCCGCACCGCCTCGGCCGCCTCCGGCAGATCCGGCTGGGAGGCGTGCACGAGCACCCGCAGCGAGTGCCCGGCCGACACCAGCGATGCGACCACCTCGGCACCGACGTAGCCGGTGCCGCCGGCAACCAGCACCCTCAAGGGCGCTCCGCGAAGTTCAGGTAGTAACGGCTGGGCGTGGGCTCGGCCTGTCCCTGGTACTTGCTGCCCAGCTTGCTCGACCCGTAGGGATGGTCGGCCGGCGTGGACAGGGTCAGGAAGCTGAGCTGCGCGATCCGCATGCCCGGGTAGACGGTGATCGGCAGGTTCGCCATGTTCGCGAGCTCCAGGGTGATGTGGCCGTCGAACCCGGCGTCGATCACGCCGGCGGTCTGGTGCACCACCAGCCCCAGCCGGCCCAGCGAGCTCTTTCCGTCGAGTGTGGCGACGATGTCATCGGGCAGCGCGACGCGCTCGGCCACGACGCCCAGCACGAACTCGCCCGGATGCAGGATGAACGGCTCGTCCCGGCCCACCCGCACCAGCTCGGTGAGATCCTCCATCTCGCGCTTGACGTCGATGTAGGGGTAGCGCGAGTTGCGGAACACGCGGAAACTGTCCCCGACCGTGACGTCGATGCTGCACGGCTGCACCATCGCATCGACGAAGGGATCGACCACGATTCGCCCGGCGGCGATCTCCTCACGGATCGAGTGATCGGACAGCACCATCGGGCGCAGTGTATGCGCAGGAAGGCGCCCAGCGGATTGGGTATCCTCTTGCAGTTTGACCGTCGCGGCCCGCGGCGGCTGGGGAAAGGACACAGATGGCACCGACGATCGACCTGCGCACCGAGCTGCCGGGACCGCGTTCAAGGGAGATCCTGGCGCGCAAGCAGCGCGTGATCGCCGATGCGAAGAGCATCTACCTGCCGATCGTGATCGACCACGCGCACGGCGTCGCCGTCACCGACGTGGACGGCAACACCTTCCTGGACTGGACCGGAGGCATCGGCTGCCTGAACGTGGGCCACACCAATGAGGCGGTGTCGGCCGCGCTGCACGCCCAGGTCGATCGCTTCCTGCACACCGACTTCACGATGGTGCCGTACGAGTCCTACATCGAGCTGGCCGAGCGGCTGCTCGCACGGACGCCCATCGCCGGCCCCAAGAAGGCAGCGTTCTTCAACTCCGGCGCCGAGGCGGTCGAAAACGCGATCAAGATCGCGAAGCTGGCCACCGGCCGTCCGGCCGTGATCTGCTTCGACCGCGCCTTCCACGGCCGCACCCTGATGGCGATGTCGCTGACCTCCAAGCAGCATCCCTACAAGGCCGGCCTCGGGCCGTTCGCTCCCGAGGTGTACCGGGCTGCCTACCCGTACCCCTACCGGGACGAATCGGCCGATCCGGCCGCCGCGGCGCTGGCCCAGCTGCGGGGGATGTTCAGCACCCACGTCGCGGCCGAGCAGGTGGCCGCAATCATCTTTGAGCCGGTGCAGGGCGAGGGTGGCTTCGTGGTGCCCCCGGCCGAGTGGGTGCGCGGCCTGCGCGAGATCGCAGACGCCCACGGCATCGTGCTGATCGCGGACGAGGTGCAGTCCGGGTATGGGCGCACCGGCAAGATGTTCGGGATCGAGCACTTCGGCGTCGAGCCCGATCTGATCACCGTGGCCAAGTCGATGGCGGCCGGCGTTCCGATATCCGGCGTGATCGGGCGCGCGGAGGTGATGGATGCTGCCGGCGACTCCACCATCGGCGGCACCTACGTGGGCTCGCCGCTGGGCTGCGTGGCCGGCATCGCGGTGCTGGACGAGATCGAGCGCCGCGACCTGCTCGCGCGCGGCACTGCCATCGGCGAACGGATGCGCTCGCGGTTCCAGGCGCTGCAGCTGCGGCACCCGCGCCTTGGTGACGTGCGTGGCCTGGGCCCGATGCTGGCGGCCGAGTTCGTCGAGGACCCGATCTCCAAGGCGCCCGCGTCTGATCTGGCAACTGCCGTGGCCGAGGCGGCGATGCGTCGCGGGCTGCTGATCCTGAAGGCCGGAATGCACGGGAACTGCCTGCGCGTGCTGGTGTCGCTGGTCGCCACCGACGAGCAGGTCGAGGAATCACTTGACGTGTTCGACGCAGCCGTGGACGAGGCCTTGGGCGTGCCCCTGGCGGCGGCCGCGACCGGGCGCTAGGCCCTTCGACAGTGCGCGCCGGTGGGCTGCCACCGGCTCCGGCCAGCGGTCGAACATACGTCTGTTTGACTGTCGTAAAAAGCTTGTAAGCACCCTCTCGCTTTGCGCGAAGTGCTCTAGCATCGGAGTCGCTGCAACGCGTACAGGGGGTGACAATGAAGGCGAAGTTGATGGTCTGTCTGCTCGCGGTGGTGCTGCTGGGGTCGGTCGCGGCGCCCGCGCAGGCGACGTTTTCTGCCAGGGCATGGCGGCTTGAACTGCTGCACCGGATCAACCACTACCGGTCGAATCACGGAGTCCATCGGCTGAAGCTGGGCCCGCATCTGGGAGACGCGGCCAGTGCGCACAGCCTGTACATGGCCCGTCACCACCTGATGACGCACTACTCGTCCTCGGGCGCCACGTGGCTCACGCGACTGCGCTCCTTCGGCTTCCACGGGAGCTGGGCGGGCGAGAACCTCGGGGTCGGGCTGTGGAGCCCGCGCAGGATGCTGCGGGCCTGGATCGCGAGTACGCCGCACCGTGCGAACCTGCTGGGCCGGCACTACCGGTGGATCGGAATCGGCATCTCGCGCGGCATCTGGAGCGGCAACCCCGCCTACTACGTGACCAACGATTTCGGTGGCCCCTGATCCCGTTTGCACGCTGATCAACATGATCTGATCAGCTCGCGCATTTTGCCCCTCAAGAAGTGCCCTGCCGCGCCCGATACATCGGGACGATGGGTGAGTTTCACATCAAGCGAATCGTGCTGCCGAGCGGCAAGACCGTCGAGATCGTCTACTACCAGGCGAGCGACGGCGAGCGGCCCGTCAGCGACCTGCGCGACATCGAGGCCGGCGCCGAGCTGCACGTCCGCCGGCTCGAGCTGTGCGGCGGGTGCGGCGGCGACCGCGTGCATCCCACCGAGTGGAACGAGGTCGAGGAGATGCGCTGGCAGCTGGCCCTGCGCTGCCCCGACTGCGAGTGGCGCCACACCGATACGTATGACGCGCACGAGGTCGAGCGCTTCGACGACGTGCTGAACGACGCCACCGACCGCCTGATCGAGGAGCTCGACCGCGTCACCCGCGAGAACATGAACGAGGCGGTCGACCGCTTCCGCTCCGCGCTCGAGAGCGACGGCATCATGCCGTTCGATTTCTAGCCCTCGGCCTAGCCCCGATCCCTGGTCAACCATCTAGCCCGCGGCAATGATCGGCATCGACGACGTTCGCTCCGCCGCGGCTGCCCTCGACGGCGCCGCGCACCGCACGCCGGTGCTGTCCTCCCGGACGCTGGACGCGGCCACCGGCGCCACCGTGTTCTGCAAGGCCGAGTGCTACCAGCGCGGGGGCGCGTTCAAGTTCCGCGGCGCGTACTCCATGATCTCGCGGGTGCCGTCGCAGCAGCGCGCCCGGGGCGTTGCCGCGTACTCGTCTGGCAACCACGCCCAGGCGGTCGCAATCGCGGCGGCGATGCTCGACGCGACGGCGGTGATCCTGATGCCAGAGGACGCGCCGGCGGCCAAGCTGGAGGCCACCCGCGGCTACGGCGCAGAGGTGGTCACCTATGACCGCTACTCCCAGGATCGCGACCAGCTCGGCCGCGAGCTGGCCGAGTCGCGCGGCCTCACACTGGTACCTCCCTACGAGCATCCGCTGGTGATGAGCGGCCAGGGCACCGCTGCGCTGGAGCTGCTGGAGCAGGCGCCCGGCCTCGACGCGCTGCTGGTGCCGGTGGGCGGTGGCGGGCTTGATGGCCGGCTGCGCCACCGCCGCCAAGGCGCTCGCACCGGACATCGAGATGATCGGGGTCGAGCCGGAGCAGGGCGATGACACCCGCCGGTCGCTGGCGGCCGGCGAACGGGTGCGGATCCCGGTGCCGCGCACGATCGCCGACGGGCAGCAGGTGGAGACGCCCGGTGAGCTCACGTTCGAGGTCAACCGGCGACTGGCCGACTCGGTCGAGCTGGTCACCGACGGCGAGATCATCGACGCGATGCTCTTTGCCTTCGACCGCATGAAGGTGGTGCTCGAGCCCAGCGGCGCCTGTGCGCTGGCCGCGCTCCTGGCCGGCCGCGTCCACCTGCCGGGTCGCCGCGTGGGCGTGGTGCTGTCCGGCGGTAACGTCGGCGCCGCCCGCTTCGCCGAGCTGGCCGCGGGCGCGGCCTCAGCGTAGGTCGTCGGGCTGCTCGGCCGGCTCGGGCAGCTCCCGCAGCCGCATGATCGGCGATGGCAGCAGCCACAGCACGCCGGCGACGGCACCCACGGTGGCCACCCACACGGCCGGCCGCAGACCCAGCGTTGCGCCGATCAGGCCGCCGGCCAGCGAGCCGATCGGACGCACGCCGTAGTTCACCACCATGTATGACCCCGCAACCCGTGACCGCAGACTGGCAGGCACCAGCGCCGCCGAGATCGCCCCGCCCGTGATGTCGAGCATCATCACGCCCATGCCGCTGAAGAACTCGGCCAGGAACAGCATGCCCAGCACCAGCGGCCGGGCGCCGCCCGCCAGCGGCACCAGCATCAGCGGCGCCGGGAACAGCACGCAGCCGATCGCGAAGGTGGGCCCGACGCCGACCCGGCGCTGCACCGCCCCCGTCACCACCGACCCGATCACGCTGCCGACCGCTCCGGCGCCGATCACCAGGCCCAGCGCACCGGCATTCACGTGCAGCGTCTTGGTCGCGAACAGGATCCAGAGCGCGAAGAACATGAAGTTGAACAGGTTGATGGTGGCCGTCGCGCCCAGCGAGGCGCGCATGATCGGGTTGCGGGCGATGAACCGCAGCCCCGCCATGACGCCGCCGCTACCGGCCTCGGCGTCGGGCTCGGGCTCGGGCGAGTCGATCCCGCGCATGAATAGCGCCGAGGCCAGGAACGAGAGGGCGTCCACTCCCACTGCCAGCGGCGCCGTCAGCGCCTGCACCAGCAGGCCGCCGATGGCCGGGACCGGCCATGAACGACACCGCCCGGCTGCCGTTCAGCAACGAGCTGCCGGCTGATGAACTGCTCGCGCGGCACCAGCACCACGAACAGGGCGTTGTAGGAGACCCAGAACAGCACGGTCAGGCTGCCCACCAGAAACGCGACGACGTACATCTGCGTCATCGACAGCACGCCCAGCACCGCCGCAACAGGGATCGTGGCCAGCAGCGCGGCCCGGCCCACGTCGGTTGCGATCATCAGCCCGCGCCGGTCACCGCGGCGGTCCGCCCAGACGCCCGCGTGCAGCGAGAACAGCAGGCTCGGCACCAGGTTGGCGGCGACCAGGTACCCCATCTCGGCCGGCCCCGCGTGCAGCGTCAGCACCGCCACCAGCGGCAGCGCCAGCAACGAGACCTGGTCGCCCACCAGCGAGATCGACTGCGCCATCCAGAGGCCGCGGAACGCGGCGTTTTCCGCCAGCAGCTCCGGGATCAGGCGGCGTGCGGGAAGCTCAACGCGCATCCGGTTCGTCCGTGGGAAGTGCCATCCGGATGAAGCTCACGAGCCGTGCGCCGGCGGGCCGCTTGCTGCGGTCGCCGACCCGGTCGAGATAAGGCTGCAGCAGGTTGTCCAGCCCCTCGCTGATCTGCTTCAGCTCGTCGGCGGTGACGAACAGCAGCACGTCTCCCAGGCCCGCCGCCTCCTGCCACTCGATCGGCTCGCCGGGCTTCGCGGCCAGCCACGCCTGCAGCTGCTCCGCGTAGCGCTCGGCCACCACCGCGGTCAGCATCTGGTCGGCGATGGCCAGGTCGGGCGATCCGCCCGCGGCCGACCAGCTGGTGAACATTGCCGTCGCCTGCCAGGGCCGCTCGCGGCCGCGTCCTCCCGCCGCCTCCTCGACCAGCCCGTACTTGGCCAGCTGCCGCAGGTGGAACGACGCGCTGGCCGGCACCTCGCCGATCAGCGCGCCCGCCTGCGTCGCCGTCAGCGGCCCCTCGCGGCGCAGCAGACGCAACCAGGCGCAGCCGCGTCGGGTGAGCCAGCGCCCGCAAGGCCCGGGGGTCGGTGAGCCGGACTGTGCGCCTGTCGTCCATCGCTTCGAAGATATCTTTCGAAAGAGTTCTTGTCAAAGCGGAGCATCGCGTTCATCCCGGGCTAGTAGGCGTACGTCTGGTCGTCGGCGTGCCGCTCGAGCGCCAGCTCGATCAGCCGTTCCAGCAGCTGGGGATAGCTGATGCCGATCGACTCGAACAGCTCTGCGTAGACGCTGGTTGAGGTGAAACCGGGGATGCTGTTGATCTCGTTCAGCACCACCCGGTGCTCGGGCGTCACGAAGAAGTCGATGCGGGCCATGCCGCTGCAGCCGCAGACCTCGAAGGCGCGGCGGGCGACGTCCTGCAGCTCGGCGGTGACCGATTCCGGCAGCTCGGCCGGCACCCGCAGCCGCATGGCGCCCTCGTCGTACTTGGCCGAGTAGTCGTACCAGTCGGAGTCGTTTGCGATCACGATCTCGCCCGGCGGGCTGACCAGCGGATCGCTGTTCCCGAGCACGCCCAGCTCCACCTCGCGCCCCTCGATCATCTCCTCGACCAGCACCGTGCGATCGTGGCGGAACGCCAGCTCGACCGCGGCGGCCAGCCCGTCCGGCGCCGTGACCTTGCTGATGCCGACGCTGGAGCCGAGGTTGGCCGGCTTCACGAAGCAGGGATAGCCGAGGCGTTCGACCGCATCGGCATCGGCCGCGCCGAACCTTCGGTTCCGCAGCACCACGTGGTCGGCCACGGCGATGCCCACGCCGCGCAGCACGTACTTGACCTTGTCCTTGTCCATGGTCAGCGCCGAGGCGGCGACGCCGGATCCGACGTAGGGGATGTTGATCATGTCCAGCAGCCCCTGCAGCCTCCCGTCCTCGCCGAAGGGGCCGTGCAGGATCGGCAGCACCACGTCGATCGGGCCGATCCCCGCCGGAGCGGGCAGCGCCGGCCGGCGCCGAGGGCACCAGCGAGCGGCTCTCGGCCCCGGGCTCCAGCGACAGCCGCGCCGACGACTCGATCTGCCAGGCGCCGCCGCGGTCGATCTGCACCGGCACCACCTCGAAGCGCTCGGGGTCGAGCGCCGCCACCACCGATGCCGCCGATCGCAGCGACACCTCGTGCTCGGAGCTGCGGCCGCCGCCCAGCACGGCCACCCTGATGCGCCGCCGCTCGCTCACGGGCAGGGGGTGGTCGACGTCGAGTCGGCCACGAACACGGTCACGTCGGTCTTGGGGTCGACCATGGTGCCGGCCGGCGGGTCGGTCCCGACCACGGTGCCGTCGGGGATGGTGGGGTCGGACGCCAGGCAGTCGGAGCGCTGCGCGTGCAGCCCGTCGTTCTGCAGCGTCTTCTGGGCGGTGTGGTAGTCGGTGTTGGTGACGTCGGGCACCTGCACCTGCGGCGGGCCGGATGAGACCTGAAGCGAGACGGTGCTGCCCTGCGGGGCCTGGTTGCCCGCACCGGGCGACTGGCTGATCACCTGGCCGGCCGGCACCGTGTCGCTGGGGGTGTTCGTGCAGCTGCCCTGCAGGTTCGAGGCGGACAGGGTGCTTCGTGGCGTCGTTACAGGTCATGCCGACCACGTTCGGCACCTTCACGTTGCCGTTGGAGACGAACAGGGTGACAACCGTGTCCGGCGGCACCGGCCCCGGCTCGGGGTCGGTCCGCACAACCTGGCCGGCCGGCAGCTTGGACGTGATCAGCTGCTGCTGTGGGCTCGGCAGGTTCAGGCCGACGATCGTCTGGGTCGCCTCGCTCACCGATTTCCCGCGCAGGTTCGGCAGCGTCACGCTCTTCGGCCCCTTCGACACGATGATGGTCACCTTCGAGCCCTTGTCGACCTGGGCTGCCGTGCGGGGGATCGGTGTCGATCACCTGGCCCTTGGCCACGTTCTTGCTCGTCTTGTGTTCGACGGCGGTCGTGAACCCGGCCTGGATCAGCTGCGTCTGCGCCTGCTTCGTGGTGAACCCGCGCACGTCCGGCACCTTCACCTGGTCGCTGCCCTGCAGCTGCTGGTAGACGACGTAGCCGACCACCGCGCTTGCCAGCAAGAGCAGCGCCACCAGCAGCCAGGGGACGGCGCTGCGCTTGGCCTGCGGCGGCGGTGGCGGCGCGGCCGGCGGCTGGGCGCCCATCACGCTGGTTGCCTGCCCGGCCTCGTAGGCGCCGATCACCGCCGTCGCCTGCGCGGTGTCCTGCGAGACGGCCAGGCCCCGGCGCGTGCGCTCGAGCTCGTCGGCCATCTCCCTGGCCGAGTGGAAGCGCAGGGCCGGGTCCTTGGCCAGCGCCCGCATCACCACCTGCTCGAGGCCGTGGGTGATCAGCCGGTTCTTGGTGCTGGGCGGCTGCGGGGGCTCGTTCACCTGCTTCATCGCGATCTCGACCGCCGAGCAGCCCGTGAACGGCACCTCCCCGGTCAGCATCTCGTACAGCACCACGCCCATCGAGTAGATGTCCGACTGCGGCCCGACGCTGTGGCCACGGGCCTGCTCGGGCGACAGGTACTGCGCCGTGCCCACGATCGAGCCGACCTCCGTCATCTCCACCTCGTTGGTGGCGCGGGCGATGCCGAAGTCGGTCACCTTCAGCAGGCCGTCGGGCGTCAGCATCATGTTGTGGGGCTTGATGTCGCGGTGGATCACGCCCCGGCGGTGCGCGAACTCGAGCGCCTGCAGAGCCTGCACGGCGTAGCCGACGGCCTCCGCCTCGGGCAGCGGCGCGCGCTCGGTGATCTCCTCCTTGAGCGTCGGGCCCTCGATGTACTCCATCGCGATGTAGTAGGTGCCCTCGGCCTCGCCGCGGTCGTAGATGGAGACGATGTTGGGATGGCTGAGGCCGGCCGCGGCCGTCGCCTCGCGGCGGAACCGCTCCACGAACCCGGCGTCGCGGGTGTAGCGGTCGGCCAGCATCTTGATCGCCACCCGGCGATGCAGGGACTCGTCCTGCGCCAGGTAGACGTCCGCCATGCCGCCGGCCCCGATCCGGCGTTCCAGCCGGTAGCGGCCGTCGAACAGCTCGCCGATGATGTTGTCTACGCCCAACTAGTTCGGCCCTGCCTTGTAGGTCGGCCCTACTTTGCCACGCCTTGGCCCAGATACGCGGTGATCACCTTGGCCGCGATCGGCGCGGCGATGGTGCCGCCGAACTCCGGGGTGTGCTCGATCGTGACCGCGATCGCGATCTTGGGGTTGTCCGCGGGTGCGAATGCGATGAACCATGCGGTGTTGAGTCCTGACACTCCCGTCTCGGCGGTGCCGGTCTTGCCTGCAACCGACAGGTTTCCAACATTCGCGGCCTGACCGGTGCCCTCCTCTACGACGCGGCGCATCATGTCGCGCAGCTCGTTGGCCGTCTGCGGCGACATCACGCGCACGAGCTGCTCCGGATGCGTGGTGTAGACGTTGCCGCCGCCGGGCGCGACCACCCGGTCGACCAGGCTCGGCCGCATGCGCACGCCGTGGTTGGCGACGGTCGCCACCACCTCGGCCATCTGGATCGGCGTCACCCCCAGCCGCTCCTGCCCGATCGCCACCCTGCCGACGTCGATCGGCGCCCGCTGCGACAGCAGATGGCCGTGGCTGTAGAGCCCGCTCGGCTCCATCTCGTCGGACGGGTAGTCGAGCGGCGGATCGCGGAAGAACCCGTAGTCCCGCATGGTCGCGTACAGGCGCTGCTGCCCGACGGCCTGTCCCACCTGTGCGAACACCGTGTTGTAGGAGAACGTGAGCGCGTCGGACAGGGACACCACTCCGGCGCTCTCGCCGCCGGCGTTGCAGAGCGGCACCGTCTGCACGGTGATGCAGGTGCCGTGCCCGTTGATCAGCGTGTCGGGCGTGAACTTGCCGCTCTGGAGCGCCGCGGTGGCCGTCACCACCTTGAACGTCGAGCCCGGCGCGTACAGGCCCTGCGTGCCCCGGTTGAGCAGCGGAGCGCCGCTTTGGGGCTTGTTCAGCTTGGCGAAGTTGCGGGCGACCGTGTTCGGGTTGTAGCCGGGCGTCGAGGCCATCGCCAGCACCCGTCCCGTGCTCGGCTCGATCGCGACGACGGCGCCGGAGTGGCCCGCCAGGCCCTGCATCGCCGCCCGCTGGGCCGGCACCGACAGGCTGGTGACCACGTTGTTGCCCGTCACCGTCTCGCCCTGCAGCTTGTCCCCGATCCGGCCCAGTACGGTCGAAAGGTCGGCGTTGGAGGCGGTCAGGTAGTCGTTCTGCGACAGCTCCAGCCCGGAGCGCCCGGAGCCGACCGTGTTGTACCCGATCGGGTGGCCGAACAACGGCCCCAGCGGATAGCGGCGCAGGAACACGTTCAGGCCGTCCTTCGTGCGCTCGGTGTTGGTGGCCAGCACCGTGTGGCCGTTGGCGGCCAGGATCAGCCCGCGCTTGATCTGCAGCTGCCGGTAGACGAGGCGGGCGTTGTCCTGCCGGGCGGCCAGAGCCCGACGCCGCCCAGATCTGCCAGTAGGCGGTGAACGAGATCAGCACCAGGCAGGCGCCCGCGCACAGCTTGAACAGGGTGCCGATGCGCGGATTCATCTCCGCACCCTCGCCGGTGCGCGACGACACCATCAGGAGCAGCGCCAGCAGCATGAAGTTCGAGACCACGGAGCTGCCGCCGTAGCTCACGAACGGCAGGGTGATGCCGGTCAGCGGGATCAGGCGGGTGATCCCGCCGACGATCAGGAAGGCCTGCAGCACAACCGTGAACGTGAGCCCCGAGGCCAGGAGCTTCGAGAAGCTGTCATCGGCGACGCTCGCGATCTTGAAGCCGCGATAGGCGAACAGCAGGTAGATCAGCAGCATCCCGGCGGCTCCGGCCAGCCCGGTCTCGTTGGCCCAGACCGCGTAGATGCCGTCGGTCTGGGCGGCCGGGATCACCGAGCTGCCGTTGCTGAACACCTGGAAGCTGCGGCCCAGCCCGGAGCCGAAGATGCCGCCGTCGGCGATCGACTCGATCGACTGGATGATCTGGTAGCCGTTGGTGTGCGGGGTCTTCCAGGGGTCGAGCCACACCTGGAAGCGCTCCTGTACGTGCGGGGTGAGGCGGTAGACCAGGAACGATCCGCCCACGAACAGCGCCAACCCGGCCACCGTGTACAGCTGGCGGCCGGTCGCGACGTAGACCATCGCCAGGAAGATGCCGTACAGGAGCAGCGCCGTGCCCATGTCGTTCATCACCGCGACCACGCCCAGCGCCACGCCCGTCATCGCCAGCAACGGCCCCAGGTGCCGGGCGGCCGGCAGTCCCACCCCCAGGATCCGGCGGTGCGCCATCGTCAGCAGCTCCCGCTTCTCGCGCAGGTAGCCGGCCAGGAAGATCACCAGCAGCAGCTTTGCGAACTCGCCCGGCTGCACCTGCACGCCGCCCACCCGCAGCCACAGCTTGGCGCCGTTGATGGTCGTGCCCACCAGCATCGTGATCACCAGCATCGCCACCGCCGCCACGCCCAGCGTGTACTTGTAGGACTCCAGCTTGCGCGTGGTCTCCGACCAGCAGGATCAGGGCCAGGAACCCGCCCAGGCCGACCACGATCCAGATCGACTGATCTCGCGCCAGCAGCGGATTCAGGCGGTAGATCTCGGTCAGGCCCATCGCCGTCAGGAGCGCCGACAGCGGCAGCAGCCAGGGATCCGCGTCCGGCAGCCCCGCGCGCAGCCCCAGGTGCGCCACGAAGTAGAGCGCCAGGAAGAACGCGGCGTAGATCAGCGAGGTGCTGGTGATCTCCTGCTGGCGCGCCGTGTAGACGCTCAGGAAGCCGACGCCCGTGAGGACGGCGACCGCGAGCAGGTTCCAGAGCTCGCGGAAGCGCGCGGACCTCATGGAGCCAGAGCTGCCGGCGCTCTCGGCCACCGAGCGGGCGCTGGCGTCGGAGCGGATCGTGTGGTCGAACAGCTTCTTGCGGGTGGCCTGGTCGAGAGCCGCGTAGGCGATGTGCGTGTCCGACACCTCGTGGTAGAGCTTGACGCCGCCGAACAGGTCGACGGGAACGCCCTGGTAGACGGCGACATGGCCGCTCGACTGGTCGGCGCCGACGAAGTGCGCCCAGCGCAGGAAGTAGATGCTGCCCGCGCCCAGGATCGCGATCACGCCCAGCGTCGTCATGATCCGCAGCACGGTGCGCTTGCGGCTCCGGCCGCCATCGTCGACCGGTTCCAGGTCGGGATCCTCGGTCAGCACCGTTCGCGGCTGCGCGGCCTCCTGCGCCTGGCTGGGCCCGATCCGGAACAGCACCGTGGTGACGTTGTCCTCGCCCCCCTGTGCCAGCGCCGCCCGCACCAGGTCGCGCGCGATCTGCTCGCAGCTCTTGTCGGCCGCCAGCAGCTTCGCGAACTCCTCCTCCGCCACCATGTCGGTGAGGCCGTCGCTGCAGAGCAGCACCAGGTCGCCGTCCTGCGCCTCCAGCCAGAAGGTGTCGACCTGCACGGAGGCTTCGGCGCCGAGCACTCGCGTGACCACGTTTCGCTGCGGATGGCTGCTCGCCTCCCAGTCGGAGATCTGGCCGGTCGCGACCAGCTCGGCCACCACCGAGTGGTCCTCGGTGAGGCGTCGCAGTGCGCCCTCTCGCAGCAGGTATGCGCGGCTGTCGCCGACGTTGGCCAGCGCCACGCGGCCGTCAGCGTTCGACCAGCGCTGCCGTCACGGTAGTGCCCATGCCGGAGGCGGCCGGGTCGCTGGCGGCGCGCTCGTGGATGCGGGTGTTGGCGACGACGATGGCGTCGCGCAGGGCGCCGTCGCCGCGGCTGCGGATCAGGTCGATCTCGGCGAACGCCTGGGCGCACATGGAGGAGGCCACCTCTCCGGCGGCGGCGCCGCCCATGCCGTCGGCGATCATGAACAGGTCGCCCCGGATCAGGTAGGAGTCCTCATTGTTGCGCCGCACGTGCCCGGTCTGGGTGAGGCCGGCCTCGTCCACGACGCCCAGCGCGGTCACGTCGGCGCCTCGTAGGTGAGCTGCGTCTGCCCGATCGTGACCACGTCGCCGGGACGCAGCGGCTGCGCGCCGCCCAGCCGCCGGCCGTTCACGTACGTCCCGTTCGTCGACTTGAGATCCTCAACGATGTCTGACTGGTCTCCGCGCAGGAACCGGGCATGGCGACCGGAAGCGTATCCGTCCGCGGGCATCGAGATGGCGTTATGCGGGTCACGTCCTGCCACCAGCTCGGCCCGGATCTCCAGCCGGGTGCCGGGCGCAAGCTCGGGGCTGGCGGTCACCACCAGCACGCCGCTCGCCCGCACCGGTGCCGCGTCGGGCCGCACCGGGGTCAGGACCATGCTCTCCTGGCCGACCGAGATGTCACGCGAGGCGACCCGCACCACCCGCCAGATGAAGAGGTAGAGCAGCACCACGAACGCGACCTGAAGGACGAGCAGTAGTTGCTCAACCAAGGCGCCGCTCGAACGTGATCCGGGTCGTGCCGACCGAGATCACGTCGCCGTTCATCAGCGCCGTCTCCTGGATGCGCTGGCCGTTCACCTCGGTGCCGTTGGTCGAGCCCAGGTCGACCAGCGAGTACCCGTCGCCGATCCGCCGCACCTCGGCATGGCGGCGGGACACGTTGGCATCGTCGACGCGGACGTCGCAGTCGCTCGAGCGGCCGATGGTGACCACCCGCGAGCCGATCGTGACCGTGCCCTCGGCCCATTCCAGCGTGGCCGTCTCCTGGCGCGGCTCCGGCTCGGCCGCGGCCGGGGGCTGCTGCTCGCCGTCATCGTCGCCGGGGGCGTAGATCATGGTGGCGCCCGCGGCCAGCGGCGGGGTCGCGATCGCGGCCGGCGGCAGGTCGGGGACGGGCGGCGCCGCCGGCGGCGCGACCGGCGGCTGCGGGTCGCGGGCAGGAGGCTCCGGCTGTGCGGGCTCGGGTGCGCGAGCCGCCTCGGCTGCGCTGGCCGGGCTCTGCGTGGAGACGGCGATCCCGAAGGTGCCGACGGTGAGGTCGTCGTCGGTCTCCAGCAGCACCAGCGGACGCGCCGCCAGCGAGTAGCCCTCGCGCCGGGCGTGCTCGACCAGGTACTCGACCAGCTCGTTGCGCATCTGCGTCTCGTAGGCCGCGAACTGCTCGCGATCGGCCGGGTTCAGGAAGACCGTGTACTCGTCCGGCACGTAGACGCGGTGGATCGAGATGGTCTTGTGGTCGTCCATCTCCTTGGCCAGCTTGCGTGCCAGCTCGACCGGCTGCACGGTCGAACGGAACGTGCGCGAGAACACGCCCTCGAAGAGGCCGCTGATCTTCTGCTCGATGTTGCGAAGGAGGCTCAGCCGTGCATTCCGGTTGCGGAGTACGTGGGCGACGGCCGTTACCGGCCCAGCCGGAAGCGGGGCGCAGCAACCGCCGAGGCGGCAGGCAGTATAGCCACGAGTGCCGCCGCTCCTACCGCAGGTGCGAGCGCCCCTGGATGGCTTGCCAGAGCCGCCGGCAGTCCGGCGGCGACCAGCGCGAACCCGATTCCCCACAGCGCCAGCGCCTGCACCCGCCGCCCTCCTGCCTGCGCCCAGGCGACGGGCAGAAGCACGCTGAAACCGATCACCGCGAGCCATACCAGCACGGTCGTCGGTGAGCGCTCGAGCGCGGTCAGGTAGACCAGCGGCGAGTTCGCACTGGGCAGCGCCTTGCGTCGCCCGTGCCGCGATCAGAGGCGCGGTCACGATCGCGACCAGGCCGCCGGCTGCCGCCTCTGCCGCCCGGCGCCTCGGGGTGGGTGCCGTGGCTGCCACGAGCACCACGGCCGGGCCGATGCCGAGCAGGGTCAGGGGGATGGCGGTCAAGGGCACCAGCATGCGTGCGCCCCACTTGCGGCCGGCCCGGATCCAGATCGCGGCCAGGGGCGCGTAGATCAGCGCAGCCGCCTGCGAGTAGTTCCAGAACGCGGGCAGGCAGAGGGCAGCGGCCACGCTTGTGGCCACCACCGGCCAGCGCCAGTAGAGGGCCGCCACCACCGCCGCCAGCGGCAGCGTCCAGGCCTGCGGGTAGACCGGGAAGGCGGTCAGCATGTACACCAGCGACAGCGACAGCATGGCGGTCGCTGCCGGCCGCTGCAGGCGCTCGAACCGGGGCAGCTCGCGCGGAGCGCGCTTGTGCGCGGCGCTGACCACGTCATCGTCGTCGTCGACCTCGGTTCGCATCGCCGCCAGCAGGCCGTCTCGCAGCTCGATCGCCGAGGGACGCCTGCGCGGGTCGCGGTGCAGCGCCTGCTGGACGACGCGGGACAGCGCCCGCGGCAGGTCCGGCCGCTCCTGTACCAGCGGCGTGGTGCCCGCGGCCAGCCGTTCCAGCAGGTCGCTCAGCGACTTGGTGCGGAAGGGGTTGGCGCCGGTCAGCGCCTCGTACAGCGTCAGCGCCGCCGCCCACACGTCGGTGGCGCCGGTGGCCTGGTCGCCGGACGCCTGCTCCGGCGCCATGTAGGAGAGCGTGCCCAGCACGCGCTCGTCCAGCGTCTGGTCGCGGGCGTCCTCGTCGCGTGCGATGCCGAAGTCGGTCAGCACGATCGCGCCGTCGTCGCCGATCAGGATGTTCGAGGGCTTCACGTCGCGGTGCACGACGCCGCGCTCGTGCGCGTGGGCGAGCGCGTCCGCCACGGCGGCGATCGCGCGCACGGCCTCCTCATCGGAGAGCTGCGATCGGTCGAGCCGCTTGCCGACCACGAGCCGCGAGATCAGGTAGGCGTGGTCCTCGTCCTGCTCGACGCCCAGGCAGGTGTGGATGTTCGGGTGGTCGAGCTTGGTCGCTGTGCGCGCCTCACGGGCCGCGCGCGAGGCGAACCCCTCGGAGCGGCTGAACACCTTCACCGCCACCTCCCCGGCGCCGGTCAGGTCGCGACCCGAGTAGACGGTGCCGAATCCGCCGCGTCCCAGCAGGCCGGTCAGCACGTAGCGCTCGGCGACCGTGCGGCCGGTCAGCTCGAGCGAGGGTGCGACAGATGCAGGCTGGGCCACGACCAGTGATTTGCCTTGCAGGGCCGGACTCCTGCCGGGATTTGCATCCGCGGGCGGTGATAGGGTCCGTTCGTGCCGCCAGACGACTTCTTCGATGGCGAGTGGGAGGAGCCGAGCCGCACCCAGGAAACCGCTCCCACGCGTCCCGCAGGCGAAGAAGGTCGGTCGCCAGACCGGCCTGCACGGCCCCCGCGCGAACGCAGCCGCGGCCGGTCGTCCGGCAAGCGCCCATCCCTCTCGCGGCCGGCCGGCATGCCGTCGCTGGAGGGCCTCGAGTGGGGCCGGCTGGGCATGCTGGCGGCCGGCATCGTGGTCGTGGTGCTGGTGCTGCTGCTGCTCACCCGGGCCTGCAGCGGCAGCAGCGCGACCTCGAAGAACCAGGCCTACTTCAACGAGGTGAAGACGGTGCTGAGCAAGTCCGACGCCGCCGGTGCTCAGCTGCACGACCTGCTGAACTCGCAGCAGCCGGTCAGGCTGAAGCAGGTACAGTCACGGCTGACCACCATGCGTGACCAGGCCCAGTCCGCGGTGACCGCGGCCACCAGCCTCAAGCCCACCAAGCAGGTGGCATCACTGCAGCCGTGGCTGCTGCAGACGCTGTCCTATCGCGTGAACGGGCTCGACTGCATGATCTCCGGGATGCCACAGGCCTACCACGCGAAGCCGGCGCGGGCCGGCGGCAAGCAGCTGGTGCCCTGCACGCAGCGGATGCTCGCCTCCGACATCATCTACACCGACTCCTACTCGACGCCGGCGGGGGACACCCTGCAGAAGGACGGCATCGACGTCCAGGTGCCGACGTCGGTGTTCCTCGACGAGTCCGACGCGGAGGTGCTGACCCCGGCCGGCATGGCCGCGGTGCTGCAGCGTTGGAAGCCCAGCAGTGCGGCCCACGGCCTGCATGGGCTGAAGCTCGACACCGTGGTGGCGAAGCAGGGCGACGGCAAGCTGGTGACGCTGCAGGCGGGGACGGTGAACGCGGTCAAGGTGCACGGTATGTCGTTCCTGGTCAGCGCCACCAACGGCGGCGACTTCACCGAGTACAACGTGCCGGTCAAGCTCACGATCGGAACCGGTACAAACCAGGTCACGAAGTCCGCCACGATCGCCAAGATCACCAAGGGCCAGCAGGAGACGGTCTCGATCGACGGCTTCGAGTCGACCACGCTGCAGTTCGACAAGGCGGTGCCGCTGAAGGTCCGGGTGACACCGGTGCCCGGTGAGCGCACCGCCAGCAACAACTCGCAGACGTATCAAGTCATCTTCAGCCTGTGAGCACCGCCGATACCGCCCTGCTGGTCGCCGCCGTTGCCTGCGCGCTGGCCGTGCTGCTGGGGCTGGCCACGATCTACCTGATCGTGCAGCTGCGCCGGATGCGGCGCGGCCAGCGGCTGCTGCTGGGCGCCGACCAGCAGGACCTGGTCGAGTACGCCGTGGGGCTGCTGGCGCGGGTCGAGCACGTCGAGTCGCGCGCCGACCACGTCGAGCAGGGCCTGCAGCAGCTGACCGGGCGTCTCGACGGCGTCCTGCAGCGCTGGGCGCTGCTGCGCTACGACGCGCTCGAGGGCACCGGCGGGCGCCAGTCGGTGTCGCTGGCGCTGCTGGATGCGGGCGCCAACGGGATGATCCTGACGGCGATCCAGGATCGCGAGTACGCGCGCATCTACATCAAGCAGGTGACCGCGGGCGAGAGCGATCTGGAGCTGTCGCCGGAGGAGACCCGCGCCCTGGAGCAGGTCACGGCGCTTTAAAACCGCTCAGCCGCCGACGGCGTCGTCGCCGCGGCGGATCTGCAGCAGCGCGTGCTCGGTGCCCTCCCGCTCCACCTGCAGCGTGGAGTGCGTGACCCCGAAGTGCCGCTCCAGCATCTCAGCCATGCGGCGCCGCACCAGGGACGGCTCCGCGCTCGAAGCCACCGTGACGTGCGCGGCGACCGCGGCGAAGCCGGACGTGACCGTCCACACGTGCAGGTCGTGCACCTCGATGACCCCGTCCACCCGCGCCATCGCCTGCCCCATGCGCTCCACGTCGATGCCGGCCGGCGCCGCCTCCAGCAGCACGTCCAGCGACTCGCGCACGATCGAGACGGCGGCCAGCAGGATCATCACGGCGATCGCGATGCTGACCAGGGGGTCGGCGATCAGCCAGCCGAAGAAGATGATGCAGAGCGCCGCCAGGATCACGCCGAACGAGGAGAGCGCATCGGCCAGCACATGGCGCAGCGCCGCCCGCACGTTCAGGCCCCCGCCCGAGCGCATCAGCACTCCACCCGACGCCGAGTTGAAGACGAGGCCGGCGGTCGCCACCAGCAGGGTGATCCCGCCCTTCACCGTGGGCGGGTCGGACATCCTCTGCAGGGCCGCGTACAGGGTGGCGGCCGCGATCAGCACCAGCACCAGGCCGTTGGCCAGCGCGGCCAGGATCTCGGCTCGCTGCCAGCCGAAGGTGTGCCGGCCGCGGGCGGGACGGCTCGCCATCCACCCGGCCAGCAGCGCCAGCAGCAGCGCTGCAGCGTCGGTCAGCATGTGGCCCGCGTCGGCCAGCAGCGCCAGGCTGCCGCCCGCCAGGCCGCCCAGCACCTCCGCTGCGAACACGGCCAGCGTCAGGCCCAGAGCGATCGTCAGCCCGCGGCGACCGCGTTCGCGATCGGGTTGAGGGTGGTGGTGCCCGTGGTGGTGGGCGTGCGCCATGCCGCTATCAGGCTAGTGGGTATTCGGTCGAGACCGAAACCGGCGGCAGCGGTGTTCGGTTCGACCAGGGGCGCTGCGGGTCGATCGCGAACAGCCAGGGCCACCAGTCGCACCAGGTAGCCGCCGGCGAGGTGGCGTTGCCGGCGCCGTTGGCGGGATGAACCGGGGTGGCGGTGATGCGATCGTTCACGGCAGCGGTTGTTGCAGTATCAACTGGTGGCCGGACGGCATAGTCCGCCGCCGAGCCGGTTTCGGCCCTTGGCGACGGCTCCAGCAGCAGGTGTCACGTTTGCAGTAGAGCCGTTACCCGGAACTGGGGATTGCATATCTTCGGCGTCATCGCCTAGGTTCCCTGCAGATGCCTCACCGTACTCGGGTCACCGCCGTCCCGGCCGACGCGTCCGACGCCTCGCTGGACCTCGTGGCGACCCTCGCCGAGCTCAGCTCCAAACGCGAGCGTGCCGCGCTGCTCGAAGCGGGATGCGCCGCCTTCGGGCGCCTGCTCGCGCTGGACGCCGTCGCCGCCGTCAAGCTGACCGAGACCGGCATCGCCTGCGAGGGCCGCTGGGCCCGCTCCGGCGCCAGACCCCACCGGGTCGGCGATGCGCGCATGGCCGCCGCCGTCGAGCTCTGCGACGGCCATGGCAGTGGGATCACGCAGGGTGCGTTCGGCCGGCTGCAGCTGGTCGCGGTGCCGATCGTGTCCGAGGGCGCGGTCAGCCACGTGATCGCCGCCACCGCGCATCCCGGCCGCGAGCTGTCCGAGGCCGACCAGTCCTGCGCCGCAGCCCTGGCCGCGCATCTGGCCTCCTGCCTGGAGATGGTGGCCGCGGTGTCGGCCGCGCGCGAATACATGCTGCTGGAGCAGGCGATCGCGCCCGGGCAGGCCGCTCGCGGCGACCGCGCGCTCGAGCAGATGCGGCTCGTGCGATCGCTGGCCGGAGCCTTCATCGGGGTGCGGTCGCTGCCCGAGGTGGGGCGGATCGTCGTCGGGCAGCTGCACACGCTGATCGACTACCACTCCTGCCGGTTCTACGTCGTATCGCAGGACGGCGACCTGCTGCTGCCTGCCGCGCTGATGGGCGTGGGCGAGGTCTACGCCGGTGAAGACGTCGAGGATCTGGTCGTCGCCGTCGGCGAGGGCATCACCGGCCGCGTGTTCGAGACGAGGAAGCCGTTACGGGTCGACGACGCGTCGGCCGTGCCCTTCAGCGTCGAGATCCCGGGCACCGAACCGATCGACGAGTCGATGCTGGTGGCGCCGATGGTGTCCGAGCATGGATCCGTGGGCGTGATCGTCCTCAGCAAGGAGGGCCTGGCCCGGTTCGACGACGACGACCTGCGCCTGCTCGAGGTGATCGCGGCGCACGCCGCCATCGCCTGCGAGAACGTGCGCCTGATCGCCGAGCAGCAGGAGGCGGCCGACATCTCGGAGGCGCTGCTCGAGCTGGGCGCGGCACTGTCGCTGCAGGAGAACGTCGAGGGCATCGCCTCCATGCTGGCGATCGCGATCGACCGGCTGGTCGAGTGCGCCGGCATCTCGATCTGGGAGCGCGACGGAGACCTGCTGGCGCCTGCGACCACGGTCGGCTACACGCCCCGCGAGGCGCACCGGCTGATGCGCACCAGGCTGCGCGTCACCGACCAGCCGCTGGCCGCGGCGCTGTCGGGCCGCGGCATCGCGTCGCTCGACCTCGACCAGACCCCGGCCCTGACCGGCTGCCTGGACGCCGCGCCGGCCGGCACCACGTATGCGGTGATCGCGATCGGCGAGCGGTCGCGAAACCGCGGCGCCGTGATCGTGCAGCGAGGGCCGCGCCGCGGGCCGATCTCTCCGCGCGACCAGCGGATGCTGCTCGGCATCGCCGACCAGGCGCTGCTGGCGATCACCAACCGCGCCCTCTACGACGAGCTCGACACGTCGTTCCTGGCCACCATGCAGGCCCTCGGCAACGCGCTGGACGCGAAGGATGCCTACACCAACGACCACGCCCAGGCCCTGGTCGGCCTGTGCACGGCGGTCGCCGACCGGCTCGGAGTCTCCGGCTCCGAGCTGCGCGACATCAGCGTGGCCGCGGCCCTGCACGACATCGGCAAGATCGGGATCCCGGCCGAGATCCTCAACAAGCCGGGGCCGCTGACCGCATCGGAGTGGGCCGTGATGAAGACGCATCCGCAGCTGGGCGCCCAGATCCTGGAGCCCGTGCGGGCGCTGGCCGGCGCGGCCGAGCTGGTGATCAGCTGCCACGAGCACTGGGACGGCAGCGGCTACCCCAACGGCCTGGCCGGCCCCGAGATCCCGCTGGGGGCGCGTGTGATCCTGGCCTGCGACGCGTACGACGCGATCACCACCGATCGCGTGTACCGCAGGGCGCAGCCCTCGCAGGAGGCGATGCAGGAGCTGCGCCGCTGCTCTGGCCGGGACTTCGACCCGCAGGTGGTGGACGTGCTGGCCGCTGTGATCGCCGCCACCGGCTAGCCGCGACGCCTCATCCGCGCGATCGGCTATCGTGCTCGTGTGGTCGGCAACGGCGCCGGCCGCGAGGGGCGATGACGCCTCCAGGTGACTCCGTCGGGAGCCACCTGGGGGCGTTTCTTTGTGCCCGGAAACCGAGCGAAGGGAGCACGATGGAGACGATCGACACCACCACGGCCGGGGTCGCCGAGGCGCGCCAGCGGGTGCTGCGCGAGGTGGGTGAGGCGGAGATCAAGTTCGTGCGGCTGTGGTTCACCGATCTGGTCGGAAGGCTGAAGAGCTTCGCGATCACGCGTGACGAGCTGGCATCCGCACTCGACCACGGGATGGGCTTCGACGGGTCGTCGGTGACCGGCTTCAACGCGATCGAGGAGTCCGACATGATCGCCATGCCGGATCCCGCCACCTTCAGGATGATGCCGCCGGAGTCGGGCGAGCACGCCTCGGCACGGATGTTCTGCGACATCCGCACCCCCGACGGTGAGCCGTACGAGGCCGACTCCCGGCAGGTGCTGCGAAGCGCGCTCGACCGCATGGCCGGGCTCGGCTTCGACAGCTTCAAGATCGGTCCCGAGCTCGAGTTCTTCCTGTTCCGGATGGACGAGCAGGGCCGGCCGCACACGCTGGACGCGGGCGGCTACTTCGAGGACACGACCATGGACGCCGCGGTCAACCTGCGCAAGGAGATCGTGCTCGCGCTCGAGGAGATGGGCATCCCGGTCGAGTACCTGCACCACGAGGTCGGCCCCAGCCAGCACGAGATCGACATCCGCTACGCGGACGCGCTGCAGATGGCGGACCACTGCATGACCTACCGGTCGCTGGTGAAGGAGGTCGCGCAGCGGCACGGGCTGCACGCCACGTTCATGCCCAAGCCGCTGTTCGGCGAGAACGGCTCCGGCATGCACACGCACCAGTCGCTGTTCATCGGGGACTCGAACGCGTTCTTCGACGCGGACGACCCCTGGTACCTGTCCGATGTGGCCAAGAGCTTCATCGCCGGCCAGCTGCGGCACGCCCGGGAGATCTCGCTGCTGTTCGCGCAGTGGGTGAACAGCTACAAGCGGCTGGTTCCCGGCTACGAGGCGCCGGTGTACGTGGCCTGGTCGCGGCGCAACCGCTCTGCGCTGATCAGGGTGCCGCTGTACCACCCCGGCAAGGAGAAGGCGACTCGCGCCGAGATCCGCTGCCCTGATCCCGCCTGCAACCCGTACCTGGCGTTCGCCGGCCTGCTGCACGCCGGGCTGGAGGGGATCGAGCGCGGGTACGAGCTGCCGGATCCGATGGAGACCAACCTCTACGAGCTGACGGCCCCCGAGCGCCGCTCCCTGGGCATCGAGTCGCTGCCCGAGAGCCTGGGCGAGGCGATCGCGGCCGCGGAGGAGTCCGAGGTGGTCGAGAAGGCGCTCGGCCCCGAGCTCCGCGACCGGCTGCTGGCGCTGAAGCGGCGCGAGTGGGACGAGTACCGGGTGCAGCTGTCGGCCTGGGAGCTCGACCGCTACCTGCCGATGCTGTAGCGGAGATCGACCACCGGCCGGGTCAGGTGTCCCCTTCGGGGGTGCCCGGCCCGGCCGCCGGCCGGAACCCGTGGCCGTCCCAGACCCGTGGCTGAACCTGCAGGCCGGCGGCGTCGAGCGTGATCACGTTGTAGGCGTTGGGCTGCCCGCGGCGCCGGCGCGAGAACGCGGTTCCGGCCTGCACCGACAGCGGCCCATCGTCGCCGCCGACCACGTCGGCGTAGCCCACGTGCAGGTGGCCGGCCAGGAGCAGCTCCACGCCCGCCTCGCGGATGGCCGCCAGCGCCGCCTCGCGGCCGTGCACCACGATCGCCTGGGGCAGCGACGGCGGCGGCAGGAACGGGTGGTGGGTGACCAGCACCCGCCGGGCCGTGGCCGGCGCGCCGGCGAAGCTCGTTCCGATCAGCTCCACCTGGGCCGGTGAGATGCTGCCCTCCTTCCAGCGCGCCGGCCTGGTCGTGTTCAGCCCCAGCACGGCCAGGTCGTCATCCACGAGGAAGGGGTTCAGCTGGTCGCTCACCATCGACCGGTAGCGGCCCATCGGTGACAGCGCCCGCCGGGTGACGTCGTAGAGCGGGATGTCGTGGTTGCCGGGCACGACCAGCAGCGGGCCCAGCCGGTCGAGGTAGGCCCGGGCGGCTGCGAACTGGCTGCGCCGGGCGCGCTGCGTGAGGTCGCCGCTGACCACGGTCAGGCGCGGCCGCAGCTCCGCGATGTCGTCCAGCAGCCGCGCCGCCATCGTCCAGTCCTCGGTGCCGAGGTGCAGGTCGGACAGGTGCGCGAGCGTGATCGCGGACGGCTCGGGCGAGCTCATCGGTCGATCTGGTCGACGAGGCACTCCGAGGGGAGCTTGTCGTCGCGGAAGCGCAGCAGCTTCGCGCCGTGGCGGATGCGCCCGCCGCTGGTGTGCTCGATCTGCACCTCGCAGACCAGCTCCGGCCGCAAGCTGTGCCAGGCGGTCTCGCGCTCGCCGGTCCAGCGGTTGGGTCCGGGCTCGCCGTGCTCGCCGGTCTCGAGCGGCCTGACGACGTCGAGCAGCTCGCGCGCGCGCTTGGCCGTGAAACCGGACGTGTGCCCGACGTGCCGCAGCTCCCCGTCCGTGTCATAGAGGGCCAGGATCAGCGAGGCGACGGCGCCGCCGGCCTTGCGTTCGCGCCAGCCGATCGCGACGGCGTCGATCGTGCGCTGCCGGCGTACCTTCACCATGCCCACGCGCTCACCCGGTCGGTAGGGAGCGTCGTCCACTTTGGCGACGACGCCCTCGCGCTCCTGCAGCCAGCGAGCCGCGCGCTTCCGGTCGGTGGTCTGGTCGATCAGGATCACCGGGTCGGCCACCACCTGCTCCAGCAGCGCCCGCCGTGCGGCCAGCGGCTGGTCGAGGATGACGGTGTCATCGTGCGCGAGCAGGTCGAACGCGACGAAGCGCGCCGGCGTCTGCTCGGCCAGCATCTGCACGCGCGAGGCGGCCGGATGGATGCGGTTCTGGAGCGCCTCGAAGTCCTCGGCCTCGCCGTCGGGGATGATCAGCTCGCCGTCAAGCACGTAGCGGCCGGGCGGGAAGCGCAGCTCCGGGAAGTAGCGGTCCATCGGCTCGTCCGTTCCGCGACTGCAGCAGGTGCGAGTCGCCGTCGACGAAGACGATCGTCCGGAACCCGTCCAGCTTGGGCTCGTAGCACCAGCCCTCGCCCTCGGGCAGCTCGTCCTGGGGCTTCGCGAGCTGGGGTTTAATCGGTGGCTTCAGCGAAAGTGTCATGACGGCACTCTCGCATATGAGGGAACCCGCGCATCTACACTCACCTATGGCCGCCACCGACCGTACGGCTCGCCACCTCGAGCTGCTCACCGACACGATCGCCGCGGTCAACTCCTCGCTCGACCTCGACGTCGTGTTCGAGCGGATCGCGGCCAAGGTCACCTCGGCGCTCGAGGCGGACGCCTGCTTCGTCTACCTGTACGACGAGACCGACGACGTGCTGGAGCTGCGCGCGACGCACGACGGGCGCTTCGGCGACCCCAGCCACCGCCCGCGCATGCACCTGGGGGAGGGCATCACCGGGACGTCGGCGGCCGAAGGCCGTCCGGTCATGATCGCCGAGGCGGCGCACCTCGACGCGCGCTTCGTCGGCTTCCCCAACCTGCCCGAGGACGAGTACGAGTCGATCCTGGCCGTGCCCGTGCACGCGCGCGACCGGCTGGAGGGGGCGCTGAACGTGCGCACGCGGCTGCCGCGTGCTTTCGGCGAGGACGAGGTGGCGCTGCTGACCGCCATCGCGGGGCAGGTCGGGCAGGCGATCGAGAACGCGAAGCTGTACGAGCAGACGCGGGCGCGGGTGTCGGAGCTGGAGTCGCTGGCCGTCCAGGAGATCCACCACCGCGTCAAGAACAACCTGCAGACGGTGGCCTCGCTGCTGCGCCTGCAGGCCCGTGCGATCGACGACCCGGCGGCCGAGCGGGCGCTCGAGGAGAGCGTGCACCGGATCCTGTCGATCGCGGCCGTGCACGACCTGCTGACCACCTCGCACCACGACGACGTCGACTGCGCCGGGCTGATCGGGCGGCTGGAGGCGATGCTGGGGCAGGGCCTGGGCGGGCGCGAGGTGGTCAGCCGGCTGCAGCCGGTGGTGCTTCCCGGCCAGCGGGCGACGGCGGTGGCGCTGGTGTTCTGCGAGCTGTTCCAGAACGCGCTGGAGCACGGCCGCGGCCGCATCTCGGTGGAGCTGGTGCGCGACGGCGGTAGCATCGTGATGAGCGTCGGCGACGAGGGTCAGGGGCCGCCGCCCGGCCCGCGCCAGGGGCTGGGCCTGACGATCGCCGCGGCGCTGGTGCGCGAGGAGCTGCGCGGGCGCATCGACCTGCGAGGGAAGACGGTGGTGCGATTTCCGGCCGTGTCCTGATCGCGGAGGACGAGACCATCATCCGCCTGGACGTGCGGGCGATGCTGGAGCGGGCCGGGTTCGAGGTGGTGGCCGAGGCGCGGGACGGGCGCGAGGCGGTCGCGCTGGCCGCTGAGCACCGGCCCGACCTGGCGGTGATGGACGTCAAGATGCCCGAGCTGGACGGCATCGAGGCCGCCCGCCAGATGCTCGAGCGGCGGCAGATCCCGATCGTGATGCTGACCGCGTTCTCGGAGGCGGCGCTGGTCGGCCGCGCCGTCGACGCCGGCGTGTTCGGCTACCTGGTGAAGCCGTTCCGCGAGAGCGACCTGCTGCCCGCGATCGAGGCGGCGCGGGCCCGCCACGCCGAGCTGCAGGCGCTGCGCGACGAGGCGGGCATCGCTGCGCGACGCGCTGGAGGCGCGCAAGCTGATCGAGCGCGCCAAGGGCCTGCTGATGGAGAAGGACGGGCTCAGCGAGGCGGAGGCGTTCGCGCGCCTGCGTGGCGCCAGCCAGCAGACGGGGAGGCCGCTGCGGGACGTGGCCGAGGCGATTCTGGCGACGTTCGGGACAGGCTAGGAGTCTCGGGAGCGGGGTTTCCCGAACACCGCCGCTAGACCGATTACGCTACAGTGGGTTCGGCCATCAGCCGATGAACCCACACCCGAGCTCCCGATCCAGGAAGGGTGATGACGTACGGTTGGAACCTTCAGCGTCCTGTTCGTAGCGGCCGCTGCCGCCGTGGCCATCTGGATCGTCGTGCGCTTCCCGGAGCAGGCGCCGACGGAGTTCCGGCGCGCGATGATCCACTTCGCTGTCTCGATTGTCGGCCTATACCTACTGGTGCCCGTCCTCGATTCCGCCATCGAAATCGTCGCTCAGCCGTACCAGGCTCACCTGGCCCTGTTCGCCGTGCTGCTGCCGGCATTCGTCTACCGGATGGTCTCGGTGATCTGGATCCTGCGGCTGGCCCAGGGTTCGCTCGGTCCTCCGATTCGCTGACCTCAGTGATGCACGTGGTGGAAGGCCTTGACGAATTCCATCACGGCCGGAGCCAGTAGCACCACGAACATGGCCGGGAAGATCAGGAAGATCAGCGGGAACAGCATCTTCACGGGAGCCTTCTGCGCGCGCTCCTCGGCCGCAGCCTTGCGCTGAGCGCGCACCTCGTGCGCGAGGTTGCGCATGATCTGGCCGATCGACACGCCCAGCGTCTCGCCCTGCAGCACGCCCCGCACGAACGAGCGGATGCCGATCGTGTTACAGCGCGCCAGCATGTTGCGAAGCGCCTCCTCGATCGACAGGCCCAGGCTCTGCTCCTGCAGCGTCAGCCGCAGCTCGTCGCCGAGCGGTCCCTCCAGGCGTTCGGTTGCGACCTTCAGCGAGGCGTTGAAGCTCATGCCCGACTCGACCGTGACCACGAGCAGGTCCATCAGGTCCGGCATCTCGCGCTCGATCTGCTCGTAGCGGTCCTCGGCGCGGCGCCGCACCACGGCCAGCGGGAACACCCAGCCGGCCAATGCCGCACCGGCGGCGCCTGCCACGAGCACCAGCACCGAATAGCCGAGCGCGGATGCCGTCCACACCCAGAGCCCGCCGCAGCCGAGTGCCAGCAGCGCCCGGAAGCCCATGAAGCGGGCCACCGACGTGTCGTACATGGCCGCGGCCAGCAGTTCGGTGCGCACGTTCGACGCCGCGGCGCGCTCGCTCAGCATCTCGCCGAAGAACTCGATGGCGCGGTTCAGCAGGGCCGTCAGCGGACCACGGCTTGGCGCCGGCAGCGGCTCCGCCGGGATCGTGTAGCCGTACTGGTGGATCTGGCCGATCGTCTCGGAGGTTCGCAGCCGCGATGCCGAGAGTCCGCGCGTCAGCAGCGTCACGGCGCCCGCACATGCAACCAGCCCTGCGATCAAGATGAGAACGCTCATCGACTCACACCTCCACTTTCACGATTCGCCCGATGGTGTAGGAACCGGCCACGTTCATGGCCGCCGTCGCCACCAGCAGGATGTGACCCGCAGTCGTGTGCAGCAGAGGCTGCACGTAGTGCGGGTTTACGAGCAAGATCAGCAGGAACAGCCCGATCGGGAGCGCGGTCACGATCCAACGCGATACCCGGCCCTGCGCGGTCAGCGTCCGCACGAGCCGCTTCAGCTCGAACCGAGCGCGCACGTTGGTGGCAACCTGATCGAGGATCTCGGCCGTGTTGCCGCCGGTCTGCGCCTGCACCACGGAGACCAGCGCGATCTGCTTCACCTCGCGGCTGTTCATCCGCCGGCCGACCTCCGCGACCGCCTCGTCCACCGGGACGCCGATCCGCTCCTCTGCGACCACCCGCTTGAACTCGGTGCGCGACGGCTCGGCGGCGTCCTCGGCCATCACGGCCATCGCGCTGATCAGGCTGTGACCCGCCCGCAGCGCCGAGGCCAGCACCTGCAGGTTGTCCGGCAGTTGGCTGGCGAACTCGAACCGCCGCCGATCGGCGCGGGTCGACACCACCACGCATGCCAGCGCCGGAAGCAACGGGATCATCAACAGCAGGATCGGTGAATCGAAGGCGAGCACCAGCAGCGACGAGAACAGCACGCCCGCCGTGAGCCCGAGCACGATCACCTGGGCCGGCGTCAGCGGTAGCCCCGAGATCTCGACGTCCTCGCTGAACCGGTTCCACCAGGGGGTGCCGCCCAGCGCCCGCTCGGTGCCCTCGTAGATCGCATCCGTGATCGGCGAGGTGTCGGAGCTCGAGCTCTCGGCCTCGGGAACGAAGCCGCCCACCCGCCGCCGCAGCGCGCGGCTGCGGGGCTGGAAGATGCTGATCACCGCGAAGGCGACCAGACAACCTCCCAGGCAGGCGACCAGCAGTGCGCCGATCCAGGAGTGGATGAAGTCCGAGAACCGGGAGGTCGACGACGCCGAGCTGGGCGCGGACGCCGACAGCGCGGGCGTCTGGTAGCTCGAACTGGCGCCACCCGCCACACCGTCGACGGTCACCCGCACGTCCACGGTCGAGGCCGCCGGCTGCAGCGATCGGTATCCCAGCAGGTACTGATTGGCGAGCGCCGCACCCAGCGCGTTGTAGATGGCGGTCAGCTGGTCGGCCGACGACGCCTCGGTGTACGAGCCGCCGGTGGCGCCGGCGATCTGCTGCAGCAGCTGCGGCTGGAAGTCAGCCGACTGCAGGCCGACTGTGTAGACCCGCGCGCGATCGGCGCGAGCGGTTGCGTCGAGCCTGGCCAGCGTCTCGCCGCTGCCGGTGTCGGCGCCGTCGGACATGATCACCACGGAGCCCGACTGCATGTGCGCGGCGTCGATCAGCGACAGGCCCTGCGCGGCCGCGTCCAGGATGTGCGTGCCCTGTGCGAGCTTCGGGGTGGTTGCCAGCGCGGCGGTGATCTTGTCGCCGTTGGTGGTGAACGGCAGCAGCACCGTCGCCCGGTTGTTGAACACGACCACCGCCAGCGGCTGGCGTGGATCGCGCTGGGCGGCGAACTGCCGGGCCGCCGCAAACGCAGTCTCGATCGACGCGCCGTGCATGCTGTCGCTGGCATCGATCACGAGCACCACGCCGGCCTGGTCGAGGCTCTGCAATGGGGCGACCCGCACGCCGTCGACCGGCTCGCCGTTCTCGGTCACGCTGACGGATGCGGGATCGACCGGGCGGCCGTTCGGCAGCGTCAGCACGAACGTGCGGTCGGGGAACTCGGTGCCCTGCTGCGGGGTCAGCGTGAGCTGGCCGGCCTGGGCATGCGCCCTGGCCGGCATCAGCAGGGCGCAGGCCACGGCAACGGCTGCGATGACGGCTCCTCGCCGGCTCATCGGGCGCTCCGTGCGATCGCGCGCGGCGCCGCCAGGTGTCCCTCGCCGGCCAGCCTGAACATCTCGTTCGGCAGGTCGATGCCGTGCTTCTGGAACTTCGCCACGAACGAGGGGCGCAGGCCGGTCGGGCGCAGACCGCCGTCGACCCGGTGGTCGGCCGAGACGTTGTCGATCTCGAAACGGAACACGTCCTGCAAGGTGATCACGTCCGACTCCATCCGCTGCACCTCCGTGATCTGCATCACGCGGCGGCTGCCATCCTCGAGCCGCTCCAGGTGGACGATCAGGTCGAGCGCGCTCGCCACCTGCTGGCGGATCGCCTTGACCGGCAGGTCGTAGCCGGCCATCAGCACCATCGTCTCGATGCGCGCGAGCGCGTCGCGGGTGCTGTTCGAGTGCACCGTCGAGAGCGACCCATCGTGGCCGGTGTTCATTGCCTGCAGCATGTCCAGCGCCTCGGCGCCGCGTACCTCGCCGACGATGATGCGGTCGGGCCGCATCCGCAGGGCGTTTCGCACCAGCTCGCGGATCGGCACCGACCCCTGACCCTCGATGTTGGGCGGCCGCGACTCCAGCCGCAGCACGTGGCGCTGGTTCAGCTTCAGCTCGGCCGCGTCCTCGATCGTGACCACGCGCTGATCGTCGGGTACGGCGGTGGTGAGGGCGTTCAGCAGGGTCGTCTTTCCGGAGCCGGTACCGCCCGAGATGAGGATGTTCAGCTCGGCCTGGATGCAGCGGCTGAGGAAGTCCACCGTCTCGTCGGTGAGCGTGCCGATGCGGATCATGTCCTGCAGGTCGAGCCGGCGCTCGCCGAACTTGCGGATCGTGAGCAGCGGGCCGCTCAGCGACAGCGGCGGGATGATGGCGTGGACGCGGCTGCCGTCGGGCAGGCGCGCATCCACCATTGGCGACGACTCATCGATGCGGCGCCCGACCTGAGCGACGATCTTGTTGATGATGCGGCGCAGGTGGCTGGTGTCGGCGAATCGCACCGGGGCCTCGTACAGCCGGCCGGCGCGCTCGACCCAGACGTCGTGCGGGCCGTTCACCATTATCTCGGTGATCGAGTCGTCGGCCAGCAGCCGCTCGAGCGGGCCGTGGCCGAGGATGTCGTCGGCGACGTCGGCCGCGATCGCCTGGCGGTCGCCGTGCGAGATGCCCGCCTCCTTGGCCAGGTGCGTATTGATCGCCGCGGTCACCTTCTGGCGCATGGCCGCTTCGTCGAGCTCCTCCGAATACAGCTGCGGGCCGAGCTCCCCGATCACGGCGAGGTGGAGACGGTTCTTCACCTCGGCGAACGGGTCGTGCTGCGGTGGGTGCTTCGACCGACGGCTGGCCGGCTGCGAGACGTTGCTGAAGATCCATCATGCCTTCCTTGCGAGAAGCCGGCGACGCGACGGCGCAACGGGCGCCCCGCTGATCCGGCAGGTAGCGGTCTGTGAGTGTGACGAACGCCTTGGCGGCGTCCGACTTGGGTTCCGACACGGAGATCGGCGTCCCCTCGTTCACGGATCGGGGGATGTGGCGGTCGCTGGGGATGAACACGTCCGGTGTCCGCCCCACGATCGACTCGACGTCCTCCTCGGTGATGCCGACCTTGGTCTGCGCCCGGTTCAGCACCAGCGACACCTGCTGCTCCGGATAGCCCATCAGGCTGAGCGTCTCCAGCCCCAGCCGGGTGTTCTTGAGCGACAGCGTGTCCAGCGTGCCGACCACGCACAGGTCGGTGGAGAGGTCGATCGACGCGATCACCTCCGGCGTGAACCCGGGCGGCGTGTCGACGACGACGAAGTCGAACTCGGTGCTGAGGATGGTGTAGAGCTCGAGCAGCATCTGCACCGTGACCGAGGCCGCCTGGTCGGGCCGGGCGGGGCCGATCAGCACTTCCAGCCCCGAGGAGTGCCTGGTCAGGTAGTCGCTGACCTTGACCGCGTCCATCGTCCCGCCGGACGTGGCCAGGTCGTAGATGGTGCGCTCGGGCCGCAGGCCGAGCGCCAGCCCGACGTCTCCGAACTGCAGGTCGATGTCCACGAGCACCGTGCGGTGTCCGGCGTTCGCCAGCAGCACCCCCAGGTTGCACGCGGTCAGCGTCTTGCCGGTGCCGCCCTTGGGGCCGAGCACCACCACTGTGCGTGCGGGCGCCCGCTCGCTCGGCTGGCGCCTGGCGATCGCCTTCTCGATCAGGAAGCGGACGCTCTCGCGCGACTGCGGAAGCTCCACGATGTCATCGGCGCCCGCCTCGAACACCTGTCGCACGAAGCCGTTCGGAGCGCCCGCGCAGAGCACCAGCACCGGCCGGCCTGGCCGTTGCCGGGTTGCCTCGCCGATCAGCTGCACGACCCCGTCCGAGCCGTGGTCGCATGCAAAGAGCAACAGGTCGGCGCGCGTCCGCTCGAGTGCACGAAGCATCTCGCGTGGATCATCGATCGTGCCGACGACGTTGACGTCGTCCACCGGTACCGACGGCATCACCTGCTCGCCCGTCACTGACGGGTCGAGGACGACCAGGACTCGGACGGAACCGGTCACCGATTGCCACCGAACGACTTGTAGATCTTGATCGGCTGCACGCCGAGCAAGCAGCGTCTCGAGCGTCACAAGCGACGGCCGTCGAGCTGGTCGCTCCGGTCTGCCCGCGAGCCGCCAGGAACACGGTGCCGTTCTTGGTGGCAAAGTCGATGTCCCAGGCCTGCTGCTCGGTGACCTCCACGACCACGTTGCTGGTGTTATTGGCCGATGACGTCGCTGAGGAGTCGCCGCTGTGGCACGTCCAGCACCTTGACGTTCTGGGCGATCGCCTTCAGCACCGGGCGGGCCTGACCGCCGCTGCTGATCGGTGCGCCGTTGGTGCCGATCGGGATCACGTCGAAGCCGCCGAGGATGTCGACATGGTCGCCTGCCTGGATGAACGGGGTGAGACCGTGCGCCGAGTCAAGCGGGATCGCGATCGCGCGCTGGTCGCCGGTCAGGTTGTACGACACGGCGTCGGTCGGGGCCGTCTTGAAGTCGTTGGCGGTCAGCTGCTGGTCGGGGAAGATGTCATGCGTGGCGACCAGCCCGCGGATGCTTGAGGGATCGCTGATAGCGCCACTCAGGACCTCGGACTTCGGCTTCTGGACGATGGTGAACCACTTCTCCGACGCGACCACGTCGCCGCTGGAGTTCTGCGGGATCAGCCGGTTGGCGACCAGCACCGTCGCCGTCGACGAGCTGTTGTTGACGTCGTTTCGGTACTGGGCGATGTAGACCAGCAGCAGGGCTGCCGCGATCAGGGCCGCCATGACGCCCAGCGCCAGGGTGCCCCTTCGAGATGATGTGAACCGTTGCATGGTGTTCTGTTCTCCTTGTGTTCTTGGCGCTATTGCGTCATGATCAGGGCGCAGGAATCGACGGACGTGAAGTCACAGCCGCTCGACCCGGCGCCGTTGCCGGTTGTGTCGACGTACTTGATGAAGTGGCCGACGATGGTTGCGGAGTCCGGGGCAGGGTCGTCGCCGTTGCCCTGGCAAGGGTTGTTGAAGCCGCTGCCCTGCCCCGTCCAGCCGGTGATGTAGAAGGCGGCGAAGCGGGTGACCGGCACGGTGGTGGAGCCGTTGCCGTCGAACGAGCCGAACGGTGTCACGAACAGCTGCACCACCCGCGGGTCGCCCGGCTGGTAGTTGGGCCAGTGGTTCGGCGACGTGCATGAGCTCGGCTTGTCGGTGCCCAGGATCCGCTCGTTGAGGCCGGCCGGGATCTGGTTGGTCGCGCCGCCGGTCTGGGTGGCCACGCACAGCCACGGCTGCGGCGTGCCCCACAGCGCCGGCGCCGACGTGCCGCAGGCGTCCGAGCCGCTGTTTCGGCCGTAGATCGGCGCGCAGCCCAGGTGCAGCTCCTCCTTCAGGGTGGAGACGTTGGGGTCGCAGTCGACCGACTGGTTCTGCGAGCCGACCACCACCCGCAGCTGCACGGGCGGGTCGCTGGCAGCGGCCAGCTCGAGCACGTCCTGGATGCCGATCCGCACGACCACGTTGCTGACCGTGCTGCCCAGCGCGTAGCTATGGTTGCTGACTGAGGCGCCGCCGCCGGTAAGCACCGACAGGGTCGTGATCGGCCCCGACCCGGTGGCCGTGTTGATTGCGCCGTAGCTCCGCTGCAGAGTCGAGCTGATCGTACCCTTGCAGCTGGTTGTTGTCCCTGCGTGCGTGCACGTGTTGCCGTTCCAGGTGCCGTCCTGCAGCTCCCAGCTGAGTGTGACCGGGCGCTGCCCGGCGCCGGCCGGGATCGAGATCGGCGTGCCCGCGGTCGACCAGCGACCGGTGGTGGCGCTGTACGTGAGCGGATAACTGGTGCCGGCGACGACCGCCTTCATGATTGCCGAGCCGGTCGCGTGGGTGCCGATGTTGATGGCCGCGCTGAAACCGACGGTGCAGGTGCTGCCGGCGAACCAGGCGTCGCTGCATGTGCCGGGCGTGAGCGTGGCATCGTTGACGGCCGGGCCGGTGGTGTTGCTGTAGACCGCGGTCGCGTCGAAGCCGCGCACGTAGTCGACACCGGTGTAGCACTGCACCAGGGTGTCGCCGCAGGTGGTGGAGCTCGATCCGCTCAGGATCACCCGTACGCCGATGTTGGCGGTATTGACCGGCAACGAGATCGGGGCGCTGCTGTTGTCCCAGATCGCGAGCCCATTGGCGGCGCCGTTCCTGGTCAGTGCACTGGATGCGATCACCGTGCCGGTCGACTCGTTCACGAACTGCACGGCCGCGGAGCGGGGATCGGGCACCGGCAGCGCGATCGGCAAGAACCCACCGCCGGACTCCAGCGTGAACAGGTTGACGCGGGCATGCGCGTTGATGGTGGGGTTTGCCAGGCCCACCAGCGCGCCCACCTTGAGGTACCAGGGCGCGTCGGTCTCTGTGGCCTTCACGTCCACGAAGCCGGTGCTACAGGGCGTCCCCAAGCTGTTGTCGGATCCGCCCTGGTTGTAGTAGTCGGTCGAGTTGATGAGCACGTGCAGGTTGGCGGCCGGCGTGTTACCAACCTGGGCGTTGTAGGTGCCCCCGCCGCTCGCGGCCGGGCCGGCGTACTTGCGCGCCTCAGCGGCGATGGCGCTGTCGGTGCCGCTGTCGCACGGCGATTTGTAGAGGCCGCCGCCGGCCAGTGCCGCCGCGTCGGCCTGCAACTGCAGATGCCGCTTGTGCTCATACCAGTTGCCGACGTCGATCACGAACGACGCCAGCATGATCAGCACCGGGATCGCGACCGCGACAAGCACCAGCACGCCACCGCGCTCCGAGTCGTGGGCGGGGGTCAGGAAGCGCATCCCACAACGCTGCCGTCGTAGTGTTCCAGCCGCATGGTTGCGGAGGTGCTGACGGTGGTCGTCGTCACCGACAGGCCCAGGAACGAGAACCACTGGTACTGGAAGGAGGCGGTCGCCGTGATCGGGGTACCGGCCGTGGTGGCGCCCGGGGCGTTGACGCAGACCTGGAGGGGCTGCGTGACCGAGCTGCTGCCATTCACCAGCTCGCCGCTGTCGGCCTGCGCCCGCATGCAACTGACCAGCGAACCGCTGCAGGTCGACGGCTTGTTGCCGACGGCGGCGTAGCGGGCGGTTTCGTTGGCCAGGTGAGTGGCGTCGATCCAGTAGTTGATTGCGCGTCCGAAATCGAAGATGCCGAACAGCACGATCAGCAGGATCGGGAGTACTAGCGCGAACTCGACCATGGCGACGCCGCGCTGATTGTGCAGCTGGCGCCGGCGGCTGTTGAGTGTGGAGCGGATATTCATGCGAGCTCCGGCAGCACCGCATCGAACAGGGCGATCAGGTTCTGTCCCAGCGTGCCCAGGATCAGCAGGCATGTGATCGCGACCAGGCCCAGCACCATCGCGTACTCGACCAGTGCCTGGCCGCGCTCGTCAAATGGCTTTGGAAATGAAAGGTGAGGAGTCATTGGAATAAAGGGGCTGGCGCCCCGGCGGCGCGAATCCGCCGGGGCGCCGTGCGGTCTACGCGCCGGAGATGTCGCCGGCGATGTTCCCGAACAGGGTGTTCAGGTCGGTGCCGACCGTGGCCAGCGTCAGGATGGCGACGACCGAGACCAGCGCCAGGATCAGGCCGTACTCGACCATGGCCTGGCCGTCCTCGCGCTCGACCTGCAGCCGGGCGACGAGGTTCATGATGAAGTCACGCATGACTTCTCCTCCTTGGGGCATGTGCCCCGTTTGATTACGCCCACCACAGCGGCGGGCCGTGCCTCGGATGTCCACCTGCTCGTCACCGCTCCGCCACCACTCGTAGGCCGGAGCCGGACACGAGCTTTGCCAGACCGGCAACGCTCGCGTCTTCGAGGGGCCCTGATTCGACGGCCGCGAGGTCGTCGATCCAGGCCTGCCGCTGATCCGACAGGTACACCACCATCGGCTTACATGCGACGAAGCGGTGGGTGATCAGCGGGCGGACGATTGACTCGTCCAGATAGGTGACGTCGACCACGACCAGGTCGGGGTCGAAAGCCTCCGCAGCGTTGTCGAACGCAGCGCCCGGGAACGGCACGCTGGACACCTCGGCCACCTTCTGGAAGGCGGGCTCGAGAGCGCTCAGCATGAGCGGAGGAAACCCGACCAGCAGCACCCGCCCGGAGGACCGGCCAGGGCGAGCTCGTCGGATTCGGCGAACATCCATCGCTCGCCAGTGTCTGATGGGTTCCGGGACTGCACCATCGCACGATGCGGCGATCTTGGTGGGTGAATATTCCTCACCCGGCACGACTGCCTGCGGCCGTCAAGACGACGCATCGATGACGCGCGCGCACCGGTCGAGGGAGGCGAGTCAGGCCTTCGCGGCGCGAAGCCGGTGGTACCTGGCTGCAGCGGCCGAGCGGTTCGGCGTCTCGAGCTTGCTCAGGATCTTCGAGACGTGGGTGCGAACCGTCTCCTCCGCGATGCTCAGGTCAGTGGCGACCGACCGGTTCGTCTTGCCCTCGGCGACCAGCTCGAGCACCTGCCATTCGCGGCGCGTCAGCCGCCGGTCGGAGGGAAGCACCTCGCCCAGGGGCGTGGCCAGCGATATCGCGCGGTACTCGTCGATCAGTGCCGACGTCATCGCGCGGCAGACGAGCGCCTCGCCGCGTTCGGCGGCGCGGATCGCGTCGGCCCAGGCCCGGGTCGGCAAATCCTTGGTCAGGTATCCTCGCGCGCCGAAGCGAAGCGCCCGCAGGAACACCTCCGGCTCACCGCTGACCCCGGTCGCGATCGGGATCCCGCCGGCGGTCAGCACCGTTTCGATCACGTCGCCGGCTGCGCGGTCGCCGCCGCGCAGGTCGATGTCCACCAGCACCACCACGCCCGCCGAGTTGCCGGCAAGCGCCAGCCCCTGCCTGCGGTCATACGCGGTGGCCACGACCTCAAGTCCGTGCTCGGTGAGCGTGGAGCTGAGGCCGGCCATCGCGATCTCATGCGAATCGCAGATACCTACACGTGCCATGTGGGAGCCGCCCCTTTTTATATCACACTACCCCGAAAACAAGTACGTCAGGGTCGCGTTGTCAAGATACATGGGTGGGTGGTGCACGTCAACAGTGCAGCGCAATGGTTGTGGTGACGCACGATCCGCGTACCGAGGGCATCCGTCAGGCCGGCATTGCGGAGCGCAGCATCCGCAGCGTCCACAGGCACACCAGGAGCGAGAACACGAGCGCGGCGAATCCGAACACCATCACGCTCACGATCGGCACCGTCAGGTGCAGCACCGCCCCGATGTTCGCGTCGATCAGCATCGACGCGGCGATTGCGATCCCCACCGTACCCCAGCTGGTTGGCCTGCGGTCGGCGAGTCGCAGGTCGACCCACGCTGCCAGCGCGGCCGCTCCGCTCATGTACGCGAGCACGAACAGCGGCTGTTCGCTCACGATCCCACCAGCTTCGTCGCCCTCATGCTGCAATGTTCCGGTCGTTTCAGCAGGTCCGCAATACGCGGTTTGGCCGATGCGGGGGGTGAGGAAAACTCCCCCGGTCAGGCCGGGTGGGCTGACACCAGCGTCAGCGCCGGCCGCGCCACCAGCGCCAGCAGCGCCGCCACCGTGAACGTCTCCATCGGGCCGGAGCAGCCCGAGTCGAGGTCGTCGCTCCAGGCCCGGCCGCTCTCCGACACGAACACCAGCACCGGCCCCTTCCGCGAGAAACGGTCGATCATCAGCGGCCGCACCCGCGCCTCGTCCAGGTAGGTGACGTCGACCACCACCAGGCACGGCTGCAGCTCAGCGGCGGCCGCCTCGAAGGCGTCTCCCGGGAAGGCCACCGCCGCCACGTCCATGCGCAGGCTCAGCGGTCCCTCCAGCGCGCGCATCATCATCGGCGTCAGCCCCACCAGCAGCGCCAGGCGGGGCCGCGTCGATCTCACACGTCGGCGTGGCGCGCTGCGGGCCATGATCGATTCTCCATCCCGTTTTGCAGATGGTCAACGCCGAGCTGTTGTCATCCCACCCGCCGCTCCCACTCGCGGTACAGGTGGGCCAGCTCCACCTGGAGCTGCTGGTGGCGGTGACCATCCACGGCCACCGCCGTGTGATCCTGGTAGGCGTCGGGCTGGGAGAGCCGTGCCGAGACGGCGCCCAGCTCCTCCTCGAGCCGCTCGATCTGCGACTCCAGCTCCCGCGCCTCGCGCACCGAGCGGCCGCTGCGGGCCGGCTTCGCCGCGGCCGCCTTCGCCGGGGCCGGCCGCGGCGGCTTCGGCTTCGGCGATGCCTGCCTGGGCGGATCCTTGGCGACGACCGGCTCGTGGTCGCGGGCGTACTCGCCGAAGGCGCCGTCCCGCAGCCGCAGGCGCCCGTCCTCGATGGCGATGGTGCGCGTCGCCAGCGCCTCGATCAGGGCGCGGTCGTGGGACACGAACAGGATCGTGCCGGGGAAGCTGTCGAGGGCGTCCTCGAGCGCCTCGCGGCTCTCGATGTCGAGGTGGTTGGTGGGCTCGTCCAGCACCAGCAGGTTGGCGCCCGAGACCACGATCCGGGCCAGCGCCAGCCGCCGCCGCTCGCCGCCGGAGAGCACGCTGACCGGCTTCTCCACCTGGTCGCCGGAGAACAGGAAGCGACCCAGCAGCATCCGTGCCTGCGGCCCTGTCAGCTTCGTGCCGTGCCCGACGGCGTCCACCAGCCGCGCCTGCTCTGGCAGCTCCAGCGACTGCTGCGAGTAGTAGGCCAGGGACACGCCGTGGCCGAGCTTGGCGCGGCCGTGCTCCGCCGGCCGGCGGCCCAGCAGCGTCTCCAGGAGCGTGGTCTTGCCGGCGCCGTTGCGCCCGATCAGCGCCACCCGCTGGCCGCGCTCGATGTGGAAGGTGGCGTCGTGCACCAGCTCGCGGCCGGCCACGGACACCGACAGGCCCTCCGCCTCCATCACCACCCGCCCGCTGCGTGCCGGGGGCGGGAAGTCGAACCGGAGCGATCGCTGCTCGCGCGGGCGCTCGACCCGCTCGATCCGCGCCATCACCTTCAGTTTGCTCTGCGCCTGGCGCGACTTGGTGCCGTAGCGAAACCGGTCGACGAACCGCTGCAGGTGCGCCAGCTCCTGCTGCTGGCGCTCGTACTGGTCGGCCTGCGTCGCCATCCGCTCGGCCCGCTCCAACCGCCAGTGCGAGTAGCTGCCCTTCGTCATGCGCCCCCTGCCGCGGTCGAGCTCCAGCACGCTGGTCGCCACCGACTCCAGGAACCAGCGATCGTGCGAGACGAAGATCAGCGACGCGTCGAGCCCGTCCAGGTACTCCTCCAGCCACTCGATCGAGTCGACGTCGAGGTGGTTCGTGGGCTCGTCCAGCAGCAGCAGGTCGGGCTCCCCGGCCAGCGCGCGTGTCAGCGATGCCCGGGTCAGCTCGCCCCCGGAGAAGGTGTCCAGCTGCCGCTCGAGGTCCTGCGGGGAGAAGCCGAGGCCGCGCGCGATCCCCTCCAGGCGCGAGCGCCAGGCGTAGCCGCCGGCCCGCTCGAAGGCCGCCTGAGCGGCTCCGTAGTCGCGCAGCGTGGCCTCGTCGCCGTCGCCCTCGGCCATCCGCCGCTCGATCCGGCGCAGATCGGCCTCGAGCTCGGCCGCGGCGGCGGCGCCCTCACCCACGTAGTCGCCCAGCGTGATGCCTCGCCGCAGCGGCGGCCGCTGGTCGTGCAGCGCCACGCGGGTGCCGCCGGTCAGCGACATGGTGCCGCCCTCCGGCTCCAGCTCGCCGGCGATGATCCGCAGCAGCGAGGTCTTGCCGGCGCCGTTTCGCCCCACCAGCGCCACGCGGTCGCGCGGCCGCACGATCGCGGACACGTCGCTCAGCACCTCGTCGCCGCCGAAGGAGAGGCGGATCTGGGTCAGGTGGAGCGACATCAGATCGCCGCCGGCGGTATGCAGGATGATGGCGCGCATCGCCTGCGTATGATGCCGCGTCATGGCCGGAACCGCCTTTCGCTATCTCTCGCAGGAGGATGTGGTGGCGGCCGGTGGGCTGGACATGGCGGCGATCGTGGACGTGATCGAGCGCGCCTTCCGGGTCAAGGCCGAGGGGCAGGTGTTCATGCCTCCGAAGGTGATGATCACCTGGTGGACGAGCCCGGCACCGAGGAGAAGCACGGCCGCATCATGGCCATGCCGGCCTACGTCGGCGGGCAGTTCGACGTGGCCGGGCTGAAGTGGATCCCGAGCGTGCCGGACAACCCGGCCCGGCGCGGGCTGCCGCGCGCCAACGCGCTGGTGCTCCTGTCCGACCGCGAGACCGGGCTGCCGCTGGCGGTGATGGACGGCACGGTCGTCTCGGCCATGCGCACGGGGGCGGTCACGGGCGTCGCCGTGCGGCACCTGGCCGCCGGCGACGAGCGGCGTGCCTGCCTGCTGGGCGCGGGCGTGCTGGCACACACGCAGCTGGATGCGCTGCGGGTCGTGATGCCGGCGCTCGAGCGGGTGGACGTGTACGACCCCGACCGCGAGCGGGCGCAGCGGTTCTGCAGCCGCCAGGCCGAGGCGACCGGTCTCGAGATGCGGTCGGCAGACACGGCCGAGCAGGCGGTGCGCGGCGCCCAGGTGGTGGTGCCGGCCACGATGGCCGTGCAGCCGACCTTCGACCCGGGCTGGCTGGACGAGGGTGTGACGGTGGTGCTGGTCTCGAGCCTGGACGGGCCCGTCTCCCTGCACGCGGCCACCGACCTGCTGGTGGTGGACGACTGGGTGCACGAGTCGACCCACGACGGGCGCTACGCGGAGCGGCTGGTGCGCGAGGGCGTGGTGCCGGCCGACGGCTCGCAGGCGGTGGAGCTGTCAGACGTGGTGGCCAGACGCCATCCGGGCCGCACGTCGCCGCAGCAGCGGATCGTCGTCTCGCCCGGTAGGCCTGGCCATGGACGACGTCACCACCGCCAAGCACGTGCTCGACAACGCGGTGCGGCTGGGGATCGGGACGGAGCTGCGGCTGCGATCTGGGCCGCCGGTGTGGGAGAGGCGGATCGAGAAGGGTCAGGCCGAAGCGAGAGCCTTGACGCGCTAGCGGGGCAGCGGCTGCTCCGCGCTGTCTGGCCGCGCCTGCGACTTGCCTGCGCGCTGGGCGTGCCACTCGGCGAGCTCGTCGTCCGACAGGTGGGACGGCGGCAGCCGCCGCATGTACAGCGCGAAGCGTGCCAGGAAGGCCAACCCCAGCAGCGGGGCGATGATGTGCGGGAGGTGGGTGAGGATGAAGCTCACGACGCCACCACGCATGATGCCACGGGTCGCAGCTCACAGAGCGATCGGTTGCCTTTGCCCTCGTCCCGCCACTTCCCTAGAATGCGCCCGCAGCGCCCCGCTCCCGGGGCGAGCGGCACAGGGAGAGTTGCTTGTCTGCCATCAAGGTTGGGATCGTCGCGATCATCGTGGGAGCGATCGGTACCGTTGCCATCCTCGTGACACCCTCCTGGTTCCCGGTGGCGGCGGCGGTGCAGGCCCACCGGCAGGACGATCTCTATCTGGCCCTGATGATCATGTCGTCCTTCATCATGGCGGTGGTCACCGTGTTCCTGGTCTACTCGGTGTGGCGCTGGCGCGCGCGTCCCGACGATCTGCGCGACGGGCCGCCCATCCACGGCAACACCACGCTCGAGATCATCTGGACGGTCGTGCCCACTATCATCGTGATCGCGTTCGCGGTCGCCGGCGGCGTGGTGCTGGTCAAGAACGAGCAGACCACCAGTCAGGAGCTGGTGGTGCGGGTCACCGGCCAGCAGTTCGAGTGGACGTTCCGGTACCCCAACGGCGTCGTCACGCACGAGCTGGTGCTCGAGAAGGGCCGCCCGACCGAGTTCGCCATCACGTCGCTCCTGCACGACGTGATCCACTCCTTCTACGTTCCCCAGTTCCGGGTTAAGGCCGACGCCGTGCCGGGCATCATGAACTACACCTACGCCACACCGACCAGGGTCGGCAAGTACGTGCTGATCTGCACCGAGCTGTGCGGTCCCGGCCACTCGCTGATGCGGGCGCCGGTGCAGGTGATGGAGCCGGCCGACTTCACCCAGTGGCTGGCGACGCAGAAGAGCGAGCAGTCCAAGGGAGGTGCCTAGTCCGATGGCGGTAGCGCACGCAGGTGACATGGCAGGGCACGGCCACTCACACGGTCCGGTGCAGCTCCGAGCCCCGCAGCCCATGGCTGCACGGCAGCTGGCTGCGGGCGCTTTGGGTCTCGTTCCTGTTCGCGTTCATCGCCATCGGCATCTCCGCCTTCATCCGCTATCTGCTCGGGCTTTCCCGCTGCACGGCGCCGAGATGCAGGAGGTGGCCGCCACCTTCGGCCTCACGTTCTGGGCGATCGGCTTCACGGTCGGCATCGGCTGCTTCGATTACTGGTGGGGATACATCATCGGCAGCCCCGACTGGGTGCAGGAGGACCACTCCGCCCACGGCGCCTACAGCTGGCGGGACTACTTCAAGGTCAACACCGACCACAAGGTGATCGGCATCCAGTACCTGGTGCTGACCTTCATCTTCTTCATGATCGGGGGCGCGCTGGCGGAGGGCGTCCGCGCCGAGCTGGCCTCGCCCGGCACCCAGTACTTCTCGCCCGGCACGTACAACGGCCTGTTCTCGGCGCACGCGACGCTGATGATCTTCCTGTTCGTGATCCCGTCGTTCGCGGGCATCGCCAACTTCGTGGTGCCGCTGATGCTGGGCGCGCAGGACATGGCATTCCCGCGGCTGAACGCGCTCTCGTTCTGGCTGCTCCTGCCCGGCGGCCTGATCTTCCTGGCCTCGTTCGCGGTGGGGCCGTTCGACGCCGGCTGGACGAACTACGCGCCGCTCTCCGTGCACGCCCCGATCGGCGACACCTTCTTCACCATCGGCGTCCAGTTCGCGGGCGCCTCGTCGATCGCGACGGCGGTCAACTTCCTGGTCACGATCGTGACCATGCGCGCGCCCGGCATGAGCTTCTGGCGGATGCCGCTGCTGGTCTGGGCCAACCTGGCGACATCCTCGCTGGTGGTGCTGGGCACGCCCGTTCATCGCCGGCTCCCAGTTCATGGTGCTCTACGACCGGGTCATGCACACGCACTTCTTCGACCCGGCCTACGGCGGCAACGTGATCCTCTACCAGCACATCTTCTGGTTCTACTCGCACCCCGCCGTCTACATCATGATGCTGCCCGGCTTCGGCATCATCAGCGAGATCATCTCGATCCACTCGCGCAAGCCGATCTTCGGCTACCGGCTGATCGCCTTCTCGACCGTCGCCATCGGCGTGCTCGGCTTCACCGTCTGGGCCCACCACATGTTCGTGAGCGGCATGGCGCCCTGGCTGCGGATCCCGATGATGGCCACCACGATGCTGATCGCCGTGCCCACCGGCATCAAGATCTTCTCCTGGGTGGCGACGCTGTGGGAGGGCGTCATCCACCTGACCACGGCCATGCTGTTCGCGCTCGGCTTCATATTCACGTTCGTGATCGGCGGCCTGTCGGGCATCTTCCTGGCCGTGCTGCCGGTCGACATCAACGTCTCCGACACCTACTTCGTGGTCGCCCACATCCACTACGTGCTGTTCGGCGGGTCGGTGTTCACGATCTATGCCGGGCTGTACCACTGGTTCCCGAAGATGACCGGGCGCATGTACGACGAGCGGCTCGGCCGCCTGCACTTCTGGCTCACGTTCGTGGCCTTCAACGCCACCTTCATGCCCATGCACTGGCTGGGCCTGCAGGGCATGCCGCGTCGCGTGGCCGACTATGACCCGCGCTTCGGCACGCTCAACTTCATCATCTCGATCTTCGCGTTCGTGCTGGGCGCGTCGACGCTGGTGTTCCTCTACAACGTGATCCACAGCTGGGCACGCGGCCCGATCGCCCCCGCCAACCCGTGGCGGGCGCTGACGCTCGAGTGGCAGGTCAGCTCGCCGCCGCCGATCTTCAACTTCGACGAGCCGCCGCAGGTCGTGGGCGGCCCGTATGAGTACGGCGTGCCCGGCGCCCGCCACGCGATCGTGACCGTGCACGAGCCGGATCCGCAGTTCGCCGGGGTGGCCACGGCGACCGCGGTGGCAGGGTCGACGCCGCAGAGGGAGGCGCTCTTGACCGCGATGAAGCACATCCTGGTGGTCGCCAACCAGACGGTCGCCGGCGACGCGCTGATCGACGCCCTGCGCCAGCGGGCCGGCAGCGAGCCGGTGCGGGTGACGGTGATCTGCCCGCAGAACGATCCCGGTGGCGACTGGGTGACCGACGACCGGCAGGTGGCCCAGGCCACCCGCGAGCGGCTCGACCAGACGCTCGCGAGGCTGCACGAGGCCGGTGTGGAGGCGACGGGAGAGGTGGTCGACCGCGATCCCTACACGGCGGTCATGGACCAGGTCGAGTCCAGCGATCCGCCGGCCGAGATCATCATCTCGACGCTCCCCCAGACCCGCTCCGGCTGGCTGCGGCGCGACCTGGTGGAGCGCGTCCGCCACGATGCCAAGATCCCTGTCGAGCACGTCGTGGTCGACGTCCACAGCAATCCGGCGGCCGGCGCATGACCTCGATCGCCGCCGCCCATGACATGCCCGCTCCGGAGGAGCGCGCGCATGTCTCGGCCTACCACAAGAGCCTGCTGCAGTCGCCCGTGTTCCTGGGCATGGTCATGTTCATCGGCTCCGAGATCATGCTGTTCGGGTCGTTCTTCACCGCGTACTTCTACGTCCGCTTCAGCCACGGCCAGTATCCGTTCGGCGGACTTCGAGATCCCCAAGGCCACCACCGGCATCAACACCGCCATCCTGGTGGGCTCGTCGTTCACCATGCACTGGGCGCTGGTGTCCGCGTCCCGCGGACGGCGGCTGGGCCTGATCCTCGGCCTGGGCCTGACGCTGGTGATGGGTCTCACCTTCCTGGGCCTGCAGATGCGGGAGTACCACGCGCTTGGCTTCGTGCCCTCCGACGGCGCCTTCCCGACCACGTTCTTCGCACTCACCGGCCTGCACGGGATGCACGTGTTCATCGGCGCCACGCTGCTGGCTATCGCCTTCGTGCGCGCCTGCCGCGGCAAATACGCGCCGGACGACCACCTCGGCCTGGAGGTTACCGGGCTCTACTGGCACTTTGTCGACGTGGTCTGGATCTTCCTGTACACCGTCGTCTACCTGCTATGAGCCGCGCGGGCGTGAGGCCCGCATCCGCTCAAGTCGAAGCCACCGCGCGGCCGATACCGCGGTCGATGGTCTCGAACGACTCCTTCCTCTCGCGTCTGATGCCGGGCCTGCTGGTGGCGGCCGCGATCTTCGCCGCCTGGTGGCTGTTCATCCGCGCCGGCGATCATCCGTCGGTGCCGCAGCAGGCGCCGGGCCTGCTGGATGCCCCCTCCAGCGTCGGCCCGATGCTGCTGCAGGCCTCGCAGCTGGGCCCGACGTACGACCAGAGCGCCGAGGACACCCGCGCCACGACCTCGGTCGAGATCCGCAAGGGCCAGTCGCCCGCGGCCACGAGGATTATCGCGCACACCTGGAAGGCGGGAGCGCGCGCCGGCTGGTCACAGGTGCACGGGTCGATCACCGTCCTCAGCCGGGCCGAGCTGTTCACCGGCTCCGACCTGAACGCGGTCTCGGCCGGCTTCGAGCGCCAGATGATCCACGCGTATCACGGCAAGCCGGCCACTCCGCCCGGCCCGCTGCCGGGCGAGCACGGATGGCTGCTCCAGGGCACGACCGTGTCGCCGATCATCTCCACGCTGTACCCGCCCCGCCGCCAGGTCGCCGTGTACGGCTGGCAGCACGGCGACGTGCTGGCGATGGTGGTCGTGACCGGCCTGCCCCGCGACGGCGTTCTGCAGGCGGCGACCACGCTCGCAAACGCGCAGGACCAGAACATCGGGTTCGTCACCCGCGGCTGACCGCTCAGCCGCCGCCAGCCGCCTGCGCGACCTCGATCACCAGCGCCGCCCACTGCCGGTTGCGCACGTCCACCCGCAGCGTCCGCCGGCCGTCCATAGCCGGGAAGGCGGAGAGCAGCGCCCGCGCCCGCTCCGACAGCCCTGGCGGGTCGCCGTCCAGCACGATCGTGGCCACCAGGTAGCCCTCGCGCCGCTCGATGGAGATGCCGGGACGTCCCCGGCAGGCGTCCTCGACGTCGCGCAGAAAGCCCGGGTCGCTACTCGTCGGGGAGGTTCCTGTACTCCTCGACCGCGTCGGAGACCCACAGCCAGACGCCGATGGTGAGGATGATGGCGCCCATGGAGATGATTGTCATCCGCCATAGCCGTGAGTCCGGCACCAGTCCCACCAGCATCGTGGCAGCGCCGAACGATGCGATCAGCGGCTGCGCCGAGGGCAGGGGCAGGTGGAAGGGGTTGTCGTCGTGTTCAGACATTGACGACGACCAGCCCGATCACGATGGTGCCGATGAACAGCAGCCCGACGGCGATGGCCGAGCATCAGTCCCAGCCTGATGTTCGCGTTCGCGGTCTTCTTGTCCAGCATGGGGCGACTCGTTTCTAGAAGTTGATGCGGTCGATGCCGATCGCGGCGAACATCAGCGCCAGATAGGCAAGAGAGTAGAGGAACAGCCCGCGCGCGTTCGCGCGACTGGTGTCGCGCAGCAGGCGCACGGCCAGCAGCAGGAACCACCCGCCCAGCACGGCCGCGCTGAGCAGGTAGACCAGCCCGAACGTCTGCGACAGGTACGGCAGCAGCGACAGGCCGACCAGCAGCACGGTGTAGAGCAGGATCTGGCGGGCGGTCTCGTGGTCGCCGCGCACGACCGGCAGCATCGGCACGCCGGCCGCCGCGTAGTCGTCCTTGGCCAGGATCGCCAGCGCCCAGAAGTGGGGCGGCGTCCAGTAGAACACCAGCGCGAACATGAACAGCGCCGCCAGGCCCACGTGCCCGGTCACCGCCGCCCATCCGACCAGCGGCGGAACCGCGCCCGCGGCACCGCCGATCACGATGTTCTGCGGCGTGCGGCGCTTCAGCCAGATCGTGTAGACGACCACGTAGAACAAGGCCCCGGAGAGCGCCAGCGCCGCGGTCAGCACGTTCACGTACGCGGCCAGTACCGCCGTGGAGGCCACGATCAGGCCGATCCCGAAACCGGTGGCCGCGTCAACCGAGACGCGTCCGCTGGCGACCGGCCGCCCCGCGGTACGGCGCATGCGAGCGTCGAGGTCGCGGTCGATCACATGGTTGAGGGCGCTGGCACCGCCCGACGACAGTCCCAGCCCGAACAGCGTCAGCACCGTCAGCCGCGCCGTCGGCAGCCCGTCGGCGGCGAACGCCATCGCGCCGTAGGCCGTGATCAGGATCAGCAGCATGATCCGCGGCTTGGTCAGCGTCACGTAGTCGGCGACCACGCTTCGCAGCGGCGATCGCAGCGGGTGCGGTGCTGTGGCCATGCTCATCGCGTCACCCCGCCGCCTCCGCCGCCTCGGCGTGCAGGTCGGCCAGCGGCCGTTCGCTGCGGATCGGCGGCAGCGAGTCGAAGTTGTGCGCGGGCGGCGGCGAGCTGGTGTACCACTCGAGCGTGTTCGCCTGCCAGGGGTCGTCGCCGGCCACGCGGCCGTTGCGAAGCGACGTCACGCAGTTGTAGACGACGAGAAGCACCCCCATCGAGATCACGAACGAGCCCAGGGTGGCGATCTCGTTCATGCGCTCCCAACCGGGGTGCTGTGGGTAGCTCGAGATACGGCGCGGCATTCCGGATAGCCCCATCGCGTGCATCGGGAAGAAGGTCATGTTGAAGCCCACGAACAGCACCCAGAAGCTCCAGATGCCGAGGCTGCGGTTGAGCATACGGCCGGTCATCTTCGGATACCAGTAGTGCAGGCCACCCATCACGGCGAACACCGGGATCGATCCCATCACGTAGTGGAAGTGGGCGACGACGAAGTAGCTGTCGGTGACCTGCAGGTCGATCGAGAAGACGGCCAGGAAGACGCCCGACAAGCCCGCCGATCATGAACAGCAGGATGAAGCCGACCGCGAACAGCATCGGCGGCTCGTAGCGGATCCGGCCCATCCACAGCGTGCCGATCCAGTTGAAGATCTTGACGCCGGTGGGCACCGCGATCGCCAGCGAGGCGACCATGAACCAGATGTCGACGGGCGTCGAGAATCCGACCGCGAACATGTGGTGGCCCCAGACCAGGAAGCCCAGGAACGCGATCGCCGCTGCCGAGTAGACCAGCGCCTTGTAGCCGAAGATCGGCTTGCGCGAGAACACCGGCAGGATCTCCGAGATCATGCCGAACCCGGGCAGCGCCACCACGTACACCTCTGGGTGCCCGAAGAACCAGAACAAGTGCTGGTAGAGGATCGGGTTACCACCGTTCGCGGTGAAGAAGTGCGTGCCGTAGTTGCGGTCGAGCAGCAGCATCGTCAGCGCGCCCGACAACACCGGCAAGGCGGCCACGATCATGATCGAGTAGAAGTCGATGCACCAGGTGAACAGCGGCATCCGCGTCAGCCGCATGCCGGGCGCGCGCATGTTGTGGATCGTGCAGATGAAGTTGATCGCGCCCAGGATCGACGAGAGCGACAGGATGTGCAGGCCCACGATCCAGAAGTCGATGCCGTGGCCGGGCGAGATCACCGACAGCGGCGGGTAGCCGGTCCAGCCGGCATCCGGGGCGCCGCCGAACGCGAAGCTCGAGTACATGACCATGCCGCCGAACAGCAGCAGCCAGAACGACGCGGCGTTCAGCTTCGGGAAGGCCATGTCGCGGGCGCCGATCTGCAGCGGCACCATGTAGTTGCCGAACGCGGCCGTCACCGGCACCGCGAACAGGAACACCATCGTGGTGCCGTGCATCGTGAAGATCTGGTCGTAGGTCTCGGCCGAGACGACGGTGCCGCTGGCGGTCTCCAGCTGCAGCCGGATCACCAGCGCCATCAACCCGCCGGTGAGGAAGAAGAACATCGTCACCAGCAGGTAGAGCAGGCCGATCCGCTTGTGATCGACGGTCGTGATCCAGGAGCGCAGCGTCGAGCCGCTGGGGGCGGGGAACGCCTGTGCCGGTGTGGCCGCCGTAGCCATCTAGGTGGTCGCCTTGGTCGACATGTACTTGAGGTAGTCCTCCTTGGACAACACGCGCACGACGATGGTCATGGTGGCGTGACCGGATCCGCAGAACTCCGCGCACTGGCCGTCGTAGTTGCCGATCTTGTCAGCCTGGAACCAGTGTGGGTGATGCGGTTGGGGAACACGTCCTGCTTCTGCCCGAGCTGCTCCACCCAGAAGTCGTGCACCACGTCCTTGGAGACCATGTTCAGGTGGATCGGCGTGTCGACCGGTACCACCAGGGTGTTCGGCCCGGCCGGGTGCTTGCCGCCGGGGTAGGTGAACGTCCAGGAGTACTGCTGCGCCGTCACCCCGATCTGCATAGCGCCCTTGGGCACGTCCTCCACCTTCGGCAGCTTGTAGAACGTGAACGCGGACAGGCCGACCAGGATCAGGATCGGGACGATCGTCCAGCCGATCTCGAGCCGGGTGGAGCCGCGCACCTGCGGCGGATCCGGGTACTCGCGGCCGGGCCGCTCCCGGAACCGGATCGCCGAGTAGACCAGCCAGCCGCCCACCAGCACGAAGATGGTGACGGTCACGCCCAGCACCGCCCGGTAGATGCTGTCGATGCTCTGCGCGTTCGGCGATTCCGGCTGGTTGAGGGTGGCCGTCCCGGCCAGCGCCGGCTGGGCGAGGGTCAGTGCGACCAGCACTCCGAGCGGGGCTGCGGCGAGGAACCAGCGGCGGCGGCGATGCGTTCGGGTCACAGGCGCCCGGATTCTACAAGCGGCGCCGCGATGGTGTAGCCGTGACCGGCGTCACTCAGCCGGCGGATCAGGTGTGGGCGGGGGAGAGGCCGGCGACGGCGGGCCGCCGCTTGGGCGCGGCCGGCGTCGCCGGGGTGGGCGCGGCGCCCTCGCTGAATGCGGCCCCCAGGCCGGCGATGGCGCCCATCGCGTTGGCCGCCCCGCTGGGCAACAGCATCAGCTTGTTGGAGTCGCCGTCGGCCACCGCCGGCAGCGCTTCCAGGTACTTGTAGCCGAGCATGTCGGATGGTGCGATGCCTGTCTCGGCGACGGTCTTGAACACGGTCGCAAGCGCCTCCGCCTCGCCCTGCGCGCGCAGCGCCCTGGCCTGCTTCTCGCCCTCGGCGCGCAGGATGTTCGACTGCTGATCGGCCTCGCCGTTCAGGATCGCGGCCTGGCGCAGGCCCTCGGCGCGCAGGATCGCCGACTGCTTCTCGCCCTCGGCCGAGAGGATCGCCGCCCGCTTGGCGCGGTCGGCGCGCATCTGCTGCTCCATCGCCTCCTGGATCGAGCGGGGCGGGTCGATGCTCTTCAGCTCCACCCGGGTCACGCGCACGCCCCACTTCTCGGTGGCCTCGTCCAGCACGATCCGCAGCTGGGTGTTGATCTCGTCGCGGCTGGTGAGCGTGCCCTCCAGCGTCATCGAGCCGACCACGTTTCGCAGCGTCGTGATCGCGAGCTGCTCCATGGCGATCAGCACGTTGGCCACCTCGTAGGTGGCCCGGAACGGGTCGGTGACCTGGTAGTAGACGACCGTGTCGATGCCGATCGTGACGTTGTCCTGCGTGATGACGGGCTGCGGCGCGAACGCCTGCACCGTCTCGCGCATGTCGACGACGGCGGTGATCCGGTCGAGCATGGGCAGGATCAGGTGCAGGCCGGGGGGCAGCGAGGCGCGGTACTTGCCCCAGCGCTCGACGATGCCGACGCGGGCCTGCCGGACGACTCGCACGGACGAGGCGACCAGGATCACCGCGAACAGCGCCAGCACGAGAGCCACGATCAGGGGTGCCATCAGATCTCCTTCGGGAGTTCGGTACGGTCGTCGGGGGCCGCGATCACGAGCGCGGTGACGCCCTTGATCTCGACCACCTCGATACGGGTGCCCAGGGCGATCGGTTCGTGCTCGAAGTAGCTGCGCGCCGACCAGGTCTCGCCGCCCAGCTTGACCTGGCCCGCCTCCAGCTCGCCGATCGCGGTGGTGACAACGCCGATGCGGCCGCGCATGGCGTCGACGCCGCTGGGCACGGCCGGGGTGTCGCTGCCCGCGATCCGCAGCAGCGCCGGGCGCGTGAGCACGAGCGTGCCCACCCCGAGCAGGCCGAAGGCGATGATCTGGAAGGCCACGGGGATGCCGAGCAGCGTCAGCACCGCAACGATTGCGGCCGACACCGCGAAGTAGATCGTGAAGAACGAGGACGTGGTGGCTTCGATGGCGAGCATCGCCACGGCCACCACGACCCAGATCGCCCATGCAGGTAGATCCATGCATGTAGCTTATGCGTGCCGGGGGTCGTGCGCCTGCCGCGGTGCGCGCTACGGTGCCGCTCGATGAGCATCGAGCAGATCACCGACGACGCCGGCCTCGCCTCGCTGCTGGCCGACGCCCGCGGTGAGGGACGCTGCGCGCTGGACACCGAATTCGTCTGGGAGCGCACCTACGCGCCGGTGCTGTGCCTCGTCCAGATCGCCACCGCCGAGCGCCTGGCCGTCGTCGATCCTCTGCGGGGAGCGCCGCTGAAGCCCGTTGCCGACCTGGTCGCCGACGGGTCGGTGGTGAAGGCGATGCACGCCCCCGGCGCCGACCTGACCGGCTTCGCCCTGCACTTCGGCACCGGTGCCGCGGCCGTGTTCGACACCCAGCTGGCGGCCGGGTTCGCGGGGCTGGGCGGCTCGCTGTCGCTGGAGCGCATGCTCGACCAGACCCTGGGCGTGCGGCTGAAGCATGCCGAGGGCTTCACCGACTGGTCGAAGCGGCCGCTGACGGCGACCCAGGTTGCCTACGCCGGCGACGACGTGCGGCACCTGCTGGCAGCGATGGATGCGCTGCTGGAGCGGCTGCGCAGCCAGGGCCGCGACCGCTGGGCCGACGAGGAGATGGAGCGGCGCTACGGGCCGGAGGCGCAGCTGGTGCAGGATCCCGATCAGGCCTGGCGCCGTGTGGCCGGCCGCGGCAAGCTGCGCGGCGAGCAGCTTGTGGCCCTGGTCGCGGCCGCCACCTGGCGCGAGCGCGAGGCGCGGCGGCGTGACATCCCCACCAGCTGGCTGGTCCGCGACCCGACCCTGATCGAGCTTGCCCGGAGGAGGCCTCGCACGGCCGAGGAGGCACGGGCGGTGCGCGGCCTGCAGCTGAAGAACGGCCCCCAGCTGGACGGACTGCTGACGGTGCTGGCGGAGGCCGACGGCCCCGCGCCGGAGCGGGCCGCCGAGCTGCCCTCCGAGCTCCGCAACCGCATCAAGGTGGTGCTGCCGCTGGCCAGCTCGGTGCTGCAGGCGGTCTGCGCCGAGGCCGGCATCGCATCCGAGCTGGTGGCGACCCGCGACGATCTGGAGTCCCTGATCCGGGTGGTCGCAGAGGGCGGCGACGACCATCCACTGCTGCGCGGCTGGCGGCGAGAGCTGGCCGGCGAAGAGCTGCTGCGGCTGCTGCGGGGCGAGGTGGCGCTGCGCGTGCTGCCGGGCCCGCCGCACGTGGCCGGGCGTGCGGGCTGACGCCGACCGCGCCCGCCCGGCGATCGCCCTGTTCCTGGGCGCGTCGGCGATGTTCGCGAACATGTACGCCACGCAGGCGATCCTGCCCGAGATCGAGCACGGCCTGGACGTGTCGCCTTCGGCGGCCGGCCTCTCCATCACCGTGGTGGTGCTGGGTGTGGCTCTTCGGCGGCTGGGTGCATGGCCCGTTGTCCGACCGCGTCGGCCGCGCCCGCGTCATGATCGCCTCGGCGGCGCTGCTGGTGGTGCCGACGGCGTTGCTCGGCCTGGCACCCAACCTGGGCATTCTGCTGCTGCTGCGCGCCGCCCAGGGGCTGCTGATGCCGGGCCTGCTGGTGGTGGCGGTGCCGTACGTGTCGGAGCGGTTCGCGGGCCGCAGCGTGGGTGTTGCCATGGGCGCGTACACCTCGTCGCTGGTGTTCGGCGGCTTCGTAGGACGGGTGGGGACGGCGCTGGTGGCCGACGTCTGGGGCTGGCGCCTGGCGCTCTCGCTGCTGGCGTTTCCGACCGCCCTGGGCGCGCTCACGATGTGGCGATGGCTGCCGCGCGACCGCCCCGCCCACAGCGGCCGCCGGCTGGGCGGCGTGGTCGCGTCGCATCTGCGCAACCGCCGGTTGCTGACCAATGCGCTCTGCGCCGCCACCGTGTTCTTCGGGTTCGTCGGCATCTTCACCTACGGCACCTACCGGCTCACCTCCCCCGAGATCGGCCTCGGCCTGGCCGGCGCCGGCCTGGTCTACGGCGTCTGGCTGGTGGGCATCGCGGTGCCCGTGGTGGGCGGCCTGGCGCAACGGCTGGGCCCGCAGCGGCTGCTGCCGGGACTGGTTGCGATGTCGCTGGCCGGCTGCCTGCTGACGCTGGTCGACTCGCTGCCGGTGGTGGTGACGGGGCTGGGACTGATGGCGTTCGCGATGTTCTCGACCGTGACAACCTGCCAGCTGCTGATCCCGCGCCTGGTCGACCACCACCGCGGCACCGCCACCAGCCTGCACCTGACCCTCTACTACCTCGGCGGCGCGCTGGGCGCCTATCTTCCAGGGCTGTGGCTGGACGCCGGCTGGAGCCGGCTGGTCACGGTCTGCGCGGCTTCGATCGGCTGCGGCCTGGTGGCCGCGCTGGCGCTGCGGGTGGCGCCGGCCGCGCGCTCGCTGCCGGCGTAACGATCCGCCCGTCTCGCCAGACTCAGGCAGAATCGTGCTGGCCATGACCGAACCTCCCGCCCCTCCCGCGTTCCCCGGCCTTTCGCCGGACGAGCGGCGGCTGGTCGCAGCGTTGCGCGCGCGTGACGAGGACGCGTTCGTCGAGCTGATCGACCGGTATCAGGCCTCGCTGGTGCGCGTCGCCATGATGTACGTAGGGTCGCGTGCCGTCGCCGAGGACGTCGTGGCGGAGACCTGGCTGGGCGTCCTGCGCGGGATCGACGGGTTCCAGGGCCGCTCCTCGCTGCGCACCTGGATCTACCGGATCCTCACCAACACCGCCAAGACGCGCGCGCAGCGCGAGCGGCGGAGCATCCCGTTCGCGTCGCTTGGCGACGGCGACGACGGCCCCGCCGTCGATCCCGACCGGTTCCTGCCACCCGGGGACGCCGCCGCCGGGGCGTGGGCCTCGCCGCCGCGCGGCTGGGACGGCCTGCCCGAGGCGACGCTGCTGAGCGCCGAGACGCGGTCCGTGATCGACGCCGCGATCGAGCAGCTGCCGCCCACGCAGCGTGAGGTGATCCGCCTCCGCGACGTCGAGGGCTTCTCTTCGAGCGAGGTGCGCGCGCTGCTGGAGCTGAGCGAGACCAACCAGCGGGTGCTGCTGCACCGTGCCCGCTCGAAGGTGCGGGCCGCGCTCGAGCGCTATCTGTCGGAGGACACCGCGTGAGCGTCCACATCGCCCCCATCGCCTGCCGTGACCTGGTCGAGCTGGTCACCGACTACCTCGAGGGTGCGCTGTCGCCGGAGCAGCACGCGCGCTTCGAGAGCCACATCGCCGGCTGCGACGGCTGCACCGCCTACCTGGAGCAGATGCGCGATACGATTCGCCTCACCGGGACGCTGCGGGAGCAGCAGATCTCGCCCGATGCGCGGGCCGCGCTGCTGCACGCCTTCCGAGGCTGGGTTTCCGGCTAGGTGGTTGATGCTCAGAGCTTCCTGTAGGTCTTGATCGCGGCCGTGAGCTGATCCGGCGTGATCAGGCCGTGGACGTGGCAGGCGGTTCCGTCGTCGGTGATGAACGTGGCATCGGTTCCGGTCGCGTCGGCTTGCATGTAGGAGGTGACGTAGAGCGTCGCCCGGTCGCCGCCGGAGATCGTGACCGTCTGCGCCGGTGTCGACGTGGGTTGGCCGGGGATGTAGCCGTCGGGCGTTGGCATGCAATCGACCGAGATGTCGGTCGTCGCCTGGTCGCCCATGCCGGGGTAGTTCTCCGTGTTCAGCGGCGGGACGCCGCCGGGAAGATCCGACACGTTCATCCGGTAGATGGTGCGCACTTCCTGTTCGGGCCCGCGGCCCGACAGCGGCTCGGCGCCCCATGACTCCAACTCTGTGGCCGCGCGGGCGGGGCCGAGCCGATCGCCGAACCAGTAGCCGGTCGCATGCTCGGGATGCACGCCCGGGTCGTGCTGCCCCGAGCCGCCGACGGGGTGGCCATCGAGCGGGTGGAACAGTCCCCGGCGGTCGGCTTGATCGGCGCTGACGCGCTCGGCGACGGTAATGGTGCCGTGCAGGTCGATCGAGGACGTATCACCCTCGTAGCGCCAGATAACGTTGACGGTGTGCCCACCATCCTCGCTGGTGAAGCGAACTCCGGTCTGCTCACCCCCGGGGTGGAGGTAGAGGTGTGCGAGCGCGACGCCGGGTGTGACGAAGATGTTGGGGATCGTCGTTGCCTGGGCGAAGTAGCCGCGGCTCCCCGTCGCTTGGTAGAGCCCCTTATCGGTCAGTGCGGTGATGCCGTCTTCGCCGAAGACCGTCTCAAGCTTCCCCTCCGCGCTCGTGTGGGTCGTGTGGTAGTAGCCGCTTTTCGGCTGGTACCACTCGGTCGAGCGGCCAAGCTGGCTTGCCTTGCCCTGCCAGGTGACGACGAGCTTGACCGCGTCGCTGGTGTTTGCGTCCGACCGGGAGAGCTGCGCGCTCGTTGATTCGCCGCCGCCGGTCTGCCCCGGGCCGCAGCCGCCCGCGAGCACGGCGAACATGAGGATCAGCAGTGGGAGCCGTACCACGCTCCCATTGTCCGACGAAACCGGGGGTCCGCCAGCCCTCAGATGCTCAGCTGGTCAGCGCCCCCACCTCACGGCAGACGTGCAGCGTGAAGTCCAGCCCGTAGGCGAGGTCGTCCACGTGCAGGCGCTCGTCGCGGTTGTGGATCCCCGACGACAGCACCTCGCTGGGCGTGTGGCGGCAGGGCCACAGGCCGTAGGCGGCGGTGCCGTAGGCCTGCCGCACGAAGTGCGAGTCGGTGAAGCCGGTGGACACCATCGGCAGCAGCTGCGCCCCCGGGTCGCGCTGATCGAAGAAGCTCTGGCAGATCCCGAACAGCGGCGTGTCGACCGAGGCAACGGTGCCGCCCACGGGCGCTTCCAGGAACTCGATCTCGTAGGGCAGGTCGTCGCCCAGCGCCGCCCGCAGCTCTCGCTCGAGCGTCTCGGGGGTGTCGCCGGGCAGGATGCGGCAGTCGCACTCGACCGACGCGCGGCCGGGCATCACGTTGCGTGCGCTCGATCCCGACCAGGCGCGTGGGTGCGATGGTGATGCCGAACAGCGCCGGGATCACCTCGGGAAAGCTGCTGTGCAGCGTGGCCGCCCGCTCCAGCGCTGCGTCCAGATCGTCCTCGTCGAACGGGCCGATCAGCGCCTCCAGCATCGCCTGCGTCTCCGGTAGCAGCCGCCGCTCCGGCCGGTAGGCGGCCAGCCGATCGATCAGCGTCGCCAGACGCGGCACGGCGTTCGCGCCCGCGTTCGGGGTGGAGGCGTGGCCGGCCTCGCCCAGCGCCGTTACCAGCGCGGCCAGGCAGCACTTCTCGCCGACGCAGATCGGCACGAACACGCGCCCGTCCGACAGCACCGTGCGATCGCCGCCGCCCTCGTTGATGGCGAAGTCGGTTGCCAGGTCGGGACGTTCGCCCACCAGCCACACCATCCCCACCGGGTGGGTTCCGTCCTCCTCGTCGGCCTCGGCGATGTAGACCAGATCGCCGTTGGGCTGGAAGCCCTCGCGCGCGAGCACCGCCATCGCCACCGCGCGCGTCGCAGTCTCGTTCTTCATGTCCACGGTGCCACGGCCCCACAGGTACCCGTCGTCGTCGACGTCGCCTGAAAAGGGGCCGTGTTGCCAGTCCTGTGCGTCTGCCGGCACCACGTCCGTGTGCCCGAGCAGCGCCAGCGACGGGCCGGTGCCCTTGCCGGGGATGCGGGCCACCAGGTTGGCGCGATCGGGATCACGGGCGACCAGCTCGCACTCCACGCCGTTGGCCTCGAGGTAGCGCTTCAGCACCAGCGCGGCGGGCGTCTCGTTGCCGGGCGGGTTCGAGCTGTCGACGCGGACGAGGTCGCGCGTGAGGCTGATCGCCTCCTCGTGCAGAGCGGTATCGATCATGGCGAGGCAGACTAGCCTTTGCGCGGTAGCCCGGCGCAAGCGAATATTCGGTCGTGGCAAGCTGGCGCTCCCGATGGCTGATGCGGTTCCTGTTCACCTGGGTCGTGAACACCGTGGCGCTGGGAGTGGCCGCCTGGCTGGTGGGAGACGTCAGCTACGACAGCTACGGGGCGCTGGCCCTGGCCGGCCTCGTCTTCGCGGCTGTCAACACCTTCATCAAGCCGGTGCTGGTGGTGCTCGGCATCCCGTTCATCATCGTCACGCTCGGCATCGGACTGTTCCTGATCAACATGGGCATCGTCTGGCTGACGGCCTGGTTGGTGCCGGGGTTCGACGCCTCCGGGTTCTGGCAGATCGCCAAAGCCGCGATCGTGATCTGGTTCACCAACATGGTGCTGAGCGGGTTCTGGCCCGACCGCCGCCGCGGTGGCGCGTTCGTGGTGACCGGCTTCCGCGAGTCCTAGCTCAGGCGTGCATGACGAGGTCGCGCTCCGGCGCGATCCCCCAGCGCTCGGCAACCGACCGCAGGTCATCGTCGAGCGGCCACGCATCGGCCCGCGGCTCGCCCTCGTGGACGGGTGACCCGCCCTTCAGCGCCATGCTGCCGGCGTTGTCGCCGACGGCGTCGATCTCGGCCAGCTCGGCGGCCGACAGCGTCGAGTCCGCCGGCACCGCGGCCAGCTCCGACCGCTTCTGCTCGACCGGCCTGGCGTCGCTCCCGGCCTCCTGGATCAGCGTCGGCACCACGCACGATACGGCCGGCTGTGCCAGCGTCCAGGTCGCCGCAAGCTGCAGGGGCGTGAGCCCGTGGCGCTCCCCGATCGGCCGGATCCGATCCAGCTTGCCGCGGGCGCGGCCGACCCACCCAGCCGGGCGGTAGCGGCGGTGGTCGTACTCGGCGAACTGCCCCTCGTCCAGCACGTCGTCCCAGAACACCCCACCGTAGTCGACGACCCGTGCCAGCACCCGCACGCCGGCCCGCTCGCAGGCCGGCAGCGCCAGCCGCGCCGGCCACGGCTCGAACGGGTTCAGGATCAGCATCGCCCAGTCGATCCGGTCGCCGAACCGCTCCAGGCACGAGATCACGTCCAGCGTGAACCCGTTGGCCGGCCCCGGAGCGACCCCGATGGCCGCGGTCAGGCCCGCGTCGCGCAGCCCGGCCAACGCGTCCCACACCTGCGGCGAGCTGTAGCCCGTGTGGTCGGGGTTGTGCAGCATCAGCAGGTCGAAGCGGTCGGTGCCGCAGCGCTCGAGGCTGGCCTCGGCCGCCGCGCGCAGGTAGTCCCCGTACTGCTGCGGCTCGCGCAGAGCCGGGTCGGTGAAGCGCGGGTAGCCCTTGGCGCCGGCCCGCTGGCCGCTCGTGAAGTCGTGGCCGATCATGCCCACCAGGCGATAGCCGTCACGGTCGAGCCCGCTCAGCGCGCGCCCGACGTCGCGGTCGGCCTCTCCGGCCCCGTAGGCGTCGGCGGTGATGACGGTGCCGATGTCATCGCCCGGGCGCAGCAGCTCGGTCAGGCGCTCGCGCCCGACCGGTACGCCGAAGTGCATGTGCACACCGCCGCTCCAAGCGCCCAGCGCCGCCTGTCCCAGGTCGGTCATTGCGTCAGAGTAGCCGCGGCGCCGTGGAGTACGCTTGGGCGAACGTGCCCTCGTAGCTCAGGGGATAGAGCGCGGCTCTCCTAAGGCCGGCGTCGCAGGTTCGAATCCTGCCGAGGGCATCCTCCCATAGCGCCGGATCGGCACCGGTTCGGCGAATTAGGTCTGTCCGGTTGATAGCAGAGTTACGGAGTGGTTTCCTTTGAAGTTTTGCGAATATGGTCTGATATACTGCGAATATGATCAAATATCTCCCAATATATCAGGCTACCAAGCCTCCCCGCCCTCGCCGTGAGAGCGAGCGCGACTACCTGATCCGGATGGCGCGTGTGCACGACCGCGAGGACCGTCGCGGCAAGCGCCGCGGCGTCCTTCGCCGCATCACCCGCGGCCGAGCTGCCTGACCGGCAGCCGGCTGCGGCACCGCTACTCGGTCGAGATGAACACGCTCTTCAGCTCGGTGTTGTGCTCCAGCGCGTGCATCCCCAGCTCCTTGCCGACGCCCGACTGCTTGTAGCCGCCGAACGGCATCTGGACGAACACGCTCGAGTTCGTGTTCACGCCCAGCACGCCGGTGCGCAGGGCCCGTGCCACCCGCAGCTGGCGGGCCCCGTCGCGCGTCCATAGCGATCCTGACAGGCCGTAGGGCGTGTCGTTGGCGATCGCGATCGCCTGCTCCTCCGTGTCGAACGGGATCACGCCCACGACCGGGCCGAAGATCTCCTCGCGGGCCACCGTCATCTGGTTGGTGACGTCCTCCAGCACGGCCGGGCGCAGGAAGAAGCCCGGACTCGAGGTCGCCGCCGGGTCGGTCACCGCCGGTGACGATCCGAGCCCCCTCGGCCACGCCGGTCGCGATGTAGCCCTCCACGGTGTCACGCTGCCCGGCCGAGATCATCGGCCCCACCTGCGTGTCGGGCAGCTCGGGCATGCCCACGCGGATCGCGGCGGTGGTGGCGGCGTACCGCTCGACCAGCTCGTCCTTGACCGATCGCTGCACGATCAGGCGCGACCGCGCGCAGCAGTCCTGGCCGCAGTTCTCGAACACCGCGAACGGCGCCAGCGCGCCCACCTTCTCGATGTCGGCGTCCTCGAACACGACGCAGGCCGACTTGCCGCCCAGCTCCAGCGTGACCCGCTTGATGGTGGCCGCCGCCGCCCGGGCGATGCCGGCGCCGACCTCGGTGGAGCCGGTGAATCCGATCTTGCCGACATCGGGATGCGCGACCAGCGCTCCGCCGACCGTGCCACCCGGGCCCGGCACCACGTTCAGGGCGCCGGCCGGCAGCCCGGCCTCGGCCGCCAGCTCCGCATAGCGGAGCACCGACAGCGGCGTCAGGCTGGCCGGCTTCAGGACGACGGTGTTCCCGGCCGCCAGCGCGGGGGCGATCTTCCAGTTGGCGATGTTGAGCGGGAAGTTCCAGGGCGTGATCAGCCCGACCACGCCGATCGGCTCGCGGAACGTCATCGCCACGCCGTCGCGCTCGACCGGCACGGTGTGGCCGAAGAACTTGTCCACGGCACCCGCGTAGTAGCGGATCACGTCGATGATCATCGACAGCTGGCCGCGTGCGTCGGAGATCGGCATGCCGACGTTCCGGCACTCCAGCAGCGCGAGCTGCTCGGCGTGCTCCTCGACCAGGTTCGCGAAGTGGTGCATCGTGCGGCCGCGGGTGACAGGCGACAGCGAGCCCCACTGCTCGTAGGCGGTGACCGCCGCAGCCACCGCCCGGTTGACGTCCTCGACGCCGGCCTCGGCGACGTTCGCCAGGTGCGTGCCGGTGGCCGGGTTCAGCACCTCGAAGCTGCGGCCCTCGGCCGCCTCTCCGCGCTCACCTGCGATCAGCAGGCCCTCTGTGACGGTGGTGGACATCGGTGCTCCTTTCCGGGCGGCTACATCCGCTCGAAGCCGCGGAACCGCTCCCAGTCGGTGACGGCGGCGTCGAACGTGCGCTGTTCCATCCGAGCGTAGTGCAGGTAGTGATCCACCACGTCTGAGCCGAACGCCTCCCGCGCCATCTGCGATCCCTCCAGGAGCTCGATGGCGTCGCGCAGCGAGCTGGGGATGCGGCGCCGGTCCTTGGCGTCGTAGGCGTTGCCGGAGTAGGCATCCTCGAGCGCGAGCTGCTCGTCGATGCCGCGCAGGCCGGCCGCGATGATGGCCGCGAAGGCCAGGTAGGCGTTGCAGTCGGCGCCCGGCATCCGGTTCTCGAGGCGAAGGCCGTTGCCGTGCCCGACCACGCGGAAGGCGCAGGTGCGGTTGTCGGTGCCCCAGACCAGCGTGGTGGGTGCGAACGAGCCCCACGCGAAGCGCTTGTACGAGTTGATGTTGGGCGCGAAGAAGTACGTCAGCTGCTCCGTGTAGGCCAGCTGGCCGGCGATGAAGTGGCGGAAGGTGTCGCTCATGCCGTGCCCGTCCGCGACCGGGAACAGGCTGCCGCTCCCGTCCCAGAAGCTGCAGTGGATGTGGCACGAGTTGCCCTCACGCTCGTCCCACTTGGCCATGAACGAGATCGAGCTGTGGTGCTGCCAGGCGATCTCGCGGGCGCCGTTCTTGTAGATGACGTGGTTGTCGGCCATCGTCAGCGCGTCGGAGTAGCGGAAGTTGACCTCGTGCTGGCCGAAGTTGCACTCACCTTTGGAGTCCTCCACCGGGATGCCGGCACCGGTCATGCCCATCCGGATCGGCTTCAGCACGTCCTCGACCACGGTGGTGCCGAAGATCGAGTAGTCGACGTTGTAGTGGTTGGCCGGCGTCAGGTCGTGGTAGCGCTTGGCACGGGCTTCGTCGTAGCTGTCGCGGAACAGCATGAACTCGAGCTCCGATCCGATGTTGGCCGTCCATCCGCGCTCGGCCAGCCGGTCGAGCTGGCGGCGCAGCACCTGCCGAGGCGAGGCCACGACCGTCTTTCCGTCCTGCCACTCGAGGTCGGCGATCACGAGGGCGGTGCCGGGCAGCCAGGGCAGCCGCCGGATGGTGGCCATGTCGGGGCGGAACACGAAGTCGCCGTAGCCGGTGTCCCACGAGGCCATCTCGAATCCCTGCACCGGAGTCATGTCGACGTCGACGGTGAGCAGGTAGTAGCAGCCCTCCGCGCCGTGGTCGGCGATGTCCGACATGAAGAAGGGCGCGTGCAGGCGCTTGCCCATCAGCCGACCCTGCATGTCGGTCATGACCAGCAGCACCGTGTCGATGGCGCCGTCTGCGACCTCGCTGCGTAGCTCGTCCAGTGTCACCGTTGCCGTCCCCTCGCTTCGCGGGTTCCGTGGATCCGGGCCATTCATATACTCCTGCTGGTATGGACCGCAACCGGCCCCTGATCGGCATCACAGCCTATGAGGTGCCCGCGAGCTTCTCGCACTGGCGCGACATGCCGGCCGTGATGGTGCCCGCCGCCTACTCACAGTCGGTGGTCGCGGCCGGTGGGCTGCCGGTCGTGATCCCGCCGATCGAGGGCGCAGCCGGCCTGCTCGACCAGCTGCAGGGTCTGGTGCTGAGCGGCGGCTCCGACCTCGACGCCGGCCTCTACGGCGAGCAGCAGCACCCCGAGACGCTGGGCGTGATCGCACACCGCGACCGCTCAGAGCTGGAGCTGCTGGCGGGCGCGCTCGACCGCGATCTGCCGGTGCTCGGGATCTGTCGCGGCATGCAGCTTCTGAACGTGCAGCGCGGCGGCAGCCTGCACCAGCACCTGCCCGAGGTCGTGGACGGTTCGCTGCACAAGGCGGCGCCCGGCACGTTTGCGCTGCACCGCGTGGCGATGGAGCCGGGCTCGCGGCTGGAGGCGCTGCTGGGGCCGGCGGTGGAGGTGCACTCGTGCCATCATCAGGCGCCCGACCGGATCGGCGACGGCCTGGCGGTCACGGCCCGTGCACCGGACGGCGTGGTGGAGGGCGTCGAGCTCCTCGGCGCGCGGTTCTGCATCGGCGTGCTGTGGCACCCGGAGGAGCACGCCGAACATGGCGGTCCGCTGTTCCGGGGGCTGGTGGCCGCGGCCCGGCCCGCCGCCGTCGCGGCCGATGTTTCCTAGGGGCGATGCGCCGCCCGGATCGCCTCGATCAGCTCGTCCAGCCCGACGCCCTTCTTGAGGCAGCTGGTGGCGCCCGCGGCCAGCGCGGCCTCGATCATCTGCGGCTCGTCGTAGGCGGAGAGCACCACCACCGGCATCGCCCACAGCGACTGCGCGATCCGCTCGGTCGCCTCGATCCCGTCCACGTTGGGCATGCGCATGTCCATCACGACAACGTCCGGCGTTGTCTCCTCGGCCAATCCCACCGCCTCGGCGCCGTCACTGGCCTCGGCCACCACCGTCATCCCGGCCTCCGCGAGGGCGTCGCGAAGGACGCCTCGCAGCAGGGCGTTGTCCTCCGCGATCAGGATACGGATCGACTCGCTCACGTGGCCGCCAAGCCTATGCGTTGCATATGCCGCGGTGCAACAGCGATACATCGCCGCTCAGCCCGCATAGAGCCGCTCCACGCGTTGCTGCGCCCACGCGGCCGCCTCAGGCGGGGATGTGCCGCCGCTCCGAGCCAGACAGTAGAGCGCGCAGAACGAGTCACCGGCGCCGGTCGGGTCTGCGAACGGCAAGCCCGAGCCGACCAGGCGATGCTCGATGCCGCCGGCGATCACCGTGCAGCCCCGCTCGGCCATCGTCACCAGCAGCTCGGGCACCGTCGAGCGGGCCGGACGCGCCGGCCTCGGCGTCGTTCAGCTTGAGCGCGGTCACCCCTTCCACCCACCCCGGGTCGATCGGGCCCAAGTGCACGGGCCCGATCCGGCTGCCGCGGGCCAGCCCCTGGGCGTCCAGACAGATCTTGTGGCCGGCGCCGGCCAGAAGCGCGATCGACTCGGGCGGGAAGTCGCCGCCGGTCTGACCGCCCAGCACCACCCACTCGCACCCGCGCAACCGTGGCAGCAGGGCCGCGGTGCGATCTGCGCCGAGCGGCTCCGGCAGCGACAGGATCGACTGGCGGGTGTCCCCGGCGGTGTGGTCGAGGTAGGACACCAGGCTGCCGGTCTCGATCGCCACCGGCTCGGCGCCGGCCGCCCGCAGCGCCCGCGCCGCGTACAGCGGCGAGCCGCCCTGTCGTCGCAGGATGCTGCCGTCGGCCTGCACGATCTGGTCGCTGGCCGTCGCACCCAGCACCCCCACCCGGATCGTGGTCACGGCAGCGGCGCGATCAGCGTGACCACCATCGGATCCTGATCGGTCACCTCGAGCGTGCCGCCGATCCGCACCGCCCGCTCGTGCAGCAGCAGCGCCACGGCCGGGTCGGGATCGCCGCCACCGCGGGTCTCGATCCGCAGCCGCAGCGAGCGATGGCTCTGGGTCAGTTCGATCGCCACGGACGTGGCTCCGGCCCGGACGGCGCTGACCGCGGTCTCCCGCGCGATCATGTAGACGGCCGCATCGTGCGCGTTGTCGCGCGAGGATCGCTCGGCCGGCGCCGTCAGGTGCGCCGCGACGCCGTGCTCGTCCTGCAGCGTCTCGGTCAGCGCCGCCAGCGCCTGCACCAGACCGCTCTGCTCGAGCGCGACCGGATGCAGGCTGCCGCTCAGCCGCCGCAGCTCATCGGCCGCCTCCATGGCCAGCTGTTGCAGCCGCTCCAGCGTGCGGCCGGCCTGCTCGGTCTGGCCGGTCTCCAGCGCGTGCTGGGCGCCGTCGGCGAGCAGCCGGATCGCGGTCATCAGCTGCTGGGGCCCGTCGTGCAGCCGGCCTGCGATCTCCTGCCGCTCGCCGTCGATGGTGAGCAGCACGTGGTCGAGCAGGACGTCGCGGCCCTGCGGCTGTGCTCGGCGGCCCAGGCGCATCGGCTAGATGGCGGGATCAATCATCTAGTCGATCAGCGCGTAGCGGAGCGCCAGGGCCACGGCCTGCGTGCGCGTGTCGGCCTCGAGCTTGGTCATCGCGTTGCGGACGTGCGTGCGCACGGTCTCGGGGCTGATGAAGAGGCGCGACGCGATCTCCGGGTTCGAGTACCCGTTGGCAAGCAGGCCCAGGATCTCACGCTCCCGTGTTGACAACGCGGGCAGACGCTCCGTTGCCTTCGGTGACACCAGCTCCGACGCGAGGGTGGGATCGACATAGGCACCCCCCTCGGCCACGCGCTTGACGGCGCGCACGATGTCGTCGGGCGGCGCATCCTTGAGAACGTACCCACGGGCACCGCAGTCGAGCCCCTCGGCCAGCAGCCCGCGCTCGCCGAACGCGGTGTAGAGGATTACGGCCATTCCCGGATGTGCGGCAGTGATCCTGCGGGTGGCCTCGAATCCGTCCATACCGCGCATCCGCACGTCCATCAGGATCACGTCGGGCCGCCGGCGGTCGGCCATCTCGATCGCGGCGTCGCCGTTGGAGCTCTCGCCGATCACTGCGATCTCGCGGTCGCGGGCGAGTATCATCTTGACTCCCTCGCGCACCGCCGCGTGGTCGTCAACCACGAGCACCCGCACCTGCTCGGTCCCACGTGCGTTGGCCTTCTCCGCTTCCTGGCTGGAGCTCATGGCCCTCCGTACTGTATCCCCGGGGAACGATTGGAAACAGCCTTGCGTACAATCGCCCCCATGTCAACTGCGCGCCGTACAGCGCTTCTGTCGTTTCTGGCGGCGCTTGCTCTCGTCGCTACGAAGCTGCTGGTGGGGCTGGCCACGTCAAGCCTCGGCATCCTGGCCGAGGCCCTCCACTCCGGCCTCGACGCCGTCGCCGCGCTGCTCTCGCTGTATGCGGTGGGCGTCGCCGAGCGGCCGCCCGACGAGCAACATCAGTACGGCCACGGCAAGGCTCAGCACCTGGCGGCGCTGTCGGAGGCGGCGATCCTGGCGGCCGTCGCGATCTGGATCGGCTTCGAGGCCGTGATGCGACTGCGCTCCGGCGGTGGCGACGTGCAGCCGCAGTGGTACGCCTTCGTGCTCCTGTTCGGGGTGCTGATCGTCGACGCCGGCGCGCTGGTCGGTGTCGTTCCGAACCGGCACGCGGGAGCGAAACGCCGCGCTCCTGGCCAGCGCGTGGCACTTCGCGTCCGACTTCGCAGGCACCACCGCCGTGTTGATCGGCCTGGCGCTGGTCGTCCGCCGGGTACCCCCGGGCCGATGCCGTCGCGGCGCTGACGGTGGCTGCGCTGGTGCTGGTCGCGGCGGCGCGGTTGGCCGCGCGCAACATCGATGCGCTGATGGATCGCGCGCCCAGCGGGCTCGACCGGCAGATCGGGCAGATCGCCCAGGCGGTGCCGGGCGTTGCCGAGGTGCGCTCGGTGCGCGTGCGGGAGGCCGGCGGCGAGAGCTTCGCCGACGTGGTGATCGGCGTCTCCCGGCTCGAGGGGCTGGAGCGCAGCCACCAGACCATGGACCAGGTCGAAGATGCGGTGCGCTCGCAGATCGGCCCGGCCCAGGTGACGGTGCACGTCGAGCCCAGTACCGGCGCCGAGGCGCCCAACGAGCGAGTGGCGGCGGCGGCGCTGCGGGTGCCGGGCGTGGTCGAGACGCACAACATCTCGGTGCTCGAGCAGGGCACCGGCGGCCGTGCCATCACGCTGCACGTGCGGTTGCCCGAGGACATGCCGATGCGCGATGCTGCGCTCACCGTCGAGCAGCTGAAGCGGGAGATCCGCTCCGAGTTCGGCGTTGCCCGCGTCTACGCGCACGTGGAGCCGTCCGCCCTGGGGGCGCAGCCCGCGCGTGACATCGGAGCCGAGCAGCCGCAGCTCGTGCGCGCCGCCAGCGAGGCGGTCACCCGGGTGGCCGGGCAGGGTACGGCGGAGGTGGTGGTCTACCGCCAGGGCGAGCGTCTGCTGGTGGTCACCTCGCTGCGGGCGGAGCCGGGTGGTAGCGTGCGTGAGGCGCACGTCCTGGCGAGCCGAGTCGAGGACGCCGTCCGCGACGCCCTCGACTCGGTCGACGATGTGATCGTCGAGGTCTCTGCCGACGCTTAGCTTGTGTGAGCCGCCAGCGTCACGTTCACGGTCATGGTGTGACCGTCGCGGACGATCTCGAGCTGGACGGTGTCACCCGGCTTCTTCGAGCTGATGCCGTTGGCCAGGTCGTCGAACGTGGTGATCTCGTGGCCGTCGATCTTGGTGATCACGTCTCCGCCCAGCACGACCGTCTGACCCTGGATCGTGGCCTGGGTGGTGCCGGCCTTGAGCCCCGCCTTGGCGGCCGGTGAGCCAGCCTCGACCTTCCCGATCAGCACGCCGTGGTCGACGCTCAGGTTGAGCGCGTTGGCCAGGGCGGGCGTCACCTCGGAGCCGAGGATGCCCAGGTAGGTGTGCTCGGCCTTGCCGCTCGTGATGATCTGCTCGGCGACGGTGCGCACGGTGTTGATCGGGACGGCGAAGCCGATGCCGATGCTGCCGCTCTGGGGGTTGTTGGGATCGTCGGACAGGATCTGGCTGGTGATGCCGATCACCTGGCCCTCGTCGTTGATCAGCGGGCCGCCGGAGTTGCCGTGGTTGATGGCGGCGTCGGTCTGGATAGCTCCGCGGATCTGGACGTCGCCCTGGAGCGAGCCGATGTCGCGGTTCAGGGCCGACACGATGCCCGTGGTGACGGTGCGCGTCTCACCCAGGGGGTTTCCGATCGCGACCACCGGGTCGCCGACCTGAGCGGTCGAGGAGTTGCCCAGCTGAAGCGGCGTCAGCGCTTCGGACGGCGCGTCCACTTTGAGGACGGCGACGTCGGTGCTCTTGTCGAAGCCCACCACGGTTGCGGTGTAGGTCTTGGCGGCCTGCGTGTCAGAGCCGAATGCGACCTGCACCTTGGACGCGTTCAGGACGACATGGGCGTTGGTCAGGATGTGGCCGCTCTTGTCGATCACGAAGCCCGAGCCCAGCGCTTGCTGCTGTTGCTGCTGGGGGGCGGCGAAGGGGTCGGCGGGGTTCTGCGCGGTTGTGGTGGACGTGGCCGTCACGACGACGACCCCCGGTGCATCCTTGCGGTAGATCTGGTTGACGGAGAGACCGGTCGGGCTCGATGCGCTGACGGGCGAGGCCTGCGTCTCCGTGTGGACGATGGTGCGTGTATCCGTGTGTGTCGAGTTGATTGTGTAGGCCGATCCGGCACCCACGAGCGCTGCCACGACAACCAGCGCTCCGTATCTCAGATAATTTCTCATGGCCCGAAGTTGTAGGCGGCCGGAATTAGTCCCTGATTACAGGCTTGGAGCCGGATTGGAGCGTCGCCGCTGCTCGCGGCGCGCGACCAGGTTCGAAACCACCCCCACCAGCAGCAGCGCGGAGATGTGGGCGACGGTGATGCTGAACCTGTGCAGAGGATCGGAGCCGTCGCGCCACACGCGGGCGAGGTTCGCGAGCACCGCCACCGACCCGATGATAGCGATCGCGTCGGCCACCGGTGCGCCGGCCCCGGTCTCGATGTGGAGCGCTACACGGCTCGAGATCAGGACGGCCGCGAGCACCGCCGCCAGCGCCACGCCGTGGCTGAAGGCCAGGTCGCGGCGGCCGGTGATGCCGTCGGCGCCGTTCCAGTCAAGCGCCAGGTGCAGCAGCACCACCAGCGCGGCGGGCACTCCGGCCGCTGCCGTGTACGTGCGCAGGTTGGCTGCCGTCACGCCCACTATGGTAGCCCGCATGCAGGTGCGCCTGATCGCCAACCCGAACGCCTCGGGCGTGCAGGAAGCGCTGATCGACCAGGTGGCGGCGCGGCTGGCGCGTGCGGGCGATGTCGAGGTGCGCCTGACCGAGCGGCCCGGGCAGGCCACCGACCTGGCGCGCGCGCCGGGCGCTGACGTGGTGGTGGCGATGGGCGGTGACGGCACCGTCAACGAGGTCGCCAACGGGATGCCGCCCGAGGCGCTGATGGGAGTGGTGCCGGCCGGCGCCAGCTCGGTGTTCGCGCGGCAGCTGCGGCTGCCCAGGCAGACGCTGTCGGCGGCGGCCGTGCTGGTTGGCGCGATCGCGGAGCGGCGCTGGCGCCCGGTCGGCCTCGGCTCGGTGAACGGCCGCATGTTCACCTTCTCGGCCGGCATGGGCCTGGAGGCCGAGGCCACCCGGATCGTGGCGGAGCGGCGCCGTCAGCGCCCTGACGGCCGCAGGCCCCGCGACAGCGCGGTTGTGGCAGCCGCCGGGCGGGCGCTGTGGCGCGACCGTCTGTCGATGCCGGCTCGGATCACCGTGACGGCCGGCGATCGCTCTCTGCGCGCGTCCTACCTCGCGATTGCAAACCAGCATCCCTACTCCTACTGGGGCCGGCTGCCGGTGCGCACGGCCCCCCGTGCGAGCTTTGCGTCGGCGCTGGACGCCGTGGTCGTGTCGCCTCTACGGCCGTACCAGCTCTGGCGGCTGCCGGCCTACGGCCTGGTGTGGCCGCTTCACGCGCGGGGCCGGGATCGCCACGTCAGCTACCTGCACGACGTGACCTCGCTCGACGTCGCCTGCGACGTCCCGGTCGGGCTGCAGCTGGACGGCGAGTACCTGGGGCAGGTGGAGGCGGCCGTGGTGCGCTACCACCCGCAGGCTCTGCGAATGCTCATCCCACCCGCGGCGGAGGCGTCCTTCCCGGTCCCGGCCCCGGAGCCGGCAACGGCAGGTACGTGACGGTGGGCCGGCCGCGCGTCGGCTGCGGGAACAGCGCCATCAGCTCGTAGACGAGCACGGGCAGTTCGGTGCCGACCGCCAGCCCAGGTCGCGCGCCCGCTGCACGGTGATCGGGAAGTCGTGGGTGAAGTAGCCGCCGGCCAGCAGCTCGGCCAGGCGGCCGGCCTCCTCCGGCGGCATCCGGTCGTCCAGCAGGTCGGTCACGAAGGCCAGCACCTGGCGGCGTGCCTTCTCGGCGACGTCCGCCAGCACCAGGAACCGGTCGTCGATCTGAGCCGGCTCCTTGGCCGCCACCACGCGCAGGATGGATGCGGCCGGCATGTCGCCCAGCTGCGGGTCGACCGGCCCCAGCACGGCGTGGGCGTCCATCACGATCTCGTCGGCGGCCAGCGCGATCAGGGTGCCGCCGCTCATCGCGTAGTGGGGCACCAGCACGGTCACCCGGGCCGGGTGGTCGCGCACCGCGTGGGCGATCTGCTCGGCAGCCAGCACCAGCCCGCCGGGCGTGTGCAGCACCAGGTCGATGGGCCGGTCGTCCGGCGTCATCCGGATCGCCCGCAGCACCTGCTCGGAGTCGTCGATGTCGATGAAGCGCACCAGCGGCACGCCGAACAGCCCGATCTGCTCCTGCCGGTGGATGATCGTGATCACCTGGCTGCCGCGCTCCCGCTGCAGCGCCGACAGCCGTCGCGCCCGCGCCGCCACCACCGCGCGTTGCCGCATCAGCGGCGCGACCACGGTCAGGAACACGATCACCAGGAAGCCGAGTACCACCCAGACCATGGCCTGACCCTACTCTATGATCTCGCACCGATGGATCTGGCGATTGCTATCGGTCAGGGTCTGGGGCTGGCGGTGGCCGCCGGATTCTTCGCGACGGCCCCGCTGGCGGTGGCCGCCTCGGTGGCGGCGCTGGGCTTCGCCGACGGCTCGCTGGGCTGGGCCGACGACCCGCTGACGGTGGCGCTCCTGTGGGTGCTGGCCGGCTATCGAGCTGGCGGCCGACGCGATCTGGCCGGGCGCCGAGGCCGGCGGGCGGCTGCTGCGGCGGGTGATGGGCGGTGGTCTGGTGTTCGAGCTGGTGGCCGGCGACGAGCTGCCCTACGTGGGTCTCGCGGTCGGCGCCGGCGTGGCCGCCGCCGTTGCGCTGACGCTGCGCCAGATCCGGATCCGGGCGATCCGTGCCGGCGGCGACGTGCGCGGCACCGCGATGGTCGAGGACGGTACCGGTGTGGCCACGTCGGTGGCCGGAGCCGTGCCGTTCGTGGGCTTCCTGCTGGCCGGGGCGGCGGCGGTGCTGTTCGCGCGCACGCGGCGGCGCGACCAGGAGAAGTACAAGGGGCTGCGCGTCCTGCGCTGAGACCGGCGGCAGATCCGACCCGCGGAAACGTCCCGCCGCACACCTGGCCCGCGACCGCCGCTCACCTACAATCAGCGGTCATGCCCAAGAAGCTGATCCTGGCGGTGATCGATGGGCTCGGGCCGGCCCTGCTCGACCGCGTGGTCGCCGCCGGTCGCGCACCCACGCTGGCCCACCTGCAGGAGCTGGGCGAACGCACGCGATGCCTGCGTCTCCACCTTCCCTTCGCTGACGCCGGTCTGCCTGTCGTCGCTGATCACGGGCCGTCACCCGGCCGGGCACCGGATCCCGAGCATGACCTGGTACCACCGCGACGAGGGCCGCTTCGTGGAGTACGGGTCGTCGTTCCTGGCCACGCTGGCCGAGGGCACCCGGCAGATGGTGGACGACGTGCTGGTCAACCTGAACCTGCTGCACCTCTCGCCGCGGCGCGACGACCGTGTTCGAGGCGCTGGAAGACGAGGGCCTGGTCACCGCCGCGGTCAACACCTACATCTGCCGGGGCCGTGTGCGCCATCCGATCACCCGCGAGGCGGCGCGCCGGATCGCCCGGCGGGTCGGCATCGTGGATGCCGTATACGGGCCGCGCAGGTACTTCTTCGGCGAGCTGTTCTGGTCGGACGACACCGGGGCGCCGCGCAACTTCGGAGGCTCGGTCGACCGCCACGGCGGCCATGTCGGCCGCTGGCTGGTGACCCGCGACGGGTTCGACTTCCTGTTCCTGTACCTCTACGAGACCGACGCCGCTCAGCACCGGGGCGGGGACGTGATGGGCGCGGTGGAGCAGGCGGACGCCTCTCTGGGGCTGCTGGTCGAGGCGGCCGGCGGGTGGGACCAGTTCCTGGAGCGCTACGCCGTCATGGTGGTCGCCGACCACAGCCAGAGCGCGGTCGAGCGGGCCGTCGACGCGCACGAGCCGCTGGAGGGGCTGAAGCTGTTCCGCTCCAGCCGCCACTCCGATCCGGCCGAGTGCGACCTGGCCGTGGCCGCCAGCAACCGGGTGGCGATGGCCTACCTGCTGCCCGGCGGCCGGCTGACCGCGAGCGAGGTCGGGCACCGGTACGCCCGGCACCCGTTCAGCGACGTCGTGATGTGGCAGGAGGGCGCCTGGTACGCCGTGCGGCGCGAGGGTGGTGAGCTGCGCTTCCGGCGTGGCGAGGGGTTCGAGGACGCCCGCGGCAACAGCTGGGAGCTGGCCGGCGACCGTGACCTGCTCGACCCCGCGCTCTATCCGAACGCGCTGGAGCGGATCGAGGGCGCAGTGTCCTGCGCGACCTCGGGCGACGTGATCGTGTCGGCCCGGCTCGGCGACGAGTTCGCCGACTCCGGCGGCCAGCACCACGCCGGCGGCGGCAGCCACGGCTCGCTGCGCGCCGAGGACTCGCTGGTGCCGCTGATCACGGCCGGGTTCGACGCACCCACAGGGCTGGCAGCGCAGCCGTCGATCACCGATCTGACGCCGCTGGCGCTGCGGCACTTCTCACGCACTGCGGAGCCGGCCAGATCGATCCTCTAGGCTGTGCCGGATGAAGGATGCCCGTACCGACGTGGCCGCTGTCGGCCTGAAGGGCCACGCCGAGAGGTTCAACGTCGGGGTGCGAAGCCATCACAACTGGCTGGAGCTGGCGCGCTTCTGCGTCGTGGGCGGATCCGGCTACATCATCAACGTGGGGCTGTTCACGCTGTTCTACCGCAGCCTGCCCTACCCGATCGCGTTCGTGCTCGCCTTCGTGGTGGCGGCGACCAGCAACTTCATCTGGAACCGGGTGTGGACGTTCAAGATCGAGCACGGAGAACCGCACGTCCAGTACGCCAGGTTCCTGGCGGTCAGCCTGCTCGCGCTCGCCATCGACCTGGCGGCGCTGGCGTTGCTGGTCGAGGTGGTGGGGCTGCACAAGCCGGTCGCCGCGGCGATCGCGATCGTGGTCGCGACGCCCATCAGCTTCCTTGGCAATAAGCTCTGGAGCTTCGCCGCGTAGTTGTGGAATCGATCATCTAGAGGCGCGATCGCGGTCGTGCTGGCGCTGCTGCTGGCGCCGGGCGTCGCGCACGCCGACGCCAAGCCACATCTGACGGCGGCGCGCGTGATCGCGATCGCGGCCAGCGACCCGGCGGTGGGGCCGCTGTTCGCCGCCAACAAGGGCGCACACTGGGAGGTCGTGTTCGATCCGCCCAGCGGCACGTGGACGGCCGTGCTCGAGCCTCGCGGCAAGCACAACGTGCTGGCCTCGTTCAAGATCGACGACTCCACCAGCGCGATCCTGAACACGACCGTCACGCCGAAGCTGGGGCCGCCCCGGCTGACGCCCGCCGAGGCGATCACGCTGGCGCGGCGCTCGGGCGCGCTGCGCAGCTGGATCGCCCAGTATCCGGGCGTCGAGGCCACGGCCACGCTCGGCGACGACCGCGTGTGGACGGTCGCCTTCGACGACCGCAACGGCGCGCAGGTGGCGGCGGCTCGCGTCAGCGACACGGCGATGACACTGACAAACGTCCGCACCGGGCCGCAGGTGGACTGGCAGCTGGCCCGCGGCGAGCCCTCGTCGTACGGGCGCCTTGCCAACCGCTGGTGGGTGTTCCTGCCGCTGTGCGCGCTGTTCCTGGGCGGGCTGGTGGACTGGCGCCGGCCGTTCAGCATGCGCACGCTCGACCTGCTGGTGCTGCTCTCGTTCGGCATCTCCCTGCACTGGTTCAACCAGGGCGACGTGTTCATCTCGACGCCGCTGATCTACCCGCCGCTGGTCTACCTGCTGGTCAGGATGATCCGCCTGGGCAGCAGCCACCGGCCGCGCGGCATCGACATAGGTACCACGCATGCGCTGGTGCTAGTGGCGCTCTGCTTCGCCCTGGTCGGCTTCCGGCTGGGGTTGAACAACCGGGACTCGAACATCCTCGACGTCGGCTACGCCGGCGTGGTCGGTGCCGACCTGCTGCTGAACGGCAGCCAGCCGTACGGCAACATGCCGACCAGCAAGGGGACGGCCTGCGCGGGCCGCTACGCGAACGGCGATCCGATCGGCTACGTCCAGTCCACCAGCGGCCGCTGCGAGTCGCCGATCTCGAGCGGCGACACGTACGGGCCGGCGGTGTACGTCGCGTATATGCCGTTCGTGGCGATCCTCGGCTGGAGCGGGCTCTGGGACGACCTGCCGGCCGCGCACGTGGCCGCCTGCACGTTCGACCTGCTGGCGATGGCGGGCCTGTTCGTGGCCGGCTGGCGGTTCGGCAATTCGCGGCTGGGCACGCTGCTGGCGTTCGCCTGGGTGGCCAACCCGTTCACGCTCTACGCGCTCAACATGAACACCAACGACGCGCTCGTGGGTGCGCTGCTGGCCTGGTTCATCGCCGCCCTGTCGGTGCCGTGGCTGCGGGGCGGGCTGATGGCGGCGGCCGGACTGGCCAAGCTCGGCCCGCTGGCGCTGGTGCCGCTGCTGATGTCGCTGCAGCGGCGGGTGGCGACGCTGGCCGGCTTCCTGCTGACGTCGCTGCTGCTGCTGTCGATGCTGGCCCGGCAGAGCGACGGCCTGCACGTGTTCTGGGAGCGCACGTTCCACTACCAGCTGAACCGGGTGACGCCGCTCTCGATCTGGACGCTGGGCGCGTTTCACCCGGGGTGGCCGACCCTGCACTGGCTGCAGCAGGCGCTGCAGGTGGCGGTGGTGCTGGGCTGCCTGCTCTTGGCGGTGCTGCCGCGGGGACGTAAGGACGCGGTGGCCGTGGCGGCGCTGGCCGCGGCCGCGCTGATCGCGACGCAGGCGGTCTCCAGCTACTGGTTCTACCCCTACATCTGCTGGTGGCTGCCGCTGGCGCTGTTCGCGATGTTGGTGCCGCGGCGGGCGCCGTCGCCGGAGCCGCTCAGCCCGCGCTGAACCGGAACGTCTCGATCGAGGAGGCGCGACCGCTGGCCGGATCGCACTCGATCAGCGCACCCTCGATCCGCACCGCGTTCTCGGCCGGCTCGAACCGCACCGGCAGCCCGGTCTGGAACCGCCGCAGCACCAGCTCGGTGCGGACGCCGATCACGGAGTCGTGGGGGCCGGTCATGCCGCCGTCCGTGAGGTAGGCGGTGCCACCCGGGAGCACCATGGCGTCGTTGGTCTGGACGTGGGTATGGGTGCCGATCACGGCGGTCACGCGGCCGTCCAGCAGCCGACCCAGCGCCACCTTCTCGCTGGTTGCCTCGGCGTGGAAGTCGACCAGCACCAGCTTCGCCCGCGAGCGCGCGTCGGCGACCAGCCCGGCGACCACCTCGAAGGGGCTCTGGGCGGCGTCCAGGAACAGCTGGCCGATCAGGTTGATCACGGCCACCCGGGTGCCGTCGGCGGTTTCGACGACCGTCACGCCCCGGCCCGGCGCGTTGGCGGCATGGTTGGCGGGCCGCACGATCCGGTCGTCCGACTCCAGGAACGGGTAGACCTCGCGCTGCCGGTAGGCGTGGTTCCCCAGCGTGATCGCGTCCACGCCGGCCGTGTACAGCTTGAGGGCGATGCGGCTGGTGACGCCGACGCCGTCGGCCGCGTTCTCGGCGTTCGCCACCACCAGGTCGACGCTGTGCTGGGCGCGCAGCTCCGGGAGGTGCATCTCGACCGCGCGTCGGCCGGGCGCTCCGAAGATGTCCGCGATGAAGAGGATCCGCACGGACGGATCGTACGGCACGCGGCCGTGGCTACAGGAGCGGGCTGGCTGCCGGGGCCGGGCTGACCTGCATGGAGACGTGGTTGCCGGAGTCGGACGTGTAGTTCGCGACCGTCTGGTGGAGCAGCTTGGACAGGTCGACGATCTTGCCCAGCAGTGTCTGCGACGCGTGCACCGGCGAGCCCACGTCGACGGCCAGGTGCTGATCGAGGTTGCCGACGGTCACGATCACCGCGGCCAGGTCGCTGGGCCGGATCTGCACGATGCTGCCGCGCGCCTTGCCGTTCAGGACGTAGGGCTGGACGCTGACCACGGTTCCGTCCACCGGCGAGTAGACGTCGGTGCCGGCCGGTGCGCCCACGTCCACCGACCCCGTGTCGGTGCCGTCCCCGCTGCTGTCGATGTAGTAGGACGGGCCGCCACCGCCACCGCTCCCGAACAGGCGGTTGCCCAGCCGCGCCAGGAACCCGGCGTTCTTCTGGGTGCCGGCCGGGCTCAGCGGGATCGCGTTCGTGGCGCCGGTGGCGTGGTAGACGATGGCGGTGATGCGGCCGGCGGAGACGGGCACCTCGAGGCTGAGGCCGCTGACCGTGGCCAGCGTCTGCGGCGGGCTGGGCGGCGCGTTCGGCGCCAGCTGCGGCGAGTGCGGCGACGCGATGCCGCTGGTGTCCCGCGACGAGGATCCGGAATGGAGGACGACGACCACCACCGCCGCGACCACGATGGCCGCTGCAACGGCCACCAGGCGTCGCTGCCGGTGCGGGTCGCGCCGTCGGACGGTGCGCCGTCGCCGGCGCTGTCGCTGACGGGTCGCGATCACCCGTCCAGATTAGCCCAGGCCGGGTGCCGGGGGGACCGGTTGCTAGGATGGCCGCAATGCCGCCCGACGCCCCGCGGATGGTACGGATCCCGCGCTGGGTCCAGCTGGTAGGGCTGCCGCTGATCGTGGTCGGGGCCTGGCAGTTCATGTCCGCCGTCAGCCATGCGATGTTCATCTTCGTGGTGGCGGCGCTGATCGCGATCCTGCTGAACCCGATCGTCCGCGCCTTCTGCGCCCTGAGGATCCCGCGCGCGCTGGCAGTGTTCCTCGTCTACCTCACGTTTGCGATCACGTTCGTGGCTCTGGGCGTCCTGGCCGGGACGGTGATCGCGACCCAGGTGCAGTCGGCCAGCACCGTGGTCGAGAACGAGTTCAGCACGGCACCCGGCCAGACCCAGACACCCGCCGAGATGAAGCTGGATGACCTGCAGCGGTGGCTTGACGACCACGGCCTGTCGCAGGTGAACGTCCGCCAGCTGGGCGACAAGGTGCAGCAGAAGGTCAACTCACTCGATATCGAGAGCGTGTCCGGGCAGGCCGTGGGCGTCGCCCAGGGCGTGCTGCTGGGCGTCGCCGAGAGCCTGTTCAACGTCGTGCTGGTGATCGTCGTGTCGGTGTACATGCTGCTCGATGCGCCCCGACTGTCGCGGTTCCTGAGGCGGCTGTTCCCGCCCGGCGAGGGGGAGGACGACCTGGTGGTGCGCCTGGAGCGGGCGCTCCTGTCCTACGTTCGCGGCCAGACGCTGGTGTCGCTGGTGATCGGCGCGACCGCCGGCGGGCTGATGTGGATCCTGGGCGAGCTCGGGATCTTCCAGGGCGGCAGCAACTACGCGATCGCGTTCGGCGCGTTCGCCGCGCTGACCGAGGTGATCCCCTACGTGGGGCCGTGGATCGGCGCGATCCCGCCGATGGCGGTGGCGCTGGCGGAGTCGCCCACGGCTGCGATCGCCGTCGCGCTGGCCTTCCTGTTCATCCACCAGGTCGAGGGCCACATCGTGATCCCCAAGCTGATGGGCGGCGCGGTGGGGGTGCATCCACTGCTGGTGATCTTCGCGCTGCTGGCCGGCCAGCAGCTGTACGGGTTCGCGGGCGTGTTCGTGACGCTGCCGCTGCTCGCGATCGGCCGCGAGCTGTTCTGGTTCCTGCGGGAGCGGATCGGGCTGGAACCGTGGGGCAACGGACCGGTGCCGGTGGAGGTGCCGGTCGAGGTGCATGGTGCGCCGCCAACGCCGCCGCCCACGGTGCCGCCCGGCGGCGGCCCGGCTACTGCGGGCTCGTAGCGGCTGAGCTGCTGACGTCCGATTGCGGCGTCGGCGCCATCGCGTCCTGGTTGGACGGCGCCAGGTCGGCGGCCAGCTCGAACGCCTCCAGCGCTGCCTCGGCGCGGCCCATCCGCTTCAGGAACTTGCCGTACCAGCGGTAGGCCTTGGCCAGCTCGCGCGTCCAGCCGTTCTGCTGGCGGATCGCGTCGATCGCGGCCGTGAAGCCCCACTCGGCCCGCTCCGCGTCGCCCAGCTCGTCGTAGACGCGGGCCAGCACCAGGTAGGCGTCGCCCAGCTGCCCGGGCAGGGCGCCGTTTCCGAGCAGCTCCACCCCCTCGCGAGCCTTGCTCGAGGCCAGCTCCGTGTCGCCCTTCTGGAGTGCGCAGCGCGCCTCCTCGACCACCACGAACCCGAGGTCGAGCGGGCTCGGGCGGGCGCCCAGCAGGCTGCGCGAGGCGGACAGATGCTCCTCCGCGCGGGCCGTCTCGCCCGCGTCCAGCAGGTTCTGCGCATACAACAGATGTGCATCCGCCAGAGCGTCATTGTCGTCCATCAGCTCGTAGATCGCGAGCGCGCGATCGGCGTAGGCGATGGCCTGGCCGACCTGGCCGGTGCTGGCGTAGAGGCGCGACAGCGAGTAGTAGGCGCGGGCCCGGCTCTGCAGGTCGACCTCCTCGGCGCCGTCGCGCAGGGCGGCGGCCAGCACCGTGCCGGCGCTGCCGTAGTCGCCCGCGTCGGAGTAGGCCTGGCTGAGCAACAGCGTGTAGCGCACCAGCTTGGCCAGGTCACGGCCGGGCTGCTGTCGCAGCTGCTCCGCGCAGTCGTTCATGAGCGCGATCGCGCGGGCGGCGTCGCCGGCGCCGATGTGGAGGCGCGCCATCTCGATGTAGAGGTCGGGCCGCTGCGCCGGGTGCGGCGGATCGCCCACCTCCAGCGCCTGCTGGAACAGCTCCAGCGCCTGCCCGTCGCGGCCGCGACGGGCCGAGATCAGGGCCAGGCCCTCGTAGCACTCGCTCATGCGCTCGGCGTCGGCGTCGACCTCGGCCTCGCGCAGCACGCCGCGCAGCAGCTCCTCGGCCTCCTCGTACTGCTCGAGGCGGATCATCATCATGGCGTCCAGCACCTCGAGCGAGCGGGTGCGCTGCTCGTTTGAGACCTCTCCGGTCAGCTCCTCGGGCGTGACGCCCAGGCGGCGGGCGATCTCGACCAGCACGCGCGGGCTGGGCCTGCGGTCGCCGGCCTCGATGCGGGCCAGGTAGCTGTAGGAGCAGCCGTCGAAGGAGAGGTCGCGCTGGGTCATCGCGCGCCGGCGGCGGAGATGCCGGATGCGGGCGCCGAGCTTGCGCAGGGCCTCGTTCGAGTAGTCAAGCTCGTGATCGTGTCTGCAGCATGCCGGCCTTTCCCCCGGAGTCCATTCGTGGCAATCCTATTCGCACGTGATGGTCATGTAAAGGCCCGGCGATACAATCAGGGCCATGTCGTTTCCAGCCACACGCCTGCGCAGGCTGCGCCGCACCGATGCCCTGCGGGGCATGGTGCGCGAGACGCGCCTGTCGGCGGCCGACCTGATCCAGCCGCTGTTCGTGCGGGCGGGCAGCGGGCCGGCCACGCCGATCCCCTCGCTCAGCGAGCAGTACCACCATTCGATCGAGACGCTGGTCGAGGAGGCGCGGGCGGTGCATGCGGCGGGGGTCCCGGCCGTGATCCTGTTCGGCATCCCCGATCACAAGGACGAGGCGGCCAGCTCCGCGTACGACGAGGAGGGGATCGTTCAGCTGGGGCTGCGGGCGATCCGGCTGGCGGTGCCGGAGCTGGTGCTGATCACCGATGTCTGCCTCTGCCAGTACACCTCGCACGGGCACTGCGGGGTGCTGCGCGACGGCGACGTGGACAACGATCCTACGCTGGAGCTGCTGGCACAGACGGCGGTGTCGCACGCCGTCGCCGGGGCCGACATCGTGGCGCCCAGCGACATGATGGACGGCCGTGTGGCCGCGATCCGGGCGGCGCTGGACGCCGACGGGCTCACGTCGACGGCGATTCTGGCCTACAGCGCCAAGTTCGCGTCCAGCTTCTACGGCCCGTTCCGCGAGGCCGCCCACTCGACGCCGTCGGAGGGCGACCGGCGCGGGTACCAGATGGATCCCGCGAACGCCAACGAGGCGCTGCGCGAGGTGCTGCTCGACATCGACGAGGGCGCCGATATGGTGATGGTGAAGCCGGCGATGCCGTACCTGGACGTGATCCGGCGCGTGCGCGAGGCGACGCTGGCGCCGATCGCGGCCTACCAGGTCAGCGGTGAGTACGCGATGCTGACGGCGGCCGCGCGCGACGGGCTGCTGGACGAGCGGGCGGCGGCGCTGGAGGCGCTGACGGCGATCAAGCGGGCCGGCGCAGACATGATCATCACGTACCACGCGTCACGGGCCGCCGGTTGGCTCTCCTAGGAGGGCCGCAGACCGAGGTCGAGTCCCAGCGGCTGTACCGGGAGGCCTGCCGCCTGATCCCGGGCGGCGTATCGAGCCCGGTGCGGGCGATGCGGTCGGTCGGGCGCGAGCATCCGCTGTTTGCGGCCGCCGGCGAGGGTGCCTGGCTGATCGATGCCGACGGCAATCGCTACGTCGACTGGGTGCTGTCGTGGGGGCCGCTGATCGCGGGCCACGCGCACCCGGCGGTGGTGGAAGCGGTCGGCCGGGCGGCGGCGCGGGGCACGTCCTTCGGGATGCCGACGGCGCTGGAGGTGCAGCTGGCGGCGGAGGTGGTGCGCGCGGTGCCCTCGCTGGAGATGGTGCGGTTCGTGTCGTCGGGCACCGAGGCCACGATGAGCGCGGTGCGACTGGCGCGCGGGTTCACCGGCCGCTCGAAGGTGCTGAAGTTCGCGGGCGGCTACCACGGGCACGTGGACGCGCTGCTGGCGCAGGCCGGGTCGGGCCTGGCCACGCTCGCGATCCCTGCGACGCCGGGTGTGCCGGCGGCGGGGACGGCGGACACGCTGATCGCCGAGTACAACGACCTGGATGCGGTGCGGGCGCTGGCCGAGATGCACGGCGACGACCTGGCGTGCGTGATCGTGGAGCCGGTGGCGGGCAACATGGGCGTGGTACCGGCCGCGCCGGGGTTCCTGGAGGGGCTGCGGACGATCTGCAACGGCACCGGGGCGCTGCTGATCGCGGACGAGGTGATCACCGGGTTCCGGGTCGCCTACGGCGGCGCGCAGGAGCGGCTGGCGTTCCGGCCGGATCTGACCTGCCTCGGCAAGATCCTGGGCGGCGGCCTGCCGGCGGCGGCGTTCGGCGGCCGTGCCGACGTGATGCAGCGGCTGGCGCCGGTGGGCGACGTCTACCAGGCCGGCACCCTGTCGGGCAACCCGCTGGCGATGGCGGCCGGGCTGGCGACGCTGGCGCTGCTGCGCGAGCCGGATGCGTACGATCGGCTGGAGGCCACGTCCGCGGCGGTCGCTGCCGGACTGGATCGGCCGGGAGTGACGGTGAACCGGGTGGGCGCGATGCTGACCGGGTTCTTCGCAGACGGCCCGGTGACCGACTTCCCCGGCGCGATGGCCAGCGACACGGACCGCTACGCGCGGTTCCACGCGCACATGCTGGAGCGGGGCGTGTACCTGGCGCCGTCGCAGTTCGAGGCGATGATGCCGTCCCTGGCGCACACGGCGGAGCAGGTGGAGATGACCGCCGCCGGGGCGCGGGAGTTCGACGGTTGATGGCCTCGCTGCTGGACGAGATCCGAGCGCGGGCGGCGGCCGACAGCCCGCTCTGGGAGCGGGCGCTGCTGCCCGGCGAGGCGCCGGCGCCGGAGTTCGAGGGCCGCTGCCCACAGCCGTACCTGTTGGGGGTGGAGATGATCCGCGAGGGGTATCTGCTGCACAACGGCCGCGCGCGGCTGTTCGCCCAGGACGACGCCGACCTGGCGCTGCTGACCGGGGACTACCTGTACGCGGCCGGCCTGGTCGAGATCTGCGGCACAGGCGACCTTGACGCCGTGACGACGCTGGCACAGCTGATCGCACGCTGCAGCCACAACCGCGGCGAGCAGCGACCGTCCGGTGACGACGATGCGCTGTGGGACTCGGCGCTGGCCGCCCTCGGCGCCTGACGCTTCGTCACTCCCGCCGTGACACGCGCGTAACGCCAGCGCGGCCCCAACAGGGGTCAGACCCTGACTCAGCCGCCGACACGGGTTCGTGCGGATCCCGTGACGGTTCGTGACAGGTGGCCGCAGCTCGTTCGGGATGGTTGAGCGGACGCCCCAATTATTGGAGTCAAACACCGCATCGGCCTGCGTGAGCGGTTGGTGCGGCGGTCGTGTCGGACCGCTGCGGAGCTCGTTGCGAAGCGGGGCAGATTGCGTGTAACGCCGGCCGTGACGGGTCGTTGCGGCGCCGTTACGTCAGGGCGTCCAGCGGTCGCCGACCGGTGTCACCACCAGCTCGTGCGTCCAGGCCGAGCGGCCCTGCTCGTGCAGGTACTGCGCCGCGCGCGCCAGCTCGGTCGTGTCGATCTTCTTGCCGCCGTCGTCGTCTCCGGCGCCGCCGAAGCTGCCGTCGCAGATCAGCAGGCACGCGTGCACGCCCTTCGGCTTCAGCTCGTTGGCCGCCGCCTGGCTGAGCGCCCGGGTTGCCGCCGCTCCCGATGCCCACGGCGCCCGGCCCGGCAGCGCCCGCCGCGCCGACCCGCCGGTGACCTGGATCAGGGTGCCGCCGCCCCGCTCGGCCAGCGACGCGCCGACCAGGCGGTAGAACGAAAACACCTCCGGCAGCAGCTGCTCGAGGTAGGGCGCCATCGCGTCGTCATCGGTGGTCGTGAGGTCGCCGCCGCCGAAGCGGCCCTTGGGCGAGTACGCGTTCACCGCCAGGTCGAAGGCACCCGCCTCCTCGACCACGCGCCGCATCTGGTCACGGTCGGTGAGGTCGGCCTGCAACCCGCGGCCCGGGAAGGCGGCGACCGTCTCCTCGCTGCGGGCGACCCCGGTCGCCTCCCAGCCCTGGGCGATCAGATGCTCGGCGATCACCCTGCCGAGATTGCGTGCCCCGAAGACCAGCAGCTGTGGCATCGCGCTAGCCCTCGGCGGGCGGCGGGTCGGCGGCGGGGGGCGTGTCCGCCGGCGCCGCGGGCGCCGGGTCGGCGGCTGCCGGCGTGGCAGCCACCGTGGGCGCCGTCGAGAAGTCGACCTTGACCGGCTCGCGGTCGCCCGGGTCCTCGATCTCGAAGAAGTCACGCTTGGTGAACCCGCCCATGCCCGCGATGATCGAGTTCGGGAACACCTGGATCTTGGTGTTGTACGCCTGCACGTTGCCGTTGTAGATGCGCCGCGCGGCCGCGATCTGGTCCTCGGTGTTGGTCAGCTCGGCCTGCAGCTGCTGGAAGTTCTCCGTCGCGCGCAGCTGCGGGTAGGCCTCCGCCACTGCGAACAGCCGGCCCAGCGCCTGCGACAGCAGCCCCTCGGCCGCGCCCGCCTGCGCGGGGCCGCTGGCGCTCATCGCCTTCGTGCGCGCGTCGGTCACCGCCTGGAACGTCTCGCGCTCGTGCGCCGCGTACCCCTTCACCGTCTCGACCAGGTTCGGGATCAGGTCGTGCCGCCGCTTCAGCTGCACATCGATCCCGCTCCAGGCCTCGTCGACCTTGTTCCGGGCACGAACCATGCCGTTGTAGAGGCTGATCAGAAATACGATCAGCAGAACGATCACGATGATCACGATGATGGCGGCGAGCATGTCCGGAAGCTCCTTGGTCGGGCGTGCGCGGGAAGCCCCGCATCCGGATTCTAGGCGCCCGCCCGGCTCAGGCCAGCGACGAGGCGCCGGGCCGGTGCAGCAGGCCCTCCGCCAGCACCCGGCCGGCCAGGTACCGCGCCTGCTCGGCCAGCGCCTCCAGCCCGACGTCCGTGGTGCACGGATGCTGCGACACCACGACCAGCGTGCCCAGCTGGTACTCGATCACCGGAGCCGTCCGCCCCGGGTTGATCAGCCACACGATCGTCTCCGGGTCGAACAGCTCGAGCAGCGCCTGCCGGTCGCCGTCGCGTCCCACCAGCACGCGGAACTCGGCGTCCAGCTCGGCCGACTCAAGGTGCAGCTCCTGCTCGTCCCAGCCTGCCGACGGCGCCACGAAGCCGTGCCGCGGCACCACCCGGAAGTGCGGGAAGCCGGTCGCGAGCAGCGCCGACACCACCGTCGCCTCCCCGATGCGGACGTCGCGTCCCTCCTGGATCACCCACGTCCAGCGAAACAGCGTCCCGCTACCGTCCCCGACCGGCAGCTGCCAGCAGTCGTGCGCGCCGCCCTCGGGCAGCGACAGCGTGGGGGTCGCCCCCGCCGGTGGCGGGGTGCCCGGCACCAGCCCCTCGCGGAGCGCCCACGCCGACGTCGCGCTGTCGATCGCGGCGCTCCGCTGCGCCTGCGCCCAGAACCGGTATCCGACGTAGGCCACCAGCGCCAGCGGCATCAGGTACGGGATCAGGATCACGGCTGGGCCGCGTGTGCGGGGACGTACGCCGGCGCGGACGACGCCGCGTCGTTGCAGAGCGCGTCAGCGACCGCCACCGATGCCGCCTCCATCGCGTCCAGCAGCTGCGTCTTGCCGGCGCGTCCGTGCACGGAACAGACCAGCGCACCGGTCTCGAACTCGATCGTCATGCGCGCGCCGGCCAGCTCGACCAGCTGCACGATCAGCGCCGGCGTGAACACCCGCCGCACCACCAGCTCGCTCTCCTCATCGGCGACGAACAGCCGGTAGGCCGTGCAGAACTCCGCCGACTCGAGCTCCACCGACCGGTCGGTGGTCAGCGCCGAGGCCAGCCCGTCGGCCATCCGTCCCTGGCCGCGGTGCCGCGGCGTCAGCGTCAACCGCGTCATCGTCTGCAGCCCGGTCAGCGTCTCCAGCACCGTGTCCGTGTGCGGGATGCGGGTCTCGTGCACGTTGCCGTACTCGTCCACCGAGCGCTCGACGGTCTCCCAGATGAAGTGCCCGATCCCCGCCCGGCGCCCCTCGACCTCGCCTTCGAACCCATCCTCCAGTCGACGCGTGTCGCCGGCGCGAAGCAGCGACGTCACCAGCGCCGCCGGCAGGTTGCGGGCCGGCTGCCAGCCGCGTCGCGCCACCCAGTCCGCGTACTCCTGCTCCTGCGCCAGCCGCCCGATCGCCTGCCACGCGAGGATGCCGACGGCGCCCGCGCCCACCAGCGCGCAGGCCGCCGCGACCGGCAGGTTGTGCGTCACGAACCCGCCCGCCAGCCCACCGAGAACGGCGCCGATCGCTACCAGCGGCCAGACCATCATGCCGGAAGTGCCGGCCGGCTCCTGAGAGGTCGTCATGCCATCCTTATCGGCCGTCGCGCCGCCGGTCCCAACCGCACCTGCATAGACTCCCGCGCGATGGCGTTCACCGATCTCCGCGACTGGCTCGAGCACCTGCGCCGTGAGGGCGAGTTGCACGAGGTGACGGCCCAGGTCGACCCCCACCTCGAGATCACCGAGATCACGGACCGCGTGACCAAGGCCGGCGGCCCGGCGCTCCTGTTCCGCGACGTCAAGGACAGCTCGCTTCCGCTCCTGATCAACCAGTTCGGCACCGAGCGGCGCACCTGCATGGCCTTCGGCGTCGAGTCGCTGGACGAGTTGGGCGCGCGCATCCAGGGTGTGCTCGAGATGACCCCACCGGAGGGCATCGGCGAGAAGATCCGCGCGCTCGGCAAGCTCAAGTCGCTGGCCGACTCGCGGCCGAAGACCGTCCGCAGCGGTCCCTGCCAGGAGGTGGTGCTCGATCCGCCCGACCTGGACGCGCTGCCGATCATGACCTGCTGGCCCAAGGACGGCGGCCCGTTCATCACGCTGCCGGCGGTGATCACCAAAGACCCCCGCACCGGCATGCGCAACGTCGGCATGTACCGCATCCAGAAGTTCAGCCCCGACACCACCGCCATGCACTGGCAGATCCACAAGGACGCGGCCGCCGACTGGCGCGGCATGGGCGATCGCATGGACGTCGCCGTCGCGCTGGGGCTCGACCCGATCACCGCCTACACCGCCTCCGCGCCGCTGCCCAAGCACATCGATGAGCTGATGCTGGCCGGCTTCCTGCGCGGCGAGCCGGTGGAGCTCGTGCGCGCCCGCACCGTCGACCTGGAGGTGCCGGCCCGCGCCGAGATCATCATCGAGGGATACATCGCGAAGGGCGAACTGGCCGACGAGGGCCCGTTCGGCGATCACACCGGCTACTACACGCCGGTCGAGCCGTTCCCGGTGCTGCACGTCACCGCGATCACCATGCGCCGCGACGCCATCTACCCGTCCATCATCGTCGGCGTTCCGCCGCAGGAGGACGTGTGGCTGGGCAAGGCCACCGAGCGCATGTTCCTGCCCGCGATCCGCATGACCATGCCCGAGCTGGTCGACTACGACCTGCCCTTCCAGGGCGCGTTCCACAACCTCGCGATCGTCTCGATCAGGAAGGCGTTCCCCGGCCACGCGCGCAAGGTGATGCACGCGATCTGGGGCACCGGCCTGCTCTCGCTGACCAAGGGCGTCGTGGTCGTGGACGACTGGGTGGACGTGCACGACTACGGCCAGGTGATGTGGCAGGCCGGCGCCAACGTCGACCCGGCCCGCGACGTGGTGCTGGCCGACGGCCCGCTCGACCACCTCGATCACGCGCCCACCAGGCAGTTCATCGGCGGCAAGATCGGAATCGACGCCACCGCCAAGTGGGAGAGCGAGGGCTATGATCGAGGCTGGCCGTCCGTGATCGAGATGAGCCCCGAAATTCGCGCGCAGGTGACCGCTCGCTGGGCCGAATATGGCATACCCGTTACAAACACAGATGACCGGAAGGCGCGGTAGTATGGCGCCGCTGCACTGACTGGAGGACGCTGTGGCGGACACGCCCGCCGGCTCGCACGCCCACGCATACACCGCGCCGCAGGCGCCCGACTCGGCCGTCACCCGTGGCCAGTTCCTGACCCTGTCATCGGTCGGGCTGGGCGCGATGATCGGCGCCGTGATCGGGGTTCCGGCCACCGCCTACGTGCTGGCTCCGCTGACCAAGGAGGCCACCTTCAAGTCGGTCGCCCTCGGCCCGGTCACCAAGTTCACCTCGGAGACGGCGTTCAAGCCGACGGCGGCCACCTACGTCGAGGATCCCGCCGAGCCGAACACCAGCGCCGGCCTGGCCTGGGTGCACTACACCGGCAAGCAGAACCACAACTGGCTGGCCACCGACGCCATGTTCGTCGTGTTCTCCAACCGCTGCATGCACCTCGGCTGCCCCGTCCTGGCAACGCCGCAGGGCTTCGCCTGCCCCTGCCACGGCGGCCAGTACGACACCCGCGGCGTGCGCACGGCGGGCCCGCCGATCCGCCCGCTCGACCGCTTCCAGTGGGAGATCCAGAAGGGCGGTCCTGGTGATCACGCAGCGCTGGAGCGTCGACTACATCAACGGCCAGCTCACCTACTACCCGGTCAAGATGCCGGGCCAGCCCGTCCAGACGCCGGGGCCGTTCGGCGAAACGATGCCGAACGTCCTTTACCCGAACGTCACCTACACGCACGGGCCGATCCCGAAGCCCCAGTAGCCGATGCCGTCGCCGATCCCGATCCCGCCGCCGCCCAGCCCCAAGCAGATGGTGCTCGCCACCGAGGACTGGGTCGAGTACCGCACCGGCTTCCCGACGCTGGTGCGCAAGTTCCTGTTCCGCAAAGTGCCGCCCACCGGCTGGTTCCACACGCTGGGCTCGTCGCTCTTGACGGTGTTCATCCTGCAGGCGACCACCGGCGCGCTGCTGGCGATGACCTACGACCCGTCGCCCAACGGCGCCTACGAGTCGATCCGCTACATCACCGACGTGCAGACGCTGGGCTGGCTGATTCGCGGCATGCACAAGTGGGGCGCCAGCGTGATGGTGATCCTGCTGTTCCTGCACATGGGCCGCACCTTCTTCTACGGCGCCTACAAGTACCCGCGCGAGATGACCTGGCTGACCGGCTCGCTGATCTTCATCAGCGTGATGGGCATGGGCCTGACCGGCTACCTGCTGGTCTGGGACGAGCGCGCGTACTGGGCCTCCGTGGTCGCCATCAACATCAACGGCACGGCGCCGGTGCTGGGGCCGTTCATCTCGAAGTTCCTGCTGGGCGGGCCGGTGATCGGCGCCCAGACCATCTCGCGCTTCTATGCCCTGCACATGCTGCTGATACCCGGCGCCATCATCGCGCTGATCTTCGTGCACATGTGGCTGGTCGTGAAGCTGGGCGTGACCCCGTGGCCGGCACGGCCGCCCGAGCCGGAGCCGGGTCCCGCCTATGAGCCGCAGCCCCAGCAGCACCTGGACGCGCCCGTCGAGGTGCCGGTGACGGCCGCCGCCGAGCAGCGTGAGGTGCAGGAAGTCGGGGGCGACTAGATGGCGCGCAAGGTCATCAACCGGCGCGTCCGCTACGAGACGCGAGTACGCGGCGCAGAAGCAGGAGGGCCACGCCTTCTTCCCCTACGCCATGTTCCACGACGTGGTCGTGAACCTGCTGATCGTGCTGATCATCGTGGTGATGGCGGTGGTCTGGCATGCCACGGCCGGGCCGATCAACGCATCGCATCCGGCCGGCAGCAACGGCCTCGCTCGGGGCGCTGTACGAGACCAAGGCCAACCCGGCGGTGGCCCAGACCGAGCCGCGCCCGGAGTGGTACTTCCTGTTCCTGTTCGAGCTGCTGCGCGTCTTCAAGCAGCCGTGGCAGCTGATCTTCGCCACCATCATCATCCCCACGCTGATGATGGTGCTGCTGATCGCCTGGCCGTTCCTCGACACGGGCCGCGACCGGCGCCTGTCGCGGCGCCCGGCCGGGGTCGCGCTGGGCCTGGCAACGCCGGCGGTGCTGATCGCGCTGACGATCGCCGGTGGCTCGGCGCCGGGCGCCATCTCCGGCGCCGACATCAGCAAGAACCCCGCGATCAACGCGCTGCCCGGCTCGCAGCTGATCGCCGACGCCGCCTGCGCGACCTGCCACGCGTTCCCGACCGGCGGCGCCTCCGGGCCGGGCTCGTCGCTGGCCAACGGCTCGACGCGGTTCGGCACCGACCAGAAGGCGCTGGCCGACTGGATCGGGCATGGCGCCAGCCAGTCCGGTACCGGCATGCCCGCCTTCGACCAGTCGTTCAGCCAGCAGCAGATCGACCAGATCGCCCAGGTGATCGCGTCGCTCAAGACCAACAGCGTGCAGCCGCTGGGCGGCAGCTAGCCCCTGCAAGCGGTTAGGCTCCCGGCCATGCGAGTCATGCTCGGTATCACCGGGGCCTCCGGCGCGCCCTACGCGGCCCGGATCCTGCGTGCCCTATCCGATCACGGCGCCGACGTCGGCGTCTGCGCCTCGGCGGCCGGCCGCCAGGTGATCGCGCTCGAGATCTACGGCGACCGCGGCATGGACGGCGGCGACGCGCTGGAGCGGTTCGTGGCCGACCACGGCACCCCGGACACGCGGATCTGGACGGAGCGCGACTACTCGGCGCCGTACGCCTCCGGCAGCTCGCACACCGACGCTGTGATCGTCTGCCCCTGCTCGATGGCCTCGATCGGCACGATCGTGGCCGGCGCCGAGGCCAACCTGATCCACCGCGCGGCCGGCGTGCAGCTGAAGGAGCGTCGCAAGCTGGTGGTGGTGCCGCGGGAGACGCCGCTCTCGTCGATCCACCTCGAGAACCTGCTGCGGCTGCGAAATGCCGGCGCCGACGTGATCGCGGCGATGCCGGCCTTCTACCACCTGCCGCAGACCATCGACGACCTGGTCGCCTTCGTGGCCGGGCGGGTGCTGGACTCGATCGGCGTCGACGTGACGCTGCACGAGCGCTGGGGCGAGTCGCAGGTGGGTGCGCCGTGACGCTGCAGCCCGAGCGCGTCCGCGACATGTTCGACCGCATCTCGCCCAGCTACGACCGCATGAACCTGCTGATGTCGATGGGCCGCGACGGCTGCTGGCGGCGGCTGGGCGTGCGCGCCTCGGGCGTGCAGCCGGGCGATGCCGCGCTCGACGTCTGCTGCGGCACCGGCGACTTCGCCGTGGAGCTGCGGCGCGCCGCGGGCCCGTCCGGCCGCGTGGTCGGGCTCGACTTTTCACCCCAGATGCTGGAGATGGCGCGGCGCAAGTGCAGCGCGGTCGAGTGGCTGCAGGGAGACGCCCTGGCGCTCCCGTTCGCAGACGGCGAGTTCGCCGCCGCCTGCGTCGGCTTCGGCGTGCGCAACCTGTCCGACCACCGCCGCGGATTCGCTGAGATGGCGCGCGTCGTTCGCCCCGGCGGCCGTGTCGTGTGCCTGGAGATGAGCACGCCCCCGGCACCGATCAGGCCCTTCTCCCAGCTCTGGACCGACCGCGGCGTGCCGGTGCTGGGGCGGATCGTGGCCCACGACCCCGAGGCCTATCGCTACCTGCCGGAGTCGGTGCACCGCTTCCCGCCGGCTCGTGAGCTGGCCGAGATCATGCGCGACGCCGGCCTGGTCGACGTCGGGTACCGCCGGCTGATGATGGGCGTGGTGGCGCTGCACGTGGGGACGGTGCCTGGGTGAGCCTGGCCACCTCGGCGCACCAGGCCTTCGCCGAGCGGGTCGAGCAGCGGCTGGAGCAGGTGGTGGCGACCGATCCGGGCGCCGTCGCCAGGGCCGGCGCCCAGACGCTTCGCTCCGGCGGCAAGCGGCTACGCCCGCTGCTGGTCTCGATGTGCGCCACCGACGCCGCCCGCGGTCGCGACGAGCTGGTGCGGGCAGGCTGCGCCGTCGAGCTGGTGCACATGGCGACGCTGGTGCACGACGACGTCCTGGACGCCGCGCCACTTCGGCGCGGGCATCCGACGGTCTGGCGCACCGACGGCCGCGGGCTGGCGACGGCCACCGGCGACCACCTGTTCGCGCGCGCCTTCGCCGAGCTGACCGCGACCGGCGACATGCCGGCCGTCGCGATCCTGGCCGACGCCTGCCTGGGACTGGCCCGCGGCGAGATCCTGCAGCGCCATCAGGCCGGCGACCCGAGCGTCACCGTCGACGGCTACCTGGAGCGATGCACGCTCAAGACCGGCCGACTGTTCTCGGCGGCGGCGCGGCTGGGCGCCCGCTTCTCGCAGCTGTCCGCAGATGACGCGGCGGCGCTGGGCCGCTTCGCCGAGGCGCTGGGCCTGGCCTTCCAGATCGCCGACGACGTGCTCGACTGCGACGGCGACCCGGACACCACCGGCAAGCCGCTCGGCACCGACCTGCTGGACGGCACCGTCACGCTGCCGCTGCTGGTGGCCGCCCGCCGTGACCCCCGGGTGGCGGCCGTGATCGCCCGCGGCGCCGTGCCCGACGACGTGCTGCCGACGCTGGCGCGGGTGGTGAGAAGCGGCGCCGTGGCCGAGGCCCGCGCCGAGGCGCAGCGGCTGGCGAGCGGGCCACGGCCGAGCTGGATGCCGTCAGCGCTCCATCGACACGGAGCTTGCGCGAGGCCGTGCTGCTTGCCTCCGACCGCAGCGCGTAGGCGTCGAGATGATTGATCGACATCTTGCGAGCCTGGCCGCTGCGTTGGTCGGAGGTCCGGCGGCCAGGGTGGGCGTGATCGCAGATCACGTCCGACCGCGCGGACAGCCTTGCGCCTTGGACATCACGGAGATGTCGATCAATCATCTAGGTGAACGTCCGGGTGTAGGGCGCACCGGACAGGAGCGCCCGCTGCGCCACGCCGTCGATGATCGTGTCGAATCGCAGCCGCTCGGGCGACCAGTCCCGCTCGCCGACGCGGAAGTCGCCGCCCGCGAGCGGGGTCATCGGCGCCCGCTCGTCGCTCAGGTGGTCACAGACCCACCGCAGGCCGCCCTCCGTTCGCCACCACCCGGAAGTTGGTCAGCCAGGCGTTGTGCGACCGGTAGTGGCCGAGCAACGGCCGCCACTGATCGGGGCAGGAGCCGTCGTCCTCCAGCGGCTCCGACAGCTCCAGCGCGAACGGCTCGGGCTCGCCGCCGCCGGCCAGCGCCAGCGCGGCCCTGGCCATCGCCGTGCCGCCCATGTACCCGCAGGCCATCGCCACCGCACCGAGCCCGCCGTAGCTGGCCACCATCAGCGACCCGGTGCCGATCATGCCGCCGCCGTGGCCGAAGTCCTTCGGGCCGATCGCGATCCCGTAGCCGTAGTGCCCGCCGTCTCCCTCCTGGTCGTCCTCGACGTGCGGCGCCAGCATGGCCGCCCAGCTCTCGGCCGACAACAGCCGTTCGTCGCGGGTCATCAGCGCCCGCAGGTAGATCGCGAGATCGCCCCCGCTCGAGCAGATGCAGCCGTCGGCCTCGGCGCTGTCGATCCAGGTGGCCGGCACCAGCCCGTGCTCGGGCCGCCACGGCCTGTCGTCGAAGGCAGGCACGGTGGCCTGGGCCAGCCGCGGCCGCATCTCCTGCACGATCCACGGCTCCGATTCGTCCATGCGTAGCCGCTCCAGGATCCGCTCGCGCACCAGCTGCGGGTAGCCCTGGCCGGAAACGCGCTCCAGCATCCAGCCGATCACCCGGTAGCCGACGTTCGAGTACCAGAGGTGCTCCCCAGGGGCGAACCCGACCGCGGTGTCAGCCAGCGCCACGACGTCGTAGTTGGATCCGGTCGCGATCTCCGCGCCCTGGATCAGGCCGGAGGAGTGGGTCAGCAGGTGGTGCAGCGTGATCGGCGCGATCGTCCCGCCCACGGCGAACCAGGGCAGCACGTCGGTGACCGGCGCGTGCAGGTCGAGCAGGCCCTGCTCGGCCAGCTGCAGCGCCACGATCGCGGTGAACGACTTTCCGATCGAGCCGAACTGGAACAACGCTCCGTCGGGGACGCCGTAGGTGCGCGAGGCCAGCGTCCGCTCGCCGTCGGTGACCGCCACCGCCATCGATGAGGCGGCGCCGGTCGCGAGCACCGTCTCGGCGTAGGCATCCAGCCTGTCTGCGAGCTCGTCGGCCACCGCGCCAGCCTACCGAGTCACGCGAGTAGACTGACGCCTGCATGGCCACCGCCGCCCGTCTGGACACGCTCGCGGAGATCCGCGAGAAGGTGCTCGCCAACGAGCGCCTCGACTTCGACGACGGCGTGACGCTGCTCGAGACGGACGATCTCACCGGCCTCGGCGAGCTGGCCGACACCGCCCGGCGCCTGCGCGGCGGCACCGACGAGGTGTTCTTCGTCAACAACCTGTACCTGAACTTCACGAACGTGTGCCGCGTGAAGTGCAAGTTCTGCGCCTTCGCGGTCACCGGCAAGCAGCCGTCCGCCTACACCTGGGAGATCGACAAGCTCGTGGAGCACGCCGTCGAGGTGCACGAGCGCGAGCAGTACAGCGAGATCCACATGGTCGGCGGCGAGAACCCGCACCTGGAGTACAGCTACTACATCGACCTCACGCGGGAGCTGCACGATGCGCTGCCGGACGTGCACCTGAAGCTCTACACGGCCTCCGAGATCCACCACATGCACAAGCTGTCGGGGCTGCCGCACGCGCAGATCCTGTCCGAGCTGCAGGAGGTGGGGCTGGGCTCGCTGCCGGGCGGCGGCGCCGAGGTGTTCGCCGACCGCGTGCGGCGGCTGGTGGCCCCGGGCAAGGAGCACCCTGACAACTGGATCGCGACCCACCGCGCCGCCCACGGCATCGGCATGCCCACCCACTGCACCATGCTCTACGGGCACGTCGAGAACTACGAGGAGCGGGTCGACCACTGGTTGCGGCTGCGCGACCTGCAGGACGAGACCGGTGGCTTCCTGGCCTTCGTGCCGCTGCCCTTCCACCCCGAGAACACGGTCTTCCAGCGCCGCGGCTGGCGCTTCTCGACCGGCTATGACGACCTCAAGATGGTGGCCGCCTCGCGGCTGATGCTGGACAACATCCCCAACATCAAGGCCTACTGGATCATGCTTTCGACGCCGGTGGCGCAGGTCGCCCTGCACTACGGTGCCAACGACATCCAGGGCACCGTCATGGAGGAGCAGATCGCCCACGCCGCGGGCGCCGTCACGCCCCAGGAGGAGAAGGTGCAGAGCCTGGTGACGCTGATCCGCGACGCCGGCCGGATCCCCGTGCAGCGCGACACGCTGTACAACGTGGTGCGCACCTTTGCTTAGGCTGGGGCGGATCAGCTACGCCAACATGGCGCCGGTGTTCTACGAGCTGGACGGCGAGGGCCTGGAGCAGGTCAGCGGCGTGCCCACCACGCTGAACCGGATGCTGATGGCGGGCGAGATCGACGTCGCGCCGATCAGCTCGATCGAGTATGCGCGACACGCCGACAAGCTGCGGCTGCTGCCGCGTTTGTGCGTGTCTACCGAGGGCGCCGTCGACTCGATCCAGCTGATCACGCGCAAGCCGATCGAGCAGGTGCGCTCGGTCGCGGTCACGCCCGAGAGCGCGACCTCGGTGGTGCTGACGCGGGTGCTTCTGGGCGAGGTGGAGCTGGTGCCGCTCGACCAGCCGGCCGACGCCCGCATGCTGATCGGCGACGCCGCGCTGCAGAGCGCCTTCGACGATCCCACGCCCCACTACGACCTGGGCCGCCTCTGGCAGGAGCGCACCGGGCTGCCGATGGTGTACGCCGTCTGGGCCTGCCGGCAGGGCGTCGAGGACGGCCTCGAGGAGCTGGAGCGGGCGCACCTGCGCGCGCTGGCCGTGTCCCGCTCCGAGCCGGAGGCGCTGGCGCGCAGGGCGTCGGCCGAGTACGGCTGGCCGGCCGGCTTTCTGGCCCGCTACTTCGAGAAGCTGCGCTACCACTTCGGCCCGCGTGAGCGGCAGGGGCTGGTGCGGTTCTTCGAGCTGGCGCATCTGGCCGGCGAGCTGGAGACGGTTCCGGAGCTGCACTTCGTGCAGGCCGTCCGCACCGAGGCCTGAGCCCGCCGGCTACGCGGGCGCGAACGGCAGCACCAGCGGCTGCCAGGTGTCCAGCGGCCGCCCGGCCGTAGCATCGATCGCGCGCAGCGTGACGCTGCGGTCGCTCGCACCCGGCGGGTCGATCTCGATCAGCCCGGCGCCGGACACGTTCAGCTTGTAGCGCGACCGGTCGACGTTCGGATCGCCCGGGGCCGCGCCCGACCACAGCTCGCAGCGGATCCCCGCGCAGGTGAACTCGGTGATCCGCATGCCGGCCGCCTCGGGCCGGCCCTCCGGGTCGGGATGGTGGTCGATCCGCAGCGAGTGGCTGTCGCCGCTCACGATCAGCACGCGCTTGCCACGCAGCTGGGCATCCATGAACGCGCTCAGCACGCGGCGGTACTCCTCGCGGCCAGCTGTAGATGTAGTTGTCGTGCTGGACGCGGCCGCTGCGGGGATTGACGCGAGTGCCGAACGTGTCGCCGCTGAAGACGACGAACATCGAGGCGTCGCTGGTGCGCAGGATCCGCTCCATCCACGTCCGCTGCTCGATCCCCAGCTTCGTCTTGCCGGGCACGTTCGGGCTCCCGGCCGGATCGCAGTAGCGGCGCCCGTCCAGCGTCAGGCAGTGCACGTCGCCGGCGCGGACGTCGAAGTAGCCGCGCCGCTCGGAGTCGGCCGAGATCTGGTTCCACAGCTGCCACGTCCACGGCAGCAGCGTCGTTCGGTCGGCGTTGTTGTCAGGGCCGTACTCGTGGTCGTCCATGATGAACCCGACCGGGACCCGCTCCCGCAGGGCGACGAATCCAGGGTCGGCCAGGAATCGCTGGAAGCGGTCGGCGAAGAACTCGGGGGATCGACTGTAGCTGGCGTCGTTGAAGTTGCCGGCGTAGCCGAAGTCGCCCTCGAAGACCATCGCGGCGGGCGTCCTTGTGGCCGCCTCCATCAGCCGCTGGTAGCCCTGGTTGCGCGCGGGGCCGATCAGCTTGTAGCAGCTGGCGCCGAGCAGCGTGAGGCCGTCTCCGTGCCCGGTCAGCCGGACGTCGTGCAGCGGGGTGACCGTCTCCGCCGCGCCCGTCAGCGATCGCAGGCGCACGCTCCAGCGGACGTCGCTATCGGCTCTGATCTGGTGGAGCGCGGTCAGCGGGAACCCGTCGACGACCTGTTCGGGGCTGTGGTCGAACCCGCCGCCCGCCACCGACCACTCGAACCTGATGCGGGCCGGGTAGGCGCTCCACACGCGCATGCGCACGTCGTGGGCGCCGTCCAGGCGCGGGCTGGGTATGCCCGAGATCAACACCGGCGCGACCGGGCTGGTCGGCTGCGGCCTGACGTCCGTGGCGACGGTGTGGCTGTGCACCTGCAGCCGGCATGGCCGCAGGCTGAGGGGGTGCACGGCGAGGACGCCGGGGTTCCCGGCCGCGGCCGCCACCGGCCCCGAGACCTGCCAGTCCGCCTCCGGGGCGTCTCCCCGCCAGGCCCTCGCCCAGACGCGGCCGCCCTGGTAGCGGACGTCCAGCACGTGGCGCGTGCCCACGGTCACCGGGTCGGTGTCTTCGCTGGCAACGGTGCGGCGCCCGTCGAAGGCGTACTCGGCTATCACCAGCCGGTCGTCCTCGATCGTCACCCCCGCGAACGCGTGCGGGCCGGCCGACCGCAGCAACAGCCCCGGCCGCAGGCTGGCGTCCGTGACGCTGAACTCGAGCCGCTGGGCCCCGTCCGCGTGCACCGCGTCCAGGAGCTGCACGGGCATCGGCTGGTCCACGGCGGTGGTGTGCACGCCGGCGGGCACCGTCAGCACCGCCGGGCCGGCGTCGACCATCAGCGGCCCCTGGAGAGGAACCCACCGCGGCCCCCATCCGTCCGGGCCGCTGAACGCGCTGCGGAGCGAAACCGGCTCGGCGCCGGCCCCGGAGGCGGCGATACCGTGTTCGCGCCGCCGCCGAGCAGCTGTCTGGCGGCGACCCCTGCCGCGGCGGCGCCGGCCAACGCCAGCAGACCGGCTCGCGTGTAGCGCCGCCCGGTCATCGCAGCGGCTCGCTCGAGCAGCGGTACCCGGGCACGTCGTCGGGGCGAGGTGCGTCGGCTCCGGCCCCGGACACCGCGAACACCGAGACCGGCCCGACATGCGCATGCAGGCTCAGCTCGGGCAGCCGCATCAGCCGTTTCGCCTGATCGGGCCGGGCCAGCACGTAGTCGATCGACCACCGGCGCAGCAGGTCTGCGTTGGCCGCCGGGTCGGCGTAGAAGCGCCGCGCGCCGGCCTCGATTTCGAGCGCCTGGGCGAGCAGGCCCGGCCGCAGGAACACCATCAGGCCCTCCTGCATGCTGGCGCGCCCGGTCAGCGCCTGAAACGACCCGCGCGTCTTCGTGGGCGTCAGCAGCCGCGTGTTGCATGGCGTGGCGACACGCGCCGCCTCGATCATGGCGGACGCCGCACGCCCGCCGTGGACGCCCGCGGTGAGACCGTTCCAGCCGATGCCGGCGATTATCAGCACGGGCAGCGCGGCTGCGCAGACAGCGGGCAGCCGCGGGCGCAGCTGCCGGGTGCGGGCGAAGAGGGCGTTCACGCCGGCCGCCCCCAGCACCAGCAGCGGCAGGCTGGCGTACTCGAACACGCGCCGGTCGCCGAACGTCGCCGGCACGTAGTAGGCATACCGGGCCGAGAACAGCAGCTCGATCGCGTACAGCGACGCCAGCGCGAACAGCGCGGCCGCCACAGCCAGCCGCTCCGGCCGGCCACCGAGCAGCACGGCCGCCAGGCCCAGCAGCCCCAGCGCCAGCAGCGGCAGCACCAGCGTGCGGCCGTGGGCCGGCAGCGCGGTGGCCGTCGAGTAGAGGTTGCGCGCGGCCGTCACCGGTGGGGTGTAGAAGCGGCGGTGCGACTTCGGGATCGGCGTCTTCTTGAGACCGAGCAGCGCCGCGGTGGGGTCGTAGCGGCCGTTGACGGCCCGGTAGGGCGTACCCGACGCCCCCTGGAATCCGAGGTCACCGCCTGCCAGCACGAGCGCCATCGCCGCGACCGCGAGCCCGCCCGCCGCCGTGGCGATGCTCCAGCGGGCGATCGTCCGCCAACGGCCGCTGCGAACGGCCGCGGCCACGGCGTAGCCGACCATCAGCGGGGCGATCCCGATCACAGCCACGAGGTGCGTCAGCGCCGCCGCACCGATCAGCGCACCCGTCGCGACGGCCCTGGGCAGGCCGGCGCCGGCGTCGCCTCGCAGCAGCGGCACGGCCAGCACCAGCGCCGCCAGCATGCACATGCGGCCGCTGTCCTCGGTCTGGAAGAAGGTCAGCTTGTGAACGATGTCCGCATCGAGCACGAGGCCCCCCGGCCACGCGTGGTCGGTCAGCGCCAGCAGCGGCAGGGCGGCGGCGCACCAGCGCAGGCCCAGCTCCCAGCCCAGCGCGAACATGCCGGCGGCGAACCCCACCGCCGAGATCCAGAGCGCCGCCGCCATGGCGGAGAACGGGTGGTCGCGAAGCACGAACGAGAGCCCGGCGTCGAAGGAGTTGGCGCCCAGCTTGCTGATCGCGGGGGCATGCAGCGCTCCCCATTGCAGCACCGTCGACGGGACGCTGCCGGCGTCCGCGAACTCGAGCCCGTCGCTCCAGTACCTCCAGCCGCCGGCGGAGGCGTCGACCGGGATCCTGAGCCGCGCGATCGCGATGGCTGTCACCGCCAGCAGCCCGAACACGACCACAGGCCAGCCCGCCCGGGCCTCGCCGCGCAGGCCCCCCAGCAGCTCGCGGGGCGGCGTTCGCCGCAGCGTCCACGCCAGCAGCAGGCAGCTCACGGTCGCCAGCGTCAGCGCCAGCGACCACAGCCGCAACAGGTGCACGAGCGCCAGCGCGGTTGCCGGCCACAGCACCATCGCGTACCCGAGTCCGAACACCGCCGCCAGACGGGCCGGGATCGAGCTGTGACCGGCCGGGAGCGCCGCCAGCGTGGCGATCGCACCGCACGCGAGAATGACGAGGACGGTCGCGGCGGCGAGGATCACCCACGGGAGGGTACCGCCCGGCGGTGGCCGAAGATGTCACGGCGAACCGGTGCGCGTCAGGTCCCACCGCCGGTCGCCGAACGAACACGAGGCGACCAGCGTGCCGGTTCCCGCAGGCGATGACGCCGGGTTTGGCGAGCACGACGTCCACCCCGGCCGGCGGCGGCCCGCCGGCCAGCGTCGCCGCGACCGCCCGGCGCCGGGCGGCCAGATCGGGGATCTCGTCCTGCAGCCAGCTGCGGAATCGCACGTTGGCCGACTCCGTGCGCAGGTAGTAGAACCGGGCACCGCTGCGGGCGAACAGCCGCAGGCTGAGCATGTCCGCGGCGGGCTCGGGAGCGACCACGGCCACGCGCGTGTCCGCATCGATCGGCAGCGAGCCGCAGTCCAGCAGCGGCGAGACCGGATCTCGCCAGATGCTGGCGGAGGCGAGCACCGTCGACCCGAGCGCCAGGCAGGCCAGCAGGGCGGCCGCCGCCAGGGCGGCCGCCGGCCGGTGCTGGCCCGCGGCCGCGACCAGCGCGTCCGCGCCCACGCCGGCCGGGACGCAGAGCGCGAGCACCAGGAACGGCAGGTAGCGCGGCCAGCCCACGAGCGCGGCCGGGATGCCGCCGGTGTCGACATGCGACGCCACCAGCCCCGCGGCGATCGCCAGCCCCGGCACGGCCACCAGGGCCAGCGAACGGGACAGCGCCGGGCGTCGCTCCCGGGACAGCACGGCCATGCCCGCGACCGCCAGCGGCAGCGTCAGGCCCACGGCGGCGAGCGACTGGCCGGCGCTGGGCGTGCCCGCATCGAGCTCCGCGGTCTGGACGAAGCCGTGGTAGCGGATGTAGGCGAGCGCCAGTGGAACCAGCCACGGCGCCACCACGGCCGCTCCGCCGGCGCCACCCGCCAGGCGTCCCGGCGGCGTTCCATGACCGCGAGCACCGCCACCCATGCGGCGCACAGCAGGCCGGCCGGCGGGGCGATCAGGAACACCAGACCGCCGGCGGCACCGACGGCCCACCACAGCGCGGCCCGGCCCGAGATCGCCCGCAGCGCCAGCCACAGCACGATCGGCACGAGCGCCAGCCCCAGGTCGCGCGGGATCATCGGCGGCAGGAACGTCGTCGCCGGCGTCAGGGCCGGCACCGGGCTGCCGTGGAAGGGCCCGGCGTCGATCGTCGCCATGTGGAACCGGTACCCGTGGGCGTCGGCGGCCCACCCCAGCGAGGCCGCCGCCAGGAACAGGCCGACGCTCCAGGTGGCGGCCCACCGCCGATCGCAGATCTCCATCGCCAGCAGCCAGATGCCGGTGCCGGCACAGGCCAGGCCGAACCCCTGCATCGCCCACACCGCGCCCTCCGCCCCACCCGGCAGCGCTCCTGCGATCCACGCCGCCAGCGCATGGAACAGCCACGGGTAGCCGTTCGGCTCGCCGGCGTAGACCCCGCCAGGGGTGGCGGCCCCGTCCTCCAGCTGGTGGATCCAGCCCAGGTGCCAGAGCAGGTCGCCGCGCGACGGCTGCAGCGCACCCAGCGACAGCACCAGCTGCGGGGCGCTCAGCACGAGCCCTGCAACGCAGCCGGTGACGAGCGGAGCGATCTCCGGCCTCCGCGCCCGTAGGGGCGGACGCAGCGCCAGGCAGACGGCGGCCGCCGCCAGCGCCAGACCCGGCCGTTGCAAGGCTGCTTCCCAGCAGGCCGACGCCGAGGGCACCGGCCACCATCGCCGTCCAGGCCAGGGCGCAGACGGCCAGCGCCCCGACCGCGAACCGCTCGGACGCCGGCCGGTCGCGGGCCAGCGCGCTGCCGACCACCCAGACCCAGGCCAGGAGGGCCAGTAGCATGATCGCTCCGGCGGCGTCGGCGGACATCAGCACGCGAGGCTACCGACCTCACCGGCCGCGGGGTTTCAACTAGCATCCGCCTGGTGATCGGTGCGACCCTCACGAGCCCGGTGCAGCTGGCCCTGGACAAGGCGCTGTCCGGCGAGCGCATCTCCGACGACGACGCGCGCGCGCTGCTCGAGTCGCGCGAGCTGGTGCGGATCGGACGCGTCGCCCACGAGCTGCGCTGCCGGCGGACGCCCGCCGACCGGGTCACGTTCATCGTCGACCGCAACCTCAACTACACGAACATCTGTTACACCGACTGCAACTTCTGCGCCTTCTACCGCCGGCCGGGTGACAGGCGCGAGGGCTACACGCTGCCGCGGCCGGTGATCTACAAGAAGATCGAGGAGACGCTGGCGCTGGGCGGGACGGCGCTGCTGATGCAGGGTGGCCACAACCCGGAGCTCGGCATCGACTGGTATGAGGACCTGTTCCGGTCGATCAAGGCGCGCTACCCGATCCACCTGCACGCACTGTCGCCGAGCGAGGTGCAGCACATCGCGCGCAAGGCCAAGCTGACCCCGTCAGAGACGCTGTCGCGGCTGCGCGACGCCGGCCTCGACTCGCTGCCCGGCGGCGGCGCCGAGATCCTGGTCGATCGCGTGCGCACCATCATCTCGCCGATCAAGACCACCTCCGACGAGTGGCTGGGGATCATGCGGGCGGCCCACCGCCTCGGCATGAGCACCACCGCCACCATGATGTGGGGCCACGTCGAGACGCTGGACGAGCGGATCGAACACCTGCGGCGGATCCGCGAGCTGCAGGACGAGATGCACGGCTTCCGTGCCTTCATCAGCTGGACGTTCCAGCCCGACAACACGGAGCTGGCGCAGCAGGTGACGTGGTATCCGACCAGCTTCGACTACCTGCTGATGCAGGCGGTCAGCCGCATCTACCTCGACAACGTCGACCACATCCAGAGCTCGTGGGTGACGCAGGGCATCAAGATAGGTCAGGTGGCGCTGTTCTACGGCGCCGACGACATGGGCTCGATCATGATCGAGGAGAACGTGGTCTCGGCCGCGGGCACGACCCACCGGGCGGGCGTCGACGACTTCCTGCACACGATCCGAAACGCGGGCTTCCGGCCGGCGCAGCGAGACACGCTGTACCGGACGGTGCGCGACTTCCCGCTCGCTGCCGCGTCGTGAAGGCGTCCGTCTCGAGGCGGATGCCGTCGGCCGCCCCGCAAGACGTCTGGGACGTGATCAGCGATCCCCACCGCCACGTGCGCACGCTGCCGACGTCGGTGTCGCATGTCGAGGTGCTCGGCTCCGGTGAGATCTCGTGCACGGTGTCGGCGATGGGCAAGAGCGAGCGGATGCTGGTGCGGCGGACGGAGCTGGAGCCGCCGCGGCGGCTGGTTGAGCACCGGGTGGACGGCATCCGTGAGGGCAGCACCGAGTTCGTGGTCGAGCCGGACGGCAGCGGCAGCCGCGTCACGCTCACCGCCGTCGTGGAGCTGCCCCGGCTGCTGGCGGTCGTGGCCAAGGGGCCGATCGAGCACGGCCTCAAGCGGCAGCTGGAGCTGCTCGAGCAGGAGGCGATGCGTCCTGCTCAGCAGAGGCGTCGTCGTGAGCAGCGCCATGGGCGGGCGAACGACCCCGGCGCGCCGGCCAGCTACGAGCGGTATCTGGCTCCGGCCATGTTCGTGCCCCTGGCCGAGGCGGTGGCGGATGCGGTCGAGGTCAGCTCCGGCGAGCGTGCGCTCGACGTCGCCTGCGGGACGGGCGTGCTCACCCGCACGATCGCCTCCCGCAGCGGGTCCGGCGGGCACGTCACCGGCCTGGATCTGGGCGAGGGCATGCTCGCCCGGGCGCGCACGTGGCCGCCCGCCGAGGGCGATGCACCGATCGACTACGTGCAGGGCTCCGCCGACGAGCTCCCGTTCGACGACGGGGCCTTCACCCTCGTCACCTGCCAGCAGGGCCTGCAGTTCTTTCCGGATCGGGACGCGGCGCTGCGCGAGTTTCGCCGGGTGCTCGCGCCGGGCGGCCGGCTGGCGATCGCATGCTGGACGGATCTGCCGGAAACGGCCGGGTGGTATGCCCTGACCGAGGCCATCGATCGCCACATCGGCCGCGACGTCGCGGACATCCTGCGCGCGCCATACGGTCTGTCCGACCCGGGCGAGCTGCGGCGGCTGCTGGAGGAGGCTGGGTACGACGACGTCGTGATCGAGATCGAGCGGGTGCGTGCCCGGTTCGCCGGTGGCCCGGAGCAGTTCGCCGCCGGGGTTGCCGGGTCGAACCCTGCCGCCGGCCCGTTCGCCGCAGCCGGCGATGACCGGCGGGCCGCCGTCGTCACCGAGCTGGCACCGAGGCTGGAACACCTCCGCGCCGACGGCTACATCACGTTCGAGATGCCGTCCCTGATCGCCGTCGCGCGTGTCTGACCCGCTGTGCTGACCTCGCTGGCGAACTGGGTGCAGGACCAGGTGGCGGCACACGGCCTGACCGCCATCTTCGCGCTGATGGTGCTCGAGAGCGCGTGCATCCCGATCCCCAGCGAGGTGACGATGGTGTACGCCGGCTACCTGGTGTCGCAGGGCGAGCTGGTGTTCTGGCAGGCGGTGCTGGTGGGCGCGTTCGCCAATCTCGTGGGCTCGTGGATCGCCTGGGGGGTGGGGGCCTACGGCGTCGACTATGCGATCCTGCGGCACGACCACAGCACCAGGCGCATCGACCAGGCGCAGCGCTGGTTCGACCGCTACGGCTCGCCTGTCGTGTTCTTCGCTCGGATGGTGCCGCTGGTGCGCACGTTCATCTCGCTGCCGGCCGGAGTGGCGCGGATGCCGCTGCTGCGGTTCTCGGTGCTGACGTTCCTGGGCTGCCTGCCGTGGTGCCTCGCGCTCGTCTGGATCGGCGACGCGGCCGGCGCGAACTGGGACACCTGGCACCACCGGCTGGGCTACCTCGACTACCTGGTCGTGGTGGCTGCGGTGGCGCTCGCGGGCTGGTGGCTACTGCGACGAAGGCGGCAGTCGGCCGTCTAGACTCGGCCTCCTTGTGTCGGTTCCTTTGATGGACATCAAGGCGCAGTACGAGCATCTGCTGCCAGAGATAAAAGAGCTCGTCGGCGACGTGATCGACTCCGGCCGGTTCATCCTGGGACCTAACGTGCGGGCGCTCGAGGTCGAGGTGGCGGCGTCGGTTGGCTACGGGCACGCGGTGGCCGTCGCAAACGGCACCGATGCGCTCGAACTGGGCCTGCAGGCACTCGGCATCGGCCCCGGGGACGAGGTCGTGACCACCGCCTACACCTTCTTTGCGACCGCCGAGGCGATCGCTCGCCGCGGCGCGACGCCCGTGTTCGCCGACGTCGACTCCGTATCCCTGTGCCTCGACCCGGACGCAGCCGAGGCGGCCATCACGGACCGCACGCGGGCCGTGATGCCCGTCCACATCTTCGGCCAGACCGCCGACCTGCGGGGCTTCCGGGAGCTGGCCGACCGGCATGGGATCGCGCTGATCGAGGATGCGGCGCAGGCCTTCGGGGCGACCTTCGAAGGCTACCGGGCCGGCAGCTACGGCGACGTGGCCACATTCTCGTTCTTCCCGACCAAGAACTTCCCGGCGATGGGCGACGCCGGCATGGCGATGGCCTCCAGCGAGGAGATCGCCGAGAAGGTGCGCCTGCTGCGGTTTCACGGGTCGCGCGACAAGCGGGTATTCGAACAGATCGGCGTCAACTCGCGGCTGGACGAGATGCAGGCCGTGATCCTGCGGCGGTTCCTGCCCGAGGTGGACGGGTGGAACGAGGCCCGCATGGCGGCGGCCGCCCGCTATCGCGACCTGGGGCTGGGTGAGCACGTGTCGCTGCCCGAGGTCGCTCCCGGGCGCTCGCACATCTACCACCTGTACGTGGTGCGGACGCCCGCCCGCGAGCAGCTGCAGCGGCGGCTCAAGGAGGCGGGGGTCGCGTCGGCGGTGTACTACGGCCAGCCGCACCACCTGCAGCCGGTGTTCCGGCACCTGGGCTACCGGGAAGGATCGCTGCCCGTGACGGAGGCGGCGTCTCGCGAGGGGCTGGCGCTGCCGATGTTCCCGACGCTCGTCGAGGAGCAGCAACGCGAGGTCGTGAACGCGGTCCGCGGTGCGGCCTCGGCCGCGGCGTAGCATCTGACGCCCGTGCGCGTCTGGATCGACCTCACCAACTCGCCCCACGTGCCTATCTTCGTGCCGCTGGTGCGCCGGATGCAGGCGCGTGGCTGGGACGTGTCGGTGACGGCGCGGGCGTTCGCGCAGACGATCTCACTGCTGGAGCTGCACGGGATCGAGCACACGGTGGTCGGGCATCACGGCGGCGGGTCGCGGCCGGGCAAGGCGCGGGCGGCGGCCGGCAGGGTGACGGCGATGACCCGGTTCGGGCGGCGTGGCCGCTTCGACGTGGCGTGGGCGCACGGGTCGACCGACCTGCCGATGGCCTGCCGCGCGCTGCGGGTGCCGAACACGACGATGTTCGACTACGAGTACGCGCGGCTGCAGCACGGGCTCAACTGCCGGCTGGCGCATCGGGTGCTGATGCCCGACGCGATCCCGCCGGAGCGGGTGGCTGGGTACGGCGCGCGTCCGCCCAAGCTGGTCACGTACCCGGGCCTCAAGGAGGAGTACTACCTGGCCAACTTCCGGCCGGATGCGGCCGTGCCCGCGGCGCTCGGGCTGAACGGCGAGCGGATCGGGCTGGTGCTGCGACCGCCGGCCGACCTGGCCCTCTACCACCGGTTCGAGAACCCGCTGTTCGACGCGCTGCTCGAGCAGCTGGGCAGGAGCGAACGGGTGCGCGGGGTGGTGCTGCCACGCACGCCGGACCAGGCACGGCGGATCCGGGCGATGGCGCTGCCCTCGCTGCTGGTGCCGGAGTCAGCAGTGGACGGCCAGAGCCTGGTGGCGGGCGCCGATCTCGTGATCAGCGCGGGAGGCACCATGAACCGCGAGGCGGTGGTGCTGGGCACGCCGGTCTACACGACCTTCGCCGGAAGGCTGGGCGGGGTGGATGAACTGTTGATCGCAGAGGGGCGGTTGCGCCCGCTGGAGCGGCTGGGGGATCTGGTGCTGGAACGCAAGCCCGCGTCCGCACACGACCGCGTCCGGCGCGACCCCGACCGGCTGATCGACCTGGCCGTTCAGGGCCTCGTACGACGCTGACAGTCGGCCGCCCATAAGCGTTTCAGCGCGTAGGGCGAACGGCAGGCGGCGCGCGCGTGGGACGGAGGTGCCGGGCACCGTCGTAACGCCCGTGACCGCGGCGTCACCTCATCGTGACGCAATCCGGCCGAAACACGCGCGTCAGCGTCACGACGGTTACACGGCTGATGGAACGGTGCCCGGCACCTCCGTATCACCTGCGATAAGCTGTGCTTATGGATCTGCGACAGCTGCGCACGCTGAGCGAGGTGGCCGACCGCGGCTCCTTCTCGGCCGCCGCCGAGGCGCTGGGCGTCAGCCAGCCGGCCGTCAGCCAGCAGATACGCGCACTCGAGCGTGAGATCGGCGAGCCGTTGCTCGACCGCGGCGGCCGTGGCGCGCGCCTCACCGAGCGAGGCGTGATGGTGCACCGCTACGCGCAACGGATGCTGGCGCTGTCCGACGAGTTCCAGCGCGAGCTGGCCGACGGGGACGGTGAGCTGACCGGGTCACTGGTGGTGGGTTCCAGCACGGGACTCGGCGAGCACGTGCTACCGCTGCTGCTGGGCGGGTTCCGCGCGGAGCATCCGAAGGTGACGGTGTCGCTGCGGATCGAGGCTACCTCGACGGTGATCGACCGGGTGCTGGCACGCGAGCTCGAGCTGGGCGTGGTCGGCGCGACGCGACCTCACCGCGCTCTCACCTACGAGCCGTTCCTGCGCGACCGCGTGGTGCTGGCGGTACCGGCCGGCCACCGCTTTGCCGGCGGCATCGTCGAGCTGGCCGAGCTGGTGCGCGAGCCGCTGATCCTGATGCAGGCCGGAGCCGGCGTCCGCACGGTGATCGAGGAGGAGCTTCGCCGCGCCGGAGTGCGGCCCCGCGACCTGAACGTGGCCATGGAGCTGGGCCTGCAGGAGTCGGCCAAGGCGGCGGTCGAGGCCGGGTTCGGGGTCAGCTTCCTGTCGCAGCTGGCCGTCGAGCGGGAGCTCGAGCGGGGGACGCTGGCCGCGGCCGACGTGGCCGGGATCGACCCGGTGCGCGACTTTGCCACGGTGCGGCCGGCCACCCAGCAGCCGGGGCGCTTGGTGGCATCGTTCCTGGCTTGGAGCCGGGCCTGGCTGGCGCGCAGGTTCTGAGCGTTTCGCGCGGCGGGCCGTCCCCAGGGAGGACGGCCCGCCGCTTTCACGTCCCGGTCAGGCCGCGTCGCGAAGTTCGCGCTCGCCGCCACTGGTCCGGGGCGGATCCTCTCCGTGGAAGTACCACGCCAGCAGTCGCTGGATCTCGATTGGATCGTGTTCGGGTATCTCGTCCGCGTGCGATGGCTGCACGGGTGCGAGCTCCCGCGTGGGCTCTGCCTTGCTCATCTGGTGTTCCCCCCAGCGTGAGTTGGAATCGGATCGATCCCATCTACTGAAGAGATCGGATCCAGGCCGCGATCGGCGTATCCCCCGTCCCGGTGTGCCAGGAACCGCTTACGGGGATCCGGTTTCCCCCGTCCAGCTGTCCAGCTCCTGCCAGTAGCTGCGGCTGAGCGCCTCGGCCAGACGCGGGTCGGTGTGTGCTGCGTAGAAAACGTTTCGCTGGGTGTCTGCGCAGACCTCGATCTCGGACAGGCGCACGCCCGGACCCAGCGCGACCACGATGTCGGCGGCCAGCTGGAGTTCGTCGGCGGTGTAGTGCTTGAAGTGCAGGTCGGGGGCGCGGTCGAGCAGCTCCGGCCACTCCGGGCACGAGCGGGTGCTCATGGCGCGGCCGCCGGTTCGGTCTTGCGCGGTCGGCGGCGAACGGAGTCCCACAGGAGCGCGAGGATCACGCCTACGACCAGGCCCACGAAGATGGCCACGATCACTCTGCTCTTGCGGTTGGACGCGGTAACGCGGCCGCCGGATGGGGTCTGCACGTATCCGGCCGCCTCCACGTCCTTTGCGCTGGCCTGGAACATCTGGTTCTGGGTCAGCTGCAGGGAGATCTCGTCGATGCGCGAGCCGGTGTCGGAGATGGTCGACAGCAGCGCCGCCGAGACGGTCGCCTTGTCGGTGCTCGACATGCCCGAGCCGCCCAGCCCCTTCAGCTGGTTCTGGGCCGTCGTCAGCGTCTGCTGGAGGGTGGCGATGGTTGCCTTGTCGGTGGCGATCTGGGCGGTCAGCGCGTCGATCTTCGCCGTCTGGTACTTGTTGGCCCACGCGATCAGCGAGTCGCCCAGCGACTGCACCGCGGCCTGCGCGGAGGTGCGGTCGTAGGGGCCCTGCACCGTGATCTGCATGTTAGGGGTAACGCCCGTGGACTTGGAGGTGGTGCTCTGCAGCGCGGTCACGCTGAGGTGGTTCCGCAGCGCAGCGCCGGACTTGATGCCGGCCTTGGTGGCGGCGGCGTCAAGCACGGAGCTCGTGTGCAGGTAGGCCTGGGCGCTGGTGGGATTGGCCACCACCGAGTTCAGCTGGGCCGATCCACCGGTGGGAGTCAGCGGCGTGCCCAGGAACACCGTCGCCTGGGCCTGGGACTGCTTCCCGGTACCGACCGTATGCAGGACCACCAGAAGCACGGCCACCACGACCGTGGCCAGGACGATGTACCAGTTGCGGATGACGCGTCCGGCGTACTCGGACAGGCGCACCTCGCCGTCCTTGTCGGGGCTGGGGTTCTGGGACACGGCGCGGAAGTCTACCGATAGGCTGCGCTGCGAAACGCCGATGAACATCCGCTCCCGCGCACCCCTTCGAATCAGCTTCGCCGGCGGCGGCACCGACGTCCCGCCGTTCCCGGAGCGGGAGGGCGGACTGGTGCTGAACGCGACGATCGCCCGCTACGCGTACGGGCTGCTGCGGCCACGCCGGGATCGGCAGGTGCGGATCGAGTCGGCGGACTTCGGTCTGGCCGTGAACTACAACGTGGACGAGGCGCCGATCTTCGACGGCCGGCTTGACCTCGTGAAGGCGGCGATCCGGCGGCTGGGCGATCCGGCGGCACCCGGCTACGACATCTTCCTGCACTCGAACGCCCCGCCCGGGTCCGGGCTCGGCTCCAGCTCGACGGTGATGGTGACGCTGGTCGGCCTGCTGCGGGAGCACCACAACCTGGCGCTGACCGACTACGAGATCGCCCAGATGTCGCACCACATCGAGCGGGTCGACATGGGCATGCTGGGCGGCATGCAGGATCAGTACGCGGCCACCTTCGGCGGGTTCAACTTCATCGAGTTCGGCGCGGATCACGTGATCGTGAACCCGCTGCGGGTGAGCGCGGACGTGGTCAACGAGCTCGAGCACAACATGCTGCTCTGCTACACCGGCGCCACGCGTCGCTCGGACGGCGTGATCGAGGATCAGACCGCGCGCTACGAGGGTGGCGAGGCCGGCACGCTGGCCGCGCTGCGCAGCCAGAAGCAGCTGGCGATGGAGATGAAGAACGCGCTGGTGCGGCGGCGGCCGCGCGAGTTCGGCGACATGCTGCACGAGGCCTGGAAGCAGAAGAAGCGGATGTCGCCCAAGATCAGCACCGGCTTCATCGACGAGGCGTATGCGGCGGCGCGGCGGGCCGGCGCGCTGGGCGGGAAGGTGACGGGCGCCGGCGGTGGCGGCTACATGCTGTTCTACTGCGAGTTCCAGAAGAAGCACCGGGTGGCCGATGCGCTGACACGGATGGGCGGGCAGGTCAGCGAGTTCGCGTTCGAGCCTGAGGGCCTGACGACCTGGAGCATGAGCGATGGCTGAGCGGGCGGCCGAGCGGCTGGCGATGCACGCCGCGATGGCGCAGGCTCTGGCAGGTGAGGAGACGGCGGCGGCGATCGCGGCGGCCGCCGGCGACCTGGCCGCCCGGTTCGCCGCCGGCGGCACGCTGCTGATCTTCGGCAACGGCGGCAGCGCCGCGGACGCCCAGCATCTGGCGGCCGAGTTCACGGGGCGCTACATGCTCGACCGGGCGCCGTTGCCGGCGCTGGCGCTGGCCGACAACACGGCGGCGGTGACGGCGATCGCGAACGACTACGGGTTCGACCGGGTGTTCGCCCGGCAGGTGCACGCGTTCGGCAAGCGGCGGCGGCGCGGCGATCGCGCTCTCCACCAGCGGTACGTCCGAGAACGTGCTGGAGGGGCTGCGGGCCGCGCGCGAGCTGGGGTTGCTGACGATCGGAGTGACGGGCGAGGGCGGGGCGGAGCGGATGCGCGCGCTGTGCGATCACCTGCTCACGATCCCGGCCGGGCAGACGCCGCAGATCCAGGAGGGCACGATGCTGGTGCTGCACACGATCTGCGAGCTGGTCGAGCACAGCCTGTTCGGCGAATGAGCGGCCGCGCCGCGTTTCTCGATCGCGACGGCACCATCAACGAGAAGGCGCCCGAAGGCGACTACGTCACGACGCCGGAGCTGTTCCGGTTCCTCGATGGTGCGGAGCAGGCGGTGCGGATGCTGGCGGGCGATGGCTGGCGGGTGGTGGTGGTGACCAACCAGCGCGGGGTGGCGCTGGGGCGGATGACGCTGGACGACGTCGACCGCGTGAACGCGCGCATGGCCCACCTGCCGATCTCCGGCGTCTTCGTGTGCCCGCACGAGCGCGACAGCTGCGACTGCCGCAAGCCCGGCACGGGGCTGTTCGAGCAGGCCCGGGCGGCGTTCCCGGAGATCGAGTTCGGGCGGTCGCTGGTGATCGGCGACGCCGAGTCGGACATGCTGGCCGGCCGTGCGATCGGCGCCCGCACGTTCCGGGTCGGCCCGCCGCCGATGCCGTCGCTGCTGGACGTCGCCCGGAGCGTCGTCTCCGGCACCGCCGCGTAACGACGAGTGTCGGAAATCCAACGAGCCGCCGTCACCTCTCGTCACCTCCACGGTGTCAAACACCGACCCGGCCGGCGTTCCAGGTTTGCGTGGCCGGCCTGACAGATGTCACGACTGTCCGTGACACCGATTTGGCTCGAACGCTCGGTCGCGCCCGAATCCGGGGTTTGACTACGACGCGGCGGTCGCGGCATTCCGGCACCGAACCGTTGCCGCCCATGACACGGAGGTACGAAAAGCCGGCTCGGGACGCGTCACGGGAGCGTCACGGATGTGCAGCCTGACCGGAGGGGCGCCGACCCCGAGTGGGCGGCCCTCCGGCGCGGCTGCTCAAGCGGCGACCGGCTGGGTCGCTGCCTCCGTGGCACCCAGCCACCGAAGCGCTTCGCGCGCGGCCTCGCCGCCGGCTGCGAACACGCCCTCGACGTTGGTCCGCGTCGAGTCCTCTTCGGTCAGCAGGTTGCCGTACTTGTCGTGCGCCAGCCAGTCGCGGTACACGGCCGGGAGAGGGCCGTCGTCCGCGGCGATCACGACCGCGCGGCCGCGTAGCTCCCTATCCCCGTCCCAAACGCGGAGGGGGCGGTGCAGCAAGTCGAGGCGGGTCGGGATCATCGGCACCACCATCGGGTGGAGTCCGTTGAGGCGTGCGATCGTGGCGGATTCGACCACCGCGGCGCCGCCGCCGACGATGATCAGATCATGGGTGTCAGTGATGGTGTCCATGCGTGCATCATCTCCGCCCAGCGTCCGCGTGACCATGGGGTTAACCGCACTTCGGCGTGTGGTTCACCGGCATCGTCCCGGCCGGTAGCCTGCGCCGGTGCGCATCGTCATCGCCAACCCGCCCGGCTTCGGCGGCCCCGACTACGACCATTACCTGTGCTCGGCCCTGGCCGCGCGCGGCGAGGACGTGGAGCTGGTCACCACCCGCTTCCGCTTCGGGCAGATGCCCGACCCCGAGGGCTATCGCCGCAGCCTGGTCTTCTACCCGCTTTCGGCCCGGCTGTTCGGCCGCTCGCGCCTGCGCGTGCCGCTGAAGGTCGCCGAGCATCCCTTCGGCCTGGCCCAGCTGGCGCTCCGCCACCCCGACGTCGTGCACGTCCAGTGGCTCTCCATCCCCGAGGTCGACCGCGTGCTCCTGCGCAGCCGCGCCCCGCTCGTCTACACCGCCCACGACAACGCGCAGCGCCGCACCTCCTCCAAGAAGGGCGTCTGGGACGCGCTCTACCGCCGCTTCCAGCGCGTGGTTGCACACTCCGAGTCCGGCCGTGACGCCCTCGCAGCCCAGGGCGTCCCCGACCACAAGCTGCGCGTCATCCCGCACCCGATCATCCGCTCCGACCCGCCGCGCACCGACGACGGCCGCACCCTGCTCTGCTTCGGCCTGATCCGCCCCTACAAGGGCATCGACGACGCGATCGAGGTGACCCGCCTGGTCGAGGGCGGCAGGCTGCTCGTCGCGGGCGACCCGATGGAGCCGGTCGAGGACTATCAGCGCCGCGCCGGCGAGCTGGCCGAGTGGCGCCTCGGCTACCTGCCCCAGAGCGAGGTCGACCGCGCCTACGGCGACGCCACCCTCGCCATCTTCCCCTACAAGCCCGGCCTCGACCAGTCCGGCACGCTGCTCCGCGCCCTCGGCGCGGGCGTCCCGGCCGTCGCCTACGACGTCGGCGGCCTGGGCGAGAACGTGCGCCGCTTCGGCGCCGGGCGGGTCGTCCCCGCCGGCGACGTGGAGGCGATGGCGGCCGCCGTGCGCGAGCTGCTCGACGACCCGGCCGCCATGGCCGAGGCCCGCGCCGGCGCGCGCTGCGCCCGCGACACCCTCACCTGGGACGCCTCCGCCCGCCTCCACATCGAGCTCTACCGTGAGCTGGTGGGCGGCGCCGGCCGCAGCTGACCATCCCTAGAATCCCCGGCCATGGGGCTCTACTCACGCGTGGGCAAGCGAGCGCTGGACGTGACCGGCGCCGGCCTGATGGCCGTCGTCACCGCACCCGTGATGGGCGCCATCGCCGTCGCCCTGTGGCGCACCCAGGGCCGCCCGATCCTGTTCACCCAGCAGCGCGTCGGCCGCGACGACCGCGACTTCACCATCTACAAGTTCCGCACCATGATCCGCGGCGCGTCCACCCAGGGCGCCGGCCTCTGGTTCGAGCGCAACGACCCCCGCATCACCCCGCTCGGCAAGTGGCTGCGCGCCTCCTCGCTGGACGAGCTGCCGCAGCTCTGGAACGTGATCCGGGGGGACATGTCGCTGGTCGGCCCGCGACCCAAGCCGCGTGAGCTGATCGACCGCTACCGCAGCCACTACCTGGAAACGCTGGCCGTCCGCCCCGGCCTCAGCCACCTGCCCGGCGTCTCCGGCCGCAACACCCTGCGCCGGTCGCAGATGATCGAGATGGACCAACGGTACGTTCGCGACATCACCCTGTCCGGCGACCTGCGCCTGCTGCTGCGCACCGTTCCCGTCGTCCTGTTCCGCCACGGCTTCGACGCCGAGAACGAGAGCGAGCAGTGGGTCGAGGACGTGCCTCCGGACGGGTTCCCCGCGTGAGCGGCTGGCTGTCGCCGGCCGAGTACGCCGACGAGTGGCGTCGCCTGGGCGACGGCGATCCCTACTACCGCCCCGAGTTCCTGGCCGCCGCAGCCCTGGCCGAGCATGCGGAACCGGCCGTGTTCTCCCATGACGGCGTGCTGTACCCGTTCCTCGTGCGCCAACTGCCCGACGGTCGCTGCGACCTGACCAGCGCCTACGGCTTCGCCGGCCCCTCCGCCGCCGGCGACTGGCGCGCGGCCTTCCGCGCCGCCTGCAGCGAGCGCGGCGTCGTCTCCGAGTTCACCCGCTTCCACCCGGTGCGCCAGAACCAGCGCTACGCCGGCGACGACGTGGCCCTGACCCGCGTCCAGGAGATGATCGTGCTCGACCTGGACGGCGACGACGACGAGCTGGTGCGCCGGATGGTGCCGCAGGCCCGCAACAAGCTGCGAAAGGCGATCCGCCGTGGCGTCACGGTCAGCGCCGGCCGCGACCTGGAGCGTTTCTGGGGTCTCTACAGCGACGCCATGCGCGGCCTCGGCGCGGCCGGCGGTTACCTGTTCCCGCTCGCCTACTTCGAGGCCCTGGACGCGCTCGGCGACGGCCTGCTGATGCTGGACGCCGGCTCCGCCGCCGCCCTGTTCCTGTGCGGCGCAGGCGCCATGCACTACTTCCTGTCGGCCTCCACCGACGAGGGCCGCCGCAGCGCCGCCACCAACCTCGTCATCTACGAGGCCATGCGGATCGCCCGCAACAGCGGCCTTGCCGTCCTGAACCTGGGCGGCGGCCTGCGCGAGGGCGACGCCCTGCATGACTTCAAGTGCTCATTCGGCCCCGGCCGCGCCCCCTACTACGTGGGCTCGGCGATCCACGACCAGGCTGCCTACCGCCGCCTCTCCGAGCGGGCCGGCGCCGATCCCGCCGAGGCGTACTTCCCCGCCTACCGCCGGCCTGCGGCGGTCGCCGCGGACGGCTGATCCTATGATTCGTCCGTGATCCTCCTGCTCCAGATCCTGTTCTGGGCCTCGCTGGCTGCGCTGGTCTGGACGCACCTCGGCTACCCGCTGTTTGTGGCCGCCTGGTCGCGCCTGCGTCCCTGGCCGGTGGCCAAGGCCGACGTGCTGCCCACGGTCAGCCTGATCATCCCCGCTTACAACGAGCAGGACGTGATCGAGGCCAAGCTCGAGAACGCCCTTCAGCTCGACTACCCGCGCGACCGGCTCGAGATCCTCGTCACCTCCGACGCCTCCACCGACGCCACCCACGAGATCGTCCGCCGCTACGCCGACCGCGGCGTGCGCCTGCTGGTCTGCGACCGCGGCGGCAAGGTCGCCGCCCAGGATCGGGCCGTGCGCGAGACCACCGGCGAGGTGGTGGCCTTTGGCGACGCCAACGTCCGCTGGGACGCCGACGCCCTGCTCGAGATCGTGAAGCCGTTCGCCGACCCGCGCGTGGGGATGGTCTGCGGCTTCGTGCGCCTGGTCAACCCGGAGGGCGGCACCAACCAGGAGGGCCTCTACTGGCGCTACGAGATGTGGCTGCGCGAGCGAGAGTCGCGGCTGCACTCGATCACCGGCTCAAACGGCGCCATCTACGCCGTCCGCCGTGAGGCCTACCGCGAGGTCGACCCCCGCTTCGGCCACGACATGTCCTTCCCGTACCTGATGGTGCAGAACGGCTACCGGGCCGTCTACGAGCCCTGCGCGCGCGGCGTCGAGAGCATGACCACCGACATCGAGGACGAGTTCCGCCGCAAGGTGCGCATGTTCGAGCACGCCTGGCTGATGCTGTTCCGCGGGCACATGTTCGGCCTGCGCAGGCTGGGGCTGACCTACTGGATCGAGCTCGTCTCGCACCGCCTGCTGCGCTACTGGAGCGGGCCGCTGCACATCGTGCTGCTGGTCACAAGTGCGCTGCTGGCCACGCAGGGATGGATCTATGCGGCCGTGTTGGCGCTGCAGTTGGCCGGGCTGGCGATGGCCGCGCTGTCGATCGTCACCGGCGGCCGTTTCCGCCCGCTGCGGGTGCTGCACTACTACCTGCTGGTGACCCTGGCCACGGTGATCGCGCTGACCGGCTACCTGCGCCGCGGCGTCCCCGCCACCTGGGACAAGGCGGCCGGCTCCCGCATCACTTAGACAGCCTCCGTCGCACCAGGTAGGGCACCTCGCGCCCGCGCTCGCGCCACACGTGCAGCACCGTGAAGTGCCACAGCTTCACCGACCAGTTGTGCGCCAGGTAGGCGGCCGCGGGGACGTGTGGCGGCCTGCTGCCCAGGCCGGTCTGATACCCGTGGCGCTCGAGCTCGGCGCCTGCGATCGACTCGAACAGCGCGATGTCGGAGCGTGACATCTGCCTCCGCCACTTGCCCACCGAGTTGGCGCTGATGCCGCCGTAGAGCTCGCGGAACCATGCTTCCTGTCCGGCCGCGATCAGCTCCGGCGGCGACTCCTCGATCGCCAGCATCTCGGGCCGGTAGCCGATCTCCAGGAACTCGCACACGGCTGGAATCGCCGTCTCCGGGGCGGCCACCAGATGCTCGTAGCGCACCGTCAGCAGGTCGACGCCCAGCCGCTCGCCGGCCCGCTCCCCGGCGTCGACCGCGTCCCGCCACTGGCGCGCCGCCGCCCACACGTTGGCAGGGCCGAACGGCACCCGCAGCAGCGACAGCGCCACGTCCCGGCCGTCGCGCACCAGGTTCACGATCCGCGCCTCCGGAAACACCCGGCGCAGCTCGTCGATGTGGCCGATGTAGTACGGCGTCTTGTCGCCCCATCCGGGCTTCCCGTGCTGCGTCGCGTAGGCCAGGTAGGGCGCCTCCAGCGCGGCTCGGTAGGCAGCACCGCCGCTGCGGCCCGTCTCGCGGCGGCGGCGCTCCCTCCAGCCGCCACTCCCGCACCTTCGGATGTCGCCATACTGCCTCCGCCAGCCGGTCGAACTGCTCGTCGCTGGCCAGGTCGCCGAACCGTGATCGGATGGCGGCCATGTCGGCGATGAACATCGACTCGGTCGGGATCGCGACGTCGTCGCTGCGGTCCAGGATCAGCCGCAGCATGGTCGTGCCGGACCGGTCACAGCCGACGATGAAGAAGGGCCGCACGCCCAAAACCTATCGCGAACGCAGCAGGTACAGGTGGCGCGGGCCGGTCACGACCAGCTGCTTTGGCCCGGCGGTCGCGACTGTCGAGTACCAGCCGTCGGGGAAGTGCCAGACCTTGCGACCGGTGCGCGGGTCGAGCGCCCAAAGGTTGCCGCTCTTGCCGCTGGCGCCGTGCGATGCCACGTACAGGTAGCGGCCGATCACGGTCGGCGACGACGTCGTGATGTACGGCAGCCGCGTGCTCCAGCGCACCGCCCCGGTGCGCGCGTCCATCGCCTGGAAGTTGCCGTCGTAGCCGGTGTCGAACACCATCCCGTTCCACACCGCCGGGCTGCCGTAGACCCAGCCGTCGATCGTATGCGTCCAGGCGATGCGGCCGTTCGAGGCCACGAACGAGTACAGCTTCCCGTCGGTGTTCCCGATGTAGACGCGGCCGTAGCGCACGTTCGCGGTCGAGTAGAACGTGCCCGACCGCAGGCCCGAAGACAGCCCGTTGCTGGCCGTGCGCCAGATCAGGCCGCCGTTGCCGGCACGCAGGCTGTACATGACGCCCGCGTAGTCGCCGAAGAACAGGCGCCCACCCGACACCGCGATCGCGCCCTTGACCGCGCCGGACGTGTGGTACGTCCAGAGCACCCGTCCGGTGCGGGCGTCCAGCGCGCGCACGCTGCCGTCCAGGCCGCCCATGTACAGCCGCCCTGCCGCGAGCGTCGGCGGTGACTCCATCTGCTCGCCGATGTTGCGCTTCCAGACCACCTTGCCGGTGGCCGCGTCCAGCGCGTAGATGTTGCGATCGTATGACCCGAAGTAGACGCGGCCGCGGTAGTAGGCGGGCTGGTTCAGCACCTTGGTGAACCGCTTAGACCAGATCAGCTTGCCGCTCTGGGCGTGGTAGGCGCCCACCCAGCCCGAGTCGGCGGCCAGGTAGAGCACGCCGTCCACATACGACGGCGGGTACTCGAGGATGCCGTGGCCGGGCTTCTTCCAGACCCTCGTGTAGGGCGGTGCCACCCCCGTCATGTCGGAGGCGTCGCGGTTATGGGACGCGTTGCGCCCGTACATCGGCCAGGGCGCGCCGTAGTCGGGCTGCTTCTTGCCGCCGCTCGCCGGGGGCGCCGACGAGGTCGGCTCCGCGGCGCTGGTGAACGGCTCGCTGAGTCCGTTGTGGACGTCCGCGACGGGTCGTGTTGCGATCACGTAGGCGGCCGTCGCACCACCGCACAGCAGCAGCAGGAGAGCGGCGGCCAGGATCAGGAGCTTCCTGTGGCGCCTCAGCAAGGTGGGTCCGATGGTAGCAGTGGCACATTGACGTACCCCGCAGGCCCGGCCGCAGGCCGCGGTAGAGTTGCGCGGTGCTGCCAAGGGACCTTGCCGCCGTCGTGCGGGCAGTGCTGGTGGTGGTGGTCGCGGCCGCGGTCACGCGAGCGGCAGGTGCCGTGCTCCCATCCCAGCCGGCGCTGGTGCTGGCCGTGGCGACGACGCTGGTGCTGCCGGGCTGGGCGCTGGCCTGCGCCGTGGGGCTGTCCCGGCGTCTGGACACGGTCGGCATGCTGGGCGCCGTGCCGGTGGCCGGCATGGCTGCCTGGACGCCCGCGTTGGCGCTCGGCTTCGCGGTCGGGCTCACCTTCGACATGGTGCTGGCGATCGTGGCCCTGCAGACGATCGTGCTGCTGGCGGTGAGCGACCCGCGGCCGCAGGGCATCCGCGCACCGGACCGGCTGGTGCTCGCGATCGCCGTTCCAGTCGCGGCCCTGATCTCGGTGCAGTGGCAGGAGTCGCTGGCCGGAGACGCGGTGTTCCACCTGGCGCGTGTTCGCAAGATCCTGGCCGTGCCGCAGCTGTCGCTGGACTCCGTCAGCGAGCTGGCCAACGGCAAGCCCCACGCCGGCTACGTGTTCCCGCTGCTGCACGCCGTGGAGGCGGCAGCCCTGCGAGTCGCCGGCATCAATCCCACGGCCGGCTTTCCCGACCTGGTTCCGGCGGCCGTGATCCTGGTGGTGTTCACCACGTTCGCGGCCGGCCGCGCCGTCGGCGGCACCGCCGTCGGCACCTCCGCGCTGGCGCTGGTGCTGTGGACGTGGATGGTCAGCTCCCACCCGAACCTGGGCATGGCCAGCTGGCCGGGGCCGTTCACGTTCCTGGTGCTGATGCCGGTCGGCGTGCTCGCGATCACCGAGCTGCTGCGCACGCCCGGCGATCGCCGGCTGACCGCCCTGCTGGCGGCGACGGCGCTCTCGGTTTCGCTCGTGCACGTCAGCTACGGGGTACCGCTGCGTGGCGCTGCTGGTGGGAGTCGTCGCCTACGCGCGCCGATGCGTGCTGTCCGTGGTGCTGGCCGGAGCGGTCACCGCGGCCGTCTTCGGATTCGTCTGGCTGGTGGCGCTGCACGGGTACCCGAAGCCGGTGATCCGGGCCGGGCCCTACCAGCACGCCACCTCCGACGTGTTCGTGCTGGTGCACGGGCACGCCCTGGCGCTCAATGCCGAGAGCATCCTCGCCCACCAGCCCGGCTTCCTGATCGCGTTGCTGGCGCTGGTGCCGCTGCTGATCTGGCGCGCGCCGTCGCTCGCCTACCCGTCGGCCGTCATGTCGGGCGTGCTGGTGCTGGTGGCCGCGCCGGGGCCGGTGCTGCTGCTGAATGCGACGCTCGGCATCGGCCAGACCCACCGCTTCGGTACCGCCGTCCCCTGGGAGCTGGTGACGGCCGTGGTGGCAGCCCTGGTCGTGATGCATGCCGACCGGCGCTGGATCCTGCCGGCGCTGGTGCTGCTGGGCGCCGCGGCCGCGATCGGGCCGAAACGGGTGCAGTCGCTGTGGGACTTCGCCCCCAGCTTCCCGACCACGCCGATCGCGATCGCGGCGCTCGTCGGCGCGGCCTGGTACGCGGTGCGCCGGCTGCGCGCTCTGCCGGCCCCGCCGATGCGGGCGGCGGTGCTGCCGACCCTCGCGGTGGCGCTGGCGGCCGTGATGCTGAGCGACCCGTCGTCGCTGCGCACGGTCGTGTCGAACGTCGTGCACGGCCACCCGCGGGTGCAGCGGACCACCCTGCCGCCCGCGATCGTGAACTGGGTGAACCAGCACGGCGGCTCGATGCCGGTGGTGCTGTCCGACCAGCTGCGCTCCTACCGGCTGGGTGCCTACACCAACGCCTATGTGGTCGCGGTGCCCGAGGTGCGCACGCGCGCAGAGCCGGCCAGCCTGCCGGAGCAGCGCCGGCAGGACGTGATCACGTTCCTCAAGCCGAGCAGCTCCGAGGCCGAGCGCGAGGCGATCATCCGCAAGTACGGGGTCACCGCTCCTGGTGATTCCGGCCGATCACCCAGGGCTGGTCACGCAGCTCGACCAGGATCCGCTGCTGGAGCAACGGCTGCACGTGCCCGGCAAGGGCCGCGGCTGGGAGATCTACAGCGTGCCGAGGCCGTCCTAGGGCTGGTACTAGCGAGCCCGCGCCGGCGATACGGCCGTCCGGGAGACGGCCACCCGTGCCGGCGCGAACAGGGCGTAGCCAGCGACCACCAGCAGCAGCACCACGTAGAAGTAGTCGAAGCCCATCGTCAGGTAGAAGAAGTTCGCGGCCACGGTGGCGGCCAGGGCGGCCACCAGACCGTTGGCCAACAGCCTGCGGTCGGGGTCGGCGGCGTGTCGCATGGCAAGCGCGCAGGCCGTCACCCAGGCGAAGAAGCCGAGGTACACCGCCAACCCCACGACCCCGGTCTCGACCAGCGTTGCCACCCAGAAGCTGTGCGGGCCGAAGTCCGACTTGCCCGTCAGGAACTGGTAGAAGACCGCGAACGTGTTGTAGCCCATTCCGAACAGCGGGTGCGGGTCGAGCGCCGGGCCGACCAGCGAGTAGAACTCGAAGTGCGTCTTCACGCCGCTGCCGTTCACGTTCGTCCGCGAGCTGATCACGGTGCGGACGAAGCTCGAGCTCGCGTACAGCAGCAGCAGCGCGGCGATCGGCACGCCCAGCGCCAGCAGCAGCGTGCGCGGCCGCGGCAGGCGCGGCAGGATCGTCGGCGCCAGCACCAGCAGGCCGACGATGTCGCCCAGCGCGGCGCTGCGGGACAGCGTCAGCGCCTGCACCGTCAGCAGGAACACCAGCAGCAGCCCCAGACGTCGCTGGCCGCGCCGGTCGGCCAGATAGCGCGGCAGCAGCACCAGCAGCGGCACGCACAGCATCACGCCCAGGTGATTGGGATCGCCCGTCAGCGCGTTGATCCGGTAGATGCTCTGGCTGCCGCCGACCACGCCGTAGACGTTGATGCCGTTGGCCTTGCCCTGGCCGGCGGTCAGCGGTGCCACCACCAGCTGGTCGAGGTTGATGCCGGCGCCGACCACCAGCACCAGCTGCACCAGCCCGTAGGCCGCGTTCGCCACCAGGCCGATCAGGAACCAGCGCAGCGACCGGTCGAACAGCTCCGCTCCGCGGCGCAGGATGTAGGCCGTGGCCACGACCAGGAAGCCGAAGTGGATCACCCAGGTGGTCACGCCCTTCGCCCAGAAGGACAGGCCCTGCCGCGTCTGCAGGTCGAAGTAGCCGGCCAGGTAGACGGCCAGGAAGACCAGCATGAAGCCGCTCAGCGTGATGCAGACCCGCGGCATCGCGCTGTCGCGAGCACGCAGCCTGTCCAGCAGGAAGGCGCCGATGAAGGCCAGGCAGGTGATGTTGGTGATGGTCAGGTCGAGGCCGCCGCCCTGCCACTGGATCTTCGCCATCGTCTGGACGAACAGCGTCGCCATCAGCAGGCGGTCGAGCCAGCGGGTGCTCATCCCGCCACCCGTCGCAGCACCGCGGCCAGCTCGCCGGCCCGCCCGGCGCGCGACAGCCGGTCGCGCACCTCGTCGGGCTGCTCGACGTCCGCCAGGCCGCCGTTCTGCCAGCCGTCCACCATCTGCTCCAGCGCCGCCGAGATCGCGACCACGTCGTCGGAGTCGACCACGCTGCCGGCGCCGACGGAGCGGATCAGGTTGGCCGCTGCGCCGCTGGGGGGCACCGCCGCCAGCATCGGGCGGCGCGCGGCCACGTACTCGAACACCTTGCCCGAGAGCACCGTGTCGCCGCGGCCGCCAGCGTGCGGTATCAGCAGCAGCAGCGCGTCCGCCGCCCGCTGTGCCCGGATCGACTCGCTGTACGGCAGGAAGCCCTCCTCGCGCCATGCGCCGTCGATGCCGAGGCCGTGTGCGAACGTGCGGTCCTCGCCCCGCAGCTCGCCGATGAAGCGCGCCGAGGACGAGGCCCGCCAGATCGGAGCGGCGGTCGAGCAGCCCGGCCAGCGCCTGCAGGAACGGCCGTGGCGAGCGCTGGCCGAAGAACGAGCCCGCGTGCACGATCGTGAAGCGGTCGTTGCGCCGGTAGGCAGAGCTGCTCGAAGTCGTCGAAGTCGGCGCCGTTCTCGATCACGGTGGTCTTGTGCGCCGCGTCCGGGTGCAGGTGGCCGATCTCCTGGGCGATCGAGCCGGTCGCCGCCGTCAGCGCCGTCGCGCGCCGTCCCACGGATGCGGCCATCCGCGACACCACCGCCCGCTTGGCGCGCACGCCGGCCTTGTCGTAGCGCCGGTGCGGGTTGTCCAGCCAGGAGTCACGGAAGTCGGCCACGAACGGCCGGCGCGTCGCGGTCGCGATCGCCTCGGCCACCAGATGGGTGGAGCTGGGCGGCGATGTCGACATGATCACATCGATGTCGTGCCTGCGCACCACTCCGATGCCGGCAGGGACAGCGGTCGCCAGCCACGGCGTCGCCTTGTCGGGGATCAGCGCCCGCTGGTACATGAAGCGGGCCTCGGTGCCGAGCCGGCCGAGCCGGGAGCGGCCCTCGAGCGCGTCCGCATGCGAGGTCGAGCGCGGGCCCAGGAACCGGCAGCGGTGCACGGTCGTCGTGGCCGGGATCGCCTCCAGCAGGTGCTCGTCGCGGGCGAACCATTTGGGGTCGTGCGGGGTCAGCACGTGCACCTCGACGCCGTGCTCCGGCAGGAACTTGCAGAACTTGAGCGTCCGCTGCACGCCTCCGCCTCCGGCCGGCGGGAAGTAGAAGGCGACGATCAGGACTCGCATCACCGGGCAGTCTAGGGTCGCCCCCTCTAGGATCGCCGCGATGAACATCCCGCCCGGATTCCGGATCGTGGCCGAGACCAGCGCGTTCGAGCGGTCGGTGGCCGAGATGGTGCGCCGGGTGCCGGCCGGGACGGTCGCCAGCTACGGCCGGATCGCCGCCTGGCTGGGGAAGCCGGAGGCCGCCAGGGCCGTGGGCGGGGCGATGGCGCGGTCGCCGGACGGTGTGCCGGCTCACCGTGTGGTCACGTCCGGCGGCCGGCTGGCGCCCGGCTGGGAGCGGGAGCAGGCGGAGCTGCTGCGCGCCGAGGGCGTGCGGGTCTGGCGCGGCCACGTGCGCGAGCCGATCCCGTGGTGCAGGGACCTCGCGGGTCCTAGGTACTCGACCTGGTCGTAGTAGCGGGTGACCCGCCGCCCGATCCGTGGTGCGTCCGTCCAGCGCCGCCACCGCGTCCGCATCGATCTCGCCCAGCGCCAGCCGCACGGCCAGCCAGGGCAGGTTCAGGTCGGGCTGGTAGACCAGGGTCGAGATGCGCGGGTTGATCTCGAGCAGGCGGTCGCCGAGGAACTGGACGTTCACGATCCAGTCCAGCCGAAGCGCCTCGATCAGCCGGCGCGAGTGCTCGAGCAGGTCGGGCCGGTCGATGATCCGGAACTCCATGGCCAGCCCGGCCCGGAACGCCTCGCGCGTCTTCGCGCTTGCGACCAGCGTGCGGCCGTTCCGGCAGAGCGCGTCCACCGCCAGCTCCTCGCCCTCGACCAGCTCCATCACCAGCATCTCGGGGAACCCCTCGCCGCCGTCCAGGATCTCGACGGCATCCGCGAGGGACAGGGGCAGCAGGGTGCCCGGCCGCGCGCCCAGCAGCTGTTCGCGCCGGTCGGCGCCTGCCGACAGCACCCGGAAGCCGCGCGAGCCCTTGGCCTCGAGCGGCTTCATGCAGACGTCGCGGCCCGGGTAGCCGAGCTCGGCCGCCGCCGCCCGGAAACCGTCGGCATCGGCGGCCGCGATCGTGCGCGGCTGGGGGATGCCCAGCCGCTCCGCCAGACGCACCGTCTCCGACTTGGCGCTGGCCCGCTCGATCGCGTCCGCGGCCCGACACCAGCACCGGAACGCCGAAGCGCTCGGCGCCGGCCGCGATCGCGCCCACCTCGGCCGAGGACTGCGGGAACACCACATCGACGTGCTCCTGCTCGGCCACCTCCAGCAATGCCTCCAGGTACCCCGGGTGCGACCCCGGCGGCACCCGCCGGAAGCGGTCGCACAGGAAGCGTCCGGCCGACTCGTCGCGCATGTCCACGCCGACCAGCCGCACCGGCCGCCCGTCCGCCTCCCGCAGCGCCCGCAGCAGCCGCGGTGAGCCGGGCGCGCCGCTGGCCGTGACCAGGATCGTGAGCGGATCGCTCACAGGATCCAGCGGTAGACCTCGAACACCTCGGCCAGCTCGCGGCCGCTCTCGATCCCGTGGGTGCGGGCCAGGTTGCGGATGTACTCCTCGTTCGCGTAGTTGCGGTGCTGCTGGCTGCGGTAGTGGCCGAGCGCCGTCACCTTCGCGTCCAGGTGCCGCGGCTCCAGAGCCACGTAGGCGTCCCGGCGGAAGGCGAAGCAGTTCCACGGGATCTCGTAGCCGAGCAGCGTGGTGCGCTTGAAGGCGCGCATGCCCTCGCGCGCGATCGTCTCGTGGTCCTGGTGGATGTCACCCAGCGAGGGCATCAGCACCATGTCCGGGGCGATCTCGGCGTTCGCGGCCACCAGGATCTCGAGGATCTCCTGGCGCACGGTGGGGAAGGTGCGCACGTCGAAGTCGTGGATCGAGACGCGCTCCGGGTCGATGCCCAGGGCGGTGGTGGCGGCGCGGGCCTCGTGCACCAGCGTGTCGGCGGGGAAGCCCTCGGGCAGCGAGCGCGACGCCGACGAGAAGGCGTGGTAGTGCACCTCGGCGCCGGCCTCGACCAGGCGCGCGATGGTGCCGCCGCAGCCGAACTCGCCGTCATCGGTATGTGGCGCCAGCACCAGCGCGCGGCGTCCGGCTGCGATCACGCGCGGGCCTGACGGATGCGGATGTTGGGCAGCGCTGCCACGGAGACGATCAAAGCGGTCAGGATCCACGACGCGGGATCCTCGAAGTACGCATTGTAAAAGAGCGAGCTGGTCAGCACAGCGGCCAGCCCGCCGGCCATGCCGAACCGCAGCAGCCGCTCCGGGCCGGAGCGGAACGCCGCCCAGGCGATCGAGCCGATCAGCGCCAGGTAGGCGGCCAGCCCCAGCGGGCCCAACTCGGCCAGCACGGTCACCGGCGTCGTGTGCGAGGCGGCCGAGCGCGTGCGGTTCGGGTGGGCGCTGCCGGCCAGGGCTGCGCGGGCGAAGCCGCCCAGCCCGGCGCCGCCGATCGGATGGTGCTTGATCACGTGCCACCCGTCGGAGAGCAGCACCGAGCGGCCGCTCGTCACCTGCTTGGTGGAGCTGCCGTGCGACGAGACCAGCAGCCCGGCCACCCCGACCAGCACCACCGCGACGGCCAGGCCCACCAGCAGCCGCCGCGGCCAGATGGTGGCGCCGATCAGCAAGGAGCCGGCCGCCAGCGCCATCAGGCTGGACTGGGAGTAGGACAGATACTGGGCCAGGAACAGCAGCGCCATCAGCCCGAGCAGCTGCGGCGTCGCCCGGCGGTAGACCGCCAGCGCCGCCAGCAGCACGATCGTGACTGCCATGAAGCGGCCGTACACGCTGGCGTCGTAGAACAGCGAGTTGACCCGGAAGAACGAGGAGTACTGGTTGCTGACGATGATCTTCTGGTTCCAGAACAGGTGGCGGCTCTCGTACTGCCAGAACGCCACAGCCGCGAACACCAGCGCCAGCGCCAGGTCCGTGTAGAGCATCAGGCGTAGCTGGCGGAGGGTTGGGCGCAGCGCCACGATCCGGGTCGCCAGGTAGCCGAACGGCAGATAGAAGAACAGCATCTGCACGCCGCCCTGGTGGGAGTCGGCGCTCCACATCAGCGAGATCGCGCTCCAGCCGATCAGCGCCGCCATCGTCCAGCCCACCAGGCCCATCTGCGGGCGCTGCTCGCGGCCGAGGGCGAGCGTATAGGCGTGGGCGAGCGCGATTGCGATCAGGACGCCGTAGAGCGGCACCAGCAGGTTGGCCTGCTGCCCGCCCGCGTGCAGCGGGATCCGGCCCGGCGCCGCCGCCACCACCGCCATCAGCGCCAGCGTCGGCTTGCGGTGGGCGATCACGGCCGCGACTGCGATTGCGGCCAGCCCCACCAGCAGGCCGGCGGCCGCCAGCGCCGGCCGCCGCCCCGCGTCGGTCCGCAGGGTGGAGATCGGCGAGTGCAGCAGATCGCCTGCCAGGATCAGCACGCCCGCGGCGTAGGCCGCGAACCCGGCCGTTCGCAGGCTGCGCCCGCAGCAGCAGAGCTGCAGGGCGAGCCCGGCCGCCGCGATGATCGCGCCCAGCGCGATGCCGCTCACGGGATCGTCACCGGGAAGGAGGGCGGGTTTGGGGTGCGGTTGCCGGCCTGGTCGACCGCCACCATCTCGATCCGGTAGCGGCCGGGAGCGACCTTGCCGTACGCCAGGTGCGCGACGTGCGGGACCACGCGCTTCTGCAGGACGACGCGGCTGCCCTGGTGCACGATCATCAACGCGTACCCGTTCCCGGGCGAACGCGTGTAGTGGACGGCCAGCGCCACACGGCCCCTGCGCACCTGGTCGATCCGCATCCTGGGCGGCACCGTGTCGACGATGATCGCGTCGGGGATTGTCACCTCACGGCCGTCCGCGAGCGTCACGCGCAGCCGGTAGCGGCCGTCCGGGGCCTGCCCGCCGGCGTCGGTGGTGCCGTCCCAGTGGAGCACCACGGGGCCTTTCCGGTAGCTGCGGCCGCGGGCGAGCGTCTTGGTGACGTTGCCGCTGGCGTCAACGATCGCCAGATCCAGGGCCTGGGGCTTTCGCAGGGTGAAGCGGAGCTTGGCGGCAGGCAGGCAGCCGGGATCGGCGCAGCCGGGGGAGAACGCCTGCCGCACGTGGGGATGCCCGACCGCAGAGTGGTGCAGCTTCAGCTGCTCAGCGCGCAGAAACGCCGCGGCGCACAGGGCGATCAGGATCAGGGGGATGGCGGCGGCGGCGCGGTGGCTCACGGTGCGCGCGGATTCTAGATGGCTGGTCGATATCTCACGTGAGCCTGGCCGCTGCGATCGGTCTGACTTCAGCGGTGGCCGGGGTGGCTACAGCTGCGAACGGTCGTCTCGCTGTGTCCGCGGTCGCGCCAAAACGACCCGGTATTGACGCTCCCTCGATCCTTGCGAGACTCGGTTCTCGTCGTCCAGGACATCACGGAGATACCGACCAGCCATCTGGGGTCGCACCGTGAGCCGCTGCAGCGTTCGTTACGTCTGCTGCAGCTCAGCCGGGGCCGGTGCGGGGGCCGGCTCGGGAGCCTTGACGCCCTTGGCCAGGTAGACAGCGGCCACGACCAGGATCACCGCGGCGCCGATCACGTACCAGTACGGGGCGGCGTCCAGCGTCTTCAGGCCGGAGGCGGCCAGCACCACCGCGATCGCGCCGCGCAGCATCCGCTCGGGGGCGCGGTTGGTGAAGTGCGAGCCGATCAGGATGCCGGGGATCGAGCCGATCAGGATCGAGCCGACGACGCTGAAGTTGGGGGTGCCCCAGACCAGCGTGGCCAGGCCGGCCGCGACCGTCACCAGCATCGCGTGGAACAGGTCGGTGCCGACGACGCGGCGGGCGGCCAGCGGGAACAGCGTCACCAGGGTGAGGCCGAAGAACACGCCCGAGCCGACCGAGGTCAGGCCCAGGATGAAGCCGAACACGACGCCGATGATGACAGCCAGCACCTTGTGCCAGGTGTCCAGCGGGCCGTCGGTGGGCAGGTTGTCGGAGCTCCACAGCCGCGGGATCGTGAGGAACGTGCGGGCGGCCACCGTGATGCCGACGATCACCAGCACGATGCCGATCAGGTTCAGCAGCACGCTGTTCACGTCGATGCCGATGCGGGGGAAGATCTCGTAGAGAGTGAACACGCCCAGGATGGCGGCCGGAACGCTGCCGGCGCCCATCCACAGGCCCAGCTCGGTGTTCACGTTCTTGAGCTGGTGGTGGCGGGCGGCTCCGAACGTCTTCGTGATCGCGGCGTAGATCAGGTCGCTGCCGACGGCGGTCGTCGGCGGGATGCCGAACACGGTGATCAGGATCGGCGTCATCAGCGATCCGGCGCCCATGCCCGTGGCCCCGACCAGGATGCCGACGGCGAGCCCCGCTGCGATCATTCCGGTGTTGATGTCCATCTGCTTGTGCCCCCGTGTTGGTGACCGTTGTTCAGTAGTTCCACAAGTCTAAGCGGTTTAGTGGGGAATGCAAGTCCGCTACCAGAGGATTTGCACGCGGGAGGGCCGCAACCTCCCATCTGGTGCCCTGACCAAGTCGGCTGGCGAACATCGCAAGCGAGGGCCGGGAGCCTCGCGGCGCCCGGCCCTCGCTGGTCAGATCGGGCTACTGGCCGCGGTATGCGGCGATCAGCACCTCGGCCACCTCGGGACGCGTGAACTCGACCGGCGGCACCTCGCCGTTGCCGAGCATCTCGCGCACCTTCGTGCCCGAAAGGAACACGTGGTGGTCGGAGGGGTGCGGGCAGGTCTTGTTGGAGGCCATGTTCCCGCAGGTCTTGCAGAAGAACGTGTGGTCGAAGAACATCGGCTCGATGTCCAGCTCGTGCGGCTGGAACTCATCGAAGATGTGGTGCGCGTCGTAGGTGCCGTAGTAGCTGCCCACGCCGGCGTGGTCGCGGCCGACGATGAAGTGCGAGCAGCCGTAGTTCTTGCGGCACAGGGCGTGCCACACGGCCTCGCGGGGCCCGGCGTAGCGCATCGCCGCGGGGAACACGCCGAGCACGGTGCGGTCGGCCGGGTAATAGCCCTCCAGCAGCGTCTCGTAGCACTGCATGCGCACGTCGGCCGGGATGTCGTCGCCCTTGGTCTTGCCGACCAGGGGGTGCAGCAGCAGCCCGTCCACGGTCTCCAGCGCGCACTTCTGGATGTACTCGTGCGCGCGGTGCACCGGGTTCCGCGTCTGGAAGCCGACCACGCGGCTCCAGCCCCGCTCGGCAAAGGCCGCGCGGGTGTCCTTCGGATCGAGGTGGTACGCGGGGAAGGCCGGGTCGGGCCGCTTGAAGACCGTCACCGGGCCGCCCACCAGGGTCGGGCCCTCGGCGTAGATCTGCGCGACGCCCGGATGCTCCTGCTCGGTGGTGCGGTACGTCTTGGCCGCCTCGTTCTCGCGGTCGACGCTGAACACCTCCTCCACGTCCAGCACCGCCAGCAGCTCGCCGTCGGCGCTCTCCAGCGCAAGCCGGTCGGCGTCCGGGCGCGTCCGACACCGACAGCGTCACCGGCATCGCCCACGGCAGCCCGTTTGCGAGGTGCATGTCCTCGACCGAGGCGTCGTAGTCGGCCCGGGTCATGAACCCGGTCAGCGGCGACAGCGCCCCCGAGGCGATCATGTCCAGGTCGGCCGTCTGCTTGTCGCTCATCCGCACCCGCGGCAGCGACCCGGCCTCGGCCGCCAGCGCCGCGGCCTCGTCACCGCTGACGGTGCGGTCGATCAGCTCGCCGCCGTGCGGCGCGATCACGTTCGACTTCGTCGATGCGGTCGCCTCCGGCATCAGGCGACGGCCTCCTCTTTCTCGCGCTGCGATGAAGCCGAGCTGCTCGAGCTGCGTGATCACGTGCTGCGCCGACTGCTCGGGCGAGCGGCCCTCGGTCTCGACCACGATCTCGGCGTGCTCGGGAGCCTCGTAGGGATCGGAGACGCCCGTGAACTCCTTGATCTCGCCGGAGAAGGCCTTCGCGTACAGGCCCTTCACGTCGCGGCGGGCGCACTCGTCGAGCGAGGTCGCCACGAACACCTCGACGAACCGGTCGCCGATCATCTCGCGCACGGCGTCGCGGGTCTCGGCGTAGGGCGAGATGGCCGCCACGATCACGCCGGCACCGTGCCGGGTCAGCAGCTTGGCGACGAAGCCGATGCGCAGGATGTTGGCGTCGCGGTCCTCCCGCGAGAAGCCGAGGCCCTTGCTGAGGTTGGTGCGGACGACGTCGCCGTCGAGGTGGTCGACCAGGATGCCGCGCCGCTCCAGCTCCGGGCCGACGATCTCGGCGATGGTGCTCTTTCCGGCACCGGACAATCCGGTGAACCAGAGGGTGAATCCAGTGGTTTCATTCCGCACGAGTGATCGTTCCTTTCGTGGTGTTCGTCTGACTTGCGTTGTAGCCGCTCAGTCGCCGTGGAGGCCGCACTCGACCTTGCCGGTGCCCTTCCAGCGGCCCGTGCGTTCGTCGTCGCCGCCCTCCACCGAGTGCGGTGCAGGGGACGCAGCCGATCGACGGGTATCCGTGGTCGTGCAGCGGGTTGTACGGGATGCCGTGCCTCCAGATGTAGCGCCACACGTCGCGGTTGGTCCAGTCGGCCAGCGGCTGCACCTTTACCACGCCGCGGCGCTCATCAATCTCGATTTTGCGTGCGTTCTCCCTGCGTTGTCGACTGGTCGCGGCGAATTCCCGTGATCCAGGCGTCCATTCCCTCCAGCGCCTGGCGCAGCGGCGCCACCTTGCGCATCGCGCAGCAGCGCGTCGGGCTCGCGCTCCCACAGCCGAGTCCCGTGCTGGCCGCCTGCCCCTCGACCGGCAGCTCCGGCTCGATCCGCTCGAACCGCACCGGGTAGCGCTCGATCAGCTTCTGGCGGGTCTCGTAGGTCTCGCGGAACAGGAGGCCGGTGTCGAACTCGACCACCCGCACGTCGGGCTGGATCTCGCGACAGCATGTGCACCAGCACCGAGCTCTGCTTCTGCCACGAGCAGGTCAGCACCAGCCGCGGGTGGAACAGCTCCACGGCCACGCGCAGCACGTCCTCGGCGCTCGCGCCTCGAGATCGTCGGCCAGGCGCGGCGGCCTCGGCCGGGCTGATGGGAAGGGTGGTGCTCATGTGGCGGTGGGGATGTCCCGCAGCAGCAGGTCGGGCAGCGTGTCGGAGCGCAGGCCCAGCCGCAGCGTCTCCAGCGGGATCACCTCGTCGGGCGGGATGTTGCCGAGGTTGCACTCGGGGCCGAGGTGGCGGATGAACCAGGCCTGCTGCTCCTTCTGGGGCGCCTCGAACAGCAGGCTGTCGACCGGGATCTCGTGCACGATCTCGTCGATCAGGCCGCTGCGCACCTCGCCGGTGCCGCGGAAGATGCCGGCGGTGCCGGTCTCGCGGGCCTCGGTGATCACCTTCCAGGCGCCGGCCTCGAGCTCCTCGCGGATCCAGGCCACCCACTGGTAGGGCGCGAAGATCGAGTCCTGGTCCTTGGAGCCGACCTCGGACAGCACCACGAACTCCTCGGCCAGGGCAGCTGATCAGCTCCTGCTTGCTCTCGCGCTCCATCCGCAGGGTGCCGTCGGACACCTCGACGTGGGTGAAGCCGTGGCCGCTGCTCCAGCGCCTGAACTCGTCCACGCGGCTGCGCGCGACCGCCGCCTCGAGCAGGGTGCCGCCGCACATCACCGGCGTGCTCGTACGACTGGTAGAGCTTGACCTTGTCGGCCAGGTTCTGGGTCACGTACGACGTGCCCCAGCCCAGCTTGACGATGTCCACATACTCGCCGGCGGTCTCGAACATGCCGTCCACCTCGGCCAGCGTCATGCCCTTGTCGATGACGTGGGTGAGCCCGCGCTCGCGCGGCTTGGACGGGCGCATCGGGATACCCAGGAACTCTTCGACCATGGCTTACAACCTCGAGTAGATGGTTTCCTCGAGCCGCTTTCGCGCCTCGACCTGGACGTTCTCGTAGAGCGATTCGCCGTGCGTGTCCATGCCCACGATCAGCGGGCCGAAGTCGCGCACCCGGAACTTCCACAGGCACTCCGGCATCAGGTCCTCCCACTCGACCTGCTCGATCTCCTCGATCTGGGTGGTCTCGAGCGCGGCCGCGCCGCCGACGATCGCCAGGTAGACGCCGCCGTGCGCGCGCAGCGGCACCAGCGCCTCGGGCAGCAGCCCGCCCTTGCCGATGATGGCGCGGGCGTCGTGGTCGCGCACCAGCCCTTCGGTGAAGCGGCTCATGCGGGCGCTGGTGGTGGTGCCGATGCACATCGGCTCGTAGCGGCCTTCGCCCAGCTTGCGCACGTTGGGCGCGGTGTGCAGCAGCGCCGCGCCGCTCGAGCGACATCGGCGGCGCGACGCCCTTGTCGAAGATGCGGATCTGGGTGGCGTCGCGGATGCCGATGATGTGGCCCTGGATGGTGACGGTGTCGCCCGCGCGGAGCTCGCGGACGGCCGCCTCGTCGGTGGGGAAGGTGATCTCGTGGTGAGCCATCACGCCTCCCGGTCGTAGTCGACGGTGCCGTCAGCTGAAGATGTGGGCGCTGGCGCGGCGGGCCGCCCAGCACTGGTAGTTGACGGCCACCGGGTTCAGCGTGATGTGCGTGTGGGCCTGCTCGACGTGCACCGACAGCACGGTGGTGTCGCCGCCCAGGCCCATCGGGCCGATGCCGGTCTCGTTCAGCAGGCCGAACAGCTCCGCTCCAGCGCGGCCACGTCCGGATCCGGGTTGACGTCGTCCACCGGCCGCGCGATCGCCTCCTTGGCCAGGTGCATCGCCAGGTCGGCGGAGCCGCCGATGCCGACGCCGACGATGCCGGGCGGGCAGGGCTTGCCGCCGGCGCCCACGATCGAGTCGAGCACGAACCGCTTGATCGCCGAGACGCCGTCGGCCGGCACCAGCATCTTCAGGAAGCTCATGTTCTCGGAGCCCGACCCCTTGGGGATGCACTTCACGTCCAGGCCGTCCCAGTCCGGCACGAACTCCCAGTGGATGTGGGGGATCTTGTGGCCGGTGTTGTCGCCGGTGGGCACCCGGGTGAGCGTGTGCACGGTGTTCGAGCGCAGCGGGTGCTCCAGCGTCGCGCGGCGCGTGCCCTCGCGCAGGGCCTGCTCGATGCGGGCCGGGTGCAGCGGGAAGCGCTCGCCCAGCCGCACGTAGTAGACGGCCAGGCCGGTGTCCTGGCAGACCAGGTTCTTGCGCTCGTCGGCCACCGAGACGTTGGTGTTGATCGTCTCCAGGATGCGCTTGCCGACCTTGTGGGTCTCGGTCTCCATGGCGTTTCGGAGGGCGTCGCGCAGGTCCTGGGGGATGTCCTTCAGCGACCACACGTAGAGGTGCGCGGCGGCGTCCTCGACGGTCTGCTGCAGGTCTGTGGTGGTGTCGATGGCCAAGGTGATCCTTTCAGCGGGCATCCGCGGCGGCGGCGCGGCCGGCGCGGCGCCCGAACACGGTGCAGTCGAGCAGGGAGTTCCCCATCATGCGGTTTCGGCCGTGCACGCCGCCGGTGATCTCACCGGCGGCGAACAGGCCCTCGACGGTGGTGCGGCCGTCGCGGTCGATCACCAGCCCGCCGTTCTGGTAGTGAAGCACGGGATAGGTCAGGATCGGCTCGGTCAGCGGGTCGATCCCGGCGTGGCGGTAGCGCCGCATCATGTAGGGCAGCACCTGGTCGGCCACCTCCGCGCTCGATCCGGGTGGTGTCGAGCAGCACCGCCGGACGGCCGTCCGGCGTGGTCAGGCCGCGGCCCTCGTCGCACTCCTTCACGATCGCCTCCGCCACCGTGTCGCGCGGCGCCAGCTCGTCGATGAACCGCTCCCCGTTGCCGTTCACCAGCAGCGCGCCGTAGCTGCGCGTGGTCTCGGGGATCGAGTAGCCCTGCAGGGGCGGTGGCCAGGCGCCGCCGTTGGGATGGTGCTGCAGGGAGTCCTCGTCGCGGGCCGCGGCTCCCAGCTCGCGCGCCAGCGCGGCCACCTCGCCGGTGGCGCCGGGCTGGTTGGTGGTCAGAACGCCGCGGCGCCTGGCCTCCGCGTAGCAGCGGCCGCCGGCCGCCAGCACGACGGTTCCGGCCTCGATCGTGGCTCACCCTCGCAATCGACCGTCGCAGTGAAATGGCCGTTGGGCTTCGCAAGCGCCGTCAGCGCCGCGTGGCCGTGGATCTCGACGCCCTCGGCGGCCAGCGCACCGCGCAGGGCGTGGGCGATGGCGTGGCCGGTGCGGTCGCCGACCTGCAGCAGGCGCCTGGTGGACGCGCCGCCGCAGCGGGCCAGCCGGTAGCCGTCGCCCTCGCGTGAGAACTCGACGCCCAGCTGCTCCAGCCAGGCGATCGCCTCCGGCGCCTCGCCGGTCAGCACCGAGACCAGCTCCATGTCGGCCGTGTCGTGCGAGGAGCGATAGACGTCGGCGGCGTGCTGGTCGGGCGAGTCGTCCGAGCCGATGGCGGCCTGGATGCCGCCCTGGGCCTTGCCGGTGTTGCATGAGGCGGGCGAGCCCTTGGTGATCAGCACCGTCCGCGCGCCCTCGCGGGACGCCGCCCACGCCGCGGCCAGGCCGGCGCCGCCGCTGCCGACCACGAGCACGTCCGCGCGTGTCGGAAGTGAGCTCACGGGCCGCATTGTACAGAAGAAACGCTAATCTTGAAAATAAGTGGAGCTTATATCATGGATCTCCGCGAGGTCACCGGGAGCCGGGCGCCAGGGCAGCACCAGCGGGTCGCCGTCGTAGCGCGGGATCACGTGCACGTGGTAGTGGAACACCGTCTGCCAGGCGGCCGCGCCGTTTGACTGCATGATCGTGACGCCGTCGGCGCCGAGGGCCGACAGCGCCCGGTCGGCGATGCCGCGCGAGACCAGCGCGCAGTGCTCCAGATCGCTCGTCCGAGATGTCGCGGATGTCGCGGGCGTGGGCCCGCGGGATCACCAGCGCGTGGCCGCGGGTGGCCGGGTTGATGTCCATGATCACGATCGCCCGCTCGTCCTCGTGGATGCGGATCGAGGGCAGCTCGCCGGCCACGATCCGGCAGAAGATGCAGTCCTCCATGGGCCGGATGCTATCCCGCTAGGATCGCGCCATGGAAACGGACCAGCGCACCCGCTTCGTACCGGACGGCTTCGTCCCGCCGGCCGGCCTGGCCGCAGCCAGCTTCCGGCTGGAGCCGCTGGGCCCGCAGCACAACGAGTCCGACTACGACGCCTGGAGCTCGAGCATCGAACACATCCGGGCCACGCCCGGGTACCCCGACGGCAACTGGCCGCACCCGATGACGCTCGAGCAGAACCGCGGCGACCTGGAGCGGCACCAGCGTGACTTCGAACAGCGCAAGGGCTTCACCTACACCGTGCTCGACCCCGGCTCGCGGTCGGTGATCGGCTGCGTCTACATCTATCCGTCCAAGCGGCCCGTCCACGATGCCGAGGTGCTGCTGTGGGTACGGGCCACGCACGCACGGCTCGACCAGGCACTGTGGCAGGCGGTCTGGGAATGGCTCGATCGCGACTGGCCGTTTCGCTCGGTCAGCGCGCCCGGTCGCCTGGAGGTGGTGGCGACCACCGAGCGCTTCCGGCTGCAGCTGCTGCGGCCGCAGGATGCCGAGCCGCTGCAGCGGCTGTACGGCGACCCGGAGGCGATGCGGTACGTCGGCGCCGACGGATCGACCCGCACGCCCGAGCAGACGGTGGCCGGCGTCGGCCGGCTGATCGACCACCAGCAGGCGCACGGGTTCTCGCTGTGGGCGGTGGCCGACCGCGAGGGCGGCGAGGTGATCGGCGTGGCCGGCCTGGTGCTGGTGGAGATGGCCGGCCCGGAGGTGGAGGTGGTGTACGAGCTGGTGCGCGATGCCTGGGGCCGCGGCATCGCCACCGAGGTCGGCCGCGCCTGCCTGGACGTTGCCTTCGGCCCGCTCGGGCTGGAGCAGGTGGTGGCGCTGTCCTATCCGGAGAATGCCCCCTCGGTGCGGGTGATGCAGAAGATCGGCATGCGGGACGACGGCGAGTTCGAGGCGTACGGACGCCCGATGGTGCGCTACGTGGCGGAGTCGGGTTAACTCGGACTGAACGCCCGCTGAATGTGAGGTCGGTACCATCCGGCCCCATGCGAGTCCTGATCACGGGTGGCGCCGGCTTCATCGGATCGCACCTGGCCGACGCCCTGCTGGCGCGCGGCCACGAGGTGCGGGCGCTCGACAACCTCGACCCCCAGGTGCACCCGGCCGGCGAGCGGCCCGCCTACCTCGACCCCCAGATCGACCTGCGCGTCGGTGACGTCCGCGACCACGAGGCCGTGGCGGCCGCGCTCGAGGGCGTCGACCACGTCGTGCACTTCGCGGCTGCCGTCGGCGTCGGCCAGTCGATGTACGAGATCGAGCGCTACACGTCGATCAACTCGATCGGCGCGGCCGTGATGCTGGAGGAGATCTCGAAGCGCCGCGACCAGCTGGCACGGGTGCTGGTGGCCTCGTCGATGTCGATCTACGGCGAGGGCCGCTACCGCTGCGCCGAGCACGGGCTGCTGGCGCCGCAGGTGCGCAGCGACGAGCAGCTGGACGCGCGGCGGTGGGAGCTGGCCTGCCCGGACTGCGGCCGGCCGCTGGAGCCGCTGGCCACCGGCGAGGACAAGCCGGTACAGCCGATGTCGATCTACGCCGTCAACAAGCGCGACCACGAGGAGATGTTCCTGGCGATCGGCCGTGCCCACCGCCTGCCCACCGTCGCCATGCGCTTCTTCAACGTCTACGGCGACCGGCAGGCCCTGTCCAACCCCTACACCGGCGTGGCCGCGATCTTCGGCGGCAGGCTGCTGAACGACAACGCGCCGCTGGTGTTCGAGGACGGCCTCCAGAGCCGCGACTTCGTGCACGTCTCCGACATCGCCGCCGGCTGCGTCGCCGCGCTCGAGGGCGGCGGCGCCGACCACCGCGCCGTCAACCTCGGCACCGGCGTCTCCACCTCGGTGCTCGACGTCGCCCGTGAGCTGGCCCGCGGCCTGGGCAAGGAGCACCTGCAGCCCGAGGTCGTGAACAAGTTCCGCGCCGGTGACATCCGGCACTGCTTCTCGGACATCTCGCTGGCGCGGGAGACCCTTGGCTACGCACCCCGGGTCGAGTTCGCCGACGGCATGCGGGAGCTGCTGGGCTGGGTCGCGACGCAGCAGGCCACCGACTCGGTGGACGCCGCGGCCGACCGGCTGGCGGCCGCCGGCCTGACCCGGTGAGCGGCACCCCTGACATCACGATCTCCCTGGTCAACACGAGCAACCGGCAGCTGCTGCTGGGCTGCCTGGCCTCGCTCCAGGGTGCCGCGCGCGACACGTCCCTGCAGACGATCGTGATCGACAACGCCTCCACCGACGGCAGCGCGGTCGCGGTGCGCGAGGCGTACCCGGACGTCGAGGTGGTGGAGCGGGATCGGCGCCACGGCTTCGGCGCCAATCACAACGAGGCGATCCGAAGGGCGCAGGGCCGCTACGTGCTGATCCTGAATGAGGACACGTCCTGCACGAGGGCATGCTCGATCGCATGCGGCGGTTCATGGACCAGAACCGCGAGGTGGGTGCCTGCGGGCCGAAGATCCTGAACCCGGACGGCTCGCAGCAGCCGTCCGCCTTCCACTTCCCCACGCCGGGCCGGGTGGCGCTGACCGACGGTGACGCTGCAGCGGCGCGGCTGGATCCAGTCGGGCGGCGACCGCATCGCCCGCGTCGACTGGGTGTGCGGCGCCGCCATCCTGGCCCGGCGCGCGGCGCTGGCCGCTGTCGGCGGCTTCGACGAGCAGCTGTTCATCTACTCGGAGGATCCCGACCTGTGCCTGCGCCTGCGCGACGCCGGCTACGCGACCGCGTACTTCCCGCAGGCCTCGCTGGTGCACCTCGAGAACGCCAGCACCGGCGGGGTGCCCGAGCGGCGGATCGCCGAGATGGAGCGCAGCCGCGCCGTCTATGCCCGCAAGCACCACGGTGCCGCAGGCGAGCTGGCCGTGCGCGGCCTCACCGCGGCCACCTTCATGGCCCGAGCGGCGGCGGCGAAGACGCTCCTGACCGTGCCCGGCGGCGAGCGGGTGAAGCGGGTCGATCCAGATGCGCCGGCCCGGTTCATGGCGCACGTACGGGGCGCCATCCGGCCGCACGACGGCGACGGCATCGCCGAGGCCGCGGCCGAGTTCAACGCCGAGCGCGCCGCCGGCTGAGTCAGCCGGCCGCGTCGCGCACGAACACGACGCCGTCCGCGTCGCCGTAGATGCGGTGCCAGCCGGGCAGCGTGCGCATGCGGTCGATCACGTTCTGCCGGTAGGCGGTCGAGAGCAGCACCTCGTCGTAGCCGTCCAGCACCCGTGACCACTGCGACCGCGAGCCGTTGCCGGCCACCCAGTCGGTGTAGGCCAGCAGCTGGCGCTGGGAGTAGATCTCGTAGCGCGAGTCGAACCCGACGCGGCCGGTCAGCTCGGGATGCGTCCACAGGAGCGCCGACGCCGAGGTGTCGCCGGCCATGATCTTGGCCTGCGGATGGGCGGCCGCCCAGGTCGCGGTCGCGTCCATGGCGGGGCGCGGCGACAGCGCCTCGAACCGCGCCGGGGCGGTGGTCGCCAGCAGCAGCGAGCTGCCCACGACTCCGACCACGGCCGCGGCCGGCACCACCCTGGCCGAGATGCGGCGGATCAGCGGTGACTCTGACGACGCGAACGTGCCGCTCATCACCTCGGCGATCAGCAGCGTGGCGGCGAATCCGAACCAGACCTGGTAGCGCACCGCGTGGATGCCGGCCACGGCCAGCGCGAAGGTCAGGCCGACCATGAACAGCGGCGGGCGGAATCCGCGCCCGTAGGCGAAGCCGAGCAGGCCGATCGCCGCCAGCAGCACGATCACGAACTGCGTGCTGGGCCCGCCGAACGTGGCCGGGTGCCACTCGCCGACGCGGGCGGTCAGCACCGGGTTGTCGAGCACCGAGCGATAGTAGTCGGCGATCGTCAGCCCGTAGGGCGTCGTGAGCAGCGCCAACGGCATGCAGGCCGCGAGCCCCAGGTACGCCGCCAGCGTGCGTCGCCGCACCGGGCGCAGGTTGTGCGCCGCCGCCCACACGCAGTAGATGACCACGATCGGGGCGGCCAGCAGCACCGAGCCGTGCAGGTTGGCCCACACCAGGAACAGCAGCGGCAGCGCCAGCAGGCTGCGGCTGAAGCGATGCCGGCGGTCGTCCTCCAGCAGGATCACCATCATCAGCACGAACAGTGGATAGGCGAAGCTCTGCGTGCGCATGACGGTGTTCAGCTCGCAGACGGCGTACGCCACCGCCACCCAGATCAGCGTGCGCACGGTGGAGGTGCCGCGGTGCAGCATGTAGGCGGCCAGCACACCGAAGGCCAGCGCGATGCTGAGCGCCGAGAGCGCGCCCACGGCCGGGTACCCGCCCACGCGGTAGGCCTCGTAGAAGAGCCACTGGCCCAGCCACTGCTGGTCGATCCAGGGGCGCCCGTGCGCGGCCCACGTCATCACCTCGGTGTGGGGCACGCCGTGCTGGGCGATCTCGCGACCGGCCGCGAGGCTCGCGAACGTGTCCAGCATCAACAGCCGCGAGGTGGTGCAGGCGACGGCGGTGAACACGAGCGCGGCCAGCGACGCCGCCCAGATCACCGATGAGCCGGTCAGCCCGCGCGCGGCCGCAGCCGCTCGATCGCGGCCCGGGGCGCGGACGGCCTCGCTGAGAACCTGCATCGAGCCGGGTATCGGCAGAACCCGGCGCGAGTGTTAGACGGGCCGGTCGGCCACCACCAGCAGCGTCTCGAGCGTGGGATCCGAGCAGTACGCGACCCGCGTTCCGGCCGCCGCCTCGCGCTGCAGCGCCACCAGGATCTCCTCGGTGATCAGCTCGCCCGGCGCCAGCGCTGGGATGCCGGGCGGGTAGGGCGCGGCCGTCTCGGCCGCCACCCGGCCCACCGCGCGCCCGGCGGGGACGCGCTCGCGCGGCGCGAAGAAGGCCTCGCGCGGGCTGATCGCGGCCACCGGCTGCAGCGACCACACGCTGGAGGCGGCCAGCGGCCGGGCCGCTCCCCTCCGCAGCGCGATCGATCGCTCGAGCGCCTCCACCAGCCGTGCCGCCGTGGCGCGGCGTGTCCGCCAGCGTCACGATCGGCACCAGCGTGTCACGGTCGGCCATCTCCAGCCGCAGGCCGTCGGCGAGCAGGTCGGCCTCCACCTGGAACCCGTCGGCGCCGGTGCCGGCCAGCCCCAGCACCAGCTTCACCGGATCGGATGCCTCCGAGACGTGCAGGCCGTCGATCCGGCGCAGCCGCGCGCGGGCATCCGCCACCAGCGCGATCGCCTGCTCCAGCAGCTGCTCGCCGCGGTCCTCGATCAGCTGCCGGGCGCGGTCGGTGGACGCCAGGATCGCGGCGGACGGGCTGGTCGTGTGCAGCAGCTCGAACGACTCGTCGACGCGGGCCAGATCGAGCAGGCCCGCCGCGGGCCAGCACCACCGAGCCCTGCGTGAAGGCCGGTCAGCGTCTTGTGCGTCGAGGTGACCATGGCATCGGCGCCACGGGCGATGGCATGCGCAGGCAGCCCCGGGTGGAAGCCGAGGTGGGCGCCCCAGGCCTGGTCGACGATCAGCGGCACCGCGGCCTCGTGCGGCGACTGCGGCGATCGCCTCCAGGTCGGACAGCATGCCCACGTAGCTCGGCTCGACCAGGAACACCGCCCGCAGATCCGGGTGCTCGCGCAGCGCAGCGGCAACCGCGCCGGCAGGTACCTGTGTGGCAAGTCCCGTCTCCGGGTCGACCTGCGGCCGCACCCAGACCGGCTCCAGACCGGCCAGCACCAGCCCGCCGAACATCGACTTGTGCAGCGTCCGGGCCACGGCCACGTGGTCGCCCGGGCGCGCCGCCGCCAGCGCCAGCGACTGGTTGCCGTGCGTCGATCCGGCCACCGAGAACCGGCACAGGTCGGCGCCCCACAGCTGTGCCGCCAGGCGTTCCGCCTTGCCCAGCACGTCGCCGCCCAGGCGTGAGTCGTCGGCGCCGGAGACCAGCGGCAGGTCGAGCATCAGCAGCCGGTCGGCGATGCCGGGCGCGCGCTTGTGCCCGGGCACGGTGAAGGTGGTGCCGGGATCGGCCAGGAACGCGTCGACCGCGTCCGCCAGTGGGGCGTCCGATGGCATCGGCGCGGGAGGATACCGGTAGGCGGGTCAGGCCGAGCGTCGGAAGCGCTGGTCGGCGGTGCCGGTGTGAGGTGCCTCCGCCGTCAGCGCCGAGATGTGGCGGCGATCGTCGTCGGTGATCTGCAGGATCTCGCAGCCGACCCGCTGGCGGCCGTAGTGCGAGGGAGACGTCTGCAGGGCGCGCGCCTGCAGGCGCAGGAGCTGCCCGCGGATGGTCACCATCATGGCGAAGAAGTCGCCGGTGTGGAAGCTGCGGTCGGTGACGAAGGCGACGCCGGTCGGCGACAGGTCGGCCAGGCGCACGTCGAACTCCTCGCCCTCCGCGATCCTGCGTGCGCCCAGCACATGCATCAGCGCCAGCTCTTCGGTGGCGGCGCGCGGCGTGGTGCGCTCGCTCTCGCGCCGCAGCACGTCCTGCACCAGCAGCCGCACGGCGACCTTCGAATCCGTCTGGTGCAGGGTTTCGGCCACGGTCAGGGAGATGTCGTAGCCGCCGCCGCTGATCTCGTTCGTGCGCACGAGCAGGTCGAGCTGGGTCGCGCACCTGCATCCGCGGCGCATCGGCCAGGATGTAGACCTCGTCCTGCGATCGCAGCTCAAGCATCACAACGCCGCCCCCGGTGGAGAACGCCTCGACCTTTGGCGTGGGCAGCTGCGACAGGATGCTGACGGCTAGGTCTGCAAGCTTCGTGTCGTTCATCTGAGCTGACTCGGGATCATCTGTCGTTCGTCATCGGCGGATCAGCCGAGAGGCTTAGCGGTGAAGGCGGCACGGTCCAGCGCTCAGCCGGTGAACGCGTGCTCGCCCGCCGTGACGGCGATCCCGAGCCGGCTCTGCCTGGGCGGCAGCGGGCACGTCCAGCGCGGGTCGTAGGCGCACGAGGGGTTGTAGGCGAAGTTGAAGTCGAGCACCAGCCGCCCGTCCTCCCCGCCCAGGTCGGCGCCCTTGACCGTGTCCAGCAGATAGCGGCCGCCGCCGTAGCTGTCGCGCCCGCTGGTGGCGTCGGCGAACGGGAGGAACAGCCCGCCTCCGTAGCCCTCCAGCCAGTACAGCGGCAGCGATTGCTCACCGGACAGCTCGAACTCCACGCGTCCGAACTGGCGGAACCGGATCCGCTCGCCGGTGCTGGAGTCGATCTCGCGGACGGCCGGCTCGGTTGCCACCACGCTGCCGGTGACGCGGAACGCCGGGTCGTATGGGAAGAAGCGAAGCGCCTCGAACCCGGCCAGGCCGCTGCCCCGAGCGGCGTCTGCGGGTGGGTGGCGAACAGGCGGTCACGCCCCGCACGCCACTCGCGCCACGCTGCCTCCGGCTCCAGCTCGCGGACGCGCCGGTAGAGCGCGAACACCTCGCGCTTCCAGCCGAGCAGGTCGAGCTCCGAGATCGCGGTGTCGGCGGACGAGCGCTTGGTCAAGGTACGGAAGTCTGCCCGCAACCGGATGTCGGCGCAAAACGGACGCCGACCCGCGGGGTGGTTCAGGCCTTGACGACGTGCGTGTGGGCGATCATGTCGTGCGGGGCGCGGTTCGAGCTGTCCCAGAGCGGCCACAGGTACCAGACCAACGAGGCGAAACCGCCCACGATCGGCACGAAGCCGAGCGCGCTCAGGATCACGAGCTTGGCCACCACCTCGCGCAAGCAGCGCGGTGCCGAGGTCGACCGGGGCGCCGCTGTCGCGGACGACCCGGATCGAGAGGGCCTGCTTGCCCCAGGTCTGCCCGTTGTGGCGGCCCTCCCGGCGCAGCAACAGCGGTGCATAGAGCAGGGCCGATGCCAGGTAGGCCAGCCCGGCGATCACCGCGACCACCTTCATCTCGTGGGACAGCGTGTAGGTGGCGTGGCCGCTGACCGTCGTGTGCACGTGCAGGCCGCCGCCGGCTGCGACCGCGATCGCGAGCCCCAGCGTCGGTGCGTTCAGCGCCATCACGATCAGGCCGTCCAGCAGCGTCGCGCCCACCCGCGGCCACCAGCCGGACAGGTTGGCGTGGATCGGAGCGGCCGGGTTGAGCGATCCGCCGCAGCCCGGGCAGTAGTTGACGTCGGCGACCGCGGGCCGTGCCAGACCGCAGCCGGGGCAGTAGTTCATGCTCTCACTGCTAGCGGGCGATCGAGCGGATGTCCACTCGCCGGTCGGCGAGTCGGGCCGGTTCCTGACACAATCGGCCGGTCGCGCGCACGGGGTGCGCGGCAACTCACCAGGGGAGGTCATGGATGTCTACGACACCAGCGGTCGACGCGGCCGTGCTGCAGACGCTCGCGGACGGATTCGCAGGGCGGGTGCTGCAGCCCTCCGACGACGATTATGAGGGCGCGCGACGCGTCCACAACGGGCTGATCGACCGGCGGCCGGCCGTGATCGCCCAGTGCGTCGAGATCGGCTGACGTGGCCGCGGCCGTGAGGTTCGCGACCGCCAACGGGCTGGAGATCGCGGTGCGGGGAGGCGGGCACAACGTGGCCGGGCGCTCCGTCTGCGACGGCGGCCTGATGATCGACCTATCGCAGATGCGCGAGGTCGCCGTCGACGTCGAGGCCGGGACGGCGAGCGCGCAGGGCGGCGCCCTCTGGTCCGATGCTGAATGCCGCGGCCGGCCGGCACGGGTTGGCCGTCACCGGCGGGCTCATCTCCACCACCGGAGTCGGCGGCTACACGCTGGGCGGCGGGTTGGGCTGGCTGATGTCGACCCAGGGCCTGGCGTCCGACAACCTGATCGGCGCCCAGCTGGTGACCGCGGCGGGTGAGGTGCTGGACGTTACCGACGTCACCCACCCGGACCTGATGTGGGCGCTTCGCGGCGGCGGCGGCAACTTCGGCGTGGCGACCGTGTTGCGCTACCGCCTGCGGCACCAGCCGATGGTGGTGGGCGGCCTGATCGCCCATCCGATCGATGCCGCGCGCGACCTGCTGCGGTTCTACCGTGACGCCGTGGACTGCTGCCCGGACGAGCTGTCGGCGTTCGCCGGCCTGGTGCATGCGCCGGACGGATCCGGGATGAAGCTGGCGGCGATGCTCGTCTTCCACACCGACCCGGAGAGGGCCGACGCCGAGCTGGCGCCGTTCCTCGAGTTCGGCTCGCCGGTCGTGACGCAGGTGCAGCCGATGCCGTATCCGGAGATGAACTCGCTGCTGGACGAGGGCTACCCCAAGGGCGCGCTCAACTACTGGCTCTCGAGCTTCACCACCGGCATGTCCGACGCGCTGATCGACACCGTCATCCAGCGGTTCGAGACGGTGCCCTCGCCGATGTCGGCGATCCTGTTCGAGCACTTCCACGGCCAGGTGACGCGGATCGACCCGACCGCGACCGCCGTCCCGCACCGGTCGAAGGGGTGGAACCTGCTGGTGCCGTCCGAATGGATGGACCCGGCTGACACCGTCAGGAATATCGCCTGGACGAAGGAGACCTACGCGGCCGTGTCCGAGCACCTGGCGACCGGGCGCTGGCTGAACTACCTGGGCGACGACCAGGAGGGCGAGGCGATCAGGGCCGCCTACGGGCCGAACTACGACCGGCTGCTCGCGGTCAAGCGTCAGTACGACCCGGGCAACGTGTTCCACCTGAACCACAACATCGTGCCGTGAGCGGAACCGCCGTCCGGTGGGGCCTGCCGTCTGCGTGGCGGTACGGCAGGCCCACCGGGACGGACCGGCGCAGGTCGAGACGGCCGGCGAGTAGCGGCGGACGCTATCCCGGGATCGTCTGTTTCACGCGGTCGCGAACGCGGCCGCTCTGGTCGATGAACTGGTAGCTGATCCGGTCGCCGGCGATGCCGATGCGCAGGTAGCCGTAGGCGATGAACGAGACGATCGCGTCCGGGGTGGCGAGCGTGTAGGCGGCGCTGCCGGCGCCCTCGCCGCCCGTGCCGACCGTGAACTGGAGCACCCCGTCCCGGACGTGCTGCTCGTAGCGGTGCAGGTGGCCGGCCAAAATCGCCGCCACATGCCGCTGTCGCAGAAGCGGCATGATCGGGTTGTTGGCCGGGATCGGTCGGTGGACCAGCACGTACCGCACCGGACACGGGCCGTTGCACCGGCCCAGCGTCCTGCGTGCGTAGTCGAGCGCGGACGCATCGGCCTGCAGGCCCAGCACGACGACCTGCACCGGGCCGTACTGGACGCTGTAGTGGTGGCCGGGAAGGTGCAGCGCCGAGATCACGGCGGCCCCGTCGCGGTAGGCCAGGTCGTGCTCGCCCAGCGTGGCCACCGCCGGCGCCTCGGCCAGCAGCGCGTGCAGGGGCCGGAAGATGGCGCGGTCGAGGAAGGGCGGCGCCGCGAGCAGGTAGGCATTGTCGCCCGACGACAGGAACATCGCCGGGTGCTCGGCCGCCGCCAGCCGGGCGACGGCGTACTCGTGGGCGGTGCCGGATCCGTAGTCGCCGAACGACACCAGCGTGATCGGCGTGGCGGTCGAGAGCGGGGCGGTGCTGAAGGCGCCGGCCGCCGCCGAGGCGCCGTCCAGGTTCGCCGTCCACACGTACCGGGTGGCCGGGTTAAGGCCGGTGGCGCGTCCCCCGGGAGCGTTCGTGACGGAGCCGTCCGGCGACCGAACGCTCAGGCTGACGGGTCCTTCGCCCGACTTCAGCGTCCAGGCGAAGTCGGCCTCCGTCGTGGTGACGCGTGTCAGGAAGGGCCCGCGGGCGAAGTCCCCTGAAGGCGGCAGCAGCAGGTAGGTGGATCCGTACCAGACCAGAGCGACGACCGCGATCAGCAGCAGCGCCGTGGTGACCACCAGCGCGCCCACCACACGCCGTGGCCCCTCGGCGCCGGGCCGTTCCGGCCGCGGGCCGCGGGCGCGGACGAGCGGGATCACCTGCAGCACGATGATGGCGATCGCCCCAAGGATCGGTCCCGCCGATCCGCCGAACGCCAGGAACGGTAACGGGGCCACGATCGTGAGCGCCGAGCAGACCCACTCGATCCGCCGCCGCGGCCGAACCAGGTCGGCGCTCAGGCATGCGATCGCCACGATCACACCGATCAGCAGCGCCGGCACCGTGGCCACGTCGCGGACGATCGGGTCGGAGATGGCCGCCGACGCCGCCAGAGCCACGGCGTCGACGATCAGGAGCAGGCGAAGGGCGCGCATTCCGTCAACGTAGCCTGCGCGGTCGCCGCCGACGTGCAACGGCGCCTCTGTCGCGCGAGCCCGCGTTGGCGGTATGGTCTTGGCGTGATCGCATTTGTGACCGGTGGGGGTCGTGGGATCGGGGCGAACATCGCCCGCAAGCTCGCTGAGGACGGCTGGCAGGTCGTCATCGCCGCGCGCACGCCGGGACAGGTCGAGGCGGTCGCCGAGGAGATTGGCTGCCGCGGCGTCGCGCTCGATGTCACCGATCGTGATGCGGTCGAGCGCGTGGTTGCCGAGAGCGGCCCGGTCGATCTGCTCGTCGCCAATGCGGGTGTTGCCCGCCGCGGCGGCGCGACCTGGGAGGTCGACCCGCGGGACTGGTGGCGGACGTTCGAGATCAACGTCCTGGGCGTGCACCTCTGTTGCCGGGCCGTGATCCCTGAGATGCTCGAGCGCGGGTCGGGCCGGATCGTGATCACCGGCAGCGGAGCCGCGTACCTGCCTCCGGGCGGCCCCTCGGAGACCGACTACCCGGCGAGCAAGGCGGCGGTCTGCCGCTACGGCGAGATGCTCGCCGCCGAGCTCGCCGGGCGCATTCCCGTGTTCTTCTTCAGCCCGGGGCTCGTCCGAACCGAGTTGACTTCAGCGGCGCCCGATGACGCGCCCTGGACGCCGCCGGAGCTGGCTCCGCGGCTGGTCGCGGCGCTCGCGACCGGGCGTTACGACGCGCTTGCCGGCCGCTACCTGCATGCCGAGCACGACGATCTCGACGACCTGCTCTCGCGCATCGACCAGGTGCGCGAACAAGACCTGAACGCCATCCGCCTGCGCCGCTAGCCGCCAGGAGCGACCAGGCCGGACTCGTAGGCGTAGATCACCGCCTGCACGCGGTCGCGCAGGCCGAGCTTCTGCAGGATGTGTGCGACGTGGGTTTTTGCGGTGGCCTCGCTGATCACCAGCTGCTCGCAGATCTCGGGATTGGAGAGCCCGCGCACAAGGAGCGCCAGCACCTCCTGCTCGCGCGGCGTCAGCTCGGCAACTGCCGCCGGCGGCTCGATCTCGGTGGGCGGACCCGGCTGCCGCGCGAACTCCTCGATCACGGCACGGGTGACGGCCGGAGCCAGCAGCGCGTCGCCGCTTGCGACGATGCGGACGGCAGCGGCGATCTCCTCGGGCCGCGCGTCCTTCAGCATGAAGCCGCTCGCGCCCGCCCGAAGCGCGTCATAGACGTAGCCGTCCAGCCCGAAGGTGGTCAGGATCATCACCCGCGTGCCGTGGCCGGCGCGGATGATCCGGCGGGTGGCCTCGATCCCGTCCAGCACGGGCATGCGCACGTCCATCAGCACCACCTCCGGTCGCAGCCGGGCAGCCTCGGCGACCGCCTCCGCGCCGTCACCGGCCTCGCCGACCACGGTCATGTCCGGCTCGCCGTCGAGGATCTTGCGCAGGCCTACGCGCACGAGCTCCTGGTCGTCGACGATCAGAAGCGTGGTCATGTCACCGGCAGGGTGACGTGCACGACGAAGCCGCCGCCGGGCCCGCGAGCGGCGTCGAGCCTGCCACCGTAGAGGGCGACCCGCTCGCGCATCCCGGCCAGGCCGTGGCCGCCCGGGCGCGCCGCCGGCGACTCTCGGCCGTCGTCTGCGACCTCGATCTCGAGCGCCTCCGGCCGGTAGCGGATGCTGACGCGAGCGTTGGCGTCGCCGGCGTGCCTGAGTGCGTTCGTCAGCGCCTCCTGCACGATCCGATATGCCGAGAGCTCGATGCCGGCTGGCAGCTCGCGCTGCTCGCCGTCGATCACGAGATCGACCGGGAGCCCGGCGGCCCGCACCTGGCTGATCAGCGACGGCACGTCTCCGATCCGCGGCTGCGGCGCCAGCGGCTGGTCATCGCCGCCGCGCAGCATGCCCAGCAAGCGGCGGGTCTCGGTCAGCGCGCTTCGGCCGGATCGCTCGATCGTCTCCAGCACCTCGTGGGCCGAGGAGTCCGACCGCTCCAGCACCCGCCGCTCGGCACCCGCCTGCAGCACGATCATCGAGACATGGTGGGCGATCACGTCGTGGAGCTCGCGTGCGATCCGGGCCCGCTCCTCGACAACCGCCTCGCGGCTGGCCAGGTCACGCTCACGCTCGGCAATCTGGGCGCGCCGCTCGCGGTCGCCGACCACCCGGTTCACAAGCAGGATCACCACCGTCGAGACGACGACGAACTGCACGCTGCTCTTGAAGGTGACCGGGCCGACCGCGGAGACAAGGCCGCCGATGGCGATCACGGTGAGCCCTATCGCGAACGGCCGCGGTGGCGACCAGACCGCGAACCCGTACATGCAGCAGATCCAGGCCAGGCCGTAGCTGAGCAGGGAGGGCGGGCCCCAGACGCCGGCGACCACGTCCCCGAGCAGGCCGGCGCCGACACCGACGGCCACCGGGTGCAGACGGCGCACCGCCACCGCCAGCGTGAACAGCGGCCCCAGCAGCGCCACCACCCACTGGTGAGGAGCCGGGCCTGTTACCCACACCTCGATCTGAAGCATCACGGTCAGCAGCACCGCCACCGCCCGGTCGAGGCTGATCGGGTCGATCCGGATCCCGCCGATGCCCAGCGTGCGCTCGCTCACCGCTCCAAGATAGACCCTGTCCGGGGCGCTGTCATCGGCCGATCGGCTGATCGCAGCCGGTCAGGATTTCAGCCGTCGGGCGATCGCAAGATCGGGCGAGGGGGCGATGATTCGCCGCTGCCGCGTGAGTAGCTTGGTCGGGTCAACGAACGAGGAGGTTGTCCGATGAAGACGCTCAACCGCAGCCTGGGGCGCATGCTCATGACCGCGATGGTGGCAGGTCTGGTGGCCGCCGCGATCGGCGGCGTCTCCCTTGCCCGGGCCGGCTCGGGAGACAGGACGATGACGCTGACCGAGGTGCAGACCGGCGCCCAGTTCGTGAACATCACACACACCGCGCAGGGCGGTCCCGGGGATCAGGTCGTCCTGCAGCGGGTCGTGAAGAACGCCGCCGGAGACCGCGTCGGCACGCTGAACGTGGTCTGCGAGGTGGTGCTCGACCACAAGCTGCTGTGCAACGGCATCTACCGCCTGCCCGGCGGCACCATCACCGGGACGGCCCAGGACACCCAGGACGAGAGCAGCACCGCGCCGGTGCACATCGCCATCACCGGCGGCACCGGTCGCTACGACCAACGCCAAGGGGCAGATCACCTCAACGCCCACCGGCGACACCACCACCCGGTCGATCGTCGACCTCGACTAACTGCGGAGCAGGACTGCCTGCGCTCGCGCTCCGTCACCGGGGGGCCGGGCGCAGGCGCCGTCTCCAACCCCAGCGCAACATTCTCAGCTAGTTCGAAGGTAGCTGTGGTCTCGTACGGGAGGTCCCGCCGCAACGCGGCGACGATTCCCAACGAGACTAAAGGAGAAGCAGTGGAGCTCGATCGACCAGCGCGGGAGCCGGGCATGGAGCCGGCTCCGCCGCTTCCGTGCCCGCACCGTCCTGGCAGTGCTCATCGCCGTCGTCGTCGTAGCGGCGGTTGTCGCCGGCCTCACTCGCGCGAGGACGCAGTCGACGCCGGTCGGCACCGGCGTCGTCGTCATCGAAACGAACCTCGGCTACCAGGGCGGACAGGCAGCCGGCACCGGCATGGTGCTGACGTCGTCGGGCGAGGTCCTGACGAACAACCACGTCATCCGCGGCGCGACGGACATCAAGGTCGTGGTGCCGAGCACGGGTCAGAGCTATACAGCCGAGGTCGTCGGCTACGACGTCTCGCATGACGTCGCACTGCTGCAGGCGAGCGGCGCCTCGAATCTGAAGACCGTCTCCCTGGGGGACTCAGCGACTGTCAACGCCGGCCAGTCGGTGCAGGCGGTCGGAAACGCCGGTGGCACCGGCAGGCTCAGCTTCGCCTCCGGCACGGTGACGAGTGTCGACCGCGCGATCACCGTGAGCGACGACCAGGGCGGGAGCGAGAACCTGAGCGGGCTGATCGAGACGAACGCGGCCGTGCGGCCTGGAGACTCGGGTGGGCCGCTGCTGAACTCGTCCGGCCAGGTGATCGGGATGGATACCGCCGCGTCCGCTGGGAACGAGGTCGACCAGACGACCACCAACGACGGGTATGCGATCCCGATCAACAACGCCATGTCGATCGCCAGGCAGATCGAGAGCGGCAACGGCTCGGGAACGGTCCACATCGGTGGCACCGCGTTCCTCGGAGTCGAGTCGACGGCGAACAGCTACTCGGGTTCCGGCGCGGTGATCTCGGCGGTCGTTCCGGGTAGCGCCGCAGAAGCTGCGGGCCTCAGCGCCGGCGACCTGATCCTCTCGGTCGGCGGTCACACGATCTCATCCCCGGACGAGCTCAGCCAGGTCGTCCTGACCCAGAAGCCCGGAGCGTCCATCTCCGCCGTCTACCTGGATCAGGCAGGCGCGACCCAGACCACGAACCTCACGCTGGCAAGCGGGCCGCCGCGCTAGGACGAGTCGACGCCCGGCGCGGCCCCGGACCGGAAGCGATCCGGGGCCGCGCGCGCCGCAGATCAGCCGCAGCCGGAGTTGTCGCCGCAGTCGCGGCAGGTGTAGCAGGCGCCGGTGCGCACCTTGCGGCCGCCGCACTTGGCGCACTCGACCGCGTCCTCCCAGGCGTTGAACAGGGCCGTCTGGCCGGCGCCGAGGGCGAGTGGGCGACCTCGGCCGCCGGCTCGCCTCGCCTGCGGCGCGTCGTAGCTCGCGGCCATCCGGTCGCGTACGGCCTGGCTCATGATGCCCAGGTCGGCCTGCGGTCGGTGTCCAGGAAGCGCTTGCCCATCCACCGGAAGATGTAGTCGGGGATCGACTTGGCGACCCGGATGTCGGGGTCGTTGGTGAGCCCGCTCGGCTCGAACCGCATGTGCGCGAACTTCGAGACGAACACCTCCAGCGGCACGCCGTACTGGATGCCCACCGAGACGGCGATCATGAAGGCGTTCATGAGGCCGGCCAGGGTGGTGCCCTCCTTGGCGATGTCCACGAACACGTCGCCCGGGTCGCCCTCGGGGAACAGCCCGACGTGGATGTAGCCCTCGTACTCGCCGACCTTGAACTTGCGGCCGATCTCCTGCCGCTCGATCGGCATCACCCGGCGCTGCGGCTTGGCCGCGATCAGCTCCGGCGTCGTCGCTCTTGCTCGACAGCGGCTGGGCCACCTTGCAGCCGTCGCGGTAGATCGCGATCGCCTTCACGCCCAGCTTCCAGGCGTCGATGTAGAGGCCGGCCACGTCGTCCACCGTGACCTCGGTGGGCAGGTTGACGGTCTTCGAGATCGCGCCCGAGATGAACGGCTGCACCGACGCCATCATCTTGACGTGGCCCATGTGGTGGATCGCGCGGTCGCCCACGGCCACGTCGAACACCTGCAGGTGCTCGCCCTTGAAGCCGGGCGCGCCCACCACCGTGTTGTGCTCGTTGACGAAGGCCACGATCTGGTCGATCTCATGCGGCGCGTAGCCGAGCTTCGAGAGGGCGGTCGGCACCGTCTGGTTGACGATCGTGATGTCGCCGCCGCCGACCAGCTTCTTCGACTTGACCAGCGAGAAGTCGGGCTCGACGCCGGTGGTGTCGCAGTCCATCATGAAGCTAGATGGTGCCGGTCGGCGCCAGGACGGTGGCCTGGGCGTTGCGGTAGCCGTTCGCCTCGCCCACCGCCAGCGCCTCGTCCCACGCCTTGCGGGCGGCCAGTCATCATCTCGTCGGGCACGATCGCCGGCGTCGATGTTGGCGACCGCGGCGCGGTGCTTGCGGATCACCCGCAGCATCGCGTCGGCGTTCTTGTCGTACTCCTCGAACGGCCCGATGCGGCCGGCCATCTCGGCCGACTTGCGGTAGGCGCGGCCGGTCATGATGGCGGTGATGGCGCCGGCGTAGGCGCGGCCCTCGTCGGAGTCGTAGGGCAGCCCGCGCGCCATCAGCAGCGCGCCCAGGTTGGCGTAGCCCAGCCCCAGCTGGCGCATCGCGTTGGCGTTGCGGGTGATCTCCTCGGTCGGGTAGCTGGAGTTCGAGACCAGGATCTCCTGGGCCATGAAGATGATGTCCACCGCCCGCTCGAACCGCTCGACCTGGAACTCGAGCGTCTCCGGGTCGCGGAACTTCATCAGGTTGAGGCTGGCCAGGTTGCAGGCCGAGTTGTCGACGTGCAGGTACTCGGAGCAGGGGTTGCTTGCGTTGATCCGTCCGCTGGCCGGGCAGGTGTGCCAGTCGTTCATGGTGGTGTCGTAGTGCATGCCGGGATCGGCGCACTTCCAGGCCGCCTCGGAGATCTGGTGCATCAGGTCGCGGGCGCGCAGCGTGCTCACCACGGAGCCGTCGGTGCGGGCGGTCAGGTGCCACTCCTCGTCCTCGATCACGGCCCGCATGAACTCGTCGGTCACGCGCACCGAGTTGTTGGCGTTCTGGTACTGGATCGAGGCCCAGTCGGGCGAGTCGAGGCTCATGTCGTAGCCGGCCGCCTGCAGCACGCGGGCCTTCTCCTCCTCGTGCTGCTTGCACCAGATGAACTCCTCGATGTCCGGGTGGTCGACGTTCAGCACCACCATCTTGGCCGCGCGGCGGGTCTTGCCACCCGACTTGATGGTGCCCGCCGAGGCGTCGGCGCCGCGCATGAACGAGACCGGCCCGGAGGCGTAGCCGCCCTTGGACAGCTGCTCCTTCGACGAGCGCAGCTTGGACAGGTTGATGCCCGAGCCGGAGCCGCCCCGGAACACGCGTCCCTCCTTGGTGATCCAGTCCAGGATCGAGTCCATCGAGTCCTCGACCGAGAGGATGAAGCACGCACGAGCATTGCGGGTGCTCCTCGAAGCCGACGTTGAACCAGACCGGCGAGTTGAAGGCCACCATCTGGTGCAGCAGCAGGTGCGTCAGCTCGGCGTGGAAGGTGTCGGCCTCGGCCTGGTCGACGAAGTAGCCGTCCTTGACGCCCCAGGCCGTGATGGTGTCGGCGACGCGGCCGATCATCTGGCGCACGGAGTGCTCGCGCTGGGGCGTGTTGAGCTTCCCGCGGAAGTACTTCTGGGCGACGATGTTGGTGGCGGTCTGCGACCAGAACGAGGGGAACTCCACGTCCTTCTGCTCGAACGAGGGGCCGTCCTTGCCGGGGATCAGCGCGGTGCGCTTCTCCCAGTCGACGGCCTCGAAGGGGTCGTCGCCATCGCTGCGTGAAGTACCGCTCCACGCCGATGGAAACGTCTTCCCTGCCCTCCAGGACGCGGGTTTCAGCCGGGTTCTCGGTCGTCGCCATTCGTCTCTCCTTCGCCTCTGTCGTCCTCATCCGTATTCTAGCCGATCTGGTGTTCGCCGTGCCGTACTCCTGTTCGGCCGTGTGACGCTTTCGCCCCTCCGCGGCCAGCTCGCGCTCGAACTCGGCTCAACGTCCTGGAAATCGCGGTAGACCGAGGCGAATCGCACGTACGCGACCGGGTCGAGCCCGCGCAGCACGGCCAGCGCCTCCTCGCCGATCGGCTCGACGGCACCTCCTCGCGGACGCCGTTTCGCAGCCGCGCCTCGACGGTCGCCGGCGGCGCCCTCGATCTGCTCCAGCGACAGCGGCCGCTTGGTGCAGGCGCGCACCAGGCCGGCCATCAGCTTGCGCGCGATCGAACGGCTGGCGCGCGCCGTCACGCTTGACCACGAGCAGCGGCGACTCCTCGGTGCGCTCGAAGGTGGTGAACCGCTGGCTGCAGAGAGGCACTCCCGCCGGCGGCGGATCGCGCCCCTGCCGGCGACCCGTGAGTCGACGACCTTCGTCTCTCCATGCTCGCAGTATGGACAGTTCACGTCTAGAGCTCTTTCTAGATGTTGTGGTCGCCTCCTTCTTCGACCACAACATGTGGTGGATGTCGAGCTGGAGCGGACCGCGGGTATTGTGCATCTCGGCTCGGACGGACTCGGGATCCCGCTTCAGGGGATTGCCCGGCGCAATCGCGGTCAGGCCCGCAGCAGCTCGCTGACCGTCACCGCACCGGTACCCGCAGGCGGCCATCTCGGGCAGCGCGATGCGCAGCGCCTCCACCGTCGGCGTGCGGTCGGCCTCGGTCGACGTGACGCCGCGGCCAGCAGTCGTGCAGGTCGATGATCGCGCCCGGCGCGAGCCCGTCCAGGATCACCGCGGCGATCGCGCCGGTGTCGCGCTCCAGCCAGTCGGACGGGTCGACCGACCACAGCACCGTGGTCGGCAGCATCCTCGCCTCGGCGATCCGGCTGCAGCGCAGCGCGTCCTCGCCGTAGGGCGGGCGGAACAGCACCGGCGCGTGCCCCAGCAGCCGCTGGCAGCGGGCGATGTCGTGCGCCAGCTCGTCGTCGGTGAGCGTCCATCGCGTGCGGGTGGCTGAACGTGTGGTTGCCGATCTCGTGGCCCTCGGCGATGGTGCGGGCGAGGATCTCCTCGCGGCCCTCGACCGACTCGCCCAGCACGAAGAAGGTGCCGTGCCCGCCGTGCTGCCGGAACAGGTCGAGGATGTCGGGCGTCTGCGGCCCCGGCCCGTCGTCGAACGTGAGCGCAACCAGCGCCGGCCACCGCTGGGCCTTGCGAGACGACGCTCACGGGTGCAGGGCGCGCAACGTCTCGGCCAGCCCCTCCCCAAGCGGCATCGCCGGCCGCCAGCCCAGCTCGCGCCGCGCCAGCGCGATGTCGAGGCAGCTGCGGTCGAGCTCTCCCAGCCGCGCCGGCCGGTGCTCGGGTGTGACGTCCGTGCCGGCCACCCGCTGCGACTCGGCCAGCAGGTCGATCACGTCGGTCTCGGTCTGGGTGCCGATGTTGAAGGCCTGGTGCGGTCCCTCGTAGGCCAGCGCCGCCATGTTGGCCGCCACCACGTCGCCCACGTAGACGTAGTCGCGGGTCTGGCGGCCGTCGCCGAAGATCAGCGGCGTCTCGCCCGACGTCAGCTTGCCGAAGAAGATCGCGACCACGCCCGCCTCGCCGTGCGGATCCTGGCGCGGGCCGTACACGTTGCCGTAGCGCAGCACCACGTGGCGCGTGCCGTAGAGCCGGTTGAACAGGCCCAGGTAGAGCTCGGCGCCGTGCTTGGACGTGCCGTACGGCGACATCGGCGCCGGCTCGGTCGTCTCCGGCGAGGGGATCATCTCGGCCTCGCCGTAGAGCGCACCGCCGGTCGCTCACGAGAACACCACCCGCGCGCCGGTGCTGCGGGCGCACTCGAGCACGGCGATCGTGCCGCGCACGTTCACGTCGGCGTCGAAGCAGGGGTCCTCGACGGACGCGCGCACGTCGGCCTGCGCGGCCAGGTGGAACACCGCCGCCGGCTGCAGGTCGTCGAACACCGCCTGCATGGCGTCGTGGTCGCGGATGTCCAGCTCGTGGAACTCGGCCCCGGCCGGCACCCTGTCCCTGCGTCCGCCGGCCAGGTTGTCGACAACGGCAACGCGGCCGCCGCGCTCGAGCAGCGCGTCCGCGACGTGTGAGCCGATGAAGCCGGCGCCCCCGGTGACGACCGCGTCCATGATGGCGCAGGATAGTGGGTCGGGTCGGTTGGCTACGCCGCAGCTTCGGCCGAGTCGGCCCGCACGACCTCGACCGATTTGTCGTCGGTCATCACCAGCCGCCCGGTGAACGCGCCCTGCCGGTCGCGGAACTCGAGCGGCCCGGTGCTGCCCTGCTCGATCACCTGCTTGGCCTGCTCGGGCGTGATCTCGCGACCCTTCATCGACTTCCAGATCACGAAGCCGCATCCGGGGTTCTTGCGGCTCTTCCACGACGAGCAGCCGTAGGCGCGGCTGTTGCCGCGGATCTCGCCGCCGCAGCGCGGGCAGGTGGCGATCGTCTCGCGTGGCACGCGGGCGGCCGCCGAGCGCACCAGCGGCGCTCCGTCCAGGCCCACGATCTGGGGCACGTTGCCCTCGCCCAGGATCAGCTTTGCCGGCTGCGGGCCCTCGGCCAGCGTCGCCTCGCCGTGCTCCAGCAGCGCACGCACCTCGGCCTCGTTGACCACGTACCCCTTCTGCGACTTCCAGATCGTGAACCCGCAGCCCGGCTCGTCCTTGCTCTTCCAGGAGCTGCAGCCGAAGGCGCGCCGGTTCTCCTTGATCTCGCCGTCGCCGTTCGGGCAGGGCCCGAGCGCGCCGGTCAGCGGCTTGCCGTCCGGAGTCGACGATCGCGGGCTGGTTGCCGTCCACCAGCACCAGTCGCGCGGGCGTGGCCGACTCCAGCTGCGCCTCGCCCTGCTCCAGCAGCTGCCGCACGTCGTCGGCGGTGATCGTGAAGCTGCCCTGGGACTTCCAGATCGTGAAGCCGCAGCCCGGCTCCTTCTTGCTCTTGTAGGAGCTGCAGCCGAATGCCGCGCGGTTCTCGCGGATGTCGCCGTCGCCGTTGGGGCACGGCCCCAGCGCCAGCGTCTGGGCGATCGGCGCGCCGGCCGCGTCGACGATCGCGGGCGTGTTGCCCTCGGCCAGCACCAGGCGTGCCTCGACCGGGCCGTGCGAGCTCGACCTCGCCCTTCTCCAGCAGCGCCCGCACCTGGTCGCGGTCGATGGTGAATCCGGCCTGGGTCTTCCAGATCGTGAAGCCGCAGCCCGGCTCCTTCTTGCTCTTGTAGGAGCTGCAGCCGAACGCCGAGCGGTTCTCGATCACGTCGCCGTCGCCGTTCGGGCAGGCGCCCAGCGACTCGGTGCGGATGCTCGCGGAAGTAGTCGACCAGCTGCTCGGTGAAGCGGGCGATGTCGGCCATGAAGCCGGCGCGGTCGGCCTGTCCGTGCTCGATCTCGGACAGCCGCTTCTCCCAGGAGCCGGTCAGCTCCGCCGACGTGAGGGCGTGCGTGCCCAGCAGCTCGATCGTGTCGCGGCCCTTGGTGGTGGCCACCAGCGCCTTGCCCTCGCGCTCGATGTAGCCGACGTTCAGCAGCCGCTCGATCGTGTCGGCGCGGGTGGCCGGGGTGCCGAGGCCGCTCTCCTTCATGGCCTCGCGCAGCTCCTCGTCGTCGATGGCGCGGCCGGCCGTCTCCATGGCGCCCAGCAGCGATGCCTCGGTGTAGCGGCCGGGTGGCTTGGTCTGCTTCTCCAGCACCTCGGCCGAGGTGCAGGTGCCGCGCTCGCCCTCGTCGATCCGCGGCAGCGTCTGCTCCGGCTCCTCGTCGCCCTTGCGCTCCGGCTCGGCCGGCTCGTCGCCGAAGGCGGGGCCGCGCCAGCCGGCCTCGAGCAGCCGCCGGCCCTTGGTGCGGAAGCGGGAGCCGCCGGCCTCGGTCACGACCTCGGTGTCCTCGAACCGGGCCTCGGGGTGGAACACCGCCAGGTAGCGGCGGCAGATCAGGTCGTAGACGCGGCGGTCGTCGTTGGACAGCTCGCCGCGCGGCAGGTCGCCGGTGGGGATGATGGCGTGGTGGTCGTCGACCTTGCCGTCGTTGACGACGCGGGCCAGCGGCAGCACGTCCAGCCCGGCCACGTACTCGGCGTGGGGCTTGTACGCCGGGATGCCGCCCAGCGAGGCCGCGATCCGCTTCAGGGTCGGGATCTGATCGGAGGGCAGGAACTGTGAGCGGGTGCGGGGATAGGTGATGACGGCGCCGTGGGCCGAGCCCTCGTACAGGCGCTGGGCGGCGGCCAGCGTGCGCTGGGCGGACAGGCCGTAGCGGCTGTTGGCCTCGCGCTGCAGGCTGGTCAGGTCGTAGAGCAGCGGCGGGCGCGTCTTGCGCTCGTTGCGCTTGACCGAGAGCACGCTGGCGTCGGCGCCGGAGGCGGCGTCGGCAACAGCCTGCGCCCGCTCGTGCTCCGAGGTGCGGTCCTCCTTGCCCTCGAACCAGCGGCCCAGGTACGTGCGCTCCTGGTCGAGCTGGAAGCGGGCGTCGACCTGGAAGTAGGTCTCGGGGACGAAGGCGTCGATCTCGAGGTCGCGGCGCACGATCAGCGCCAGCGTGGGCGTCTGCACCCGGCCCAGCGACACGACGCCCTCCAGGCGGCCGACCTTGGTGGCGGCGCGGGTGCCGTTCATCCCGACCAGCCAGTCGGCCTCGCCGCGGGAGCGGGCGGCGGCGCTGAGTGGCGCCATCTCGGAGGAGTCGCGGAGGTGCTCGAAGCCCTCGCGGATCGCGTCCTTGGTCATCGATGACACCCACAGCCGCTTGACCGGCTTGTCCACCGCCAGCAGCTCGCGGATGTACTCGAAGATCAGCTCGCCCTCGCGCCCGGCGTCACAGCCGTTCACGACCTCGTCCACGTCCTTGCGCTTGGCCAGCTTGCGCAGCACGTCCAGCTGCTTCTTGCCGCGGCCCTCGATCGGCTTCAGGTGGAACTCGTCGGGGATGATCGGCAGCCGGTTCAGCGACCACAGCTTGTACTTGGGGTCGTAGTCCTCGGGCTCGGCCAGCTCCACCAGGTGGCCGACCGCCCAGGACACGACGAAGTCGTCCGACTCGAGGTAGTCGGACTCTGCCTTAAAGGACCCCGGAAGCGCCTTGGCGTAGTCCTTGCCAACGGACGGCTTCTCGGCTATGACGAGCGTTTTTCCCATTCAGGGCGGAGAGGGTAGCACGGGCATTCCCGGGGGTTTGTGCCGATTCGGTCACGGCGCCGTGCCGCTTGCGCACGCGGATCCGCGCGCTCACGCGTGAGGGTATTCGCGGTCGGTGGCGGGAACCATTCGCCCGGTTTTCGGCACCACCGGTCGGTAGCATTACCCCGTGTTCATCTCCTTCGAGGGCCTCGACGGCTGCGGCAAGACCACCCAGGCCGCGATGCTGGCGGCCGCCCTGGAGCTGGAGGGACGCACCGTGGTGCGCGTCCGTGAGCCGGGCGGCACGCCCATCGGCGAGCGCATCCGCGAGCTGCTGCTGGACGGCGACTCGGTGATCGGCGGTGCGGCCGAGGCGCTGCTGTACGCCGCCGCCCGCGCCCAGCTGGTCGATCAGGTGATCCTGCCGGCGCTGGCCCGGGGAGAGGTGGTGGTGGCCGACCGCTTCATCGACTCATCGCTGGCCTACCAGGGCGTCGCCCGCGGCCTCGGCCTCGAGCAGGTGCTGCAGGCCAACGAGCTGGCCACCGGCGGCCTGATGCCCGACATCACGCTGCTGCTGCAGCTCCCGCCCGAGCTGGCGGCCGCCCGCCGCGGCGACAGCCCCGACCGCATCGAGTCCGAGAGCGACGGCTTCCACGCGGCGGTGGCGGAGGGCTTCGCGGCCGCCGCCGCCCGGTTTCCCGAGCGCATCCACCTGGTGGACGCGTCCGGCCCTCCGCGCGCCGTCCTGGCCCGCGTCCGCGAGGCGGCGAACCTGTGAACGCGCCGTTCGAGGGTCTGCCGCCGCAGTCCGAGGCCCGGCCGCTGTTGACCGCCGCGCTGGCCGACCCCGGCCACGCCTATCTCTTCTCCGGCCCGGCCGGCACCGGCAAGCGCCGCTACGCCGAGCACTTCGCGGCCGCGCTGCTCGAGTCGCGGCTGGGCCGGATCGAGACCCGTGCCCACCCCGACCTGTTCGTGCTGGAGGCCGAGGGCGGCTCGATCCTGATCGACCACGCCCGCGAACTGCGGCGCGACCTGCACATGCGGCCGTTCGAAGCCGACCGCCGCGTCTACATGATCCTGGACGCCCACCTGCTCCGCACCGAGAGCGCCAACGCGCTTCTGAAGTCGCTGGAGGAGCCGCCCGCCTACGCCGTGTTCGTGCTCGTGTCCGATCACGCCGAGGGCATGCTCCCGACCATCCGCTCACGGGTCGTGCCGATCCCGTTTCGGCGGCTGAGCAGCGCCCAGCTGACCGAGCTGACCGGCGATGCCGTGGCCGCGCGGGCGGCGCTGGGCGACGCCGGCCGCGCCCAGCGGCTGGCTTCCGACCCGGAGTCGGCCGAGCGCCGTCGCACCTACCTGGCGCTGGCGCGCGCCTGCCTGATCGATCCCGAGTTCGACCCGGGCGCGGCCGCGGCGGTGATCACCGACGCTGCATCCGCGCGCTCCGCCCAGGCCCAGAAGCAGGTCGAGCAGGAGGCCGCGCCGCAGCTGGAGGGTGTCGAGGACGCCCGCCAGCGCAAGGCGCTCGAGAAGCGGATCGAGGATCGCGCCAAGCGCACCGCCCGCCGTGCCCAGATGGAGGAGGTGCGCGACGCGGTCGATATCGTCGCGCTGTGGTACCGGGACCTGATGGCTGCGGCGGTGGGCGCGGAGGGCACGGTGGTAAACTTGGACCTGTCGGGCGAGCTGATTGATGACGCCGGACGGTGTGCCCCCGGTGACGCCGCACGAGCGGTGCTGGTGGTCTCGGAGGCGCGTCGGACACTTGAGACAAACGTGCAGCCGGCGTTGGCCGTGGAGGCGATGTTTCACCGCCTGCGGCTGGCTCCGGCAGGGAGTTAGATCAGATGGCGACTGTGGTCGGCGTCGTGTTTCAGCCAGGCGGCAAGGTGTATTCCTTCGATCCCGCCGGGCTCGAGTTGCGCTGGGACGAGAACGTGATCTGCCAGACCGCCCGCGGCCGCGAGCTGGGCCGGGTGGTGCAGGCCAACCACGACCTGCCCGACTCGGAGCTGACCGGGCCCTGAAGCGCGTGATCCGTCGCGCCGGCGCCGACGACCACGAGCAGGTGCGCAAGAACCGGATCGAGGCCAAGCGCTCGATGCTGCTCTTCCGCGAGCTGGCCGGCCGCTTCGAGCTGCCGGTCAAACCGCTGTCGGCCGAGATGGTGTTCGACCAGAGCCGGATCGTGTTCTCGTACGGCAGCGAGGAGCGGCTGGACACGCAGGCGCTGCAGTCGGAGCTGGCCAAACGGCTGAACCGCCGCGTCGAGGTGCGTGCCGTCGGCCCCCGCGAGGGCGCCCGGCTGTCCGGCGGCGGCGGCCTCTGCGGACCCACCAAGTGCTGCAACCGCTACCCGTCGCACGAGAGCCCGATCACGCTCAAGATGGCCAAGGACCAGGAGCTGCCGATGAACCCCGGCCGCATCACCGGTCTGTGCGGCAGGCTACGCTGCTGTCTTGCATTTGAGCATCCGGTCTACCGGTCGTTCCGGGATCGGGCCCCCGCGGTGGGGCGCATCGTCACGACACCCCAGGGCCGCGGCGTCGTTCGCAGCTACGAGGTGCTGCGGGATGCATGCGTCGTTGAGATGGAAGGTGAGAAGGAGATGCTGGAAGTGAAGCTGGACGATCTCGCGGATGTGACCGGGTGACCACCAAGATCGCCTACTGGGGGCCGGGTAGCGACGACCCCGCGCTGGCGGAGTTCCGCACGCGGCTGCGCCAGGAGTGGCTGCGCCGCGGCTATGGCTGGGTGGACGACGAGATACCCCGCCGACGCCGAGGTCGTGTTCAACTTCATCAACCCCGACAAGCCGAAGCCGTTCCGGCGCCGGCAGCGCGGCACCTACGTGACCATCATCCACTCGGCGTCTGAGGTGCCCGACGACGTGCTGCGCCACGAGTATCCGCTGATGGTGCGCGGCCTGGCCAACCTGGGCATGCTGGTGGTGCCGGGCGACTCCTGCCACTTCGTGACGCCGGAGCGCGGCCACTACTCGATCCCCGACCCGGGCGATCTCGACACCTGGATCCACGACATCGTCGATCGCATCACGCCGCTTGCGACCTCGCGGCTGGTGATCGACAACCGCTTCGAGCACGACCTCGAGCCGGAGCTCTGGCAGGGCGACGAGCTGACCGAAAGCCTCTACCAGGCCGGGCACCGCCTGGACGCGCTGGGCCTGCTGCCCGCGCCCTTCCCGCTGCACGAGATCGTGCCCGAGAAGGAGCTGCGCGCGATCAAGCGCATCTACGGGATCGGCGGCCTCTCCTACGGCAACCTGTCGGTGCGCAAGGACGAGCGGCGCTACTGGATGAGCGCGTCCGGTGTCGACAAGTCAGACCTGCGCGAGGTCGGCAAGGACGTGCTGATGGTGAAGGACTACGAGGCCGACACCGGCACCATGGTGCTGTCCGTGCCGCCCGGCCATCGAGCCGAACCGCGTGTCGGTCGACGCCATCGAGCACTGGATGATCTACCAGGAGCACCCCGAGGTGAACGCGATCGTGCACGTGCACGCGTGGATCCCCGGCATCCCCGCAACCGAGTTCAACTACCCCTGCGGCACGGCCGAGCTGGCGGTGGCCGTGGCGGACATCATCCGCGACGAGCACGACCCGTCGCACGCTGTGGTCGGGCTCAAGAACCACGGCATCACGGTCACCGGCACCAGCCTCGAGGACATCTTCGAGCGCATCGAGCCGGTGATCGAGGTGCAGGTTCCGATGATCGCCTGACCGGTTTGACGCGAACCGGCGCGTGATGTGCACCAGCCCTCAGATCGGGTGGCTGACCGGCGAGTCCGCCGCCCATGTCAGTGACGGTGGTAGCCGTCGCTCTTGAACCAGGCGATGGTGTCGGCCAGCGTCTCGTCCAGCGGCCGGGTGCCGTATCCGAGCTCGGTGCGCGCCTTCTGGGACGTGTAGAACCACCAGTACGCGCTGGAGCGCAGCTCGTTGTCGTCGATCGGCACCAGCGGCAGCCGCAGAGCCCGCGACACGCGCAGGAACGGGGTGAGCGCGCCCACCGGCAGCTTGTAGGTCGCCCGCCGGCGGCCGGAGACGGTGCCGACGCGCTCGAAGAACTCGGGGTAGGGGAGGTTGCCCTCGTCGTTGGAGAGGATGTACCGCTCGCCGGATACGCCCCGCTGCTCTGCCAGCAGCATGCCGGCCACCACGTCGCGCACGTCCACGTAGGACAGCCCGCCGCGCACGGTGAACCGCAGCACGCCGCGCAGGTACTCCTCGATCGGCCAGGACGAGACGCGGTGCACGTCGCCCGGCCCGATCAGGAACCCCGGGTTGACGACCACGACGTCGAGGCCGTCGGCGGCAGCCTGCAGCGCGTGCTGCTCGCCCAGCGCCTTGGCGCGCGCGTAGCGGAAGTCGGGGCGCCCGTCGTCCCCGTCCAGCAGCCAGTGGGCCTCGCTGCGGGGGTGCTCGGGCGTCGATGCCGGGCCCATCGCACCCACGCTGGACGCGAACACGACGCGCTCGACGCCGGCCGTTGCCGCCGCGTCCAGCAGGTTCTTGGCGCCCACCACGTTGACCTGCTCCAGGCGCAGGTCGTCCGAGGCGCGGTGCCCGACCACGCCGGCCAGGTGGAACACGCGGCTGACGCCTTCCAGCGCCGGCGCCAGCGTCTCCGGGTGGGTGACGTCGCCGAGCACCGTCATCGCCCCGGTGCCGGACAGCCGCTGCTCGGAATCCCAGGTGCGCACCATCGCGCGCACGTCGCGGCCCTGGGCGCGCAGCTGACGCACCATCTCCACGCCGACGTAGCCGGCGGCACCGGTGACGAGGGTCAGCATCCCGGAAAGCCTACCGGCGGGATAGGTTTCGCGGATGGGTGAACGCCGCACGGTGGTGGCGCTGGGCCTGATCGTCGGTCTGGTGCTGGCCGATTCGTCGGTCGTGATCCTGGCCCTCCCCGACATCCTCGATCACTTCAACGTCTCGATCGATCACGTGGCCTGGGTGCTGACGCTCTTCAACCTGGTGCTGGCCGTGGTCGCGGTGCCGGCCGCCTACCTGTCGCGGCGGTTCCCGCCGGGCGTCGTCTGCTCCGCCGGCCTGCTGCTGTTCGCAGCGGCTTCGCTGGGCTGTGCGCTGGCCCCCGACTTCACCTGGCTGCTGGTCTCGCGCGCCGGCCAGGCCGTTGGTGGCGCCGCCGCCGTGTGCGCGGCGCTGGAGCTGCTCTCGACCGTCGCCGGCTCCGAGAAGCGCGCGGTGGGCGTGTGGGCGGCGGCCGGTGGGCTCGGCGCGGCCGCCGGGCCGGCCGTGGGCGGGGTGCTGACCGACGCGATCAGCTGGCAGGCGATTTTCTTCGTGCAGGTGCCGTTGGCGCTGGCGGCGCTGGCGCTGATCCCACATCGCTCCACGAGGCCGGCCCCGGTGACAGCGCCCGCCGGCCGCCCCGCGCTGGCGGCGAACGTCTCGCTGGCGCTGCTTTCGGCGGCGCTGACGGCGGCGTTGTTCCTGGTGGTGCTGCTGCTGATCAACGGCTGGGGCCACACACCGCTGGCCGCCGCGGCGGTGGTGACGGTGATGCCGCTGGCGGCGTTCGCCACCTACCGGCTGGTCCCGGCAAACGCGCCCTCGGCCCGGATCCGGGCGATCTGCGGGGCGATCCTGATCGCCGGTGGGCTGGCCGCGCTGGCGCTGCTGCCGGCGGCCGCCTGGGGCTGGCTGGTGCCGCCGCAGGTGGCGATCGGCGTCGGCTTCGCGCTGTCGCTGGGCGCGCTCACGCAGGACGCGCTGGCCGGCCGCTCGCCGCTCGCCATCCACGGCGGCTGGACGCTGGCCGCCCGCCACGCTGGGGTCTGCCTGGGCCTGTTGATCCTGACGCCGATCTTCACGGGCGACCTGGTCGACCAGCAGAACGCCGCCGAGCTGGCCGGCACCCGCCTGATCCTCGACTCCTCGCTCAGCCTCAGCCAGAAGGTGTCGCTGGGCTCGGCCATCGTCGCGCAGGTCAGCTCGGCCTCGGTCACGCGCCCGCCCAACCTGCACCCCGCGTTCCAGCAGGCGGGTGACTCGCCGGAGGTGCATCGGCTGGAGGCTTCGATCCAGGATCAGATCGAGCGCGCGGTCACGCACGCGTTCAGCAACAGCTTCCTGGTGGCCTCGCTGCTGGCACTGCTGGCGGCGCTGCCGCTGATCCGCGGGAGGGTCGAGCTGTGACCCGGCAGACGGCGTGGCTGGTGGCCGCCGCCGCGATCGCGCTCGGGCTGGTGGGCGTCTACGCGCTGGCCGGCGGCACCGACTACAAGCCGGACGCCTCGCCCGATCCCTGCGCTCCGTACCACTGGCCGCACGGCGTCAGCGGCGCCACGGCCATCACCGAGCAGGTGGGGCTGTCGGCGCTGGGCGGTGCCGCCTGCGACCTCGGCGTCTCCCGTGAGGAGCTGACGCTGGCGTTCGCCGACCAGGGCCGCCTGGATGCGTTCGAGAAGAAGCACGGCTTCAGCCAGTGACCGCGTCAACGAGGCCGCCCGCGCCGGCCTCAACCGCGCCGTCGACGAGGGCGAGCAGGCCGGAGCGTTCAACTCGGTGGAGGCGTTCCTGCTGCACGCGGCCATCGGGCTGGCCCCGATCGACAAGCTGATCTCCTACGTGCGGCAGTACCTGTCGTAGCGCCTGATCATCTAGTCGAGGCGGCCGTGCGCCAGCTCCTCGGCCAGCCACATCGAGCCGATCTCCATCGCGCCGGCCTGCAGCACGTTCTCGCGGTTCTCGGGCAGGTCGAGCCTGCGGGCCATCGCCTCGGCCTGATCGCGGTCGTCGAACTCGAGCACCAGCTCGGTCTCGCTGTGGTCGTCGACGACCCGCGACAGCGAGTAGCCGATCACGCCCGCGGCGCGCAGCTGCGGGGCGCGCCGCTCGATCGTCTGGCGCCACTCGTCGATGTCGGACACCCGGCGACGGATGGTCAGCCGGTAGGCCGTCGATCGATGGTTCGCGTCCATGACCACAGAGTATTCGACCGCCGCAGCATCCGGCTGGCGCTGACGGCGGCCGCCGAGGCTCGGGATCAGCGCCTGGCACGATCGCCGCCAGGAGCTGCTGCACCGGGCGCTCGACCGGTTGAACGGCGACGAGCGTGCCGCCATCGCGGCCGCCATTCCGGCGCTGCGGCGCCTGCGCGAGACGCTCGACCGGTGAGCGCGCTCCCGGATTCGCCGGCCGAGCCGGCCGTTCGCCTGCGCGACCTGACCGTGCGCTTCGGTGAGACGACGGCGGTCGAGGGGCGTGGCGCTGATGCCGCGGTGGGTGCAGGCGATCGCGGTGGTGAACCCGCTCAGCTACGAGGTGAACGCGCTACGCGGGGTGCTGCTGGGCACGCCCGCGGCGCTCGGCACCGACGTCGGCGTGCTGGCGTTCTCGGCGGCAGCTGGGATCACCACGGAGGCGCGGCTGCTGCCGCGCTTGACCCGGTAGCCGATCGACTGGAGCTGCGACCGCGCGCGGCGGTCTGTGCGATCCTCGAGGCATGCGTCGCACAGCGGTCCTGATCTACCTCGCAATCTTCATCGGCGAGGTGGTGTGGTCGTCACTGGTGCCGCTGGTGCCGACCTACAGCGACCGGTTCGACCTCTCCAAGCTTGAGGCAGGGGTGCTGCTGGCGGCGGCCAGCCTCACGATCCTGCTGGCGTCGATCCCGGCGACCATGCTGAGCGACCGCTACGGCGCGCGAGCGGTGACGCTGGTGGCCGTGGGCGGGATGGCGGTGGCCGACGTCGGGCAGGCGCTGGCCGGCCGCTACTGGATGCTGCTGGTGGCGCGCGCGCTGTTCGGGATCGCGTTCGGGGCGCTGTGGGTGGCCGGGGTGGCGTGGCTGGCCGAGGCGGCCGGCGAGCTGCAGGCGCGGGCGCTGTCGTTGACGATCACGACGGCGGGGCTGGCCGGGATCGTGGGGCCGGCGTTCGCCGGCGTGCTGGTGCAGCGGTTCGGGCTGGCGGCGCCGTTCCTGAGCTGTGCGATCGCCACGGCGGCGGTGGTGTCGATGATGGCGATGTCGGAGTCGGATGCGGGGCAGCGTCTGGACGGCGTTCCACCGCTGCTGCAGACGATGCGGGCGGCGATGGGCAGCAGGCTGATCCTGTCCAGCCTGCTGCTGATGACGCTGGGCGGGTTCGTCGGCGGCGCCACCAACCTGCTGGCGCCGCTGCAGCTGCACCAGAACGGGCTCAGCAGCGCAGCGATCGGGATCGCGTTTTCGGCCGCGGCGATCGCATTCATCGCATCGAGCGGCGTGGTGGCACGGTTCGGGGAGCGGGCGGCGAAGGTCGAGGTGGGGGTGATCGCCACGGTGCTGATGTCGGCGACGTTGCTGATCGTGGTGGTCAGCACGACGACGCCGGCGGTGCTCAGCTTCCTGCTGCTGCGGGGCCCGATTGCGGCGGTGATGTTCACGATCACGTTCCCGCTGGGCGTGGTCGGAGCGCGCGCGGCGGGGGTCAGCCTGAGCGCGGTGGCGGCGCTGCTGAACATGGTCTGGGCGGGGTCGGCGCTGGTCGGTCCGATCCTGGCAGGGGCGATCACGGAGGCCGCCTCGCCCGAGGCCAGCTACCTGGTCGTGATCGTGATGGCGCTGGCCGGAAGCGCGTGGATGGCGACCGCCGGACGCGCCCCGCGCGTGGCGCGGGAGCCGGACTGCACACGCACGGTCACCGGGCGCTAGCCGTTGGGCCCGACCCGGCGGGTTAGAATCCGGCGCGGAGCGGCCGCCCGGCGGCCGTGCCGGTTGCCGACGTAGCTCAGCTGGTAGAGCACATCACTCGTAATGATGGGGTCGGGAGTTCGAGTCTCCCCGTCGGCTCTCGACAGACCTCCCGCGGGACCACGCACCTGTGGCGGCTCCCGGCGCACAAGCCGGTAGCGTGCTGACATGCAGCCCTACCGCCGCATCACCATCGCCGTCGGCGTCTCGATGTTCGTCGACGCCTCGCTCTATCTGGCGGTGCTACCGCTGCTGCCCCGCTACGCCGACCAGTTCAACCTGAACACGTTCCAGGCCGGCCTCGTGCTGGCCGCCTACCCGGTCTCGGTGCCGTTCGTCTCGCTCGGCTGCATCGTGCTGGTGCCACGAGTCGGCGCCCGCCGCATCTCGCTCGCCTCCGCGCTGCTGATGACCATCGCCACGGTCATCTTCGCCTGGGCGCCGAACGTCGAGGTGTTGATCCTGGCCAGGTTCGTCCAGGGCTTCGCCAGCGGCTCGATCTGGACGGCCTCAATGTCCTGGGTCACCGACAACGCGCCCACCGGCCACCGCGGCCGCGAGTCCGGCATCGTGATGGGCCTGCTCTCCGCCGGGTCGATCGCCGGCCCCGGCATCGGTGCCCTCGCCGCCACCGCCGGCTCCGGCATCGCATTCGGGCTGGTCGCCGCCGTCAGCTTCGTGGGCGTGGTGCTCGCCGTGCTCGCCCCCACGGGCCGGGCAGTCGCCGCCGGCGAGTCGCGCCTGTGGGCGTCGATCGCGCGCGGCGCGCGTCAGCCGGCCACGATAGCGGCCATGGCCATGAGCCTGATCGATCTCTGCGCCTTCGGCGCCGTCGACTTGCTGGTGCCACTGGGCCTGGGCAGAGGCGGCACATCGGTCGACGTGATCGCGATCTGCTTTGCGGCCGGCGCCGTCCTGGGCGCGGCGGTTGGCCCCGTCGCCGGGCGCGTGGTCGACCGCATCGGCCCCGCGCCGGTGGGACTGGTGGTCGGCATCGGCGTGATGGTGATCCCCGTCGTGCTGGCCTTCGGGCCGTCCGACGTCGTCCAGCTGGCGCTGCTGGTCGCCGCCGGCCCGCTGTTCGCGGTGATCGGCGCCGCCATGTTCCCGCTCTCCTCACTCGGCGCCGACGCGGCCCGCGTGTCACACGTGACCGTGATGGGTTTGCTCGGCGTCGTCTGGGCGGCCGGCTTCGCCGTCGTGCCGCTGGTGCTCGGTGCGGTGGCTTCGATCACCTCCAGCGCCACCGCATTCACGCTGGCATCGTTGCTCTGCCTGCCGGCCCTGGTGCTGCTGGTGACCAGCGTGCGCCGGCTGGGCGCCGCCCCCGCCGTCGCTCCGGTTGCCTGACGGCTACCCGGTCGCCACCCACACGACCAGGATGGTGGTCTCGCCGTCGTGGCCGTCTATGCCGTAGTGGTGGAACAGCTGCTCCTCCTCGCTCGGCGACAGGCTTTCGTCGGCGCTGATGTTGGGCGCGTTGTTGATCTTGTCGCCCGAGAAGGCGACGCGGATCCTGTCGCCCTCGAGCTCGGCGCCCTCGACCGGGACGAAGTGCAGCTTGGTGCCGAAGCGGCCGCCGCTGACCAGCAGGAACACCGCCTCGCCCGTCCGCTCGTCGGCGTAGAGGTCTTCGGCGCGACCCACATGATCGCCGTTGACGTCGATCACCTCTCGCTCGCGCATGATGTGCAGATCGGTCGTTCCAGGCATGTCAAACCTCCTCGTGAGCTGACGCTGGCGCCAGCCTAGAGCAATCGTCGCGCGTCTGCGAGACTGCGTGGCCGTGAACGAGGCCGCGATCAGCATCCGCGATCTGGTGGTCGACCGCGGCGGGCAGCCGTGTGCTCGACAGCTGTGTCGGTGGAGGTGGCGGCCGGCCGCATCACCGGGCTGCTCGGGCCCAGCGGATGCGGCAAGTCCACGCTGATGCGCTCGATCGTCGGCGTCCAGATCGTCGCCTCCGGCCAGGTCGACGTGCTGGGGCTTCCGGCCGGGTCGCCCGGCCTCCGTTCCGACGTCGGCTACGTCACCCAGGCGCCCTCGGTCTACCTCGACCTGTCCGCGCGCCAGAACCTCGACTATTTCGCCGCGGGTGCTCGACGCACCCGACCAGCGCGTGGCCGAGGTCGATCGAGTCGGTCGCCCTGGCCGACAGCGCCGACCGCCCGGTCGGCAGCCTCTCGGGCGGCCAGCGGGCGCGTGTGTCGCTGGCCACCGCGCTGCTCAGCCGGCCGCGGCTGCTGGTGCTGGACGAGCCCACGGTCGGCCTCGACCCGGTGCTGCGCGGCGAGCTCTGGGCCGGCTTCCGCGACCTGGCCGATGCCGGCACCACGCTGCTCGTGAGCAGCCACGTGATGGACGAGGCAGACCGCTGCGACGACATCGTGCTGATGCGTGACGGCGCCATCCTGGCCGCGAAGGCGCGCGAGCAGCTGCTGGCCGAGACCGGCGCCGACGGCGTCGAACAGGCCTTCCTGCGCCTGGTGGGTGCGGGCTCGTGAGCCCGCGGGTGGCGCTGGCCACCGGCCGACGGGTGCTGCTGCAGCTGCGCGGCGATCCGCGCACGCTCGCGCTCTTGCTGCTGGTGCCGTGCGTGCTCGAGGCGCTGATCAAGTGGGTGTTCGAGGGCACGCCGGTGGTGTTCCAGCGCGTGGGTGTGCCGCTCGTCGGCATCTTCCCGCTGATCTCGATGTTCCTGGTCACGTCGATCGCGATGCTGCGCGAGCGCACCACCGGCACGCTCGAGCGGCTGATGACCATGCCGCTCGCGAAGCTCGACCTGCTGGCCGGCTATGGCCTTGCGTTCGCGGCGATGGCCACGCTGCAGGCCCTGCTCGTGTCCGTCGTCGCCGTCGGCCTGCTCGGCCTCGAGGTGGCCGGGTCGACACCTCTGGTGGTCGTGTTCGCCGTGCTGAACGCGCTGCTGGGCATGGCGCTTGGCCTGTTCCTCTCGGCCTTTGCGCGCACCGAGTTCCAGGCGGTGCAGTTCATGCCGGCGTTCCTGCTGCCGCAGATCCTGCTGTGCGGGCTGCTGGTGCCGCGCGACCAGATGGCGCGGCCGCTGGAGCTGATCTCGTACCTGCTGCCGATGACCTACGCCTACGACGCGCTGTCGCGGGTGGCGGCCTCGTCCACCGTCACCGCCGAGGTCTGGCGAGACGCCGTGATCCTGATCGGCGCGACGGCGCTGTCGCTTGCGCTGGGCGCCGCCACCCTGCGCCGCCGTACGGCCTGACTGGATGAGGTCATCCGTCGATCGGGATGTGCCCGGGCTGGGCCGCCACCCGTGCCAGCCAGGCCGCGACCGCCGGGAACCGGCCCAGCTCGAACCCGCCCTCCTCGGCCACGTTCGTGTAGCCGTAGAGCGCGATGTCGGCCACCGTGTAGCGCTCGCCCACCAGGAACGCGTGCTCCGCCAGGTGCCGCTCCATCGCAGCCAGCGTGCGGTATCCCGCCTCCTGCTTGGCCGGCAGCTCCGCCGCCCAGCGCTCGGGCGTGCCCGGACACGGCCAGCCAGAACCGCGCCACCGCGATGTTCGGCTCCAGGTCGTACTGCTCGAAGAACAGCCACTGCAGCACCTGCGCCCGCTCGTAGCGGTCGTCGGGCAGAAACGGCGTGCCCTCGGCCAGGAAGCAGAGGATTGCGCCCGATTCGCCCAGCGGCGCGGCCGTCGTCCAGCACCAGCGTCGGCACCCGCAGCGCCGGGTTCAGGCCGCCCAGCACGTCCGGGCGGTCGGAGCGGTCGAGCACGTCCATCTCCACCAGCTCCAGCGGCAGGCCCAGCTGCGCCGCCAGCAGCCGCACCTTGTAGCAGTTACCCGAGACCGCGCTGTTGTACAGCCGCAAGGTTCCGCCTCCTAGAACCACTTGGTGTAGATCGGATCCGGCATCGGCACCGCGTGATCGGCCGGCGTGCCGTGAAACAGCGACGTGATGCCCTTCGACCAGGCCTTCGCGCGGTCGGTCAGCTGCCGGTCGTCGGTCTGCATCCGCCCGCGGGTCACGATCACGCCCAGGTCGCCGCCCTTGTAGCGGTACTCGTCGGTGCCGTAGACGCGCAGGTAGAAGGCCTCGTCGTCGTGCCCGACCGTGTGCCATGTGGTCACCAGCCGCACGAACTCGATGGTGCCGTCCTCGCGCATCTGCCAGAGCCCGCTGGACGGGGCGCGGGTGATCTTCTCGACCGCGTCGTCGGTCTGCTTCAGCACCAGCTGGCTCCACTCGTCGTAGGTCTCCCACCGCTTCTGCAGCTTCTTCAGGTCGACCTCCCAGTCCACGTCCAGGAACTCGAGCAGGTGGAACAGGAACAGCGGCACCCCGCCGTACTTGGACGTGAGCAGGTTGGTGAGCGGGCTGGCGCCGGAGATGCGCGGGTTGATCTCGCCCAGGTAGACCTCGCCGCTGCCGTTCTCGACCAGGAAGTCGACGCAGAACACGCCGCTGTAGCCGTGCGCGTAGAGCGTGTCGCCGAGCTTGCGCGCCATCGCCCGGATCGAGTCACGCGTGGGCTTGTCGAACACCCCGGGGAACACGTCGTTGCCGCACCAGCCGCCGCGGTACGGGGTCAGCTCCTCGAAGCCGGTGATGTCGGTCTGGATCGGCCCCACCAGCGTGCCGTGCCTGGTGGCGCAGGCCTCCACCGTGCCCGGCAGGTGCTCGATCCGGCGCATGATCTTGAGCTCCTCGCCGTCAAGCTTCTCGGAGTGCTCGTCCCACTGCTCCTCGTTGGTGATGAAGAACGTGGTGCGGCCGGAGTCGCCGTAGGGCGTCTGCACGACCAGGTCGGTGCCGAGCTTGGCCTTGCGGGCCCGCTCCATCAGCTGCTTGAAGCTCCTGGCCCGGGCCAGCACGTTGGGCGCGCACTCGATGCCGGCCTCGCCGGCCAGCTGCGTCGTCGTGATCTTGGAGTCGACGTGCTCGCGCAGCGCCCGCGGCGGCAGCGCGATGTCGAGCCCCAGCTCGCCGGCCAGCTCCTCGGTGTCGGAGTCGAACATGACGAACAGCACCTTGCCCCCGCCCCGTGCGTGCACGCGGTCGGCCACCTGCTTGTGGCCCAGCAGGTAGGTGTTCACGTCCTCGAACGAGCCGAAGTCGCGCGCCCCCTCGCTGTGCGGCACGAACACGTGCGGGTGGTGGCCGTCGAACGAGTCGAAGTAGGTGATGTACTCGAACGCCCCCACCCACTGGTCGATGCCGAGCACGTTGTAGGCGGTCGGGGAGACGAAGTAGATCGGCGTGCGGCTGGAGCGGGCGAACTGGTAGACGTCGCTGAGACCGCGCAGCTTCGGCCGTGCGGAGCGCTTCGCCACAATCCCCTTGCCAGGTGTCACCGGCGGTGTCCCCCTGTTGACGCCATCCGGCAACGCTACAGGTGCGCGCCACGGCCATCAAGGCCCGCGCGGGCTCAGGCGAAGATCACCTGCGGCGTGTGCGGGATCTCGCGCTCGCGCTGCAGCAGCGGCGGCATCAGCACCCGCGTATCGCGCAGCCGCCGGCCGTTCTCCGCGTCGGCCATGCGCACCGTCCAGACGTCGTCCGGCCACAGCAGCCGCACGCTGCGCTCGCGGGTGTCGTAGCGGGCCGTGTAGACCGTGCCCCACGTGTGCTCGGCCGGGTCGCGCTGCACCGGCTCGCTCAGGAACACCTGCTCCAGCCGGTCGATCGTCATCGCCGGGTCGGCCAGGGCGTCGGCCAGCACCGCTTCGCGCCGCTCGGTCCCGGTCATGGCCGCGTGCTCGGGCCACTCGGTGGCTCCCTGCCGGTTGCCGGCGCAGACCCCGCCGTGCTCGATCACCGGCGCCCGATCCGGCGCCACCCGCACCAGCGCCGCCTGACCGGAGGCGTCCACCAGGGCGATGTTGTACGACAGGTTGACCGGCACCGCCGCCACAGCCTCGAGCGCCTGCGGCACGTCCGCGCACTGCTCCAGCATGTAGCGCAGCAGCAGCGTCACGGCGAAGCCGCGGCCGACCGTCACGGCGCCCGCCGAAGGCCAGCGCCACCGCCAGGCCGTCCTCGTTGACGCCGTCCAGCGCGCCCCACAGGCAGTCGCTCATCGCCATCGTGCGCCGCGTCGAGATGGTGGTGGTGAGCAGCGTCGTCTCGCACAGGGCCGGGGCGTAGTCGTAGCTGCGCAGGAGCGACGGGTTGCCGTCGCGCGTCCAGGCCGCCAGCGAGCAGGCCGCCAGGAACGGCGGCGGATCCCACAGCGACAGGAACCGCGCCTCCAGGTCGCCGCCGCCGACCAGCTCGACCAGGCCCTCGTAGGCGGGCACCAGCTCGGGGACGTGCGTGCGCACGGCGCGCAGGCAGCCGGCGTACGAGGATCGCTCCTGCTCGCCGTCGCGCAGGAACCAGCGCCGGTAGGCGGGCCACCACAGGTCGAACAGCTCGCGCAGCCTCTGGCCCGGTCGCTCCTCGACGACCGAGCGGAAGGTGACGGCCGTGGCGCGCGGCCCGTCGTCCTCCCCGCGGCGGGGCACATCGGCGCTCATCCCCATATTGTACTTGCGCACCCGGCCGATCAACCCCCGCGACGCGGTGACCGCCGGCTCTGTCTAGGCTCCGCCGATGCGACTCGAGGAGTACGCCGCGCACGACGGTCTGGCGCTGGCCGAGCTCGTGCGGGAGGGGCAGGTGACGCCGGCCGAGCTGGCCCATCTGGCCGTGCGCGGGGCGGAACGGACCGAGCCTCGCCTGGGCGCGATCGCGGGGCTGTACGACGATGCGGTGGAGTCGGCCGAGGCCGCGGAGCCGGGGCCGTTCCACGGCGTCCCGGTGCTGCTGAAGGATCTGTTCCACGGCGACGCCGGCCGGCCGACCGAGGCTGGCAGCCGCCTGGCCGAGGGGTGGGTGGCGCAGGTGCAGTCGGAGCTGGTGCGACGGGTCCGGGCCTGCGGCATGGTGCCGGTCGGCCGCGCCACCACCTCCGAGTTCGGGGTGATGGGCACGACCGAGACGATCGCCTGCGGCCCCACCAGCACGCCCTGGAGCGGCGACCACATGGCCGGCGGCTCGAGCGGCGGATCGGGCGCCGCGGTGGGCGCGGGGATCGTGCCGATCGCGACCGGCTCGGACGGCGGCGGCTCGATCAGGATCCCGGCATCCGCCTGCGGGGTGGTGGGCCTGAAGACCTCGCGGGGTCGTGTCACCTGGGCGCCGGCCGCGGGCGAGCCGCTGCTGGGCTGGGCCGTGCACCACGTGCTGACCCGGTCGCTGCGCGACACCGCCGCCTGCCTGGATGAGCTGGCCGCGCCGTATCCCGGGCGAGCCCTTCACGCTGCCGGGTCCGCCCGATGGCGGCTGGCTCGACCAGCTGCACCTGCAGCCGGGCCCGCTCCGCATCGCCGTCTGCTGGCAGCCGTGGTCCGGCGCCGAGGTGGTGGCCGAGATCCGGGCCGCCTGCGAGGCCACGGCGACGCTGCTGTCCGGCCTCGGGCACGAGCTGGTCGAGGCCTCGCCGCAGTTCTCGTGGGAGCAGTTCCTGGACGCGATGACCGTGATCTGGTCGTCCACCACCGCCCAGACCGTCGACGGGTTCGCCCAGGCGGTGGGCCGCGAGCCGAGCCCCGACAACCTCGAGCTCCCCACCTTCCGCATGGTCGAGTTCGGCCGCGCCGTGAAGGTCGGCGAGCTGCTGAACGCGATCGACTCGGCGGGGTACGTGAGCCGGCAGGTGCGCGGCTTCTTCCAGGACTACGACCTGCTGCTGACCCCCACGCTGGGAGCGCTGCCCGCCAGGCTCGGCACCTACCGGCCGGACGAGGAGCTCGAGCCGAAGCAGCTGTTCGGCTCGTGGGCGCATCTGGAGTCGTTCCTGCCGGTGTTCAACGCCTCCGGCCAGCCGGCCATCAGCCTGCCGCTGCACATGAGCGAGCAGGGGCTGCCGATCGGGATGCAGCTGGTCGGCCGGGTGGGGGCCGAGGCCACGCTGCTGCGCGTCGCCGCCCAGCTGGAGCAGGCGCTGCCGTGGGCGGCGCGGGTGCCGCCCCTGCACGTGTCCGATGGCTAGCGGCGACCACAGCCGTCCGGTGGTGGTCGACCGGCGGGACACGCCGCGTGGCGAGCTGGTGCTGCGCCGCGCCGGCTCCCACCACGAGGTGATCGCGAACGGCACGTTCATGATGGACACGCGCGACGGCCGCTCGGAGCGGGCGCTGGTGCGCGAGGCGCTGGCCGGGCTGGCGGACGCCCGGCTGCTGCTGGGCGGCCTCGGCGTCGGCTTCTCGCTGGACGAGGCGCTGCGCGGCGACCGCGTCTCGGACGTGGTCGTGATCGAGCTCGAGCCGGCCGTGGTCGAGTGGGCCGGCACCCACCTGCGCCGCCTCAACCGCCACGGCGTGGACGACCACCGCGTGCGGCTGGTGGTGGGCGACCTGCGCCGGCAGCTGGGCCGGCTGGGCGGTGAGTTCGACGCCATCTGCCTGGACGTCGACAACGGGCCCGGCTGGCTGGTGCACGAGGCCAACGCGGAGCTCTACAGCGACGACGGCCTCGAGTCGCTGGCGGGGCTGCTGCGGCCGGGTGGCCGCCTGGCGGTGTGGGCGTCGGCGCCCGATCCTCGAGTTCGAGCGCCGGCTGCGCGAGCGGTTCGCCGTGGTGCGCACCGTCACGGTCGACGTCGCCCGCGGCCCGGCGGACGTGATCTTCGTGGCGTCCAGATGGTTGGTCGGCTCTTCGTGATGTCCAGGCGCAAGGCTGTGCCTTGCGCCGGTGGAGTGATCCGCGATCACGCAGATCACGGACGCGGGCGAGTTCGCAGCCGTAGCCACCCCAACCGTCGCTGACCTCAGACCGAACGCAGCGGCCAAGCTTGCGAGAATGCCGACCGACCATCTCACCCGAAGCCGACGGCGGTTGACGCCGGCAGCGGGCTGCGCGGCAGGTCGTCGCGGGGCACGCCCAGGTTGTAGTCGGACGGGGCCACGTCGTTGGGCGTGTCCGCGTAGAACACGCTGGCCAGCGTCTGGATCTGCGAGCGCCCGCGGTCGAGCTCGAACTGGCCGCCGCCGTACATGCGGATGCCGCGCTGCTCGCAGGCCTCGATGCACTCCAGCAGGCGCCGCACGCTCCCGAAGCGGGACGGCTTGATGTTCATCCAGCGCGGATCCACCGGCAGCGCATCGACGTCGGCCAGCGAGTGGATGGGCGCGTCGAAGCTGAGGCGGTCGAGCGCGCCCGACAGCGCCTCGCGGCATTCGCCGTCCAGCGCGGCGTCCTCGATCACGGCCTCGGGGAAGCGCTCGGCCAGCATCCGATAGAGCACCGGATCGGGAACCACGTCCACCGGGGTGCCCGTGTAGTAGGCCTTGAAGTCGAGCACGCGCACGCGGCCGGAGGCGGCCAGCGTCTCGATCAGCGGCTCGTCCCACGTCGGCTCGGGGTCGAGCTTGAACTCGAGCCGCGGGTCGAACTCGAGCCAGGGGCCGATCTCGCCCCGCGTCGAGAGCACGAACCGCACCGGCCGCGCCTCGCGCCCGGCCGCGTCGGCCAGCGACCGTCCCGCCTGCTGCAGCCCCAGGTCGAGCGCCGCGCTCTCGAACGCCCAGCGGCGGTAGTCCCGGGACGCGCCCATCTCCGGCGGGGTGCCCGGGAACAGGTCGTGGGGGTCGATCAGTTGCGACAGCTCGTCCAGGCTGTGCCGTCCGGCCAGCGGCAGGTCGGCCGGGAAGCCGTCGTGGTCGCCGGCGGTGTAGGTGACGTCCTCGCCCACGCCCGTGTGGCCGGCGCCCTCCATCACCACCAGCGTTGTCACGCGGGTGAACTCGCTCGAGACCTGTGTCTCGCGCCGCTCCAGCCGGTAGTGCTCGAGGTCGATCGGCAGATCGGCAAGGCGGTCGTAGAGCACGCCGCCAGCATAGCCGCCGGCTCAGGCTGCGTTCGAGCTCTCGCGCCGGCGCGAGAGCCAGTCCGTTGCCTGGGCGGACGGCATCGGCTGCGCCAGCACGAATCCCTGCACCTCGTCGCAGCCGGCCAGCCGCAGGCGCTCCCACACCGCCATGTCCTCGGCGCCCTCCGCCACGACCCGCAGGCCGAGGTTGTGGGCGAGGTCGACCACGGCGTGCACGATGGTGGCGTCGTGCTCGTTGTCGGTCATCCCCAGCACGAACGAGCGGTCGATCTTGAGCGCATGCACGGGCAGGTTCTTCAGGTAGGCGAGGCTCGAGTAGCCGGCGCCGAAGTCGTCGATGGTGGTGGTCGGGCCGAGCTCGCCGATGCGCGTGACGATGGCGCGCGCGCGGGCCGGGTCGGCGGTCAGCACGCTCTCGGTGATCTCCACCTCCAGCAGCTCGGACGCCACGTTGGCCTCGTGCAAGGCCGCCTCGATCTCGTCGGGCAGCCGCACGTCGATCAGGTCGCGGGCCGAGAGGTTGACCGACACCGGCATCACGAGGCCCATGCGCTTCCAGTCGGCGACCTGGCGCAGCGCGGTCTTCAGCACCCACATCGAGAGCAGGTTGATCAACCCGCTGCGCTCGGCCAGCGGGATGAACTGATCGGGGCTGATCATGCCGCGGTCGGGGTGCTTCCACCGGACCAGCGCCTCGACGCCGGAGATGTCCCCGGTGCGGAGGGTTGCCTTGGGCTGGTAGTAGAGGCTCAGCTGGCCGCCCTCGATGGCACGGCGCAGGTCGGAGGCGAGCGCCAGCTTCTGCGAGTTGTCGGCCTCCTGCTCGCGGGTGTGCATCGCGATGCCGGTGTGGTTTCGCTTGGCCGCGTACATGGCGCTGTCGGCCCGCTGCAGCAGCCCGTCGTAGTCGGACGCGTGCACAGGCGCCAGGGCGATGCCCATGCTGGCGTCGATCTCGAGCGTCATGCCGGAGACGAGGAAGGGGCGGCGCAGCGACTCGCCGACGCGCATCGCCAGCTGCTCGGCCGTGACGGCGTCGGCCTGGCTGCGCAGGATTGCGAACTCGTCGCCCCCCAGCCGGGTTACGAGCGTGCTCTCGGTGGTGAACCCGGCCAGGCGCTCGCCGACCTGGCGCAGCAGCTGGTCGCCGGCGAAGTGCCCGAGCGTGTCGTTCACCTCCTTGAACTCGTTCAGGTCCATCAGGATCAGCGCCATCGCGTCGCCGTTCAGGCGCATGATCAGGCGCTGGGCCTCCTCGCGCAGCAGCACCCGGTTGGGCAGCCCGGTGAGCGCGTCGTGGCGGGCCAGGTACTCGGTGTCGAGCGCGGGTGTGGCCGGCAGCCGCGGCGCCTTCCTGGGCTTGCGGGCCGGCAGCTGCGGGCGGCGCAGGTGCGGCAGCAGGCGCGCGATCGCGATCGCCATGGCGGCTGCGGCGGCCACCACCAGCAGCAGTCCCGCGATCACGATCTCGAGCTGCGCGAGGCCGGAAAGCGGCGGCTTCGTGCTCAGGCGCAGCGTCGCACCGCGGGGAAGCGGTACCGCGCCGGCCTGCGCCGGACACCCCACCGCCGACGGTCGTCACATGCCCGTTCCGCGCCCGCAGCTCGGCACCCGTGATCGCGCCGGAGTCGAGCGCCTGCGCAAGCACGCGCCGCGCCCCGGCCGTGTCCTTGTTGTGCAGCCGGCGGCCGACCTGCCGCACGATCGATGCCCGCTGGGCCGTCGCCTGACCGTTTCCGCCCACGTAGTACCCGGCCGCCGAGGCACCCGCGAGCAGGCCGCCGATCACCAACATGATGAGGAAGCGCCGTAACACCATCGTGAGCGGGTATCTATCGGCGCTGCGGAATGGTGCCTGTAGGGTTGGTGGATGGCGCCCGATGAGCTGCAAACACCGTGTCTGGTGGTCGATCTGGACCGTCTCGAGCGGAATCTGCGCAGCTGGCAGGACGCGGTGACCGCGCACGGGGTCCGTTTTCGGCCGCACATCAAGACCCACAAGACGCTCGAGATCGCCCGGATGCAGCTCGCGGCCGGTGCCGCCGGCATCACCACGGCCAAGGTCTCGGAGGCCGAGCTGTACGTCGATGCCGGCTTCGACGACGTGGTCGTCGCCTACCCGGTGGTGGCGGAGCAGGCCTGCGCGCGGCTGGCGCGGCTGGCTGCGCGGGCGCGCATCGGGGTGAACGTCGAGAACCACGCGGCTGCCCAGCGGCTGTCGAGCGCGGCCGTGGCCGAGGGCGCCGAGCTGGGCGTCTTCGTCGACCTCGACACCGGCCTCGGCCGCTGCGGCGTGCCCGCCGGCGACCCTGCGCAGGTCGACGCGCTGGCCGACCGGGTGCGGCGAGCTGCCCGGGCTGCGCCTGCGCGGCATCACCAGCTACCGGAGCATCAGCTATGCCGGCGGCGACGGCGACGCGGCCGCGTCCGGCCGCGAGGAGGGCGAGACGGTGGTGGCGGCCGCGCGGCGGCTGGGCCTGGACGAAGCGGCGGCCGGCAGCACGCCCACCGGCCGCTCGGTTGCCGCGGTGCCGGGGGTGACCGAGGTGCGGGCCGGCACCTACGTGTTCAACGACCTGATGCAGCTGGGGAACGGGTCGGCCCGACCGCAGGACGTGGCGCTCTCGATCCTGACCACGGTGGTCAGCAGCAACCGCGAGGGGCGGGTGACGGTGGACGGCGGGTCGAAGACGTTCTCCGGCGACGTCGTGCTCGACGACGGCGGGCGCATGGTCGCCCGCAGCGTGGACGGGTCGATCGTGCTGGACGGGCTGACCGAGGAGCACGGCGTCGGGCGCACCTCACGGCCGGTGGCGGTGGGCGAGCGGATCGCGTTTCATCCCGCCCACGTCTGCACCACGGTCAACCTCAGCGACCAGCTGTTCGCGGTGCGCGACGGCCGGGTCGAGGCGGTCTGGCCGGTGGCCGCGCGCGGCCTGCGAACCTAGACGTGGTTCCGCGAGCTGCGCGGCCGCCGCCTGCACCGCGCGCACGATGCCCGAGTAGCCGGTGCAGCGGCAGAGGTTGCCGGAAAGCGCCAGGCGGATCTCGTCCTCGTCGGGCGAGGGGTTGCGGTCGAGCAGCGCCTTTGCCGAGATCAGCATGCCGGGGGTGCAGAACCCGCACTGGACGCCGCCCTGGTCGAGGAAGGCCTGCTGCAGTGGGTGCAGCTCACCGTGCTGCGCCGGCCAGGCCCTCGATGGTGACGATCTCGCGGCCGTCCGCCTGCAGCGCGAGGTACGAGCAGGAGTTGACCGGCTGGCCGTCCAGCAGCACCATGCAGGCGCCGCACTCGGAGTCGTCGCAGCCCTCCTTGGCTCCGGTCAGCCCGACCTCGCCGCGCAGCACCGACAGCAGGTTCCGGCCCGGCTCGATCGCGACCGGGTAGGCGCGGCCGTTCACGTTCAGGGTGGCGTCGTACCTCATGCTGCTCCTCCGTTGACCGCACCGTGGAGAGCGGGGCTGGCTGGGATCGGGAACCGCCCACCGCGGGCACGGGCGATCGCGGTGCTGATCGCGCGCCGGGTGAGCACGGCCGCCATCGCCCGCCGGTAGTCGGCCGAACCGCGCACGTCCGAGATCGGCCGCGAGGCGCCCGCCGCCGCATCCGCCGCCGCGTGCACGGCGGCGTCCGAGGCGTCGCTGCCGTTGAGCGCCTGCTCGGCCTCGGCCACACGGTGGATGGTGGGCGCCAGAGCGGTGATGGCGATGCGCGCGTCGCGGACGGTGCCGCCGTCGAGCGTGACCACCGCGGTCGCGCCCACGATCGCGATCTCCATCTGGCGGCGGTACTCGAGCCGCGCGTAGCAGCTGCCGGTTCCGTCCGCCGGGGCGGGGATGGCCAGCTCGGTCAGCAGCTCGCCGGGCTCGGCCACGGTGCGTCCGGGGCCGGTGAACAGGTCGGCCAGCGCCACCCGGCGGCTGCCCGACGCCGAGCGCAGCGTGGCGACCGCGTCGAAGCAGATCAGCGGGCCGCCGGTCTCCATCGCCGGCGAGGCGTTCATGACGTTGCCGCCGATGGTGCCGGCGTTGCGGGTGGCATGGCTGCCCACGATTGCGGATGCGTCCGCCAGGGCGGTGAACAGCTCGCACGCGGTGCTCGAGGCGACGATGTCGGCGTGGGTGGCGAGCGCGCCCAGCACCAGTCCGCCGTCCTGCTCCCGGATCCCGCGCAGCTCGGACACGCTGTGGATGGCGACCAGGGCGTCCGGCAGCGGCGCCTTGCCGCTGCGGGCGCCGACCACCAGGTCGGTGCCGCCGGCGATCGGCCGTGCGCCGGCGGCCATCGCCTCCAGCACCTCGTCGACCGAGGCTGGCGGCCGTGTAGCTCTGCGCGCTCATCGCTGCATCGCCTCCCACACCCGCGCCGGGGTCATCGGCAGCTCGTGCACGCGCGCGCCGGTGACCTGTGCGATCGCGTTTGCGATCGCGCCCGCAGTGGGCACGCAGGGTGGCTCACCGACGCCCTTGGAGCCGTTCGGGCCACCGGCACCGGGCTTGGTCGGAGAGTCCACCCAGTCGATGTGGATCGGCGGTGAGTCGCTCGCCGTCTGCAGCTTGTAGTCGAGCAGGTGCGGGTTCAGCTGGCGCGCGTCCTCGCCGATCGGCGAGCCCTCAAGGGTGGCCATGCCGATGCCCATGACGACGCCGCCCTCGACCTGGCCGTTGGCGCCGATCGGGTTCAGCACGCGTCCCGACTCGTGCACGGCGGCCACCTCCAGCACCCGCACGACGCCCGTCTCGCGATCGACCTTGCAGCGCACCGCATGCGTGATGAAGGTGGGTGCAAGGAACGACTCCGATCCCCAGCCGGCCGGTGCACCCGGCCGCGTCTGAGGCGGGCATCTCCGGCACCGCATCGGCGCCGCGGCCGAGCAGCAGGGTGCTGCCGTGGGCGGCCTCGGCCAGCTCCGGGATGGTGACCGACTTGGTGGGCGACCCCTTCACCGAGACGGCGCCGTCCTTCAGCTCCAGGTCGTCGCGGTTGGCCTCCAGCTGCTCGGCGGCCAGGTCGAGCAGCTGCTCGCGCACGTCGTTCGCGGCGGCCATCACGGCGCGACCGTTGTTGAAGGTGGTCTGTGAGCCGGATGCGCCGGAGTCGAACGGTCCGGCGTCGGTGTCCTGATACAGCAGCGAGAAGCTCTCCGGCTCCATGCCCAGGATCTCCGCTGCCAGCAGCGGCAACGCCATCACGGCGCCGGTGCCGCACTCCTGTGCGCCGGTGATGATGGTGGCCGACCCGTCGCCGTTGATCTTCACGTAGGCGCCGGAGGCGATGCCGAACGACGGCCACCAGCCGACGGCGACCCCGATCGCCTCGTCCTCGGGCAGCTCCTTGCCGTAGCCGATCAGCTCGACCGCCCGCTCCAGCGTCTCCGCCGCGCCGATGTCCTCGAACACCTGCCGAGTGGGCCCCTCGTCGCCGTTCTTGACGATGTTGCGGCGGCGGAACTCGACGGGATCCATGCCCAGCTGCCCGGCCACCGAGTCCATGTGCTGCTCGAGCGCCCAGCAGGCCTGCGGGGCGGTGGGGGCGCGCACCGAGCCGGAGGGCGTGGTGTTCGTGTAGGCCAGGCTGGCGTCGACGAAGACGTTCTCGATCTTGTACGGGCCGGCTGCCATCATCGCGGCCATCTGCGGGAAGAACGGCGCATCGGCGCTGTAGGCGCCGTTGTCCAGGATCAGGCGGCCGCGGCGGGCGACGATGCTGCCGTCCCTGCGCACGCCGGTCTCCAGCTCGAGCACCTGTCCCTCGCGGCGATGATCGGGGGCGAGGAACTCCTCGCGGCGCGAGAACACCAGGCGCACCGGGCGCTGGGCGACGCGGGCCAGCGCTGCCACCTGGGCCTCGTAGTGGAACTCGCACTTGCCGCCGAACCCGCCGCCCAGGTGCGGCACCACGATGCGGACGTGCGCCTCGGGCAGCTCCAGGGTGGTGGCCACGCCGCTTCGGGCGATGAACGGCACCTGCGTCGACGACCAGATCGTGACCCGGTCTCCCTGCCACTGCGCGACCACGGCATGGGGCTCGATCGGCACGGCGTGCGACATGTCGGCGACGTAGCGCTCCTTGACGACGATGTCTGCCTCGGCCATGCCCTTGTCGGGATCGCCCTTGCGGATCGTCGAGCGCGAGCAGTCGTTGCCGTCGCGGACGACATCCTCGGAGGCTCCGTACGACGCCCAGTCCTCGTGCAGCAGCGGCGCCCCGGGCTGGAGGGCGGCCTCGACGTCGCTGACGATCTCGAGCGGCTCGTAGTCGACCTCGATCAGCTCGACGGCGCGCTGGGCGATCTCGGTCGTGAGTGCCGCCACCGCCGCGACCAGCTCGCCCTCGTAGCGCACCTTGTGCTTGGCGAACAGCCGCCGGTCCTGGACAAACGGCCCGTAGCGGACGTCGGGCACGTCCTCGTGCGTGATCACGGCGAACACCCCCGGCAGCGCCTTGGCCTTGGAGGTATCGATGCGCGTGATCCGGGCGTGGGCGTGGTCGGAGTAGCGGAACTTCGCCTCGAGCATGCCGGTCATGTCCAGGTCGGCGGTGTAGCGCCCAAGGCCGGTCACCTTGTCCTTGCCGTCCTGCCGGATGAACGGCTTCTCTGCTGTGGCCAACGCGAGCTCCTTCAGTCGAGGCGGGGGCTGATACTACGTGAGACGGGGCGGCCGGAAAAGCCCAGGGCCGGGCTGATGCCGTCTGTTACGAGCCGGACAGTGGCCAGATCGATGCGGGTGAAGGAGGCGCGGCCGGCGGCCTCGCGCACCGACCACAGCTGGTCGGGACGGATCGAGAGCAGCGCGTTCTGGTCGGGCAGCGTGATCGTGGCGCCGGCCAGCCGGTTCACCGAAGGGTCGAGCTCGCGGACGCCCTGGCCCGCGAGCGCCAGCCCAGATCGCGCCTCCGGCGGCGGCCATGGCGGCGGCCGGTGCCGGCAGGGCGATGGCCTGCGGGGGGCGGCCGGGCGGGCCGTCGAAGCGGAGCAGCTGCGGATGTCCGTCGCGGGTGCCCGCGACCCACACAGCGCCGGCTCCTGCTGCGATCACGCTGGGGACGAGCCCGGACAGCCGCGTCGACGCCCAGCACGTGGCCGTCCGCGGCGCTGAGCGCGACGATCGAGGTGGGGGTCAGCGCCCACACCCGTCGGCTGCTGCCGGCGATCGCCAGCACGCCGGTCACCGGGGTGAGGGTGGCCCGCTCATTGTCGATGCGGGCAACGCCGCCGGCCAGCGCCGCCCAGATCTGGCCGTCGGCGACCAGCGGCGCGCAGGCCGTGGCTGGGGTCGAGCAGACGGCGGCGCCCGGCAGCGGCAGGCGCGACTGCACCTTGCCAGAGCCGCGGTTACGGAAGACCAGCTCGGCCCCCGCGGGGCCGTTTACCAGCGACAGCAGCGAGTCGCCGGAGACGGCCAGCCCCAGCGCCGGGCGGGCGGAGCCGAAGGTGTAGTTGACGGAGCCGTCGGTCGCCGCCAGCCGGATCACGGAGCCGCCCTTGGCCTGGTACCAGAGGCCGCCGTTGCCAGCAGCGGCGACGGCGATGCCGTGGGGAGCCGGGGCGGTGGCGGCGACGGTGGTCGAGACGGTGAAGGCGGGCGGTCGCGGGCTGACGGCGGGGGCCGGTGGGGAGCCGCCGGAATCGCCCTGCAGCCACATCACGATGCCGATCACGGCCACGACCAGGATCGGAAGCATCAGCGCGGCGATCGCCAGCCGGCCGGCTCGGCGGCGGTCGCTGGCGACGCGGTCGCGGGCGGGCGCGCGCACGACCGCAGGGGCGGCGCGGCGGGGCGGGTGGCGGGAGCGGCGCGCGGCCCGGTCGCGGGATCGATGCGGAGCCCGTGCTCGGAAGGCTCACGCGCGGTCAGAAGCGCGAAGCGAGGGTCGTCGACGTGCTCGACCACCAGATCGCCTCCCGGCTCGGGTGCCCGCGCCGCGGGCGGTTCACGCGGATCCGTCACGAGCATCCACTGTACAAACGACCTCGGCTAGCGCGGCCGCAGCGGACCGGTAGGATCTGCCGCATGCATTCCTCTTACGCCCTTGACGCAAGCGATTTCGCCGTCGAACGGGACGGCAAGCAGCAGCCCCTGTCCGAGCTGTGGCCGGGCGGATACCAGCCCGGCGACCGGCTCGGCGTCGTGCTCGCCCAGCCGATGGACGCCGTCGGCTGCTCCAACCTGATCTGCGCGACCATCACGCTGTTCTACGACTACATGCGGGCCACCCTCGGCACCGGCAACTTCTTCCGCTACTGCGACACCTACCTGTTCGGCGTGGGCTGCGAGGCCGGCGACTTCAACCAGCTGGACATCTGGCCGCTGCACAAGTGGGTGACGATCCTGAACCCGACCACCGAGGCGCTGCTGGAGGCGGTCAACGACCGCAAGGTCAACCTGCTGGCGATCCCGGAGACGGGCGCGCGCTGCCGCGGCGAGGTGGTGCTCTCGACCTGGAACGCCTACCTGTCGCACGTGAAGTCGGTCGTGACGTACTCGCCGCGCACCGGCGTGGCGCGCGACTCCGACGTGCACCTGGTCGGAAACCGCGTGGTCGAGAGCTACGTGGAGCAGGCGATCTTCTCGACGCCGGGGCTGGACGCCGGGTTCCAGGCCAGGCTGCGGCGGCTGCGACGCAACATCGACCGGGAGGAAAAGCAGCCGGTCGAGGGCTACCGCACGCTGGCCGGGCCGGCGCAGGCGCGGGCGCTGCTGGGCGTGACCCAGGTGCTGCCGCCCGGCCACCAGGAGCTGACGCGGCGCGCGACCCCGACGACGATCATGCCCGTGGAGGTGCCGATGCCGGCCCTCGACGGCGACGCGGCCCCTTTTGACATCGCCGCCGCCGCGGCGCTGCAGGTCGATCAGCCGGCACCGTCCGGCGCCTACCCCGACGGGCTGCTGCGCACGGGGTTCGACGGGATCCAGCGGCGGCTGGGCGGCAACTTCGCGGAGTGGGAGGGCTGGGACTGGATCTCGGACTTCGGCGACCCGATCGCCGAGCACCATGCGGTGCGCGAGGCGGTCGGCATCTGGGACGAGTCGCCGCTGCGCAAGTGGTTCTTCAGGGGCAAGCAGGCGATGGCGGCGGTCGACTACTGCTTCACGGCCGACATGGCGGGCCTCGAGCCGGGGCAGGCGCGCTATGCGCCGTTCGTGGACGCGCAGGGCAGGATGCTGGGGGACGGCGTTGTCTTCCGCGGCGACGACCCCGAGAACGTGCTGGTGGTGACGGCGCTCGACACCGACGCCGACCACTTCCGCCGGATCACGGGCGACTTCGGGATCGAGATCACGGAGCACACGATGGAGATGCCGCACCTGCAGGTGCAGGGGCCGCGCTCGCGCGAGCTGCTGTCCGCCGTCACCGACGCCGACATCGCCGGGCTGCGGTACTTCCGGTTCCTGACGGAGCCGGTCTCGGTCTGCGGTGCGCCCTGCTACGTGGCCCGCACCGGCTACTCGGGTGAGCTCGGCTACGAGGTGTTCTGCGAGCCGGGCGACGCGGAGAAGGTCTGGCAGGGGCTGCTCGACCAGGGCGCCTCGATGGGCATACGGCCCTACGGGCTGGCGGCGGTCGAGAGCCTGCGGATCGAGGCCGGGCTGATCTTCATCGGCTTCGACTACTTCCCGGGCGTGACGTCGCCCTTCCACGCCAACCTCGACCGCATGATCAAGCTGGACAAGGCCGACTTCTACGGCAAGGAGGCGCTGCAGGCGGAGCTCGACGCGGGCATCACGCACCGCATGGTGACGCTCGTGATCGCCGGTGAGGACGCGCCCGACTACAACACGCCGGTGCTCTCGAACGGCCGCGGCGTGGGCAAGCTGACATCACCCAGCGCGGGACGCTCGCCGACGGTGGACAAGCTGATCGCGATGGCCTGCATCGAGGTGGACCTGGCCGAGGTGGGCAGGCAGGTCGAGGTGACGCTGCCCGACGGCCGGCTGGTGCCGGCGCTGGTCGACCAGTTCCCGATCTACGACCCCGAGAAGTCCCGGCCCCGCTCCTAGCCGGCACTAAGCCGCCTTCGGCGATCTGTCAAGCCCGGCCCGGGAGGGGGTGTCAAACACCGCTCCATACCCCGTGGAGCCCTCGGCACGGATGTGCCACATCCGCGGGCATCGGGGTGACAGGCGTTCCTGGCACCTCCTGGGTTTCGGGCCGACCCGGGCGCAGAGCTCGACTCGGCGGCCGCGGCATCCTGTTGCCGAATTGGCACCGGTCGGGTCGTGAAAGAATCAGGCAGGATGGGCTCGTCTGACTCCCCGATCGTCGTGGTCGCCTCAGGATTCGGCGGCGTGGCCGTGTGCGATGCGATCGTGCGGCTGTTGCCCAAGGAGGACACTGTGCTCCTGGCCGATCACGCCTACGCGCCCTACCCGCGTCGCCGGTCCGCCGTCGTGATCGACCGGCTCACGCGCCTGTCCCGCGACGTCGTCGCCGAGCATCGGCCCAAGCTGGTGGTGCTGGCCTCCGCCCAGGGCTGCGCCGACGCCCTCGAGCCGATCCGTGCCGGCTTGGCGCCGGTGCCCGTGATCGGCATCGACGGCATCGTCCCGCAGGCCGCCGCTCGCTCCGCCTCGGGCCGCATCGCTCTCATGACGGGCGCCGGCTGCCTGCGCGGTGGCCAGCTGGCGCGTCGCTCAAGCGCGAGCGCGGCGGCAGCCGGGTGACGTGGTCGGCCGTGCCCGGTCTGCGCGAGCTGGTCGAGTCCGGCCGTGACCCCCGCCCTGCCGTCGCCGCCGAAGTGGCCACGCTGCGGGCCGCCGGCGTCGATGCGATCGCGCTCGGCTGCCCGCACGCGAGCGCCGTCGCCGCGCAGGTGAAGCTGGCCGCCGGCCAGCAGGTTGCGGTGGTCGACTCGGCCGCGCTGGCGGCGGAGCGGGTGCGCCGACTGCTGATGCGCGGCGGTCTCACCACGGCGCGCCGGCGCCCTGGCCGGCGCGAGCTGATCAGCACCGATCCGGCCGCCGGTCAGGCGGGCCTCGCCACCCACTGAACGGTCAGGCCACCCCGGTGTCGCCGGCCGGGCCCCACACGTCGCGGGCGCGCGCTCCCACGCCCAGCTCCAGCAGCAGGTCGTCGTCAAGCGTGTCGGCGTAGGCGGCCACGATCTGCAGCGCCCGGATGAACTCCTGGGTCTGCAGGTTGCTTGCCAGGATCGCGTACTCGAGGGCGATCACGCCGTCCTCCTCGTAGTACGACAACCTGCCCACCAGCAGGCTGCAGTTGCGCAGGTTGATGGCGGCCAGCGCCCTCGCGCCCGCCTCCTCGAACCGCACGCCCTGCAGCACCGGCGACTGGAACAGCACCAGCGGCTCGTCGCCGAACGAGCCTGGCCGCACCATCACGGCGGCCGTGCCGTCGCGGATCGGGACGAAGAACTCGAGCCCGTCCTGCGACGGCGTGAAGCCGATCTTGGCCCGGACCAGAATCCCGTGGATTCGCTCCGCAAGTGCGGGCAGATCTGTCATGGGGTGACTATCTCATGCACGTCAAGGCGGTGACGGGCGGTGCGTTAGAGTGGCGCGGTGCCTCGCCCACTGCGTGTCGGAGTGCAGCTCCCCGAGACCGAGCGGGTCGTCCGCTGGCCCGAGTATCTGGCCATGGCGACGGCCGCCGAGCAGGTCGGGTTCGACTCGATCTGGCTCGGCGATCACCTGCTCTACGCCCCCGAGGACGGCCGCCCCGAGCGCGGACCCTGGGAGGTCTGGACGATGCTGGCGGCGCTTGCCGCGGCGACCGAGCGGGTCACGCTCGGCCCGCTGGTGGCCTGCACGGCCTTCCACAGCCCCGGCCTGCTGGCGAAGATGGCGGCCACCGTCGATGACGTCAGCGGCGGCCGCCTCGTGCTCGGGCCTCGGCGCCGGCTGGAACGAGCGCGAGTTCAGCGCGTTCGGCCTGCCCTACGACCGCCGCGTGTCGCGTTTCGCCGAATCGTTCGAGATCGTGCACGGCCTGCTGGCCGGCGAGCGCGTCAGCATGGACGGCAGCTTCTCCCAGGTCGACGACCTGGTGCTGCTGCCGCCGCCGGCGCGGCGGATCCCGATCATGATCGGCTCGAACGGGCCGCGCATGCTCAGCCTGACACTGCCCCACGCCGACTCCTGGAACACCTGGTTCGACGACTACGGCAACTCGCCGGAAGGGTTCGCGGCCCTCAACCAGAGGATCAGCGAGGCCGCTGATCAGGCCGGCCGCGACCCTGGGCAGATCGAGCGCAGCGCGTGCGTCGCCGTTGCGCTGGACGACTCCGGCGAGCGGTCGACCGACCCCGACGCGCCGCCCGTGGCCGGCGGCGCCGACCTGGCCGCGCACCTGCGCGACCTCGCGGCGGCAGGGGCCGACGAGGCGATCCTGGTGGTCAGCCCGATCACCGAGGGCTCGATCCGCGAGCTGGCCGGTGCGCTGGCCGGCTCGACGCCGGCTAGGCCGTCGCGCGGTCGCCGAAGCGGGCGATCGACCGCTCCCGTGCGCGCTCGATCTCGCGGGCGCGATCACGCGGCGGCGCGGTCGCGACCAGCTCGCCCAGCAGCCTCGACGTGGCCTCCGTGACCGCGTCGACGGCGCGCTGGAAGGCCTCCTCGTTGACCCGCGCGGGCTTGCTCATCCCGCTCACCTTGCGCACGTACTGCAGGGCCGCGTCGTGCGCGTCCTGCTCGGTGCTGGCCGGCTCGTAGTTGTGAAGTGGTCGGATGTTTCTGCACATGCATCCACTCTAGCCCGACGTTGCTAGGCTCGGCAAAGCATGCTTGCCCCGGGCGATCCGATCCCCGATCTGAGCCTCTTCGGCGTCGATGCCGAGCGGGTGCGGCTGCGCGATCTGGGCGCCGCGGTGATCGCCTTCTACCTGTACGACTGGACCGGCACCTGACGGAGTGAGCTGAGGCTCCTGCGTGACAGGAGCGCGGAGTTCCGGGAGCTGGGCGTGGCGGTAGTGGGCATCTCACGCGACAGCCCCTACTCGCACATCGAGTGGTCGCGGCGGCTCAGCCTTGGCTATCCGCTGCTCTCGGACTGGAACGCCGAGGCGGTGCGGGCGTTCGGCGTCTCGCAGGACATGGACGGCCTCGCCGACACCCCCGTGCGGTCGGTGTTCGTGGTCGACGGCGAGGGCGTGGTGCGGGCCGCTCACCGCTACGGCGACGGCGAACTGCCCGACGTCGAGGAGCTGCTGGACGAGGCGGCGAGCACTGAACCGCGCCTCCTGATGTGAGCGGGATTGGAACCGAATCGGCACGCCGGTAACGAATCGCTTGCTCGCGGGTCCATAATTCCGACATCTACGTAAAGGGAGCTGATCACCACATGACCGAGAAGGCCACCTTCGCAGCCGGCTGTTTCTGGGGCGTCGAGCATGCGTTCATGCAGATCGACGGCGTCACCGCCACCCAGGTCGGATACATCGGCGGAACCGTGGACGACCCGGACTACCGCACCGTTTGCAGCGGCCGCACCGGCCACGCCGAGGCCGTCGAGGTCGAGTACGACCCCGAGCAGGTCAGCTATGAGCAGCTGCTGGCCGTGTTCTGGGGCGAGCACGATCCCACCCAGAAGAACCGCCAGGGTCCGGACGTCGGCACTCAGTACCGGTCGGAGATCTTCGTGCACTCGCCCGAGCAGCGGCGCATCGCCGAGGAGTCGCTGGCCGCCATGCAGACGCACCTGGGCAAGCCGATCGCGACCCAGATCACCGACGCGCCCGCGTTCTGGCGCGCCGAGGAGTACCACCAGCGCTACTTCGAGAAGCACGGCCAGGTGGCCTGCAAGCTGCAGGCCCCCGCGCCCGTGACCGCTCGCAGCGAGCCGGTCGAGCAGCGCTCCGGTCTTCTGTCCGGCCTGTTCAGCCGCTCGTAGACGAAAGGGCCGCGCGGGTGGCGACATGCTCGCCCCCGCGCGGCCGGTATCGTGGCGGCATGCTCAGCACGGGCAGCTTCGCCCTCCACATCGCCGACCTCGACCTCGATCTCGACCCGCTCGATCACGGGAGCATCGTCGAGGGATCGCCGCAGGCCTGGAACCGCGTGGTCTGGGAGAGCGAGGACGGCCGCATCATCCGCGGCGTCTGGCAGATCTCGCCCGGGGTCGTGGTCGACACCGAGGCGCACGAGATGTTTGTCGTGATCGCCGGTCGCGCCACAATCGCCATCGACGGCGGCAACACGTTCGACGTCGGCCCGGGCGACATGGGGGTACTCGAGCAGGGCGCCCGCTCCACGTGGACCGTGCACGAGACCCTGCGCAAGGCCTACCAGATCCTGCTGCCTGCCTCGTGAGCGGCGCCGCCTGGGTCGAGGCGCAGCCACGGCCGTACTGGCTGGACTCGCCGCTGGCACCGGCCCCGGCCGACCCGTTCGCGGGCGAGGGCAGCTGCTCGCTGGCCGTTGTCGGCGGCGGCTTCACGGGCCTGTGGGCGGCGCTGCAGGCTAAGCAGGACGATCCCGCCCGCGACGTCGTGGTGCTGGAGGGAGCGACGGTGGCCGCGGGCGCGAGCGGCCGAAACGGCGGGTTCGCCGACGCGTCCCTGACCCATGGCCTGCCCAACGGCCTCAGCCGGTTCCCCGATGAGATCGACCAGCTGGAGCGGCTGGGGCGCGAGAACCTGGACGGCATCGAGCAGGCGATCGAGCGCCACGGCATCGACTGCGGCTGGGAGCGGACGGGGTCGATCCTGGTCGCCCGCAGCCATCACGAGGTCGCGGAGCTGAGCGAGTTCGTGCAGGTGATGCGGGAGCACGGCTACGACTGCGACTGGCTCGGCCGCGAAGCGGTGCGCGCGCAGGTCGACTCGCCCACCTACCTGGGCGGCATCTGGGATCGGAGCGGCTCCGCCATGGTCGACCCGGCCCGCTTGGCGTGGGGCCTTCGCCGCGTCTGCATCGAGCTGGGCGTGCGGCTGCACGAGCTGTCGCCGGTCACCGCGCTGCACGAGCTGGCCGACGGCGTGATGCTGTCGACGCCGGATGGCCGGCTGCGGGCAGAGCGTGTCGTACTGGCCACCAACGGCTTCCCACCGTTGATCGGCGACATCCGCCGCTACATCGCTCCCGTGTACGACTACGTGCTGGTGACCGAGCCGCTGTCGGCGGAGCGGATGTCAGCGCTCGGCTGGAGTGGCCGGCAGGGCCTGTTCGACGCCGCCAACCAGTTTCACTACTACCGGCTGACCGACGACAACCGCATCCTGTGGGGTGGCTATGATGCCGTATACTACTATGGCAACGCAGTCGCAGCCGAGCTGGAACAGCGGCCCGCCACCTTCACGCTGCTGTCGCGCCACTTCTTCGAGACCTTTCCGCAGCTGGAGGGCGTCCGCTTCACACACCGCTGGGGCGGGGTGATCGATACCTGCAGCCGCTTCAGCGTGATGTTCGGCCGGGCGATCAGCGGCCGCGTCAGCTACGCCGTCGGATACACCGGCCTGGGCCTTGGCGCCAGCCGCTTCGGAGCCCGCGTCGCGCTCGACCTCGTGGACGGTCGCGACACCGAGCTGACCCGGCTGCGGATGGTGCGCACCAAGCCGCTGCCGTTCCCGCCCGAGCCGCTGCGCTGGGCCGGGATCAAGCTGACCACGCGCGCGCTGGCGCAGGCGGATCGCAGGGACGGCAAGCGCGGGCTCTACCTGCGCGTCCTCGACCGGGTCGGCCTCGGCTTCGACTCCTGAGGTCTAGGCTGAAGCCGGGCGCCAGCGCCCCGGACTTGGCTCCCGTGCGCGCCCGGTCTCGGCCAGCCGCTCCAGATGCGAGATCGCCTCGACCAGCGCGAACCGCTGCTCGTGGAACCCCAGTGGCTCGTCTCGCCAGATCAGCTGCGCCGCGTCGTAGGCGGTCTCGGCGCCCTCGTCGAGGGCGGCTGCCGCAGCATCGAGGCGCTCATCATGGTGTGCCGCGATCTCGCGGGCACGCGACGGCGCGTCATCGATCACGGGCCCGTGGCCGGGGTAGACGCGCCGTGGCGCCAGCTCCGACAGCCGCCGCAGCGTCGCCAGGTAGCGACCCAGCGGGTCGCGCGCGGTGTCCGGCCAGCGGCCTACGTTGGGGGTGATCTCGTCCAGCAGCACGTCACCGCCCAGCAGGCGGCCGCTGGTTTCGCCGAGCAGAGCGATGTGCCCGTCGGCATGGCCGGGCATGTGCAGCACGCGGAACGTCTCGTCGCCCAGCGCCACCCGGTCGCCCTCGTCCACCAGCCGCGTGGGCGTCGCAAGGCGCACGCCGGTGCGGCTCTCGGCCCGGGTCGAGGCGGCCGCCAGCTCGGCCGGCATGCCGTGGTCGCGCAGGTAGCCCTCGAACTCGTCATCTGACCCCTGCTCCCAGGCGGCCACCGCCATCGCCCGGTCGAGCCGGCCCTGCACCACCTCCGGGGCGCCGCTCAGCTCCGCCAGGCCGGCGCTGGCCCCGACGTGGTCGGGGTGGTAGTGCGTCAGCACCAGGCGCGCCACCGGCTCCGGCACCAGCTGGGCGAGCGCCTGCGCCCACCACCGCAGCGTGGCGTCGCTGCCGAGCCCCGCGTCGACCAGCGTCCAGCCATCGCGGCCCGCCAGCGCGTAGCAGTGGACGTGGTCGAGCGCCCACGGCAGCGGCATCGTGATCTGCACGAGCCCGGGCTCGAGCTCGGTCAGCGTCGGTTCCGGCATTAGATGGTTCTGGTCGAGCAGCCCGTCAGCTGCTCCAGCGCGACCATCCAGCTGTCGTAGTAGGGCCGGTCGGGCTGCTCGGCGATCGCGGCCTTGAGCCGGTCGCGGAAGGCGTCCCAGGGCTGGTCCATGCCGCGGCAGGCGACCTGCGCCATCGCGAACAGTCGCGCCTGCCAGGGCTCGGTGAAGGCCTCGTCCGGCAGGTCGGTGATCACGCCGCCACGCCCTCGGTCAGCTGTGGCACCGCCACACCGACCATGCAGTCGCGCGTGACCAGGTCGGCCAGGCAATCCTCGTCCAGGTGCTCGGTGCCGTCGGGCCGCATCGGCAGCACGATGTAGCGCACCTCGGCGCTCGAGTCCCAGATCCTGATCGCGGTCGTCTCCGGCAGTTCCAGCCCGAACTCGCGCAGCACCACCCGTGGCTCGCGCACCATGCGGGCGCGATAGGGCGGGCTCTTGTACCAGACCGGGGGCACGCCCAGCACCGGCCAGGGATAGCACGAGCAGAGCGTGCACACGATCGCGTTGTGGGTGTCGGGTGTGTTCTCGACGCAGACCAGACGCTCGCCCTCGGCGCCGCCGTAGCCCATCTCGGCGGCGGCCGCCGTGCCGTCGGCCAGCAACCGTTCGCGGTAGGCAGGATCGACCCACGCTCGCGCCACCATCCGCGCGCCGCGCCGCGGCCCGATCTCGTTCTGGAACTGCTCGACGACGGCGTCCACCGCGTCCGTCGAGATCAGCCCGCGCTCGACCAGCAGCGCCTCGAGCGCCATGGCGCGCTGCTCCGACGGTGACTTCTCGCGTGCGTGGTGGTGCCCCTCGCTCATGCCGCCTCCTCCAGGTAGGTCTCCCACAGGTCGACCAGCACCGTGTGGTCCGCTCCGTCGTCGGGCCACAGGTCGGCGGCCGCGAAGGCGACCGTGTAGCACGGTGCGCGGCGCTGCTCGCCCAGGTCCTCGTTCTCCGGTAGCCAGTCCGGCGCAAGCAGCCGCTCGACGACGCCCGAGACGCCGCGGACGTAGCGGGGACAGCGGTTGTGCACCGCCGTCGAGATGCGGCGCACGCGCACCGGTTGTCCGGCCGTGAAGCGATGGCCACCCTCCGGCCGCGCGGGCGGCCGCGGCTGCATGTCTGACAGCACCGCCTCCACCATCGCCGGATCCGACCGTTCCGGCACCTGCCCGCCGGCTCGCAGCGCCTCGACCCTGCGATCCATGTCGGCGGCAGCCAGGACACCGCGTTCGGCCAGCATCACCTCGAGCGCCTGCTCCCATCGCTCGTAGTACGACGACGCCAGGTAGCGCCCGGTCTCGATCCGCTCCACCTGCGGCCGCATGCCGCCGATCGGGCCGCCGGTTGCCCACAGCGTCAGCGACATGCCGAACACCCGGCCCTCCCAGGGTTCGTGGAAGGCGGGCTCGCCCGGCTCGGGCGACGACCGCGCCGAACCCCTGCATGCCACCCATGTCATGGATGCCGTCCACGGCTGCCAGACTACATCGGATGAGCGATGCCGACGATCTCGCCGATCTGCTGGCGGAGCTGACCGTCAGCCTGATGGTGGAGCTGCACCCGGCCATCGCCGACCTGGTCATGCCGGGCCACTTCAGGCCCGCCGGGGCGCCCGCAGCCGCGGTGTTCTTGCGCCCGCTCGAAGGCGAACCGACTCACCGCAGCGGCCCGCCGTCGCTGGCCGTGGCCGAGCTGGCCGCGGACGCCGCCGAGGCCGCACATGCACGGCTGGGCTACGGCCGCCGCGAGGGCAATCCGTTCCTGCCGGGCCTGGCTCTGGCCGCGTTCTATCTGGTCGAGGCCCGGCGCAGCGGCGCATTCGAGCTGGGCGCGCTGACCGGCGGCCGCGTGCGCGCCTACCCGCTGGCGCCGGACGAGGCCCACCACGACCCGCCGCTGCTGCCGGGCACGGCGGCGATACGCGCCTGGTACCCGGTCGAGGGCGCGCCGGAGGCCTGCATCGAGTTGCGGCTCAGCCCGTCGCAGGCATGACCGGCTCGGGCCGCTCCGCCTCGGCGTCGTAGCGCCAGAAGGCCGGCAGCAGCACCGCGGCCACGCCCACGCCGACGACGCACAAGACGCCGCCGGTCACGATCGATGCGCGCACGCCGATCAGCGAGGCCGCGGCGCCCGCCTCGACGTTGCCGGCCAGCGGCCCGGTCGAGTAGCTGACCTGCTCGATGCCGGCCAGCCGTCCGCGCAGCTCGTCGGGGATGGTCTGGTTCCAGACGGTGGAGCGGAAGATGCCCGAGAGCGTGTCGGCCGCCCCTGCCAGCGCTAGACCGATCAGCACCAGGGCCAGTCCCGGTGCGAGGCCGACCACCACGATCGCGATCCCCCATCCCGACGCCGCGAAGCAGATGGCCACCCCGTGCCGGCGCACCCCGCCCGTCCAGCCGCTTGTGAGGGTGGCCGCGAACGCCCCCACCGCCGGTGCGGCGTACATCAACCCCAGCACGCCGGCGCCGCCGAACTCGTGCGCGAAGGCCGGGAAGATCGCGTTCGGCATGCCGAAGAACATGGCCACGATATCGACCGCGTAGGTGCCCAGCAGCACCGGTCGGCCGGCCGCGTAGCGCAGGCCCTCCATGATGCTGTGCAGGCTCACCTTGGCGTCCTCCACCGGCGGCGGCGCCGCCCGCATCAACCGCAGCAGCCCCAGCGAGATGACGAAGGTGGCGACGTCGAAGGCGTAGGTGAGGGGCAGCCCCACGACGGCGATCAGGATGCCGCCCAGCGCCGGCCCGGCGATCATGCCGATCGTGAAGCGCAGCGTGCCGATCGCGGCTGCGGCCGGGATCTCGTCGCGTTCGACCAGGCGCGGCGTGAGCGCCTCCAGCGACGGGCGCTGCAGGCCGTCCAGGGCGGCCATCACCGCCGACACCACGAACAGCAGCCACAGCTGCGGGCTGGCCAGGGTCGCGTTCAGGAGCAGCACGATCGAGGCGGCGGCGAACGACAGCTCGGTCAGGAGCAGCATCCGCCGCCGGTCGCGGGCGTCCGCCAGCGCCCCGCCCACGAAGGCGGCCACCAGCAGCGGGCACAGCTCGGCCAGGCCCAGCAGTCCCACCACCAGCGAGGAGCCGGACAGCTGGTAGGCCTGGTAGGGCAGCGCCACGTAGGTCACCATCGATCCCAAGAAGGTGATCGCCTGGCCCGCGGTCAGCAGCCGGAAGTCGCGGTGGCGCCGGAGCGGGCCGAGGTCGATGGTGAGCTTGCGGACCGCGCCGCGCGCCTCGTCGGGCGCAGTCGCCGTCTGCGGCAACGGCGGCATGGGAGAGAGCCGCTCCGCCTCATGCTGGCCGTGGCCGTGCTCGTCGTTGGAGGGCTCCTCGGGCACGACCGGGGAGGATAGTTACCATGCGGTGATGCTGACCGACCGCTTCCAGCAGGCGCTGATCTACGCCGCCCAGGTGCACGACGGCCAGTCCCGCAAGGGCAGCGAGTCGATCCCGTACCTGGCCCACCTGATGTCGGTGGCGGCGCTGGTGCTGGAGAACGGCGGCGGCGAAGACGAGGCGATAGCGGCGCTGCTCCACGACGCGATCGAGGATCGCGGCGATCGCACCAACCTTGAGGAGTTGCGCCAGCGCTTCGGCGATCAGGTCGCGTTCATCGTCGATGCCTGCAGCGACACCGACCAGCGCCCGAAACCGCCCTGGCAGGGGCGCAAGCAGGCGTACATCGATCGCATGCAGACCGCGCCGCTGGCCGTGCTGCGCGTGGCCTGCGCAGACAAGGTGCACAACGCCCGCTCGACGCTCAGCGACCTGCATGTGTACGGCGCCGCCACCTGGAGCAAGTTCGGCAGCACGGTCGAGCAGCAGCTCTGGTACTACCGGACCCTGTCGGAGCTGTTCTCGCGGCGGCTGCCGGGGCCGCTGTCGGACGAGCTGGCGCGGCTGGTGGCGGAGATCACGGAGCGGGCGGCCATCAGCGAGCCCGGCTAGGCGTGACCGGGGAAGTGGTGGTGGGTGGCGACCCGCCGATCGGCGTGGACGAGGTCGGCGAGCGTGCCGTGACCGAGGCGCTCCAGCTTGGTCGCGAGGGCGAGGAACACCTGCGCGGTCGTGAGCGCGTCGCCCATCGCCTGGTGGGGGTGGTGGCTGGGCAGGCCCAGCTCGTCCGTCAGCGTCTGAAGCGGCTTGTAGCCGGGATCGGCGCCGTCGGCAACGACGCCGTGCAGCCGCCACAGCATCGCCGTGTCGATGATGGCTCGCGGCAACCGCCCGCCCGCCCGCCGCATGGCGGGGCCCAGGAACGCGCGCTCCACCCAGGCGGCGTGTGCGATCGGCGTGCGACCCCGCATTGCTTCGGCCAGCGGCGCCAGCGCCACCGGGAGCGGTGGCGCCGAATCCAGATCGCCGGGCAGTATGCCGTGGATCTCGACGGCGCCGGTGCGGCGTCCGGACGGTCTGACCAGGCCCTGGATCGCTCCCCCTGCGCGGATGCGGCCATCCTCCAACGGCACCGCACCGTACGCGATCACCTCGTCCGTCTTGGGGTCGAGGCCGGTCAGTTCCACGTCCACGCACAGCAGCGCGGCCTCCCGCCAGGAGCGGCGGCTCATAGCCCGGTCAGGTTGAACTCGTTGGCCATCCCGCGCTGCACGTCCGCCACGGCACGGAAGGCATCCTTCAGATAGCGCCGGGTGAGCGGGGCCAGCGTGCGTGGATCGATCGAGTCGTCCGGCTGAGCGCGACGTCGCAGCGCGTTGACCTGATGCTCCATACGCAGGTCGGTGAACAGCTCGAAGGCGACCCGCAGCGTCGATGTGACGTGGCTTTCCAGCGTGCCGGCCTGCGCCGCCGCCTCCAGCCGCGCGGGCGTCGATGTCTCGGCGGCGCCGGCCGACATGGCTGCCCAGCGGGCAATATCGACCACGGGCAGCAGGCCGCCTGACTTGATGTTGAGGGTGCCCCGGTGCTCGCCGTTGTGCTCGACGACGAAGTCACGCAAGAACCCGGTGGGCGGCCTGGCGCTGAGCGCGAACTGGCCCAGCAGCCGCAGCAGCTGCGGGTGACGGCGGGCGCCCGCGAAGACGTCCTCGACCGCGCGCCAGCCGGGCTCGGCGCGCCACACCGGGCGGCCGTCGGTCATCAGTGACACCAGTATCAGCGCTTTTTCCTGGGTGGGATTGTCGAGCCACGAACGAATGGCCTCCAGCCAGGCTCCCTGCGAGCGCAGGAACAGCGGGTTGGAGGCGACGGCGCCGTTGGCGCAACGTGGGATCCCGCAGCGCTCGAGGCCGGCCACGACATCGGCCGCGAGGCGTTTCAGTGGCTCGCGCACCGCCGGGTCGTCACCCTCGCCCTGCCAGGCGATGGCGCTGTCCTGGTCGGAGCTGGGAAACGCCTCGCGGCGAGCGACGCTGCCGAGCGACAGCCAGGTGAACGGAGCCACGTCCGGGTGCTGGTCGACGACCAGCTCGATCATGCGGCGGGTGAGCGCGTCGTGGACGGTTGCGATCACGCGGGAGATGGAGGTCGGCCGCGACCTTGGCGTCGTACAGGCCGACGATGGTGTCCGAGAGCGGCGCCACGGCGGCCGCCAGCTCTCGACGGTGGTCGCCGCCGTGATCGCCCGGCGCAGGTGGAATGGGGTGCGCGTCTCCACCGCCATCAGATCGGTGTCGGAGATGACGCCGATCACGCGGCCGGAGACGTCAACCACGGGGAGGTGGCGGACGCCGCGGTCGAGCATGTCCAGCAGGGCGTCCGCACCGGTCATGTTGGAGGCGATGGTCGCGGCGGGAGCCGTCATCACCTGTGAGACCGGGGTGTCGGCCGGCACGCCGGCGGCCACCACCCGCTCGCGCAGATCTCGGTCGGTGACGATGCCGAAGCCGTCGTCGAGATCGACCAGGACGGACGACGAGCTGGCCTCGACCATGCGGCGGGCAGCCTCCTGTACCGTCGCACCGGGCGCGGCGATCACGGGCTCGCCGCGGAGCAGGCGGCTGACCGGACGGCGGGCGGGGTCGACGACGGCGATCGCCAGCGGATCCAGCTCGCGGTGCAGCATCTCGTAGCGGCCCGCCAGGGAGCGGGCCGCGAACCGCAGGGCGGCCGGCCGTGCCAGCACCGGCCGGATCGCCTCGGCCGGCAGGCGGTAGAGCAGCGAGTCCTCGGCGGCGCGCACCGCCAGCGCCGTCGGCCACTCCGACAGCAGCGAGGCGTGCCCGAACATCTCACCCTCCGACAGCATGTCCACGACTCGATCGCCGTCCAGCAGCTCGACGGCGCCGCGTCGCACCACCCAGGCCACGCCGGGGGTGGTCACCGCCTGCTCGAGCACCATGGTTCCGGCCTCCGCGAACTCGATCTCGCAGGCGGCGGCCACCTCGTCAAGCTCCTCCTCGCTGAGCGTGTCGAAGGGCGGGTTGTCGCGCAGGAATTCCGCGATCTCGTGCATCTGCAGGTCGATCCTAAGGTTCGGGAACCGTAAATGTTTTTCGCGGGTGATTGACGCGGCACGCACCCTTCGCTACCCCGAGCCTACGGAGTTCATCGGTTGAAGGGGGTCAAACGATGATGAAGTCCCAGACAGTGTCGACGACCGTGGCGATCGCGCCGCCCGCCGGCATGCGAAAGTTGAGCGGCACGATGACGGTTCGCCGCATCGTTCCGCGCTAAGCGCGGGGGTGTGGGCTTGGGTCGCGCACGGGGGACGTGCTAGCGTCAACCCGTGCGCGACTCCAGATATCACGGCAGTTTTGACCATCCCGTCCGAGCATTCCTGATCGGCGTCACGCTGCTGGTGCTGCTGTTCGGAGGGTTCGCGGTCGGAATCGAGGCCGGCACGCACCCGATCGAGCGGACGGGCGCGGCCGTCCAGGTCCTGACCACGAAGGGCCGCGTTCAGACGATCACGGTCCCGGTGCCGGTCGTGCGCACCGTGATCAACGGCCACACCAGCGTGGTCACGCTGCCCGGAGCGGTGCGCCGGCAGGTGGTCGGCGGCAAGACGACTTACACCTACGGCACGATCGAGCCCGCACCCGGCGCCGACACCGGCATCACCGACAGCGCCGCGACCGTCTTCGTTCCGACAACCGTGACGGTGACCGAGCCGCCCGAGACGGTGACGTCGCCGCCGGAGACGGTGACCGTGACGGAGACGGCGCCGCCGCCCTCGTCGACCGACTCCTCCGGCACCGCCCAGACCGGCCCCTGACCCGCCCGCCGGCACGTGCCGATTCTGCAACGACCTGTTGCGGGTTTCCCCGCGACCTTCGTCGAGGGCCGAAGCGGTGTTCGACACCAATCTTGGTGCTTTTCGCTTAGCTAAGCCATTGCCTGTCACAGCCGGCGCGACATCCGTCAAGAGTGGGTGCCGGACTGCCGCGGCGCCCAGGTCGGTGTTTGACACCGTGCTCCGCGCCCTTGAGGTGCCGCTCGAGCGCCTACGGGCGGTAGGCCAGGAGCTCCGGTCCGTGGCGCTTGAGCCAGGCCTGTGCGACGCGGCGGGTCGGGTAGGCCGCGTCCACCAGCTGCCAGAAGTGACGCGAATGGTTCATCTGCCGCAGATGGCACAGCTCGTGGACGACCACGTAGTCGGCAACCCAGGCCGGAGCCATCACCAGCCGCCACGAGAACGAGAGCGTGCCGCGGGTCGAGCACGAGCCCCAGCGTGAGCGCGGGTCGCCGACCCGGATCCGCGACCAGCCGTTGACCTCGAGCCGGGCCGCCTCGCGCTCGACCGTCCCCGTCAGCATCCCCCGCGCCTGCCGCCGGTACCAGGCTCCCAGGTCGCCCGCGGGAGCCGGACGCGGCTCCCCGTCCAGCCAGGCAACGCCCTCGCGCTGCAAGCCCAGCGAGGGCTCCGGCTCAGCCGCCCGCCGCCGCTCGATCCACTCCAGGTGCTCCGCCACAAAGCCGTCGATCCAGGCCGCCGAGGTGCCCGGGGGCACCACCACCTCGACCGGCCGGTGCGGCGCCACCACGATCCGGGCCCGGCGCACGCGGCTGGACTCGCGGATCAGGAGAGGCGGCGTCATCGCTCGAGACTACCCATAGACTCGGCCGATGCGACGGCTCCTGATCCTGCTCTACGCGCTGATCTTCGTGGACGAAGTGGTGCTTGTGTCGCTGGTGCCGCTGCTGCCGTCCTACCGCGACGCCTTCTCGCTGTCCGGGTTCGAATCGGGAGTCGCCCTCTCGGCGGCGAGCCTGGCGATCGTCGCCGGTGCGATCCCCGGCGGAGTGGCCGGCGACCGGCTCGGCCACCGCCGTGTCACGCTCGCAGCCGGCCTGCTGCTGGCCGCTTCCTGCCTGGGCCAGGGGCTCGCCGTCGGCCTCTGGACGCTGGTCGCGGCCCGGCTCGCCTTCGGCCTCGCCTCGGCCGTGATCTGGTCGGCTGGCCTGTCGTGGCTGTCGGACTCCGCCGGCGAGGATCGGCCCGGCGCCGTCGGCGCCGTGATCGCGGTGGCGGGCCTGGGCGGGATGGTCGGCCCGGTCTTCGCCGGCGTCCTGGCCGATCGTGTCAGCCGCGGTGCGCCGTTCCTGATCCTGGCCGCCGTTACGCTGGCGCTTCTCGTCGCGCTCGCCTTCGCTGACCACGGCAGCGAAGGCCGTCACGAGCAGCAGCTGCGGCTGCGCGCCGCCCTCGGCCTGGCCCGTCGCAACCCGCTGATCGCGGGCGCCGTCACGCTGATGCTGCTGGGCGGCTTCTCGGACGGCGTCGTGTTCCTGGTCGCCCCAGCCCAGCTCAGCGACGCCGGCCGCTCGACCGCCACCATCGGGCTGATCCTCTCGATCGGTTCGGCCGTGTTCATTGCCTGCAGCGCGCTGGCGGCCCGCACCGGAAGGTGGACGGTGACCCTGGTCGCGGGAGCGATTTGCACCGCCCTCTCGGCGCTCGTGCTGCTGCCGGTGCTCGGCACCAGCACGTCGGCGGTCGTGGCAGGCATGCTGATCGTGCGCGCCGCCCCGCTCGGCTTCATGTACGCGGTTGCGCTGCCGCTGGGCGTCCGCGGCGCGCGCAGCGCCGGGATCGGCGTTGGCGCCGTCAACGGCATGACCGCCTTCGCCTGGGGCGCCGCCAGCTTCGGCGGCGCGATCGTCGCCGGTGCCGGCCTCGATCAGCCCGGCCCGAGCGCCGTCTACGGCTTCCTGACGGCCTGCTGCCTCGCGGCCACGGCCTACCTGCTGGCGCTGCGCCGGCGGTAGCACCCCGTGGAGGTGCGGATTACCGCACCTGCGGACACCTGCTCTCCGCATATCGCAGAGGGCGCCCTTCGGTCAGGCTGCGGGCAGTCAATCCAATCCGAAAGGGATTCTCAGTCATGTCTTCCAGTCCACCACGCAAGAACCTGGCCGCCCGTATGGGCGGCTGGAGTGCCAAGCACCGTTGGGCGGCCTTGGGACTCTGGTTCGTATTCGTCATCGCCGCGGTTGCGATCGGAATCGCAGTCGGGCAGGTCAACGTCTCGAACGCCCGCCTCGGCGACGGCGAGTCGGGGCACATCAACCGCGTCATCGACGACGCCAACTTCACATCACACGCGCACGAGATGGTGCTCGTGCAGTCACAGAACCTGACCGCGAAGGACGCCGCGTTCCGCTCGGGCGTCACCGGCGTGATCGCCAAGGTCGGCAGCTACGACGAGGTGATCAAGGTCGAGAACCCGTACTCGAAGGCCTACCCTGGCCAGATCACCAAGGACGGGCATTCGGCGCTGGTGCGGTTCCAGATCTCGGGCGACAGCGAGACCGCCCCTGACCGCATCCAGCCGGTGATGGACGGTGTCGCGTCGCTGCGCGCCGCCAACCCGGATCTCTCCATCCGCGAGTTCGGCGAGGCATCGGCCACACACGTCCTCAACGACAAGATCAACGCCGACTTCGCAAACGCCCGCAACGTCTCACTGCCGCTGACCATGATCATCCTGTTGATCGCGTTCGGCGCGCTGGTTGCGGCTGGTATCCCGGTGCTGCTGGCGTTCTCGGCGGTGCTGGCCACGTTCGGCCTGAACTCGATCGTCAGCCACGTGATCCCCACGGTGGACGTGGCCCAGGAGGTCATCCTGATGATCGGCATGGCGGTCGGCGTCGACTACTCGCTGTTCTACCTGCAGCGGGAGCGGCGCGAGCGATTGGCCACCAAGCCTGCCGACACGGCCGCGATCGCGGCTGCCAAGCAGGCGCGGCGGGCCGCCAAGCGCTCCGGCGACGCCGAGGCTGTCGCCTCGGCCAAGCAGGCGCTGCGCGAAGCAAAGCAGCACTCGATGCAGAATCGCCGCAGCGCGCTCGAGATGGCAGCGTCCACCTCGGGTCAGGCGGTGCTGATCTCCGGCTTCACGGTGATGATCGCGATGGCGGGCATGCTGATCTCCGGCGATGCCACGTTCGTGGCGCTGGGGGTTGCCTCCATGCTGGTCGTGGCCGCGGCCATGGTCGGTTCGCTGACCGGCCTGCCGGCCGTGCTTTCGCTGCTGGGCGACCGCGTCGAGCGTGGGCGCGTGCTGTCCTGGTTCACCTACCCCGTCCGCAAGGCCGCGGGTACGGGTAACCGTGTCTCCAGCCGCTCCGCGAGCGGCCAGGGCCGGATCTGGGCGACCATCCTCGACCGTGTGCTGCGTCGCCCGGTCGTTGCCGTGATCGTCGCCGGAGGCGTGCTGATCGCGCTGGCGATCCCGGCTCTGACCATCAAGACCGAGACGCCGACGTTCAAGTTCCTTCCCCCCAACCTGGAGGTCGTGAAGACGTACAACGCAGTCCAGAAGGCCTTCCCCGGCAAGGGCGATCCGGCCACCGTCGCGTTCAAGACCGGCGACGTCAACGCTCCTGAGGCGCGGCATGCGATCGCCGACTTCAAGCAGGCGGCCGTCGCCACCGGGCAGGTCAACCTGCCGATCGACGTCACCACCAACCCGGCCGGCACGGTGGCCGTGATGACGGTGCCGATCCAGGGCGACGGCGCCAACGCCGCCTCCCAGCAGGCCGTCCGCACGCTGCGCGACCGGGTGATCCCGGCCACGATCGGGCGCGACCTGCCCAGCGCCGACGTCGGCGTCACCGGTGACACGGCATCGTCGATGGACTTCAACAGCCTGATGAAGGTGCGCACGCCGATCGTGTTCGCGTTCGTGCTGGGGCTGGCGTTCCTGCTGATGCTGGTCACGTTCCGTTCGATCGTGATCCCGATCAAGGCGATCCTGTTGAACTTGCTGTCGGTGGGTGCCGCGTACGGGGTGCTGGTGCTGGTCTTCCAGCACGGCATCGGCGAGTCGCTGCTGGGGTTCCACTCGACCGGCACCATCGCCAACTGGCTGCCGCTGTTCCTGTTCGTGATCCTGTTCGGGCTCTCGATGGACTACCACGTGTTCATCCTGAGCCGGGTCAAGGAGCTGGTGGACAACGGCATGGCGACCGAGGATGCCGTCACCGAGGGCATCAAGGACACGGCCGGTACGGTCACCAGCGCGGCGATCGTGATGGTCGGGGTGTTCGGCCTGTTCGCCACGCTGTCGGTGCTCGACGTCAAGCAGCTGGGCGTGGGCGCGGCGGCGGCGGTGCTGATCGACGCCACCGTGATCCGGGGCGTGCTGCTTCCCGCCACCATGAAGCTGCTGGGCGAGTGGAACTGGTACCTGCCCAGCTGGCTGGAGTGGCTGCCGACGCTGACCTCGCACGGCTCGGTCGCGCCGGACAGCGGCACGCGCAGCCCGATCGACGGCAAGCCGGTCACGGCCTAGCGTCCGCCGGGAGAGAGGCCCGGTCGCTCCTTCGGGGGCGGCCGGGCCTTCGTGCGGTGATCCCGGGGGATAACCGCACCAATCGCTCTGGCAAACCGTATCGATCGGGGATGCCGCTGGTGACACGCTGCAGGCATGATCCTCGCAGCACCAACCCAGCGCCCGATCAGCTCGATCGTCCACCGCGTCGGTGCCTGGCTGCCCCGTGGATGGGGCGACCTGGCCCGCCAGCTGGCGATCTTCGCGCTGTTCGACCTGCTCTACGAGACGACGCGCACGCTGGCCGTCGGTGACCGCGCGGTCGCGCTTCGCCACGCCAACGACATCGTCTCGGCCGAGCGGTCGCTGGGGATCTTCCACGAGCTCGACGTCCAGCACTTCGCGGCCACCTCGCCGCACTTCGTGCAGGCGGTCGCCAACTGGACGTACTTCAACTGCCAGTTCACGATCAGCTTCGGGTTCCTGTTCTGGGTCTACCTGCGCCGCAACCACGCGTTCCCGCTGGTGCGCAACGTGTTCATCGTCGCCAACGCGATCGGCCTGGCCTGCTACACGCTCTACCCGGCGGCACCGCCGCGGATGCTGGGCTCGCTCGGCTTCGTGGACACGCTCAACGAGACGGCCGTCAATCACCACTCCGGCCTGATCGCCTCGCTGTCCAACCCGTATGCGGCGATGCCGAGCCTGCACACTGCCTACGCCCTGATCGTCGGCACCTCGGCCGTCATGCTCGTCCGCACCCGGGTGCTGCGCGTGCTGTGGGCGTTCTACCCGGCGCTGGTCGTGTTCTCGATCGTGACCACCGCGAACCACTTCTTCCTCGACGCGGCCGGCGGCGCCGGCGTGGCGATGCTCGCCGCGCTCGCCGTCTACGCGGCCCACACGCGCAGCCGGCGGCTTGCGGCTGTGCTGGTGGCGGCGCCGGTCGCGTCGTTCCTGGTCTACCGCTTCGCCGGTCGTGCCGGCCAGGCGGCCGACACGCTGGCGGCCGTGGCCCTGGGCACGCTGGCGCTGGCGATGGCCGCCAACCTGGTGTCGGTCTGGCTGAAGGCCGCCGTCTGGCGCCGCACCCTGGACGCAGTCGACGACGCCCCTCGGCTGACGACCCGCGACCTGCTGCCCAGCGTCTTCATCGGCTTCCTGTTCAACACGGTGCTTGTCGCCCGGCTGGGCGAGCTGGCGCGGGTGGCGGTGCTGACCCGCCGCATCCGCCGCACCGGATCGCAGCTGCCTGTGACCGCGGTCGCCGGCACGCTGGTCGCCGAGCAGCTCGTGCTCGGCGCGGCGCTGGCGTTGCTCGGAGCAGGACTGGCGGTGACGATCGTCGATTTGCCCGCGTGGGCCGACTCGACGTTGATGGTTCTCGGCGCCCTGACCGGTGGCGCCGTGATCGCCGGGATCCTCGCTAGGCGCACACAGCCGACCCTTCCCTCTCGGCTCACGCGCCTGGCGGGCCCGGCACGAGAGCTGCGCGGCAGCCTGCGGATCATGCGCGATCCCCGGCGCCTGGCCGTGGCGCTGGCTCTGGGTGTCGGCTCCTGGGCGGCGCAGATCGCAGGCATCTACTGGACGCTCGAGGCGTTCGGCCTACCCCATACGATCGCATCGGCCTCGGCCGTGTTCATGGTCTCCACGCTGGTCGGCGTGGTGCCGCTGATGCCGGGGAACGTGGGCGTCTTCCAGCTGGCGGTCGCCGGCGTGCTGGCCTCGTCGTTCGGGATCTCGGCCGCCTCCGGCGCCGCGTTTGCGATCGGCCTTCAGGCCACTGAGGTCCTGCTCGGTGCCGGGATCGGGGCGCTGTTCCTGCTGGCCGAGGGCGCCTCCTTCACCGAGCTGCGCAGGGCTGCGCCGGCCGCAGCGGCCGTCACGCCGTGCGAGGCGGACGACCGGCAGCTGGCCTACGCTGCCTAGATGGTTCGAGCAATCGGCTGGGGTGTGGCGGCCGTGGTCAGTGCGGTGATCCTGACGGTCGCCGGCTGCGCCGCCGCGGGCGGGGCAAGCGGCATGACGTCGTCATCGTCGCCGCCGCCGTCGGTCGCCGGCACCAGGCCGCCCCCGACCACCACCACGGTCACCGACCCGGTTCCGACCACCACGGCGCCGCCGCCGGCACCACCCAGGCCGTCGGCGCCGAAGCCGGCCATCACCCGGGACCGGATCCGCTACGGCGCGACGCGACGCGCCGAGATGGCCGGCTACGCGTACCGCCACTACGGCGTGCGCAGCTTCCGCCTGCACCCGAAGCTAATCGTTCTGCACTTCACCGACAGCGGGCCCGGTTCGTACCCCGGCGTGCACGCCCTGTTCAACTCCAACACGCCCAACGGCGGCGAGCTGCCAGGCGTCTGCGCGCACTACGTGGTCGACCAGGACGGCACCATCTACCAGCAGGTGCCGCTCGACATCATGTGCCGGCATGCGATCGGCGTCAACGACCACGCGATCGGGATCGAGATGATCCAGCAGCAGGGCATCTCGTCGCACTGGGCCGACCAGCAGATCCTGCACCGCCGCCCCCAGATCCGGAGCGTGCTGGCGCTGGTGCGCTGGCTGCAGGGCCGCTTCCACATCGCCAAGAAGAACGTCATCGGCCACTCGATGGCCAACGACTCGCCCTTCTTCCACGACCGCGAGGGCTGGCGCAACGACCACACCGACTGGCAGGCGCATGACGTGCGGGAACTGAGGCGGCGCCTGTAGCCTGAGCGGCGTGATCCTCGCAATCGACCAGGGCACCACCGGCACCACGTGCCTCGTCGTTGATGACGGCGGCGGCGTGCTCGGCCGCGGATCACGACCGATCGATCAGCGCTACCCCCGGCCCGGCTGGGTCGAGCACGACCCCGAGCAGCTGTGGGCCAGCGTCACCGAATCGGCCGCGGATGCGCTTTCGGCGGCCGGCGTCTCGGCGGCCGACCTGCGCGCGATCGGCATCACCAACCAGCGCGAGACCACGCTCCTGTGGGACCGGTCGAGCGGCCGTGCGGTGGCCGACGCGATCGTGTGGCAGGACCGCCGCACGGCCGCTGCCTGCGCGGATCTGCCGGCCGACCTGATCCGCGAGCTGACCGGGCTCGTCCCCGACCCCTACTTCTCGGCCACCAAGCTCGCCTGGCTGCTCGAGCACGCGGTCGATTCGCCTGACGGCCTGGCATTCGGCACCGTGGACAGCTGGCTGATCTGGAAGCTGACCGGCGGCGAGGTGCACGCCACCGATCCCACCAACGCCTCGCGCACCATGCTCTGCTCGCTGCGGACGCTTGGCTGGGACGACCGCCTGCTCGAGCTGTTCGGCGTGCCGGCCGACCTGCTGCCGGAGATCCGACCGTCCAGCGGCATGTTCGGCGAGGCCCGGCTGCTGGGAGCGCGGCTGCCGGTGATGGGTGTGGCCGGCGACCAGCAGGCGGCGCTGTTCGGCCAGGCCTGCCTCGAGCCCGGGCAGGCGAAGGTCACCTACGGCACCGGCAGCTTCCTGCTGGTGAACGACGGCGGGCGGCGCGACCCGCCGCCGCACGGCCTGCTGCGGACGGCCGCCGCGCAGCCCGGGGTGACGGCGCTCGAGGGCTCCGTGTTCGCGTCGGGCGCGGCCGTCCAGTGGCTGCGCGACGGACTCGGGATCCTGGCCGACGCCGGCGACAGCGACGCGTTGGCCGCCTCGCTGGACGGAAACGACGGTGTCTACTTCGTGCCCGCCCTGGCCGGGCTGGGCTCGCCCTGGTGGGATGCCGACGCGCGCGGGCTGATCACGGGCCTCACCCGCGGCAGCACCCGCGCCCACCTGGCGCGGGCGGCGCTGGAGGCGATCGCCTACCAGGTGCGGGACGTGGTGGAGGCGATCCCGGACGGGGTGACGCCGCTGCGCGCCGACGGCGGCGCGGCCGCCAACGGCTGGCTGATGCAGTTCCAGGCCGACCTGCTGGGCGTGGCCGTGGAGGTGGCCGCGGAGCGGGAGATGACGGCGCTGGGCGCCGCTGCGCTGGCCTCCGGCCGGCCCCCGGCGGTCGCCGCCGGGAAGGTGTACGAGCCGCGCATGTCACGCGACCAGGCGGACGCGCTGTACCGCGGCTGGCTGGCCGCGGTACAGCGCGCTCTGACCGCGTTAACCGAGGTCGATCGCGGGCTCGGACACCGGCCCCGCGGGATCCAGCTCGACCTCCTTGGGGATGAACAGGAGCGTCGCGGCCAGGCCGATCAGGGCCATCGCGGCGCCGATCAAAAATGCGACGTGGAACCCGTCCACGAGCGCGTTCGGGAACAGCGCGGGGTTGTGCCCGTGGTCGCTCAGATAGCTGTCAACGCGCGTGAAGGTGACGGTCGAGAGCACCGCCACGCCCAGCGCGCCGCCCACCTGCTGCGACGTGTTGATCAGGCCCGATGCGATGCCCGCCTCGTCGTGGCCGACCCCCACCAGGGAGGCGATCTGAACCGGTACGAACGAGAAGCCGAGGCCGACACCTGTGAGGATAAAGCCCGGCACCAGGTTCGACCACGTACGAGCCGTCGACGGAGACCTGCGAGAACCACAGCAGGCCGGCCGCCAGCATCACCATGCCCGATGTCAGCACCGTCCGCACCCCGATCCTCGTGACCAGCGCCTGCGAGACGCCGGCCGCGACGATGATCGTGCCCGCCACCAGCAGGTAGGCGACCCCGGCCCGGAGCGCCGAGTAGCCGAGCACCTGCTGCATGTACAGCGAGAGCAGGAAGAACATCGAGAAGATCGACGCTCCCAGCATGAAGCCGACGATGTTCGCGCCCGTCAGCGACCTCAGCCGGAAGATCGAGAACGGCAGCAGCGGAGCCGCCGCCCGTCGTTCCACCAGGACGAAGGCACCCAGCAGCAGCGCGGCACCGGCCATCGATCCAAGCACCAGCGACGAGCCCCAGCTGTGGGTGTCGGTGGCGACCAGCCCGTACACCAGCAGCGTCAGGCCGGCGGTGACGGTGATGGCACCGAGCACGTCGAAGCTGCGGGTGTCCATCTCGACGCGGCTCTCCTCGAGCACGCGCTGTCCGGCCAGGATCACGGCCAGGCCGATCGGCACGTTCAGGAAGAAGATCCACTCCCAGCCGACCTGGTCGGTCAGGATGCCGCCCAGCAGCACGCCTACGGCGCCGCCGATGCCGGCGATGGCGCCCCAGATGCCGAGTGCCTTGTTACGCTCCTCACCCTCGCGCGAAGGTGGTGGTCAGGATCGGCCAGCGCGGCCGGTGAGATCACCGCGGCGCCCAGGCCCTGGATCGCGCGAAAGACGATCAGCTGCGTGTCCGACTGAGACAGGCCGCAGGCCAGCGACGCGGCCGAGAACAGCACCAGGCCCGCCATGAACAGCCGTTTTCTGCCGAGCAGGTCGGCGATGCGGCTGCCCAGCATCAGGAAGCCGCCGAAGGTCAGGGTGTATGCGCTGACCACCCACTGCAGATTGGCGTCGGAGAAGTCGAGCGCGTTCTTGATGGTGGGAAGCGCGACGTTGACGATGGCCACGTCGAGCACCACCATAAACTGGACTGCGCACAGCAGGATCAGCGCGAGCCATTTGCGATCATTGTCAGGACTCATCGAACCATCTCCAAACTTGCTGTCGTGGTAGGATAGGATACAGTACAGTTGTGTATCAAAACCTTCCGGCCGTGTCAAACCTCGAGCGATGGATGCGATGTCTGATCTGACAACAGCCGCACAGCGACGCCCTCCGGGGCGGCCGCGTAACGAGGAGGCGGACCGCGAGATCATCGCCGCCACCCTGCGGCTGCTGCCCGTGCAGGGCTACGACCGGCTCTCGGTGGAGGCGGTGGCGGCCGAGGCAGACGTCACCCGCGCCACCATCTACCGGCGCTATCCCAGCAAGGCGGAGCTGGTGTGCGCTGCGCTGACCGCCTACCCGGACGACGCAAGCGTGGGCGAGCTCGCCGACGTGCGGGCGTTACCTCGTCACGCTGATGACGATATTCCGAACGGGGATCCAGGAGTGCGACGGGGTCGCCATCTGCAGTTCGCTCTACCTGAACCGGGAAAAGCACCCGGAGATGCTGGAGGAGTTCCGCCGCGCGGTGGTCGATCCGCGCATGGAGCGGATGCGCTCAGTGCTCGAGGCGGCCGCGGCCGCCGGCCACGTGCGCAAGGGCATCGACGTCGAGATAGTCGTGACGATGCTGTTCGGGGCGGGCATCCAGCGCGTGCTGACGGGCGGCACGCTCGACGACGCCTGGCCCGAGCGGGTGGTGGCGGCGGCGTGGCCGCTGCTCGACCCCGCCGGCGGCTAGCCGCTCACGTCCCGCTAGTCTCGGGGCATGCCCGCCCCGCGTTTGCGACTGTCCCGCCTCTGGGTGGACATCTCGCCGCTGCGCGAGTTCCCCGCCTACCGCCGGCTCTGGGTCGGCGACCTGGTGGCCTCGGCCGGCTCGCAGTTCGCCGCCGTTGCGCTGCCCTACCAGGTCTACCGGCAGACCGGGTCGTCGCTGCAGGTGGGCCTGATCGGGCTGGCCGCCCTGGGGCCGCTGCTTGTCGGGGCGCTCGCGTCCGGGGTGATCGCCGACGCGTTCGATCGCAGGCGGCTGCTGCTGGCCAGCCAGTCCACCTCGGCCGCAGGCTGTCTGCTGCTGGCCTTCCTGACCGCGTCCGGCCACACGCCGCTGGCCGTTCTGTACCTGCTGGCCGCGCTCCTGGCCTTCGCCTCGAGCGTCGAGTCGCCGGTGCGAAACGCCGTGATCCCGAGCCTGGTGGGGCTGGCGCGCGTGCCCAGCACTGCGGCGCTCAACCAGATCGTCGACCAGACCTCGCAGATCGCGGGGCCGGCCGTGGCCGGCGTGTTGCTGGCCGCGTTCGGCATCACGGTCACCTACGTCGTGGCGGCGGCCGGGTTCGCGATCGCCGGGCTGGTGGCGCTGGGGCTGCCCACGCTGCTGCCGTCCGGCGGAACGGTCGCGCCCGGCTGGTCGTCGCTGATGGACGGTCTGCGCTTTGCCCGCCGCCAGCCGGCGCTGCTGGGCACCTTCCTGGTCGACCTGAACGCGATGGTGTTCGGCATGCCGCGGGCGCTGTTCCCGGCCCTGGCGGCGACCACGTTCCACGTCGGGCCGGAGGGCCTCGGCCTGCTTTACGCGGCCCCGGCGGTGGGCGCGCTGCTGGCCGCGATCTCGAGCGGCTGGGTGCTGCACGTGCGCCGCCAGGGCGCCGCGGTGATGGTGTCGGTCGTCGTGTGGGGCGGGTCGATCGCCGCCTTCGGGCTGATGCCGGGTGCGCTGTTTTGGGCGGCGCTGGCGCTGCTGGCCGTGGCCGGCGCCGCCGACGTGATCTCCGCCGTCTTCCGCAACACGATCATGCAGCAGGTCACCCCCGACCAGATGCGCGGCCGGATGGCGTCGCTGCACATCGCCGTGGTCACCAGCGGGCCGCGGCTGGGCGACGTCGAGTCGGGCGTGGTGGCCAGCCTCACGTCGGTGCGGTTCTCGGTCGTGTCCGGCGGGCTGATCTGCATCGCCGGCGCCGGGCTGATGCAGCTGCTGCTGCCGGCGCTTTCCCGCTACCAGCGGCCGGCCGCGCTCACGGCTTCCACTTGATGCTGCAGCCGACCGGCGTCGTCTCCGGCCGTCGCAGCTCGACGCCAGACAGCACGTCGTCGAGCGCCTCGCGCAGCCACAGCGCATTGGCCGCCGGGTCCTCGTAGTCCTGGTCGGGCGCGCCCCGGTAGCGGATGCGCATCTCGCCGTCGATCACGAACACGTCCGGTGTGGTGCGCGCGCCGTAGGCGCGTGCCACCTCCTGCGCCTCGTCGTGAAGATACGGCACCGACCAGCCCTCCTCGGCCACCCGCTCCCGCATGGCTTCGAGCGAGTCGGACGGGTAGCGCTCACCGTCGTTGGGGTTCACGAACAGCGTGCGGACGCCGCGGAACCCGTAGTCGTGCGCGACATCGGCCAGCCGCTCGTGCCAGGCCAGCGCGTAGGGGCAGTGGTTGCAGGTGAACACGACCACCACCGGCCCGGTGGCGGTCAGCTCCGAGAGCCGGTGCACGCGGCCGTCGGTGTCGGGCAGCGCGAAGTCGTGAGCGGTGGCGATCACGCGGCCACCGCCTGTGCCAGCGCCTCGCGCAGCCGTGCAGGGTCGGGGGTGGGCGACGGCCGGCCGTCGGCGCGACGGTAGATGCGGCAGGTGAGGCCGTGCATGTCGTCGGCCGGGAAGGGGTCGACGCCCTCGATGCGGATCGTGGGCGATCCCGGGAAGCGCTCCTCCACGGCCTGCTGCTCGGTCGCCATCTCGCGCACCTCGATCGCGTCCGGGTCGAGGCCGAGGTCGCTCAGCGCGGCCCGCAGGTCGGCCAGGGTGCGCTCCGTGGACGGGCAGCCCTGCCACCAGAGAAGCTCGATGCGAGGTCGCATGGCCGTCAGCATAGCCCGGCCATGCCGACTAGGATCGCTCGCTCACATGGGCTGCGATCCCCGACACGAGATCCTGTTCGAGCCGGTGCGGATCGGCCCCAAGACGCTCCGAAACCGCTTCTACCAGGTGCCCCACTGCACCGGGTTCGGCGTCGAGAAGCCGTGGTCGCAGGCCCGGCACCGGGCGGTCAAGGCGCAGGGCGGCTGGGCCGCCGTCTGCACCGAGTACTGCACGATCAGCGCCGAGTCCGACGAGACGCCGTACGTGGCCGCGCGGATGTGGGACGACCACGACCTGCGGATGCTGGCGGTGACCGCCGAGCAGGCGCACGAGCTGGGCGCGCTGGCCGGGATCGAGCTGTCGCACACGGGCGCGCACGGCGAGAACAGCGAGTCGCGGCTGCCGGCGGCGGCGCCGTCGCAGATCGCCGGCGACTTCGCGGTCGGGCTGGTGCCGCGGGCGATGACCAGGCGCGACATCCGCCGCGTGCAGGACGACTGGGTGGCGGCGGCGCGGCGCTCGCGCACCGCCGGCTTCGACATCGTCTACGTGTACGGCGCGCACACGTACCTGCCCGGCCAGTTCCTGTCGCCCCACTACAACCGCCGCACCGACTGCTACGGCGGATCGCTGGCGAACCGGGCCCGCTTCTGGCTGGAAACGCTGGAGATGGTGCGTGAGGAGGTCGGCGACGACTGTGCGGTGGCGTGCCGGGTGGCGGTCGACCGCCGCGGCGCGCTGGGCGTCGATCTCGACGAGGGCCTCGAGTTCGTGTCGCTGGCAGACCACCTGGTCGACCTCTGGGACGTGACGGTCGGATCGATCGGCGAGTGGTCGCTGGACTCGGGGCCGTCCCGGTTCTACCGCGAGGGCTGGCAGCTGGAGAGCACCGCCCGGGTGCGCGAGGCGACGCGAAAGCCGATCGTGGGCGTGGCCCGGATGACGGATCCCGACCTGATGGCGAGCGTGATCCGAAGCGGCGTCTGGGATCTGATCGGCGCCGCCCGCCCGTCCATCGCCGACCCGTATCTGCCGGAGAAGATCCGCCAGGGCAGGGTGGACGAGATCCGCGAGTGCATCGGCTGCAACGTCTGCATCTCGAAGGCCGACAGCCGTCGCCACATCGGCTGCACCCAGAATCCGACCGCCGGCGAGGAGCACCGGCGGGGATGGCATCCGGAGCACGTGCCGCCGCTGGCTGGGCCCCTGCATGCGCTGGTGGTCGGGGCCGGGCCGAGCGGCCTGGAGTGCGCGATCACGCTGGCGCGGCGCGGCGCGCGGGTCGACCTGGTCGACCGGGGCGCGATGCTGGGCGGCTCGATGGGCTGGATCACGCGCCTGCCGGGGATGGGGGAGTGGGGCCGGTTGGTGGGGTACCGGGCGGTGCAGCTGAAGCGGCTGCCGGGGATCGAGCTGACCACCGGCCGCGAGCTGGACGCAGACGAGATCCGCGGCTGGGGTGCCGACGTGGTGGTGCTAGCGACCGGCTCGAGCTGGGCCGGCGACGGACTCAACGGCTTCACGCGCGAGCCGATCCCAGGCGCCGACGACGCGCTGCCGCACGTGCTGACGCCGGAGCAGGTGCTGCTGGAGGGCAAGCGGCCGCCGGGCCGCCGGGTCGTGGTGTACGACGGCGACGGGTACTTCGCGGCGGCGGGCCTTGCCGAGCTGCTGGCCGGGGAGGGGCACGAGGTGGAGCTGGTGACCGGCTACGACACCGTCGCGCCGTTCGCGGCCGAGACATTGGAGGACGTGCTCACCCGCAGCCGGCTGCACGAGGCGGGAGTGGCGATGCGCCGCGCCACCACGCTGGCCGGGATCCAGCCGGGGCGGGTGGACGCCGAGAACGAGTTCGGCGAGCCGTTCACGATCGCAGCCGACGCCGTGGTGCTGGTCACCCAGCGGGTCTCCCGCGACCGGCTCTACCACGGGCTGGAGGGCACGCTGCCGCGGGTGCACCGGATCGGAGACTGCGTCGCACCGCGGATCCTGGCCGAGGTCGTGTTCGACGGCCACCGGATGGCGCGGGAAATCGACCAGCCAGATCCGGATGTGGCGCTGCCCTACCTGCGGGAGCGGCCGATGCAGGATCCGCCGCCGGCACCGGCCGGGCCGCCGCCGACGCTGACGCTGCCGGAGCGGGCGCAGCCAGGGCCGCGCCGGGTGGAGCTGCTCGAGGGGGCGGCCGGCGAGGTGGCGGCGCGGATCGACGAGCTGGTGCGGGGGCGAGGCGAGGTGGTGGTGGCAGCCGGGCGTGGTGCGGGCGATGACCTGGAGCCGTACCGGCGGCTGGCGGAGCGCTACGGCGGGCGCTTTGCCGTGTCGCGGCCGCAGGTGGAGGCGGCGCGTGCGACCCGGGCGGATCTGGTCGGCGCAAGCTCCCAGGTGGTCGCGCCGGACGTCTACCTGGCCTTCGGCATCTCGGGCGCAATCCCGCATCTGGTGGGGATGGCTGAGAGCGTCACGGTGGTTGCGATCAACACCGACAGATCCGCCCGGATCTTCGATTACGCCGATTTTGGCGCGCTCGTGGACGCCGAACAGGTTGCGCGACGGATGTGCGACGGGCCCCCTTTAGGGTGACGCACTAGACTCGTTGGTGCGCTGAAATCTGGGGTGGCGCACCGTAAGGGTGCGCGGCAGCCACGTTGCGCGGGCGAAACTGGGGTCTACTCCTGGCTTTGTTGCAGCGCTTCGCGTGACTGTTGCCGAGGTCCTCGGGTTGGAGCCCCCGGGGGCCTCGGCCCGCTTCTCCGCCCTTCTGACAACAGGGAGGAGCGGAAATGGCCGGTGGCGACGTGGTGATTCTGGGAGGCGGGAGCACGGGCGAGGCCTGCGTCTCCGCCCTCCGCGAGCTCGAGCCCGACACGCGGATCACGCTGGTGGAACGGGAGCTGGTCGGCGGCGAATGCTCGTACTACGCGTGCATGCCGACCAAAGGGATGCTGCGGCCGCTGGAGGCCGTCGCGGCGGCGCGCAACGTGCCCGGTGCGAGGGAGGCGGTGACGGGGCCGGTCAGCGACGACGGCGTGTTCGGGCACCGCGAGGCGATCACGAGCGGCTGGGACGACTCCTCGCAGGCGGAGTGGCTGGCGTCCAAGGATGCGGAGCTGGTGCGAGGCGAGGCCCGCGTGCTGCGGCCGGGGGTGATCGCGGTGGGCGATCGCGCGGTCGAATACGGACGGCTGGTGATCGCAACCGGGTCGCGGCCCTTGATCCCGCCGATCCCCGGCCTGGACGACGTCGAGTACTGGACGAACCGGGAGGCCACCAGGAAGCGGCAGATCCCGTCCAGCATGATCGTGCTGGGCGCCGGGCCGGTGGGATGCGAGCTGGCCCAGTTCTTCAGCCGCATGGGCGCGCGGGTGGCGATCGTGGACGCGGCCGACCGGCTATTGCCGCGCGATCACCCCGAGGCGGGTGACCTGCTGGGCGAGTTCCTCGCGGGCGAGGGCATCACCCTGCATCTGGGGCAGGGGGTGGACCGGATCGATCCGGGGGTGAAGCTGCGTCTGAAGGGCGGCACGGTGGTCGAGGGTGAGCGGTTGCTGGTCGCAACCGGGCGGCGGCCGAACTCGGATGGCCTCGGGCTCGAGCAGCTGGGGGTGATGCTCGGCAAGGGCGGAGCCGTGGAGGTGGACGAGCGCATGCGCGCGGCCGAAGGCGTGTGGGCGATCGGAGACGTGAACGCGATCGCGATGTTCACGCACGTCGGCAAGTACCAGGGTCGTGTGGCGGCGGCGGACATGGCTGGGAAGCCGGCGAAGGCTGATCACAGCGCCGTGCCGGCGGTGACGTTCACCGACCCGCAGGTGGCGTCGGTGGGGCGGACGAGCGGCGCTGGGCTGGTGACCGGCGAACGGCGGATCGACAAGGTGGCGCGCGCGTCCACCTACGAGCGCCCGAAGCGGCCGGGGTTCCTGAAGGTGATGGCCGATCCGCAGCGAGGGGTGCTGGTGGGCGCGGTGGCCGTGGGTCCCGAGGCGGGCGAATGGCTTGGCCAGCTGACGCTGGCGGTACGCGCGCAGGTGCCGGTGGAGCTGCTGCGAGAGACGATCCAGCCCTACCCGACGTTCAGCGAAGCGGTGCAGTTCGCGGTGCGCGACCTGCCCATCTAGCCAGCGCCGATTTCGCAACAATCGGTCACGGTGCTCACGCAGAACGCCTGGCGAGGGCCGAAGCGGTGTTTGACTCCAATAATTGGGTGTTTGGCCCAACCACGCCAAATGCGTGTCACAGCCGCCGTTACCTCCGTCAGGATTGCGTGCCGGAGTGCCACGGTCACCGAGTCGGTGTTTGACACCGGATTTTCGCCCCCACGCGGGGCGTTTCAGGCGCTTGCGAGCAGCTGTCGGGCGGCGCGCTCGCCGCTTCGCAGCGCGCCCTCCATGGTCGAGTACCAGTGCCGCTCGGTGTGCTCGCCGGCGAAGGCGATTCGCCCCACCGTGGCCTCCAGCCGATCGTCGAGATCCGCCGGCCGATCGGGCTGGCGCGCGCTGTAGGCCCCGCTCGGCCAGCTCGAGAGCACCGCTGCCGCGCCGTCGAGCTCGAGGTCGGGTCGCAGCGCTGCGACCCGCGCGAGGTATCGCTCCGGGCCCGCGTCCAGCTGCAGCGCGTCCACAGCCGGCTCCGACCCGGCAAACGCCGTAACCAGGGGCGCCACGGCTCCGTCGCCGTCCTTCGCCGTCCACGTCCAGAAGTGCTCCGGCACCGACAGCACCGAGCTGGCCTGAGCCTGTGCCAGCAGCGGCACCGCCAGCTTGGCCGCCTGCCCGTAGACGACCCGCGCCAGCGCGTCAGCCTTCCAGGCGGGCAGCGGCGGGTCGAAGGCGATTCCGTTCGTGGCCGGAGCCGGTACCGAGACCACCACCGCGTCCACGTCGAGGTGGTCGTTGATCCGAAAGCCGTCTCCGACCTGCGCCACCCGCACCGCCGGCGTCCCCAGCTCCACCCGCAGCCCCGCCGCCAGCCGTTCCGCCACCTGCTGGTTTCCGCCGGCCACCCGCCGCGCCTCCACGTCGTCGAACAGCTCACCGACGTGGCGCACGGCGCTCGGCTGCCAGCAGCGTTACCGGATGGGCGTAGGAGACCTGGATCCGGCACGCGATCAGCTCGCGCGCCCCCGCGTCCATCGGCACCCGCTGCAGCAGCTCCGCGACCGTCAACCCGCTCGCCGGCACCGGACTCCACCGCCCCGACCAGCGCCGCCAGCCCCGCGTCCAGGGCGGCCGCATCGACGCCGATGCCTCCGCGCGGGTCGCGCCGCGTAAAGCTCATCCCCATCGGCGCCAGCTCCAGACCCAGCCGCCTCACCAGCGCCGGGAGCACCGTGTAGCCCTCCGTCACGAACTCCGCGCCCATCTCGACGATCGCGCCGCCCGGCAGCGTCTGCGACCAGACCCGGCCCCCCACCCGCCGCTCTCGCTCCAGCACCGTCACCGCGACGCCCGCCGCCGACAGCGCCGCGGCCGCAGCCAGGCCCGCGAACCCGGCTCCGATCACGGCCGCGCTGGCCACGCCGCTGTCGCCGACGGCTGTCTCCATCAGTCCCGCGACGGCCGCGAGGCGTTTCGCATCTGCTTGCTCAGCGTCTTCCACTGCTGCCGCTGTTCCGAGCGCGCACGCTTGTCCTGTTTCAGCTCCTGGAACCGCAGCTCCCGCAGCAGCTTGTTGTAGCTCTCCAGCCGGTCAGGAGCGAGCGTGCCGGCCGCGATCGCCGCGGTCACGGCGCAGCCCGGCTCGCCCTCGTGCTTGCAGTCGCTGAACCGGCAGCCGGCCGCCAGCTCGTGCACGTCCGCGAAGGTCTGCTCGAGGCCCTCCCCGTCGCCGTCCCACATGCTCACCGACCGCATGCCCGGCGTGTCGATCAGCACCCCGCCCGACGGCAGCGGGATCAGCTCGCGGTGCGAGGTCGTATGCCGGCCGCGCCCGTCCGGCCGCACGTCCTGCGTGCGCAGCCGCTCCTCGCCCACCAGCCGGTTGATCAGCGTGGACTTGCCAGCACCCGACAGCCCCAGCAGCGCCACCGTGCGGTTGCCCCTGATGTGCGCGTCGAGCGCCTCAAGGCCATCGCCGGTGGCGGCGCTGATCGCGAGCACATCGGTGCCGAACGCGATCGACTCCGCCTCCAGCACGAACCGCTCCGTGTCCTCGCAGAGGTCGGTCTTGGTGAGCAGGATCACCGGCTGCGCGCCGCTCTGCCAGCCGAGCGTCAGGTATCGCTCCAGCCGGCGCAGGCTGAACCGCTGGTCGAGCGAGTTGACCAGGAACACGACGTCGATGTTTGCCGCCACGACCTGTCCGACCGTCTCCTCGCCTGAGGCCTGCCGCGTGAAGGCGGTTCGCCGCTCCATCAGCGCCCGCAGGACGGCGTCGTCGCCGCCCGGGACGGCCGGTCTCACCGCCGCCCAGTCGCCCACGGCCGGCGTCTCGAACCGTGGCGGCACCACCGCCCGGTGCACGGTCTGCGCGGCGAACACCGTGCAGATGCCGCGGTCGACGCGTGCGATGCGCCCGGGCACGCTGCCCTGCTCGCCCAGCTGCGCGAACTCCTCGTCCCGGGCCTGATCCCAGCCCAGCTGCTGCAAACGCTCAGATTCGGGCGGCCCGTCCTCGGGCCACCAGGAAATGTCACTCACGTGGATATCTCTCCAGGGTCGATGGGCTCCCCGGAGGCCGCGGAGCGCGGTCGATCAGCGCTGTCGGGGCAGGCGGGGACGTGCAAGCTGGATTACCGATTTCACCCTCATGGTCCGCACCTCCCTGCCGATTGCACTGCAGCGACTCCAATACCATAGCAATCAACGGCACGAGGTATTGCGCGCGCGGGCAAAGGGGTCGCTACCATGCCCGGCGTGCTCCAACACAGGGGTCGGTGGGTCCGTACCCCGAATGCGCTCGATCTGCTCGCGTAGGTGACAGCTTCGCGTGGGCGCAGCTCTGTCCCCGAGTAGGAGGTCCCGATCCTGAGGAAACATGCTGTTTGTTGCCGTTTTGATGCTGGCGGCCATCACCCTGACAGCATCCGCACACCGTGCCAGCGCCGCCGTGACGGCCAGCGCCGTACACGAGAAGGCCGTTCATACCTGGCGTCACAAGGCGCGCTTCCGTCGCAACCAGGCCTCGCACCTGGCCAGACCGACTGGGCATTCACTACCGCCCCCGTCGGGCCGAGATCCACATGACCAGGATCGTCCGCCTGCAGCACCTGACGCGCCACTACCGCCTCCGCGGCAACCACTTCCGCAGGATCATCCGCCAGCGGTTCCCCAACCTGATGTGCATCCACCACTACGAGGGCAGCTGGTCCGCCTACAACCCCGCCGGCTACTACGGCGGCTTCCAGATGGACGCCTCGTTCATGCAGCACTGGGGCGCGGACAAGCTGCGCAAGTACCACGGCCGCGATGCCCGGTACTGGTCGCCCGCCGACCAGCTCGCCGTCGCCAGCCGCGCGGTCGCACACATCGGCTACAGCCCGTGGCCGAACACCGGCGCCATGTGCGGGCTGTAGCCTCCGCACCCCGATAGTCGCCGCCGCGCTCCCGGGGACGGCTCAAGCGCGGGGCTTGCCCGGCCGATGTCCTAGCGATGGCTTCCGCCGATCGTCTCCGCGCGCTTGTCGACCTGTCCCGGGCGCTCTCCTCGAGCCTGGATCTGGAGGACGTGCTGCGGTGTTTCACGGCCCACGCGACGGCCGTGAACGGCGCGGCGGCGACCGCCGTCTCGCTGTGGGAGCGCGACCGCGATGCTGCTGATCACCCTCACCGACTACGAGAACCACATCGTTGGCCAGATCGCCGAGGCTGATGTCGAGTACGCCCTGGGCGACTTCCCGCTGTCGCGGCAGGTGATGGAGGAGCGGATCGCGGTCGTGGTTCGCGCCTCCGACCCCGAGTGCGACCCGCACGAGCGCAGCGTCCTGCTCAAGGAGGGCTACGAGACGATGCTGATGCTCCCGCTGGTGTCGCGCGGCGAGACGATCGGGCTGATGGAGTTCGCCGACGTCACCGATCGCTCGTGGGACGCGGAGACGGAGTTCTTCGGCGCGCTCACCGACGTGGTCGCGGCCGCGGTGCACAACGCGGTGCTGCACGATGAGTTCCGCGAGGCCCAGGAGCGCTACCGGGTGCTGGTCGAGAACCTGCCCGCCATCACCTACGTCGACCTGGCCGGCAGCGGCGATCCCCTCTACGTCAGCCCCCAGATCGACGAGCTGATGGGCATCCCCGCCGTCGAGTGGCTGGACGGATTCAACGGCTGGGAGCGGAGGATGCACCCCGACGACCGCCACACCATCGCCGAGTACCGGCACACCGTCAAGACCGGCGAGCCCTACTCCGCGTTCTACCGGATGCAGGGACTGGACGGCCGCATGCGCTGGTTCCGCGACGACGCGGCAGCCGTGCGCGACGAGACCGGCACCCCCCGGTTCATCCAGGGCGTGATCTTCGACGTGACCAAGCAGAAGCAGGCCGAGGGCGCGCTCCAGGCCTCCGAGGCGCGCTTCCGCGAGATGCTCGAGAACGTCCGCCTGGCCGCGGTCGTCACCGACCTCGAGGGCCGCATCACGTTCTGCAACGAGTACCTCGCAGAGCTCTCAGGCTGGTGGGAGGACGAGCTGCTGGGCCGCATCTGGTCGGAGACCTTCACCCCACCAGACGAGCTGGAGCTGGAGCAGCGCGCCCAGCGCGGGATCAAGCGCGGGAGCGTGATCGCCCACTACGAGAGCTCGATCCTGACCCGCACCGGCGAGCGGCGGCTGTTCTCCTGGAACAACACCCTGCTCCGCGACGCCAACGGTGACGTGGTCGGCCAGGCGTCGGTGGGCGAGGACATCACCGATCGCAGGCGCGCGGAGCACGAGCTGGAGCGGCTGGCCTTCCACGACCCGCTGACCGGCCTGCCGAACCGGATCCTGTTCCACGAGCACCTCGATGTGGCGCTGGCGCGCGCGCAGCGGGCGGGCTGCGGCGTCGCGGTGCTGTACGTCGACCTGGACGACTTCAAGCTGGTGAACGACAGCTTCGGCCACAACGCCGGTGACGAGCTGCTGTGCGAGGTGGCGGCGCGACTGACGGGATCGACCCGCGCCGCCGACGTGGTTGCGCGCCAGGGCGGCGACGAGTTCCTGATCCTGATCGCCGACGTCGAGACCAACGAGAGCGGCGACGTCGTCGACGTCGGGGACGTCGCGCGCCGGGTCGCCCAGCAGGTGCGGACGGCGTTGCAGCGGCCGCTGATCCTGGCCGACACCGAGATCTACACCAGCGCCAGCCTCGGGATCAGCCTCTACCCGGCCGACGCACCGGACGCGGAGAGCCTGCTCAAGCACGCCGACATCGCGATGTACAAGGCCAAGGAGTCCGGCCGCGACGGCTACCAGCTGTTCTCCTCCACCGGCCACGATCCGCGCGCGCAGCTGTCGATGGCCGGCCGTCTGCGTCGCGCGGTCGAGCGCGACCAGCTGATGCTGCACTACCAGCCGCTGGTATCGCTGGCGACCGGAGCGTACGTCGGAGCGGAGGCATTGCTGCGCTGGCAGGACGATCAGAACGGCCTGGTGATGCCGGGCGACTTCATCCCGCTGGCCGAGCGCACCGGACTGATCGGCCCGATCTCGGAGTGGGTGATCGAGGAGGCCTGCCGCCAGAGCGCCGAGTGGCGCTCGATGGGGCTCGACCTGTACGTGTCGGTGAACCTGCCGGCGGTGTTCTGGCAGCCGACCGCCATGCGGCAGGTACTGGCCACGATCGAGCGGTTCGGCCTGTCCGCGGACCGCATGATGGTCGAGATCACCGAATCGACCGTGATGGCCGACGCGCTGCGCTCCGAGCCGATCATCGCCGAGCTGCACGAGCGCGGCCTGCGGCTGGCGATCGACGACTTCGGCACCGGCCACTCCTCCCTGGCGCGGCTGAACCAGATGCTGGTGACCACGCTCAAGATCGACCGGTCGTTCATCGCCGACCTGCCGGGCGACCCCAGCGCGGCCGTGCTCGTGGCGACCATCATCCAGCTCGCCCACAACCTCGGCCTGCACCCGCTGGCGGAGGGCATCGAGACCGAGGAGCAGCGCACCTTCCTGGTCGAGAACGGCTGCCAGCTGGGCCAGGGCTTCCTGTTCTCCAAAGCCGTGCCTGCAGACGAGATCGTGGCGCTGCACAACGCCATGCGCGACGCCGCCTGACTATCCTTCGGGTATGCCGATCACCATCACCGATGCCGCGCTGGAGCGGGTGCTCGAGGTGCGCGCCCGCGAGCACGAGCCCGAGGGGCTGGCGCTGTGGGTCGAGATCGTGGGCGTGGCGGGCGCCGCCTACCAGTACGACATGTCATTCCTGCGCCACGACGAGATCGACGAGACCGACGTGGTGGTGAGCAGCGGCGGGCTGCAGGTCGTGGTGCCGCGGCTGGATGCGCCCGCTCTCGACGAGGCCACGATCGCGATCGACGAGCGGCTCGGCGGAGGGCTCGTGATCGAGAACCCCAAGTTGCCGGCACAGACCAGCCCAGCGCTGCGCCTGCCGGAATTGCCCGAGCTGCACGGCGATACGGCGGCCCGCGTGCGCCAGGTGCTGGAGCTGCAGGTGAACCCGGCGATCGCGTCACACGGCGGCCACGCCGAGCTGGTCGCGGTCGAGGGCGACAGCGCCTTCCTGCGGCTGGGCGGCGGTTGCGTCGGATGCGGCATGGTGGCGGTGACGCTGAAGCAGGGCGTCGAGTCGGCGATCCGGGCCGGGGTGCCCGAGATCACGCGCGTGGTGGATGTGACCGACCACGCATCGGGCACCAACCCGTACTACCAGCCCACCGCGCACGGCTAGCGACCGTCAGAACCCCGTTGCCAGCTCCGAATACTCGCAAAGTGCGGGATATATCCGCTTGCACACCACCCGGCGGTGCCATAGGTTTCCTTCTGCGCCGCTCAGGGCAGCCGAGTAGGTTGAACCCGGTCGGACGGATCGTAGAGGCGACTCGAAAGTTCGTTCGGTCGGTGGACAAAAGGCAAGCCGGGGCGGCGAATCTTTGGTCCCGTTCAGTCTCCCGCGGCCAGGCTCACCAGCCTGAAGTGATTCACGTCCACCAGTCCCTGGTCGGTGATCTTGAGCGACGGGATCACCGATAGCGCCAGGAAGCTCATGGCGTGGAACGGCGCCTCGACGGTGCAGCCGAGCGCCGTGGCCGCGTCTGACAGCGCCCCGCTCTGTGCCAGCACCACGTCCAGCGGCTGGTCGCTGAGCAGCCCCGCCACCGGCAGCGGAAGCTCCGCTCGCACGCCGCGGCCCTCGACGGCCACCATGCCTCCGCCCAGCTCGGCCAGGCGACCGATCGCCCGCGCCATGTCGCCGTCGTCGACGCCCACGCAGACGATGTTGTGCGCGTCGTGGGCGACGGTGCTCGCGATCGCTCCGCGCTGCAGCCCGAACCCCTGAACGAATCCGAGCCCGACCCGGCCGGTGCCCAGATGGCGCTCCGCAACCGCGATCTTGGCCAGGCTCCGGTCCGGGTCGGCCACGGCCAGCCCGTCCCGGACGGTCGCCGGCAGCACCAGCGCTTCGGTCACGATCTGGCCCGGCACCAGGCCGATCACGCGGATCGAGCCGCCGTCGTCCGGCGTGTGCAGGTCGTTGGGCGAGATCGGCTGGATCCGTACCGTGCGCCGCGCCCACTCCGGCACGGGCGGCGCGACCGGCGGCGCCGGCACCACTCCGTCCTTGAGCACCACGTCCGGCAGGAACCGTTCGAGGTCGGGCAGCACCAGCAGGTCGGCCCGCCGCCCCGGCGCGATCGCACCGCGGTCGCCCAGCCCGTGCCAGGCGGCCGCGTTCAAGGAGGCCATCGCCAGCGCGTCGCGGGCATCCACCCCCGACTCCACCGCCCGGCGCACCATCGAGTTGACGTGGCCCTCGCGGGCAATGTGCCCGGGCTCGCGGTCATCGGTGCAGAACGCGACCCGCCCGGGCCCGAACTCGTGCACCAGCGGCAGCAGCGCGTCCAGGTTCCGGGCGCCCGACGCCTCGCGGATCAGCAGCCACATGCCCGCCCGCAGCCGCTCGCGGCCCTCCTGCTGGGTCGTCGCCTCGTGGTCCGATCCGATCCCGGCGGCGGCGTATGCCTGCAGCCGGCGGCCGAGCACACCCGGGGCGTGGCCGTCGACGTGCTCCGCACCCTCCAGGCCCAGCTTCGCGAGTTCGTCCGGATCCCCGGCGATCACGCCCGGGAAGTTCATCATCTCGGCCAGGCCCAGCACGCTTCGGCGGCGCAGCAGGCCTTCCAGGTCTCCCGTGGTGAGCGCCCGCCGCGGCGACTCGAACCGCGACGCCGGCACGCACGACGGGGCCATGAAGAACACGTCCAGCGGCAGGTCGGCGCAGGCGTCGGCCAGCCAGTGCACGCCGTCGGTGCCGAGCACGTTTGCGATCTCGTGGGGGTCGGCGACCACGGATGTGGTGCCGAACGGCAGCACCAGCTTCGCGAACTCGTCCACGAGCAGCATCGACGACTCGAGGTGTAGGTGCGCATCGATCAGGCCGGGGACGACGTATCGCCCGCCTGCGTCGAGCGTGTCGCGGCCGCGGTACTCCCCGACGCCGGCGATCCAGCCGTCGCACACGGCCACGTCGGCCTCGAGCCACTCGCGCGTGTGCACCGAGAGCACCCGGCCGCCCTGCACGACCAGGTCGGCGGGCTCGTCGCCGCGTGCCACCGCCAGCCGTCGGGTGAGGTCGGTCATGGCCGCCAAGTCTACGCGTTTTCTATTCTGAATACTCGCAAAGAGCGCGAATTATGCGCTTGCAGACCGGGTCTCGATGCCATAGCTTTCTCCCTGCGCCGCTGAGGGCAGCCGAGTAGGTTGAAGCCAGGCGGACGGGCCGTAGAGGCGACTCGAAAGTTCGTTCGACTGGGGGACGAAAGGCAAGCCGGAGCGGCGAATCTTTGGTCCCGAAACGACCAACGGCCCCCGCCGCAGCCGCAGCTGCGACGAGGGCCGTCTGCCTCGAGGATCAGTCGCCGGCGCCGCCCTCGATCTGCGCCTCGATCTGCTCCAGCTCGGCCTCCGAACCCATGCTGATCGGCCCCTTGAACCAGTTCTTGGCGGAAATCACCCACCAGCCGCCGAAGAACAGGAACGCCCCGCCCACGGTCAGCGGCGCGTAGTTCACGTCGATCCAGTTCACGTCGATCAGGAAGTGATTGCCCGTCACCGCCGGGTTGCCGGGAATGCCGTCCGGGAACAGCGGCAGCAGGAACAGCAGACAGATCAGCACGATCCAGCCGATCGCCAGCGGATCGATCCATTTGTAGTGGTTACCGAGGTGCCAGGCACCGCGCTCGAACTTCTCACCGGCGCGGTAGCGCAGGATCACGGGAAGCACGAATGCGATGTAGAGGCCGATCACGGCCACCGACGTGCCGACGGCGTAACCGACCACCGGGTTCTTCAGCGTCGGCAGCATCAGCGCCCATGACATCGCGCAGATCGCCCACACGGAGTGGACGGGGACACGATCGTGCGACACCTTGCGCCACAGCTGGTGGCCGGGCACCGCCCGGTCGCGCGAGAACGCGAACATCATTCGCGACGCCGATGTCACCGACGCCAGCCCGCAGAAGAACTGGGCCACGCAGGCGATCACCAGCAGGAACTCCGCCCACTTGTCTCCCATCGCCGTCTGCCAGATGTACTGCACCGCGAAGGTGTACTGGGCGGCCGTGTTGCCGACCGGGCCAGGGATCGCGAACGTGATCGCGACCAGCAGGATGAACCCGAAGATCACCGACACCACCACCGACATGACCATGCCGATGGCCGCCGCACGGGAGGCGTTCTGCGTTTCCTCGCTCATGTGGGCCGATGCGTCGTAGCCCGTGATCGTGTACTGGGCCATCAGCAGGCCGATGCCGAACACGAACCAGAACACGGGATTCGTGAAGTTGTGGCCCTGGAACCCGGAGAAGTTCTCGGTGTCCGTGAACACGAAGCTGAGCGACTTGTGGTTGTCGGGCACGACGATCAGAACGCCCACGACCACCAGCACGCCGGCCATGTGCCACCAGGCCGAGATGTTGTTGATCATCGCCAGCAGCCGCGACCCGAACTGGTTGATCAGCCCGTGCAGCGCAATGATCACCGTGTAGGTCAGAAACACGTGTCCCTTGGTCAGCGAGTAGCCGAACCAGAGGTTCATGAGTGACGAGATAAAGGTGGCCGCGCCGAAGTCGATGGCGGCCGTGACCGCAACCTGCCCGACCAGGTTGAACCAGCCGGTGAACCAGCCCCAGCCGGCGCCGCCCAACCGCGACGACCAGTAGTAGAGGCCGCCTGCGGTCGGGTAGGTGGAGGCGATCTCGCCCATCGCCAGCGCCACCAGGATGCAGAAGCCGCCCACGAGCAGCCAGCCCCAGGTGGCGGCCACGGGGCCGCCCCAGCCGATCGCGAGGTAATAGGACGTAAGACATCCGGCCAGGATCGAGATGATCGTGAACGAGATCGCGAAGTTCGAGAACCCGCCCCAGCCGCGCATCAACTCCTGGGCGTAGCCCAGCTTGTGGAGCAGCTGTTCATCCTCGGTGAGGCCGTGCTGAGGCCCGCCCGCTTCAGGTGATGTCGTGCTCATCCGCCTTCCTCCCTCGGGTTGGAAGCACCGATCTTCTGACCTGCGATGGCGATCATACGGTGTCGCGGCCCAGGTTTCGACCCGCGCAGGAGCCGACCCGTGGTTGTTGAACATCGCCGGTGTGCGGCACCAGCTCACCCCTGGCGTGCTTCGGCTGTGCGCGCTGGTCGCGCTGTTCGTGTGCTGGGGCAGCTACCTGGAGGCGCGCGGCGACGACCTGGGTGCGCGCACGGCCGGCCTGGTCACGGTCGGCCTTCTGCCTGCTGATGATCGCGGCCCATGTGGCCGGATCGCGCGCGGTGCGGCGCGGGACGACCCGCCGGCCGAGGTCGATCTGGCGGCGCTGCTCGGCGCGGCGCCGCTGGTGCCGGGCCTGGTGCTGCTGCTGTGGCACCACGCCGGCTCCGGGGCCAGCGTCGTGTTCCTGTACAGCTTCTCCAACGACGTGGTCGCGAACGCGCTCCTGATCGGGGCCGGTGTCTACGCCGCCGCGTTCCTGCTGGCCCGCCAGCCGCGCTGGCTGTTGGCGGCGGCCCTGGCGCTGGTGCTCGGGATCGAGCTGCACCTATCGGCGGGGTTCCAGGTGACGCTGGCCTCGCGCGGCGGCGGCGACTGGGCGCGGTTCCTGGTGACGCTGGCTGCCGTCGCGCTGCTGGTGGCGGCCGGCCGGCTGCTGCGCGGCGAGGAGGAGCGGAACCTGCTGGTGGCGGCCGCCCTGCTGATGCCGTTGGCCTACTCGGCGATCCCGGTCGCGACCGGCCAGGACGGGGTGCGCGCCGTGGTCGGCGCGGCGCTGCTGGTGGCGATGGCTGTGGCGGTGCGCCGTGAGCTGACCGTCGGCATGGGCTTCGGGCTGCTGGTGCTGGGCGTGCTCGAGATCAGGGCGCTTGGGTCATACGGCTCGTCGCCGGCGCCGCCGGCGCTGTTCGGCGCGGCCGGCCTGGGGCTGGCCTGGCTGTCGGTGATCGCGGCCCGCCGTCGGCACCTTCGCTGAGCCAGACCATGGCTCAGACCAGCGCCTGCTCCAGGTCCTCGATCAGGTCGTCCGCCGATTCGATGCCCACCGACAGCCGCACCAGGTTGGGCGGTGTCGCGAACGGCGCGTCGGCGGTCGAGGAGTGAGTCATCTGCGCCGGCGTCTCGATCAGGCTCTCGACGCCGCCCAGGCTCTCGGCCAGCGACCACACGCGCGTGCGCGCGACCGCGTCGCGCGCCTGCCGCTCGTCGTCGACCAGGAACGAGATCATGCCGCCGTAGTCGCGCATCTGGCGCTCGGCGATGTCGTGGCCGGGGTGATCCTCGAGGCCGGGGTAGAGCACCCGCGTGACAGCCGGGTGGCCGCCCAGGAATCCGACCACCGCGCGGGCGTTCTCGCAGTGCTGGCGCATCCGCACGGGCAGCGTCTTCAGCCCGCGCAGCACCAGCCAGGAGTCGAACGGCCCGGCCACGGCGCCCAGCGAGTTCTGCAGGAACGCCAGCCGTTGGCCCAGCGCGGCATCGGACGTGGCCGCGAAGCCCGATACCAGATCGGAGTGTCCGCCCAGGTACTTGGTCGCCGAGTGCACGACGACGTCGGCGCCCAGCTCGATCGGCCGCTGCAGGTAAGGCGATGCGAACGTGTTGTCGACCACCAGGATCGCGCCGGCCGCGTGCGCCACCGCGGCCGCCGACGCGATGTCCACCACGTTCAGGAGCGGGTTGGTGGGCGACTCCAGCCACAGCATCTTGGCGCCGTCCAGGTGCCGCTCCAGCTCGGTGTTGCACTGGTCGGCGGAGAGGTAGGAAAAGCGCACGCCGCGGGGCTGGTAGACCTTCGAGAACAGCCGGTAGGTGCCGCCGTAGACGTCGTTCACCGACACCACCAGGTCGCCCGGCGAGACCAGATGCATCACGGTCGTGGTCGCGGCCATGCCGCTGGCGAAGGCGAAGCCGTGCTCCGCGCTCTCCAGCGAGGCCAGGCAGGTCTCCAGCGCGCGGCGGGTGGGGTTCGCGGTGCGCGAGTAGTCGTAGCCGTCCTTCAGCTGCCCGACCGCCTCCTGCACGTAGGTCGAGGTCTGGTAGATCGGCACCGTCACCGCGCCGGTGGAGGGATCCGGAGGCTGGCCGTCGTGGATGGCGCGGGTGTCGAACTGCATCCGCCGCCAAGGATATCGGCTCAGCTGGGCGGAGCCACCAGGGACGCCGCTTTGGCCCCCAGGTCGGCGCGCTGCACCTGCTCGAGCCCGACGGTCGCGGCCAGCCGTTCCAGGGCGCGCTCGAGGCCGGCCTCGTGGCGGGCTCCCCATCGCACCCGAGGCTCGGGGTAGTGGGCCAGGACGCGCAGCACGCCCGCGCGCCGGTCGCTGCGGATGTCCAGCCGGGCGACGATGCGGTCGCCCAGCAGGAACGGCAGCACGTAGTAGCCGTAGCGCCGCTGCGGCGGCGGCTTGTAGACCTCGATCAGGTGCTCGAAGCCGAGCACACGGGCCGCGAACGGCCGGTCCCACAGCAGGTTGTCGAAGGGCGACAGCAGCACGGCGGCGGTGGCCGAGCCGGCCGGCTGCGGGCCGGTCGCGACCAGCACGGGCGGGCCGCCGTCAGCCACCTCGAGCCGCTCCAGCGCGCCGTCCGCCACCAGCGCGTCGACGTGCGGCCGGATCCGGGCGGTACCGCCGCGCAGCCGGTTGTGTTCGACCACGCCGTATTCGGTGAGCACGCCACGAGCGCGCACCGCCCGCAGAACGAGCGCGCGCAGGAACCCGTCCTCGCTGGGTGTCGGCGCGCCCAGGATCTCGTCCGGGATCACCCGCTCGGGCAGGTCGTACAGGCGCTGGAATCCGTTGCGGCCGGACACGACCAGGTCGCCCGCCGTCCACAGCGCGTCCAGCATCCGCCTGGCCGGCTTCCATCCCCACATGCCGCCGCTGCGCGCTCCCTCGAAGTCCCGCGAGCCGAGCGGCCCGCGTTCGCGGATCTCCGACAGCACGCGGTCGGCCAGCTCCGGGTCGCGGTCGATCACCGGCCCGAACCAGTGATGAGAACGTCGCTCGTCCATCCGCCGCCGCCACATCGGCCAGTCGCCGATCGGCACCAGGCAGGCCTCGTGCGCCCAGTACTCGAACATGCGGCCCTGCCCGAGCAGCTTCGAGACGGTGCCGCGCGGATAGCTGCCGACGCGGCCGGCCAGGGTGATCCGGTGGCTGCGCTCGACCGCCGAGATCGAGTCCAGCTGCACGCAGCCCATCCGGTCGATGGCCGCCGCCACCTCGGCCGGCCGGCCCCGGCGGGTGCGTGATGCGTATCCCTGGGCTGCGACCGCGCGCCGTCGCAGCTCGGCCGTTGAGACCGTGCGGCTCACACGCCGTTTCGTCGGTCGGCGAGGTACTCGAGCAGGTCGGAGCGGGTCAGCATGCCCGCGGGCCGGCCGTCCTCGACGACGACCACGGCCGGGCTGCCGGCTGTCAGGTCGGCGAACACGCGATCGACCGACTCGGTCGCGTCGACCACGTGCAGCGGCGGTTGCATGGCCTGGGCGACGCCCTCGTTGAGGGCGTCCGGGCTCTTGAACACGCGGTCGAGCAGTCCCCGCTCCTGCAGCGATCCGACCACGTCGGCCAGCGACGCGACCGGGTCGGCGCGCACCACCGGCAGCTGGGAGATCGAGTAGCGCTGCATCAGCTCGATCGCCTCGCCCACCTTGTGGTCGGCCGCGATGGTGACCAGAGCCGGCAGCTCGGCGTGCTCGCGACGGGTGTGGCGCAGCACCTCGGCGACAGTCGGCGACGGCGCCGCGCGCTCCAGGAAGCCGTACTGGAGCATGTAGTTGTCGTCGTAGAACTTCGACAGGTAGGAGCGGCCACCGTCGGGGATGATGGTGAGGATCGTGGCCTCGGGGCCGTGGAGCCGAGCCGTCTCCAGCGCCGCCCACACGGCGGTGCCGCCGGAGCCGCCCACCAGCAACCCCTCCTGGCGGGCCATCCGCCGGGCGGTCAGGAACGAGTCGCGGTCGCTGACGGTGACGAAGTCGTCGATCAGCGTCAGGTCCATGGTCTCGGGGAAGAAATCCTCGCCGATGCCCTCCACCATGTAGGGATGGACGTCGTTCGGCTGCGAGTAGATCGAGCCCTCCGGGTCGGCGCCGACCACGCGCAGCTCCGGGTTCTGCTCCTTCAGGTAGCGGGCCACGCCCGACACGGTGCCGCCGGTGCCCAGCGCGATCACGACCGCATCCAGCTCGCCGCCGGTCTGCTCCCAGATCTCCGGCCCGGTGGTCTCGTAGTGGGCCTGGGGGTTGGCCGCGTTCGAGTACTGGTCGGGCTTGAACCCGCCGGGGATCTCCTCGGCCAGCCGGTCGGAGACCGAGTAGTAGCTCTCCGGCGACTCTGGCTCGACCGCGGTCGGGCAGATCACCACCTCCGCGCCGTAGGCGCGCAGCAGCGAGATCTTCTCCTGGCTCATCTTGTCCGGCATCACGAAGATGCAGCGGTATCCGCGGATGGCGGCGGCGATCGCGAGGCCGACGCCGGTGTTGCCGGAGGTGGGCTCGACGATGGTGCCGCCGGGGCGCAGCTTGCCCTCGCGCTCGGCGGCCTCGATCATGCGCAGCCCGATCCGGTCCTTGACCGATCCGCCCGGGTTCAGGTACTCGAGCTTGGCCAGCACCGTCGGCGCCAGCCCCTCGGTGATCCGCTGCAGGCGCACGATCGGCGTGTTTCCGACCAGGTCGAGCACGGTGGGATAGCTGCGCGGCATCGGCGGGACTGTAATCGGATCGGGCTGGTTGGTGTCGGCCCCGGGCAGTAGGCTGCCGCGGATGAACGACGCCGAGGAAGCTCCCGACCGCCGTCTGCATCCGGTCGTCTACTGGCTGATCGTGCTGGCGATCGCGGTCAGCCTCGGGGTGTCCGCGCCGGCCTTCTTCCTGCTCGGCTTCTGGGAGATGGCGCCGCTGGTGCTGTTCGCGACGTGGCTCGCGCCCAAGCTGACCCGCGGCCATCTGTGAGCTGGGCGGCTCACGACCTCGAGCCATACCTGTTCCGCGCCAAGCTCGGCGCGCGCATCAGCATCGTCTGGTGCCTGATCGGCTCCTACTCGCCGGACGTGCTGACCAAGTGGGCGGTGTACGGCTTCGGGTTCTCCCACCACGACGCGATCCTGTCCGACCCCGTGCAGTTCCACCGCGGCTGGCCGGGTGCCGGGTTCACCCACACACCGTTCTGGGGGTTCGCCGTGACGGGGGTGATCCTGCTCCTGACCAAGAACCGCACCTGGGCGTTCTCGTACCTGATCGGAGCGATCGCCCACGTCCTGTCCGACTCGCTGGACTCAGTGGGCGTGATGATGCTGTTTCCGTTCTCGACCTGGCACATGCACTTCGGGCTCTGGGAGTACGTCGGCGAGGCCGGCCGCGCCAAGGATGCGGTTGCCTACTACACCTCGCTGGGCGGCGTCTGGGATGCGTTCTGGGCGCTCTGGCTGCTGCGCTACTGGCGCATGTTCACGATCACGTACTTCCGCGACGAGCTGTATCCCAGCGATCCGTTCTGGTCATGGATGCACCGCTACACCGGTGAGACGGTGATGCTGACCGTCTACCGCACCAGCGCCTTCTTCGGCTACGCGTCGATCATCGGCTGGTACATCTGGGTGCTGGCCATCAACAACTTCCACCCGCACCTGGACTGGTCGTTCGGTGCGCCCCACTGGGCGCCGCGGCAGGGTCCCTACGGTCGCAGCCGCGCCAGGACGGCGCCGGAGCCGTCCACGGTCACGGCCGTGGGCACCACGCCCACGCCGTACTTGCGGGCCAGCTGGGGCTGGCTGCGCACGTCCACCGTGACCACGGTGCGGCCCTCGTCGCGCAGCTCGCGCTCCAGCCGGTGGCAGTCGGAGCAGAGCGGGTGGGTGAACTGCACGACCGTGTTGGGGGCGAGTGCGTCGCCGAAGTCGGAAAGCTCGATCCGCTCGATGTGGCCATGCCCGCGCCCGAGGCCGCGCACGCGCGCCGCCAGCTTGTAGATCTGGCAGCCGGTGCAGAACCCGGTGGCCGCCGACAGCAGCGCCAGCGTCGCCACCAGCAGGCCCAGCACGGCGCCCAGCAGCGGCAGCCCGGCCAGGTAGGCGATCGCCGCCGGCGTCAGCACGGCCACGCCCATCAGGTTTGCGAACCGCGGCGGCCGTGAGTCCTCCAGTGGGCCCTCGCCGATGCGCGGCTGCAGCAGCTCGAAGTACGCGACACAGGCCAGGCACCAGCGGCGTCCCATCGTCAGCCCCAGCGCCAGCTGGGCCGCCACCAGCGCCAGCAGCCACCACTCCCCGGTGATCACGCCGGCCAGGGCGACCAGGCCGACCACGGTCTGGTTGGCCCGTGGCGCGCGGGCGTCGATCACGTCCAGGTCGCGGTAGGGGTCGGCGGTGCGGTACGAGCGGTTCATGACTTTGGATCCAGAAGGGTAGCGAAGCGGGCCTCGCGCCGGCGATGCCCGCCGGCTTGTTCCCACTCTCGCCGGCGAGCGGAGAGACGCGCGCCGCTCTAGACCCCGACCACGGCGTCGCGCTCGACCAGCGCGGCGTAGCGGCCGCCCAGCGCGACCAGCTCCTCGTGGGTGCCGCGCTCGATCACGCGGCCCTCGTCCAGCATCAGGATCATGTCCGAGTCGCGGATGGTCGACAGCCGGTGTGCGATGGCGATCGTGGTGCGGCCCCGTGACAGATGCTCCAGCGCCTCCTGCACGGCCCGCTCCGTCTCCACGTCCAGCGCGCTCGTGGCCTCGTCCAGCACCATCACCGGTGGGTCGCGCAGCACCGCGCGGGCGATCGCCAGGCGCTGCTTCTCCCCGCCCGAGAAGCGGTAGCCGCGCTCGCCCACCACCGTGTCGTACCCCTCCGGCAGCGACGCCAGGTGGTCGTGGATCTGGGCCGCGCGCGCCGCCTGCTCGAGCTCCTCGTCGGTCGCCGACGGCTTTGCGAACCGCAGGTTGTCGCGCACCGTGCCGTGGAACAGGTAGGTCTCCTGCGACACCACCCCGACGGTGCCGCGCAGCGCGTCGAAGCAGAGATCGCGGACGTCGACGCCGTCGATCAGCACGGCGCCGTCGGTCACGTCGTAGAGACGGGCGGTCAGATAGCCGAGCGTCGTCTTGCCGGCCCCGGTCTCGCCCACGATCGCCACGCGGCTGCCCGCGGGTGCGACGAAGTTGATGTCGCGCAGGGTGGGGCCGCCGGCCTCGTCGTAGTGGAACCCGACGTTGCGGAACTCGACCTCGCCTGCCGCGCGGGCCGGGTCGAACGGCACCGGGTCTGGCCGGCTCCTCGATCTCGACCGGCAGGTCGAGGTACTCGAACACCCGGTCGAACAGCGCCGTCGAGGTCTGCAGGTCGGCCTGCACGTTCAGCAGCGAGCCGATCGGGAACAGCAGCCGCGTCTGCAGCGTCGTGAACGCCACCAGCGTGCCGATCGAGACGACGGTGCCCCCGCGCGCCATCCCGTAGCCGGCGATGCCGTACATCAGCGCCGGCATGATCGCGAAGGTGGCCTGGATCGTCGCCATCATCCAGCGGCCGGCCATGCGCTGGCGCAGCTCCAGGTCGGCCAGGCGCCGGCTCTCGTCGGAGAAGCGCCGGGTCAGGTCGCCGGTCTGGCCCATCGTCTTTGCCAGCAGCACCCCCGACACCGACAGCGACTCCTCGACCAGCGTCGAGATGTCGGCCAGCGAGCCCTGCATGGTCGCGGCCAGCGCCTTGCGGACGCGGCCCACGCGCCGCGTCATCCAGACGAACAGCGGCAGGATCGCGAACGAGGCCAGCGTCAGGCGCCAGTCGAGCACCGCCATCGCGACGGTGGTGGCCAGCACCGTCGTCACGTTCGAGGCGATCGAGGTGGCGGTGGTGGTGACGACCGTCTGCACGCCGCCGATGTCGTTCGCGATCCGCGACTGCACCTCGCCGGTGCGGGTGCGCGTGAAGAAGGCCAGCGACAGGCGCTGCAGGTGCGTGTAGACCGAGGCCCGCAGGTCGTGCATCACCTGCTGGCCGATCAGGTTCGACTGCCAGGTCTGGGCGACGCCGATCACGCCTGTCACGATCGGGATCGCCACCATCCCGGCCACCAGCAGCGTCAGCCTGCGCGTGTCGAGGTGGCTGCCCTGCGAGAGCACGTTGTCGAGCAGGTCGCGGAGCAGGAACGGCGAGATCATGCTGATCCCGGCCGAGATCACGATCATCCCCAGCAGGGCGGACAGCCGCATCCGGTAGGAATGGAACAGGCGCAGGATCCGCCGCGTCTGGGTGGGCTTGGTGGCCTCGGTCACAGGCCCGGCTCGAGCGCCCGGTTCAGGATCTCGCGCAGCGCGCGCTGATCGGTTGCGGACAGCCGTGCGATCGGCTCGGGTGCCTCCGACAGGCGTCGCACGATCCGGCGCCGCACCTCCATTCCGTCGTTGGTCACCACCAGCATCTTCACGCGGCGATCGCCGGGGGCGGCGTCGCGGCGCACCAGGCCGCGCTCCTCGAGCCGGTCGACGATGCCGGTCACGTTGGATGCGTCGCAGCAGAGCTTGCGGGCCAGCGTGCGCATCGGCAGCGGCTGGTCAGGCTCGAGCAGGCGCAGCACGTGCGCCTGCATGGGGGACAGATCGAACTCGGCGGCCACCTGCGGGACGCGCCCTCGCTGCGAGACGAACAGGCGGAACAGCAGGGTCCAGGCTTCGCTTGCGTCATTGCTCATGCGACTATAATAATCACAAATCGACATATTTGACAACCTCAACCATCGAGGTAGACTGCAGATCATGGATACCTATCTGTTGATCCCACTGGAAGACGCAGTCGTCTTCCCGAACATGAGCATCACCCTCCCCATCGACGTCGGCGACGAGCAGCGCGTGCTGCTGGTGCCCACGCACGAGGGCGAGTACGCGAAGGTCGGCGTCGTGGCCGAGGTGACCGAGCGGGCGAGGCTGCCGCGCGGCGTCACCGCCGTGTCGCTGAACGCCCTGCACCGCGCCGTTCTGGGCGCGGCCGAGGCCGATTCCTCCGGTCGCCTGCGGGTCGCCGCCGAGCGCCACGTGGACGAGGTGCCGGCTCCCGTCAAGACGCGCGAGCTGGAGCAGGAGTTCCGGGCCGTGGTCGAGGAGAAGCTGGAGTTGCGCGGCGACGACGGCCGCGTGGCGGCGTTCCTGCGCTCGATCACCGACGCCGGAGCGCTGGCCGACAGCGCCGGCTACTCGCCCGACCTGTCGTTTGAGCAGAAGCTGGCGCTGCTGGAGGAGCTCGATGTGATCGAGCGCCTGCGGCTGGCCCTGGAGGCGCAGCGCGAGGCGCTGGCGCAGGCTCAGGTCAGGCAGCGCATCCGCGACGACGTCGAGACCGGTGCGCAGAAGCAGCAGCGCGAGTACTTCCTGCGCAAGCAGATGGACTCGATCCGCAAGGAGCTGGGCGAGGATGACGCGTCGGTGATCGACGAGTACCGCGCCAAGATCGAAGAGGCCGGCATGCCCGAAGAGGTGCATGAGCAGGCCGAGCGCGAGCTGTCGCGGATGGAGCGCATGGGCGACCAGTCCGGCGAGGCGTCGATGATCCGGTCCTACCTGGACTGGCTGATCGCCGTGCCGTGGAGCAAGCGCAGCGAGGAGCGGCTGGACCCGGTGCACGCACGCGAGGTGCTGGACGCCGATCACGCCGGCCTCGAGGACGTCAAGGACCGCATCACCGAGTACCTGGCCGTGCGCAAGCTGCGGCAGGATCGCGGCATCGCCGCCGACAAGCGCTCGGGTGCCATCCTCACGCTGATCGGGCCTCCCGGCACGGGCAAGACCTCGATCGGCGAGTCGATCGCACGGGCCACCGGCCGCGAGTTCGTTCGCATGTCGCTGGGCGGCGTGCGTGACGAGGCCGAGATCCGCGGTCATCGCCGTACCTACATCGGCGCCCTGCCGGGGCGGCTGGTGCGGGCGCTGCGAGACGCCGGCACGATGAACCCCGTGATCATGCTGGACGAGGTCGACAAGGTCGGCGCCGACTGGCGCGGCGATCCGTCGTCCGCGCTGCTGGAGGTGCTCGACCCGGCTCAGAACCACTCGTTCCGGGACCACTACCTGGACGTCGAGCTTGACCTGTCCGAGGTGCTGTTTATCGCCACCGCGAACGTGGCCGACTCGATCCCCGGGCCGCTGCTCGACCGCATGGAGGTGATCCGCTTCGACGGGTACACCACCGACGAGAAGGTCGCGATCGCCCGTGGCTACCTGTGGCCGCGCCAGCGTGAGCGAAACGGGCTGCTGGAGGACGAGGTGCAGGTATCCGACGACGTGCTGAAGCTGATCGTGACCGAGTACACCCGCGAGGCGGGCGTGCGCCAGCTCGAGCGTGAGCTGGGGACGGTGCTGCGCAAGACCGCCACCCAGATCGCGTCCGGGAAGGCCAAGGCCCCGCTCGAGGTGACGGTCGACGAGGCGCGCTCGGCGCTGGGCAAGCAGCGCTTCTACCAGGAGGCTGCGATCCGCACGGCGGTGCCCGGTGTGGCAACCGGCCTAGCGGTGACCGGTACCGGTGGCGACGTGCTGTTCGTCGAGGCCACGTCGGTGGCGGGCGGCTCCGGACTGGAGCTGACCGGCCAGCTGGGCGACGTGATGAAGGAGTCGGCGCGGATCGCGCTGTCCTACGTGCGCGGCCACACGGCCGAGCTCGGCATCGACGCACACGCGTTCGAGGACAAGGGCTTCCACGTCCACGTCCCCGCGGGGGCGATCCCGAAGGACGGCCCCAGCGCCGGCATCACGATGGTGACCGCGCTGGCGTCGCTGCTGACGGAGCGGAAGGTCAAGCACACGGTCGGCATGACCGGAGAGGTCACGCTGCAGGGCCGGGTGCTGCCGATCGGCGGGCTCAAGCAGAAGGTGCTGGCCGCGCACGCGGCGGGGCTCACCGACGTGATCATCCCGGAGCGAAACCGGGCCGATCTGGAGGACGTGCCCGACGACGTGCGGGAGAGCATGAACTTCCATCCCGTGATGACCGTGGACGAGGTGCTGGCGATCGCCCTCGAGCCCGTCGCGGTCCGCGTCTAGGCAGACAACACACCACAGCCGCCCGATGGCATCGCGCCGCCGGGCGGCTGTCGCTATGCCAGCGTCAGCTCGGCGCTGCAGACGCCGGCGCGCGGATGCCGCGCCGTCGCACGCACCACCGTGCCGGCGGGTGCCTCGACCACCCACTCGACACGCACCCGCTCGCTGCTCGGCTCGTGGCCCGCGTCCCAGCCCAGCATGCTGATGGCGCCGCCGCGTCCGGTCAGCTGGTCCAGCTCCGTGTGCGCCAGGCCCGACACCAGCTGCGCGCCGTCGCCCAGCTCCAGATCCACCTCGACCGGGCGCACCGCCTTTTGCTCGATCGCCTTCTTCGACACGTTGGTCGGCAGCCAGCCGGTGTTCTGCACCACCAGCCGCAGGCGGTGGGTGCCGCCGGCCACCGCTTCCGCCGTGAACGACCGCACCGCCAGCCGCGGCGACACCAGCGCCAGGTAGACGGCCCACTCGCTGTGCGGCGCGACCTCGGCCTCGAGCCGCTCGAACGGTGCGTTGCTGAGCACGTTGACCTCGTCCCAGCCGCCCAGCTCGACCGGTCCCAGCTGGGGATGCTCGAACGGATACCAGTCGATGAAGCCGCGTCCGCCCAGCTCGTTGTCTGACCAGGCAAGCATCTTCAGGTCGTCCTCGATCGGGTGGTTCTTCCACCAGTCGATGAATCGCATCCCGACGTCGACGCCGGCCGCCCGCATCGGGCTCCAGAACTCGGTCGTCCACCCGAACACGCCCAGGTGCTCGTAGATCCAGTCGTCGAAGGCGCCCCGCATCCACGTCTTCGGCTCGTACTGGAAGTGGTGGTAGACGGACGCGCGCGGGTACCCGGTGAGGCGCACCGCCTCGTCGGCCATGCGGTCGTAGGCGCGCAGGTCGGCGGGCGGGAAGTCGTCGTCCGGCCGGGCGCCGTAGGGCCGCAGCAGCACCCCGCCGAAGGTGTGGTAGCTGACGGCGCAGGTGATGTTCGGGCGGTCGACGATGGCCTGCACCGCGGCCCGGATCTCGGGCTCGGACGTCGGGTAGGCGCCGGCCCCCTCCTGATCGGAGTGGGGGCGCCAGTCGTAGGGGAAGTTGCGGTTGAAGTCGAGGCCGGCCAGGCCGGGCGGCACCTTGATGATGTCGCCGTCGTAGTCGGTCAGGTGCCCCTCGGGCAGCAGCCGGTAGTACGGCCCGCCGCCCTCCTCGTCGGCACCGCGCGGCACCAGCAGGCGCGGACGCTCGGGGTGCGCCTTCCAGCTGCCGGTCTCGTCCTGGATCCGCATCGACAGGATGCGGCCGTCGCCGTCCACGTCGGACGAGTGCAGGCCGGGCAGCTCGGTCGGGAGCGGCCAGGGGCGCACCCCCGACCGCACGTAGCGGGGCACGTCGGCCAGGGCCAGCTCGACGCCGTCGGGGTTCAGGCGCGGCACCACGTAGAAGCTGCGGCCGTGAAGCGCGCGGCCGATCCGCTCGTGTACGTCGTGGCCGGCCAGCAGCGTGTGCACCAGGTGCAGCGCGGCCGCGCCGCCGGTCACCTCGGTGGCGTGGATGTTCGCGTCGACCCAGACGGCCGGTTTGTCGCGCGCCGGCCCGGTGGACGCGTCGGTCACCTCGCACATCCAGATGTCACGGCCCTCGTGGGAGCGCCCGATCGAGACGACGGTGAGCAGCTGCGGCCGCTGTGCAGCCCAGCGTTGGAGCAGCTCGGTCAGCTCCTGGTAGCGGGGCCAGTGGTCGAAGGGCGCGGACGTCAGCGGTGCGGGCACGAGGGCGATCCTAGCTCTGTCTGTGCGCGCCACCGGTTGTGAACCGCCGGGCTATGCGCTACGTATTCGACTCGTGCTCCATCCCACCCGACGCCGCCTCGTGCTGATCTGCGCCATCTCGGTGCTGTGGATCGCCGCCGTGCTGCTCGCAGACCGCGGCGCCGGCATCTGGACGCAGCGGACGCTGGGCGCCTTCACCTGGGTGCTGCTGCTGGCGCTGCTCCGCGGCGAGAGCCGCTCCGTGCGCTACCAGGTGGGCGCCGTGATCGTGGCGGCGACGATGCTCGAGTACACGGCCTCGCCGCTGCTTGGCCTCTACACCTACCGGCTGCACAACGTGCCCAGCTTCGTCCCACCCGGGCACGGCCTCGTCTACCTGGCCGCGCTGACGATCGGGGGCGCCATGTACGGCACCCGCGCGGGCGTCTGGTTCCCGCGCGCCGTGCTGGTGGTGGCCGGCGCCTGGGCGGTTTGGGGGGTGGCGATCAGCGCCCGGCCGGACGTCGGGGGTGCCGTCCTCTACCTGTTCCTGGCCGCGTTCATCCTGCGGGGCCGGGCCCCGCTGGTCTACGCCGCGGCGTTCGTGGTCACCGCGTACCTCGAGATCGTGGGCACAAACGTCGGCACCTGGGCCTGGGCGCATCACTCCCCGATGGGCCTGGTCTCGCTCGGCAACCCGCCCAGCGGCATCGCCGGCGGCTATTGCTTCCTGGACATGGTGGGCATCTACGTGGCGGCCCGCCTGGCCCAGGTGCACGCGCCCGAGGTGGTGCTGGAGACGGCGCCCGAGCCGTCCGTCGCGTAGCCGCAGCGCCTAAAGCGATCTTCGTGTTCTGCCGATACCGGCGGTGCTCCCCAGGGAGCCATCGCCATGGGATGTCCGCACTTCATCCGCTGGTCGCCACTGGTCGCGATCGCCCTGCTCCTGACCGGCAGCGCCTCGTCGCACGCCGCCAAGCCCGGCATCTACCAGGTCTGGGGAGCCTCCCGGGACGTGGCCTCGCGGCCGTACGTGCAGGGTGGCCAGATCGTGCTGCAGTGGAGCGACGTCGAGCCCTCGCGCGGCCACTTCAACTGGTCGAGCCTCTACACCCAGCTGGATGCCTACCGGGCGATGGGCAAGACCGCGACCGTCCAGATCAACTCGACCAACGGCAAGCCCGGGTGGATCTGGGACGTCGTCGCCCGCTGTGGATCGGTCAACGGCCAGTCGGTGCCGCAGTACTGGAACCCCACGTACCTCACGCTACAGAGCGAGCTCGTGAACGGCCTGGCCGCCGCCATCCGCGCCTACCCGCATGCCGAGACGGTGGCGCTGGTGCGGGCCAGTCCGAACGCGATCGGCACCGAGCTGACGATGCTGCCGCACACGGTCTCGTGCACGGCCGCCGCGCCGGCCGTGACCGTCGCCGGGCAGTGGTCGCCGAACGTCGCTCACACCTACTTCCGAAACGTGATGGGCCTGTATGACTCCGCCATGACGCCCGACATCCACGTGGCGCTGCGCGCCGAGGCGTTCATCTCGGACGGGGCGCCGCTGAGCTGGCTGGGCCCGAACGGCGCGTGGATCATGGGCACCGCCTCCGACATCGACTACAACCCCAGCCGCGACGCGTTCGACGTGTTCGCCCGCAGGTGGGACCGGGCGGGGCGGACGGTCAGCTACTGGGAGCCGATCTCGTATCAGGGCAAGCACAACCTGGCCAGCTGGAACTACTGGCGGATCCTGCTGGAGCTGTACAAGGGCGTGTCCTACATCGCCGTCTACGGCGAGCAGATCCGGCACGGTGGAAACCCCCAGTACCGCGCCGCGTTCGACTTCGCGAACCGGTACGCGGGCAGCGCGGCCACGCCGCAGACGTCTCCGGGAGCGTTCATCGCGCTGCGCAAGGGCCGCGGCCGCACGGCCGGGAACCTCGGTCAGTTCATGACGCAGTACGCGCCGGGCCTCACGTCCACGCCGCTCAGCAGCGGGCAGGGCAGGCACATGATCGGGCCGGCCGGCCAGCGCTTCGGCCGCTACGCGCGGCGGATCGCCGGACACACCTCGCGGTCGCGGATGGGCTTCCGGCTGAACAATGACTTCGTGGCCGGCGTGAGCGGCCGCAAGGTGGTGATCGGGGTCTGGTACCTGAACGGCGGCCACGGCAGCTTCCGGGTGTCGTGGGGCAGGTCGGCCTCGGCCCGGCACGTCGTGCACAAGACCGGCACCGGACGCTGGAAGCACTTCACGACGACGGTCGACGGATCGCTGCTGCGCGGGCGGCTCGCCCACGGCTGCGACATCTCGCTGAAGGCGCTGGGCCGCTCCAGGACCACCTTCCACATGGTCGAGGTGCGCGTCCCGGGCAGGTAGCATGGCCGCGTGCCGGCCACCCTGCCTCTCGACCTCGAGCGCTATCCGATCGACGACCTCGACGGCGAGCGGGCGCAGGCGCTGATCGCCGACTGCCGCTCGCAGCTGGAACGGACCGGCCTCTGCCTGCTGCCGGGGTTCCTGGGGCCGGACGCGGTGGCGCAGTCGGTGGCGGAGCTCGAGCCGCGGGTGGAGGGTGCCTTCCGCAAGGAGCGCGCGATCGTGGCCATGGACGAGTCCGAGATCGACCCGGCGCTGGACGCCGACGACCCGGTGCGGACCGCCCACCGCCACTCGATGCGCACGATCGCCTACGACCTGATCGAGCCGGATTCACCGATCCGGGCGCTGTACGAGTGGGACGGTCTCACCGAGTTCCTGTCGGCCGTGCTGGGACGGCGCGTCTACCGCTGCGACGATCCGCTGATCGCGCTCGTGATCACGGCGATGGTGCCGGGCGGAGAGCAGGGCTGGCACTTCGACGACAACGAGTTCGTGGTCTCGCTGCTGCTGCAGAGGCCGGCGGAGGGTGGCGAGTTCGAGTACGTGCAGATGATCCGCGACGACGACGACCCCGGCACCGATCGCATCCGGCGCGTGTTCGAGGGCACGAGCGACGAGGTGCGGACGGCGCCGCTCGCCCCGGGGACGCTGGCGCTGTTCCGCGGCACCCGCTCGCTGCATCGCGTGTCTCCGGTGGTCGCCGAGCCCACGCGGCTGATCGCGCTGCTCAGCTTCGATCCGCAGCCGGGCATGGTGTTCCCGGCCGCGGTGCAGCTCAACAACACCGGTCGCACCACGCACGGGTGAACGTCGAGGCATACCTCGACCGGATCGGCCTACGCGGGCGCGGCCGAGCCCACGCATGCGGTGCTGGCCGCGCTGCAGCGCGCGCACATGCTGACGGTTCCGTTCGAGAATCTGGACATCGCGCTCGGGCGTCGGCTGGTGCTCGACCGCCGCGCCAACTACGCGAAGATCGTGGAGCGGCGGCGGGGCGGCTGGTGCTTCGAGCTGAACGGCCTGTTCGCCTGGCTGCTGGAGCAGCTCGGCTACCGCGTCACGCTGCTCGGCTCGCGGGTGGACGGCGAGCGCGGCGCCGGCTGGGAGCTGGCCCATCTGCTGCTGCGGGTCGACCTCGACCGGCCCTACCTGGTCGACGTGGGCTTCGGCGAGGGCTCGCTGGAGCCGGTGCCGCTGGAGCAGGTGGCCGACGGCGTGATGCGGCACCAGAACGGGCTGAACGTCGTGTTCACCAACAGCCCGCGACGGCTGGAGGAGTTCCAGGGCATGTCCGACTTCCTGCAGACCTCACCGGAGTCCGGGTTCGTGAGGACCCGGATCTGCACCGTGGCGCTGCCGGACGGTCGCCTGCGCCTGCGCGAGCTCGTGCTCACCGAGCGGCACGGCGACGAGGTCAGCGAGCGGGAGCTGGCCGGCGAGCAGGAGTGGCGCGACTGCCTGCTGGAGCGGTTCGGCGTCGCGCTCTAGTCGATGTCGCGGAAGAAGGTGAAGTAGAACTGCCGCCAGGCCGTCCACCAGTCGTCCGCGCGCGACACCAGGGTGCGCCCGTCGACGATCTCGACCACGGCGTGGTGGCGGTAGCGCTCGACCTCCTCGCTGGTGGCGAGCTCGACGGTGATCTCGCAGGGCTTTCCGGGGTCGTACGGCGCCACGGCGCCGGGGTCGGACAGTGCCTGCGCGGCCGCGTCCTCGATCAGCTCGCGGGCCCGCAGCGGCGAGATGTGGCGGGCGCTGAAGCGGCCCAGGCCCTGCTTCACCTCGACCGTCGTCAGGCCGCCGCCCAGCAGCTCCTGTGCCTCACGGCAGGTGGCACGGTCGCCGGTCACCATCAGCACCGGGCAGCCCCAGGTGCCGCACAGGGCGGCGTTGATGCCGGTCTCGCCGACCACCGTGCCGTTGAACGACAGGTTGCGCCAGCCGGTGCCGGACACGGTGTGGTTCATGACGCCGTCCGGCGTGCCGGCCCTCGCGTGCATGCCCACGAACAGCGCCGCATCGCAGCCCTGCTCGAGGAACTCGGTGTACTCGCTCCACTCGTGCTGCACGACGAAGTCGCAGCGGCGATCGAGCAGGTCGGGGATCAGCGAGTTGAACGTCCAGCCCTTGCCGGCGCCGTGGCAGTCCATCACCACCACCTCCGTTGCCCCGCCGGTGAACGCGCCGCGCACGGCCGCGTTGATCTCCTCGGTGTAGAGGCGCGACCGATCCGCGTGCAGCGGCTCGCCGCCTTCGGTCTCGGGCCACTTGGTGACGCCGGCGACGCCCTCCATGTCGCTGATGATGAAGACCTTCACGGCCGATAGCCTACAGACGTGATTGAGCTGTTTCTGCGAGAGGAGCTGATCTCCATGGCCGCCGACGACGGCGCCATGCGGGAGCGGCTGGTCGAGGACGGCAGCCTGTTCGACGGGTACAACCCGCTGATGGCGATCGTCCACCGCCGAAACGGCGACCGCGCTGGGCGAGATGGTCGACGCTTACGGCTGGCCGGGGGCGCCCATGGTCGGCGAGGACGGAGCCGACGCGGCGTGGCTGGTGCTGCACCACGCGATCGGCGATCCGGCGCTGCAGCGCCGCTGCCTGCCGCTGCTCGAGGAGGCGGCCGCGCAGGGCGAGATCCCGGCCTGGCATCCGGCCACGCTGCTCGACGGCATCCGCTTCTACGAGGGGCGCCCGCAGGTCTACGGAAGCATGTTCGACTGGGACGAGTCGGGGCGGCTGGCGCCGTGGACGATCGAGGACGCCGAGCGCGTCGACGAGCGCCGCGCGTCGGTGGGCCTGCCGCCGCTGGCCGACCAGGTCGCAAGCGCGCAGGCGGCGGCCGAGCGGGAGGGCGACCACCGGCCGGCCGACCCGGCCGCCCGCCGGGACGAGGCCGAGCGCTGGGCACGCTCGGTCGGCTGGCGCGACTGACGAGTCCCGGGCGAGCTCGGCAGGGGCGTCACAGATCGCCTGCGGCTGTGACACGGCCCCAGGCACACTCGAGGAGTCAAACACCGACTCGGCCGCCGTGAGGGACTCGGCACGCGATCGCTGCGGGTCGTTCCGGAACCGTGACGGGCAGCCGCGTGGTTGAGCGGTGCCGGGATTGGAGGTCGTGATGTTTCCGGCGGTCGGGTGGTGCGGATCGTTGCCGGTAGGTGGCTGGGGTCGTTGCGGCGGCGTGAGATTCGTTGCGGGATTGCGTGTCACGCGCCGGTCACGGATCTGCCTGGCCCTTCCGGAACAAGCAGCAGCGCGAACCCGAGCGTGTCCCGGCCGCCCAGCTGCGTGTAGCGCCGCCGGCCGTTTCGGATCCAGTCCAGGAACTCTGCCAGGCCCGGCTCGCCTGGATGCTCGGCTGCGTAGCGCTCGCCGTTCGCGGCCCAGGTCGCCTCGTAGCCATCCCACAGCTCGACGCTGCTCGGCAGCGCCCTCACCAGCGTCAGGCCGTGTGGCGCGCCGATCGCCAGCGTCGCCTGCCAGTCCAGCATGTCGTCGATGGTCGCCCCCAGCGCCTCCAGGTAGACGTCGCTGGGCGTTTGCCGCCAGTAGCCGTCGCCCAGCAGTACCAGACCGCCCGGCCGCGCCAGCGCGGCCAGCTGGCCGATGCCGCTGACCGCTCCCACGGAGCAGACCAGGTCGAACGACTCGGGCTCGGCCGCAAACGACCGCGCGTCGCCGGCCACCAGCCGTACGCCTGGGATCGGCTGACGATCCCGGGTGCAGATCGACGCCGATGCCGTCGATCGGCGCGCGCGACGCGTGCCACCGCAGCAGCGCACCCGTGCCGCAGCCGAGGTCGAGCACCCGCGCCCCGGCGGGCAGCCCGGCTCCGTCGAGCAGCCGCGCAAAGCTAGTCTCGTCGTAGGGCCCCATGAACTCCAGGTCACCGTGCGCGATCCGTGACCAGTCGCTGCGCTGCATCAGTCCAGGTACTGCACGAAGCCGTCCGGCTCCAGCCGCGCCGGCGGCTGCCAGTCGCGGTCGGCGTAGCCCAGGTGCAGCAGTCCCAGCACGTGCTCGTCCTCTCCGACCCCCACGGCGGCCCGGCCCTCGGCGCTCCGCAGCACCTCAGGGGTGCGCCAGTAGGTCGCGATCCCGCGCGCGTGGGCGGCCAGCATGATCGCGTACACCGCGCAGGCACCCGCTGCCACGTCCTCCTCGTCCTGAGCCTCGTCGCCGGTCTGGACAACGGAGCAGGCGACCAGCGTGGGAGCACGATCGAGCTTGGCCGCGCCCTCGAGGTGCGCCTGCTTCAGCGCCTCCAGCGACCGCAGCCCCAGCACCCGGAACCGCCACGGGTTCGTGAGGTGGTGGTTTGGCGCCCAGCGGGCCAGCTCGAACAGCTGGTCGAGCTGCTTGCGCGGCACCGGATCGGGCCGGTACACCTTGTGCGTGCGGCGCGCGCGGATCGCCTCATCGACGTTCACCGCAGCTGTCCGTGGGAGTGGTGGAGCATGTCGCGGGAACTGTAGACTCGGCGTCATGAGGATCAGGGCAGCCGTGCTTGAGGAGTTCGGGGCACCGTTGGTCGTACAGGAGATCGACCTGGCCGAGCCCCGCGCCGGTGAGGTGCTGGTGCGCCTGGTCGCCTGCGGCGTCTGCCACACAGACCTCTACACCGCCTCGGGCGCCGACCCCTCCGGGTACGCACCGACGGTGCTCGGCCACGAGGGCGCAGGGGTGGTCGAGAAGGTCGGCCCGGACGTCGGCTCGCTGGCCGTCGGCGACCACGTCGTCACCCTGTTCTCGCCGCAGTGCGGCAAGTGCGTGCACTGCCTCAGCCCCAAGACCAACCTCTGCCTGGCCATCCGCGACATGCAGGGCAAGGGCTACCTGCCCGACGGCACGGCGCGCCTGTCCCGCGACGGCGAGCCGATCCGCCACTTCATGGGCACGTCCACGTTCGCCGAGTACACGGTGATGCCCGAGATCGCGCTCGCGAAGGTATCGCCGGAGGCGCCGCTGGAGGGAGCCGCGCTGTTCGCCTGCGGCCTCTCGACCGGCCTGGGCGCCGCCATGAACACCGCCAAGGTCGAGGCCGGATCGACCTGTGTCGTGTTCGGCGCCGGCATGGTCGGGCTGGGCGCCGTGGCCGGCTGCCGCCTGCAGGGCGCCGAGCGGATCATCTGCGTCGACATGTCGGAGGGCCGGCTCGAGCTCGCGCGCGGTCAGGGCGCCACCGAGACCGTGATCGGCGGCGACGACACCGTCGAGCGGATCGTCGAGATGACCGGCGGCTTCGGCGCCGACTACACCTTCGAGGCCACCGGCAACGTCAAGGTGATGCGCCAGGCCGTGGAGTCGGCGCGCATGGGCTGGGGCCTGTGCACGGTGTGCGGAGTGGCCGGCCGCGGCGAGACGCTGGACGTGATCCCGCGCTTCCTGATCACCGGCCGGCGGATCGCCGGCAGCTCGTTCGGCGGCGTCAAGGGCCGCGACGGCGTGCCCCGCCTGGTCGACATGTGGCTGGACGGAAAGATCGACGTCGACCCCTTCATCTCCCACCACATCACGCTGGACGAGGTCAACCACGGCTTCGAGCTGATGGAGGCGCAGGACGGCATCCGCAGCGTGATCGGGTTCGGCGCCGCGTGATCGTCGAGCGCGCCGAGCACCCGACCTGGACGTCGAACGCCTACCTGGTCGCCGATCGGCCCGGTGGCCACGGCGTGTACATCGACGGCAACGGTGTGACGGAGCCGCTGGCCGCCCGGGCCGCGGCCGATGACATCACCATCACCCATGTGCTGGTCACCCACGGCCACGCCGACCACGTGGTCGGCGTGGAGGAGACGGCCGCGCGGCTGGGCGTGCCGCTGCTGCGCTGGCCGGAGCTGGCCGACGGGCAGGTGGTGCAGTCCGGCGATCTGCGGATCCAGGCCATCTACACCCCGGGGCACTGCACCGACCACCTCAGCTTCCTCGTCGACCAAAGCGACGTGTTCACCGCCGACGTCCTCTTCAAGGGCACCCTCGGCGGCACCACCGGCGGCGGAGAGAACGGCTACGCGGACATGCGCAGGTCGATCGACCGCCTCATGCAGCTCGACCCGGCCGTGCGGGTGCACCCCGGCCACACGTTGCCGACCACGATCGGCGACGAGTGGGAGCACAACCCGTTCATCCGGATCTGGCGGGGCCTCGATCCGGAGGGCGACGCGCCCTGCACGGTGCGTGGCGAGCCGGCCACCCTGATCCTGTGGGCACCCGACTACGACGGCACCAACAAGGCCTGGGTGCGCTATCCGGACGGCCGCGACGCGATCGTGGGCGGATCGCAAGTCGAGCGCTGATGGCCTGGACGGTGGCACGGATCGAGGCGGTGGGCAGCACGGCCGAGCCGGGGTTCTGGGAGGCGTGGGCCCGGGAGCCCGACTTCGGCAGCCGCTGGCAGTCGATCGGCGATCACTTCGGGATCGCCGGATTCGGCGTCAACGCCAACGTGGCCGACGCCGGCCGCGAGCTGATCGTTCCGCACAGCGAGACCGAGTACGGCGGCCAGGAGGAGCTGTACCTGCTGCTCCGCGGCCGCGCCCGCTTCACCTGTGACGGCGAGACGGTCGAGCTGGACGCCGGCCAGATGATGCACGTCAGCCCCGAGGTGGAACGAGATGCCGTCGCGCTCGACGACGGCACGCTGGTGCTGTGCGTCGGCGGCACGCCCGGCCAGGCCTACTCACCGAGCTGATGGCGACGCGCGCCGACCCGCTCGCTGCGGGAGCCGTGGGCGGCCGGGAAGGGCAGTTCGTCCTGGTCGAATGGTCCGATCCGGGCGGCGTCACCAGCCGCGAGCGTCCGATCGCGGGCCTGCACGTCCACCACTCAGACGACGAGGCCTGGTACGTGCTCGAGGGCACGCTCGGGTTCCGCGTAGGCGACGACGAGGTGGAGGCAGGCCCGGGCGCGGCGGTGTTCGTGCCGCGGGGAACGCCGCACTCGTACTGGAACGCGTCTGCCGGTCCGGCGCGGTACCTGCTCGTGATGCCGCCGCGGCTGAAGGCGCTGGTCGAGGCGCTGCACGCTCCCGGCGCCGGTGACTTCGCGACCATCTTCCGCGAGCACGCATCCGAGCTGCTCTAGCTGGTTGCGCTCTAGCGGTCGCGGCGGATCCGGCTCAGCCAGCCGCTGCCGGGATCCTCTTCGGGCTCGACGCCGTCCTCGACCACGACCAGCTCACGCAGGGCTGCGATCGACAGGCCGGGCTGCTCACTCGGCTCCTGGCCGCCGGACAGCACGCGGTCGATCTTGGCGATGCTGTCGTTGTCGACGTGCAGGAACCGGCAGCCGACCACGGTGTGTCCTTGCGTGTGGGCGGGGCGCACGGAGGCGACGCGCACCTCCCCGTTGATCGAGTCGGCGAAGAAGCGTCCGTGGAACATGAGCCGGTCGCCGACCCGCAGCACGCGGGCGGTCGTGAAGGCGACGCCGGTGCGTGAGAGGTCGTCGAGCGTGCCATCCACGCGATCGCGGTCGACCACCTCCTGGCAGTTGACCGCCTCCAGCCAGGCGACGCCGCCGATCGGCACGCGTTCGGACGCCCGCCGGCTCTCGTCCACCTGGATGGCGCCGGGCACGAGCTGCACCATCGCAAGATCCTGGGTGTGGTAGCTGGCGTCGTCGACGTTCAGGTGCAGCTCCCACGGCCGCGCATCCGGGCCGACCACCCGGCCGGTCAGCGTCATGCCGGTTGCGACGGACAGGCGCGGCGCCGTGACCGTGGCGCGCTCGCCCTCGAGCGAGATCAGATGGATGCGCAGGATGCCGCCGCCTTTGAGCTCCAGCTCCACATCGGGCTTGTTGAACAGCAGCGACATCGCATCTGTTGGCGAGAGTGTCATGGTCCCCGGTATCGGCCATCCGGCGCCGATGCCTTAGCGATTGAGGAGTGTCGGCGGCTACAGGAACGTCGCGATGATCGCGATCGCGATCGGCACGACGAACCAGGCCAGCGCCGTCAGCGCGATCGCGGCCGCCGCGATCGCCGCGCTGTCGTCCCGGGGCGGGTTGCCGCAGTGGCCGATCGTCTCGTACAGCGCCGCCAGCGACGGGTCGAGCGTCACCTTGATGCGGCGGTGAGCGAGACCGGCGCCCTGCAGCAGTACCCACGCCAGCACGGCGAACGCGATCGCCAGGATCACGCCCAGCGGCACGATCAGCAACGGTCCCTGGCCCTTGACCGCGCCGAACTGGCGCGCGATCGACGCCAGCACCGGCACCGCTGCGCCGCCGATCAGCACGGTCGGCAACGGCAGGCTTCCGCCCTTGTACCCGAGCGTCAGGCGGTCGGCCTGGATCCGCGCCCGCGCCAGCATGCGGCGCTCGCCGCTGGCCGTCTGCGACTGGCTCTCCCGCCGTGCATACAGGCGAGACAGCGCGTGCACGACGTTCGAGACGTGGCCGCGCACGATCGTGCGCGCCACGAACTGCACGGCTCCGGCGGCGGCACCCGAGAACGGGCCCAGCCGGCGCAGCAGCCGGATGCTTCCAGCCGTCGCGGTCGAGCACCTCCAGAGCCCGCATCACCAGGCGGTGGCTCTGCTCGAACCGATCGGGGTGCGCGAGCGGGCCGGCGGCGGCGATCTCGCCCAGCAGCGCGGCCTCGGTGCGCGTGTCCACGCCGATCTCCGCCAGCGCCCGCTCGGCGGCCTCGTCGGGGTCTCCGCTCAGCAGCTGGAAGGTGGTGGCCAGCTGCTGGGTGACCTCGTCCAGGATCAGGTGGTCATCGGGGAGCTGACCCGGAGCGTCCATTCCCGCCTACGGTAGCGACCGGCCCGGCGGGCGCAGCAACGGCCGGTTAACCCTTCCATAACGGTCACACCTTGCGTGGTTAGTGAATATTCACTAATCTACCCGTCATGGCCGTGGCACCGAGACAGCGACTGACCCGCGACGAGCGGTACGAGACGATCCTGGCGGCTGCCCGCACGGTCTTTGCCCGCCACGGCTACCACCGCGCCGGCACCGCCGAGATCGCCCGCGCAGCGGGCTGCTCGGAGCCGATGCTGTACAAGCACTTTCCCTCCAAGCAGGCCCTGTTCGCGGCCGTGCTGGTGGACGCGACGGCCCAGCTGAAGGACCGGATCCACACCATGCTCGACGGCTGCGACAACGGCCTCGAGCAGATGGTGATGATGGTCGGCGACCTCTCGCACGATCCGGTCATGATCGAGGTGTCGCGCCTGCGGATGCTTGCGATCACCCTGGCCGACGACCCCGTGATCAAGCGGGCGCTCGCCCAGAGCGTGACCGAGATGCGGCGCCGGGTGGTCAGCTCGGTCGCCCACATGCAGGAGATGGGCACGGCCCGCTCCGACATCGACGCCGATCAGATCGGCTGGCTGTGGCTGGGCTTCGTGCTCGCCGCCGGCTTCCGGATGGCCCTCGAGGGGCCCGAGGTCGCAGACCAGCTGCCCAAGATTCCACAAACGCTGCTCGCTTTGCTGCAGACGAATCCCCAGGAGGTGGATGGATGACCAAAGACCATCCAAACCACAAGTGGTGGACGTTGTTCGCCATGTGTTTCGCCCTGTTCATGATCATGCTGGACAACACGGTGGTGAACGTCGCGCTGCCGACGATCCAGCGTTCGCTCCACATCACCAACCCCGAGAACCTGGAGTGGACGGTCAACGGCTACGTGCTCACGTTCGCCGCGCTGATCCTGCTCGGAGGCAAGCTCGGTGACCGCTTTGGCCGCAAACGCATCTTCCTGGTCGGCCTGGCGATCTTCACGATCGCGTCGGCCGCGTGCGCGCTGGCCACGAGCGACACCCAGCTGATCGCGTTCCGGTCGCTGCAGGGCGTCGGTGGCGCGCTTTTGAACCCGCTGTCGCTGTCGATCCTGGTGTCCGCCTTCCCGCGCAAGCAGCTGCCGACCGCGATCGGCGTCTGGGCCGGCATCTCCGGCCTGGGCCTGGCGATCGGACCGCTGCTGGGTGGGTTCCTGGTCGAGAACGTGTCCTGGTCGGCCGTGTTCTGGATTAACGTCCCGATCGGCGTGATCGCCGCCGGCGTCACCTGGTGGGCCGTGGTCGAGTCAAGCGATACCACCACAAAGACGCTCGACCTGATCGGCGTCGTGCTGGTCACCGCCGCGCTGTTCTCGCTGACGTGGGGGCTGATCAAGACCGGCAGCCACTCGTGGACGTCGCCCTACACGCTGTTCTTCCTGGGCACAGCCGCCGTGCTGTTCGCCGCCTTCATCTGGCGTGAGGCGCGCACCAGCGAGCCGATGCTCCCGCTCAGCTTCTTCCAGTCGCGGGTGTTCTCGGCCTCGAGCGCGGTGGTGCTGATGGTCGGCTTTGCGATGTTCGGCATCTTCTACTTCGTGACGCTGTACTTCCAGAACGTGCTCGGGTACTCGGCCCTCCAGGCCGGTGTGCGGTCGCTGCCGCTGACCATGATGGTGATCTTCGTGGCGCCGATCGCAGGCCGGATGAGCGGCAGGGTGCCGCCGCGCTACCAGATGACGGTGGGCATGCTGATGATGACGGCCGGCCTGCTGCAGCTGTCGCGGCTGCAGGTCGACAGCTCCTACAACATGATCTGGCCCGCGTACGTGCTCGCCGGCATCGGCATCGCCATGACGATGCCCGCCGTATCGGCGGCGGGGATGGGAGCGGTCGACCACACCAAGGCGGGAGTCGCCTCCGGGGTGATCAACGCCTCCAGGCAGGTCGGCGGCGCGCTGGGCGTTGCCGTGCTGGGCGCGGTCGTGTCCACGCGGGTCGACAGCGTGTGGACGCACGGCCAGGCGCTGGTGCCGCTGGTGACCGGCGGCCAGGGCGCCAAGATCCATCAGCTGGCGATCAGCCACGGCGCCCCCCCGGCGGCCGCAAACGCGCTCGAGAACCAGGCGCTGAACGCCTTCGTGCACGGCGTCCAGGGGGCGATGCTGGTGGGCGCGGTGCTGGCCTTCTCGGCGGCGATGACGGCCTTCTTCGGGCTGCGGCACGCGCCGGCCGTGAACCCGGCTCAGGACGCCGTGGCGATCGAGGCGTAGCCAACCGCCTGCGGCTAGCCTGAGCTTGTGGCGCGCCGCACCAACCTGACTCTGCTGGCTGCGCTGCTGGCTGCGTTCGTGACCGGCGTCCTGGCGCTCTGGGTCGGGGAGTCGCGGGCCTGGATCGTGACGTGGGCACACGGCGCCGCCGGCTTCGCTGTGCTGCTACTGGTGCGCTGGAAGGTGCCGGTGGTGCGGCGCGGCCTCCACCGTGCGCGGCCCGACATGGGCGCGGCGGTGGCGACGGCGGCCGTGGCGGTGGCGATGCTGGCCACCGGCATCGCGCACTCGCTGGGGCTGTCGGTGGTGGGGCCGGTGACGGTGCTGGCCATCCACATCGCACTCGCGCTGGCGCTGCTGCCGCTGGTGGCGATGCATATCATCAACCGGCCGCAGCGGCCCCGGCGGGGCGACCTGACGCGGGCCGGGTTCCTGCGGCTGGCCGGGTTCGCCGTGCTGGCGGTCGCCGTCAAGGCGGCGTTCGAAGGCACGCTCGGCGCCTCCCGCGCGGCCACCGGCTCGCTGCGCCGCGACCAGCCCATCCCGACCTCGTGGCTTGACGACTCCACGCCGGCGGTGGACGCCGGTGAGTGGCGCGATCGCATCGCCGGCCTGGCGCCCCGCTCCGTCACCTGCGCGCTTGACTGCACCAGCGGCTGGTACAGCGTCAACCGCTGGAGCGGGGTGGCCGTGGCCGACCTGCTGGGGCCGGTGCCGCCCGGCACGCGCAGCGTGCTGGTCAGCTCCCACACCGGCTACAGCCGCCGTTTCGACGTGGCCGACCTGCCGCGGCTGCTGCTGGCCACCGAGCTCGACGGCCGCGACCTGCCGTCGGCGAACGGCGGCCCGGCGCGGCTGGTTGTGCCCGGGCGCCGTGGCTTCTGGTGGGTGAAGTGGGTCAGCTCGATCGAGCCGAGCGGCCGGCCGCCCTGGTGGCAGCTGCCGTTCCCGCTGAACTGAGCGGCGAATCAACCATCTACGATCCGCGCGTGACCTGGTCCCTCTCCCCGAGCCGGCCGCCCGCGATCGGTCGTGGCGGCATGGTCTCGACCAGCCAGCCGCTGGCCGCGCTGACCGGCGCGGAGGTGCTGCGAGACGGCGGCAATGCCATGGACGCGGCGCTGGCCGCCGCCGGTGTGCTGGCGGTGACCGAGCCCAACCAGTGCGGCGTCGGCGGCGACCTGTTTGCGATCGTCGTTCGCGACGGCGAGCCGCCGCTGGGGCTGAACGCCAGTGGGCGGTCGCCGGCCGATCCCGGCGATGCGCTGCCCGAGCTGTTCGGGCCGCGCAGCGTGACCGTGCCCGGATGCCCCTCCGGCTGGGCCGACCTGGCCGAGCGGTTCTCGTCACGAGGCCTGGCCGCCGCGCTGGGGCCGGCGATCGCACTCGCCCGGCGCGGCTTCCCGATGCAGCCGCGCAACACGGCCGGATGGACGGAGGACTGGGACGAGCTGTCGGGCGAGGCCCGCGAGGTGTTCCAGCCACGCCCCTACTTCGCCAATCCGGCGCTGGCCGACACGCTGGAAACGGTCGTGGCCGGCGGCTTCTATCAGGGCGACACCGCCGCCGCCATCGCCGGCGCCTGCTGGCTCGCTCCCGGCGACCTCGAGGCGCACCGCAACGACTGGGTCGAGCCGCTGGCGTTCGGCTATCGCGGCCACCGGCTGCTGGAGATGCCGCCGAACGGCCAGGGCTCGATCGCGGGCTGGGCGCTCGAGTCGCTGCGCTCGCCCGAGCTGCCCGACCAGGTCGAGGCGCTGGCCGCCGCCTACGAGCGCGGCTACGCCACCATCGGCGGCACCGCGTACGTCTGCACTGCCGATGGGGACGGCATGGCCGTCTCGCTGATCCAGAGCATCTTCTACGGGTTCGGCTCCCAGGTGATCGTGCCCGGCCACGGCTTCATGCTGCAGAACCGCGGCTCCGGGTTCGTCGAGCGCGCCCGGCCACCCCAACGGGTTCGCCCCCGGCAAGCGTCCCTTCCACACGATCATCCCGGCCGCCCTGCTCGATGCGGACGGCCGCTGGGCGGCGGTGCTCGGCGTCACCGGCGGTCAGTTCCAGCCGCAGGGCCACGTGCAGGTGCTGGTCAACATGCTCGACCATGGGCTCGACCCACAGGCCGCGCTCGACGCGCCCCGCTACCGGCTGGAGGAGGACGGCACGGTGTCGCTCGAGCCGCCGCTGGAGCACCTGGCCGACCGCTTCGACCGGCCGACCAGCGTGGTCGGGGATGTTGGCAACTTCGGCAACGGCCACGTCATCCACCGCGATGCAGAGGGGATCCTGCGCGGCGGCACCGAGCCGCGGCGCGACGGGCTGGCGATCGGGGTCTAGCGTCCCGGGCTAGCCGGCCAGTCGCTCGTACCGCCCGGCCCGGATCACCCGGTCGCGGCCCGTCTCCTTGGCCTGGTAGAGCGCGCCGTCCGCGAGCGCGATCAGTTCGGCTCGGTCGTCCGCGTCGTGCGGGAACACCGCCCAGCCGATCGACGCCGACAACCGTCGCGCCGGGGTGGGCGCGACGCCCAGCGCCTTCACCGCCAGACGGGCGCGCTCCAGCAGGTCGGCCACGCCGCCCTCGTCGGCCGTCTCCAGGATCAGGGCGAACTCCTCTCCGCCGAAGCGGAACACGCGATCGGACGTTCGCAGCGATTCGCGGATGCCCTCGCCGGCCCGCCGCAGCACCGCGTCGCCCTCCGGATGGCCGAACGAGTCGTTCACCTGCTTGAAGTGGTCGAGGTCGACGATCGCGAGCGTGAATCCCAGCCCGCGCCGTTTGGACAGCGCCACCCGCCGCCGCAGCTCCGCCTCGAACGCGCGCCGGTTGGGCAGTCCCGTGAGCGCGTCGTGGCCGGCCGCACGCTCCAGGTTCTCCTGCCGCAGCACCGTCCGCCACAGCGCCGACAGGTGGCCCAGCAGCAGGTCGAGCGCCTGGTGGTCGTGCTCGTCGCCGCGCTCGGGCTGGAAGCAGACCGAGACGTGCAGGCCCTCGCCGGCGTCGTCCACCTCGATCGCGAACTTGGGCAGGCCGTGCGACGGGTGGGCCGGCGCCGCGCCCTCGGTGACGATGAAGCAGTGCGCCCCGACCGCCTCGCGCGGCACCATGTGGGCGAAGCCGATCAGCTGGCTGCGCGTGACCGCGCCCTTGGCGCGCACGCTCCAGGCCATCACCGCTTCGATCTGGTTGCTCCAGCGGGCCTCGCGCGCGCGTCGCGCATCGGCCTCGGCGGCCAGGGTGAACGCCCGGCGCAGCAGCCGCACGCCGCCGGCGAACAGGATCATCAGGCCCAACAGGATCGATCCCTGGCGGATCAGGTCGGCGATGTGCGCGTGCTGCTTCGTGGCCGAGCGCGCGTCCTGCGTCTCACCCGTCAGCGACGAGGCCAGCAGGTTCAGCTGCCGGGCTGATCTCGGCCACCTGCCCGTTGGGTGCCGGGTTCCCGGCGGAAGACAGGCCCCCCTGTCCGCCGTGGGGCCGGGCCAGCTCCAGCGCGGCCGCGTTCTCCCAGGCCGCGATGTCGTGGGTGGCGCCGGCCAGCAGCTGCCGGTCGCTGAGGTGGTTGCCGGCCGTGATCGTCGCCAGGCGGAGGGTCGGCCAGCGCCGCCCGCGTATTGCGGCCACCGGCCGAGAACTGCTGGCGGTAGATCGCCTCACCCGTCGACCGGTACCCGAGCACGTTCGCCGCCTGGCCCTCGATCTGGGCCTGCAGGTGTGCCACGGCCAGCTCGGCGTCGGCGTTCGCCCGCGCCCGGCGCGTGGCGTCGTCGCGGTAGTGCGAGGCCACCAGGCTGGCCAGCGCCACCGACAGCAGCACGCCGATCGACGCGGCCATCCAGAGCAGCGCGAAGCGCCGGATCTGGGCGGAGGTGCGATCGCGTTCGGGCACGGCGAGGCGACCCGCCTGCGGGGAGACGGTGGGCGTCATGGTCACACCATCGCCGTGGGGCCGAAATCCAGCATCCCCCGTCGGCGGGGTTGACGCGGGCGCCGTGTTAAGGCGCGCGGCGGGCGTTCGCCACGAACGCGGCGTGCGTGACCGGCATCTTCTCCGGCGAAGAAGTGCTCGACCGCCTCGGCGTAGCGGCGGATCTCGCGCTGGGCGGTATCGGAGTTGCGGAGCGACACGAAGTTCATCAGGCTGCGCGCGTTCACCGTCCAGTAGAACTGGGTGTAGATCGCCACCGGCAGCACGTTTCGCGCCACCTCCTTGGCGACGCCCTGCTCGAGCAGCTCCAGATAGGTGTCGTAGGCGGCGCGGTAGATCGCCAGCTGCGCCTCCCGCGTGTGCTCGGCCAGCTCATCGTCGACCGGCTCGAAGCTGTAGGAGCCGGGCTTCCCGACCTGCGTGCGCACGTCCTCGGCGGCCGGCACGTAGAACTCCGGCTCGAGCTGCGAGTACCGGGCCGACCACTCGTTGAACGATCCGATCCGGTGCCGCTGCCACTCCCGGCAGACGAAGATCGGGCACTTGATGTGGAACCGGAAGGCGTTGTGCTCCGTGGGGCTGCCGTGCCGTTCTCTGATCAGAAAACGGATGAGACCCTGCCTCGCGCTCGCGTCATCTCGCTCGAGTGCTGCGCGAACGAGACGCGCGCGGAGTTGACCACCGACAGGTCGTCGGCCATGCTCGCGTCGAGCCGGACGAAGCCGTGGTCGAGCACGTCGATCTGGTCGCTGGCGGCGTTCACCGGCTGCTCCATGGTCGCCATGATCTCAAGGATAGGCGGGGCCGCGGTCGGTATCCGTCACGGCCGCAGGATCCGGCCGCCGTCCACGATCAGGTTCTGGCCGGTGAAGAAGTCGGCCTCGATGCAGTAGCGGACGGCCTGTGCCACGTCGGCCGGATCGCCGAGCCGGCCCAGCACCGTCTCCTCGTTGTTGCCGCGCACCTCGTCGGGCATCAGCACCGGCCCGGGGGCGACGCCGCAGACGCGCACGTTGTCGCGGCCCCAGTCGGCGGCCAGGCACTTGACCAGGTGGATCTGCGCCGCCTTGGCCGCGCCGTGCGCCGCGAACCGCGGCCAGGGCTGGATCCCCGCCACGTCGGTGATCGCCACGATCACGCCGCCCCCCGATTCGCGCATCAGGCGGTACGCCGCCTGCGCACCGAACATGAAGCCCTTGGCCGTCGAGTCCATCGCTGCGTCCCACAGCGGCTCGTCGATCTGCTCCGCCGGCCGCGCCTCGAACCCGGCCGAGGGGCAGTGCACGTAGACGTCCAGGCCGCCCAGCTCGGCCGCCGTCTGCTCGACCAGCTTCCGCATCAGCTCCGGCCGCGAGGCGTCGGCCGGCAGCGAGGAGGTGTGCACGCCCAGCTCCGCGATCTCGGCGAGGGTGCGCGCCGCCGCGTCCCGGGAGCTGTGGTAGCTGATGCCGACGTTGGCGCCGCCGCGGGCGAGGTCGAGCGCGATCTCCCGGCCCACCCGGTGGGCGCCGCCGGACACCAGCACGTTCGTGCCCATCAGCCTCACGGTCACCGCCGCCGGGGAATGCGACTCGAGGGGGGGCCATGGCGGGGTATGCTAGTCGGCACGCACAAGGACAGAAGGAGTGAGCCAGCATGGCCTATGAGGTCCCCGCACTGCCGTACGACTACAACGCGCTGGAGCCCCACATCGACGAGCAGACGATGCGGATCCACCACGACAAGCACCACCAGGCATACGTCGACAAGGCGAACGCCGCGCTCGAGGGCACCGAGTGGGCCGACAAGCCGGTCGAAGAGGTGCTCAAGAACCTCTCCTCGCTGCCCGCCGACAAGCAGGGCCCGGTCCGCAACAACGCCGGCGGACACGCCAACCACTCGCTGTTCTGGACGGTGCTCGGCCCCGGTGGCGGCGGCGAGCCGTCGGGCGACCTGGGCGACGCGATCGCGTCCACATTCGGTGGCCTCGATCAGCTCAAGCAGCAGATGACCGACGCCGGCGTGAACCGCTTCGGCTCCGGCTGGTCGTGGCTCGTGGTCGACGGCGGCGACCTGAAGGTGACCAGCACCGCCAACCAGGACTCGCCGATCTCGGACGGCCAGACGCCGATCCTGGGCATCGACGTGTGGGAGCACGCCTACTACCTGAAGTACCAGAACCGCCGGCCCGACTACCTGGCCGCGATCTGGAACGTCGTCGACTGGAATGCGGTGGGCGAGCGCTACGCGCAGGCCCGCTCGGCTGCGGCCGCGGTCTGATCCGGCGACATCCCGTGAACTGACGGCGGGGTGGGGCCACGGCGGCCCCGCCCCGCCGTCGCGGTATTCGACGAGGGAGCGATGTGAGCGCAAAGACGGTCGTGTTCTTCCCGGAGGGCGCCTTCGGCCCGACCAACAACTGCGTCGGCATCGGCGAGCAGCTGCGTGCCCGCGGCCACCGCGTCGTGTTCATCGTCGAGGAGTCGTTCGCGGGCACGCTCGAGGCTCGCGGGTTCGAGGAGCGGCTGATGCGGCTGGGCCCGCCCCCGGAGGTGGAGGAGGCGCCCGGGCAGTTCTGGAAGGACTTCATCCGCGACACGGCGCCGGTCTTCCGCAAGCCCACGATCGAGCAGCTGGCGAAGTTCATCCAGCCCACCTGGGCGGCCCTGCTGGACGGCGCCCGCTACGTGGAGCCGCGGCTGCGCGAGATCTTCGGCGAGCTGCGCCCCGACGTGATCGTCGAGGACAACGTGTGCGGCTTCCCGGCCGTGGTCACGGCGGAGGCGCCATGGGTGCGGATCGCCTCCTGCAACCCGCTCGAGCTGAAGGACGCCGACCTGCCGCCGGTGTTCTCGGGCTACCCGCTGGCCGACCGCAGCGGCTGGGCCGACTTCGTGCGCGAGTACGACACCGTGCACCGTCCGCTCTGGCAGGACTTCAACGAGTGGGTGCAGGAGCAGGGCGCGCCGCCGCTCCACGACCTCGAGTTCATCCACCAGAGCCCCGACCTCAACCTCTACCTGTACCCGGCCGAGGCCGACTACCCGCGCAGCGCCCCGCTCGACCCGTCCTGGCACCGCCTGGAGTCGTGCGTTCGCACCGGCGACGGCGAGTTCCAGCTGCCCGAACAGCTGCGGGGCGGCGACGGCGCGCTGGTCTACCTGTCCCTGGGCTCGCTGGCATCGGCCGACGTGGCGCTGATGGAGCGGCTGGTGGAGGTGCTGGGCGCGACCCGGCACCGCTACATCGTGTCCCGCGGCCCGCAGCACGACCAGTACCGAGCTGGCCGGCAACATGTGGGGCGAGGAGTTCCTGCCCCAGCCGGCGATCCTGCCGATCGTCGACCTCGTGATCACCCACGGCGGCAACAACACCACCACCGAGTGCTTTCATCACGGCAAACCGATGGTCGCGATGCCGGTGTTCTGGGATCAGTACGACAACGCCCAGCGCGTGGACGAGACAGGGTTCGGCGTGCGGCTGCCGACCTACACCTTCGAGCCCGAGCAGATCACGTCGGCGATCGACCGGCTGGTGTCCGACCGGGCGCTTCACGACCGCCTGGCCGGCATCTCGCAGCGGCTGCAGGCAGACCGTGGCACCGTCCTTGCGGCGGACCTGATTGAGCGTCTCGCTGCCTGACGGCTCGGCGCTGGCCGAGCAGATCGCCGCGGCCCGCTGGTACGGCGGCAAGGGAGCCGTGATCGAGGCCGTCACGGAGCAGGATCGGCTGGAGCTGCCGGGCGGGGCGGCGCTGCACGTGCTGGCGGTGCGGTCGGCGGATCGCGCCGACGAGCGCTACCTGTACCTGACCGGCGAGGAGCGGATCGGCGAGCCGCTGGTGCAGGCGATCGCGGCCGGTGGCGACCGCGGGGACTGGTCGTTTCGGCCGGGGATGGTGCTGCCAGGGCTGCTGCCCGCCGACCCCTCGCAGCGGCCGATCGGAGCCGACCAGTCGAACACGACGGTGGTGGTGGGCGAGCGGCTGGCGCTGAAGATGTACCGGCGGCTGGAGCCGGGGCGGCATCCCGACATCGAGATCGGGCAGTACCTGACCGAGCAGGCCAGCGTCGCGTTCGTGCCCGCGTACGCCGGCGCCGTGCGCTGGCGCGGGCACGCCATCGCCATGCTGCAGGCTTACGTGTCGAACGCCGAGGACGGCTGGGAGTGGGGAGCGGCGGCCGTGCAGGCGGGCGATGTCGGCGACATCGCGCGGCTGGGTGCGAACAGCCGCACGCTGCACGGGGCGCTGGCGCAGCTGGAGTCGCGCCCCGCCACGGCCGCCGAGCAGCACGAGTGGCGGCGGTCGGCGGATGCGCAGCTCGACCGGGTGCTGGAGCTGGTGGACGCGGACACGCGCTCCGAGCTGCAGGGCTACGCGCCGCGGCTGCGCGAGGAGTTCGCGGCCGTCGGGCAGGGGCCGCCGCCGTTGCTCACGCGGGTGCACGGCGACTACCACATCGGGCAGGTCCTGCGCTCCCGCGACGGCCTGCGGGTGGTCGACTTCGAGGGCGAGCCGACCAAGCCCCTGTCCGAGCGCAACAGCCTGGGTACCCCCCTTCGTGACGTCGCGGCGATGCTGCGCTCGTTCGACCACCTCGCCCGGTACGTCGACCGCGACCTCATGCCCGGCCACCCCCGGCGGATCGAGGCGTGGATCGGGAACGCGCGGGAGGCCTTCCTGGAGGCCTACCGCGACCACGATCCGCGGCTGCTGCGGGCGCTCGAGGTGGAGAAGGAGACCTACGAGTTCGTCTACGCCGCCACGTTCCTGCCCGAGTGGACGTACGCGGCGAAGGGCGGGATGCGATGGCTGATGGGGGCGCGGGCGCAGTGAACAGCGAGGGATTCCTGGTCGACATCCTGGGGGAGCCGGAGGCGCTCGAGCGGGTCGCCCAGGCCTACGGCGACCGGCACCTGGAGCGGATGCTCGACCGGCCGCGCCTGCTCCTGATCGGTATGGGCAGCTCCGGCTATGCCGCCGGAACGGCCGTCGCCGCGCTGCGCAGCCGCGGCCTCGACGCACACGCAGAGCTGGCGTCGACCGGCACACCACAGCCGGCCGCGGCGGACACGCTGGCCGTGCTGATCTCGGCTTCGGGCGGATCCGGCGAGACGCTGGAGGCACTGCGGCGCCACAGCGCTGCCAGCCGCGTACTGGCGATCACGAACACGCCCTCGAGCGTGCTCGCCGCCGAGGCGGACGAGTCGCTGGACGTGCTCGCCGGCCCGGAGGCGGGCGGGGTCGCGTGTCGCAGCTTCGCCTGCACCCAGGCGGTGCTGGCGCTGATGTGCGGCGCGCCCGCGGACGACATCCGGATGGCGGCCGCCGCGGTGGCGCAGCTGATCGAGGGCCGTGAACGATGGCTTCTGGGGCTGGTCGAGGCCGCGGAGGCGAGCCGCGGCGTCTGGGTGTGCGGGCCCGCCGAGCGGTTCGGGTCGGCCCAACAGTCCGCGCTGATGCTGCGCGAGGGGCCGAGGATCATCGCCGACGCTTGCGAGACCGGTGACTGGCTGCACGTGGACGTCTACCTGACCAAGCCGCCGGGCTACGCGCTGCTGCTGCTGGGCGGATCGCGCTACGACGCGGAGGTGGCCGGCTGGCGGCGGGAGCGCGACTTCCGGCTGGTGTCGGTGGGACGCGAGCTGGCGGGAGCGGACGCGGCGGTCACGTTCGACGGCGCCGACCGCCGGGTGGTGGCGGCGATCGCCGAGACGGCCGTGGCGGAGCTGCTGGCGGCCGAGCTGTGGCGGAGGAACCCGATCTGACGCGCGGCGGCCTGGCACAGGGGCCGGACGGCCGTGAGCGCTGCTGGTGGGGTGTTTCCACGCCCGACTACATGGCCTACCACGACGACGAGTGGGGCCGGCCGGTGCATCGACGACCGGGGCATCTACGAGCGGCTGACGCTGGAGGCGTTCCAGTCGGGGCTGTCGTGGCTGACGATCCTGCGCAAGCGCGAGCACTTCCGCGCGGCGTTCGCCGGGTTCGACATCGAGCGCGTCGCGCGGTTCGATGACGCCGACGTCGCGCGGCTGATGGCCGACGCCGGGATCGTGCGCAACCGGCTCAAGGTCGCGGCCGCGATCACCAACGCGCGGGCGGCGCGGGCGATGCTGGGAGCGCGGCGAGTCCCTGGCCGAGCTGGTGTGGTCGTTTCGCGCGACCGGCCTGACGCACTCCCGACTGCTGCCGACCTGCCGGCCACCACCGACGGAGTCGAAGGCGCTCGCCAGGGAGCTGAAGCGGCGCGGTTTCGCCTTCGTCGGCCCGACCACGGTGTACTCGACGATGCAGGCCTGCGGCGTGGTCAACGACCACCTGGCGGGCTGCTTCGTGCGGCGCGAGGTCGAGCTGCTCAGGCGTTAGGCTTGTGCGGTGTCGCTTCCAAACTGGCTTTCGCTGGGCCGGATCATGCTGATCCCGGTGTTCATGGTTGCCTTGCTCGGCAACATCAGCCATGGTGATCTGATCGCCGTGGTGGTCTTCAGCGTGGCCGCGGCGACCGATTCGCTGGATGGGTACCTGGCGCGGTCGCGGCAGTCGATCACGACGGTCGGGAAGCTGCTCGACCCGCTGGCCGATAAGCTGCTGATCTCGGCCGCGCTGATCTCGCTGGTCGAGCTCGACCGGGTGGCGGCGTGGGTGGCGATGGTGATCATCGCGCGCGAGTTCGCGGTCACCGGGCTGCGGCTGATCGCGGCCACGCAGGACGTCGTGATCAGCGCGTCGGTCTGGGGCAAGGTCAAGACCACCGTGCAGGTGGCCGCGATCATCGCGCTGATCGTGGACGATCCTCCGCACACGGTGACGACGGTGCTGGTGGCGTGTGCGGTGGCGGTCACGATCTGGTCGGGGATCGAGTACTTCATCGCCGGACGCGAAATCCTGCGGGAGCCGGCGTGAACGGCGTCGTCCTCTCGATCGTGATCGGCTACCTGCTCGGCTCCTGTCCCTTCGGGTACTGGGCGGGCCGGCTGCGCGGCGTCGACCTGCGCAAGGAGGGCAGCGGCAACACCGGCGGCACCAACGCGGTGCGGGTGCTGGGCCCGGCGGTGGGCGTGCCGGTGATCATGCTGGACGTGCTGAAGGGCACCGCCGCGGTGCTGATCGCGGCGCAGCTGGGCGGGGTCGGCGCCGAGGCGCTGGCGGGAGCGGCGGCCGTGGTCGGGCACACGTTCCCGGTGTTCCTGCGGTTCCGCGGCGGCAAGGCTGTGGCCACGGGAGCGGGCGCGATGCTGGGGCTGGCGCCCGGCATCTCCCTGATCGTGGTCATACTGTGGATCGTGCTGGGACTGGTCACGCGCTACGTATCGGTGGCGTCGATGCTGTCGGCGGTCGCGTTCGTGCTGCTGGCGATCTTCACCGACCAGCCGTGGCCGATCGTGGTGTTCACGCTGTTCGGGGCCGGGCTCGTGTTCTGGCGGCATCGCACCAACATCGCGGCGCTGCGAAACGGCACCGAGCGGCGGCTGAACCTGCGCGGGGTGCGGTCATGACGGCGCTGCGCGCGGCGGTATACACGGGCATCGACCGGCCGCTGCAGCTGGAGACGCTGGAGCTGGACGAGCCGGGGCCGGGCGAGGTGGCGGTGCGGATCGAGGCCTCGGGGCTGTGCCACTCCGACCTGCACGTGATGCTGGGCGAGTGGAGCGAGCGGCCGCCGATGGTGCTCGGCCACGAGGGCTGCGGCGTGGTGGAGTCGGTGGGCGAGGACGTGCACCAGTTCGCGCCGGGCGACCGGGTGGTGCTGTGCTGGTACGCGCCCTGCGGCGAGTGCGCCCGCTGCCGCGCGGGGCGGCCCTGGGTGTGCCTGAACACGCGCGCCAACTCGAGCCTGATGCCCGACGGCGGCACGCGGCTGCGCAGGCTCACCGGCGAGCCGGTGCGGTCGTACCTGGCGGTCGGCTCGTTCGGCCAGCGCGCGGTGGTGCCGGCGTCGGGCGCGGTGCGGGTGGACGGCGGGCTGCCGGCGGAGCTGGGCGCGCTGATCGGCTGCGGCGTGGCCACGGGCGTCGGCGCCGTCACGAACACGGCGGCCGTGCAGCAGGGGCAGAGCGTGGTGGTGGTCGGCTGCGGCGGGGTGGGGCTGTCGGTGGTGATGGGGGCGGTGCTGGCGGGCGCCGACCCGGTGATCGCGGTCGACATCAGCGCGCCGAAGCTGCGGCTGGCCGGCGACGTGGGGGCGACGCACATGGTGCGAGCCGGCGACGCCGCCGGGGCCGAGGTGGCGGCGATCCTGCCGAACGGGCCCGACCACGTGTTCGAGGCGATCGGGCTGCGCGAGACGATCGAGTGGGCGATCTCGCTGCTCTCGCCCGGCGGCACGGCCACGCTGGTGGGGATGACGCCGGAGGGCACGAAGGTCTCGTTCGATCCGCTGCCGTTCACGTCGGCCGGGCGGTCGATCCTGGGGGACCGTACGGTTCCTGCGTGCCCGACCGCGACTTCCCGCGGCTGGCGGAGCTGGTGATGCAGGGCAAGCTGCCCGTGGCCCGGCTGATCGCGGAGCGCATCGGCCTGGAGGACGTCAACCGGGCGTTCGACCAGATGCGCGCCGGCGACGGCGCCCGGCGCGTCCTGATCCACTAGAAACCGCCTTCACGCCGCGTCACAGCTTCGTGCCGGCCCGAGCCGGCCCCGTCACGAACCTTCGTCGCACCCCGATCCGGTGTTTGACTCCGGAATTCGGCGTCGGCGGAGGTTTGGCTCAACCATCCAGGTCGCTACAGGCGTTACGAGTACCGAGGTGTGCCGGTTCGGCGCCGAACCGCCACGGAGGCCAAGTCGGTGTCTGACACCCGATCGAGCGCCTAGCGCGTCTGCAGCCACTCACCGGCGGTGAGGTGGTGCGCCGCCCCCGGCTCGCCAGCTCCCCGCGCAGCTCGCGCACGGCACCGTGCCGTTCCGCCACCACGTCGTGGTTGTGGATCGTCTCGAAGTTGACCTGACGGGCCAGGACGAAGCAGCCGTCCGACAGATCGTCGTCATGGTGGGGGCGGCCGGCCACAGTCCCCTTCTGCTGTCCTCTTCTTCGCTCAGTTCCTGCTAGAAGGCGCTGACGAGCGGCGAGATATCCGGACCGCATGCTTGGGAACGACGTCACGCGGGCGGCGGGAGCAAGGCGGGCGTGCTGGCGTGGACGGGCAACGCCATCTCGGCGCAGGGCAGACTGGCGACGCGGGTACTGGTAATCGACATCACCGTTGGCGGCAAACGGGCAAATCAGCCGTGCGGCGTGGCAGACCGGTGGAATGGACGCGGAAGAACCGGGCGCGATTGTCGGCGCTGCACGATCCTGATGGCGTCCCGCCCGTGCGTGAAGGTGAGCGAGCGAAACCTGCGCTTCCAGAGGTGGTGGTGGGAAGTCGGCCTGGCAGTTGAAGAGGGCATTTGGCGGGCGGATCGATTTCGCCGTCATGTTCGACGCCTCCATTCGGCGGCAATTCGAAGGCGCGGCGCTTGCGGAGTTCCTCGGGGCTCTGGTGGAGGAATACGGCACCCGGGAGTTCTCATGTGGGGGATGTGGCGCCGGATGCTGGACGAGCACCCACCCGTGGTGATGTTATGTACATCTACTCGTTCGTACGTATTGCTCGCCGTTGACGGACGGGTACCACGCGGCATCTGTGGTGCACACGCCCAATGTGCAGACCCCCATTTCGGACTCGCCGAGTGTCTCCTGCAGCAACGACCGAGCCCGTACAAGCCGATACGCCACGTCAACACATTGTTGTACCCGCCGCCCTCGGCATCCCTCACGGTTCCCGCATGTCCATGACGACCAGATGCATTACCTGCCGCTTGGACGGAGAAACGATCTGAGGACGGGTATTGTGCCGGAATACATGAACATGGGATTCCGGAACATGCCGCCTGTGCAGCTGGCATCCCAAGGGCCGCCGCACAT
>CAVXZW010000024.1:0-163195 GCA_963766445.1 uncultured Actinomycetes bacterium | reverse complement strand
TTCATACGTCGGCGACGTTCTCGGTCAGTTTGGACGGCATCGGCCAACCCGGTACCCTCCTGAAACGCCTACCATCACACCCTCAGAAAGGCCCGCTCCCGGCCGGCTCAGGCTGCGCGTCGGTGGCATGACCGCGGGGCCGGGTCATTTCGGTCGCAGCGCTTTCCATCGCCGGCGCCCGTCCCGGGGATGGGACTCGTACCAGGTCGCATAGCGGGCGGCAAGCGGGCCGGCGGTGAGGCCATGGGCGAGGACGGAGAGCCCGACGGTCAGGTAGACGGCGAGCACGATCAGGTGCTCGCCCGGTAGTCGTGACTCCTCGACCACGATCACGGCGAACACGATCGATGCCAGGCCGCGAGGGCCGAACCACCCGAGGAAGCCCAGCGTGGGACGGCCCGCGTGCGTGCCCCACATCGCGATCGCGACCGGAATCATGCGCACCAGCGTGAGACTGAGCACCGCGTAGAGGATCAGCTGCCAGCTCAACTCGGTGAGCGTGGGGCCGAGCAGGACTGCGCCGAACAGGATGAAGGTGACGCCGCTGAGGACGTCGCCCACCTCCTCGGTCAGCCGATTCAGCTGCTCCGGGTCGCGTCCCAGCGCAAGCCTGAACACGACACCCGCCACGAACGCCGCGATGAAGCCCGACCCGCCCAGCGCGCTGGCGATCCCGTAGGCGAGGCCGGCGCCGGCTGCCGGAATCACCGGATACCACTGGGTGGCGATCAGGCCCCGTCTCCCTGCGGCGCGGATGAGCACGGCGATCGCGACGCCTGCAATGACTCCGCCGGCCACCCCGTAGCCGATCTCCTCAAGCAGCAGCCTGGCCGTGCTGCGGCCCCCGGAGATGTCGGACTCCAGATCGGCGACGGCGACGGCGGCGAACAGCAGGGGGACGCAGATGCCGTCATTGAGCCCGCTCTCGACGTTGAGCCCCTGGCGGATCCGTTGCGGGACGCGCGGCTCCGTCACGACCGCCTGCCCCAGTGCGGCGTCGGTCGGAGCCAGCACGATGCCCAGGATCACCGCCTCCGCGGCGGTGAGCCGGCCGAACAGGACGGCCGCCGCGACGGCGCCCATCAGGATCGTCAGCGGCAGGCCGACCGCCAGCAACCGCAACGGCACGCCCACCGCGCGGCGAAGATGGCTGAGATCGACGCGCGAAGCGTCGCTGAACAGGACCAGCGCCAGCGTCGCCTCCGCCAGGATGCGCACCACCGAGCCCGTGCTCGAGATGTCGATCCCGTCGAGTGCCTTTGGACCAACCGGCAGCCCGAAGCCGACGAACAGCATCGCGGGCGTGATCGGCGTGCCGACCAACCTCCGCGAGACGGCTGCGACGCCAAGGAACGCAACCGACACCAGCACCAGGGCCCACTCCATCGGGGACATCATGGCGGTTCCCGCGGCTCCGCGGGTTGCCATCGAGCACGGCCGCGCCGCCTAGCGCAGCCTCCAGAGCAGCTTTGCCGCGCGGGTCGGGGCTTTGGTGCGCGAGAGGATGGTGACGGCGACCAGCGCAGCGGCGGCGACGGGAATCACGATCATCGCCTCCCTGCGCAGCTCGGCCACGTCGTCGGCGAGCTGTTGCCGCTCGGCCGCGATCTCCAGCCGGATCTGCTCAGCGCTGCGCTCAGGCATGCGTCTTCAGCGTGTCGGCGGTGCGCCTGCCTCATCGACGGCCCGGCTGGGCACTGGCGGCGAGGCGGCGCGGGCAAACCGCCGCGCGAGCAGGACGAGCACGACCGCGATCAGCAGCACCACGACCGCGACGATCAGCAGCGAAAGCCACAGCGACAGCGTCTCGTTCAACCCTGCGGCCGCCGCAGCGAGCAGGAGCCCATCGCGTAGAAGACGAGCACGCCGGCGGTGATGGCGAACACGGCGGCCTTGCCGAGTGTCGCCGCCTTGCGCTTTGCCTCCAGCTGCCCCAGCTCCAGGATCAGGCGGGCCAGCGACGTCGCCCTCGCCTTGACCTGCGTGATCTGCCTCACGATCCCCCGCATGGACTGATCCTATCGGTCCCGCGGCGGTGCCCGAAGGATGGTTTTCAGGGCGGCCGCGGTCAGCAGCGAGGCCCATGCCCCGCCCAGCGCGTAGCCTCCCAGCACGTCCGTGAACCAGTGCGCGCCGAGGTAGATCCGCGAGGCGCCCACCGCGAGCACCACTGCCGCGGCAATGCTCCAAAGCCGCAGCCGTGGCCGCCCTGCGAGCCACGCGAGGGCGAGGAGCATGGCGAAGAACGCCATGCACTGCGTGGCATGGCCGGATGGGAACGACCAGTGCGAGTACGTCCCGAGCGCGTCGGGTGCCGGCGGCCTTGGTCGCTCGGTGATCCGCTTGAAGATGTTGTAGAGCACGGTCGATCCGGCCAGGCTGGCGGCCAGCATCGCTCCCGGCCGCCGATCGCGTTCGCGCCGCCACCAGTAGAGCGCGAGCACGAGCGTCGCGGGGTAGAGCACGGCGGCCGATCCCAGCCACGTCAAGGTTCGCATCGCCGACGTTACGGCTGACTGCGGTGCTCGCCGACCCAAGTCAGCACCGATTGGTCGACCGACAGGGTGTCGCTGGACGAGACAACGATCGCCAGCACCCCGAATACGAACCAGCACGCCGCCGAGATCGCGACGACAAGGATGACGGCGGCTTCGCCGTCGCCTGAGCCCCTGCCTTCCTGCGAAGGTGTTTGCACCCTCCGATCGTATAGGTGGCCCGACCACGCGGAATGCTGCGCCGATTGGAGGGTCACGCGACTGTGAGAGTGTTCGCCTTCGCGCGCTGCAGATCGCCAAACCGATGGGGACGAGCCGAATGAGAAACGCCGATCGTTGTCGCCGTGGCTGAGGCGGCTGGGGAGAAGACACCGAGCTGGATCGCCGGCCCGGCCGGTGTTCGCATGCTGCGCGAGTATCGCCGGGAGTGGCTGCCGAAGGACGTGGTCGCAGGCCTGGTGCTGACGACGCTGCTCGTGCCGCAGGGTATGGCGTACGCGGAGCTCGCGGGCCTGCCGGCCATCACCGGTTTGTACACGTCGATCCTGTGCCTCGTGGGCTACGCGATCTTCGGCCCGTCGAAGATCCTCGTGCTCGGCCCGACTCCTCGCTCGGGCCGATGATCGCGGCGACGACCCTGCCGCTGATCGCCGCCAACGGCGACCCCGCCCGAGCCGTCGCGCTGGCATCGATGCTGGCGCTGATCGTGGGCGCGATCATGGTCGTGGGTGGCCTGGCCAGGCTCGGGTTCGTCGCAGATCTGCTGTCAAAGCCGACCATGATCGGCTACATGAACGGGCTTGCGATCACCATCCTGGTCGGACAGCTCCCGAAGCTGTTCGGCTTCTCGACAGATGCGAACGGCCTCGTGGACGAGACCCGGGCATTCGTCGACGGCCTCCGGGACGGCGAGACCGTGGGGGCGGCGCTCGCAGTCGGCGTGCTGGCTCTGGCGGTGATCGCGGTCCTGCGAAGGACGCTGCCGCGCGTGCCGAACGTGCTGGTGGCCGTGATCGTCTCGATCGCCGTCGCCGCGGGCTTCGGGCTCGAGCAGCACGGAGTCAAGCTGGTGGGCACGCTGCCGGAGGGATTTCCACCGCTGACCGTCCCGGACGTGCACCGCTCCGACCTGCTCCCGCTGGTGGCCGGCGCGTTCGGGATCGCACTCGTCTCGCTCGCCGACACCATCGCGACATCGTCGGCATTCGCCGGCAGATCGGGTGAGGAGGTCGACGGCAACCGGGAGATGGTCGGGATCGGCGTCGCCAACCTCGGCGCCGGTCTCTTCCAGGGCTTCCCGGTCAGCACGAGCGGGTCGCGCACGGCTGTGGCCGAACAGGCCGGTGCAAAGACGCAGGTGACCGGCCTGGTCGGAGCGATCCTGATTGCAGCCATGCTCCTGTTCGTTCCCGGCTTGTTCCGCGACCTCCCGCAGCCGACGCTCGCGGCGGTGGTGATCACCGCGTCGCTGTCGCTCGCCGACGTACCGGGCACAGTCCGGCTCTGGAAGCAGCGGCGTTCCGAGTGGGCGCTTTCCATCGCCGCCTTTCTCGGCGTCGCCTTCCTGGGCGTGCTGCCGGGAATCGTGGTCGCCGTCGCGCTCTCGGTGATGAACCTGTTCCGGCGCTCCTGGCTGCCCTACCACGCCGTGCTCGGTCGCGTGCCGAACCTGCCCGGCTACCACGACGTCACCAGCTATCCCGAGGCTGAGGTGCTTCCCGGATTGGTCATGTTCCGTTTCGATGCGCCGCTGTTCTTCGCGAACACCCGCACCTTCCGTGAGCAGATCCTGCTGCTGGCCTCGCGCGAGCCGACGCCCGTCTGGATCCTGGTCGCGGCCGAACCGATCACCGACGTCGACACGACGGCGGCCGACATGCTGGAGGATCTCGACGAGGCGATAAACGCCCGTGGGGTCTCGCTCGTGTTCGCCGAGATGAAGGACCCGGTCCGTGCCAAGATCCTGGCCTACGAGTTGACCCGCACGATCGATCCAAACCACTTCTACCCGACGCTCGACAACGCCGTCGCCGCCTACCAGGAGCAGACCGGCGCGGATTGGACGCCACAGGAGCCATGACCCAGGGGGATTCTCATCAGCGCCGTCCAGCCCAGGAACGCACGTGCGAGGTGCGATGGATTCGCCCCGGCCGCCCCGGAAGCGAGATCGCCCACTGGTTCTCGCGCTTCGCGCAGGTGCCCGAGACGCGTGACGACGACTATCTGATCTCCCCCCGCATGCCGGGCCTATCCATCAAGATCCGCGGCGGAGCGAGCTTCGAGGTCAAACAACACCGCGGCGCGGTGGGAGCGCTCGACATCGCGGCCGCGGCCGCGGGCAGCATCGACTCGTGGATCAAGCGGTCGATTCCGCTTCCCGGTGGGGTCGACCTCTCGCGCCCGCTGGAGCGGTCGGCCTGGCGGCGGGTGAGCAAGCGCCGGCGGATCGCCAGGTTCCCGATCGATACCTCGGGCGGCGGCCCGGGCTCAGCGGGTGCTCCCGACTGCTCGGTGGAGCTGACCGAGGTGGAGGTCGCCGGCGAGTCGTGGTGGACGCTCGGATTCGAGGCCGGGGGCCGGGGTGCTCTTGGACGCATCAAACACACCGCGGCCGTAGTCTTTGCCGAGCCGCTTCCCATGGCTTCGGCGTTCCGGGCAGAGGAAGCCTGTTCCTACGCTGAGTGGATCCACGGGCTCGGCGATCCGGGAGGGACGAGATGAGCAAGCGCAAGAAGCAGGACCAGCACGAGGACGAGGCCGGCGGCCGCGCCGCTCGGATGAAGCGCAAGCCGTACGAGGCCGAGATGCGACGTCTGCACGGCGAGCTGGTCGCGATGCAGGAGTGGGTGAAGGCCGCCGGCGCGAAGATCTGCATCGTCTTTGAGGGGCGAGACACGGCGGGCAAGGGCGGCACCATCAAGCGGATCACCGAGCGTGTGAGCCCGCGCGTATTCCGCGTCGTTGCGCTGCCGGCGCCGACCGAACGGGAACGATCGCAGCTCTACGCGCAGCGCTACATCCAGCACTTGCCCGCCGGCGGCGAGGTCGTGATCTTCGATCGCAGCTGGTACAACCGCGCCGGCGTCGAGCGGGTGATGGGCTTCTGCACCGAGGAGGAGACGGCCAGATTCCTCGAGGGCGTGCCGCTGATCGAACGCACGATGGCGGACTCCGGCATCCTCCTCATCAAGTACTGGCTCGAGGTGGACGCCGACGAGCAGACCCGGCGCCTCCAGGCCCGGATCAACGATCCTCGCAAGGTGTGGAAGCTGTCGGACATGGATCTCAAGTCCTACAGCCGCTGGTACGACTACTCACGCGCGCGCGACGCGATGCTGCAGGCGACGGACACCGCTTGGGCTCCCTGGTACATCGCCGACACCAGCGACAAGCGACGGGGCCGGCTGAACATCATCAGCCACCTCCTCGACCAGATTCCCTATGGTCCGCTCACGACCAGCGAGGTCAAGCTTCCGCCGCGGCAACGGCCGGGCGGCTATGCCGAACCCAATCTTCCTTTGCGATGGATTCCCGAACCGTTCTGACCACCGCTCCCAGCGCTCGCGACCGGGTCATGGCAGCCATCGCGCTGCTTGCGGCAGCAGCCGCGGTGTTGGTGGTGGTCGTGGCGGCCCTCGACAACCGCCGGGGACTGGTCGTCGCACTGCTGGGAGCGGTCGTGGTGGTCGGCGCGGGCTGGACGGCGGTGTCGCGCCGAGGCGCCGGCCGCGCCGTCGCCCTCCTGGTCGCGGCCGGCGGGCTGGCCCTTTTGCTGGCGTCGATCGGGATCGCGGATGTCGTGTGGTGGCGAGCGTTCGGGGCGGCGGCGCTCGGCGCGTTGTCGATCGCCGCGGCCAGGTCGGCGCTTCATACCGGCATCGATGAGCTTCAGGCCGCACCCACCCCGGGCCGCCCCGTGCCGGCCGCGGTGCATCCGGTGCTGCTGATGAACCCGAAGTCCGGTGGCGGCAAGGCGGTGAAGTTCGATCTGGCCGGCGAATGCGCAGCTCGCGGCATCCAGGCCGTGGTGCTTCGCCCCGGCGATGACCTGCTCGAGCTCGCCGAGGAGGCGATCGCCGGCGGCGCCGATGTGATCGGTATGGCGGGAGGCGACGGCTCCCAGGCGTTGATCGCCACCGTGGCCAGCCGCCACGGGATCCCTCACGTGGTCGTGCCGGCGGGAACGCGAAACCACTTTGCGCTCGACCTCGGCCTCGACCGCGATGACGTCGTCGGCGCTCTCGATGCCTTCTCGGACGCGACGGAGCGCACGATCGACCTGGCCACCGTGAACGGCCGCGTGTTCGTGAACAACGCGTCGCTTGGCCTGTACGCGAAGATCGTGCAGGCGCCGGAGTACCGAGACGCCAAGATGCGAACGGCAGCGGCCCTGCTGCCCGACCTGCTCGGCCCGGACGCCCAGCCGCTCGACCTGCAGTTCACCGGGCCCGACGGCACGGCCCACGAGACCGCTCACATGGTGCTGGTCTCCAACAACGCCTACCAGCTCGCGGACTTCTCCGGCAGAGGCACCCGTGAGCGGATCGACCGCGGACTGCTTGGCGTCGTCACCGCCCACATCGAGGGCACTCTGGCGGCCGAGCAGCTGGTCGCCCTCAATGCCGCCGGCCAGATCCGCAGGTTCTCGGGCTGGCATGAGTGGACGACGCCGCGGTTTCGCATCGACTCCGGCGGCCCGGTCGAGATCGGCGTCGACGGAGAGGCCATGACCCTCGACCCGCCGCTCGTCTTTGAGAGCCTGCCGGCCGCGCTGCGCGTCCGGCTGCCCGGCCACGCTGCGGGCGTATCTCCCGCAGCACGCCGCGTCTCCCGCTCCACGATCGGCGAGCTCTGGGCGATAATCGCCGGTCGCAGCCGGACGTCAGGCATGTCGTAGCGTCACTCGTGCTGAGGGTCCACGGTAGGTATGAGGACCGAGTGATACCGTCTTCGGCAGGGGCTGTCGGATGAGGAGGGTGACATGCAGCGGAACGCATGGAGCGGTTGGATCTCGTTCGCCGGGTGGCTGATGGTGATCATCGGATCGATCGACGCCGTTGAGGGTCTGATCGCGATCATCAGGGGTAAGTATTACGTGGTGTCACCGCAGCAGATCATCGTGTTCGACCTGAAGACGTGGGGATGGATCATTCTGGTGTGGGGGATCCTCGTAGCGCTGGCCGGAGTCGGCCTGCTCGCGGGGTCGAGCTGGGCACGCTGGACGGCGATCGTGGTCGCCAGTCTCAGCTTCATCGTGCAGCTGGGCTTCATTGGCAGCACGTCCTACGTGTTGTGGGGGCTGTCCGTCCTCGCTCTCACCGTCGTGGTGCTCTACGCCCTGATCGTGCGCTGGGATGAGGCCACTGCGACTGGCTAATACGATCTCTGTCGTGTAGGGGGCGGTGCCCGCTAGCTCTCACCCGCGGGCTGGCCGACCAGGCGGAACGGTTGCCCGGCGAATGAGAGGCCGAGCGAACGGGTACCGGCTACCTCCAGCCGAAGCACGGCTCGCAAGCACACGACCTGTTGTTGCCAGGTCGAGCTGTCATACAGACACTGCACGATCCGTTGCTGCACCTGTTGCAGGTCTGGGGCGAGGTATCCTTGCTGAGGCTTGCTGGCCAGGCTGGTTGCCATCCGAGCGGGCGCGGCGGGGTGAGTTCCCGCGTCGAGACATGGTCAGCGTGCGCCCGGGTCGGCGCTGCCTGGTGGGAAGATTCGAACCCTCGGCCGGATGCCCAGCCGGCCGCGACGCCCACGGCGAGGCCGACCAGCACGGCCGCCACATAACGCATCCGGAACATCACCCGCGAGCCTACACCACCGGTCTCGCTGGGTCTGGAGGCCGAAGTCCGGCCGATCCGCGACCTTGAGCGTAGCGATGTCATGTCATACTTCTCGCGCTGACTTGTCGCCGACGAGTTCGCCGGAATTTCCGGTAGGGTTCGCGGCGATCGGGTCGCTGTCGGACCTCGAGGACATGCTATGACCGACGCCCCCGACACCACCACGGAGGTCGACATACTCCCGCCCTACGCACGTGACGCGCTCGAGGTCGTCGCATCGGCGCGTTCGGATGCCGACGCGGGTCTGACCGGCGCTGAGGCGGCAGAGCGGCTGGCCCGGCTGGGTCCCAACCGGATCACCGGCGAACCGCCGCCCTCGGTATGGGAGGTGGCGGTAGCCCAGCTGCGTGACCCGATGAACATCATGCTGATCGCGGTCACCATCGTCAGCGTGGCGATCGGCCAGGTGTCGACCGGCATCATCGTCGCCCTGCTGATCCTGCTGAACGTGGTGCTCGGCTCGCGCCAGGAGCTGAAGGCGCGGGCCAGCATCGATGCGCTGGCCAGCATGCAGGTGCCGCAGGCACGGGTGGTGCGAGACGGCTCGGTGGCGCAGGTGCCGGCCGTCGACGTGGTGCCGGGCGACATCGTCCAGGTAGAGGCGGGCGACATCGTCCCCGCGGACGGTCGCATCATCCACTCGGCGACCCTGGAGACGCAGGAGGCGGCCCTGACCGGGGAGAGCGCGCCGATCGGCAAGTCGGCGACGACCCTGCCGGGCGCCGAGGTCGCGCTGGGCGATCGCACGAACATGCTCTTCCAGAACACGGCTGTGACCCGCGGTACGGGTGCGATGGTGGTGACCGCCACCGGAATGCAGACGGAGATGGGTCAGATCGCGACGATGCTGTCATCGATCAGCCGCACGCGCTCGCCGCTGCAGAAGGAGCTGGGATCCCTGACGAAGGTGCTCGGCATCGTCGCCTGGGGTGCGGTCGCGTTCATCGTGATCGTCGGCGTCGCCCGTGGAGAGGAGTTCAAAGACGTGCTGTTGCTGGGCACCGCGATGGCGATCTCGGCGATCCCGACCGGCATGCCCGCGTTCGTCTCGGGGCTGCTGTCGATGGGCGCCAGGCAGCTGGCCGACTCGCGGGCGGTGGTCAAGAACCTCACCGACGTGGAGACGCTCGGCGCCACCAGCGCGATCAACACCGACAAGACCGGCACGCTGACGATGAACGAGATGATGGTGTCGATGATTTACGCGGCCGGCGCCTGGTTCCACGTCGAGGGCGAGGGCTACCGCAAGACCGGGGCGATCACCGCCGTCGCCGGCCAGCCGGTGCCGGACTTCACCAGGCTCGGCCTGGGGCTGGCGCTCGACAGCGATGCCACCGTCGGCAACGACGGCGCGGTGGTCGGCGATCCGACCGAGGCCGCCCTGGTCGTGCTGGCGGCGAAGCTGGGCGTGGACGCCGGAGGAGACGCGCCGCGCCTACCCGCGTCTGGCCGAGGTGCCGTTCGACTCGGACTACAAGTTCATGGCGACGTTTCATCGCGTCACGCTGGACGGCGCCGAGCACGTGATCGAGCTGGTCAAGGGCGCCCCCGACGTGGTGCTGGCGCGCTGCAGCGAGTCGGGCGGCCCGCTCAGCGGCTCGCAGCAGCCGATCGAGCAGACCCGAGCCGGGATCGAGGCGGCGAACGCAGCGGATGGGCGAGCAGGGCCTGCGGGTGCTGGCGTTCGCCGCCCGGCTGGTTGGCGACGGCGAGCTGCAGGCGATGGAGGACGACCCGATGTCGCTCACTCAGGAGCTGTCGTTCGTGGCCATGGTCGGCATCATCGATCCGCTGCGCGCCGAGGCCAGGGCGGCGGTGCAGACGGCGCTCGGCGCGGGCATCGACGTGCGCATGATCACCGGCGACCATGCCGTCACCGCCCGCGCGATCGGCGAGACGCTCGGCCTCGGGCCCGGCGCGATCAGCGGCGCCGAGCTGCAGGCGCTCTCGGACGACGAGGTGGTGCGACGCCTGCCCGAACTGCACGTGTTCGGCCGCGTCACGCCCCAGGACAAGCTGCGGCTGGCGCGGCTGATGCAGGAACAGGGCCTGATCGTCGCGATGACCGGCGATGCGGTCAACGACGCGGCGGCGCTCAAGCAGGCCGACATCGGGGTCGCCATGGGCAGCGGCAGCGAGGTGACGAAGCAGGCCGGCCGCATGATCCTGACCGACGACAACTTCGGCACGCTGGTGCACGCCGTCGAGATCGGCCGCAGGGTCTACGAGAAGGTCGTGTCGTACGTCCGCTACCAGATGACGCAGCTGCTGGCGCTGGTGTTCCTGTTCCTGGCGGCCACCGCCTTCGACGTCAATCACGGCGTCGCGCTGACACCGCTGATGGTGCTGTATCTGCTGGTCTTCGTGACGGCATCGGGCGTCGTGGTGATCGCCGTCGATCCCGGCGCGCCGGACGTGATGCACCGCCCGCCGCGCGACCCCAGCCTGCCGATCACCAACCGGCAGGCGATCACGCTGTGGGTGATCTACGCCGCCACCCTGTTCATCGCCGCCCTGATCCCGCTTGTGGCAGGCCCCGACGACCCGCGCACCGATGTCGCGACCGCGTCGCTGACCATGACCTTCGTCGTGATGGGGCTGGGCACGATCTTCAACGCCCTTACCAACCGGCGAGACCCGGCCAGCGGCCTCGATCCGCCGCTCTTGAAGGCGCTCGCGATCTCGCTGTTCCCGCTCGCCATGGTGGTGCTGGCGACCGAGCTGCCGGGCTTCCAGAAGGGGCTGCTCACCACCTCGCTGACCGGCCATGAATGGCTGGCATGCTTCGGCCTGTCCGCGCTGCTGCCGCTGGTCGTCGAGACCAGCAAGTTCCTGCGCCGCCGCGCCGCCCCGGAGACCTCGCTGCTCGACGCCCGGCGCGCGGTCGCGCCCGGACGCGCGGTCGACGAGCACCAGACCTGAGCCGTCAGAGCGTCCCCGCGGTCGTCGGGCCGGTGCGAGCGGTCAGCCGGGCGAACACGATCAGGTTGTCGTCGTAGTGGCCGGTGCTCGGGTCGAAGCTGCCGGTGCAGGTGATCAGGCGGAGTCCCGGGTAGGGGAGTGGGCCGTAGACGAGCCCTGTCGGGAACCTGATCTTGGGGTAGACGGCGGTGGTGGTTACGCGGTAGTGGTCGGTGACGCCGTCTCGATGGGTCACGAGCACGTCCTGGCCGGGCACGAGCTCGTGGAGACGTCCGAACACGCCTTCGTTCCCGCCCCAGTTGACGTGACCGACGATGACCGCGGCGCCGCGCCCGCCGGGTGCGGTGCCACCGCTCCACCAGCCGGCGTCTGTGGCGTTGGTCGGCACCTGCAGCGTGGAGTCGCTGTTCAGGCCGAGGCTGACGACGCTCGCGTCGACGCCGATTGCCGGCACGCGGACCCGCATGCCCGTGCGCATGAGGTGGACGTGGTTGCTGGCCGGCAGGAGCGGAGTGGTCCGAGCCGGGTGACCGGCGGCGGTCTCTGCCGAAGTGCCGGCAGGAGCGGGGCCGCCGCCTGGAAGCGCGGCTGCGGCCATCGCGGCGACGATCAGGCCAAGCGCGAATCCGCCCAGCAGCCGCCATCGCAGCCGCCGTGCCCACAGCCAGTGCGGGAGCCCGTACGAGACGACCACGATGCCGACTCCGAGCAGCTCCAGCAAGTGCGATCGGCGACGCGTCAAAACCAGCGCCAGCACGACGGCCAGCACTGCTGCCAGGCCGCCGAGCGCCACCAGCGCCTCGCTGCGCACGGCGTGATCGACCGCCGTCGCGCGGCCACCGGTCTGCACGCCGCCGACTGGTACTCCGCCGTTCCCGGGGCCATCGCCGGGGCCGTTGCCGCCGCCGGTATGTGGCATCGGCGGCACCGTCGGGATGGTGACGGTCGAGGGGGCGGACTGAGCAGAGACGCCGCCGATGACGCCGACGCCGGTCGCCGTGGCGGTGTCGACGACCTGGCCGGCCTCCACGTCCGCCCGGCTGACCGTGTATGTCTGATCGGCCGTGCAGGTCAGCGAATCGCCGGGAGAGAGCCCGGGCGCTGCCGGGGCCCGGCAGGTGACCGGGCCGAGCGTCGGGTCGTCAACCGCGACCGATGTCAGGTCGACGTTGCCGATGTTCGTGACGAGGTAGGAGTAGCTGATCGTGTCGCCCCGCCGCGCTCCCGTCTGGCTCGACGCGGGCGACACCGCTCCGTCCTTTGCAATCGCGACCAGCGGCGTCACCGGCGCGGTCGGGATCGTTGCCGTCGCGGGATCGGACGCGCCGGACGTGCCGCCGACCACCCCCGTGCCAGCGGCGGTCGCGGTATCCGTCACGAAGCCGGCGTCGACGTCTGCGGCGGTCACGGTGTGGGCGTTGTCGGCGGTGCAGATGACGGAACTGAGCGGGGCCAGCGGCGGCGACGGTGTGGGGCAGGTGACCGGGCCGATCGTCGGGTCGTCCAACCGTCACCGCGATCAGGCTGACGTTGCCCGTGTTGGTGACGAGGTAGGCGTAGTGGATGGTGTCGCCGACCGTGGCGCCGAGCTGGTCGCCGGCCGGATCGACGGTGGCGAGCTTGTCCAGCGAGACCGAGACCACGGTCGCAGCCGGGATCGCCACCGTGGACGGGTCGGACGGTGGTGACTGGCCGCCGCGGACTCCGGTTCCGGTGGCGGTTGCCGTGTCCGTGACCTGTCCGGCATTGACGTCATCCTGGGTGACGGTGTGCGGCGTGTCGGCGGTGCAGGTCACCGAATCGCCCGGCGCCAGGGACGGCGACGGCGTTGGGCAGGTGACCGGGCCGCCCGTGGGATCGTTGACCGTCACCGATGTGAGGCTGACGTTGCCGGTGTTCGTCACGAGGTAGGAGTAGGCGATCGTGTCATCGACGAGCACGCCGCCCTGATCGGCTGGGGGTGAGACGGCGCCGCTCTTCACGATCGAGACCTGCGGGTCGCCGGCCACGGTCGGGATCGTGATTGTCGCCGGGTCTGACCGGGGGCTGGTGCCGCCCGCTTCTCCGATCCCGGTGGCCGTGGCGGTGTCGGTCACCTCGCCGGTATCGAGGTCGTCCTGCGTGACGATGTGCGGCGCGTCGGCGGTGCAGGTCACCGAGCTGCCCGGCGCGAGCCCGGGCGGCGCGGGGGTGGGGCAGGTGACGGAGCCGATGGCCGGGTCGTCGACTGCCACCGACGTCAGGTTGACGTTGCCGGTGTTGGTGACCAGATAGGCGTAGTCGACGGTGTCGCCCAGGGCGGCCGCGTCCTGATCGGCAACGGGGGAGACGACGGCCAGCTTGTGGATCGCCACCTCAGGCGCGGGCGGCTCCGTCTGGATGATCTCGGTCGACGGATCCGACGGAGGGCTGGTGCCGCCGGTACCGCCCTCGCCGGTCGCGGTCGCGGTATCGATCACCGACCCGCGTGCGACATCGGCGGCGGTCACGACATAGACGCTGTCGGCGTTGCAGGTGACCGACCCTCCGATGTCGAGCCCAGGTGGCGCAGGCGTCGGGCACGTGACGGGGCCGAGCGTCGGATCGTCGACCGCGACCGAGGTCAGGACGACGTTTCCGATGTTCGTCACGAGGTAGGTGTAGGAGATGGTTTGGCCCACCCGCAGAGGGCTCCCGAACCCGCCTGACGCGACTCCCGTCTTGATGATCGACACCAGCGGCTGGGGACTCTCGGTCGGCGTTGTCGTCGAAGACGGCGGCGAGTGGCTCGGAAGCGTCGTGCCCGGCGGCACCCCGCTCGCGGTGGCCGTGTTCGTGACCGACCCGGCCGCCTCGTCCGTCGCGGTGACCGTGTAGACGTTGTCCGCAGTGCAGGTCTCCGAGTCGCCGGTTGCGAGTGTCGGATCCGGGCATGTGATCGATCCAATGGTCGGGTCGGAAACGCTGATGCTCGACAGCGGCAGGACGCCGGTGTTGGTCACCGTGAACGTGAAGGCGATCGTGTCCCCGGCGTCGGTGAGGCCGTTGCCGTTCACGTCCGTGGGCACCCCGGCGTCCTTCTGCAGCGCGAGGCCGACCGGCTCGGACGTGTTCGTGATCGTGCAGTCGACGAAGTCGCCGATCCCCAGCGTGACCGTCGCCGAGGGGCCGATGTCGCCGGACGGCAGGACCCGGATCGGAGACGCCGTTTCGGGTACACGACCACGACGCCGTGTAGTTCGAAGGGAGCCCGGAGGTGATCTGCTCTGCGAACGTGAAGCTGGAACCCACATCGCTGGTGAGGACGGTGATCGGGCCGGTCGAAGTCGTGTTTGCCGTGCCGGTGTTGGCCGTGCCAAGCAGGTCGTTCGACGGAAGCGAGTGGATGCTGATCCCAAACGCGTCGGAGGGATCGATCCGGCTCGACACCTGCTTGTTCAGCTGGACGGTGGACACGAGCACCCCGAACGCGACGCCCTGACGACCTCCACCAACCATCTTCTGTGCGATCGAGCTTGGCGCCTGAGCGGCCAGCATCGGTGTGCCGGTCTTCGTGTTCGATGCCGACGCGGAACACGTGACCGTCTTCGTACCGACTCCGGTCAGCCCCGAACCTGAGTCGCAGGCGTTTCCGACCGGTTCCAACAGCGTGAACGGCGTGTTCGCCGTCCACGTTATCGACTCCAGGCGGTCGGTCGACTCCGCGTCCGCGCCCACGAACGCATACCCCGTCTCCGGCACGCCACCCGGCCCGGTCACCGTGATCCCGTCCAGCGTCGCCGTGGTCGTGGTACCGCGCGTCGTCTGGTCCAGCGCCGGCCGCCCCGAAACGCCGGTGTAGTTGCCGTTGTTTCCCAGGAACGCATCGGTGAACGTCGGAAAACTGGTCGCCGCCACCGGTCCGCCGGACACGTGCAGGTTGAACCTGATGGTGTAGCCACCGGGCAGCGTCACGGTCATGGGTTGGCCGGCCGGCTTCGACGCCGCGTTCGGGTTGTATGCGGAGAGATCGAGCCAGCAGAGCGTGCTTGCGTACGTCCCCGTTCCCGCCTGCGCGAAGCTGCATCCGGCAGGCGCGGCCCGCGCCGCGGCGGAGGTCGCCGGGGTTCGCGCCGGAGTCGCCGCGGCGGTGGCGATCCGCTCGATCCCGAAGACCGTGCACGCGCACGCCGCCACGCGCCAGGCCAGTCCCCACTCTGTTGACCGTGGGCCCACACCCACCCCGATTCTGCTCCCCATGCGCCGTTTGCCACATGGCGCGTGTGCGCGACGCTAGCACCGCGCAGATGCGCGAGCAAGTCGCCCGGCGCGCAGGGCAGCCGAGCCGAGGCCGAGGCCGCATAGACTCGTTAGGGCCGACCCGATCCCGACGCCAAGGAGACGACATGCAGCTGACCAGGAACAGCATCGACACCGCCCGCGGGCCGTCCGACTGGTTCACCGGCGCTCGTGTACATCGACGCGGTGGCGGCCCCCTCGGCCGGCTCGCGCCTGAGCGCGAACAGCGTTCACTTCACGCCCGGCGCCCGCACCGCCTGGCACACCCATCCCAACGGTCAGACCATCTACGTCACCGAGGGCATCGGCCGGGCTCAGCGCCGCGGCGGCACGGTCGAGGAGATCCGCCCGGGCGACCGCGTCTTCTTCGAGCCGGGGGAGGAGCACTGGCACGGCGCCGCGCCCGACCGCTTCATGACCCACCTGGCGTTGCTCGACGTCGACGACGAGGGCAACAACGCCACCTGGGGCGAGCACGTCAGCGACGCCGACTACACCGTCGCGCCGAGTTCGCCCTAGAGGCGGGCGGCCAGCACGATCAACAGCGCCAGCATCATCGCGGCTATCAGGGCGCCGCGGGAAAGGCGCGTCAGCCAGCGCCCGGCGTGGTAGCGGGCCACCTGCCCACCGACCGCGATCACCCGGCCGCTCGTGAGCGCCTCCAGCGGCGCGGCGGGGACGTCATGCACGGCCCGCTCCTGCCAGAAGTGGATCATCTGCTCGGCCTCGCGCCGGTCGCTGAGGCGATAGAACGGCAGCCGGCGCCGCCGGTCGATCCAGTAGCCGAGCGCGTCCAGCGTCTCGGCCGGCCGCGGCCGCAGCAGCTCCGACACCTCGGGGCTTTGATCGGCGTGCCACGTGCGGGACTCGCGCAGCAGCGGCGCGACGATCGCCGCCATACCCGCCAGCCGGTATCCGATCTTTGCGTACCTGATCACGACACCACGAACGGTAGCGCGTAGATCGCCGTCTAGTGATATGCGTGCATCACGGCATGGCCGCGGCCACGTCCGATCAGCCAGCGGTTGACCGGGACAGTGAGCACGAATGCGACCGCCAGCGAAACCACCAGGCTCCACCAGAACAGGCCGTCCGCGAGGCCGGCGGCGAGCGCGCCGGGGACGGCGATGATGAACAGGTTGTCGACGATCTCCATGGTGGTGATCGACACCGTGTCGGAGGCGAGGGCCAGACGCGTGGCCTGGCGCAGGCCCATCAAGGCCAGCAGCGGGCGCATCGTCAGCCCGTACCCGAACGTGAACGCGAGCACGATCGAGAGCGCGATCGAGGCCGCGTTTCCGAGCCCGACCGCGGTCGCGATCACCATGCCCAGCACCTCTCCGATCGCACAGCCGGTCAGGCAGTGCAGCGTCGCCGCCACGGCCAGGCGCCAGATCTCGCGCCCGCCGGCCGGAGCGTGGTCGTGAGCCATTTCGTGCCCGGGATCCATTTCCATATCACTCCCCGGCGTTATACCGCAGTCGAGGTGATGCGCCCTTTCCGTCGAAGTGGCCGGTTCTCCACTGCCGTTTCGGGCTGGGAATGGCATCATGTACGTACCGGAGCCGGTTTTCCGGGCCTTTCGAGCTTCGAGGGGAGGTGATCGGATATGCGGAAGAAACTGACCCGGCTGACGCAGCCGATGGTGCGCGAGAACGGCGCGCTGCGACCCGCCACCTGGGACGAGGCGCTCGATCGGGCCGCGAGCGGTTTCGATGCGGTGCGCGCGGCCGGCAACCCGAATGCGTTCGGGCTGTTCAGCTGCTCCAAGGCGACCAACGAGGTGAACTTCATCACCCAGAAGTTCACGCGCGTCGTCATGGGCACCAACAACATCGACAGCTGCAACCGGACTTGACACGCACCCAGCGTCGTCGGTCTGGCGACGGTGTTCGGGGCCGGGGGCGGTACCAGCTCCTACCGGGAGGTCGAGGAGACCGATCTGATCTTCCTGTGGGGCTCGAACGCTCGTGAAACCCATCCGATCTTCTTCCATCGCGTGCTGAAGGCCGTGAACAACGGCGCGCGCCTGTTCGTCGTCGATCCGCGTCGGACCGGCTCCGCCCAGTGGGCCGACACCTGGCTCGGCCTCGACGTGGGCAGCGACGTCGCGCTCTCAAACGCGATGGCGCGCGTGATCATCCACGCCGGCCTGCACAACCGCGAGTTCATCGACCGCGCCACCACCGGCTTCGAGGAGTACGCGGCCAGCGTCGAGCCCTACACGCTGGAGCGGGCCGAGCGTGACACCGGCATCCCGGCCGACGCGATCCGCGAGTCGGCGCTCGCCTACGCCCGCGCCGACAGGGCCATGATCTGCTGGACGCTCGGCATCACCGAGCACCACAACGCGGTGGACAACGTGTTCGCGCTGATCAACCTGGCGCTTCTGACCGGCCATGTCGGCCGCTACGGCTCGGGCCTGAACCCGCTGCGCGGCCAGAACAACGTGCAGGGCGGGGGCGACATGGGCGCGATCCCCAACAAGCTGCCGGGGTTCCAGGACGTCGAGTCGAACCACGAGGCGCGGGCTCGCTACGAGGCTGCGTGGAACACCACGATCCAGCCGAAGTACGGCTGGCACCTGACCGCAGATGTTCGAGGCCATGGAGCGCGGCGAACTGCGATCGCTCTACGTGGTCGGCGAGAACCCGGCGCAGTCCGAGGCGGACGCCGCCCACACGCTGCACCTGCTCGAGAGCCTCGACCACCTGGTCGTCCAGGACATCTTCCTGACCCGTACGGCCGAGCTGGCCGACGTCGTGCTGCCAGCATCGGTCAGCTGGTGCGAGGCCGAGGGCACGGTCACCAACAGCGAGCGCCGCGTGCAGCGCGTGCGCAAGGCGCTCGATCCGCCCGGCCAGGCCCGCGACGACATCGAGATCGTGGTCGAGATCGCCCGCCGGATGGGCCACGAGTGGAGCTACGACGGCCCCGAGGACGTGTGGACCGAGCTGCGGTCGCTGTCGCCGATGCACCGCGGCATGACGTACCCGCGGCTGGCCGAGCTGGGCGGCATCCAGTGGCCCTGCTGGGACGAGCAGCACGAGGGCGAGCTGTTCCTGCACGCCCGGCTGTGGGACGAGCCGAAGGCAAGTGGCGAGCCGGCTCCGTTCAACGTCGTTGTCAACGTGGAACCGGTGGACGAGCTGTCGGACGAGTTCCCGATCCGGCTGACGACCGGGCGCCGCCTGGACTCCTACAACACCGGTGTGCAGAGCGGCGGCTACAGCTCGCCGCTGCGGCGCGGGGAGTCGCTCGACCTATCGCCGGAGGACGCCGCGAGCCTGGCCGTCGCCGACGGGGAATGCGTGCGGGTGAGCTCGCGCCGCGGCTCGGTCGAGGCGCCGGTGCGGATCGATTCGTCGCTGCGGCCCGGCCTGGCCTTCATGACGCTGCACTTCCCGGATGAGGTGGAGACGAACATCCTCACCATCGACGCGACCGACCCGAAGTCGGGCACAGCCGAATTCAAGGCCAGCGCAATCCGCGTGGACAAGCTCGACGCCCCGGCCGCGGAGCAGCAGACCGCCGCCGGCGCCAACGTGGCGGCCCGCTAGCCGATGGACCTGCGTCTCACGAACCAGGAGCCGACGGAGGCAGAGCGCGCGGCGGTCGACGCCGTGCTGGGGCCGCCGGATTCGGCCTGGGTGGGGGGCGACCGGGGAGACGACGGCCACGCCGCCCACGGCGGCCACGCCGCCAGGGCGCAGCGCCACCTGCTGCTGCCGGTGCTACACGCGCTGCAGGGGCGGGTCGGCTGGATCAGCCAGGCCGGCCTCGGCTACGCCTGCCGCCGCCTGACCGTGCCGCCGGCCGAGGCCTACGGCGTGGCCAGCTTCTACGCGTTGTTCGCGCTGGAGCCGCGGGCGCCGGTGGTCGCACACGTCTGCACCGACATCGCCTGCATGTGCAGCGGCAGCGGCGAGCTGGTCGCCGAGCTCGAGCGCACGATCGGGCCGTCCGGTGAGCGCCCCTCGAACGGCTCGGCGATCTGGCTGGAGAGCCCCTGCCTGGGCCTGTGCGAGCAGGCTCCGGCGGTGCTGGTCACCAGAGCGGGGGAGACAGCCGGTGACCACTCGATCAGCAACGCCACCGCGGCGGACGTGTCGGCGGCGCTGGCCGGCACCAGCGAGCAGCGCACCGAGACGCTGGCACCGCAGACCGAGGACGGCGGCGACGGCCTGCGGCTGCTGCACCGCGTCGGCACGGTCGATCCGGGCAGCCTGGACAGCTACCGCAGCGCGGGCGGCTACGAGGCGCTGCGAACCGCGTTCGACATGGGGCCTGCGGGGGTGATCCGCGAGGTGACCGACTCGAAGCTGCTGGGCCGCGGCGGCGCGGCCTTCCCGACCGGCCGCAAGTGGGACGCCGTCGGCCGAAACCCCTCCATGCCGCACTACATCGTCTGCAACGCCGACGAGTCCGAGCCGGGCACCTTCAAGGACCGGGTGGTGATCGAGAGCGATCCGTTCGCGCTGATCGAGGCGCTGACGATCGCCGGGTTCGCCACCGCCGCCGAGCACGGCTACATCTACCTGCGCGGCGAGTACCCGCTGGCCTGGGCGCGGCTCGAGCATGCGATCGAGCAGTGCCGGTCTCGAGGCCTGCTCGGCGACGACGTGATGGGCCGCGGCTTTCGCTTCGACATCGAACTGCGCAAGGGCGCCGGCGCGTACATCTGCGGCGAGGAGACCGCCCTCTTCAACTCGATCGAGGGGTACCGCGGAGAGCCGCGCAGCAAGCCGCCGTTCCCGGTCGACAAGGGCCTGTTCGCCAAGCCCACCGTCGTCAACAACGTCGAGAGCCTGCTGAACGTGCTCGGCATCCTGCACGACGGCGGCGCCGCGTTCGCCCGGATCGGCACCGAGCAGTCCACCGGCACGCGGCTGTTCTGCCTGGCCGGATGCGTCCAGCGGCCGGGCCTGTACGAGGCGCCGTTCGGCGTGACGCTGCGACAGGTGCTCGAGATGGCCGGCGGTGTCCGCGACGGCAACGACCTCAAGGCCGTGCTGCTGGGCGGCGCGGCGGGCGGCTTCGTCGGCCCGGACATGCTCGACCTCGAGCTCTCGTTCGAGGCGACGCGCGCCGCCGGAGCGACGCTCGGCTCGGGCGTGGTGCTGGTGTTCGACCAGACCGTCGACCTGGTGCCGATCCTGCTTCGGATCGCCGCCTTCTTCCGCGACGAGTCCTGCGGGCAGTGCGTCCCCTGCCGTGTCGGCACGGTTCGCCAGCAGGAGGCGCTCTTGCGCCTCGCCTCCGACCGGCCGCGCGGCAGCGTGGCCGACGAGACCGCGCTGCTGGCCGAGATCGCGCAGGCGATGCGTGACGCGTCCATCTGCGGTCTCGGGCAGACTGCCGCCAATGCGATCGATTCCGCCATCAACAGCCTTCGCGTGTTCGAGCCCCAGGGAGCCTGAGTGAGCGTCGTCCCCGTCACCATCAGCCGCACCGTCGAGCTCGAGATCGACGGCGAGAGCGTCCGCGTCCGCGAGGGCGCGACTATCCTCGACGCCTGCCGCGCGCAGGGACGCGACCAGCCGACGCTCTGCTACGGCGATACCCTGACGCCCATCAACGCCTGCCGCGTGTGCGTGGTCGAGGTGGAGGGCTCGCGCGTGCTGGTGCCGAGCTGCGCACGCAAGGCCGAGGACGGCATGGTGGTCAGGACCGACACCGAGCGTGTCCGCCACAGCCGCAAGATGGTGCTGGAGTTCCTCGGATCCAGCGTCGACCTGACGACGGCGCCGAACGTGGACGGCTGGATGGAGGAGTACGAGGCCAGGCCCGAGCGGTACGGCCCGCCGGCGCCGCCTGCCCCGGAGGGCGCGCGCGACCACGCCCAGGCCGGGCACCACCACGCGGGCGATGGCCAGACGGCCGCGACCGTCGCCCAGCCCGTGAAGGTGGACAACGAGAGCTACATCCGCGACTACGCGAAGTGCATCCTCTGCTACAAGTGCGTCGAGGGCTGCGGCACGGACTGGCAGAACACCTTCGCGATCGCGGTGGCCGGACGCGGGTTCGACGCGCGCATCTCGACGGAGTACGCGGCCCCGCTCCCCGACTCGGCATGCGTTTACTGCGGCAACTGCATCGCGGTCTGCCCGACCGGCGCGCTGATGTTCAAGAGCGAGCACGACATGCGCGAGGACGGCAGCTGGGATGAGAGCGAGCAGACCGTGACCGAGACGATCTGCTCCTACTGCGGCGTCGGCTGCAGCCTGGAGCTGCACGTGCAGGACAACTCGATCGTGAAGGTCACCTCGCCGCTCGATCACGGGATCACGCGCGGCAACCTCTGCGTGAAGGGCCGGTTCGGCTACCAGTACGTGCAGAACCGCCCGGACGAGGAGTAGATCGCAGGGGGCTGCGCCCCAGACCGCCCGCGGCGGCGGGGGTAGAGTACGCCCGAACCCCGAACGGTCGGGGCAGGCACGTCGCGTGGAGGTCTGTGGTGGGGCTTCGAACTCGCCGGAGCGCCGGGCAGGAGCTGCAGTTCGTCCTGGCCAGTCACGACTGGTCGGCGGGCGGCTCGCTCTGTGGCGAGGTGCTGGGCGCCGACGAACCTGTCACCATCACGGTCGTGCGGCTCGAGCGCTCTCCCTCGGCCACGCTCTCGTTCGGCGTCAGCGACTGCGAGGTGGCGCCGGTCGACGGCCGCGCGGAGTTCGAGCTGCCGTTGCCGGACTGGCTGCCGCCGGGCTGGTCGGGCGAGCGGACGGGGCTCGGGTATGCGCTCCGCGCCCTCAGCGGCACGCGCCGCAACCGCCGGCATGGGGCCGTGCCTCTGGTGATCTCAGGTGGTGAGCAGGCGATCCACCAGAGCCACCATGCCGACCGCGTGATCGCGTCGCACCCGGGACGCCGGTTTCATCTCGAGCTGTCCGACGTCCGCCTGCAGGGCGGCGGCCACATCCAGTGCCGCGTGCACGCCGAGCAGGGGCTCGACGAGGGCAGCGTCGTGGTCGTGGCCCGCTTCGAGGAGGCGTGGCGTACGAACCTGCGGATCCGCAACCGCCGGCACCCGCCGCTCTGGCGCAGCCGGTCGCTCTGGCAGGAGCAGGCCGCGGTCGAGCTCGGCGGGGACCGGCGCTGGTATCCATGCAGCTTCGACATCCCGGTCGGGTTGCCGCCCGCCGTCGAGGCCCGCACGCTGGCCTGGCGGTACGAGATCGACGCACGGCGCGCACCGCGGCGGGGAGTGGCGGATCACGCGGCGCTGACGCCGCTGCGCTTCGATCTCGCTCAGCCGCCGTCCGCGTAGCGCACGATCAGCTGGTCGGTCAGCCACTCCACGGGCGCGCGGTCATCGGTCAGCGGGTCGCTCGACGGTGCCTGCGGTTGCAGCCCCTCGGCGAGGTCGGCGGCGGGGTCGAGCGCGGGAGCGGCGGCGGCCAGCCGCGCGCGCAGCTGGGAGGCCGAGACCGGCCGCGTGAACCCGGCCACGATCTCGTTGAAGCCACCCACCCGCCAGCGGTAGACCCTGGGGAAGACCGTGGCCATGGTGCCCGCGATCGCACTGGGCAGGCGCTGATCGCCGGGGATCGTGCCGACGTTGGCCATCACCATCCCGCCCGGCCGCAGCCGCTCGTCCGCCAGCTTCCAGAACTCCTGCGTGGTCAGGTAGAACGGGATGTAGGGCTGGCGGAACGCGTCCAGGAAGATCGCGTCGTAGCGAGTCGTGTGGGTGGCCAGGTAGGGACGGCCGTCAGCCGTGGCGACGCGCACCCGCGGGTTCGATGCCAGGCCGAAGTAGCGGCGCCCGATGGCGGTGACCTCGGGGTCGAGCTCGATGCCGAGCACGTTCACTCCGGGCCAGAAGCTGCCGTAGGCGCGGCCGACGGTGCCACCGGCGTATCCGATCATCGCCAGCGACCCGAACCCGGGGCCGTGCATGTCCGGGGCGAGCAGGAACTGGTCCCAGTAGCCGCCGGTGAGCACGCGGTTGCGGTGCCAGACGGAGTGCTCGGCCCAGCCCTCGTTCAGGTGCAGCACGCGGCCGCCGTCCGCCGTGGCCTGCACCTGGATGAACTGGTAGGCCGACTCGCCCTCCCAGATCACACCCGACCCGGGCTTGACCAGGCCCGGTGGCACCAGCGCCAGCGCCACCACCGCGGCCGGCGCCAGCACGTATCGCCAGCCGAGCGCCGGCGTCGCGGCCAGCGCCAGCACGGCGGCGGTGGCCAGCATGGTGCGGCGGGTGCCGATCAGCGGGATCAGCAGCACCACCGGCAGGAACGTGCCCAGGATCGACCCCGCGGTGGACAGCGCGTACAGGCGCCCGGCGATCTCGCCCGCGCGCTCGACCGAGTCGACCGCCAGCCGCACCGCGAACGGCGAGACCATCCCGAGCAGCGTGATCGGTACCGAGAACAGCGCCATGGAGGCGAAGAAGGAGCCCAGGAAGGCGCCCACAGACGCTTCCGCAAACGCGCCCACCGCGGCCGAGAGCAGCGGCTCGGACACGAACGGGATCACGGCGATCGCCATCGCAGCGCACACGATCAGCCTGCACATGTAGGGCAGGCTGGGATGGCGGTCGGCCAGCCGGCCGCCCCAGAAGTACCCGACCGAGAGGTAGATCAGGATCAGGCCGATGATGTTCGCCCAGATCAGGATCGATGCCCCGAAGAAGGGCGCCAGCAGCCGCGAGGCGCACATCTCGGTCGCCATCGTGCCGGCACCTGCGACGAACACCAGCGGGTAGAGGAGTCGGTTCACCTCGCGCGCAGCCTATCTCCGGCTCGGAAGCGGCGACATATCCCGGCTCACGGCCGTCTCGGCGCTACTCGTAGAGCACCAGCGCGAAGGCGGCGAACACGAGCAGGATCCAGGTGATGCTGAGCGCGACGCCCAGGCATGCAACCAGCCGCCACCGAGAGCCGAACCGGTTGCCGAGGCGGGCGATCGCGAGCACGCCCAGGATGATCCCCATGAACGGCGCCTGCAGCTCGAGGTGGAACGGGATCGGCGGGAGCATCAGCGACGCGGGCAACAGCAGAGCGCAGGCCAGCGAGGCGCTCGCAGCCGTCCTCGCGTGCACCGACCGCGTTTCGCCGCCGGTGTCTGCGGCCATGGTGCCTGCTTCCCCGGTCGCGGCCGCAGCCTGCCGCTGCATCGAGCGGAACGTGATCACGAACACCACGATCAGCACCAGCCCCAGCTCCATGATCATCACGCGCCTCCTCATCGCGGACATCGAACGTGCCGTCACCGTAGGTGGCGAGGCACCGCATCCGCGAGGGGGATATCCCTACATCGCCTGGTCGGCCAGCACCTCGCGGATCACGTGCCGCGCATCGCGTACGAACACGGGGTTGGTGTGCATGTAGTAGGGCAGGGCGATCAACGCGAACGAGAGCGCCCAGCCGCGGCCCCGCGCCCAGGTGGCGTCGTCGACCTCGATCGCCGACCGGAATGCCTCCCGGCCCTCGGCCTCAAACAGCGTCCAGGCGGCCATCATGTCGCAGGCCGGGTCGCCCACGGCCATGCACCCGAAGTCGATCACCGCGTTCAGCCGGCCGCGGCCGTCGACCAGCACGTTTCCGGACAGCAGGTCGCCGTGGATCCAGACGCCGGGACGCGGCCACGTCGGTGCTCGCACGGCCGCCTCCCAGGCGGCGGTGACGGCGGCGCCGTCGACGACGCCGTCGAGCTGGGCGATCGCCTCCCTGGTAGCGGCGTCCCGCTGGGCAAGCGGCACGCCGCGCGATCCGTCCCGCCCGGCGATCGGCCCGCCCGCGGTGTCGATCCGCCGCATCGCGGCCACGAAGCCGCCCAGGTCCTGCGCCAGGCCGACAGGATCGGCCATCCGTTCGACGTTCACGCTCTCGCCGGCCAGCCAGCGGTGTACCGACCAGTGCCAGGGATAGCCCTGCCCGGGCATGCCCTTCGCGAGCGGCTGGGAGATCGCGACCGGCAGCAGCGGTGCCAGCGTGGGCAACCAGCGCAGCTCCTTGTCGATGGTGCCGGTGCCGCCGGGGATGCGGGGAAGACGCACTGCCATGTCCTCGCCCAGCCGGTAGATTGCGTTGTCCGTACCGGACGATTCGACGGGATCGATGGCCAGGCCCGCCCACTGCGGAAACTGGTCGGCCAGCAGCCGGCTCACCAGCGATGGGTCGGTATCCACCTCGTCGGCATGCATCTTCTCCGGCATCGGCGGGTCGATCCTAGCCTGGATGCTTCTGGTAGAACCCGTCCAGATGGACGACCTGGGAGACCGGCGGGTGGAGTCGTTCCGGTCGCTGGCCGAGTCGATCCTTGCTCTGCCGGGCGGCGTGCGGCTGGTGGCTATAGACGGCTACGGCGGGGCCGGCAAGTCCACGTTCGCGACACGGCTGGCGGCCGCGCTGGGCGGGGCCGCGGTCGTGCACACCGACGACTTTGCGACCGGAGAGCCCGGCGCGGAGTGGTGGCCGCGTCTGGAGCGCGAGGTGATCGTGCCGCTCTCGGCCGGGGAGGCCGCGCGCTATCGCCGCTGGGACTGGGAGGCGGAGCGGCTGGCCGAGTGGCATACGGTGGAGCCGATGCCGGCGGTCGTGATCGAGGGCGTCTCCAGTGCTCGGCGCGCGGCCGCCCACCGGCTGGCCTGCGCGATCTGGATCGATGCTCCCGCGGAGCTGCGCCTGGAGCGAGGGCTGGAGCGGGACGGCCGGGAAGCGCGGCCCTCCTGGGATGCGTGGATGGCCGAGGAGGATGCCCACTTCGCGGAGGACGGCACCCGGGCTCGCTGCGACCTCGTGGTCGACGGCGACCCGGCCATCGACCACGATCCGGAGACGGAGTTCGTGCGGATCGGCGGCCTATGATTCCGGGCATGTCAGCCGTCGAGCGCCCGCCGTTTCCGCCGTTCAGCGAGGAGGATGCCTGGAAGAAGGTGCTGGCGGCCGAGGCGGCGTGGAACACCCGTGATCCCGACCGCGTCGTGCTCGCCTACACCGAGGACACGCAGTGGCGGAACCGCGACGAGTTCCTGTCCGGGCGCGACGAGGTGCACGCGTTCCTGGTGCGCAAGTGGGAGAAGGAGCTCGACTACGTGCTGCGCAAGGATCTCTGGACGTTCGCCGGCAACCGGATCGCGGTGCGCTTCCAGTACGAGTGGCACGACGCCGGCGGCCGCTGGTGGCGGTCGTACGGCAACGAGAACTGGGAGTTCGAGGACAACGGGCTGATGCGGCGCCGCGAGGCCAGCATCAACGACGTGTCGATCGAGGCGGCCGACCGTCGCATCGACGGCCCCCGGGCGGAGGGCGACGGCGCCGGCATACCGCTGCGCTGACGATGACGTGACCGACTCGGCACCCCCAGTGACGCTCGAGATCTGGTCGGACGTGGTCTGCTCGTGGTGCTACGTGGGCAAGCGCTATCTCGAGCAGGCGCTCGAGCAGGTGCCCGACCGTGAGCTGATCGACCTGCGCTGGCGCAGCTTCGAGCTGGATCCGACGTTGCCCGCAGACGCCGGATCGGCCGACGAGGAGCTGGCCCGGCGCCGCGGCATCAGCCTCGAGGAGGCGCGCGCGATGCACGAGGAGACCGAGCGGATGGGTGCCGAGATGGGTCTCACGTTCGACTTCGCCCGTGCCCGCCGCGGCAACACCTTCGACGCGCACCGGGTGCTGCACATGGCGCACGCGGCCGGCGTGCAGAACGCGGTCCAGGATCGGCTGATGTCGGCGTACTTCGCCGAAGGGGAGCCGATCGGAGACACGGCGGCGCTGGCAGCCGCGGCCGGCCGCGGAGGGCTCGACCCGGCGGCCGTGAGCGCGATGCTGGCGGGCGACGACTACGTGATGGACGTCCGCACCGACGAGACCGACGCGCTCGAGCTGGGCATCAGCTCGGTGCCGTTCTTCGTCTTCAACCGCCGCTACGGACTGGCCGGCGCCCACCCGCCCGAGGCGATCGTCGAGACGATCGAACGCGCCCGCCGCGGCGACTAGATGGTCTGATCTCCGCCGTTTCGTCACGCGTCCGGCAACAACGGCTCACGCCGCCCACTCAGCCGTGCAACGGCTGGGCGCGCTCTTAACGGTCTCAGACCCCGACTCGGGCGGCGTGGGCGGTCCGGCACGGGATCGTGACGCGTCGTTACGAGCCGGTGATGCGCGTCCGCATGGTTGCGCGGTGGCCGGTCCGGCGCCGTGATGTTCGTGCCGGCCCGGCGGTGTGAATCGTTGCGTATGGCGGGGGGATGGTTACGGCGGCGCGAGCTTCGTTGCACGATTGCGTGTCACGCGCCGGTCACGGCGCGTGCAACGCCGCGTCCGCCCAGCCTCACTCGGTCGACAGCACCAGCCGGTTGCCGGACGGGTCGGACACGGCGGGGCCGTGTTCGCCGTTTTCGGCGGCGTTGCCCGCCCGCTCGAGGCGTTCGAGCACGCGGTCGCGGGCGGCGTCGTCCGGCAGGACGATCGTCGCGTGGCGCAGGGCGGCGGTGCCGGCCGGCGGCGGTGAGGCGCCGCGGCTCTCCCAGGTGTTCGCGCCCAGGTGGTGGTGGTAGCCGCCGGCCGCCAGGAAGGCGGCGCTGTCGCCCAGCTGCGCCATCAGGCCGAAGCCGAGCAGGTCGCGGTAGAAGCCGACGGTGGAGTCGATCTCGGCCACCTGCAGGTGCACGTGTCCCATGGTGGTGCCGCCGGGCAGCCCGTCGAACGGCTCGGACTGCCGGGTCGTCCAGCTCGCCCAGCAGGCTCTCCACGTCCAGCGGCTCGGTGGTCATGCGCACGCCCACCTGGTCCTGCCAGACCTCGCGCGGGCGGTCCCAGTAGATCTCGATGCCGTGGTGGTCGGGGTCGCGCAGGTACAGCGCCTCGCTCACGAAGTGGTCCGACAGCCCCACCAGCGAGACGCGGTCGCGGGCGGCGTGGGCCAGCCAGCGGGCCAGGTCGTCGCGCTCGGGCACCAGCAGCGCGAAGTGGTAGAGCCCGGTGTGGCCGCGTGCGGGCGGCGCACCCGGCAGCTCGGTCAGCACCAGCAGGCCGCGGCCGCCGGTGCCGAGCGTGGCCACGCCGTCGTCCTGTGCGACCACCTCGAGGCCGATCTGCTCCTCGTAGTAGCGGATCGAGCGCCCCAGGTCGGCGACGGTCAGGTGCACGGCGCCCATGTGCGTCTCGGGCGCGATCTCGGCGGTCGCCGTGGTGGCCGTGGCCTCGAGCTGCTCGGGGTCGCGCGGTCCCGTGCCGGCCGTCCGTGATCGGCTGATCGCTCATGCCACGAAGGCTAGCGCCTTGGCCCTACCATGCCGGGATGGGACGGACGCTCCGGGCAGCAGCCGCGGGTGCCGCCGCGGCCGGCTTCTGGGCCGCGGCGGAGCCGGGCCTGCGCCGGTTCTCGCACTCGCCCCACAGCGAGCCGCGCCTGGTGGGGCGGATGCTGGCGCCGGAGCGGTACTGGCTCCCGGTCGGGCTGAGCGTGCACGTGCTGAACGGGGCCGTGTTCGGCGTCGTCTTCGACCGGCTCGGCGGCCGCGGCATCCGGCAGGCGGTGGCCGCCGCCCAGATCGAGAACGCCTGCCTGTGGCCGACGCTGCTGGTGTTCGACGCACTGCACCCCGATGTGCGGGACGGCAGCTGGCCGGAGCTGTTCGGCGACCGGCGCGTGCTGGTGCACGAGGTGGCCGGCCACCTGGTGTTCGGCGTCGCGCTGGGCGCGTTGCTCCGAGACTGAGCGGCGGGGGCGCGGCCGCAGCCACGCCCCCGCTCGATGCTCAGGCCGCCGCGCGCAGCTCGGGCTGCTCGGCGGCCTGCTCGGCCGCCCGCCGCCGCCGCGGAATCGCCAGTGCGATCCCTGCGCCGATGGCGACCACCACGGCGCCCACCGCCACGGCCGGCACCAGGCCGTCGACGAAGTGCTGTGGCGCGCCGTACCCGCCCCGATCCGAGAAGATCGTGCCGAGCACCGCCACGCCGAACACCCCGCCCAGCTCGCGGATGCCGTTCGCCGCGCCTGAGGCCTTGCCCTCGTCGCGCCGGGCCACGGAGCCCAGCACCACGTGCGCCGACGGGGCGAAGTAGAGCGCCATCCCGACGCCGGCCATCATGAACGGGATCACCATCTGGATGTACGGCGTGCTCGTGCTGCTGATCGCCGCCATCCATGCCAGGGCGCCCGCCTGCAGCGCCATCCCGGTCGCCATCAGCGGCCGCCCGCCGATGCGGTCGACGTACGCGCCGGCGATCGGCGCGATCAGCATCGGCATCGCCGTCCAGGGCAGCGTGGCCACGCCCGCCCGCAGCGGCGAGTACCCGTGCACCAGCTGCAGGTACTGGGTGAGCAGGAAGATCGAGCCGAACATGCCGAAGTACATCAGCAGCGACGCTGCGTTCGACGCCGCGAAGGCGCGGCTGCGGAAGAACCGCATCGGCAGCATAGGGGCGGACGTGCGCAGCTCCCAGACCACGAAGCTCGCCACCAGCACGGCGCCGGCGCCCAGCGCGACCAGGATCTGGGGATCGGTCCAGCCCAGCGAGTTACCGCGCACCAACCCCCAGACGATCCCGAACAGCCCGCTGCTGACCAGCGCCAGCCCGGGGATGTCCAGGGAGCGATCGGGGCCATGGCTCTCGCGCAGCCGGGTCGCCGCGAGCGGCAGCACGGCCAGGCCGATCGGCACGTTCAGCCAGAAGATCCATTGCCACGAGATGCCCTCGACCACCGCACCGCCGACCAGCGGCCCGATGGCCACGCCCAGCCCGCTGATCGCCGACCAGAAACCCAGCGCCAGGCCTCGGCGCTCGACCGGGACGGCGTCCGACAGCAGCGTCAGCGTCAGCGGCAGCACCATCGCGCCGCCGAATCCCTGCGCGGCGCGTGCCGCGATCAGCCAGTTGACGTCGGGCGCCAGCGCCGCGGCGGCCGACGACGCCGTGAACACGGCCAGGCCGACAACGAACATGCGACGGCGACCGAACCGGTCACCCAGCGCCGCGCCGGTCAGCAGCAGCACGGCGAAGGTGAGGGTGTAGGCGTTCACCGTCCACTCCAGCTCCTGGATGGTCGCGCCCAGGCTGCGCTGGATGGTGGGCAGCGCCGTGGTCACGACCAGGTTGTCGAGCACGACCATGAACAGCGCGGCCGACGTGATGGCGAACGTCCAGAGGGTGCGTGTGCGAGAAGTCATCTCCGGTTCCTCCTTCTAATGTAGTGGTTACTCACTCACAAACGATGCGAAATAAAAAGGCGCCGCGCGTCTTCTAGTGCTTGAGCTTCTCGAGCATCAGGTCGCCCATCAGCTCCTGCATCCAGTCGCCCTTCACGGAGGGCGCGTCCATCGCCGCCATCACGTTCAGGAACATGCCGGTCGAAAACCAGGCGCGGATCTGCTCTGCGTCGGCGCCGGACATTTCGGTGACCTCGCGGTGGAGGTGCTCGTAACAGCGCCGCACGGTATCGCGCACGTCCGGGTCGTCGCACGCGGCGTACCCCTGCATCTGCATCATCAGCTTGGGCCGGTCGGCCAGGAGCCCGCAGTAGGCCATGCCCATGCTCTGCAGCCGCTGCTCGGGCGTGTCGCCGTCGACCGCGTCGCGGAACGTCTGCTCGGTGCGCCGGAAGCAGCGCTCCACCGACGCCAGGAACAGCTCTCGCTTGGTCCGGAACAGCCGGAACAGGTAGGGCTGGGAGATGCCGGCGCGCCTGGCGATGTCGTCGGTGGAGGCGCCGTGCAGACCCTTCAGGCCGAACTCGATCATGGCCGCGTCGAGCACGGTCTCGCGGCGCTGGTCGGCGGTCTGGCGGGTGGTGGTGGCGGCCATGCGAACTAAGTTAGCAGTCACTCACAACAAAGTCAAAGGTGAAGGCTACAACGATGGGGTGGTCAGGCTCTTATCGTGTCGCTGTTTCGCGACACAGTTGCCCTGCCTGTTGGTCGCCGGGTTCGCAGAGCTGGTACCAGTCACCTTGCGGGTCGGTGATCGCGCTGATCGTGTAGGCGCCGGTGTGGTCGTTCAAGAGAATGGTGCAGGTGAGTTCCGTGGTGACGGCCTGGTCGGCCTGGCACATCGCCTGCTGGACGATGCCGCTCGCCTTGCCGGTCGGGGCGTAGGCGACGGTCTGGGCTCCTCGTAGCTGCGACTCGACGGCGCTGCTGACGGCCAGCGGGTCGGTCGGCTGGGGCTGGGTATGGCCGTGCGTGGCGTAGACCATGTACAGCAGCGTGATGCACAGCGACATGACTCCGAGGCCGGATAGCGGTCGGTATTGGCGTGTCGGCCATGGCCACATGGTTGTAGGTATCTGCCGAAAAGGTGCGAACCCATCTCCCCCACAGGGGTGAGTCGTGCCGCGCGGCACGGTAGGCTCGCGCGGTGATCGAGCGCTTCCACGCCCAGCTGCCGGTGCGGATCAGGTTCGGCCCGGGCGTCGTCGGCGCGCTGGCCGAGGTGATCGGCGACCGCCGCGCGCTGGTGGTGTCCGAGCCGCCGGTGCTCGCGATCGACGCCGTCGCCGCGGCGGTGGCCGGCCTGCCGCTGTACGAGAAGCAGCCTGGGAGCCGACGCCCGATCTCGTCGCCGACGCCGCCGCGCGTGCGGTGGCAGAGCGGCCGGAGGTGCTGGTTGCGGTGGGCGGCGGCTCGGCCATCGACCTGGCGAAGGCGGCGAGGCTGGTGGCCGGCCAGGGCCGGCCGATCGAGGCATTCCTCGCGGGCGACGCCGCCATTGCGGTCGCGACCGTCGACCTGATCGCGGTGCCGACCACGTCCGGCACCGGCAGTGAGGTGTCCGGCGGGTCGGTGGTGGTCGACCCCGTGCAGGGGCGCAAGCTGGGCGTGGCGCATCCGCTGATGCGTGCCCAGGATGCGCTGGTCGACCCGCTGCTGACCCTGGCGTTGCCGCCCGAGTCAACGGCTTACACCGGTGCCGACGCTCTGGCCCAGGCGATCGGCGGCGCGATCGTCTCGAACGGCAACCCGATGTCGCTGGCCGTCGGCCTCGAGGCCTGCCGCCACGTCGCGGCCGGCCTGGAACGGTCGGTGGCCGACGGCTCCGACGTCGACGCCCGCACCGAGCTGAGCCTGGGCAGCCTGATGGCCGGCCTGGCGATGAATCTGTCCGACTCCGGCGCCGACCACGCGCTCGGCCATGCGATCGGGGCGACCCTGGGGCTGCCGCACGGCCTCACGGTCGGCCTGGTGCTGGCCGAGACACTGGAGGTGAACCGTCCCGCCTGCGCCGGCCGGCTGGAGCGGGTTGCGGATGCGCTGGGCGAGCCGGGTGACGGCAGCGGCGACGGTTCGCGGGCGGTGCGCGCCGTACGCCGGTTGCTGGCCGCGATCGGGCTGCCCACATTGCGCGAGGCTGGCGTCCAGGAGGGCCACATCGACCGCCTGGTGCAGCTCTCGCTCGCCGACTACTGCCTGACCGTCAACCCGCGCACCTGGACGGAGCGCGATGTCCGCGCCGCCTACGCCGCGGCGATGGCGCTCGACCGGCGCTGACCGGCAGCGCGGCTCATGGCGTGGGTGGATTCAGCCGATGCAATCCGCAGACCCTTGAGCACCGACATGGCTCCGAACGATCCCTCAGACCAGGACGCGGCGGTGGCCGCGCTGCTTCGGCGCGTGGCTGCGACCGCCGGCGTGCACATGTACGAGATGGAGTTGTTCGAAGACTTCGAGTACGTCTGCCACGTCTGGATCGGCCAGGCTCTCGAGAGCCTGCTGGGCGGCGTGCCGGAGGGGATGGACAAGGAGGCGGCCTGGGAGGCCTGCATCCACCCCGACGACCGCGCCGACTACCAGGCAGCGTTCGCGCCGCTGCAAAACGGCGACGTGACCGAGATGGAGTACCGGCTGGTCGGGTTCGACGGCGCCACCCGCTGGGTCTGGGAGCGATGCATCCCCAGGCCGGTGGTCGACGGCCGGCGGCTGGTTGACGGCATCGTCACCGACATCACCGACCGCCATCTGGTCGAGCGGGAGCTGGCCGAGGCGCACGCCCGTCTCGCGCACCTGGCCTACCACGACCACCTCACCGGGCTGCCCAACCGCGCCCAGTTCCAGGAGCATCTCGACGCCGCGCTGGCCCGTGCCGGCCGCGACGGCTCCTGCGTGGCCGTGCTGTTCATCGACCTGGACGGGTTCAAGCAGGTGAACGATGCTCACGGCCACGCCGCCGGTGACTCGCTGCTGCGCGCGGTCGGCGAGCGGCTCTCGACGATCTCGCGCGACGGCGACGTGGTCGCACGCCTGGGCGGCGACGAGTTCCTGATGCTGGCCTGCCTGGGCACGTCCGACCAGGCACAGCTGGACGCGCTCTGCAACCGCGTCTACCAGCAGCTGCTGACCCCGGTCGGCGTCGAAGGCGCCCACCTCAAGGTGTCCGGCAGCGTCGGCCTGGCGCTGTTCCCGCGCGACGCCGGCACCGGCGACGACCTGATCCGCGTGGCCGACGTGGCGATGTACAGCGCAAAGCAGCACGGCCGCCGCCGCGCCGCCTGAGCGCCGGCCGCTTCAGACGGCCAGATCGACGCCATCGCCCAGCCGCTCGCGCAGAAGCGCGCGGTAGCGGAGCAGGCAGTCGCGCTCCAGCGGGGAAAGGTGCCGGAGCGGATCGTCGGTGCCCGCGGCCGGCATCACATCTCGACCTGGATCTCGCCGTCCTGCTCGCGCACCGGGTAGGTCCCGAGCGAGGCCACCGCAGGGCCGACCAGGGCCTCGCCGGTGCGGATGTCGAAGACGGCGCCGTGGCAGTAGCACTCGAGCTGCTGGTCGGTGAGCGTGCCCTCCGCCAGCGGGCACTCCTCGTGCGTGCACCAGCCCTCGAAGGCGTAGAGGCTTCCGCCGCTGCGGGCTACCACCACCGGCTCCCCGCGGTTGTCGGCCTCGAGCATCTCGCCCTCGGGCAGGTCTCCGGCCGCCGCCACGGTCGTCCAGTCAGCCACGGGTCACCTCAGTCCCATCTCGCGTGCAGCGCCAGCGGCGCCCGGAACTCCCAGCCCGACAGCTCCACCGGCTGCTCCGCATCGAGGCGCAGGCGCGGCAGCCGCCCCAGCAGCAGCCGCAGCGGCAGGCGCACCTCGTGGCGGGCCAGCGACGCGCCCGCGCAGTGGTGCGCCCCCAGGCCGAAGGCCGCGTGCGCGCCGGTGCGGTGGATGTCAAACCGCTCCGGTTGCTGCCAGTGGCGCTCGTCCTGGTTGGCCGACGCGAGCACCGCGGCGATCACGGTGCCCGGCTCCAGCGTCACGCCCGCGACCTCGGTGCGCTCGGTCACCTGCCGCGTCTGGGTGCCCACCGGCGAGTGCCAGCGAAGCGCCTCCTCGACCGCGCCGTCCAGCAGCTCCGGGTGCGTCCGCACCTCGGCCAGCGCCTCGGGGTGCTGCAGCAGCGCCCACAGCGCGATTCCGAGCGCGTGGCCCGGCTCCTGCATGCCGCCCAGCAGGATCAGCTTCAGGTTGGCCAGCACCTCGGCCTTCGTCAGCCGCTCGCCGTCCGGCGGCTGGGTGTGCAGCATGTCCGACAGCACGCTTCCATCCGGATCCCGCTCCAGCCGGTCGAGCAGGGGCAGCACGCGATCGTCGACCTCCCCGCTCGCGGCGTCGGCGATCGCCTGCTTGCCGGGGTCGGACTCGAAGTTAGAGCCGCCCAGCGCCAGCGCTCCGAACCAGCGCCGCAGCGTGTCCGCGTCGGCGTCCTCGAGGCCCATCACCGACCCCAGCGCCAGCACCGAGACCGGCTCGCAGTAGGTCGCCATCAGCTCGCCGGCGCCGTCCCGCTCGATCGCGGCCAGGTGCCGCTCTGCGATCGGCTCGATCACGGCCGGTGCGTAGCCCGCCACGACGCGCGGCCGCATCGCGGGGTCGATGGTGGCCCGGATCCGGCGCTGCTCGCCACCGTCCACGGTCAGCATGTTCTGTCCCAGCGTGCGGGTCAGGGGGGAGGAGCCGACGTCGGCGGTGAACAGCTCCGGGTGGCGAGCCACGTGGTGGACATCCTCCCAGCGCGTGACCAGGGTCAGCTCCACCGCCGGCACGTGGCAGACCGGCGCCTCGTCGCGCAGCCGCCGGTAGATCGGGAACGGATCCCGCTCCAGATCCGCGACTGTGATCGAGCCGGCGTAGGTCTCGATCGAGCTCATAGGTGGTGCGTGTACTCGGCGAACTCCCAGTCGGTCGTCCACAGCCGAGCGCGGTTGAGCTCGTACTGTTTGATCTGCAGGAACGTCGAGACCAGCTCCTCGCCCATCACGCGCCGGAGATACTCGTCGCCGTCGAGGGCTTCCAGTGCCGCCTCGAACGAACGCGGCAGCGGGGGGCAGCTCTCGGCGTTGGGATCCTCGTAGACGAGCCCGCTGAGCGGAGCCGGCGGATCGAGCTCCCGCTCGATCCCGTCGAGCGCTGCGAACAGCGCCGCCGCGGAGGCGAGGTGGGCGTTGGCGGCCCCGTCAGGGACGCGCATCTCGATCCGGGTCGCGGCTCCCCGTTCGCGAGGGATGCGCACCTCGCACAGTCGATTGTCATGCCCCCAGCTGACGAGCGTGGGAACCTGTCCCTCCTCCTGGATGCGGCGGTATGCGTTCGTCGTCGGGTTCATGAACGCCATCAGCGATCTGCCGTGCTCGAGCAGGCCGGCAATGGCGTGGTGCGCCACGCTCGAGAGCCCTTCCGGGCCGTCCCCGTTCAACAGGTTGTTCCCCGATTCGTCAGCCAACGAGATGTGCAGATGGAACCCCGACCCCTCGTCGTCGTTCCACGGTTTGCCGACGAACGTCGCCAGAAGGCCCTCGATCGCCGCCATCTCCTTGACCGCGTCCTTGAACAGGAAGGCTCGGTCAGCGGCGTCGAGCGCGTCGGAATGTCGCAGGTTGATCTCGTACTGGGCACGCCCGTACTCGTGGTTGGCGGCGTAGGCGCCCAGCTGCATGTCGGCGAACGCGTGCAGCATCTTGCGCAGGATGCCGCGCGGATCGGCCACCGCTCCGACCGTATAGACGTGGCTGTCGTTGTCGACGTAGCGCCGGTAGCCGTTGGGCGCGGCCGCGTCCGGCTCGCACAGATAGAACTCCAGCTCGGGACCGAGAATCGGTACCAGCCCGCGCTCGCCGAATCCGGCGATCGCCCGCTTCAGCACCCCGCGGGAGTCGACCCCGTAGGGCGAGCCGTCCACTCGCTCGAGGTCGGCGAGGCAGACCGCAACTTCGGGATCCCACGGGACACGGCGGAGCGTCGCCGCATCCGGCCGGGCGATGATGTCCTGGAAGCCGTGCTCAAACCCTGACACGACGTTGTGGCGGAGGTCGACTGTCATGATCGCCTCGCAGTACCCTGCGCCGTCCTCGAGCAGGTGGTCGAAGAACGACGCCGGGAATTCCTTGCCGCGCGCGATCCCGTGCAGGTCGGGGTAGCTGAGGCGCACCGTGGTGACGCCATCCTTGACGAGCTGATCGAGCGTTTCGGCCATCTACCGCCCTTTCCGAGAGGTGGAATTGCAGTGTTTCACGCCGGTGTGACCCGCACCGGCATGGTCTTGTAGGCGTTGGTGAAGTTCGAGTGCATGCGGCTGGCGGGCGCGGTCGGCTCGACCGCGGAGACGCGCGGCAGCAGCTCCTCGAACATGATCCGGGTCTCCAGCTTGGCCAGGTGCGCGCCCAGGCAGAAGTGGGGGCCGCCGCGGCCGAACGTGACGTGGTTGTTTGGCTTGCGGGTGATGTCGAATCGCAGCGGCTCGGGGAACTGTTGCTCGTCGTAGTTGGCCGAGACCAGCCAGGTGACGACCTTGTCGCCCTCGCGGATGCGGACGTCGTGCAGCTCGGTGTCGGCCGTGGCCGTGCGCCGGAAGTGGATCACGGGCGAGCTGTACCGCATGATCTCCTCGGTGGCGGTGCCCATCAGCTCGGGCTGCTCCTGCAGCCGCTGCATCGCTTCCGGGTTGTCCATCAGCGCCTGCATGCCGTGGGCGATCGACTGGCGCGTGGTCTCGTTGCCGGCCACGACCAGCAGCAGGAACATCGTGTCGAACTCCTGCTCCGTCAGCCGGTTGCCGTCCTCGTCCTCCCACATCACCAGCTTCGAGACCAGGTCGTCGGTGGGATGCTGGCGCCGCTCGCGGGCGATCTCGTGGCCGTAGTTGTAGAGCTCCATGGCGTACGGGCTGCGGAACGGGTAGAGGCGGTATTTTGCGCTCTCCGGGCTGGCCGGGTGCAGGCCGCCCAGGTCGGGATCGGTGTTGCCGATCATCTTGTCGCCCCACGCGATCAGCCGCTCGTCGTCGGACACGGGCACCCCCAGGATCCGGCACAGCACCTGGATCGGCAGCTGCTTGGCGACCTCCTCGACGAAGTCGAACTCGCCCCGGGGCAGCGACTCGTCCAGGATCTGGCGCGTGAGGTCGCGCAGCAGCTGCTCGTACGCGGCCACGGCCCGCGGCGTGAAGCCCTTGTTCACGATCGCGCGCAGGCTCGAGTGCTTGGGCGGGTCGGTGTCCAGCATCGACTTGCGGGCCTCGATCTGGTCGGGGTCGAGGTCCTCGAGCGCCGTCGCGCCGGTCTCCGACGAGAAGGTGCGCCAGTCCTTCAGCACGGCCACCACGTCCTCGTAGCGGGTGATGCACCAGAACCCCTTGCCGTACTCCCAGTCGTACCAGTGCACCGGCGCCTGGTGGCGCATCAGCGTGAACGTCTCGTGCGGGATCCGCTCCGCGAAGGCCTCGTTGTCGAGGTAGACATCGGCCAGTGTCTGGGTCATGCGGTGCTCCCATCCAGGATCTGCAGCGTCTTCAGGTCGGAGTAGAAGTCGAGCGCGTAGTCGCCGCCCTCGCGGCCGATGCCGCTGATGCCGACCCCGCCGAAGGGCGCCGTCAGGTCGCGCACCAGGAAGGTGTTGACCCAGACGGTGCCGGCGCGGACGGCCCGCCCGACCCGCTCGGCCCGCTCCTGCGTGCCGGTGTAGACGATCGCCGACAGGCCGTAGCGGGTGGAGTTGGCCAGCTCGACCGCCTCGCGCTCGTCGCGGAAGGTCTGGAACGTCAGCACCGGCCCGAACACCTCCCGCTGCACCACCTCGGAGTCGTTGGATCGCGGCTCGATCAGCGTCGGCTCGTACCAGAGGCCGCCCATGTCCGGCTGCTTGCCGCCGCGCACGATCGTGTCGCCGTTTGCCCGCGCCCGCTCGACGAAGCCCTCGACGCGGGCCAGGTGGTCGGGATGGATCAGCGGCGAGATGGTCGTGCGGTCGTCGCGCGGGTCGCCCAGCACCTGCGCGTCGACGCCGGCGTGGAACCGCTCCAGGAAGGCGTCCCGGACCGACTCCTCGACCAGCAGGCGGGTGCCGGCCAGGCACACCTGCCCGGCGTCGTCGTACTGGCCCGCGGCCTTGGCGGCGGCCGCGTCCAGGTCGGAGTCGGCGAACACGATCAGCGGCCCCTTGCCGCCCAGCTCGGCGGTGAACGGCACGATGTTGGCGGCGGCGGCCAGGCCGATCGAGCGCCCGGTCTCGGGCGAGCCGGTGAAGCTGATGCGGCGCACGCCGGTGCTCGAGACCAGCGCCGCACCGGCCTCCTCGCCGATGCCCTGGACGACGTTGAACACGCCGGGCGGGAATCCGGCCTCGGCCGTCAGGTCGGCCAGCAGCGAGCACGACAGCGGCGCCCACTCCGGCGGCTTCAGGATCACGGTGCAGCCGGCGGCCAGGCCCGGCGCCGTCTTCCACGTGGACAGCATGAACGGCGCGTTCCAGGGCGTGATCACGGCGGCCGGGCCGCTGGGCATGCGGATCACGCGGTTCCGGGTCGAGTTCGAGCCCCAGACGCGCTCCTGGTAGGAGGCGGCCAGGTCGGCGTAGGCGCGGAAGTTGCGGGCGCCGCGGGCGATCACGCGCGCCTTCAGCGAGCGCTCCAGCATCGCCATGTCCAGGCACTCGACGGTGGCGATGCGGTCGATGTTCGCGTCGATCAGCTCGGCCAGGCGGTGCAGGTGGGCGGCGCGGCCCTCCGGCCCCAGCGCAGCCCAGCTCCGGGAAGGCGGCGCGGGCCGCGTCCACGGCCCGGTCGACCGCGCTCTGGTCGCCGCGGGCGACCTCGGCGATCACCCGCTGGTCGATCGGCGAGATCACCTCGAACGTCTCGTCGCCGTCGACGCGCTCGCCGCCGATGAAGTGCCCGGACGGGACGGTGATGTTCGCGACCGTGCTCATGTCCGGAACTCCATCAGGCCCAGGTCGAGCACGCTGACGCCGCCGTCGACCGGGATCACGGTGCCGTTGACGTAGGCGGCCGCGGGCGAGAGCAGCCAGGCCACCAGCCCGGCCACCTCGTCGGCCTCGCCGGCGCGGGGCATGGGCATGTGGGCGTGCGCCAGCCGGTAGGCGCCCTCGCGGTCGGTGCCGTGGAGCCCGGCCAGCTCGTCCATCGCGCCGTCGGCCATGGGGGTGCGGATCCAGCCCGGGCAGACCGCGTTCGCGCGCACGCCGCGGGGGCCGAAGTCGACGGCGATCGACTGCACGAGCATGTTCAGGCCGGCCTTGGACGCGCAGTACGCCGATGAGTCGGGCCCGGCCCGCAGGCCGGCCAGCGAGGAGACGGCGACGACCGAGCCGCCGCGCTGCTCGAGGTGGGGGAGGGCCGCGCGGGCGGTCAGGAAGGCGCCGGTGAGGTTGGTGCGGAGCACCGCGTCCCAGCTCTCGGGCGTCTGGTCGACCACGCTGCCGGAGTGCGACACGCCCGCGCAGTAGACCAGCGCGTCGAGGCCGCCCAGCTCGTCCACGGCGGTGCGGACCGCGGTCTCGGCGCCGGCCGGGTCGCCGCAGTCGCCGGCCACCGCGATGCCGCCGATCTCGGCCGCCACCTGCGCCAGCGGATCCAGCCGGCGTCCGGCCACGACCACGCCGTAGCCGTCGGCCGCGAGCCGCCGCGCGACGGCCGCCCCGATGCCGGTACCGCCACCGGTGACCAGCGCCGCCGGGCTCATTCCGGGATCGTCTCGAGGTCGTCGACGGTGTAGGCGAACTGGAACCGGAAGCCCTTGCCGACGCGCAGCGGCGCGAGCGCGTCGTGCTCCTCGCCCGGCGCGGCGTACAGCGCCAGCGTCGCCGCTCCCTCATGGATCTGGGAGGCGGAGCGGTTGCTGGAGCGGGCCCGCACCAGCTCGTCGACCGCCGGGTCGTCCCACCGGCCCGCCGCCAGGCGCGGGAAGTGGCGGTGGTTGACCAGGGGCGGATCGTTGTGGGTGGGGCCGGCCTCGCTCAGCCGGTCGGGGCTGACCGTGCCCTCGGCCAGCAGCCGGCCGTTGGCGGTGAGCGTGCCGGCGAAGATGCGGCCCTCGGCCCGGCAGTCGAGGCCGAAGCTGCGCGTCATGTGCACCTCGCCCAGCTTCTTGGGGAAGCCCTGGATCCAGCCTCGGATCAGGGCGAAGTCGCGGTCGACCCAGATGTAGGGGCAGGTGGTGACGTGCTCGTCTCCCAGCATCGCGTTGGCGACGATGAAGAACTCCTTGTACTGGCCGCGCACCGGGTCGAGCAGCTCCTCGCCCGAGTCGGAGCAGGACTGCCAGTCGACGAACAGGGCGGCGCAGCGCCCCGGGTCGTCGGCGAACGGGGTCAGCCGCGGGGGCAGCACGTCGGCCACCGCGTCCGGGTCTGCCCAGAACTCGATCACCAGGAAGTCGCCGACGTAGTGCCACGGCGGCGAGGGGATGATCGACGCGCCGCCATCCGGCGAGAGCGGCAGCGAGTAGCCGCGCGGACCTGTGCTCATGGCCGCTCCAGGGAGCCGACCACCTCGTACATGACCGCGTCGTCGGCCGGCGACACCTCGATGCCGAGCCGCTCCCGCGCCTCCTCGATCTTCGCCATCGCGGCGTCCGCGGCATCGGCGTCCTGGAACACGGTCACCGACACCGCCGAGCCGTCCTCGGCCAGGCAGTGGTAGAGCGCGGTCACGCCCTCCACGCCGCGCAGCGCCTCGATCACCCACTCGGAGCGGTCGAGGCCGAGGTCGCCGCGGCCCGCGTCGAAGCGGGCGACGCGGACGATCACGAGGGCTCCTCGAGGAACTGCTCGACCAGCGACTCCGGGAACGACTTGTCGGCGATCTTGTAGGCCAGCGCCGTCATTCGGTAGGAGTCGGACAGGTAGAAGCGCTCGTAGAGCTCGCCGCGGCCGCCCAGGTCGCTGCCGATGTAGTCCCAGGCCAGGCGGAACAGGCGGATGCGGCGCTCGGCGTCGGCGCCCGCCGCCTGGTAGTACTTCGCGATCTCGTCGGCCAGCGGGCCGTCCATGTCGGCCCGCGACGGCGTGGCCATGAAGCCGCCGCCGCCGATCAGCTGCAGCAGCTCGTTCACGTAGGGCAGCCACTTCGGCATCTCCCCGCGCAGCGCCAGGAACGGGCGGTCGTCCGGATACCAGACGCCGCCCTCGTCCAGGTGCGAGCCGGCCTCGGCCGAGATCAGGCCGGAGCGGGTCAGCTCGGCCATGTTCCAGATCTGGCCCAGCTTCTCCTGGATGTGGTCGAAGCGCACGACGCCGGTGGTGTTGGCCAGCATGTGGCCGAGCCCGAGCGCGAATGACAGCTTCACGTAGGCGCGGGTGAAGGCCTGGTGCATGATGTGGCCGCGCCAGCCGGTGTCGGTGATCACCTCCGAGTAGGCCTCGGTGTCGCCGCACAGGAACAGCCTGTCCTTCGGCACCTCGACGTTGTCGAAGATGACGACGGCGTCCATCTCGTCGAAGCGGGACGACAGCGGGTAGTCGAACGTGGAGCGCTGCTTGGAGTAGCTGTCGCGGCAGATGAAGCGCAGGCCGGGCGTGCCCATCGGCAGCGCGAAGGCGAGCGCGTAGTCGCCGTCCTGGGGGCGGATGTCGGAGCCGGGGTAGATGGTCAGCTCGTCGGCGTAGGGGGCGAGCGTGGCCAGCATGCGGGCGCCGCGCACGGTGATGTGGTTCTCGGTCTCACCCACCTTGTGCAGGGCGACCTCGCCCGCCGCCTGCTCGGCCTCCGGCTTGCTGCGGTCGACCTGCGGGTTCATGATCGAGTGGGTGGTGGAGAGGTCGCGGTCGCGCATCAGCTTCTGGTAGGCGACCAGGTTCGCGGCGCCCTGCTCGTTGCCGCGGCGGGCCCACACGTCGGCGCGGCCGGCAAAGCAGGCGAAGGTGACGTTCAGGTAGTCGGGCGTGCGGCCCATCATGCCGGCGGTGAGGGCGGCGGTCAGCTCGATGGCGCGGCGGCGTCGCTCGAGGTCCTCGCGGCTGCGCGGGATCAGGTGGGTGACGTTGACCAGGCGGCCGTCGTCGGGCGAGGGCGCCAGCATCTCGTCGGCGTGCTGGTGCTGCAGGTCGTAGACGCGGGCCATGGTGCGCGCCGCCTCGGCCAGCTGCGGGTGCTCGAGCGGGTGGGTGATCTTCTCGCCGTTCAGCCAGATCTCGCGGGCGTCGCCGCGCAGGCCGTCCAGGAACTGCTGGCCGGTGCGGGCGGCTGTCGGCGTCTGCTGCTGCGCGGTTGCCATCAGGCCTCCTGGTGTGTCAGCGGGGGCAGCTGCTCCCCCTTGGCGAGCAGGCCCTCTCGTTCGTAGCGGACGGCCTCCTCGTCGAATCGGAAGTATGACCGCGGCGGCAGGATGCCCCAGACGTTGCTCGAGTGGGGGGTGTCGTCCCAGTCGCGCGGCTCGTGATCGAGCTCGAGCTGCTCCATGTCGCAGTAGCACTCGACGATCAGCTGCTCGTCGGGGATGCGCACGTAGCCGCACAGGTTCTGGGCCAGCGCGTGGCGCAGCGGGCCCCAGACCAGCCAGCGGCCGTGCTGGCCGAGGTGGTCGAACACCGCCCGCAGCTCGCCCCAGTCGACGTACTCGAACGCGAAGTGGTGGAAGTGGGCGAAGTCGTGCTGCACCAGCGCCATCGAGTGGTGGTCGGAGTTGATCGAGAGCCAGTTGCCGGCGCCCAGCAGGCGGTCGGAGATGCGCATGCCCAGCACGTCGGTGTAGAAGGATGTGGCGCGGTCGAGGTCGGTGGTGAGCACGTTCACGTGGCCGAGCTTGCGCGGGTGCAGGCCCGGTAGCGTCTCGGTCGAGCGTGCCACCGGCGGCCGGCGGTCGTCCTCATCGCGGAACGGCATCAGCTCGATGCCATACCCGTCGGGGTCGGCGAAGTGGAGGGCGCCGTCATGGTGCTCGTAGTCGACGCCGTGGTGGTCGAGCTGGGCGGCCGCGTGCTCCAGCGTGCAGCTGCGGCGAAGCTCCCAGCCGGTGTGGTCGTGGCCGGGGGCGCCGGCGCCGACCAGCTGCAGCGAGTAGGGCTCGTAGGCGCAGCGCAGGAAGGCGTGGTGGCCGACCCGCTCCACCTCGGTCAGGCCGAACTGGATCGCCCAGCGGTGCTCGGCCTCGTCCAGGTCGGCGACCCGCAGCGCCACGTGATCGATGCGGCGGATCTCGATCATGATCGCGTCACTCCCTCCTGTACGGCTCGCTCCGCCTCGTCCTCGGGCATGGCCAGAGCGACGTGCAGCGTGTTGGCCGACACCTGCAGCTGGTCGCCCGGCCCGGACAGGTCGACGTCCCAGTCGACCACGGTGTTCGAGAGCCGGCCGAGGCCGGTCACCTCGACCTCGACCACGTCGCCCGGCTCCATCGGCCGCGAGTGGGCCGGGGTGCCCGACAGCACGACGTCGCCGGGCACGAGCGTGATCACCCGGCAGAGGTCGGCCAGCAGATAGGAGATCGGCCAGATCAGGTCGGCGGCGGAGCCCTCCTGCGCGACCTCGCCGTTCAGGTAAGTGCGGATCTCGAAGTCGGTGGGGTCGAACTGGTCGGCCGGCACCAGCTCGGGGCCGATCGGGCAGAAGCCGTCCTGGCCCTTGACGCGCAGCATCGAGCCGCGGTCGGCGTGGCGGAAGTCGTGCAGGCCGACGTCGTTCGCGCAGGCGTAGCCGGCGACGTGGCCGAGCACGTCCGCCTCGGGCACGCCGTGCATGGCGCGGCCGATCACGACGGCCACCTCGCCCTCGTAGTTGAGGAAGCGGGCGCCGCGCGGGCGGCGCAGCTGGCCGCGGTGGCCGTTCAGGGTGGTCGGCGGCTTCATGAAGTAGGAGGGCTCGGGCGGCGTGCGCGCGGCGTACTCCTCGACGCGGCTGCGGTAGGTGAGGTGGGTGGCGATGATCTTGGTCGGCTCGACCGGTGCCAGGAAGTGCGCGGTCGGCCTCGTCCAGGCGCTCGCCGGAGTCGAGGACGACGCTGCCGCCGTCCAGCCGGCCCCAGCTGGGAGACCCCTCGACCAGCACCCGAACGCGTCGCTCAGACACGATTGGATACAATATGCGCTTTGCTGCTGGAGGGCAAGCCCGGCTCCCCGGCCTGGTGGACGCGGTTACGTGACCGAGTCTATCCCTGCTTCGGGGCGAGCTCGTCGCGCCAGCGGCGGCAGGGCGGCGACGCCGGTCTCGACCTGGTCGCGAGTGAGGTCGTGGCGGGTGACGTTGGGGATGCGCTGCAGCGGGCCGGTCAGCGGGTCGTCGCCCGCGGCGGCGTTCATGAGCATGCGCAGCGGCAGGTTGTGGCTGACCACGAGCACCACCGGCCCCGGCAGCCGCAGCACCCGGCGCCATCCGGCCAGGAAGCGGGTGGTCGCGTCCAGCGCGCTCTCGCCGCCGGGCGGGGCGGCCGTCAGCGGGTTGTTGCGGAGCCAGGTCGTGTAGGCGGATACAGGGCCGTCCTCGAACGGGCCGACGCCGATCTCGGCCAGCTGGTCGACGACGTGGGTGGAGACGTCCCGGTCGGCCACCAGCGCCGCGGCGGTGAGGCGCGTGCGCAGCGACGGCGCGACGACGAGGGCGTCGATCCGCTCGCCGGCGAGGTCACGGCCGAGGCCGCGGGCGGCGCGCTCACCGGGCGCGGTCAGGCCCACCTCGACGGTCGAGTCGGGGTTCATGCGGCCCTGGGCGCTGTACGGGGTCTCCGCGTGGCGGACGAGGATGAAGCTGTTGACCATGCACTCATCGTGTCGCATGGGTCGGCTGTCCGTCCAGCGCGGCGCGACCGGCGCGTGCTGGATATGGTTGGGCGGTGACCGAGCAGGAGGACGGAATGGAGAGCGCGACGCGGCACGAGCGCGGCCTGGCGCGGCTGAAGGAGCTGGGCGACGAGCCCGGCGGCGACGCCTTCATCGAGCGAATGGGCAGCCCGATGGGCGACTGGCTGGTGGACTGGGTGTTCGGCGAGGTGCACACACGCGACGGGCTGACGGCGCGCGAGCGGGAGCTGATCATCGTGGCGGTGCTGACGGCGATCGGCAGCTCGGATCCACAGGTCGCCGCGCACATCCGGGCGCTGCGGGCGATCGACGTGCCGTGGCAGGAGATCGAGGAGACGATCCTGCAGACGGCGCCCTACGCGGGCATCCCGCGGGCGATCAACGCGCTCAAGGTGCTGCGGACGGAGCAGGGACGATGAGGGCCGTGCGGTTCCTGGATCCGTCCGGCGACGTCAAGCTGGGGCGGCTGGACGGCGAGGTGATCTTCGACGCGGGGCCGGCCGGGCCGCGCGGGTTCGTGCCCAGCGAGGAGGGCTGGCGGACGATCGCCGACGCCTCCGGGCTGGCGCATCCGATCGAGGACGTGCGGCTGCTGCACCCGACCGAGCCGGTGAAGCTGCTGGCGATCGGCCTCAACTACCGCGATCACGCGGAGGAGGCGGAGCTCGAGATCCCGGACGTGCCGGTAGTGTTCGCCAAGTGGACAACATGCCTGATCGGCCACCGCCAGACGATCGTGGTGCCGCGCGAGGAGACGCGACCGGACTACGAGGGAGAGGTGGCGGTGGTGCTGGGGCGGGACGTCTACAGGGCCGACGACGCGACGGCGCGGGCGGCGGTGGGCGGGATCACGGCCTTCCATGACGTGTCCGGGCGGCGAGCGCAGCTGGAGACGCCGCTGCGGCAGTTCACCCTGGGCAAGAGCTTCGACACGTTCGGGCCGATGGGGCCGTCTGTGGCTGCGGCCGAGGGCGTCGACCTGGCCGACATCGACGTCTCGACGAAGGTGAACGGCGAGCAGCGGCAGTCGTCGAACACGCGCAACCTGATCTTCTCGGTGGTCGAGCTGATCGTCTACCTGTCGCGCGGGATGGCGCTGCAGGCCGGGGACGTGCTGGTCACCGGCACGCCGGCCGGGGTCGGCGACTCGCGGGTGCCGCCGGTCTACCTGCAGGAGGGCGACGTGGTCGACGTCACCGTGGGCGGGGTGGGAACGCTCTCGAACCCGGTCACGCTCGAGCGCTGAGCTCAGGGTCAGAGCCCGACCATGTCCCGGGCAGGGCTTCGGCACAGCATCGTTCTATGCCGTGACGCCGCCGTGACAGCGGGTCGGTGTCAAACACCGCCTCCGCGGCCGTGGCATTTCGGCACGCGATCCTGACGTATGTCACGGCCGCCGTGACCACGATCTGTGGAGAACGGCCGGTTCGGCTCCGAACCGGTGTCAGACACCGACTCGGCCGCCGTGGGGGTTCGGCTCAGCATCGTTGCGTGTCGTGACGAGGCCGTGATGCGGCTGGCGGCCGTCAGGCGCGGAACACGGGGCGGCCGTCGACCACCGTCAGCAGTACCGGCAGGTCGACCAGGTCGTCCGCGTCGCAGTCGACCGGGTCGGCTGCGAACGCCGTCAGGTCGCCGCGGTAGCCGGGCATGATCCGGCCGGCGACCGCCGTGTCGTTGACCGCCAGCGCGGCCTGGGTCGTGTAGCCCTCGAGCGCCTCCAGGGCCGACAGCCGCTGGTGCTCGCCGTAGCCGCCGGCGTCGCGGTTCCCCGGCCGCCGGCGCAGTCGCGCCCAGGCCATGCACACGCGCGGGTCGAACCCCGCCACCGGCCAGTCGGAACCCAGCGCCAGCACCGCGCCCGAGCGCCGCAGCTCGGCCGTCCGGAAGCCGCGGCCCGCGCGCTCCGGCCCCAGCGACCTGCTCCATGGATCGCTCATGTCCGGTGTCATCCACTGCAGATGGCTGACCTGCTGCGATGCCACCACACGCTCCGGTGCGAACCGCGGCAGCTGGTCGTCCTGCAGCGTCTCGATGTGCTCGACACGGTGCGGCCCGCGCGCCACCGGCCCGGCCCGCCGGTAGGCGTCGAGCGCGCAGCGCACGCTGCGGTCGCCGATGGCGTGCGTGATCGACGGCATCCCGGCCTCGGCGAAGCGGGCGATCACCGCGGCGTAGCGCTCTGGATCGGGCCAGTTCGGTTCCGTGCCGCGTCCCTCGGTGTCCGGCTGCTTCGAGCCACGCGGTGCCCGACTCGACAACGCCGTCGATGAAGAACTTCGCCCAGCCCGACCGCCACAGCCGCCCGGACTCTGCGCCGGCCGCGATGGCCGCGCCGATCTCGTCGTCGCCCATCGTCGGCTGCACCGTGAACGGCACCACCTGCCGCACCGTCAGCCGGCCGCTCCCCTCCAGCGCCCGGCAGTCGTCGGGCGTGGCCAGCGTGCCGTCCATCATGTGCGAGGCGGTCAGACCGACCCGGTTCATCGCCGCCAGCGCCTCCGCGATGTAGGCCAGACGCTGCTCATCGCCCGGCACCGGCATCGCCTCCACCACCAGGCCGATCGCCTCCTCGCGTAGCTCGCCCGTGGGCCGGCCGTCCGGGCGGCACACGATCTCGGAGGCGTCGTCGAAGCTGCGCGCTCCCGTGATCCCGGCTGCGGCCAGCGCCGGCGGCGTCGCCAGCGCGGTGTGGAAATCGAAGAACGTGAGCAGCGCCGGGTTGCCGCCGACCGCCTCCTCGAACAGCTCACCACTGGCCTCGATCCCGTCGAACACCCGGTACTCGAGCGAGAAGCCGGTCACCCACTCACCCTGTCCGCAGTGGCGCCGCTCGGCCGCCAGCCGCTCGCGCACCTCGTCCACCGTGGCCGCACCGGCGAGGTCGGCCCCGCGCGTCTCCAGCGCGCCCATGAACGGATGCATGTGGCTGTCGGTCAGTCCCGGCACCACCGTCATGCCGGCTCCGTCGATCAGCTCCGCGCCGGGCCCGCTCGCCCTGCGCACCTCGTCATCGTCGCCGACCGCGACGATCACGCCGTCGCGGATCGCGACCGCGCTCGCCCACGGCCGGTCGGGGTCGAGCGTGCGGATCCGCGCACCCAGGATCGCGATCGATCCCATCACGCGGCCGGACCCACCGGTGGGTGCGCGGCCACGTGCGTGCGCGTGAGGTGTTCCGCCAGGCCCGCGTCACCCGCGGCGACCGCGTCGGTGATGCGCTCGTGCTCCTCGGCCCAGGCCAGCGTCCCGGCCCGCTTCCCCGCCTGCGCCTCATAGATCGGAACGCCGATCCGGGGAACCCATAGCATCTCGGCGAACCGCGTCAGGTGAGGGTTCCCGGACGCCGCGGCCAGCGCCAGGTGGAACTCGCGGTTGGCCGCGTAGCCGGCCTCCCGGTCGTGCTGGGAGGCGCGCTGCGCCGCGATCGCCCGGCGCAGCCGCGCGATCGCCTCCGCATCCCGGCGTTCTGCTGCCAGCCGCGCGGCGCCCGGCTCCAGCGCGACTCTCGCCGCCCAGGCGTGGCGCATGTCGCCGAAGTCGAGCTCCGACACCGTCGCGCCCCGGTTGGGGGAGAACTCGACCAATCCCTCCGTCGACAGGCGGCGTAGCGCCTCTCGCAGCGGCGTACGTGAGACGCCAAGTTCCTCGGCCAGCGAGGCCTGCCGCAAACGCGTCCCGCGGGGCAGATCTCCAGCAAGAATGCGCTCTCGCAGGGCGGCATAGACGTGGTCGACCACACTCTCGATGCGCAGCGGGACAACGGTGGCTGGCGACTCCGGTACGGCCATGGTCTTTGCATACATTACGCCGTCTGATCCACGAATCAAAGCTTGCTTTCCGCGCTTGACGGCGGCTGGGTACCGTGCGAATGTATCCAAGTTGTCTTCAACCGAGGAGGGAGTCATGTCAGAGGCCGCATCTGCGCCGGCCGCGGGAGGCGAACTCGGTGAGCGACGCTTGGGCACCATCCACGCCGTTGCACAGGCCCTCGCGATCGGGCCCATGTTTTCTACGGCGGTCGTCCTGGGCTTCGTGTCTGCTCCGGTCACGGGCGCTGGGTTCAACACGGCACTGGCCGTGCTCGTCGCCGGTCTCGGCGTGCTTGCGATCGCATACGCGATCTCGCTGTTCGCTCGCCAGTACCAGGGCGCCGGCGCCGTGTACGAGTACCTGGTACGGGGCGCACATCCCGCGATCGGCATTCTCACCGCGGGCGTTTTCTTCATGGGCACATTGTTCCTGGGTGGTGGCGGCATCTACCTGGGCCTTGGCATCCTCACCAACCAGTTCTGGACCGAGCACATCACGACATCGACCGTGCCGGCGTGGTGGCTCCTGTCGCTGCTGTTCCTGGCGCTGGTCGTCGCGCTGAACTACATCGGCGTGCGGATCGCGATCGGGGCGATGCTGACGTTCGCCGCAGTCTCGTTCACCCCGATGCTGATCCTGGCGGTCGCGATCATCGTCCAGGCCGACAACACGCTCTCGGTCTTCAACCCCAGCACCACCTCGGTGCACACCGTGTTCAACGGCGTGATGCTGGGCATCCTGCTGTTCGTCGGCTTCGAGGCGGCGGCATCACTGGGCGAGGAGAGCCACGATCCCGCCCGGTCGATCCCGCGCGCGCTGATCGGCACCGTCGCTGCCTCCGCAGCCTTCTACGTCGTGATGTCCTACGCGATCTCGATCGGGCTCGGCAAGGCGGCGGTCGACAAGGGCGCGTGGCTTGATCCGACCGCGCTGGACAGCCTCGCCACCCAGTACATCGGAAAGTGGTTCGCCACCATCATCGACCTGGTCGTGATCCTCGACGCCACAGCGCTGGCGCTGGCGATCTGCGTCACCATCGGCCGCGGCTACTTCGCACTGGGCCGCGACGGCCTGCTGCCCTCGTTCTTCGCCAAGACGTCGCGGCACAACACGCCGTGGGTGGGGAACCTGGTGGTCGTGTTCGGCGCCGGCCTACTGATCCTGGTCGGGCTCTACAGCCACACGCTCGATCGGTTCGGCCTACCCCGCAACTTCGCCGCCTTCTTCGTGGCCGCGACGGCCGGATCGTTTGCGGTCGAGCTCGTCTACCTGATCCTGGCGGTGGCCGCGATCGGCCTGCTGGTGCGCACGAAGGCGCTCTGGTGGCAGTACTTGATCGTGCTGGTCGCCGTGGCCACGCCGGTGCTCGGCTTCTACGGGGCGCTCAACCCGGATCCGCACAGCACGCTCAACCTGAACTGGCTGGCGCTCTACTGGGCGCTGGGAGTGGTGGTGGTGGCGGTGGTCTGGTTCGGCGCGGTTCGCGTCATGCGCCCCACGCAGGTGGCCAATGCAGCCTCCTACGCCGCACAGCACCGTGGTGTCGCGCCGCTGGACGAGAACCTCGACTTCACGCCGGCTCCACCGGACACGACCATCTGATCCACTGCCTCGCGTCGCCCGCCGGCCCTTGCCGGCGGGCGACGCTGTGCTACAAATTCCTGCAGCGACTTGTCGCAGGAGGCACAAGTGCGGATAGCCGAGATCATGCAGACCAACCTGGTTGCGGTGTCGCCGGCGACCACCGTTGTTGAGGCGGCCGGCGTGATGAAGGAGCGGCGGGTCGGCGCCTGCCTTGTGATGGCGGGGCCGCAGCTGGCCGGGATCTTCACCGAGCGTGACCTGCTGCTTGCATTCGCCGATGGGCTCGACGTGCGCGAGCGGCCGGTGACCGAGCTGATGACCCGCCAGGTGACGCTGGCCCCGCCGGACGCGGACGTGGTCTGGGCGGCGGACACGATGAAGCGCATCCGCGCGCGCCACCTGCCGGTCGGCGAGGACGGCAAGGTGGTGGGCATCGTCTCGCTGCGCGATCTGTTCGCCGCGGCCGAGGCCGTGCTGCGGCTCGACCCGCGAGGGCTCGACGCCGCGCGCGAGATGCTGCAGGCAGCCAGCCGCTGACCAACGAGGAACGGAGGCAGGAAATGCAGTCATCGGACAGGACGATCGCGTTGATCCTGGTGGGCGTGCTGGCCGTGATGCTGTGGCCGATATGGCTGGCGGCGGTGGCAGCCGAGCGGCAGTTCACCTGGACGGTCGTGGCGTCCGGGTTGATTCCGCTCGCGTTCAGCCTGCTCGTGATCGCCGCCGCGCTGCGGCTGCCGTCACGGCTCGCGCACCGCTACCAGCACGGCATCCACGCGCTGGGCGAGCGGCTACACGCCGGTACCCACCGACACGCCTGACAGCGTCTCGGCGAACACCTCGGCGATGCGGGCGATCTCGGCCTCGTCGATCACGAACGCGGGCGATACCTGCAGCGAATGGCCGGCCAGGCCGCGCGTCAGCACGCCACGCTCGCGGCAGCCCTTGACGATCCGGTCGACGACCCCGGGCTCAGCGGCGCGCGCGTCCGGCGCGATCTCGACGGCGGCCAGCAGGCCGACGCCGCTTCGCACCTCGCTCACCTGCGGCAGCTCCGCGAGCGGCTGCATGGCCGCGTCCAGCACCTGCTCGAGCCGCGAGACGCGCTCCAGCAGCCCCTCGCGCTCGAGGACGTCGAGGTTGGCGAGCCCGGCCGCGCACACGCTGGGATGGCCCGAGTACGTGTAGCCGTGGCGGAACAGGGCCGCGCCGGGCGTCGTCCAGAACGGCTCCTGCAGGCGCGGTGACGCGATCACGGCGCCCAGCGGCAGGTAGCCCGAGGTGATGCCCTTGGCGCAGGTGATCATGTCGGGCGTGATGCCGAAGCGGTGGCAGCCGAACCAGGTGCCGAGCCGGCCGAACCCGCAGATCACCTCGTCGGCGATCAGCAGCACGTCGTGGGCGCGGCACAGCTCCTGCACCCGCTGCCAGTAGCCGGGCGCCGGTGCGTAGATGCCGCCGGCCCCGATCACCGGCTCGCCGATGAAGGCCGCGATCTGGTCGCCGCGCTCGCTGAACAGGCGCTCCAGCGCGTCGGTGTCGTCGCTGCCGACCGACGCCGTGTCGGGGATCAGCGCGCCGATGCCCTCACGGTTGGCGGCGATGCCGGCCAGGCTGGTGCCGTACGCGTTCATGCCGTGGTAGCTGCGCTCGCGGTGCACGATCGTGCGCTTGTCCGGCTTGCCGAGCGCGTGCCAGTAGCGCAGCGCCAGCTTGCCGGCCGTGTCGACCGCGTCCGAGCCGCCGCTGGTGAAGAACACGGCGCCGTCCGCGAACGGGGCCAGCGCCGCCACGCGGTCGGCCAGCTCGATCGCCGGCCGGTTGGCGGTGCTGGCGAAGATGTCGTAGACCGCGAGCTCGCGCATCTGCGCCGAGACGGCGTCGGCGATCTCGCCGCGGCCATGGCCGATCGAGCAGTACCAGAGGCCACCCTTGGCGTCGATGTACTCGCGCCCGGCCTCGTCCCAGACGCGCGCGCCGCTGCCCCGGCTGACCACGAACTCATCGTCCTTCACGCTCGCCATGTCGGCGAACGGGTGCCAGAGGCTGCTCATCCCGTGGACGATACCAACGCCTGGAACAGGCCCGCGCCGGTGCCCTCGGCGTCGGCGTCGGGATGCCAGAGCACGCCGACGCAGAAGCGGCGGCTGGGATCCTCGAGCCCCTCGACGGTGCCGTCCGGGTCGGCGTGGGCGGCCGCAACCAGGCCCTCGCCGATGCGGTCGATGCCCTGGTGGTGGTGCGAGTGCACGGTCGCGCACTCGCCCACGATCCCGCGCAGGCGGCCGCCGGGGACGGTGACCACGTTGTGCACGCCGTAGGTGGAGTCGTCTTCGCGGTGAGGCCGCTGGTCGACGTGATCGGCCAGGTGCTGGATCAGCGTGCCGCCGCGAGCTACGTTCAGCACCTGGATGCCGCGGCAGATGGCGAGCACCGGCAGGTCACGCTCGAGCGCGCGTCGCATCAGCGACAGCTCGACCGCGTCGCGGCGCTCGTTGCGGGGGCCGGTGCGCGGATCGCGCTCGGCGCCGTAGAGCTCCGGGGCGACGTCGTCGCCGCCGACGAACACGATGCCGTCCAGCAGGTCGAGCACGTCGTCGGGGTCGTCCGCCAGGTAGGGGTCAGCCGGGATCACCAGCGGCCGGCCGCCGGCCAGGCGGGTGCCTTCGACGTAGCCGTGGAACGTGACCGTCGCACGGCCTGACCACTTTCCCAGCTGGACCGGCGCCCAGTAGCTCGTGATGCCGATGGTGGGGCGGCTCAATCTCCCGCCGCCGACGCCGGCGTCGCCGCCAGCGGGACGTCAACCACCTGCTCGCGTACCGACTTGCCGGCCAGGTAGCCGACCACGGCGAACGCGATCACCACCGCCAGCGTGCCGAGCGTGAACACCTCGAAGCGCAGACGCGAGACGCCCCAGTAGCCGACGAAGTTGTAGTCGGCACCGAACCCGTACTCGAGCGTGTCGGGGAAGATCGCGACCCACGACCCCATCAGCGTCCACGCAGTGCACAGCACGCCGATCGCCCAGAGGCCGGCCTTGCCGCCGGGCACGCTGAAGACGCGTGGCACGTTGGGTTGGCTATATCGCAGCTTGATCAGCGCCGGGAAGATCAGGATGTAGGACACGAGCGTGGTCGAGATGGCCATGTACAGCACCACCGAGAACGTGTCGGCCTCGCTGCTCGAGAGCAGCCGCACCGCGGCCACCATGAAGATGGTGGAGGTCACGCCGGAGAGCACGTTCACCCGCACCGGGGTGCCCAGCTTCTCGTTGAACACGCCGAACCACGGGAAGAAGGCGCCGTCGTAGGCGGCCACGGCCTGGATCCGGTCGGAGCCGATCATCCAGACCGCGCCGGAGGTGACCAGCGCGAAGATGAAGCCGAACGCCATCAGATCGGTGAGGAAGTTCTGGGCGCCGCCGTAGACGCCGAACATCTGGTGGACGGCGTCCATGAAGCCGCCGATGCCGGTGATCTTCGACGACGGCAGCACCGCCACGATGCCGAAGATCGGGATGGCGTAGGCGATCGAGGAGATGACGGCGCTCTTGGCGACCGAGCGGGGCACGTCGCGCTGCGGGTCCTCCATCTCCTCGGCCGCGCCGTTCTGCAGTTCGAAACCGACGAACCCGAAGATCAGCAGCGGCACCAGGCCGATGAAGATCCCGGCCGTGGGCGAGAAGTCGCCGGGGCCGTAGCCGTGCACTCCGTGCTTGATCGCGTAGACGACCACGGTCAGCGAGAAGAACCCGAGCACCAGGAACCGCACGATCGCGCCGGCGTTCGGGATCCACTTGCCGTGCTTCAACGACACGATCGCGACGCCGATGCTGATCCAGATGAAGATGAACTTGAACGCGTAGTCGCCGAACGTGCCGCTGCCGACCCCGTGGATGTTGGAGCTCCAGGTGTCGGTGGCGATGAAGCAGAGAGATCCGCCCACCCAGAACGGGTTTGTCACCCAGTACAGGACGGCGCCGATGCCGGCCGCCAGCCGGCCCCAGGTCAGCTTCATCCATTCATACGGCCCGCCCTCTTGCGGGAAGGCTGTGCCCAGCTCCGCCATCAGCAGGGCGTACGGGAACATGAACAGCACGACCAGGACGACGACCCAGGTGAAGGCCTGGGCGCCATAGCTGGCGGCCTGTCCCAGCAGGTCGAGGCCGACGATCGCGCAGACCGTGAAGAAGACCATGTCCAGGTGGCCAAGGCTCTTGACCAGCTTGCGCTTCTCGGAGAGGGCGAGCTCGGTGGTGTGCTCAACGGGTGCTGCTGGCGTGGCCATGGGGTCCTCCGGATCGGACAGCGGAACGCCCTTGACGCTACGCCTTGCGCGCCTCGCTGTCTAGATGCAGCGTCAGTCGCCGACGAGCGCGTTCAGCGAGGCCGCGCCACGCTCGACGACGGCCGGCTCCAGCCGGCGCAGGCGCCGGCTGACCTCGCGCTCGAGCCGCTGGGCCGCCGCGGTGGCAAGCTCGCGGCCGGACTCGGTCAGAAGCGTGCTGCCGTGTGAGCCGCTTCGCTTGACGTAGCCGCGGGCGGCCAGCCGCAGTGCGATCTGCTTGGCCTGGCTGGTGCTGGCGGCGAGCAACTCGGAGAGGGAGCGGGTGGTGACCGCCTCACCTTCGGGTGCCTCGCTCAGGAGCAGGAGTGCGTAGAGCTCCATCGGGCGCAGGTCGACGTCGCGTGCCGTCTCCAGCACGGAGCGGTCGAGAGAGCGAAGGAGCCGCAACCCCGCAGGCACACCGGTGGGTGCCGCCGGCGGAGCGTCGTGGGGGGAAGTGACAAGCGCGAGCCTGACGGCGCTGCGGCTGGTGGAGTGTGGAGCACCCATGCCGCTGCATCTTCACCCACCGACCGGTTTCGCGCACTCGCCGTTTTGTGGTAATTGCCTGGCAGATTTTGGGCAGGTGGCTCAGGCGGGTCCCTGAGCGCACGGATCGACCGCCCAGAACAAGAACGCCAGCACCGCCACGAACGCGACCGCCATCAGCACCGTGATCAGCACCCGCCGGGACGTCGACATGGCGGTCGAGCGCCGCGCCATCGAGGTGGAGACGACTCCGATGCCGGTCACCCCGGCCACCGCGGCCGAGATGAAGCACTGGGTCTCCCAGGTGGAGGCGGCGGGCAGCGAGGCAATCACGGGCTACATGCGGATGAGAGGACTTGAACCTCCACGACCTTACGGCCACACGGACCTGAACCGTGCGCGTCTACCAATTCCGCCACATCCGCGCGGGGAGAGCTGATTCTAGCGAGGCTTGCAGGCGCCCGTCAGCAGCTCGGCGATCTCGCCCTCGCCGTAGCCCAGCTCGGCCAGCACCTCGGCGGCGTGCTCGCCCAGCCGCGGTGGCGGCAGCCGGCTGCCCGGCCGGTCGGCCTCGTAGCGCATCGGCGAGCGCACCAGCCCGATCTCGCCCGCCGCCGGATGCTGCACCCGCTCCACCATGTGCGCCGCCGGCCCCGCGAACGTCTCCGGGATCGACAGCACCGGCCCGCCCGGCACGTGCGCGCGCTCCAGCACCTCGCTCCACTCCGCCACCGTGCGCCCCGCCAGCAGCTCCCGCAGCTGCGGCACCAGCACGTCGCGGCCCTCCACCCGACCCGCGTTCGTCTGCCAGCGCGGATCCGTCGCCAGGTCGCCGCGGCCGGCCTCGGCGCAGAAGCGCCGGAAGTGGTCGTCGGTGCCGACCGCCAGGTTCACGTACCCGTCGGCCGCCCGGAACGTCTCGTAGGGCACGATCGACGGGTGCGCGTTTCCCAGCCGTTTCGGCTCGATGCCGCTGATCAGCCAATCCCCGGCCCGGTTCGCCAGCCACGCGACCTGCGCGTCCAGCAGCGACACCTCGCAGCTCCGTCCTCGCCCGCTGTGCTGGCGCTCGTGCAGCGCCGCCAGCACGGCCGAGCTCGCGAACAGCCCGGCCACAATGTCGGAGATGGCAACCGACACCTTCATCGGCTCGCCGTCGGGCTCACCGGTGATGCTCATGATCCCGCCCAGACCCTGCATCAGGAAGTCGTACCCGGGCCGCTCCGCGTCCGGCCCGTCGGACGGGTAGCCCGCGATCGTGCAGTGCACCACCATCGGGTTCACGGCTCGCACCGCCTCCCAGTCGACCTCGTAGCGCAGCGCCGCCGCCGGCAGGAAGTTGTGCAGCAGCACGTCGGCGCGGCCGATCAGCCGCCGCACCACCTCCCGGCCCGCGTCGTCGCGCAGGTCGACCGCGATCGAACGCTTGTTGCGGTTGACCTGCATGAAGTAGGCGCTCTCGCCGCCCACGAACGGCGGCCCCCAGCGGCGACTGCCGTCGCCCTCGCCGGGCCGCTCGACCTTGACCACGTCGGCGCCCAGGTCGCCCAGCATCATCGTGCAGTAGGGGCCCGCCAGTACCTGCGTCAGATCGAGGACGCGCAGGCCCGCCAGCGGGAGCGCGCCGCTCAGCGGGTCGCCCCCGCCGTCAGCTTCTCGACCTCGGCCAGCGCCCAGGCGGTGTGCTCGTCCGGCTTCACTCGTCGCTTGATCGCGGCCAGGTTGCCGTCGGCGTCGATCACGAAGGTCGAGCGCTCGATCCCCATCGAGGTCTTGCCGTAGTTCTTCTTCTCGACCCACACGCCGTAGTCCTCGGCCATCGTGTGCTCGGTGTCGGCCAGCAGCGGGAACGGCAGCCCATACTTCTCCTTGAACTTGCGGTGCGACTTCGGCGACTGCGGGCTGACGCCGATCACGGTCGCGCCGATCCGCCCGAACTCCGCCCAGCTGTCGCGGATGCTGCAGGCCTGGCGGGTGCAGCCGGGCGTGTCGTCCCTGGGGTAGAAGTAGACGACCACCGGCCTGCCCTTGAAGTCGTCGAGCGACAGTGTCTCATCGGTGTCTGACTGCAGTGAGAACGGGGGAGCGGGCTGGCCAACCTCGAGCATCGTTACTCCTTCGGAAACGGGTGGGCTACTGGGCCGTACTGTAGTGCGGGGGTGGTGGCAAACCCGCCTGATAGCGTGGCGGCATGCCCGAGGTGCACATGGTGGTGGGGACGCTCCTGATCGTGACCAACGCGATCGTGGGCATCTGGGGGCTGATCGCCTACCGCTGGGACAGACCGCCCGCCGGCATCTACATGCAGCTGCTGGCGCTCTCGCAGACGATGGTGATCGCCCAGGCAACGCTGGGCCTGATCCTGCTCTCCGACGGCTACCGCCCGGGCGACAAGCTGCACTTCGCATACGGGCTGCTACCGCTGCTCGCGATCGCCTACCCCTATGCTTTGCGGGGTGAGGATGGACGCAAGAACCTGCTCTACTTCGCGGTCGGCGCCACGGTGGTGGCGGCGCTGGGAGTGCGTGCCTACATGACGGGGCCGGCCTGATGGATCGCGACAACCTGCGCGGGTTCGCCATCGTGATCGCGATCGCCGCCGTGGCGACGGTCTTCTTCGAGGTGTCCTCGGCCATCTTCAGCGCGATCCTGGGCGCGATCAGCCTGATCTTCATCTGCCTGCTCTGGTACTTCGGCTACGGCTGGTACCACCGAAACCGGATGGCGATCTCGCTGATGCCCGACCGCCAGCGCAACATCCTCTACCTGGGGCTGGGCGCTGTCACCGTGTCGGCCGCGCTCTACTCCCTGGCGCAGTTCCAGCTGATCGACCTGGGCGCGTTCTCGGTGCCGGTGCTGGCCGCGTTCTTCGGTGGGCTGTTCGCCATGTACTACGCCTGGAACGAGTCGAAGCGCTACTACCTCTGAGGGAGCGGCGGCCTGGCGGCGAACAGCCGCCGCTTGCCACCGCAGGCCTCGAACGGCCCGGCGGCCGCGAGCAGCGTCCCGTGGAGCTGCCGGTCGATGCCTTCGACGCGGCGCGAGATCACGAGCACGCGCCCGACCCACCAGCCGTAGAACACGGGTGCAGCGGCGGTCAGGAGCAGATCGCTGGGCAGGCTGTGTCTGCGCACAACGCCCAGCAGCAGCGCCACGAGCAGGGGCCCGGACATCTTGATCGCGAGGCGCCGCGCCGAGCCGCGCGGCTCGATCACCTCCATGCCGTCGGGCAGCGGCTCAATCGGGATCTTGCGACCCCACCTCCGCGCGCCCCACGTCTGCCAGGCCGTGGCGGCTGCCATCGCGGTGATCCCTGCCGCCGCCGGCATCCAGGCCGGCCCGGCCAGCCGGTTGACGGTCGCGACCGCCGTCGCCACCACGCCCAGCAGCGCCGCCAGAGGCAGGATCGCGGCGAACGCCGCGGCGACCGGGACGACGCGATTGGCTTTCTGGGTCACGGTCTCACTATCGGTGCCGGATGCCACGCCGACAACCCGCCGCGTCCGAGCCTCTGTAGCCTGGGCGAATGAGCGCTCCGCGTTCCTGGCCTTCCGGCCTGCCGACGGCACTCACGGTCGAGCACGGCAATCAGGCCGCGCTGCCGGCCCGATTCGCGGATGACGACGTCCGCTTCTCGGAAGAGCTCGTCCGCTTCTTCGTCGAGCGGTTGACCGATCCCGGCGACGCGGTGCTCGACCCGTTCGCCGGCTTCGGCACCACGTTGGTGGTGGCCGAGTCGTCGGGCCGGGAAGCGTTCGGCGTCGAGGTCGACTCCGATCGCGCAACCTTCATCCGGTCGCGCATGCGAGCGCCTGACCGCCTGTTCACGGCCGATGCTCGCGAGCTGGACGCGCTGCCGATCCCGCCGGTCTCGCTCGCGATCACCTCGCCGCCGTACTCCTCGCCGGGCGATCCGCAGGAGGCGCTGTCCGGCTACCGCGACTCCAACCCCGGCTACGACCGCTACCTCGCCGACCTGCAACGGGTGTGCCGCTCCGTCGGCGCGCTGCTGACGCCCGATGGCTGGCTCGTGATCGAGGCGGCGAACCTGCGCCGCCCCGACCGGGTCGACACCCTGGCCTGGGACATCGCGCATGCGGTCGCAGAGGTACTGCCCTTCGCCGGCGAGATCGCCGTGCGCTGGGAGCCGACGTACGGGTACGGCTACGACCACAGCTACTGCCTGCTGTTCTCGCCTCCCGCAGGGTAGTCGCCCTTGCGACAGCGCCGCTGCCCGGAGATGCACCCGTTCCGGCAGCGCGCCGCGTAGTCCGGGGCACAATGCGGCATGGCCTCCGACGCGTCCGACAGCACCAGGCCCTTCTCCGGCAAGACAGCGTGGGCGCGCAACCTGGAGACGCCGCTTCGTGAGTTCATAGGCACCGAGACCGGCAGCGCCGGCGTGCTGCTGCTGGCCACGATCACAGCGCTGCTCTGGATCAACATCGACTCGTCGTCGTACCGCAGTGTGTGGGAGACCGACCTGGTCGTCCGGCTGGGCGACCACTCGATCAACCTCGACCTGCGCGGATGGCTGAACAGCGGCCTGATGACCCTGTTCTTCTTCGTGGTCGGCCTGGAGGCCCGCCGCGAGTTCGACATGGGGGAGCTGCGGCAACGGCGGCGGGTGGCGCTGCCCGTGCTGGCAGGGATCGGCGGGATGGTCGTGCCGGTGCTGGTCTACCTGGCCTTCAACGCCGGGTCGTCGACCGGCCACGGCTGGGGGACGGCGATGTCGACGGACACCGCGTTCGCCCTGGGATTGCTGGCGCTGGTCGGGCCGCGCTTTCCCGACCGCCTGCGAGTCTTTCTGCTCACCGTGGCGATCGTCGATGACGTCATCGCGCTGACCGTGATCGCCGTCGTGTACAGCGGCCACATCGTCTTCGGCCCGCTGCTCGTCGCGCTGGCGGTACTCGCCCTGATCCTGGTGTTGCGCTCCCTCGGGATCCGTGCCGGCCTGCCCTACGCGCTGCTCGGAGTGGCGGCCTGGCTGGCGGTCGAAAGCTCGGGAATCGACCCGATCGTGGTCGGGTTGGTGCTGGGCCTGCTGGTGTACGCGTCGCCGGCCGCGCGCGGCGACCTGGAGCGCGCCACCGACCTGTTCCGTGCGTTCCGCGAGCAGCCCACCCCGGAGCTGGCGCGCACCGCCCAGTCGGGCGTCCGCACGGCCATCTCTCCGAACGTGCGCCTGCAGGGCGTGTTCCACCCCTGGACGAGCTACGTGATCGTGCCGCTGTTCGCCCTGGCGAACGCCGGGATCGAGATCAGCGGCGCCTTCCTCTCGCGCGCGTTCACGTCGACCGTCACGCTCGGCATCCTGCTCGGATACGTGGTGGGCAAGCCGATCGGCGTCGCCGGCACCTCGTGGCTGGTCACTGTGTTCAGCCGCGGCCGGCTGCGGCCGTCGGTCGGATGGGCGGCCGTCGTCGGCGGGGGCGCGATCGCCGGCATTGGATTCACCGTGTCGATCCTGATCGCCACGCTCGCGTTCAGCGGCGACCGGCTGGAGGAGGCCAAGCTGGGCGTGCTCAGCGCTGCGCTTGTGTCCTCGTTGTGCACGTGGCTGCTGTTTCGCGCTACTGCGCGGCTCCCGCTGCGGCTGCGGGTGCAGGCGTTACTCGGTTCGTCGCAGGCGATCGTCGATCTCGTCGGCGCCCGTGGACGACGAGCGCGACCACATCCGCGGACCGGCCGACGCGCCTGTCACCGTCGTCGAGTACGGCGACTTCGAGTGCCCGTACTGCGGCCAGGCGGAGGCGGTGATGCGCGATCTGCTCGCGGACCACGGCGACGTGCGCTACGTCTGGCGCCACCTGCCCCTGAACGACGTCCATCCGAACGCTCAACTCGCGGCCGAGGCGGCGGAGGCGGCTGCCGAACAGGGCTCGTTCTGGGACATGCACGACCTACTGCTGTCCAATCAGAGCGATCTGCGGCCGGGCGACCTGGTGGGCTATGCCGAGCAGCTCGGTCTCGACGTCGACCGCTTCCGCGAGCACATGCGCCGCGGCGCCGGCGCGGAGCGGATCGACCAGGACGTCGACTCGGCGGACCTGAGCGGTGTCTCCGGTACGCCGACGTTCTTCATCAACGGCCGCCGCCACAACGGTGCCTACGATCTGCCAACGCTGTCCGCCGAAGTCAGGGTCGCCCGCGCGCGGACGCTGGTGGCGCCGGCCGGCTAATCCTGGCCCTCCAGCGAGGGTGCCCCGCCGGCTCAGGCGTCGACCGGCGCGGCTGCGGCGGCCGCGCCCAGCGTGTCCAGCACCTGGCGGATGTCGCCGGAGCGGCAGGTGAAGATGGGCGTGTCGCGCTCCGTGTAGCGGCTGGCCTCGGTCTCGCGCAGCGTCATCATCAGATCCAGGAAGTCGCCCACGAAGTCGGTCTCGAACGCCACCACGAACTCCTGGTCGTCGATCCCGAACGAGTAGGTGGTGTTGATCTTGACCGTCGGGAACTTGTGCCCGGTGGCGATGTGCTCGTTCATGATCCCCTGCCGGGCCGGCTTCGACAGCTGGTACCAGGCCCGCGTCTTCACCATCGGGTAGATCAGCAGGTACTTGGAGTCGGGGTTCCACATGATCCGCCCGCGCTTGTGCATCGAGCGCCCCTCGCCCTTCACGTACTGCGAGCGCCGCGTCATCGAGAGGTAGGCGTAGGGCGTCTCCAGGTGAGCGCCCAGCGCCGTCCCGAGCAGGGCGGTGCCCAGGTCTTGGAAGTCCTCCAGCCGCTCGGACACCTTCCACAACATCACGTCGGCGTCGGCGCGCAGGCCGACCATCGTGTAGGCCCGGATCGGGAACCGCTCGCCGTACTTCTCGACTACCGCCCCGAACTCGGCCAGCGCCGCCTCACGCTCGGCGGCAGGCAGCAGCCGGAAGCCGCGATCGAGCTTGTAGAACGAGAAGTGCACGAACTGCCGGTCCTCGCCGGACGAGTTGTTCGGAGCCTCTCCGTTGGCCTCGCTCATGGTTCGATGGTAGCAGTGGGATGCCGTTGCCAGGCCGCCACAGCTTCGGCACACATGCGGTCTGGTTCCGTGACGGACGCCCGCCGTAGCGTGGGCGCATGGATCGCTCCCGGGGCCAGGCAAGCATCGAGACGGCGCTGCTGCTGCCGGCGCTGCTGACCCTGACGCTGGCCTGCTGGCAGGCGCTGCTGGTGGGCTGGACGGCGATCTCGGCCGAGCACGCCGCCCGCGCCGCGGCTCGCGCTCGGCTGGTCGGAGCGCCGGTGCAGCCGGCCGCCGCCGGTGCGCTGCCCGGCGCCATGCGCGGCGGCCTGCAGGTGCGCAGCTCCGATGGCACCGTCTCGGTGCGGGTCTCCGTGCCGCGTGTGATCCCCGGGTTCGCGCTGTCGCTGACCGCCGACGCACCGGTGGTCGAACAGTGATGCGCCGCCAGTCGGGGCAGTCGAGCGTGGAGATGGTCGGCTGCGCCGTGCTGCTCGCCATCGCGACGGTGGCGGTTTTGGGGGCGCTGACGATCGTGCGCGCCCGCATCACCGCCGAGCGGGTGGCCGACCAGGCGGCCGTGCTGGTCGGGGAAGGCCGGCCGCTGCCGGCGTCGTTGCGCGGCGCCGCGCGGATCGAGCGACGCGGCGACCACGTGGTGGTGACGGTGCCGCTGCCGGTTCGCCTGCCGGCGCTGCCGGCCGCCGCGGTGGTGACCGCAACGGTGCCGCGGTGAGCGAGCGCGGCCAGGTCTCGGTGATGGCCTGCGCGCTGGTGCTGCTGCTGGTGCTGGCCGGGTTTCTGATCGGCATCCTCGGCGGCATCGACAGCGCCGGGGCGAACGCCCAGCGCGCGGCCGACATGGCCGCGCTCGCCGCGGGCAGAGAGCTGTCCGGCGATCCGGCCGCGGCGGCCGACGACCTGCGCGCCGCCGCCGATGATGCCGCCCGCGACAACGGCGGCCGGCTGGTCTCGCTGACCCGGCTAACCGAGGACGGTCTGCCCAGCGGCGTCGAGGTGTCGGTCGCAGTTGACGGGGAGCAGCCCGTGCAGGCGCGGGCGCGCGCCCGGGTCGAGTTCGCGGCGGCCGAGCCGGCGGGCTCGTTCCGGCCGGTCGACCTGCGCGGCCTGGCCGGTCGCGCAGCCGTGGTGGCGGCGGCCGCTGCCCAGGTCGGATGGCCCTACGTGTGGGGCGGAGAGAGCCGTGCCGAGGGCGGCTTCGACTGCAGCGGCCTGGTCGACTACGCGTTCACGGCAGCCGGTGCGTCGCTGCCGGGCCGGCCCACCGCCGCCGACCTGTGGCGGATGGGCCGGCCGGTCCCGGCTGCCGCGCTGCAGCCTGGCGACCTCGTGTTCGTCGGCACCGCCGGCGGCGCGCCCCACCACGTCGGCATCTACGTGGGCGACGGCACCGTGCTCTCGGCTCCGCACACCGGCGCGCGGGTCGGCTACTCGCCGCTCGCCTACGGCGGCTGGGATGGCTACGCGAGCCTGCTGCCGGCCGGGCCGGCGCCGGTCGACGATCCGGTCTCGGCCGCCGCCCGCCGCAGCGGCGTGCCCGGCCACGTGCTGGCGGCCGAGCTGCGCATGGGTCTGGCGAGCGATCCGGACGCGGCCGCCGCCGCGCTGGCGCGCGCCCAGGCGGCGCACCCGGGCTCGCTCCAGCGAGGCGCTGGCTGCGCAGCTGGGGAGCGCGTCCGCGGCGGCGCTCGTCCTGCGCGACGGTGGCGGCGCCGGCGTCGACCTGTCCGGCGCAGTGAGGCTGGTGCCGGTGCCGCACGGCGGCGCGGACGCCGAGGGTGGCGACGAGTCGCTTCCGGCGGGCCCCGCACAGGCGCCAGGCGGCCGACCTGCCGCCCGCACCGGCGGCCGGCTCGTCCTGGAGCGACGACCTCGGCACCGCGCTCGACGCCGGCGGGCACACCGCCGAGCAGCTGGGCGAGCGCGGCCGTGCGGTGCCGCTGCAGGCGGCGGCCGCGCTCCAGCACCTCTCCCGGTTCGGCCTGACGGCTCTTGGCGGACTGCTGCCCGACCCCGACTGGCGCGACGCCGCCAACCTGGTTGGTTCGATCTGGGACACCTACACCGCCGTCCGCGACCTGACGGCCGCTGCCGCCCCCGGCGGTCTGGAGCTGAGCGGCGTCGGTCTCTGGGCAGCGCGGTTCAGCGTGCTGGGCGGGGCGCTCTCGACCGGGCTGTTCGCGGCCCAGGCCTACTCCGCACGCCGCAGCCGCGACCGCGTCGGGTACGGGCTGATGGCCGTCGGCAGCGCCGCCACCACCGCCGGGCTGATGACGGCGGGCGGATCGCTGCTGACGATCGGGGCGACCACCTCGGTGGTGCCGCCGGTGGGGCTGACGCTGATCGCGGTGGGCGCGGGCATCTGCGTCACGGGCTACCTCGTGCGCCATCCCGAGTGGTGCCGCGGCGCGATGCGGGTCGGAGCCACGGCGCTGGATGTTGCCTGGCGAGCGCAGACCGCTCCCGTGCGGGCGGTCGCCTCCGTGGCCTCGGGCGTGAGCGACCGGGCACGGTCGCTGGCCCGCTCGATCCCCACCCCCTGGTAGCGGCCGCGAAGGGGTTGATGGGCACGGCTACGATCAGGGCAGGATGCCCACCATCGCCCGCAACGAGAGGCTCGACGCCCAGCTGAAGGCCCTGCCCGACAGCCCCGGCGTGTACCTGTTCCACGACCGCGATGGCGTGGTGCTGTACGTGGGCAAGGCCAAGTCGCTGCGCAAGCGGGTGCAGTCGTACTTCCGGCGCGAGGCCTACGCCACGGTGAAGACCGCCGAGCTGGTCGACCGGATCGAGGAGATCGAGTTCCTGGGGGCCGGCAGCGAGCACGAGGCGCTGCTGCTGGAGCAGAACCTGATCAAGCGGCACCGGCCGCCGTTCAACATCCGGCTGCGCGACGACAAGTCCTATCCCTACATCGCGGTCACCACCTCCGACGAGTACCCGCGGGTGATGTTCACGCGCGAGCGGCACCGCCGCGGCGTCCTCTACTTCGGGCCCTACTCCAGCGCGAAGAAGGTGCGGGAGACGCTGGACGTGCTCAACCGCGTGTTCCCCTACCGGCCCTGCGAGGGCCCGCAGCCCGGGCGCCGTTCCGGCGTGCCCTGCCTCGACCACCACATCGGCCGCTGCGCCGCTCCCTGCGTGGGCCTGATCTCGAAGGAGGACTACGCGGCCGTGATCGACAGCGTGGTCGAGTTCCTGTCCGGCCGCGTGCGCCCGCTGGAGCGGCGGCTCGAGCAGCAGATGAAGGACGCAGCCGCCCGCCACGAGTTCGAGGAGGCGGCCCGCTACCGCAACCGGCTGACCGCCGTCCGCCACCTGTCCCAGCGCCAGGTGGCCGACCACGTCGGCTCGCAGACCGGCGACGTGCTCGCGGCCGCCGTCTCGACACCGCCGCCAACGTGCAGCTGTTCCAGCTGCGCGACGGCCGCCTCGCCGACCGCCGCAGCTTCTACCTGGACAACGCCGGCGGCGAGCGCGAGTCCGAGGTGTTGTGGGGGTTCGCGCTCGAGTACTACGGCGGCCAGGTGGCGATCCCGCCGTCGGTGATCGTGCCCAAGGGGTTCGAGGACGCCGACCTGCTGGCCATGTTCCTGTCGGAGCGCCGCGGCAGCGCCGTCGAGGTGCGGGTCGCGCAGCGCGGCGAGAAGCGGCGCCTGGTGGAGCTGGCCGCCGGCAACGCCGAGATGGCGCTCGAGCACGACCGGCTGGTGGCGCTGCGCACCCGCGCCCGCCGGGTCGAGGCGCTGGAGGAGCTGCGCGAGCAGCTCAACCTTGAGTCGCTGCCGGTGCGGATCGAGTGCTTCGACATCTCCAACCTGGGCGAGTCGAACACGGTCGCCTCGATGGTGGTGTTCGAGGACGCCGTCGCCAAGCGCGCCGACTATCGCAAGTTCACGATCCGCCACGGCGGCGGGCAGGACGACTTCGCCAGCATGGCCGAGGTGGTCGGCCGGCGGTTCGCGCGCATGGCCCGGGTCACCGCCGACGAGTTCGACGCCAGCTTCTCGTCGCCGCCGAACCTGGTGGTGATCGACGGCGGCAAGGGGCAGCTGACCGCGGCGCTGAAGGCGATGGCGGAGCACGACCTGCCGCGGGTGGCCGTGATCGCACTGGCCAAGCGCGAGGAGGAGGTGTTCGTGCCGGGACGGCCGGATCCGATCGTGCTGGAGCGCGGCTCGGCCGGCCTGCAGTTGCTGCAGCGGATCCGCGACGAGGCGCACCGCTTCGCGCTGGGCTTCCACCGCCAGCGCCGGGCGCGTTCGTCGGTGGACACGATCTTCGCGGGGCTGCCCGGCGTGGGACCGGCCCGGCGCCGCGTCCTGCTGCGCCACTTCAAGACCGCCGACGCGCTGACCGGTGCCAGCCGCGAGCAGCTCGAGGCCGTGCCCGGCCTCCCGCCCAAGGTAGGACGCCGCATCCACGAGGCGCTGCACAAGACCGGCTGAGTCAGCCGTCGAGGGCCGGCGTCGCGATCACCCACTGGAACGTGACCGTGCCCTCCGGCTCGTGCAGCGGCACCACCTCGTCGACGTCGATGCGGAAGCCGGCCTCCCGCAGCAGCTCGCGGTTGCGGTCGGGGCCGTAGCCGCTGAAGTGCATGGGCACGCCCAGCCACTCACCACTCGCGTCGGCGTTATCGCCGCAGGCGAGGCTGGTCAGGAACCATCCACCCGGCCTCAGCCAGCCGCGCACCGAGCGGAACACGCCGCCCAGCTGCTCGCGCGGCAGATGGCCGAGCGCGTAGAAACAGGTGACGCCGTCGAAGCTGGCATCGGGGAACTCGACCGACGCCAGGTCGGCGTGCACCAGCTCAGCGTCCGGCAGCCGCTCGCGGGCCAGCCGCAGCTGCTCCTGCGAGATGTCGACGCCGGTCACCCGGTGGCGCTCGGCCAGTCGCACCGTGGAGCGGCACGCCCGCGCCACAGCCCAGGTCGAGTACGTCGGCGCTCCGCGGCAGCCGCTCCAGCAGCAGATCCAGCATGCGGGCGCGGCCGGGGTCGTCGATCCCGCCCGCCCAGGCCAGGTAGCGCTCCCCGATCCGGTCGTACCCGGACTCGACCAGCTGCTTCCGCGGGTCGCTCGAGGCCGGCTGCCGCATGGCCGCCAGCCTACCGTGGGCCGTGGGCCCACCCACCACGCACACGCTAACCTCGACCGTGGAATGCCGCTGATCCCCGACCAGCCGCCGCAGTTCGAGTTGGTGCCGACGTCGCGATCGCGAAACCGCGTGCGCGTCGTCTGCCTGGGCGGCGGCACCGGCCTGTCGATGATCCTGCGCGGGGTCAAGCGCATCTCGAACGTGACCGCGGTCGTCACCACCACCGACGACGGCGGCAGCTCCGGGCGCCTGCGCCGCGACTTCGGCATGCCCGCCCCCGGCGACGTGCGCCACTGCCTGTCGGCGCTGGCCGAGGACGAGTCGCTCGTGAACCAGCTGTTCGAGCACCGCTTCACCGACGGCGAGCTGGCCGGCCACAGCTTCGGCAACCTGTTCCTGGCCGGGCTCACCGACCTGCTGGGCAGCTTCGACCAGGCCGTGTCCGAGTCGGCGCGGGTGCTGGCCGTGGTGGGGCGGGTGGTGCCCAGCACCACCGACATGGTCGAGCTGGTGGCCGAGATGGAGGACGGCCGCACCGTGCGCGGCGAGACCGCGATCGCGGCCGACGGCTCATCGATCCGGAGCGTGCGGCTGGATCCGCCCGACCCCGCCGCCCACCCGCGCGCGCTGCAGGCGATCGAGCGGGCCGACCTGATCGTGATGGGCCCCGGCAGCCTGTTCACGAGCACGCTGCCGCCGCTGCTGGTGCCGGGCATCCGCGAGGCGGTGCGGGCGGCCAAGGTGCCGCGCATCTACGTCTGCAACCTGCTGCAGCAGCCGGGCGAGACCGAGGGCTACCGCGCCTCCGACCACATCGCGCGCATCTACGAGCATGTCGGCGACGACCTGGTGGACGCCGTGCTGGTCAGCCGCAACCGGGCCGAGCACGGTGTGCCCGTGCCGGTCGACCGCGGCGGCCTGCGCCGCCAGGGCGTGCGCGTGTTCGGCGCCCGTTTGGCCGGTGAGTGGCAGCACGACGCCGACAAGCTGGGCCGCACGCTGGTGCGGCTGTCCCGCTGGAACCGCGATGAGCTTCAGTGAGGACGTCCGGCACGAGCTGGTCGAGCGGCCGCCGGCCAAGAGCTGCTGCCGGCTGGCATTTCTCTCGGGCCTGATCCGCCACGCAGGCAGCCTGCAGGTGCGGAGCGGGGAGAGCTGGCGGCGGTCACCGAGCTGGCCGATCCGGCCGCCGCCCGTCTGGCCTTCACGCTGCTGCGCGAGCGCGGGGCTGACTGCGAGATCCTGTCGTTCCGCGAGCACCGGTTCCAGCGCCGCAACCGCGTGCTGCTGCGGATCGCCGGCGGCACCAGCATCCAGCTGCTGCACGAGGCGGGCGTGCTGTCAGAGGCACTGACGCCGCTGGAGCGGCCGCCGCGGCGGCTGCTGAACCGCGCCTGCTGCCGGGGCGCCTACCTGCGCGGCGCGCTGGTGGCGGCCGGCTCGGTGTCGGCGCCGCGGCAGCCGGCCCACCTGGAGGTGCGCACCGCCGAGCTGGAGGCGGCCGAGGCGCTGGCCGAGGTGGCCGCGGCGGAGGAGATCCCGATGCGCGCCGCCACCCGGCGCGGCCACGCCATCGCCTACCTGAAGTCGCGCGACGCGATCCGCGACCTGCTGGCGCTGGTCGGCGCCCACGACGCGGTGCTGTCGCTGCAGGAGGCCGAGGTGATCAGCGCCACCCGCGAGGCCGCCAACCGGCTGACCAACTGTGACCGCGCCAACCTGGGCCGGACGAGCGCCGCCGCCCACCGCCAGAGCGAGGCTATCGCCCTGCTCGACCTGGAGCTGCTCGACCCCCAGTTGCGCCGCGTCGCCGAGCTGAGAATGGCCAATCCATCCAGTTCGCTGGCCGAATTGGGCGAGCGCGCAAACCCGCCGATGACCAAGTCCGCGGTCGCCCGTCGCATGAAAACTCTTATTTCCCTTACAAAATCCTAAAATATCCCCCAAGTGGGTGTTACCGGAAAAACGGGTGCCAGCGATCATAGGTAGACAAGGCTTGTGGGTGACCCGGCATCCCTTGCGCGACAGACCTTAGACCCCATCTGACGCTGCCCGATCTTGCCGGTCACCCACAAGCTGAGGGCTCCAATCCCGACCCCCACGGCCGCCAAGTGGATACACTGGCGGCCGTTTTCCATTGCGATTTGGGGGTAGTCGAATGAGCGCACGTGTGGCGATCAACGGGTTCGGCCGCATCGGCCGAAACGTGTTCCGGGCGGCCAGGGACCGGGGGGCCGGCTTCGAGATCGTGGCCGTGAACGACATCACGAACGCGCCCACGCTGGCCCACCTGCTCAAGTACGACAGCATCCACGGCGCCTACCCCGATGATGTCTCTGTCGACGGCGACGGCCTGTCGGTGGGCGGCAAGCAGGTGGCGGTCGTGGCCGAGCGCGACCCGGCCGCGCTGCCCTGGGGCGACCTCGGCATCGACGTGGTGGTCGAGTCGACCGGCTTCTTCACCAAGCGCGAGGGCGCGGCCAAGCACCTCGAGGCGGGCGCCCGCAAGGTGATCATCAGCGCTCCCGCGACCGACCCCGACATCACGGTCTGCATCGGCGTCAACGACGACCTCTACGACGCCGACAGCCACCACATCATCTCCAACGCCTCGTGCACGACCAACTGCCTGGCGCCGCTGGCCAAGGTGCTGCTCGACCGCTTCGGCATCCAGCGCGGCTTCATGACCACGACCCACGCCTACACCGGCGACCAGGCGCTGCTGGACGCCCCGCACTCGGACCTGCGCCGCGCCCGCGCCGCCGCCCTCAACGTGATCCCGACCACGACCGGCGCCGCCAAGGCGATCGGGCTGGTGATCCCGGAGCTGCTGGGCAAGCTGGACGGCCTCTCCCTGCGCGTGCCGGTGCCGTGCGGATCGGCCACCGACCTGGTCGCGGTGCTCGACAGGGAGGTCACGCGCGACGAGGTCAACGACGCGTTCGCGGCGGCCGCGGACACCGGCTCGATGACCGGCATCCTCCAGTACACCGACGATCCGATCGTGTCCACCGACGTGGTCGGCAACTCGTTCAGCTCGATCTTCGACTCCAAGCTGACCATGGCCAACGGCAACCTGGTCAAGGTGCTCTCCTGGTATGACAACGAGTGGGGCTACTCCTGCCGGGTGGTGGACCTCATCAACAAGATCGCGTGAGGGGCGTCCGCGACCTGGACGTCGCCGGGCGGCGTGTGCTGGTTCGCTCCGACCTGAACGTGCCGCTGGATGCCGGTCACGTGGCCGACGACACCCGCATCCGCGCGGCCGTGCCGACCATCGAGCTGCTGCTAGACGAAGGCGCGCGGGTGGTGGTGTGCTCACATCTGGGCCGGCCCAAGGGGGAGCCCAAGCCGGAGCTGTCGCTGCGGCCGGTGGCGGACCGGCTGTCGGAGCTGCTCGGGCGCGAGATCGCCTTCGGCGATGAGCAGGGCGAGCTGCGGATGCTCGAGAACCTGCGCTTCGACGCCCGCGAGGAGGCCGAACGATCCCGGCTTCGCGGCCGAGCTGGCCGCCAACGCCGACCTGTTCGTGCAGGACGCCTTCGGAGCGGTGCACCGCGCGCACGCCTCCACGGTGGGAATCGCGCAGCAGCTGCCCTCGGCGGCGGGGCTGCTGCTGGAGGCCGAGCTGGACGCCTTCGCGAGCCTGCTGGACAGCCCGGCCCGGCCGTTCGTGGTCGTGATCGGCGGCGTCAAGGTGGCCGACAAGATCGGGGTCATCGACCGGCTCACCCAGCTGGCCGACTCGATCCTGATCGGAGGCGCCATGGCCTTCACCTTCCTGGTCGCGGACGGCCTCGCGGTCGGCGCGTCGCGGCACGAGGACGAGCACGGCCAGGCGATCGCGCGGACGGCGATGGGCGACGCCCGCGAGCGCGGCTGCCGGCTGCTGCTGCCGAGCGACGTGGTGGTGGCGGATCGCTTCGCCGCCGACGCCGAGACGCGGGTGGTGCCGGTCAGCGACATCCCCGACGGCTGGATGGGGCTCGACATCGGCCCGGCCACGACCGAGCTGTACGCGTCCCGCCTGGCCGCCGCCGAGACGATCTTCTGGAACGGGCCGATGGGCGTGTTCGAGCTGGAGCCGTTCGCGCAGGGCACGCTGGCGGTGGCCCGCGCGGTGGCGGGCTCGAACGCCGCCTCGGTGGTGGGCGGCGGCGACTCGGTGGCCGCCGTCAACGTGGCCGGTGTGGCCGGCGACATCACCCACGTCTCGACGGGAGGCGGCGCCGCGCTCGAGCTGATCGAGGGCAAGCCGCTGCCCGGCGTGGTCGCGCTGCAGGGATCGCCGGCGTGAGCGGGCGGCGGCCGTTCGTGGCCGGCAACTGGAAGATGCACAAGACCGCCGGCGAGACCGGCCCGTTCGTGGCCGACCTGGCCGCGCGGCTGCCGGACGGGCCCGAGGTGGCCGTGTGCGTGCCCTTCACGTCGCTGGCCGAGGCGGTGCGGGCCGCGGCCGGATCGCAGCTGCGCGTCTACGCCCAGAACATGCACCAGGCCGCGCAGGGCGCCTACACCGGCGAGATCTCCGCGGCCATGCTGCTCGACCTGGGCGTGCACGGCGTGCTGCTGGGGCACTCGGAGCGGCGGCAGTACTTCGGCGAGACCGACGAGGCCCTGGCCGAGAAGCTGGCCGCGGCCGACGCCGCCGGCCTGGACGTGATCCTGGCCGTGGGCGAGACGGAGCAGCAGCGCGAGGGCGGCGAGACCGAGCGGGTGCTGGCCCGCCAGATCGCCGACTCGGGCGCCGCGTCCCACGCCGCCCGCCTGACCATCGCCTACGAGCCGATCTGGGCGATCGGCACCGGCCGCACGGCCACGCCCGAGATGGCCGAGGAAGCGCACCGCTTCATCCGCGGGCTGTTCCCGGCCGAGATCGGCGAGCGGATCCGGATCCAGTACGGCGGCAGCATGAAGCCCGACAACGCCGCCGAGCTGCTGGCGCAGCCGGACATCGACGGCGGCCTGATCGGCGGCGCCAGCCTGGAGGCGGACGCCTTCCTGGCGATCGTGGCCGCGGCGACGTGAACGGGCCCGTCTGCCTGGTGGTACTGGACGGCTGGGGGCTCGCCGCGCCGGGGCCGGGCAACGCCGTCGACCTGGCCGACACGCCGGTCTTCGACCGCCTCTGGGCGGCCGGGCCGCGCACCACGCTGGCCGCCTCGGGACGGGCTGTCGGCCTGCCCGAGGGCCAGATGGGCAACTCCGAGGTCGGCCACCTCAACCTGGGCGCCGGGCGCGTGGTGCTGCAGGATCTGGTGCGGATCGACGAGGACGTCGCGCTCCGGGGGGATCTACCGCAACCAGGTGCTGCTGGACGCCTGCGCGCGCGGCCGCGGCGCGGCCCTGCACCTGGTCGGGCTGGTGTCGGACGGCGGCGTGCACAGCCACATCCGCCACCTGCACGCGCTGATCGAGATGGCGCGCCGGGAGGGCGTCGAGCGGGTGCACGTCCACGCGTTCACCGACGGGCGCGACGTCTCGCCCACCAGCGGTGCCGGGTTCCTGGAGACGGTGCCCAATCTGGCAACGGTATGCGGGCGCTACTTCGGCATGGACCGCGATCGCCGCTGGGATCGGACAAAGCGCGCCTACGATGCGATGGTGCGCGGCGTCGGCGCCGTGACCGACGATCCGGTGGCGGCGGTGCGGGCCGGGTACGAGAGCGGCACCACCGACGAGTTCATCGAGCCGATCGTGGTCGGCGACCCGGCGCAGGGGCGGGTGCGCGGCGACGACGCCGTGGTGTTCTTCAACTTCCGGCCGGATCGCTGCCGGCAGCTGTTCCGGACGCTGCTCGAGCCCGGCTTCGACGAGTTCGACCGCGGGGATGACCCGCCGCTGCCCGCCCTGGTGCAGATGACCGAGTACTCGGAGGACTTCCACGCGCCGGTCGCCTACCCGTCGCAGCCGGTGACGTCGGTGCTGGCGCAGGTGCTGGCGTCAAGCGGCGTGTCGCAGCTGCACGTGGCCGAGACGGAGAAGTACCCGCACGTCACCTACTTCTTCGACGGCGGCAGCGAGCACCGCAGCGAGGGCGAGCGCTGGTCGCTCGTCGACTCGCCGCGCGACGTGGCCACCTACGACCTGAAGCCGGCCATGAGCGCCGAGGGCGTCTGCGACCTGTTCTGCGACGGCATCGCGACGGGCGCGTACGGGTTCGGCCTGGTCAACTTCGCCAACGCCGACATGGTCGGCCACAGCGGCGTGATCCCGGCCGTGGTGGAGGCGGTGGAGACCGTCGACCGCTGCCTGGGCCGTGTGACCGCCGTGGTCGAGCGAGCCGGCGGCATCTGCCTGGTCACCGCCGACCACGGAAACGCCGAGCAGATGCTGGAGCCGGACGGCAGCCCGCACACCGCGCACACCACCAACCCGGTGCCGCTGATCGCCGTCGGCTACGCCGGTTCGCTGCGCGACGGCGGCCGTCTGGCCGACATCGCACCGACGGTTCTGGAGCTGCTGGGGCTGGCCCAGCCGGAGGAGATGGACGGCCGCAGCCTGCTGGCCGGTGTCCTGTGAGGAAGGCTTTGCCCGCTCGGCATGTACCTGGTGTACAGTTCCCGCGGTTTTTCGTAACCATCCCGACACAACTTGGCACTCCAGCAGCCAGACCCCGACGTCCTAAGGCTCGCACGGCACGGAGACGAGCGTGCGTTTGCTGTGATCGTGCGCCAGTATCAGGTGCCGCTCCTGAACTACATCACCCGCGTGCTGGCGGGTGACCAGGCGCTCGCCGAGGACATGTGCCAGGAGGTGTTCCTGCGGGTCTACCAGGCGCTTCCCGGCTTCGACGCGCGCTGCCAGTTCACGACCTGGATGTTCCAGGTGGCAAAGCACCGCGTGGTGGACGAGCTGCGGGCGCGCGAGCGGCGCGGCCGGCCGGCGGTCGAGCTGGACGTGGTCGCGCACCTGCACCCGGTGCGGATCGAGACCGAGGCGATCGAGGAGATGGACACGGTCTGGCGGGCGATCGGCGCGCTCCCGATCGACCTGAAGATGGCGCTGCTGCTGCGCGACGTGGTCGGCCTCAGCTACGCCGAGATCGCGGACTCGCTGGACACCACGCTGGCCACGGTCAAGTGGCGGATCTACAAGGCCCGCGAGACGGTGGCCGCCGAGCTGCAGCTGCAAGGCTACGGCCGCGCGCCGCGCGGTACCAAGCGCACCGCCTGAGCAGCCAGGCGCGGGCTACCTGCCCTCGCCCAGCCTCCAGCGAGGCTCGCCGGCAGCCCTGCGTCCGTGATCGCGCGCTGCGCGCGCTCGATGTCATAGTCCACCCGCCGCCAGGTGGCCGTGGCCGCGTCCAGGTCGAGCACCATGTACGCGGCGCGCGGGTCGCTGTCCCGCGGCTGGCCGACCGAGCCCGGGTTCAGCAGCCAGCGGCCGCCGTCCAGCGCGCGCGTGCCCGGCTCCGAGTAGCCGCCGTTGGCGCGGCCGCCGCGGCCCGGCGAGTACGCCAGCGGCACGTGGCTGTGGCCGATCAGGCAGATGTCCCGGGTCATCACCTCCAGGCAGCTCTGCGCCGTGCGCTGGTCGATCACGTACTCCCAGACGGGATCGCGCGGGCTCGCGTGGTGCAGCTCGACGCCGGCCCGCTCGCCGCTCGGCCGCAGCGCCCGTAGCTGCTCCAGCGCCTCGGCGCTGAGCGTCTCCTTGGCCCAGCGCGCGGCCACCGCGGCATCGTGCGCGAACACGCTGATGTCGACGGTGCCGTTCACGACCAGGTCGTGGTTGCCGGCCAGGCAGATGTCGGACACCTCGATCACGGCGCCGGTGCATGCCTCGGGGTCGGCGTTGTAGCCGACCAGATCGCCCAGGCACCACAGCTCCTCCGCGCCCTCCTGCTCGGCAGCTTCCAGCACCGCCTCGAGCGCCGGCAGGTTGCCGTGGACGTCGGAGAGAATGACCGCTTTCATGGAACCGGGTGCCGCGTCGGGGAGAGAGGGTCGACCGGCATGCGTCGGTACTCTACCGACGCCGTGCGCCGCATCCTTCTGCCCGCCCTGCTGCTGATCGCGCTGAGCGTGTGGCTGTGGACGTCGGCTGTGCTGCCCGCCCCCTCACCGGTGCCGCCGGCCACGTCCGTCTTCAGCACGTCGCAGATCCACCGCGCCCAGGACTACCGCAACCTCGGCTACGCGATCACGCTGGCGGCGCTGGCCGCGCAGCTGCTCGTGGCCTGGCTGTTGGCGCTGTGGGCGCGCCCGCTGGCTGCGCGCATGCCGGCGATCCTGGCGGCTGCGGCCGGCGCGTTCGTGATCTCGGCCGCGGCGCTGCCGTTGACTTCTGGGCGCACCGGCGTGGGGTGGACGTCGGACTCGACCTGCAGAGCAACGCCGGCTGGGCGCGCGACGCGCTGCTGGCCTGCGCCGTCCAGGCCGTGGCCGTGGCCGTGGTGTACGGGCTGGGGCGGATCGCCTACCGGCGGTTCGGGCCGGCCGGCGTCGCGGTCGCGGCCTGGATCGCGGTCGCGGTCTTCACCCTGCTGCAGCCGGTCCTGATCGACCCGCTATTCATGTCGACGAGGCCGCTGCCGGCGGCCGCCGCCGCGCAGGCCGCGGCGCTGGAGCACACGATGGGCGTGCACCCCGCCTCGATCCGGATGGCCGACGCCTCGTCGCGCACCACCGGCGAGAACGCCGAGGTGGACGGGCTGGGGTCGACCGTGCGCGTGGTCGTCGACGACACCGCCCTGCACGCTCCGCCGGCCCAGCTGCGGGCGCTGCTGGCACACGAGCTCGGCCACGTGCAGCGCATGCACACGCTCAAGGGCGTGCTCTGGTTCGGGGTGATCGGGGTGCCCGCGATCCTGCTGGTGCTGGCGGTCGCCTCCCGGCTCTGCCGGGGACGGCTGCTCGAGGCCTCCTCGGTGCCGGTGATCCTGGCCTGCGCCCTGACCGCGGCGACCCTGCTGCTGCCGGTCGAGAACCTGATCTCACGCCGGATCGAGGCCGAGGCCGACTGGGCGGGCCTGCGGGCCACGCGCGATCCGGCCGGGATGGAGGCGCTGCAGCGGCGGCTGGCTATCACCAACCTCTCCAACCCGGCGCCGCCACGGTGGATCGTGTGGGCGCTGTTCGACCATCCGCCGGTGATGGACCGGATCGCGGTCGCCCGCGGCTACTCTTCGCCGTCCTCTTCCTCGGCGCCGTAGTCGTCGTCGCTCTCGCCGTCGAACTCGGGTAGGTTCTTGATGCCCTCGCGGGTGCGCCACTTGGAGTAGTTGTCCTCCATCGCCTCGATCAGCTCCTGCATGAAGCGCGGTGACAGGTTGACGCGGGCGACTACGACGCCCGGCACCTCCTCCTCCTCGACCTCGTGGTCGACCCGCGCGAAGGTGATCGTGAACTCGTAGGGCGAGTGGCTGACGTTGGCGAAGTTGGCGTAGACGCCGGCCATGATCTCCGGCGTGAAGTGGATGTTCAGGTGCCGTTCGCCTGGGGCGTCTTCCATCGCGCCACCCTACTACGATGGTTCTATGAGCGGTAGCGTTCTCAGCGAGCTGGCCGAGCCCCTGCGGGCGGCGGTCACCGCGGCCGGCGGCGACGGCGAGCCGGTGCGGCTCGACCGCCCGGCCGACGCCGCGCACGGCGACTACGCGAGCGCGGTGGCGCTGGCGCTGGCCAAGCCGATGAAATCGGCGCCGCGCCAGATCGCCGAGCGGATCGTGGAGCAGCTGCAGTCGCCCTGGATCGAGGGCGCCGAGATCGCCGGGCCGGGGTTCATCAACCTACGGCTGCAGCCGGGCTGGTACGGCCACGTCGTGGAGCGCGTGCTGGACGAGGGCGTGCGCTTCGGAGCCGGCGCGGCCGTACACCCACAGCGCCTCCAGGTCGAGTTCGTGAGCGGCAACCCGACCGGCCCCGTGACCGTCGGCAGCGCACGCAACGCCGCCTACGGCGACTCGCTGGCGCGGCTGTTCTCGTTCGCCGGACACGAGGTCGAGCGCGAGTACTACTTCAACGACGCGGGCCGCCAGGTCGATCTGTTCGGCGAGTCGCTGCGCGCCCGCGGCCGCGGGGAGGAGGTGCCGGAGGACGGCTACCAGGGCGAGTACGTGGCCGGGATCGCGGCCGAGCTGGGGCTCGGCCGCGACGCGCCGCTGGAGGAGTGGACGCGGGCCGGGAGCGAGCTGATGATGGCGCAGATCCGGGCCACGCTGGAGCGGTTCCGCGTGCACTTCGACTCCTGGTTCCTGGAGCGGTCGCTGTACGAGGACGGGTCGGTCGAGCGCGCCATCGAGCGGGTGCGCGCGGCCGGGCACACGTACGAGCAGGACGGCGCGCTGTGGCTGCGCTCCTCGGAGCTGGGCGACGACAAGGACCGCGTGATCGTCCGCTCCAACGGCGAGCCGGGCTACCTGGCCGGCGACATCGCCTACATCGTCTCCAAGATGGAGCGCGGCTTCGACACCGCCGTCTACGTGCTGGGCGCCGATCACCACGGCTACATGCGGCGCCTGAAGGCGGCGGCCGCGGCGCTCGGATACGACCCCGATCGCATCGATGTCCAGCTCTACCAGCTGGTGCACCTGACCGAGGGCCGGATGTCGAAGCGGGCGGGACTGGTGGTGACGCTGGACGACCTGATGGACGCGGTCGGCGTCGACGCCGCCCGGTTCGTGCTGGTGCAGCGATCCCACGACCAGACCATCGACCTCGACCTCGACCTGCTCGTCCAGCAGAACGCCGAGAACCCGGTCTACTACTGCCAGTACGCGCACGCCCGGATCGCCGCGGTGCTGCGGAACGCCGGCGACGCGGCGCTGGGCGCACGGCCGGCCGCGTCGTGGGTGCCGGAGCCGGCCGAGGCGGCGCTGGTCAAGTCGCTGGCCGAGTTTCCGGACATGGTGGCCGAGGCGGCCGAGTGGCGGGGGCCGCACCGCGTGGTCAGCTACATGCAGGACACGGCCAAGGAGTTCCACCAGTTCTACGGCCAGTGCCGCGTGATCGGCGAGGCGCCGGACGTCCAGGCCAGCCGGCTGGCGCTGTGCCAGGCCACCAAGCAGGTGCTGGCGACCGCGCTCGACCTGATCGGCGTGGACGCACCGGAGCAGATGTAGAGGCCCGCGGGGCGCTGCTACGCTGACGCCCATGAGCGTTCCCGAAGCTCCCAGCGTCTACGAGGTCGACGAGCTCGCCGACCTGCTTTCGGGCGACCACGCCGACACCGGCGACGGCGAGTGGTACGCGATCCGCACCGATCCCTGGCCATGCCCGGCGTGCGGCGACGTGTTCGACTACATCACGGCCTGCCACCACGTCGTGGTCACGCCGGAGCGCGACGACCTGATCGACCACGCGGCCCGCGCCGCCCAGGTCGGCCGCAACCCCAAGATCGTGCGCTACGAGGACTCGCTGCCCACGATCACCCTGTGGCAATGGCGAGCGCTGGGCCGGCCGGTGCACGGCATCAAAGCCTGACCGGGCGATGATCGGACGACGCGCCCAGAGCCTGGTGGCGGTGACCGTCGCCCTGGCGGGCATGGCGGTGCTGCTGGCGGCGGGCGGCGCGCCGGCGCAGGTCGAGCAGCCGCTGCAGCCGACCGATCCCGGCGAGGTCGTGCCGTCCAGCCTCAGCCACAACGCGTTCGCCCTGTGGGCGCGGGCCGACGGGGGCGCGGAGCAGGCGGTGGAGACGTTCGGCGGCCGCATCGACCACTGCCGGCGATCGGTCAAGGATCCGAATCGCCTGGGCGGGTGCATCGGCCGAGTCGTGAACGGCCTGCACGTGCGCGTCGACGCTGCCGTGTCGAACGCCCGCGTGCTGTTCCCGGCCGGTGGCGCCTGCGAGCGCGCGCTTCGCATCTACGTGCATAGCCTGTCCGCCTACACGGCGGCCCTGACCTGGTTCGACCAGGGCGACGGCCAGCGGCCCTACAGCCGGGTCGGCCTGATCGGGCTGCGGCAGCACACGCATGGTGCTGCCAGCACCGTGTTCAGCGTCTGCGGCTCGTTCCTGTAAAGGATTGAGCTACCCTCGGACGGGGCAGGTATCTCAGGACCGGCCGCGAATCGGTCGATGATCTTCTCATGCTCGAGCACGTTGACAGCACCTCGATCGCCGCTTCGCCCGACACCGTCTACGACGCCGCCTGCGCGCTTGACTGGCTGGACCCGGAGATCGCCGTCACCCGGATCAGCGATGCCGGTGACGGCATCAGCGGCAGCTACCGCCTGCGCATGCACGTGCTGGGCTCCGAGCACTCGGCGGTGCTCGAGGTCGAGGCGGGGGCGGACGGCAGGCGGGTCGGGTTCAGCAGCGTCGGCTGCAAGGAGTGCACGATCGACGGCATGTACCTGCTGGAGCCGTCGGGGTTGGGCACGCGGGTGAGCCTGCGGTTGCAGGCCGAGCCGCACGGGCGCTACCGGTTCATGAAGCCGCTGATCATCCCGGTCCTGCACAAGTCGGTGGCAGACGCGCTGGCACGGCTGAAAGCGCACGTCGAGGAGCGCCTGGCCGAAGCCGCCTGATCGTCGCCCGACCGCGTAGCATGCGGCGATGAGCGGCGGCGGCGAAGGGGAGCAGCCGGCGAGCTTCCAGCATCTGGTCGACACGATGCCGGGGGCGGTCTTCCTGCGCGATCAGACGGCCCTCGCCGAGCGGCGGATGAGCTACGTCAGCCCGGAGGCCGAGCGGGTGACGGGCGTGTCGGCCTGGCGCTGGCTGGCGCCGGATGCGCTGGACGTGCTTGGTGAGTTCCTGGACGAGCGGACGCTGGCGGAGCACCGCGCCCGGGCTGACGCGGCCGCCGAGCGGGGCGAGCATGTTCGACGGCGTCTTCCGGATCCGCGGCGACGACGGCCGCATCCGCTGGGTGCGGCACCACAGCGTGGTGGTGCCGGACGCGCCGTACACGCGGATCGGGTTCTGGCTGGACGTGACCGAGAACCGCTACCACGACATGGTGGAGGGACTGCCCGCGATCGTGGCCGTGCTGGACATGAACACCGACGAGGCGCTGTTCGTGAACCCGCAGGTGGAGCGGATCACGGGCAGGCCGCCGGCCTACTGGACGCGCCCGGGCGGGCTGGACGAGTTCCGCAGCCGCGTGCATCCGGACGACTATCCGGAGCAGGGCGGGCTGCCGCGGTTCGGGCGGACGCGGTCGGCCGAGTTCCGCTGGATCCGGCCGGACGGCCGCACGCGCTGGCTGCGGACCGTCTCGGCGAGGCTGCCGGGCACCGACGGGCTGGTGCAGGCGCTGGCGTTCGACGTGACCGCCGAGATGCGGGCCGCGGAGGGGCTGGCCCAGCAGCGGCTTCGCTACCAGACGCTGGTCGAGCAGCTGCCGGTGGCCACCTTCGTGACCGACGCGGAGGGCGTGCTCACCTACATCAGCCCGCAGATCGAGCCGATCCTGGGGGTGACGCCGGAGCAGCTGATCGGCATGAGCGCGGAGGCACGCCAGGATCTCGTGGTCGAGGATGACCGGCCGCTGATGGAGCGGGCGGGCGGGCGCCTGTACCGCGGTGAGACCGACCGCTACGACATCCAGCTGCGGATGCGAAACGCCGACGGCCGCACCCGGCACGTGCACATGATCGCGCGCGACCTGCGCGACGGACGACGGGGCACGCCTGGCGCTGCAGGGCGTGATCGTGGACGTGACCGACCAGCGCGTGGCGGAGCAGCGGCGGCGCGAGGCGCTGGAGGCGCTGGTGACGGCGGCGGAGGCGGAGCAGACGCGGATCTCGGCCGAGCTGCACGACGACACGGTGCAGGTGATGACGGCGATGCTGATGCAGGTCCGCAGGGTCGGCGGCGACGACCCGCGCGTGGCCGAGCTGGAGACGATGCTGGCCGGCGCGCTCGACCGCACCCGCCGGCTGATGTTCGAGCTGCGGCCGCAGGTGCTGCAGCGGGCGGGGCTGGCGGCGGCGATCGAGGAGCTGGCCGCGGAAGGGCCGTGGAGCAGCCACACGGTCGAGATCGAGGTGCCACGGCAGTCCGATACCACGGAGGCGCTCGTCTACCGGACGATCCGCGAGCTGATCATCAATGCCCGCAAGCACTCGCAGGCATCGGAGCTGCGAGTGTCCGGCGCGGTGCAGGACGGCGAGCTGGTGTTCGACGTGTGGGACGACGGCGTCGGCTTCGACCTCGACCGCGCGCTCGACCGCGACCTGATGCGGATGCACCTGGGGCTGGACACGTGCGCCGAGCGGGTGCGGGTTGCGGGCGGAGAGCTGCGGATGCAGAGCGAGCCGGGGCAGGGTGCGCGGTTCCAGCTGCGGTTGCCTGTGGCGCCGGCCGAGAGCGGTTAGGGTGCCTGTGATGCGAACGGCACCCCTGGGGAGGTCGCGTGCAGCGCAGGCTGGGCGGGCTGTGCCTTGCGATCCTGCTCTCGGCTGTGCTCGTGGTTGGCTGCGGCGGAGGCGGCGGCGGGTCGTTCACGTTGCCCTCGAATGCGACGCTGCCGACCGGCGGCGGCGGGGGTGGCGGCGGTGGTCAGACGACGACCGAGACGGTGTCCCCGCCGCCCCAGACGCAGAAGACGAACGCGAACAACCAGGACGAGTCGACCAACTGGGCGCTGATCGCGCTGATCGCGGGCGCGGTGGTGCTGGTGGCGCTGATCGGCTGGCTGATAGCGCGCAGCCGCGGCGCGCGCGGGCGCTACAGCCGCGCGGTCAACGACATCTACGCCGAGGGCGTGCACCGTGCACGACCGGCTGGCGACGCTGGGGCCGCAGCCCGGGGCGGCGATCGCCGGGGTCGATCCGATGCTGGACAAGCTGACGGCCGATGCCAGGCGGCTGCAGACGAGCGCGCCGAACGACCAGGCGCGGGCGGCGCTGGAGGACCTGCTGCGCGACCTGGTCGCGATCCGCTCGGCGGTGAGCGCGATCGAGACGACCGGCGCGGCGGCCGAGACGGTCGACCTGCCGGGCCGGCTGGCCTCGCTGCGGGCCTCGCTCGACCGGGTGCTGGCGGCGCGCTGACCGCGGGTGCGGTTCGCTAGAATGGCGGCCGCGCGGACGTAGCTCAGTTGGTAGAGCGTTGGCTCCCCCAACCCAAACGTGCATTCAGTTTTCGCGTGTATACATCCAATACTGGATGTGCGAAGTGAGTACACGTCTATGCGAATCAACCGTCAAGGCCTACCTGAGCCGCCTTAGAACACGTGGTCATCCTGCTGCGGCGATCAAGTACGGGTACCGCTCCAGCACTTCAGCGAGTGGGCTGGCGAGCAGCTGCCGGGCGAAATCAGCGCGTTCCAGATCGAGGGCTTCATCGGTCAGTGGGCTACGGATTTCGAAACCCGCCATGGCAGGGAGCCGTCGCCGGACACCAAGCGCAACCTCGTCACCGCGATCAGGGCCTTCTACGCCTTCATGGACAAGCATGATCTGCTCACCGACCGCAACAGCGTGCCGGTGAAGAATCCGTGCACCAAGCTCGACCCTATAAAGGTCAGGCGCCGCGTTAAGGGCTCAGCCAGGACGAGCTGGACAGGCTGGTGGACGCTGCCAGGACGCCCGAGCAGGCGTTCTTGATCCGCTGGTACGCGCTGACCGGCGCACGGGCTGGGGAAGGCTCGCATGTCCGCCTGGCGGACGTTGACCTGACCGGCAATGGCCGTATCCTCATTCCCGGCAGCAAGACCGACGCAGCCGTGCGGCCCGTACCCGTCCACCGAGAGCTTCGACGTCACCTGGAGCTGCGAGTTTGCGCATGCAAGCGGCTGGTATGGAATCCTCGATACCCGAAGTCCACCCGCTCAGCCCAGATGCTTGAGCCACCATGGCACCTGGATGTCGCGCTGTCTCAACTGCTGGATCAGCTCGCCCACCCCGCTCCGTATTGTCGAGGAACCCGTACAAATCATCGAGCACCAACCCGGCGTTGCCCGCATGCGCATCTCGTGCCATCGCGGGCAGTACGTTCGCGTAGGCTTGGATGTAGCCTACGTAGGCGGCGTAGGACTCCTTCAGCTCCGGCGGTGCTTTCACCGCCGCCATCTCGTGGGCGACCTTGTTCATCTTGGGCGCTTCTTCGGCGAACACGTCGCCCGCCTTCTGCAACTGCTCATCCGACACGGGAGGGTGGACGGCGGGCGTCGAGTCGACCTTGAACTTGATCTGATTGAACCGGATGCGGAGCTTGTGGCACTGATCGAGGAAGGCGAGGTACTTCGCCGCGTCGGCAGCGGTCGAGGCGGGCGCAACCGTGTCCCCGCTATGTCCCGATGCTGACGCGGCCGATGCTGCGCCGCCGTTACCGCAGCCACCCGCTACGAGCGCACAACCAACGAGCATCACGCCGATCCAGGGGTCTGCTCCCCATGCGTAGATGCTACCGCTCGGCGCCGCCACATACCGCTACGACGCTACACGGCCCGGAAGCGTTCCACCATCCCTCTCTGAGCACGTGCACGGCTTGAGCGGCACCGCTACCGTGTTCTGCCATGGAGACAAGCTGCGTGATCTGCCGGGAAGGTGGGCCGCTCGACGTGGTCGCAGAGCTTGCGACGACCTGGGTGACGGCACCGTCGAGAGCACCCCTTCCGGGATACGCATGCGTCGTCGCCAAGCGGCACGCGGCAGAGCCATTCCACCTACATGAGCCGGAGTTGTCGGCCTTTTGGAGGGAGTCGATGGCCGTCGCCGCCGCGCTCAGCGAACTAGTCCAGCCGTCGAAGATGAACTACGAGATCCACGGAAACACCGTCCCTCACCTCCATCTGCATCTGTACCCGCGTTTCGACCATGATCCATTCCAGGGGCAGCCGATAGATGGGAAGAGCACCACCTTCGAACGGTCGCCGCAGGACATTGCACGTTTGAAGGCCGCCATGGCAGCCATCGCCTGACGAGGGATCAGTGCCGGTCAAACCCCTGGCTGAGGTCGTCGGTGTTGATGTGCTGGCGAGGCTCGTTCTCGCCAGCGTGCTCGTGTTTATGCCCGCACTCGGTACAGAACCAGGCGACCTCGCCAGCGGCTCGGTCACTGTCAGCGTCTGCACTGCTCGTGATGCGACGACGACCGAAATGGCTTCTGCTTCCTTTACATCGGGCACACGGCAGGTGGCGCTCCGGTGCTCCCCATGGCGGTGGAAGATGCAGATTCACGGCTACAGGGTTTGGCGTTGGGCCGAAGGATCCTTCGTCGGCTCAACCTGGAGGCGGCCGAGCCGTTCGGCCTTCCCAGCACACGACGCGCAGAACCGCTCCTCCAAGTCAAGCAACGGCCGGTAACACAACTCGCAGGGACGCGCAGCCGAAAGGCGCGGCGAGGAGGAGCTGCGCCTCACCTTGGCAGTATTCGTCTGCGGAGCGTTTGGACGGGCCATACTCAAGGATACGAGCCTCCCCTACCACTCGGCTATGCGTCGATGAAGGGTCGCCTTCCTTGATCAGGAATACGGCTGCGTGAAGCTTCACGGCGTCGAGGGCCACACGGTGGTTTTTGCGGACGGTCGTCGGCTGGGTCGGGTGGCATGGATGGAATACGAATCTCGTACCGACCAACCAGACGCCCTGATCGTCCGTCGCCGGTTCTACGAGCGGCCCGGACTCGTCCGCCTGCCCGCCGAGATAGTCGCCTCGGTCGAGCGCGATGAGCGGATCGTCCGCCTCGATATCCCCTCAACCGCAATCACTTCTTCTTGCGGCAGCACATCGAGCGGTAGCAGCACGACCGCTAAGCCATCGGTGAGCGCCGGTTCAGCCGCCGTTGAAATCGCGCTCGGGGAGCTGTTGGGCCTGGCTGCACCGGCTCTCCACCGGCTTTGCCATGATCCCGGCGAGGACGACGCACACCTCGACCGGATGGCCGTAGAAGTCGGCGAGTGTCGCCGCCCGCTCCAGGCCGCAGACTCATCGTCACGCACGTCGCCGTAAACCTCGTCGTCGTTCCCGGTTGCGCAGCCGATAGACCTTCAGCGACATCGCGCCCAAGACATTCCCCCTGCAAACGGCGCTAAAACAGGTCGGTGCGCTGCATGGCGATCAGCTGGCTCGGCGCTGTCACGATCCTGTAGCCCGGCCGATAAACCTCTGGAACCTCTGGGCGCGTAGCCAGCCAGGCGTGAAGTATCCTCTGCTCCATCAGGTCGGACGCCGCGCTCGTCGAGCGAGCCATCCTGCGGTCGCACCGGCCAGCCATCCGGTCAGGTTCAGACCGAGCACCGCGACGACCAGCGGTGGCCACCACCATCGCCCCCAGATGTATTCGCAGTCCGAACAGTCCTTGTGGTTGGGATCGGTGCTCGCCGTGAGAGGGCCAAGGCGAACCACGCCACCACCAGGGCGACTCCAAGCAGAACCAACGCGCCGTAACGACGCTTCGTCGAGGCGGTCGCCAGGCCCAGAGCAAAGGCGACCACAAACGCGCCGCCGCCGAGAACCAGCAGGTTAGCCATGCCTGACCATGATCTACTCCTGCGGCTCGAACTGCACACACCAGCGCCCCTGGTAGGTGTTCAGCGCAGCGGAAAGATCACCCTGGAAAGCAGATCGGCTTTGTCCACCAGCACCTCGTGCGGGCCACCGTGCATGGTCAGGAAGTTGGCAGTCGTCCCGTAGGCGACCTCGCCGTGCACACCGTCCGCCATCGTGAACGCCGTCATATCGAACCCGAGGCCCTCGAAGTTCCAGAGGTCTTCGAGTTCTGTGGCATCACCCAGGAGCGAATGAACCGCTGTCGGTCGGCGATGAACGTCGAGTAGTCCTCCAACTCGGTGACGACGTACAGGTCGATGACGGAATCGGGGCGGGCGCAACCGGCTGCATACGAGCCGCCAAGAAACGCGGCGACAACGAGTTAGTGCTTAGCGCATGAACGGCGGAAGCGGTCAATCGCGGCGATGGACTGCTCGCGGCTCATGGGCTGATGTTAGAGGCTCAAACATCGCGCGACCTGCCCACCCGGAGATCCCTATTCGGTGCAGACAGACTGCGGATGGGTCGGGGACGGCCAGCCGGGGCGAGTCGTATGCTCTCCAGCCTGTGCCAGACGTGTCGCCCATCCAGCTCATCATCCTCCTGTTCTTCGTGCTGTGCCTGGTCGGCGCCTATCGCCTCGGTCAGAAAGGACGTTGGGGCCTGATCATAATCGGGGTCTTCGTGCCGCCTATCTGGCTCGCCGGATTCTTCTGGGATGCCAGGCCGGGGTCCTCGTGGGGACCGGCGCAACCGTTCGGACATGGGGAAATCTGAAGTACGGCAGAAGTCGCCTGGTAGAGCTGCCACGTGCCGGGAACACCCTTGAATGCTTGGGCGCCGCGATCCTCGAACGTGAGTCCTGAGCCGACAACGAGGTCGTGGACGGTACTGGAGACGACGACCTCAGACGCTCCGGCGATGGCTCCCACGCGGGCACCAATGTGGACGGCGAGGCCACCAACATTGTCGGCCATCCGTTCGATCTCACCGGTGTGAACGCCCGCTCGGATTTCCACGCCGAGCGGTTCGAGTGCCTTGACCATGGCCTGAGCGCAGCGAACGGCACGAGCGGGGCCGTCGAAGGTCGCGAAGAATCCGTCGCCAGCGGTGGCGACCTCCACGCCCCTGTAGCGGCCGAGCATCGCACGCACGACCTGATGGTGACGCTCAAGTAGCTCCTTCCAAGCGTGATCGCCCATCGCAGCGGCTCGCTCAGTCGAACCAACGATGTCGGTGAACAGGACGGTGGCAAGCACGCGGTCGAACTCGGCTTGCTCGGCTCGTTGGGCGTCGAGGAACTGGTCGATCTCGTTGATGATCTGGTCAGAGTCCCCCAGCCACGGCACCATGTCTCGGCCTGGGACGCGCAAATGGTGCGCGCCCGGAATCTGATCTGCCATATAGCTGGCGTTGGTGGCGATGATGGCTTGCCCGCCGACACTTGCCCCAGCTTCTGCTCGGCTTATCACCAATGTCGGCGCTTGAATGGTTCCCAAAACGGCTCGCACGTCGGTCGCGTACCACACGTCGTAGAACGCCAGTGCCGCGCCCGGCGAGGCGGCGTGGCGGTTTGCCTTGGCCAGGCCGCGCAAGAGGTCGGGATCGTCTGCGATGCTCGGAGCCTCCGCTCTCGCCCATTCGCGGGCGTCATCGACCGTGCCCCACCTAGCCGCCATCAGCCCACGGTCAGCCAAGAACTCGTCCTCCCTCACCCCGAAGTCATAGTCCGGTGCCCACGCCGCTCGCGCGAAGGCGTTAATCAAAATGAGCGCCGTCACGCGGCTCGGGAAGCTGGCAGCAAAATAGGCGGCCAACGCGCCGCCCTCCTCCTCACCGCACAACACCGCCGACTGCGACCCCACCGCGTCCAACACCGCGCGGAGATCGTCCGCCCGCTTCTCTAAGTCCGGCGTCTGCTGCCGATCAGAGAGGCCCGTGCCTCGCTTGTCGAACAGGATCACGCGCCACCGCGCCGCCATCACCGACAGCATCCGCCGCCAATACGGATTGATCTCAAGGCGGATCTCGGTGTTTTCTGCGAACCCTTGAACCCAGATCAGATCGACTGCCCCGGCCCCGTGCACCTGGTAGGCGATATGCACACCGTCCACTGTCACCGCGTAGCGCGTCTCAGCCTCGATCACCGCGCCACCCTACTACCCACTCGCGAGGCTCGCTTGCAACAACGACCGCCGGTGAAGGCAGTTGCAGCCTAATTAAAACTTCATGCGCTTAGCACGGTGTTCTCGATGCGCTGAGCCATCCCAGGGAACTCCTACCTCGTAAAGCGCTCGGCGATGACGGACGGATCGCCACCGTCGTTCGGGAGTGGAATTTTCCTGCCGCCCTCAGCGTTGATCTTGGTAGAGGTGGTGTGTCCCTGGGCGGGTTCGGGTCGAAATAGTCACGGTAACCGTGCGGACCGCTGGGGGACTGCTATATGGCCACCTCTTTGGCTCTTTTCGTGTCTATCGTATCTGGAGGTGGATTTTGGCGGTTGCTGCGAAATCACGACGCCTTGACGCCGACGTATTGACTGCCGAGGAGATCGAGCGGCTGATCCGGGCTTGTTCCGGGCGAGCGCCGACCGGGCTTCGGAATCGAGCGCTAGTGGTCTTGGCTTGGCGATCTGGGCTTCGCATTTCAGAGGTGCTCGCACTGCGTACCAAGGACATTGATTTCGATTCGGGGACGGTTCGCGTCCAGCATGGCAAAGGCGATTTGCATCGGGTGGTAGGAATTGATCCAGGCGGAGCTGCAATCGTCTTTGCTTGGATCAACGACGGCGACAGCTCGGCATCTCGAATCGCCAGCCGTTGATCTGCACACTCGACGGCGGCGAGGTGCGCCAGGACTACGTGCGCCACTTGCTCCCGCGTTTGGCCCGTAGAGCAGACATCGCAAAGCGCGTCCACTGCCATGGCCTGAGACATGCCTACGCCCTGGAGCTTGACCGTGAGGGCCTGTCGCTGGCTGGGATCCGCGATCTGCTGGGTCACAAGAGCGCTGAGACCACGTCTGAGTACCTGACCCCGGCTCGGCGCTGGTGAGGCAATCGACTTTGCCAAGCAGCGATCTTGGCAGCTGTGAACCCGAACGAGCGAAAGGAGACCACGCGAAAGGAGACCACCAAGACCCATCAACCGCTCAAACTCATTTTGCCCGGAGCAAGACCGTTCGCCAGCGATGGCGACCAGCTTCATTGGCAAGTACGAGGCGGATGTCGCGATCTGCAAACCGGAGCAAGCCATCGCGCCGAGGTTGCCAGCGCTATTGGTGGATGATGGCGTTCCGTGGGCGCTGTTCGCTGAGCAGGGCGGTGTTCCCTGGGGAGAGATCCCGTTTTGGTTTGAGCTGTTCCCAGGCCAGTCTCCCAACCCGCTCACCAGCGTGCCCGTTGCGCCTCCTCGTGGTACCCGTCTCTGCCTGACCTGCCTGCACCCAGCAATCGAGCAGTTCGAATACCGAGGCCCGATCCGCTGCTCTAGCTGCAGAGCGCTGCTTCCACCCATCCCACTGGGGAAGCGACTATGACCCTCGACCGACCGACAGATAAACACTGTGGTGATTACGAGTACATCACTGAGCTGAACGGCATCTGGTTCATCGTCAGCATTCGTGGCGAGTACCGGATTCACCCCGACGAGATCCCCGATGAGCTGCGCGACAAACCACTACCACCGTCACGCTTCTGGGGCTGGAAGAAGACCGGCCTGGCCTGGCTGGCCGGAGCCGTCACCACACTGCTCATCTCACTCGCGATGCATCAACGCGACCAGCACCTCTTCGCAATCTACCTCTACGCCAGCATTCTTCTGCCGGTATTCGGGTTGCCCGCCCTTCTGCTCATCATCCCACTGACCAGCAACACCCGAGCAGAACGTGAACGCTGCGCTGAGAGACCAACGAGCCGCCTGGATCCAGGCCACCTACCGGGACTGCGGCAGTCCAGCAGCCAACCATCTGGCTCAACACCACTAGCCACTACATCGAATCGCCAAGCGCCACCTGGGGGATCTGAACCCGGACAGCCAACCACCCCGGCAACTTGCGGACCCTATACGGGCGGGACGCCCGCCAACCGGACGAGGGCATCACCGTCGGATCACTCCTGCTCAGGCTGCCGGAAGAAGAATCTCGCGTCAGGTCGCCCCGGAAGGTGCGTCACCTGCTCCATGCGGCTATGCGCTCGGGGAAGTCGGCCACCGTTCTTGTGCGCTGCTCGGGGGTGTCCTTAAACTGGACGGGATGGTGACCTGTCCTCGCTGTGGGGAGTCGAACGCGGAGCAGGCGAAGTTCTGCTTGGAGTGCGCGGCGCCGTTCGCTGCTGCCGGCGGCGGAGCGTCGTGAGCGGCGAGTGGTGAGTGTCCTGTTCGCCGACCTGGCCGGGTTCACGCGGCGATCGGAGCGGCTCGATGTCGAGGACGTGGAGGGCTTCCTGGCTCCGTATCTGCAGTTTTGCGGTGGGAGGTGGAGCGGACGGGTGGTCTGGTCGCGAAGTTCACGGGCGATGGGGTGATGGCGATCTTCGGGCGGTCTGGTGGCGCATGAGGATGATCCAGAGCGGGCGGTCCGCTGCGGCCTCGTGATCCGTGAGCGAGGTGGCCGAGGCCGGCGAGGCCGACTTGCGGGTGCGGGTCGGCGTGACGACCGGCGAGGCGCTGGTCAGCCATGACCCGGCGGGTGGGTCGATGCGGTCGGCGATGTGGTGAACACGGCGGCCCGGTTGGAGTCGGCTGCGCCGCTGGACGGCGTCTTGTGGATGAGTGGACATTTCGGGCGACCAGCCGTGCCATTCGCTATGAGGAGGCGGAGCCGGTGGAGGCGAAGGGCAAGAGCGAGGCGGTCGCGGTCTGGGTGGCGGTCGGCGCCGCGGTCGATCGTGCCCGAGCAGCTGCGGTCGACCAGCTACCGCTGGTCGGCCGCGACGCCGAGGCCGAAGCTGCTGCGTGTCGCGCTGGATCGTTCGCGGCGTGAGCCGTCGACGCAGTTCGTCTCGGTGATCGGCGAGCCGGGGATCGGCAAGACGCGGCTGGTCGAGGAGCTGTACGCGCTATGTCGAGGAGCTGCCGGAGTTGATTACGTGGCGGCGGGGCCGCTCGCTTGTCGTATGGGGAGGGTGTCGCGTTCTGGGCGCTGGGCGAGATGGTCAAGGCGCAGGCCGGGATCCTCGAATCCGACTCGGCGCCGTGGCCGCGGAGAAAGCTCCCAGAGGCCGTGACGGCGCTCGTCTTGGACGAGCGCGATCGCGAGTGGGTGGCGCGCCACCTGCGGCCCTCTGGTCGGCCTGGAGCCGCCTACGGGCCGCGGCGAGGCGGCCGGGTGGAGGCGTTCGCGGCCTGGCGGCGGTTCTTCGAGGCACTCGCCGAGGACGGCCCGACGGTGCTGGTGTTTGAGGACATCCACTGGGCCGACGACGCGCTGCTGGACTTCATCGAGCTTGCTCGCCGACCGCGCCGGCGCGGTGCCGCTGCTGATCGTCTGCACCGCGCGACCCGAGCTGCTCGAACGACGCGAGCGTGGGGCGGAGGCAAGACGAACGCGCAACACGATCTCGCTGACGCCGCTCACAAACGAGGATACCGCGCGGCTGGTCGCGGACTCCTCGACCAGGCGCTGCTGCCGGCCGAGGTGCAGCAGGCATTGTTGGAGCGCGCGGAGGGCAACCCGCTGTATGCGCAGGAGTACGTGCGGATGCTGCAAGACCGTGGGCTGCTGATCGAGGGAGAGCCGGTGGATGGACGCTGGCCGGCGAGGTCGACGACTTGCCCGAGTCGATTCAGGGCATCATCGCGGCCCGCCTCGATACGCTGACCGGCGGAGGAGAAGGCGCTCATCCAGGACGCCTCCGTGGTCGGGAAGACGGCTGGATCGGCGCGGTCTGCACGCTCACCGAGCGCAGCGCATGGCAGGCCGAGGAGTTGCTACACTGGCTTGGAGCGAAAGCAGCTCGTCCAGCGTGTCCGGCACTCCTCGATCAGGGCGAGGCGGAGTTCAAGTTCGGCCACGCCCTCACAAGAGATGTCGCCTACTCCCAGATCCGCCGCGCCGACCGCGCCCAGAAGCACGAGGCCGCCGCGGAGTGGATCGAACAGCTGGCCGGTGAACGCGACGACAAGGCCGAATTGCTTGCGGACCATTACACCCGAGCACTCGCCTTGCGGGAGGCGCTTGGAGAGGACATGGCCGCGCTGGTGCCCAGGGCGCTGGCCGCGTTCACCGAGGCGGGTGGCCAAGCGGCCGCCGCGTTCGCGCATCGAGCCGCCGCGCACCACTACCAGGCGGCACTCACCCTCACGCCTTCCGACGACCGGGAGGCGCGGGCGACCCTTCTCCTCGCCGAGGCAGAGGCGCTTCGCAATGCGAGCAGTCCGGATCTGGAGATCCTTGAACGGGCGCTGGAAGCGCAGGTCGAGTTGGAGCGGTGGGAGGCCGCGGCGCGGGTGGAATCGCTGTTCTCGGATTGGTACGAGCGGCATGAGACCTCCGGGGAGGAGCAGGATCTCCATCTGGGCCGGGGCGCTGAGTACGCGGCGCGAGTGGCACCCAGCGAGGTCATGTGCCAGCTCGCGGCAGGACGGGCACTTCGTTTGATTAACTCTTGGCCAGGCCGAGCAGGCGCGGGTGCTGATCGATGTGATGCTTCCGCTCGCCGACGAGGCGGGTCTCACTACCGGACGCGCATACCTGCTGCAATGGCGTGGCTATGTGCGCGTCCAGCTCGGCGACGCTGCCGGCGTCGGGGACTTGCGCGACGCGGCGCAGACACCTGTCAGAACAGGCGCACCAAACGTGCCCTTGGTCTACTCGAATCTGGCAGATGCGGTCCGTGGTCTCGGCGACATGGCAGCCGCGGATAGGGCGTACATGAGTGCAGCCAGATGGGCCAGCCGCTTTGCGCTCTCCGAATTCAGCGATGCGGTCGCAGTGGAGCAGAGTTACCAGGCGTATCACAGCGGTGACTGGTTGGCGAGCCGGCAGCTGCTCGCGCGCAGGTCACCACATCCGTCCAGCTGATCGAGAGATTCGCCGGAGTTGTGCGCGGCCGTACCGCACTGGCCTACAACCGGGTCGAGGAGGCGTTCACCGAGGCGACCGCCTTCATGCCCTTTGCCACCGACACCGGCGGCGATGAGGACTTCTACTACGGCGAGGCGCTGGAAGCCCGCTGCCACCACGCTCAAGACGCAGCTGCAGAGGCGCTCGCCACCACCGACCGCTTCCTCACGCGCTGGAATCGCAGCGAGGGATTCACCGCACGCTCCCTTGAGCTATGCGAACTCGCCCCAATCCTCGTCCGACACAGCCGCCACGAAGATATCCGCCGCGCAGCCCTTCTACTGCCCGAAGCGTGCCGCTGGCGAGACGCCCTCCTCCTCACCGCCGACGAGCTGTATGCCGACGCGGCGCTGCTCTACACGGAGATTGGAAGCCGCCCCCTCGCCGCCGACGCACACCTGCTCGCCGCCGAGAAGGCTACCAACGATGGGCGACTCACAGAAGCCACCCGACACGCCCAGGCCGTGCTCACCTTCGCAGAACACACAGGCGCCACGCTCTACCAACGCCAAGCCACACCCTTCCTCGAAGCAACGGCGTGAACGCCAGCGCAAGCTTCAATGCGGCAGTCTGGTGTGTGCTGCTGTGCCGAGTCTTGGCAGTCTTGGCAGTGATGCCGTTTTCCGTGTTGCTTCGGCCCGTGGCTGATTCCACCGATGGCGAGGCGTGAAGCGCACCGGCAGCTCGCCGACCTGCAGCGCCACTACGGATCGGCGAATGAGACCGAGAGGGTGATGCGCGCCGTCGAAGACGCTCACGAGATCGGGTTCAAGACATCCGACCCGGACGCAATCCAGCCCGACTAAACAGTCAGTTCGCGGCGGCTGTAGAATCTGGCGGCGCTTCAAGCAGATCAAGAGGAGCAACATGGGGATGTTCGACAGGTCGAGAGCCGCCGAGTTCAGCTCCGGGGATATTGGTCCATGCTGCTGGATGGGTGGTCTCTGCGGCCACGCGGGGAACCGAGAGTTCAAGCGCCTGATCGAGGAAGCGCTCGACCTTGAGTGGCATACGGCCGCGGACGAGTACTACTGCGCAGTCCACACCGACCTGGTCGTCGCTCACGCAGTGAAGGGTATGCAGGCGCACCGCGAGTTTCTTCGATCCGATGTGCTGACGGACGACTGAACGGCTCCGTCCGGGCCAATCCGGACACTATGCGGTAGCGGTCGCCCTTTCCATGCTGGGCCCGGACCGTCCGCGCACCCATTCAGTTCAAGGAGCTCAAACCCTCTGTCGCGATTGGCGTGCTCCAGCATGGAAGGACGCTAACCAGCGGGCCGGACGCCGATTGAAAACGGGTCCCGTCTCGGCGGCCCGCCAACAATGGCTAAGGGTCGACAAGAGGACGAGCCGCGCAGACAACGGCCAGCCTCGTGTGGCTCCCTAGACCACCAGGCTGGCCGATTTACGTCGTGTGAAGGGCGACAGATCACGGCAACGGCTCCTGCCGCCCTTCAGCGCGCTCCGACCGGGCAGGTCACGGCACGCCATTGCACGGGATTCCCGCTACCCCGGGCGGGCAAACCGGGCGAACGATCTCATTTTGATTGACCTTGGCGGATTTGCGCTGTATAACGTCGGCGTTCGGTCAAGCAGCTGCCGAGCACGGGAGAGGCTCTCTCCGTGCCCAGCCTCTCCGGTAAACTGTCGCCAGTCTGGGAGGGCTGACTCATGGGTTCGGGGCGCTATGGCCACACCGTTATCAGCGACCTGCCGGGCGATCGTTGGCTGGTTTCGCTTGAGGGCGAGCACGACATGTCGACCGCGCAGGATCTGCGCGACAAGCTGCGGGCGATCTTTCGCACCGGTACCACCGTGGTGATCGACCTCAGCGCGACGACGTTCCTCGACTCCTCGACGCTTGGCGTGCTGGTCAAGGCTGAGCACTACGCCCACGAGCACGACTGCGAGCAGGTCGGCATCGTGATCGCCGAAGGAACGCCGCCTGATCGGCTGTTCGGCCTAGTCGGCGCGAACGGCATGTTCACACGGTTCGGGTCTGCAGAGGAAGCGTTCGCGTATTTCGAGGCTGCGAGCGGCGCCGACGCACCAGACTCGGCCGCGTAACGAGGAGGGCTTACCGCACTAGCCGTCACCTGGCACCCAGGACGCGGGCGGTCGACATCAAGGCACCGATGGGGCAAGTTCGTTTCTGGCGCGGGCGGTGATGCGCGACCTGTCCGAACTAATGCGCGGCGCCGAGCGTATTGACGATCGTGACTACCACGTTACAAGGGGCGATGCCGCTGGAGTAGCCGGGCGCGGCCTGGTAGGCCGAGACCGTGTTCTGATCGATCGGCACCTTGAAGTGCACCGCCTTTCGCCCGTGATACTTCACACGGGCGGGCTTGACCTTCGACCCACATACGGACCAGCATATTCGGGCTGTCGGTCAGCAGGTTCTGAGTGGTGTGCTCGATGCTCTGGTCTTGCGCCCCGTTGCGCCCCCGTTGCAGACTCCGGTGGACTGAGCGGGCCAAGCATCGAGATGCGCGAGACCGCTCTAGTCTCGCAGACATTGACGACGCCACGGAGTGAGCGAGTGAAACCGACAGGACCTTCACTGCCGTACCCGCTCTGCACACCTTGGCGAGGGTGGCTTCGTCCCTCGCCAAGGTGGGGTGCCCGATTTGAGCTGGATTGCTCAGTGTCTCGTGATTCCTAATCTTCGCGTGCATTGTCTGAACGTCAGCCAGGGGTAAAGATGGATCTCACTAGATTCGGGGCGAACCTCCGTAAGTTGCTGGCGCTGCACGATCTAACCGCGCTTAGGCAGCCAAGGTGCTTGGGACGAACCCCGCAGGCCGTGAGCGCATGGCTGCAGGGTCGTCGCCCGCCCAGCAGCAAGTCGCTGTTTGCCATCGGCCAGGTGTTCGGTATCGACCCCACCCGCCTAGCGAACGAAGACACACAGACCTTGCTGTCCCCTGTTTGGCGACCAAGACCGCTATGCACAGACCCAGGCACGGCTGAAGAAGCAGCTGCGCGGCCTCAAGGCGGTTCGCTAAAATGACCAATCCGCACCGGTTGTTAGAGCAGCGAAGCGCATTTTTGGCTCAACCATGCGGATATGCGGACGTAGCTCAGTTGGTAGAGCGTTGGCTTCCCAAGCCGAAGGTCGCGGGTTCGAGACCCGTCGTCCGCTTAGAAAACTTCCCGCAAATAGGGGTTTTCTTTGCAAGGTTGGCAAGTACTAGTAGCCGTTTTGTCCCCGCTGTGTCCCGAGACACGGCTGCTAGTGGGCTATCCATCAGCGTGGGGCGGCTCGTAGACTTGGAGCCAGGTTGGCGGGTGCGGTGCCGGGGTGGTGGGTCTTCGCCCCGAATGTGACGCGCGCATACGCCTCTCCCAGCATTGCGGATCAGGCTGGCCGCGTTGCGGTCCACGATCACCTGGACGAGCTCGAACGCCTCGCTGACCGCTGACCCGAGTCGCCGCCGTTGCCCCGATCTGGCTTGTTCAAGCGATTCAGGCCGGTGGACGGAGCCTGGGGTAAGCAGTGAGTTCCTACCGCTCCCTACCAATCCCTACCACGCCACCGTCTTGTCACCGCACTCACCACCGTCGGTTCGTCCAGTAGGCAGCCGACCGTCCTCTCGGTACGCTTTGAGGATGGAGCTACCGCTGAGAGATCTACTTCCGATCTCCGTCGCCGGTGAGCGGCACCGGTTCGTGGTCGGAAGGCACTACGACGGCTGGTCATGCGAGCGTATGCCGACCGCCACCAGCTTCGGGAACCAGGTCAGGCAGCATGTCGTCCTCCAGATACACCTGCGTGGGTTCGCCGATGGGGAGGAGATCAACCGCCGCGGGCCCGACGGGAACGTGCAACGCCGGATTCCGTCAAGAGCGTCGCTGCTGAGTATCACCTCTACTCTCTCCCGGGCGGGACCGTGATCCGGACCACCTTGCGAGAACATGCTCGGAGGCGTCGAATCGGATCGCCAAGCCTGTCCTCGATCGGCTGGGAAAGGGCCAACCGATCTGCGACACCGATGCTTCAACGCTGGTGATCGTTCGCGCACGTACGCACGCGCTGGAGACCTCGCAGGAGGCAATGCTCAATCAGACGGTCGAGGGCTTGCGGCGTGGGGGATCGACGCCGTGCTGGAGATCCGCACCAGCTGTGAGGGCAACGCTGCCACTGAGTTGGTGGACAAGTCCAAAGGCGTCGACATGCTGGTGGTTGCATCCCGCGGGTTGGGTGGGTTCCGGGGGCTCCTTTGGGCTCGGTCAGCCGGCAGTGTGCGCAGCACACCCACTGCCCCGTGGTGATCGTCCCGGCGGAGGAGCGGTCATGATCGCGCTCGTGGCCTACGCAACCAAGCACGGGTCAACCCGCGAGGTCGCCGATGCGATCGGCGAGCGGCTGCGAGAGCGAGGCTTCGGCGTCGACGTGATGGAAGCGCGCGCAGATCCGCGCCGACATCAGTGGCTACGACCTGGTCGTCCTGGGTGGCGCGCTGTACATCGGCCGCTGGCATCACGACGCTGTGGCGTTCCTAACGCGGCATCGCGCGGAGCTGGCTTCGAAGCCGCTCGCCGTGTTCGGGATGGGGCCAGCGAAGAACGCGAAGCCGGCGTTCGACGCTGCCCGCGTGCAGCTCGAGCACTCGCTGGCTCGTGCGGCGGTGACCCCCGAGCTGACGGCGGTGTTCGGCGGCGTTGTCCAGCCGAAGCGGCTGCGGTTCCCGTTCAGCTGGATGCCTGCCTCCGACGCCCGCGACTGGGCGGCGATCGAGAGCTTCGCCGATCAGGCCGCGGACATCACCGGATCGCGCACGCCCACCGACGCAACCTGACACGCCTGACTGCGACGGACGGCTATGCCATGTCAGCCTGCGTAGGAGCTACTCGAGCAACGTTGCTCCCGCGACGTTCCGCGAAATCCTGACCAGCGGTCGGATCCGGTCAGGCTCCCGACGCCGGCGCGGCCGGATGGACGATCACTACCGGGCAGCGGGCGTGAGCCGCACATTGCTGTCCAACGGAGCCGAGCAGTAGGCCGACGAACCCCCCGTGCCCGCGTGATCCGACGACGAGTAGCTCGGCGTTCTCGGATTCCCGAACGAGCACACTCGCCGCGCTTCCCTCTTCGACGAGCAACTCGACAACAACGCCAGAATCAGCTCCGAGCACCTCGTCGAGCTCCCTGTGTGCGAGCTTTCGGCCGTACCGTCGTCCAACACCGGCATCAGGTCGCCTGCCGCGTAGATGTTGATCGGCATCTGCCACGTCCAGACGACGCGAAGCTGGTCGCCGCGTAGCCGAGCCTCTTTGCACCGCGAATCGCAGCGCTTCACGTGCGCCTGCCGATCCGTCGATTCCCACCACGATTGTCTTCTGCGCATCCATGGAGCTAGGAGTGCTAGGGACCGCTCCGGCGACGGCGAACGACGATTGCGACAGCAGCGATGATTGTCGCACTCACGAAGATGATCATTCCGTTCATGTCGGATTCCCCTCCATGGCGACATGATCCACCACCCAACGGGCCGAGCCATCAGCGAGCGCGCTGATCCATGGATCAGTGCGAACCCTGATGCGGGTAACGGAGCGATCGGGGAGGCTGGCATCCTCGGTAGCGGGAGGTCGGAGATCGCCCCACATGTTCGGCTTTGCGAGGGGGTCTGTAATGAGCGGTGAGGAAGGGCGTGCGCCGGGAGAGAGTGAGCGGACGCCGTGGTTAGCGCCGCGATGGTTCATCGTGCTCTTCTGGAAGGTGCACCGGGCGCTGGTCCGGGTCACCGGCGGCCGGCTTGGCCTGTGGCGTGCTCGGCCCCAGCGTTGGGGCGCGATGCGATTGACCACGATCGGACGCCGTAGCGGTCAGGAGCGGTCGGTGATCCTCGGCTACTTTGAGGACGGCCCGAACCTAGTGACCCTGGCGATGAACGGCTGGGGTGAAGGTGAGCCCGCGTGGTGGCTGAACCTCCAGGCCCACCCGCAGGCCCGGGTTGACCTCCGCGACGGGACCCGCCAGATCGTCGCCCACGCCGCGACGGGACAGGAGCGGGCCCAGCTGTGGGACCGGTGGCGGTCAGTGGACAAGAATCTCGACGGCTACGCCCGTCGCCGATCACAGACGGCCGTGGTGGTCCTCGAACCCAGGCAGGGCGCGGGTTGATGGGCTCTCGCCTATCCGTAGCGTCACGGCTGCCCTCATAATTCTCCTCGCCGCCGCGTGCAACTCTGGGTCAGCCGCAAGCGTCGAGCACTCCACAGCCGCCTCGACCCACCGCCGCCGCCGCCGACATCCGCCACGATCTTGGCGAGGTATCTGACGCGGATGCACCGGATCGATCGGATGTGGGAAGCAAGACGGCGGCCAGCGCCCCGCTGACGATCAGCACTGCGGCGTTGATGTCGGGTATCGGCGGATCGGCGCTCCGCAATTGATCCCAAGGCAATGGAACTTGCGACAGCTGAAGTCGCGCCTGGTCAGCCCCGCCTGCGGCGGTTGGAGCCGTCGAAGGCCCACGCCGGCGTGTCGTGAGCCGCCCGCATCGCCGCTCCGCTGACGCGAGGCCGTCAGCGCCGGCCGGAACGGACACCCGAGAGCTTGCGGAGCGTGGCCATCTCGCCTCCGGCTGCTGGCCCGCTGTGGCGTCAGGCGCACGCAGCGCAAGGGGACTGGTGCGATTCGATGAGGCCGCGAAGGACGCGTCCCGGCTCGCCACCGAGCGCGCAGCAGAGCACCACGCGCGCCCGCCTCGAGAGTTGCGGCGAAGTGGGCGACCCAGTACCCCTGGGCACCGGGTGGAGGTGGACATCCCGCTGGTCACCGTCCGTCTCGACCGTGATCCCAGGACTGGGGACGTAGCGAACACCGGAGCACCCCCGAGCCGATCGGCTCGATCACGACGGAAGCGGACACTTCGCCGGATCGCGCAGTCCCAACCCGGCCGCTCGCTCAGGCTCGTAGACCGCGCCACCCGCCGCGCGGACGAGCACCGCAGTCACGTTCCACGGCAAGTTCGAGAGCATGGTCAGGGCGAGGCGGCGGCGTCAAGCTCGGAGTGCCACTCGTAGGACTCGCTCAGCATCCGTGGCGCCGTTACCAGCGTGCCGAGCCTCGCGAGCTGGTCCGCGGCGAGCGTCGCAACGAGGCGCTGCGTGTCCGTGGCCGGTCTTGGGCCCTCGAAGATCAGCACGAGGTCGTTGTCGCCGAGGAACGCCTCGTGTCGCGTGAACCCGTGCTCTGCGAGGTCAAAGGGCGGTCCCAGACGAATGAGCTGCTTCAGCTCCGCTCGCTTTCCTGGTCGGATCTGGGCGATGACGGCTATCTGGCGCTTTCTCATCATGGTTTCCTCCTTGTCCACTTCAGTCTGCTCGTCAGAGACGAGTGTCGGCTTCGGGGTGTGCCACGATTTCGGCTACGGACAATCCGCATCTCTGCCGTCGGCGTCGATGTCCCTGAGCCGCCGTGGCTTTGCCATAGCCTGGATCTGTGGCAGGCCGGACGCGGGCCGGCGCTGCACCTGCGAGACTGCGCCCATGATCGTCGTGGGCATAGATGGATCTGCACTTCGGCAGGGTGCCTTCGATGCCGCCAGGCAAGAGATCGTTGAGGTGTTGGGCGCTGATCGCGCGAGTACCATCGACATCGTGACCCGTGAGGGCAACGCCCGCGGAGGCGCTGCTCGAGGAATCTCGCCGGGCCGAGTTGCTCGTTGTCGGGTCGCGCGGTCATGGAGGGTTCACGGGGCTTCTGCTTGGATCGGTCAGCCAGCAGTGCACGGCTCACGCCGTGTGCCCGGTGGCCGTCGTGCACGATCACCACCCCGCGGGCTGACATCCCATGCAGCTTGGCTGCGGTTCACCTCCGGGTTCAACCGATGACAGCGCCGACGGCTTGGCCGATCCCGCTGACTCGCGTACAGCGCCCCCCAGGATGGCTGCTGCTGATGGAGTCAGTGGCTCTGTTGGAAACCTCGTTGGGTCCAGTTTAACGACCACGGGGGCCGCCCTGTTGGGCCGGCCCCCGTATAGGCACGTCGTGTGACGAGGTCGTACTAAGCAGTCACGGCCTGGTCGGGCTCGTGGGCGCGGCGGTGGATGAACCCGATCGCGTTTTCACGGTTGCGCAGCGCGCCGCCCGCGGCGAGTACCGCGAAGCCGATGCCGGACAGCAGCAGTGCGATGCCGGTCACGATGGCGAACAGGGCCAGCTGCGATGCCATGTAGCTCGACTGAAGCGCTGTGGCGAGCGCCGTCTCGGTCACCCACACCTGCCGTGCGCTGTTGTCCTGCGGCTGCCCGTTGACCTTCACAGCCTGTGCTGGATCGTTGGTGCCCTTGCCGTCGGCGGTGGCGTAGCGCGGCATCTGCGCGTAGGTCTGACCACCGGTCGCCTCGAGCGCATGGATCCGCATGTAGCCGGCGAACGCGTGAGCGCGGTCGCCGTTGTTGATCGGCACCCCCGCGACCGACTCGGTCGGCAAGCTGATCGACGACACGTCCAAGCCGGCTTGTTTGGCCTCGGCCTTGATCGCCTGGGGCGTCATGTCGGGTGTGCCGACGATCTGCTCCTGGGCGAGCGAGTCGTGCACGGTGCCTCGGGCGTTCACGCCCATCACGATCGCGCCGATGCCGAAGGCGATCAGCACGACTGCTGCAACGAATCCTCCGTATTCAAATGCTCGCCGCATGGTGTTCTTCCTTCCTGTCCGTTGAGTGATGGATCCTCTGGTCACAGTCTCGGCGCGTTGGGTGGGCGAGTCATCGGCGGCGACGCGGAGGTGGTGGCGGGATTTCTCTCAACCTGTGTACGCGTTTTCCCGTATGGCACGAGTCATCGGCGGACGGCCCGATCGGGTCGTCATCAGTCGCGCAGCGCTCGGAGCGCGTTGAGGATTACGGCCACGTCGATCAGTTCCTGCGCCAATGCGCCGCCGACCGGGTGGAGCAGGCCGCCGAGCGCGAGCGCCATGCCGAAGACCGACAGCCCCAATCCCGCGATCACGCTCTGCCGAGCGATCCGCATCGAGCGGCTGCCGATCCTGATCGCGTCAACCACGCGGTCGACGCGATCGCTCACGATCACCACGTCGGCCGTCTGGGTCGCGACAGTTGCGGTCGATCCGATCGCGATTCCCGTGTCGGCCAGCGCCAGCGCGGGTGCGTCGTTGATCCCGTCTCCGACCATGACGACGCCATGTCCGGGTGCCGTGGCGCGCACCGCCCGCACGAGCTCGAGCTTGGCCTCGGCTGACATCTCGGCGTAGACGTTTTCGATCCCTGCGGCCGTCGCGACCACCGCGGCAACGTCGGGACGATCGCCCGTCACCAGCAGCACCTGGTCGACGCCCACGTCATGCAGACGGCCGGCTAGCCCAACCGAGTCAGCCCGCACCCGGTCACTGACATGGATGACTCCGGCGATGCCACCGTCGACAACGACAACAACCGGCACGACGCCGGCACCGGGCGTGAAGTGGGGAGGCTGGAACCCCATTGAGAGCACGAATGCGGGGCTGCCCACTACCACCCGATGCCCGTTCACGACACCGGCCAGGCCCTGCCCAGGCACTTCCAGCAGATTCTGGGGGAATATCAGTTCGAGCCCGCGTGACCGCGCCTCGGTCACCAGCGCTTGGGCGACGACGTGCGCCGACGCCTGGTCGGCCGACGCTGCCAGCCGGAGCAACTCGTTCTCACCGACGTGCTCGAAGGGTTCGATGCGGTCGACCGTCGGCACACCCAGGGTGAGCGTGCCGGTCTTGTCGAGCATGACCGTGCGGGTGGACGCGAGCTGCTCGATGACGGCCGCGCCTTTGACGATCACTCCGGCCCGCGCCGCCCGGGAGACGCCCGACACGAGGGCGACCGGTGCGGCCAGAATCAGAGGGCAAGGGGTCGCGATCACCAGCACGGCCACCGCGCGCACTGGGTCGCCCGAGATCGCCCATCCCAAACCGGCCATGGCGAGCGCGACCGGCAGGAAGACCCCCGCATATCGATCGGCCATGCGTACGAAGGGCGCCTGGGATTGCTGAGCGTTTCGGACCAGGCGGACCAATGCGGCGAATGTGCTGTCACGCGGCGCCCGGGTGGCGGCCATCTCGATCGCCGCGTCGGCGTTGATCGAGCCGCTGGCGAGGTCGTCCCCTCGCTGCAGATGCACCGGCAGCGGCTCCCCGGTGAGCGCTGCCGTGTCGACAACTGCGTGTCCGGAAAGCAGCGTGCCGTCGGCCGGAACGACCTCGCCGGCGCGCACGACGAGCCTGTCGCCCACAACGACACGGTCGATGGGGACCATCACGACCTCGTCACCGTCACGCACGTTCGCTGTGGTCGGGATCCGCGACACCAGGAGCGACAGTTCGCGGCTAGCCCGAGATTGCGCGTAGCCCTCGAGCGCGTTGCCGCCGGCAAGCATCACGGCTACGACCGCGCCCGCGAGGTACTGCCCGACGGCGAGCGCCCCGGCCATCGAAAGCAGCGCGATCACGTCGACCCCGAAGTCGCCGTGGGTTATCGATCGAAGTACCGACCAGCTGAGCGGAACCAACAGTGCGAGCGTCGTGATCGCCCAGCAACCGCGCGCAGCGGCGGGATTGCCGGCCGCCCAGAGGATCCCACCAAGCGTCACTCCCGCCAAGGCGGCCGTCGCGGTCAGCGGAAGTCGCCGTGCCGGCAACGCGGCGTTCGCTCCGAGGCCCGCATCACTCGGAGGACGCTCGGTGGGAGCGTGGGCAGCTCCGATCGTGACATCGGGACGGCCCACGCTCCCGCTCTTCATTACGCCTTTCCTGCGACCGCCGCAGAATCCGCGGTATCCGCGTCAGTTCCACTCGATTCCGGAGGAACAGAGAGCACGGGGCACGGAGCGATATGCAGCAGGCGATGGGTGACGCTGCCGAGGATCAGGCTCGTAACCTGGCGGCGACCCCGAGTCCCGACCACGATCATGTCGACGTGCTGGTCGCGGGCGACGTCAGCCAGCACGTGCGCCGGGCCGCCGGCCACCGAGGAGATCACCTTCACCTCGGTGCTCACACCGCTGTCGATCAGGTCCTTGACCTGGCGTCGCACCTCGGCCTCGATCTCGTCCTCGTTGGCGTTCAGCGGCAGTCCGCCGGCACGCCCCACCAGGAGCTCGCGGACGTGCACGACGATGATGCGCCCGTCCTCGCCGGCGAGCTCGGTCGCGTACGGAATCGCCCGAACCGAATCGGCCGATCCGTCCAACCCTAGAACAACTGTCTTCGACATCGATTCCTCCTCGTCGGTTTCGGCTCATCATCCTCCTGGTGAGCAGGAGATGCATCCGCAGATCGCACCTGGCTTGATGCGGCTTTCTCGCAGTAAGCATGGGCATGTCCACCGACCCGGCAGGCCCACGGACAGCGAGTCCCCCAGGGTCGGTAGCCGCTCGGCTGGATTCGCCGTCCGTCCGGCCGGCGTCAAGTCACGGGTGATCCGGCATAATCGACCCATGGCGAGCGCTGAACAGCCGCTGCGAATCCTGCTGGTCGACGACCATCGGGTCGTTCGCGCGGGCCTTCGCATGCTGCTCGAGGCGGAGGACGGGCTGGAGGTGGTCGATGAGGCTGGCGACATCCGCGACGCCGTATTCAAGACGCGCCGCCATGCGCCTGACCTGATCGTGCTCGATGTGCGGCTTCCAGATGGCGATGGGGTCGAGTCGATCGGGCAGCTGCGGACAGAGGCGCCCGAGGCGAGAATCCTGATCCTCTCGATGGAGGATGACGCCCACCACGTCAGGCATGCGTTCGCAAATGGCGCCCGCGGCTACGTGCTGAAGGACGCCGCCGAGGAGGAGCTGGCCACCGCGGTGCGCGAAGTGGCGGCCGGCAACCGCTACCTCCACCCCGAACTGGGAGCGCGACTCATGCAGGCGGACGTGGAGGAACGCGAACGAGCCGCTGGAGACCCTCTTTCCGACCGCGAGCGCGAGGTGCTGCTGCTGCTTGCCCAGGGGCACACCAACCAGGAGATCGCCGCCAAGCTGTACATCTCAACGCGCACCGCTGAAACGCATCGAGCGCATATCATGCAGAAGCTGGGGTTCAAGGCGCGATCGGAACTCGTGCAGTATGCGATCGACCAAGGGATGCTCGAAAGGCACTAGGTCTAAGAGGATCGAGGTGAGCAGCATCTCCGAGATGAATGAGGTGGGCGTAGCGCTCGACGAGGTGCGACTCCGGCGCCTGTTGGACGTCGGCCGGTCGATCGTCTCCGAACTTGAATTGGAAACCGTGCTCCGGTCTGTACTGGAGGCAGCCTGTGATCTGACGGGAGCTCGGTACGCGGCACTCGGCGTGCTCAACGAGCACGGCGACGGGCTCGAGCAGTTCCTGACTCTGGGCATCGATGAGCAGACTCGCGCCCAGATCGGGGACCTGCCGCAGGGCCACGGCGTGCTCGGGGTGCTGATCTCAGACCCGCAGCCACTGCGGCTGGCAGATGTCGGCAGCCACCCTCGATCGTACGGGTTCCCGTCCGGCCATCCACCTATGGCCACCTTCGTCGGCGTGCCGGTGCGTATTCGCGGCTCGGTGTTCGGAAATCTCTACCTGACCGATAAGCACGAAGGCGAGTTCACCGCTGAGGACGAGCAGGCTCTGGTCGTGCTCGCCGAATGGGCGGGCTTTGCCATCGAAAACGCGCGCCTGTACCGGGACGCGACCGAGCGCCGCGATGAGCTCCAGCGAGCTGTCGCCGGCTTCGAGGCGGCGCTCGCGGTCGCGCGGGCGGTCGGTGGCGAAACGCACCTCGACCGGATCCTGGAACTGATCGTCAAACGGGACGGGCGCTTGTCGGCGCGCGCTCGATGTTTGTCGCACTTGAATCCGGCGGCCGTTTGACGATCGATGCAGTTGCCGGCGAGTTGGAGCGGTCGCTCGAGCATCAGGTCGTGCACGTGTGGGGAACGCCAGCGGCGGCCGCCCTCGAGCGCCGACGGGCTGTACATCTGGTTGCCGAGCCGGGCGACACAGTCAAGGTCGTGGAGGGGATCGATGCGCGGGCAGCGCTGCTCGTGCCGCTGGTGTTCCGGGGGACCGTGGTCGGCTTGCTTGGCGCGCTTGATCCGGAGTCGGGTGCGAATCGATTTTCCGCTGATGCTGAGCGGCTGCTGGACGCGTTCGCCAGCAGCGGCGCAACCGCGGTGGCCACTGGTCGCAATGTGGCCGAGGATCGCGCGCGCCGTGGTATCGAAGCGTCGGAGGGTGAACGCCGACGCTGGGCGCGTGAGCTGCACGACGAGACGCTGCAGGATCTGGCCAGCCTGAAGCTGATTCTGTCCTCGGCGCGCGCGCACCGAGGACCGGGAGAAGGTCGAGCGTATGCTCGACCAGGCGGTCGAGCAGATCACGCTTGGCATCGCTTCGCTCCGGCAACTCATCAACGACCTGCGGCCCCCGATTCTCGATGAGGCCGGAGTTCAGCCTGCACTCGAGCACCTCGTGCATCGGCTCGGTGGCGTGAGCGATCTCGAGGTTGAGATGAACGTTGACCTCGCATTCGAATGTGGCCGGCGGACACACCGGCTGTCGGCATCGCTCGAGGACGCGCTGTACCGTGTCGTTCAGGAGGCACTGAACAACGTGATCAAGCACTCAGGGGCGAGCAGGGTCGTGGTCTCCGTGATCGAGGGCGATGAGACCATCGACGTACGGGTCGCGGACAACGGCGCCGGCATGGGCGAGCAGCGTGGCACCGCGGGCTTCGGCCTGATTGGGATGCAGGAGCGTGTGGAGCTGATGGGTGGCACGCTTGAGATCCGTTCGCCCACCACCGGCGGAACTGAGGTCAGAGTGTCTGTACCGGTCATCGCCGACGCTGCGAACCACTAACCGTCGAAGCTAGCCTTCCGGGTGTGGCGTGTCGGTCCGATCGTCGACCCAGCGAGGCACCGTGCCCGACTCGCCGGCCAGCACTCCCAGCTGAGCTGTGGCTTCCCCATCACGCTGAAGGGCTCCGTCGGCTCCTACTCGCATCGCTTCCAGCTGCCCCTGATTCGGCTCACCGGTACCGACCAGCACAACGCGGACGGCGCCAGCTTCTCGTAGCCGTGCGACGGATCTCGGACCGCTCGTGGAAAGGAGTTGGCGTCCGACTAGCACCACACCGCGTTCGATGCGCGCGAGCGCAAGAACGGCGTCTGGGATCGTCGAGACGCTGGCGACGACCGTCACATCAGGATGATGCTGACAGAGGATCTCCAAGGCCAGTCGGTCGAAGTCGCGACGGTCAGCAATGACGACCGAGGTCGCCTTGCGGATCCCACTCGGCGGTGCCATGCTCATGTGCCTCACCCGCCGACGGGTGGAACGATGACCACCGGGCAGGTCGCATGGTGTGCACATTGCTGACTCACGGAACCGAGCAGCAGCCCGCGGAAACCACCCAGGCCGCGCGAGCCGAGCACAAGCATGTCCGCTCCACTCGACTGCTCGAGCAGGACATGAGCAGCGTTGCCTTCTTGGACCACCAGCTCGTGCGGTAGATCTGGATATGCGGCGAGCACTTCTGACACCTGACGGTCGGCCGCGGCCTTCATCGAGTGCTCGAACTCATCAATCGAGAAGGATGGGGCCAGCATCCCGGCCGAGTACGCGGGCACCGGGACATGCCAAACTGCCACGACACGCAGTCCGCGCCCCCGTAGCGTCGCCTCTTTCGCCGCGAACTCCAACGCTCGCGCCGCGCCCTCCGAGCCATCGATGCCGACAACAATCATGTCCTCATGATCGGCGCTTCGACTGGGGATCATCATCGGAGACGACTCCGATCTCGCGTCCGTGTTTTCCCGCATCGGCGGAGCCGTATACGTCAGGTCCGGACGATGCTGCGAGGCTGGCCCGCGCATCGTTCGGTCCGTTGGGCTCGATCATCGGACTACGGCGACCGGGCAGTGTGCGTGCGACGCAAATCCTGGCTGACCGAACCCAGGAGTGTACCGGTGAGGCCGCCGCGGCCACGGGATCCGACGACCAGCATGTCCGCATCGCCAGCGTCGGCCCGCTGGTAGGCCAGGCAAGCGCGGCGGCGAGCCAGAGCAGCAGCGCGAGCGGGTGGGTCAGCTGCTTGAGCACATCCCCCGGCAGTGGCGACCGTCGGTTGCTCGCCCAGCTCGTTCGGTCCCTCGACTTGGAGTCGATGCTCCGCCTCGACGGAGGTCAATCCTTGAGCGGCCGGCGCGTGATCGGAGAGAGTCGACGTGGCGGGCCCGGGCTCCGAGAGCGTCGTCATCGGCACAGCGTCTCTGCTGCGGCGGCAACGTACATCGGTGTTTCCACCGAACTGTCCCGGCGGGTTCTCCTCCGGGTCCGCGTGAACCCGCAGTTCGGAATCAGCGCGAGCACGGATGGCGGCTGTGGTCAGGTGCGCGATGATCCGCAGGTGGTGCACAGCCTCGACAAGGCCCCGGATCGTGCGTCGGCGAGTCCCGTCGAAGCGCAAATACCGCTCGACGTGATTCTGCGCGATGGCCGGACGCTGCGGCTGCGGCCGCCGCGACCGGCAGACGCCGCGGCGCTTCGCCGGTTCTTCAACCAACTCAGCGAGCGCAGTCGGTACCTGCGCTTTCACGGGATGGCAGACGTGGACGCGGCCTTTCTGACACGACACCTGGATCCCGACTGGACGAACGCCGGCGCCTACGTCGGTGTTGAGCGGCTCGGACGCAGGTCGCGAATCGTCGCGGTCGGCAACTACATCCGGATCGCCGGAAGCACCGAGGCCGAGGCGGCGTTCGCAGTCACCGACGCGCTGCAGGGCCATGGCGTCGGCACACGCCTGCTCGAATGCCTGGCCGCCGCCGCGTACCACGCCGGGATCAGCGCCTTCTGGGCGGAGGTGCTGGCAGCGGACGCGCCGATGCTGGACGTGTTCTCGGATGCCGGATTCGAGACCCAGATGAGCGGCGCCTCGGGGACGGTCAGGGTGCGGTTCCCGATCGCCGCGACTCCGGAGCTGCGCGAGCGCATCGACGCCCGCGACCACGCGGCCGTGCGGCGATCGATGGAGCCCCTGCTGGCACCGCGATCGGTGGCCGTCATCGGTGCCTCGTCGAGGCGCGGATCGATCGGCGGTGAGCTGTTCCGCAACATGCTGGATTCGGGCTTCGCCGGGCCTGTCCATCCCGTCAACCGGACGGGTACTCCGGTGGCGGGCCACGTTGCGTACAGCCGGATAGCCGACATCGGCGAAGCGGTCGACCTGGCCGTCGTGTGCGTCCCCGGGACGTCTGCCGTCGGGCAGGTGCGCGAGGCACTCGACGCTGGGGCGCGCAGCATCTGTGTGATCACGGCCGGATTCTCCGAGAACGGTCGTGCCGGCAGGCGGCGGGAGCGCCGCCTGCTGGAGCTGGTGCGATCGCGCGGAGTGCGATTGGTGGGCCCGAACTGCCTGGGGATCGCCATGCCGGCGCTGAGGCTGAATGCGACCTTCGCGCCCGGCGCATTCCCACAGGGAACCATCGGCTTTTCGTCGCAGAGTGGCGCGCTGGGGCTCGCGGTGCTGGAGCACGCTCGGCGCAAGGGCCTGGGACTGTCCGGATTCGTCTCGGTCGGAAACAAGGCGGACGTGTCCTCCAACGACCTGCTGGAGTGGTGGGACGACGATCCGGATACCAACGCGGTGATGCTGTACATGGAGTCGTTCGGCAACCCACGCAAGTTCGCGCGTCTGGCCCGCCGAGTCTCACGCCACAAACCGGTGATCGCCCTCAAGGCCGGCGCTACCAGGGCAGGTGCCAAGGCGGCCGGATCGCATACAGCAGCCCTGGCCGGCTCGGACACGGCAGTCGATGCGCTGTTCCACCAGGCCGGCGTGATCCGGGTGCAAACGCTCGAGCAGCTGATCGATCTTGCAGGGTTGCTGTCGCGCCAACCGCTTCCCGCCGGGCCGCGCGTCGCTGTGCTGACGAACGCGGGCGGACTGGGGATCCTCTGCGCCGACGCATGCGACGCCTCCGGACTCACGCTGCCCACGCTGACGGCCACGTCTCGCCGACGGCTGCGTGCGCTGCTGCCGGCCGAAGCAAGCGTCGCAAACCCCGTCGACATGCTTGGCTCGGCGACCGCCGGACAGCTACCGCAAGGCTCTGCCGTTGCTGCTTGCCGACCCGAACGTGGATGCTGTGATCGCGCTCTTCGCGCCGCCCGTGATCGCCGACCCGGAGGACGTCGCCGCGGCGATCGACGACGTGATTCGAACAGCCGGCGCCGACAAGCCGGTGCTCGCGGCCGTGATGGGAGCCTCGCGAGCCTCCCGCCGCGACGGGCCCGCGACGTTCGACTATCCCGAGTCAGCGGCCGGTGCGCTGGCCAGAGCCGTGCAGTACGTCCAATTACGAGACGCACCCGTGATGCCACCCGCCGAACGACGGCCGGTCGACACCGCGGTCGTCGAGCGGATCGTCGCCTCGGCACTCGCTGGCGACGATGACGTCTGGCTCGATCCGGGTGACACGCAGACGGTGCTGGAGGCATACGGGATCCCGTGCCCCACCCAGCGCATCGCCACCACGCGTGCGGCCGCTGTGGAGGCGGCCGGGGTGCTTGGCTATCCGGTGGCCGTGAAGATCGCGCGACCCGGGGTGCACAAGACCGAGCTGGGCGCGATCGCGCTCGGGCTAGGGGAGCCGGCAAGGTGCGGGACGAGGTCACCCGGATCGGGACGCCGGTGATCGTCCAGCGCATGGTCGATCCAGGCGTCGAGCTGCTGGTCGGCGCCGTCCGCGATCCCGTCTTCGGTCCGGTCGTCGCCGTCGGTTTGGGCGGCGTCATGGCCGAGCTGGTGAAGGACGTGCGCTTTTCACTACCGCCGATCTCCGAGGCAGACGCGAGAGCACTGGTCACCGAGGGCGCGGCGGGCAAGCTCCTGGCCGGGTTCCGTGGTGCTGCCCCTGCCGATTGCGACGGCGCAGTGGAGATCGTGATCCGGATCGCCCAGCTTGCCGACGACATTCCCGAACTCGCAGAGCTCGACCTGAACCCGGTGATCTGCGGCCCGAACGCTTGCCAGGCGGTGGACGCCCGGATCAGGCTCAGGACGGCACCGGCACAGCCCGGGCCAGTGCGGACGTGGTAACAATCGACGCGAGGATGGTGCAATGAGTCAGCGTTCAGACCAGCAGGACGCGCGCGATCAAGAGGGCACCGCCGCAAGCCGCGACGAGCTCGCTCTGATCGACGCCTACTGGCGGGCCGCCAACTACGTGTCCGTCGGCCAGATCTACCTGCTCGATAACCCGCTCCTGCGAGAGCCGTTGCAGCCGGGCCAGGTGAAGCCGCGTCTGATCGGCCACTGGGGTACCACTCCCGGGCTGAACTTCATCTACGCGCACCTGAACCGGCTGATCCGCAGCCGCGATCTGGACATGATCTACGTGATCGGGCCCGGCCACGGCGGCCCCGCCGCGGTCGCCAACGCCTACCTCGAGGGCACCTACAGCGAGGTCTATCCCCACATCGGCCGCGACGAAGACGGCCTGCGGCAGCTGTTCCGGCAGTTCTCGTTCCCCGGCGGCATCCCGTCGCACGTGGCCCCCGAGACGCCCGGATCGATCCACGAGGGCGGCGAGCTCGGCTATTCGCTCTCGCACGCATACGGGGCCGCCTTCGACAACCCCGACCTCGTCGTCTGCTGCATCGTCGGCGACGGCGAGGCCGAGACCGGCCCGCTGGCGACCGGTTGGCACTCCAACAAGTTCCTCGACCCGGTCGGCGACGGTGCCGTGCTCCCCATCCTGCACCTGAACGGCTACAAGATCGCCAATCCGACGGTGCTGGCGCGGATCGGCGACCGCGAGCTGACATCGCTGCTGGAGGGGTACGGCCACACCGTGCACTGGGTGGACGGCGACGAGCCCGGGCCCATGCACGAGCGGATGGCGAGTGTCCTCGAAGCCGTGGCCGACGAGATCGCGTCGCTGCAGCACGCGGCCCGCGTCGAGGGAAGCACCCAGCGGCCGCGCTGGCCGATGATCGTGCTGCGAACCCCGAAGGGCTGGACCGGCCCGAAGCTGGTGGATGGCCTGCCCGCGGAGGGAACCTGGCGATCGCATCAGGTGCCCCTGGCGGAGGTGCGGACGAACCCTGGTCACCTTGCGCTGCTCGAGGAGTGGCTGCGCAGCTACCGGCCGCACGAGCTGTTCGACGAGGAGGGGGCGCTCGTGCCCGAGCTCTCCGACCTCCCTCCTCGCGGGCGCCGGCGGATGAGCGCCAACCCCCACGCCAACGGCGGGCTGCTGCTCGAGCAGCTCGACCTGCCCGATTTCCGATCCTACGCTATCGACGTGCCGGCGCCGGCGACGTCGTTCAGCGAGGCCACGCGGGTGCTCGGCTCCTACGTGCGTGACGTGATCGCGCGCAACCCCCGCCGGTTCCGTCTGTTCGGACCGGACGAGACGGCATCCAACCGGCTGTCGGCGGTGTTCGAGGTCACGGACCGCGCCTGGGATGCCTCGCTGCTCGAGGGCGACGATCACCTCGCGACCACCGGCCGGGTGATGGAGGTGCTGTCCGAGCATCAGTGCCAGGGCTGGCTCGAGGGCTACCTGCTGACGGGCAGGCACGGCCTGTTCACCAGCTACGAGGCGTTCATCCACGTCGTCGACTCGATGTTCAACCAACACGCGAAGTGGCTGAAGGTGTCTCGCGGCATCCCCTGGCGGCGACCGGTCGCCTCACTCAACTACCTGCTCAGTTCCCACGTCTGGCGCCAGGACCACAACGGCTTCTCGCACCAGGACCCCGGCTTCATCGATCTCGTGGCGAACAAGAAGGCGGAGATCATCCGCGTCTACCTGCCGCCGGACGCCAACTGCCTCCTGTCCGTGGCCGCCCACTGCCTGGAGTCGCGCGATTACGTGAACGTGATCGTCGCCGGCAAGCAGCCTGCGCTCAACTACCTCTCGATCGACGACGCCGTCATGCACTGCATCCGCGGGCTGGGCATCTGGGAGTGGGCCTCGAACGACGAGGGCGACCCGGACGTGGTGATGGCCTGCTGCGGCGACGTGCCCACTCTGGAGACGCTGGCCGCCGTCGACATCCTCCGCCGTGAGCTGCCTGACCTGCGGGTTCGCGTGATCAACGTCATCGATCTGATGCGGCTCCAGCCCGACAGCGAACATCCCCACGGGCTCACCGATCGCGACTTCGACACGTTGTTCACCGTCGATCGACCGGTCATCTTCGCCTACCACGGCTACCCGACGCTGATCCACCGTCTCACGTACCGGCGCACCAACCATCACAACCTGCACGTCCGGGGATACAAGGAGGAGGGCACGACCACCACGCCGTTCGACATGGTGATGCTCAACGACCTCGACCGGTTCCACCTCGTGATGGACGTGATCGACCGCGTGCCGGGCCTGGGGTCGCATGCCGCGGAGCTGCGCCAGCGCCTCGCCGACGAGCGCCTGCGCTGCCGCGCCCATACGCAGATCGAGGGCCTCGATCCTCCCGAGGTGCGGGACTGGACGTGGCCGCATCCCGCCGGCGGCTGAGTGCGCATCCTGGTCGTCAACGCCGGCTCGAGCAGCCTCAAGCTGTCGCTGCTCGACGAGCACGACCACCTGCACCATGCCGCGGACGTTCCGCTCCAGCCCGGGCACGTGGACGAGGCGGCGCTCCGCGCCGAGTTCGAGCGTGGCGGCCACGTCGATGCCGTCGGCCACCGCATCGTCCACGGTGGCAGCGAGCTGGTCGACCCGACCGTGATCGACGCGGCAGTGCTCCGGCAGCTGTACGCGCTGGTCGACCTCGCGCCGCTCCATCAGCCGGTCGCGCTTCGTGTGCTCGAGGTGGTCGCCCGGCTCCTGCCCGGCATTCCACAGGTGGGCTGCTTCGACACCGCGTTTCACGCATCCATCCCCGCCGCCGCCGCCACCTACGCCCTCCCCGCTGAGTGGCGCACACGATGGGACCTCCGCCGGTTCGGCTTCCACGGCCTTTCACACGCCTACGCCTCGGCCCGTGCAGCGGAGCTCAGCGGACAACCGGTCGAAGCCATGCGGATCGTCACCTGCCATCTCGGCGCGGGCGCGTCCCTCGCCGCCGTCGCACAGGGCAGGTCGGTCGACACCACCATGGGCTTCACCCCGCTCGAGGGACTGGTGATGGCGACCCGATCCGGCTCCGTCGATCCCGGGCTGGTGCTCTGGCTTGTCGATCACGCGGACGTGCCGTCCTCCGAGCTCCAGGACGCGCTCGAGCACCGTTCCGGCCTGCTCGGCCTGACCGGGAGCGCCGAGATGGAAGCTGTACTCGCGGCCGAGCAGAGCGGCGACGCCCGGGCCGAGCTCGGGGTCGCCGCATACCTGCACCGCCTCAGGGCCGGCATCGCGACGATGGCGTCGGCGATGCACGGGCTCGACGCGCTGGTTTTCACTGGCGGCGTCGGCGAGAACGCCGCCAGCATCCGCTCCCGCGCCGCCGATGGCCTCGGGTTCCTCGGCGTCGCGGTCGCACCCGACCGAAACAGCGCCGCGAAGCTCGACGCCGAGATCGGCTCGGCGGACGCGCGCGTGCGCGTCTTTGCGATACGGGCGCGCGAGGACATCGAGATCGCGCGAGGCGTGCGCCGCGCGCTCGGTTGACGAATGCCAACCGCCAGGCCGCCGTCGGCGCGGGGCCGGGCTGCGGGAATACCGTCGCCCGTTCTCGAACCGGGGAACCGCAGAGTTCCAGCTGGTGCCGGGGTCGACCCGGTTGAACTTCCTGCTCGACCCGGATGTCACGACCGGCGGCCCCTCAGACGGGTGGTGGCGGCTGCGCATGGCGCAACCAGGGACTGGCCGTCCTGAGGCGCCTATGCCTGCGCTCGCGGGCAGCCCGGCTACCGCAGATGCGCGAACTCGTGCCGGATGAAGAGCCCGGCCCGTCGGCGAATGCGCCGGGTGAGTCGCTGCTCATGTGTGGTCACCGGCACCGCCTGCATCCGTCGTAGCTCGCGGGCGTAGAAGCGGCTCTTGACGACCTCGACCAGGGCCAGGTAGGCCAACACCATCGCGACCAGGATCAGGAAGAACGCGACCGGGAGCGTTGTGAAGCCGAGCAGGTGCGCCGCCGGGCTGAAGGGCAGCATCGCGCCCACCAGCGCCATCGCCGTCGGCGTGATCATCATCGCCCGGCTCGGCCTGCTCCGGTAGAACGGCACCCGGCGGGTCCGGATCAGGAACACGACCAGCGTCTGGGTCGCGAGTGACTCGATGAACCAGCCGCTGCGGAACTCGGCATGGCTGGCGTTGAGCACGGTCAGCATGACGAAGAACGTGAGGAAGTCGAAGATCGAGCTGACCGGGCCGAACACGGCCATGAATCGGCGCACGAAGCCGATGTCCCACGCCGCGGGGCGAGCCACCGTCTCGGGATCGACGTTGTCGGTGGGGATCGCGAGCTGGCCGACGTCGTAGAGCAAGTTGTTCAGCAGGATCTGCGAGGGCAGCATCGGCAGGAAGGACAAGAACAGTGACGCACCGGCAGCGCTGAACATGTTGCCGAAGTTCGAGGAGGTGGCCATCAGCACGTACTTCATCGTGTTGGCGAAGATCCGCCGGCCCTCAACGACGCCGTCCGCGAGCACACCCAGGTTCTTGTCGAGCAGCACGATGTCGGCAGCGTCCTTGGCGACGTCCGTCGCGGAATCGACCGATATGCCCACGTCGGCCGCGTGCAGGGCGACCGCATCGTTGACACCGTCGCCGAGGAAAGCCACGTCATCCCCCCGCCGGCGTGCGACCTTGATAATCCGCGACTTCTGATCGGGGCTGACCCGGGCGAACACGGTCGTCGCAGGGATGGCGTCGGACAGCTCGTCGTCGTCGAGGCTCTCGATCTGGGCGCCGGTCAGGACGGCTCTCAATTTCGATCCCGATGTCGCCGCACACCTTGGCCGCGACGGTGCCGTTGTCGCCGGTGATGATCTTGACCGCGATGTCGAGCGCAGCGAGCTTGGCGATCGACTCGCCGGCGTCGGCCTTGGGCGGGTCGGTGAAGGTGAGGAACCCGGCCAGGTGCAGATCGCGCTCGTCCTCAGGACGCGGAGCGCGGGCGTCGCCCACCTCCCGTATGGCGACGGCCACCACCCGGGCGCCCTCCGCGAACAGGCGCTCCACCGTCGACGTCGCCTCCTCGGGCAGGTCCACGCACCGGCGCAGCACCGCCTCGGGCGCTCCCTTCGTGACGAGCGCGAAACCGCCGGCCGGCGTCAGGGCCGTGGCCGACACCAGTTGCCGATCGTGATCGAACGGCAGCAGTCCGAGCAGCTCGTACGCCGGTGACCCGTCCACGCCCGCCGCGGCACACAGCGCCTGGTCGAGCAGGTTCCCTCCCACCGGCCCGTCGGCCGTGAGGATCGCCTCATTGCAGACCCGCCCCAGAGCCAGCGGGCCCGGCGACGCGACACCGGCCACATCTAGCGACTCCGCGAACGTGACGATGCCCTCCGTCAGGGTGCCGGTCTTGTCGGTGAAGAGCAGCCGGATGTTGCCGAGGTCCTCGATCGTGACTAACCGCTTGACCAGCACCTTGCGACGCGCCAGCCCTCGCGACCCCGCCGCGAGGCTGACGCTGACGATCGCCGGTAGCAGCTGCGGGGTGATACCGATCGCGATCGCCAGGGAAAACAGCACGGCGTCGATCACCGGCCTGGACATGGCGACGTTGATGACGAAGATCGAGACGGTGAGGATGCCCGCGATCCAGACCAGCAGCCGCGAGAACTCGTTCAGCCCGATCTGGAACGCCGTGTATGCCGGCGGCGCACCGAGCGCGACTGCGATCCGGCCGAACGCGGTCGCCGACCCGGTCGAGACCACCACTCCACGAGCCGATCCTTGGTGCACGATCGTGCCCATGAACGCGCAGTTGGACGGACCGGATCCGATTCGTCGCCAGGCGCGGCATGCGCCGACTTCGCGGCCGGCATCGACTCGCCGGTGAGCACCGCCTCGTCGCACTCGAAGTGCGTCGCCTCCAGCAGTCGGATGTCGGCCGGGACGACGTTCCCGATGCCCAGCGTGACGATGTCCCCGGGGACGAGCTCGCGAACGTCGACGCGTTGCGTCGACGCCGTCGCGTCTCACCTGAGTCTGATGGCGGATGTTGTCGTGCAAAGCGACGGCCGCTCGCTCGGAACGGTACTCGTTGACGAAGCCAAGCCCGACGCTGAGTGCCAGGATCGCCGCGATGATCACCGCATCCGCCGGGTCCCCGGTTAGCCCAGAGATCACGGCTGCGCCGAGCAGCAGGAACAGCAGCGGGTTTCGCAGCTGCCGCTTGAGCACTCCGAGTGCGGTCACGCGGTGGGTCAGCAGTACGTTCGCGCCCAACGCCCGCAGACGGTCGGCCGCGTCCACCGAGCTCAGGCCCTCGGAACGGGTAGCCAACCGCTCGAGCACCTCCTCGGCCGGCAGCCGGCTCGCCCGGGCGACGTCGAGCGGCGCCGATGCGGCCTGGGCCGCTGTCACCGCGGAGGTATCCGCAGCACTGCGGAGCCTCGGATCTCGCCCGCGTCAAGCAGCCGCAGCGCATCTCCGGCGTCCGCGAGGTCGAACACCGTGGTCTCGGGCCGGATTGGGATCTCGGCGGCCAGGTCGATGAACGCCCGCGCGTCGGCACGGGTGAAGTTCGCAACCGACCGCAGGCTGCGCTCGCGCCATAGGAGGTCGTACGAGAACTCGGGAACGCGATCGAGATGGATCGCGTTGACGGCGACGGTGCCGCCCGGGCCGGTGCGCCCGCAGGGCAGAGACGACCACCGAGCCGACCGGAGCGAACGTGACGGCCGCGTCCAGCGGAGCCGGCGGCAGGTCGTCGTACCCGCCCACCCACGCGGCGCCCAGCGCGGCCGCCAGCTCCCGTTCCCCCTCCCGGTGGCAGAACACCGCGACCTCGCAGCCCCAGTGGCGAGCGACCTGAATCGCGAGGTGGGCCGACGAGCCGAAGCCAAACAGTCCCAGCAGCCCGCCAGGCACGATCCCGCTCAGGCGTAGCGCGCGATACCCGATGATGCCCGCGCACAGCAGCGGCGCCGCTTCCGTGTCGCTGACGCCCTCGGGCAGGGGATACACGTAGTCCTCGCGCGCGACCACGCGCTCTGCGTAGCCCCCGTCGACCGTCCAACCGGTGAACTGCGCGAGCTGGCAGAGGTTCTCGCGTCCCCCGAGGCAGTACTTGCAGTGGCCGCACGCGCCCCAGAGCCACGCGAGCCCGACCCGTTCGCCGGTTCCCGCGATCCGGCCGACGATCTGGTGTCCGGGAATCAGCGGCACCTTTCGGAGAGGGATGTCACCCTTGAGGATCTGCAGGTCGGTGCGACACACGCCGCACGCTGCCACCTCGATCACGATCTCGCCCGGACCGGCTGTAGGACTCGCGACCGTGCGCATCTCGAGCTTGCCGGGTTGGGTGAGGACCATCGCTTGCATCGCGTCGCTCATCCTGACAGGAGATCCCGGCGGATGAACACCTCGACCGCTGCAACTCCCGCGCCCACCGCCACCGCGATCATGGCGAGCGCACCCTGCGCGTCGAATGCGGATTGCGGCACTGCGGCAACGTGGTGGAACGGTGAAAGCGCGAGCAGCCAGGCGGGCGCGCCGACCAGTGCTCCCAGCAGCTCCCAGAGGAATGCAACGCCCACAAGCGCAAGCGCGCCGCCCCCGCTCAGCCGAGGCAGCGTGGCGAAGAGCAACGCGCCCAGCCCGAGGAAGCACAAGGCGGCCGGCACACAGTTCGCTCCGGCCTCGACCAGCGAGCCGAGGCTGACCCCTGAGCTTTGGCTGGCTGCTCCGGCCCACGCCAGGAGGCCGATCAGCAGGGCGAGGGCGACGCTCGATCCCGCCGCAACCGCGAGCCGACCGGCGAGCCACGAGCGCCGTGCGATGGGCAGGGCGAACAGCGTCTCCAGGCGACCCGAGCCCTCGTCGTCGCGGATGCCGCTGATGTGGCTGGTGGCGAACAGCGACACGGCGAGCGTGAACAAGACGAAGCTGAGGGCCAGATACCCGCGTGCCGTGGTCACCTGCGTGAACGCGTGCAGGTGAATCTTGCTCGCCTGGTCGGCGATGCTCTTGGCGAATGCGCCGAGGATCGCGGCGAATGCGCCGGCAGCGACCACCCAGACCAGCAGGGTCGAAAGCTCGGTGCGCACCGCCAGCCGACTGGTCGAGCCGAGCAGCCGGTCGCGCGACCGCGCGGCGTAGCGGGGAGCGAGGCTCGCACCCAGGTCGCGGCGTGCGGCGATCAGCAGGGCGGCACCGCCCACGAGCAGCGCTCCGACCACGAACAGCAGCATCACCCAGGTGCGTGCTCCGGTGACGGGGTGGAGCTGCTCGGCCCAGCCGAAGGGCGTCAGCCATCGCAGCCAGCCGGCGCCCGAGGCCAGGTCCGCGGCAATGCGCAGGAGCAGGGCAACCGCGATCAGGGCTCCGCCGATCGCCTGGGCGCCGCGATGACTCCCCGCGACCTGGCACGCCAGCGCGCCCAGCGCCGCGAACAGCACGCCCGGCAGGATGACGGCGGCGGCGATCAGCATCGCCTGCCCCGTGGTGAGGTCGCCCGGGATAGTCCCCACCAGCCATAGCGACGCCGCGGTCACCAGCCACAGGGCGCCGCACTCGAGCAGGAGCGCCGCCAGCACCAGCGCCGTCGCACCGGAGCGCGTAATAGCGCCACACAGTACGAGCTCCCAGCGACCGGCGTCCTCCTCTCCGCGCAGCGCACGGGCAGCAGCGAACACCGCCCACGCCGCAGCCAGCACTCCCACTATCGCGACGACGCGGAACTCGACGTACCCGCCCACGGACGCCAGATCTCGGGGGATGCCGTAGAAGAGGCGCAGTGCAAGGTTGCCCTGGAACGCCGCGGCGAACTGCTGACGCGAGGCCTCGTCCGGATAGGTGTCGCGATAGCCGATCACGTTGCCCACGGCGTTCAACGCCATGATCAGGCCGATCACCGCCAGCCGCACGCGCTCTAGGCGCAGCGTGTTCTGCAGGATCGACCAGGCCGTCCCACGGCTTCGGCTCCGATCAGCCACGTTCGCGACCGTGGTTGTAGTGCGCGAGGAACAACTCTTCCAGGGACGGCTCGCGGCTGACCAGGGAGACCACGCCCGTTCCCGCCAGCGCGTCGATCAGGTCGCCCACGGAGCCGCGAACCGCGAAGTGAAGGGCCGCCGGCCCGGCCCGCTGCACGGTGACGCCGGGCAGCTCGATCGTCGGAGGCTCGCCGGCGAAGGTGGCTTCGACCACGTGCTGGGACAGATGCCGGAGCTCGGCCAGGGTTCCTTCCTCGACGAGCTTGCCCTGGCTGAGGATGCCGACCCGATCACACAGCGCCTCGACCTCGCTGAGGATGTGCGACGAGAGAAACACCGTACATCCGTCTTTTCGGGCCTCGGCGACCGTCTCGCGGAATGCAGCCTCCATCAGCGGGTCCAACCCGCTCGTCGGTTCGTCAAGGAGCAGGAGCTCCGGCCGGGTCGCGAAGGCCGCGATCAGCTGGATCTTCTGTCGGTTGCCCTTGGAGTAGTCCCGAACCCGCTTGTCCGGCTCGAAGTGGAATCGCTCGATCAGCGCCTGCCGGTAGGCGTCGTCGACCGAGCCGTGCAACCGGCCAAGGAACTGGAGACACTCCCAGCCGGTGAGCGCGGGCCAAAGCTGTGGCTCGCCGGCCACATAGGCGAGCTTGCGGTGCACCCCGACGGGGTTCCGCCACGCGTCCGAACCGAACAGCTGAGCCGTGCCAGACGTGGGCCGCTGAAGTCCGAGCAGCAGCCGGATCGTCGTCGTCTTCCCGGCACCGTTCGGGCCCAGGAAGCCGTACACCTCCCCCGCGGGAATGGAGAGATCCAGCGAGTCCAGCGCGACGGTCGATCCGTATCGCTTCGTAAGATCGCGGGCGCTGATCGCTGCCGTGGTGGAACTGGATGTGGCCATCGCGTGGATCATGACGTCCCGGTCGGGCTTCGGCCAAGCTCAGCGGCGCCACCGCGGGCCTGATCGTGCCGCGCCTCCGCGTGTGGAGCCGTCGGACATGGGGCCCAGGACGCTGGGGGATCCCTCGTGCCAGGCCCGAAACTCAAGGGCTGCGAGAACGATGGCCTGGATCATTACGGCGATGCTGACGACGGCTGCGATGGTGCCCTCGGTGGCAGCGGTGGCACCGCCGAACATGCGCTCGCCCGGATCGCGGACTCCACGCGTCCCCTGCGTCCATGCGGTAACGACCTCGACCGGGATTCCACGGTTCCCTGGCCGCTCGACCGGCTGGGCAGCGCGGTTCGCTCCGTCACACCGGCTGACCCTGGAGGGCGCTTCGTGGTTGTCCGCGTTTCGGAGTGTGGTAATCCCCGATGCCCCAATCCACTCGCCCGCGACACAGTTCCCGCGACACTCTTCGAGGGAGAACTCCATGAATGACACTACGCCGTACCCCGCCAGTCTTGAGATCGATTATCCGGATCGGCCGCTGAATCGGGTGACCACGTTTTTTCGAGTGTTCACTGCGATTCCGATTGCGGTCGTGCTTGGCTCGCTTTCCAACTCCGAATGGTCTTCGACCGTGGGCAGCCACTCCGCGACGTATGGTTTCGGAGCTGCGGGTCTGCTGTTTGTGCCGGTGCTGCTGATGCTGCTCTTCCGCCGCAAGTACCCCGGCTGGTGGTTTGACTGGAACCTCGAGCTGAGCCGGTTTTCCGCGCGAGTCGGCGCCTACATCGCGTTGCTCGGTGACACGTACCCCTCCACCGATGAGGAACAATCGGTGCACCTCCAGATCGAGCGTCCCGACGGCGAGCGGCTCTCGCGGTGGCTGCCATTGGTGAAGTGGCTGCTCGCAATCCCGCACGTGGTCGTGCTCGCATTCCTCGGCATCGCCGCCTTCTTCGTGGTTGTATTTGCCTGGTTTGCGATTCTCTTCACCGGTCGCTACCCGCGTGGCGCGTTCGGGTTCGTCGTGGGCGTCATGCGCTGGGGGTTGCGCGTCACCTGCTACGCCATCCTGCTCACTACCGATCGATACCCGCCATTCAGCATGGACCGATGAGGATCGTGTCGCTCCGGAATCCTTGACCAAACCCGACACCGAGATCGCTGCAGTCACGTTCCTCCCACCTCCAATCGGCCGAGCAGGGCAACGGCTACCAGCACGCTAGGCCGCGTGCCGGGACGGCGCGCATCGGGCGTGGACAGACCCGCGGCCTGTACCATCGGCGCGTGACCGCGTGGCTTCCGGGAGTTGAGGTGCTCCGTAGCTACCGGCGGGAGTGGCTGCGGGCGGATGTCGTCGCGGGATTCGTGCTTGCGGCACTGTTGCTGCCGCAAGGGATGGCATATGCGCAGCTGGCGGGGATGCCGCCGGTGACTGGCATCTACGCGACGATGGTGCCGATGGTCGTCTATGCGCTGGTCGGGCCGTCGAGGATTCTGGTTGTCGGACCAGACAGTGCAGTGGGTCCGTTGGTCGCCGCGGCGCTCCTGTCGATGGCATCCAATCCCGCACAGTCTGTCGAGCTGGGCAGCCTGCTTGCGCTGTTGGTCGGCGGTGTCTGCGTTGTCGGCGGGGCGGCGCGAGCGGGATTCTTGACCGAGCTGCTCTCGAAGCCGGTGCGCGTTGGCTACATGAACGGCCTTGCGCTGATCATCCTCATGAGCCAGATCCCGAAGCTGCTCGGCTTCTCAACCGATGAGCACACGCTGCGCGGCGAGCTTCGAGCGACGATTGATGGCATCGACCAGGCGAGCCTGACCAGCCTGGCCATCGGGCTGGCCGCCCTCGCGGTCATCCTCGTCATCCATCGCGTCAGACCGAAGCTTCCGGGAATCTTGGCGGCGGTCGTGCTCTCGACGTTGGCCGTGTCGCTGCTCGATCTCTCCGTCCCCGTGGTTGGCCAGCTTCCGAGCGGTCTGCCGACGCCTTCGGTGCCGGGAGCGGGAGGCGCCGACCTCACCGACCTGCTGGCGGCGGCCGTCGGCATCGCGTTTGTCGCGTTTGCCGACACGGGGTCGCTCTCACGCAGCTATGCCACACGCATCCACCAGGACGTCGATCAGAATCAGGAGCTGATCGCACTCGGGGTGGTGAACGCCAGCGCCGGGCTGTTTCAGGGCTTTCCGATCAGCACGAGCGCGTCGCGCACCGCGGTGGCAGAGACGGCCGGTTCACGCACACAGGCTGCGGGTCTCGTGGCTGCGGCCCTGATGGGCGTGGTCCTTGTCGAGGCGAGCGGGATCGCCCGAAACATGCCCGAATCGGGATTGGCGGCGGTCGTCATCGCCGCCGCGCTTTCGCTGTTTGACCTTGGCGGCGTCGCGCAGCTCGCTCGCATCCGGCGAACGGAGTTCGCGCTGTGCTTGGCCTGCTTCGCGGGTGTCGCCCTGTTCGGCGTGCTCACAGGGATCTTCGTCGCCGTCGCGCTCTCGCTGCTCGACTTCGTGCGTCGTGCCTGGCGCCCCCACGACGCCGTGCTCGGACGGGTCGCGGGCACCAAGGGGTATCACGACACGACCCGGCATCCGGAGGCACGCCAGATACCAGGGCTGATCATCTACCGGTTCGACTCGCCGCTGTTCTTCGCCAACGCCGATCATTTCCGCGATCACATCCGCAACCTCGTCGCATATGCCAACCCGCCGGCTCGATGGGTAGTGGTCGCCGCCGAGCCAATCACGGACATCGATACAACCGCCGCTGAGATGCTGGTCACCCTCGACGAGGAGCTGAGCGCGGCCGACGTGCAGCTGGCCTTCGCGGAGCTGAAGGGCCACGTCCGAGATCGACTGCGCGCATACGGCTTGGCCGACCGATTCACCGACGATCGCTTCTTCCCCACCCTCGGCACCACCGTCCGCGCATACCTGGCCGCAACCGGCGTCGCGTGGAGCGACTGGGAAGACGAGGCGGCAAACCCAACCTGACGCGACGAGCTCGGAGCTTGGTCCTACCGGGAATGGTGAGCTGATCCGTGCTCTGCGGAGGCAGAGCTCGCTCGCTAAGACGGGTTTACGCAGTGCTCGCAGATGTCTCCCCCGCACCCGTTGACCACGATGGCCGTCGGCGCGAGATGTGTCGTTGTCGACAGCGGCGTCTACCTGCGATGGTTTGTGCGGCGCCGGTTTCCGGCCCATGTCTCCACGCTCGCCGAACCCAGCGGCGGCGTCCGGCCCAACCCACGCCGGCTGCGGGTTTCCCGAGAGGTGATTCCGGGCGGAGCCGGATGCCGCTGCACGGGCAGGGAGCGATGGTGATAGCACCATGAACAGGGCTCTGCTCGGGGTGATCCCGATCGTAATGGTGGTCGCCGCGGTCGCGGCGGGGGCGAGAACCGCCGGGCCCTCGGCCGCGGCCGCGCACGCGCCGGATCACGTCAGGCATTCTCAGCCGGTCACCTCGGACGAAGTCCGTCCCGCTGACGCAACCATTGGGCAGGACGCCGCCGTGCCGCTGGATCCGGCGGCCGGCGATCGCGGTGCTTGCCTGCCTTGCTGTGCCGGCGTTCTGGGGCACGTGGCAGTCGAGCCATCGCTGCAGCGGGTGCAGCTACTGCCCGGCGTGGTGCCGCTGTGACGAACTCGCCCGCAGGGACGGCCGCTGATCGCGCGGTGAGCCAGACAGCGCAACCCAGCCACACCGAACTTCGGAGGACGACATGGAAGCGAATAGCGACCTAGCACCCGGCACCGTCATCATCGTGCGCAGGCACTCGGTGGGCGGGCAACGGCGCGCCGGGGAGATCCTGGAAGTGATCGGCGGCCCCGGGCACCGGCGCTATCGCGTGCGCTGGGACGATGATCACGAGTCAATCTTCTTTCCGGCAGACGATGTGACGGTCGAGCGGTTCCATCCTGCTTATCGACCCAGTGCCCGAGAGGAGACCTGAGGTGACCCTGATCTGGTTCGTCATCTGGTTGATTGCAGACATGGTCGGCGATCACGCGCCGCTGCTGTGGAGCCCCGTCAACATCTGGGCCGGCACCCTTCTGCTGGCGATCGCGATCGACCTCAGTCGCCAGCACGTGCCATCCGGCCGCGGCGGCCGCCGGGGCGCCACCCCCTGAGCACGCCCGTTCCCGGCACCCGCGCGGTTAGCGTCAGCCTCATGGCCGCAGGCATTCGCGATGTGATCCTGCCAGATGGCAGAACGATGAGGCTGGCGGCGCCGTGCGCCGATCGCGACGCCATCCGGGCGCTGTATCGGCGGCTTTCTGCGGAGAGCCGGTACGCCCGATTTCACGGCATCCCGGTCCTCGACGAGCATCTCGTCGACCCAATCTCGGAGACGGTCGCGACCGGGCCACCACCAGATGCGGGAGGTGCTCCGGGACGCCCTTCTAGGTGACCAGGCGGCTCGAGTTGGGCACGATCGAGCTCAGCTTCGCGATCGCGGCCACCGAGTCGTACCGGGAGCGCACCGACGAGCGCCCCCACCCGTTCTCCGCCCAGGCGTGCATGGGCCGAGCCGTGTGGAAACCCCGCCCCGGCGTGTGGCAGATTACGGATGTCGCCGCACCGTTCATGATCGATCCTGATGTCGACGCATCAAGGAGGAACACCATGTTTGACACCGTTGTTATAGGGCTGGACGGTTCCCCGGAATCAAAGCGGGCGTTGCCCGTGGCGCTGGATCTCGCGAAGCGGGACGGCGGCAGGATCGTAGCCGTCCACGTCCGTGAGATGCTGGTCGGTCGCGCCGGCGGGCAACCGCTGAACGTGAACGAGGACGAGGTTGAGGCGGAGGTTCGTCGGCAGATCGCGGAAACCAGTTCCACAGGCGTCGACATCGGCCTCACGGTCGTGTCGGCGGTTGCCGGAGGCCCCGCGCACGTTCTCGCCGACATCGCGCGCAAGGAACACGCCGATGTGATCGTCATCGGCACCCGCGGCCACAGCCAGATCACGGGGTTGCTGGTCGGAAGCGCGACCCATCGGTTGCTGCACATCGCTCCGTGCGCCGTCTACGTCGTCCCGCCAGTTGACAACGAGATGCGTAAGTAGCCTCTGGAGCATCCCTCTCCAGTAGACCGGGCGGCCGCACATCCTTTATCGCCGCCGCTGGTCGACGGTGCGGCATCAATAGTCCGACACCGACCCTGCCGCCTCGTCGCGTGCGTCGAAGCGTGATGCGGGCGACCCGGACGAGCCGGTGTCGCCTACCCTCAGCGGTTCGCTGGCTCGGAGCCCTTGGCGGGTTCGTGATGCTCGAGCAGCTGTGCCAGGTCCTTGACGACTACGTCGGGCTTGGCAGCGTGGAGCGCGTCGACGGTCCCCTCCCGCTCGACTGCGATGACCAGTCCGAATCCGGCCGAGCGCGCGGCGTGTATCCCATCCTGAGTGGTCTCAAAGTCCGCCGCCTCGGAGGGATCTGCACCGAGCAGTCGGCAGGCCGCGATCAGCGTGTCCGGAGCGGGCTTGGGGGCGAGTTGCTCGGAGTCGATCACTTCGGCGTCGATGCGCTGATCTATCAGATGCGCGAGGCCGGCCCGTTCGAGGATCTCGGTGGTATTCGCGCTTGCAGAGACAACGCCGCGTCGGATCCCGACGAGATGCGCCGCCTCCAGGTAGCAGCGCGAACCGATGTACGCAGCCACGCCTTCGCGGGCAAGGTGACGCTGCAACGCCTGCATCTTGCGGTTGGCGAGACCGCGCACCGTTTCCGCCTCCGGAGGGTCGTGGGGCGCACCCTCGGGAAGCCTGATGCCGCGGCTGGCCAGGAAGCCGCGAACGCCGTCAAGCCGCGGCCGTTCCGACACATAGGCTTGATAGTCGCCATCCCGGTCGAACGGGATGAACGGCTCGCGTTGACGGGCGGCTCGCGCCAGCAGGAACGAGTCGAAGGCATCTGCCCACGCGGCGATATGGACGGTGGTGCTGGTTGTCAGCACGCTGTCCAAGTCGAATACGCAGGCGCTCACGCCGTCCGGCAAGCCGAGCAGCTTGCGTGTGCCGGCGGTTTCGTCCAACCAGTGCAGCAGGGGACTATCGGTGTGCAGATCGTCGGCCAGGCGGTGAAGTTGGTCGATGGTCTGGGCTCGTTCCTCAGCCAACCGGCGTTGCCGCTCTCGAGCGTCCGCTGGATCGAGGTAGTCAGAGGCGGCGCGGAGCGCCACCTCGCCCGCCCTCAGCGCCATCCACGACCGCCCGGCAAGCCTCTCGATCTCGGCAGCCCAACCCGTCGCACGAGCGGCGTCACGATTACGCCCATCCTCAGCCGACGCGGTCATCGGCCCAATCTACAGGTCTGCTTTCGTGGGTGCGCGGCTCGCGATTTCCCGTGCGACCCGTTGCAGCGCTTCCCGGTATGTGGGAAACTCAGCCCTCGCGTTGACGGCTTGAAGCAGATACGGGAGGCCGGCGATGGGTATGACGACGCGAATCGCGCGGTGGTGCGCGCAGCATCCGTGGCGAACGGTGGGGGTGTGGTTGGTTGCGGCGGTGGTCAGCATCGTGCTGGCCGGGGCGCTGCTGGCCGACTCGCTGACCACGGAGAGCAACTTCGTCGGCACGCCGGAGTCGCAGAAGGCGATCGATCTGATGAAGCAGCGGCTGGGCCGTGAGGAGCCGGTGCGCGACGTCGTCATCATCCGCTCGCCGACGCAGACCGTCTCCGATACCGGCTTCCGAGCGCGGGTGGAGGCGATCCATGACCAGTTGGCCGCCGCCGCCGAGGATCCGGTTCGGGTAGGCCCGACCTTCTATCAGACCCATGCGCCATCGCAGGTCTCGAACGACCAGCACAGCACGCTGATCGCTGTGACCATGCCGGGCGACGAGATCGACAAGGCGGACAAGAAGATCGCTCCGATCGTGGATGTCGTCGAGGCCACCAACGGCCGCGGCGGGTACCAGGTGCTGGCGACTGGACAGGCCACGCTGGGGCGCGATTTCACGAAGCTGTCTGAGAGCGACCTGCAGAAGGGCGAGGCGATCGGCATCCCGATCGCGCTGCTGATCCTGCTGGCGGTGTTCGGGACGGTCGTGGCCGCGCTGATCCCGGTCGCGCTTGCGATCTTTGCGATCGTGGTCGCCATCGCGCTGGCCGCGCTGATCGGCCAGATCTCCCCGCTCAGCTTCTTCGTCGTCAACATGATCACCTTCATGGGGCTGGCGGTCGGTATCGACTACTCGCTGTTCATCGTCTCCCGCTATCGCGAGGAGCGCCGCGGCGGCCACGACAAGCTGGGCGCAATCGAGGTGGCCGGCTCAACCGCCAACCGTGCCGTGCTGTTCAGCGGCATGACGGTGGTGCTGGCGCTGGTCGGCATGCTGATCGTGCCCACCAAGATCTTCGTCAGCCTGGGAGCGGGCGCCATCCTGGTCGTGCTGGTGGCTGTGATCTCCGCTCTCACGTTGCTGCCCGCGGTGCTGAGCCTGCTCGGCGATCGTGTGGAATCTCTGCGGGTGCCGTTCTTCGGCCGCCGCGCCCAGGAGACGACGGCGCCGCATGAGGGATTCTGGGGCCGCACCGTCGATCTGGTCATGCGCCACCGCGTCATCGCCGTAGTGGCCTCCGTCGCGCTGTTGCTGATCGCGGCGATCCCCTACCTCAACATCAACACGGGCGCGGCCGGCCTCTCCACCCTGCCGGACAGCACGCACGCCAAGCAGGGATACGTCGTGCTCAACCGCGACTTCACCGTCGGCGAGGTCACCCCCGCCACCATCGTCGTCGACGGCGACGTGGCCACTCCCGCCGCCGCCCAGGCCTTCCGCAAGCTCCGCACCGAGCTCGCCCAGGATGAACGGTTCGGACCCGTCGCGCCCGCGGTCGCACCACCCAAGAACCTGGCCGTGATCACCGTCCCAGTGGCCGGCGATCCCAACTCGGACGCTGCGTTGAACGCCGTTCGCGACCTACGCGGCCGCTACCTACCGGACGCCCTCGCGGGCAGCGAGCTGCAGGCGTACGTGACCGGCGCGAGCGCCCAGAACCTGGACTACTTCGACATCACCGACACCTACCTGCCGATCGTGTTCGCGCTGGTGCTCGGCCTCAGCTTCATCCTGCTCACGCTGGCATTCCGCTCGATCGTGGTGCCGGCGTCGAGCATCGTCATGAACCTGCTCTCCGTCGGCGCCGCCTACGGCCTGCTGGTCCTGGTCACCCAGGAGGGCCACGGCGCGAGCCTGTTCGGCTTCCAGGTCGTGCCCACCGTCGAAGCATGGATCCCGCTGTTCCTGTTCTCGGTGCTGTTCGGCCTGTCCATGGACTACCAGGTGTTCCTGCTCTCGCGCATCCGCGAACGCTACGACCAGCGCGGCGACTCACGCGAAGCGGTCGCCTACGGCATCACCTCCACCGCCCGGCTGATCACCGGCGCCGCCCTGATCATGGTCGCGGTGTTTGCCGGCTTCGCCGCTGGCCAGCTGGTGATGTTCCAGCAGATGGGGTTCGGCCTCGGCGTCGCCATCCTGATCGACGCCACCCTCGTCCGCACCGTGCTGATGCCCGCCTGGATGGAACTGCTCGGAGACCGCAACTGGTACATGCCCAAGTTCCTCGACTGGCTGCCCGACTTCCGCGTCGAACCGCCATCCTCGCCAGCACCCACGACCGGACCGCCCGGCGTCACCGGTCATCGATAACCAGCGGCGGGCCGCTCGTCTTGTGACTCCTACAGCGGATCGCCGGACCCGTCGTCGTGTACGTCGCGCCCAGTCAATCAGCGGGCAGGTCCAGCGCCCGCGAGCACACCGAAAGCGACGCGGAAAGACGCTCGCGTGGTACCTGTCCGAGGTGTTGCGCCTCCACGGGGTGACTCGACGCTGACCGGCCACGACGAAGCGGCGCGGCCGAAGCTTGGCGAGGCGCTCGCGCTGGCCAGGGCTGTATCCGATCCATGGGCCGAGCGGCGTGCTACGAACGACTTGGCGGTTGCGGCGACCCGAGGAGACGCTCGAATAGCTCTGCATACTGCTCCAAATGGCGGTCACCGAGGAACCGGTCGACCGCCCGTTCATATGCCTTCCGTCCCATCCTCATCGCCTCAGCTGTGTCGCTCAGCAACTCCTCGACGGATCCACCGAATCCGACCAGGTCTCCAGGGTCGTCGATCAGCATCCCAGTCTCTCCCGGCACGACCTGGTCCACGATTCCGCCGACCGCGGATGCGACCACGGGCTTGGACTTCCACATCGCTTCCGCCACGGTGAGCCCGAAGCCCTCGGCGATGCTCTTCTGACAGATCACCGTGGCGTGCCGCTGCAGAGCGTTCACGATCGCGGCCGCCTCGTCCGGATCGGCCATCGGCACGCACGCGAGATGCACCCGCCCGCGAGCCGCATGCGGAAGCGCGCGCCAAGCCGTCACGCACTTACCGTAGACATCCGCAGCCTCTGGATCGTCGACGACTCCCTTCACGGCAGGGCCAGCGAGGACAAGATGAGCACCCAGCGACGGGTCGACCGACTCGACGAACCCCTGCATGACGCCCGCCATATCCTTCATCCAGTCCCACCGCGATGCCTGCAGGACCAGAGGGGCGTCGACCGGAACCGCGGGACCGTTTTGCACGAGATCGACGCGCCGGTTGATCCGCCCCGGTGACCCATCCCTCCTCGCGAACGAAACTACCGGGGGCGCCCCCTGGCCCTCCAGAACCCCAACGTACGCCAGCGCAAGCTGGGCATTACGTTTCGACATCGCCTCGTTCTTCGCGGAGAACGGATCAATCGACGGCGGAATCACCGCCGATCGGCCACCATCGACCCATTCGGGTGCGAAAGCCGCTCTAGAGAACACATATCCGTGAACCGGCTCGAGATACGGGCGCAGGAAGGCCCAGGACCGTTCGGTCCACTGGTTTGGAGTGTCGCAGCCGACATGACATCGCCACACGACCATCGCCCCTGCCTTCAGCATTCGCGGCGCGAGTCCGGCCGGCTGCGGGTCATGAAGCACCACGACATCACCCGGTCGCACCAGCGCGACCAACTCATCGCCATTTCGGCGCAGCGTGCGGTCGTACGCCAACCGCTCGGCGGGGCCGAGGTCTCCACCGTCCCCCGCCGAGCCATACAGCCCGTTGTGGATCCGCTTCGTGACATCGAAGAACGTGGACTCTCCGCGGATCACCACCCAACGTGTATCAATGCCGGCACCTCGTACGTATGCGAGCAAGGTCTGTAGCATCTCCGCCACACCGCCGCCTGAGGCTGTGGAGTTGACGTTGACGATCGCCTTTCCCTGCAACATCGAGCGCGCGCGCTCCGCGCTGGTTTCGAACCGGGCGAGGCGCTCCGGCCCAATGATCGGCTCCAGCCTGGCGGGGTCGAGCGCTTGGACCTCTACCTCACAAACGGCCACGACGACCCCCCTCAGCACCCGTGATCGCACCATCATGTTGGCCGGTGCCTGTCACGCGATAAATGCTCACCGCGCCGGCGCCTCGCGTTCGCTGGTCGGAGTCCGGAACAGGAGGATGAGACTAGCGGACCGGCGGCGATGAGGCCGGACTGTCTCAACCGAGAATGACTCCGTGGCCACCGTCGCTCCGTGTTGGCCCCCAAGGGGAGCGCCATCTCGGATCACATCTGCCCGGCGGCGAGTCCAGCGACTCAAGCGGATCGGCGCCGAGTGGATGCGGACAAACCGCGGCACGACTTCGGGGGTCTCTCGGATGTCTTGGAGCGTACGATTGCCTAGGCTCGTGGGCGTGGAACCGGTCCTGCATGCAGCCGAACTGACGAAGCGCTTCGGCGACGTCACCGCCGTGTGCGACCTGTCATTCGACCTCTACGCAGGCACCATCACCGGCTTTCTTGGTCCCAACGGCGCTGGCAAGACGACGACCCTTCGGATGGTGCTCGGACTAGCCAAGCCGACGGGTGGGCGGTCGCTGGTCTTTGGGCACGCCTATGCAGCGCTAGCGCGGCCGGCGAACCGGGTAGGAGCCATGCTCGATGCCGCCGACCTCCATCCCGGGCGAACAGGGAGGGATCACCTACGCGTGCTGGCTGCGGTCGCCCACACACCGCTTACCCGGATTGATGAGGTTCTAGGGCTGGTGGATCTGACCTACGCAGCCGAGCGCCGGGTGGACGGATATTCGCTTGGCATGCGCCAGCGATTGGGTCTGGCCGGTGCGCTGCTGGGTGACCCGGAGCTCCTGATCTTGGACGAGCCCGCCAATGGGCTGGATCCTGAAGGGATCCGTTGGTTGCGTGACTTCCTGCGCGACTTTGCCGCACAGGGCAAGACGGTGTTCGTCTCCAGCCATCACCTGCCAGAGGTCGCAGAACTGGTGGACCACGTCATCATCATCAACCACGGCCGGTTGGTTGTTGAGGCGCCACTGGACGAGCTCACCGAACGCGTTGGCGGAGCGATCAGGGTTGAAACCACGCGGTCCGGCGCACTCGAGGCGGCGCTACGTAACGCCGGTGTTACGGGCATCAGACGCGAGAACGGAACGCTTTTCGTCCGCGGGATCACCGCCGACCGAATCGGAAAGATCGCGTTGGAGGCCCATGTCGAGTTGAACCAACTCGTCACAGAGTCCTCACTGGAGGACATATTCCTCCAGCTAACCGAGGAGTCGAAGCGATGATCGAGCAGATCTACTCGGAACTGCTCAAGGTGCGCACCACTCGCACGGCGGCCGTGATACTGCTCGCCTCGGCAGGGCTAACCCTGCTCGGCGTCTTCATCGAAGGGTCGTCGTCCACTCTCGGAAAACTTGCTCAGGAGGACCAGCAGCGCGTGCTGCTCGGTGCCGGAAACGCGGCGGTGTTCTTCGCGACGATCGCCGGAATCACCATGGTGACGAGCGAGTTTCGTTACGGGACGATCCACCCCACCCTGCTCTTCGAGCCGCGCCGTCGCGTAGTCCTCGCGTCGAAGCTTGTCGCAGCCCTGCTGGTTGGCCTGCTGTTTGGCGCCGTCTGCGTTGGTCTCTCCGTCGGCATCGGTCGCGCGATTCTCGCTGCACGCGACGTTCACGTCGCGCTCTCGAGCAGCGACACCGTCGCTTTGGCTTTCGGAACGATCGGTGCAAGCACGCTTGGCGCGATGCTCGGCGTTGCGATCGGCACGTTGATCCGCAACCAAGTCGGTGCCATCGTCGCCGTGGTCGCTTACGCGTTTGTGGTCGACGCTCTGCTATTCGCCTCGGTCCCGTCCGTTGGACGCTATCTGCCAGGTAAGGCGGGCGATGCGCTCGCCGGGCGGGGTGTCGAGCACCTTCTCGCCCCAGGCCCAGGCGCCGCGGTGCTGATCGCGTGGACGCTGGCATTCGTCGCCGCGGCAGCGGCGCGAGATGCCCACAGCGATGTCTAGCCCGACGTGGCGCGACCTCGCCGGCCGGGCCGTCAGCGAGCTCATCGGCTGTGAGGGCAACCCTGCCACTGAGTTGGTGGACACGTCCATGGGCGTCGACATGCTGGCGGTTGGATCGCGCGGGTTGGGTGGGTTGCGGGGGCTCCTCCTGGGCTCGGTCAGCCAGCAGTGTGCGCCGCACGCCCACTGCCCCGTGGTGATCGTCCCGGCGGAGGAGCGGTCATGATCGCGCTCGTAGCCTACGCGACCAAGCACGGCTCGACCCGCGAGGTCGCCGATGTGATCGGCGAGCGGCTGCGAGAGCGAGGCTTCGGCGTCGACGTGATGGAAGCACGGGCGACACCCGCCGATCTCAGTGGCTACGACCTGGTCGTCCTGGGTGGCGCGCTGTACATCGGCCGCTGGCATCACGACGCTGTGGCGTTCCTAAAGCAGCATCGCACCGAGCTGGCTTCGAAGCCGCTCGCCGTGTTCGGTATGGGGCCAGGGAAGAACGCGAAGCCGGCGTTCGACGCTGCCCGCGTGCAGCTCGAGCAATCACTGGCGCGTGCGGCGGTGACCCCCGAGTTGACGGCGGTGTTCGGCGGCGTTGTCCAGCCGAAGCGGCTGCGGTTCCCGTTCAGCTGGATGCCCGCGTCCGACGCCCGCGATTGGGCGGCGATCGAGAGCTTCGCGAAGCAGGCCGCGGAGCTCGCCGGATCGCGCGCGTCCACCGACGGAACCTGACACGCCTGGCTGCGACGGAGGTCGGCGTTCAGCCGATACCAGAGGCGCTGGCCGCGATTTGAGGCAGATGGTAGCGTCGCATTCAGGAAGCGAGGTCGGTTGCTGTGCCGACGAGTTCCTGGCCCGCGCGCTTCTGACGGCTGGCCGCGGCGATCGCCGCGGCCAGCCGGCGCTGAGAGCGCAGGGTCACAGCAGCGGGTGCAGCTGCCACCGGCCAACTCGATGGCTCGGCGGCTGATCCGAGATCACCTCAGGGCATGACGACGCGCTGCCGACACCGGACGGTCGGTTTCAGCTCTCAGTCACGACGGCGCGACGGAGCGGTGGGTCGTCCCACTAGCAGCCCCGTTGCGGCTTGTGGGTGGGAGGAGTGTCAGATCAGGGTTCGGAATACGCGAACGATTGCGGCGCCAACGGTAAGGATCAGGATGATGCCGCCGGTGCCGATCGCGGCGCCGATCGCGAGCACGACCATGTCTTCGAGGATGATCGCAAGTGCGACGGCGACGGCGCCCATCGCTGGCAACGTGTCGAGCCCCGAGAACGGCGGCGCGACCGCCGCACCGACCGCGAATCCCATCACTAGCAGACCGACAAGCCTCAGCACCCAGCCCTGCTCGAACAGCCAGGCGCCGCGCGGTCGCGAGAATCGCTCAACCCGCCGAATCCAGCGGATCATGAACGGAATCGCCTTCTCCGTCGTCGTCGCGCCAAGCTCGCGGCGCTGCCACCGTTCGGGAAGCCACACCGTGCGTCGGCCAAGCGCCATCTCCGCGGCCAAGACGACCGTGATGACCTCGAACACGTGACTGATCCCACCGGTGGGAAGCGGCAGAGCAGGAACGAACATCAGGAGCACGATCGTGACCGCGAAGCTCTTCTCCGCGAACACCTCACTCAGCGCTCCAAGCGTCTTGGTGCCATCGCTGCGAAGCCAGCGCTCCAACTGGTCACTGAAGGGCTCGCCGATACCAATTCCTGTCCTCATCGCCACCGCAGTCAAGCAGGCCACCGGTTACCGCGCCCAGCTAACCAGCGATCGGAGTTACTGCCGCGTGCGAGGAGTCGCCGCCTCCCTCGGCCGTCCCGGTGCGCGCTACCACGTGCCAGTATGTCCTTAGGCTAGCGAGGTCGAAAGAGCGGGGTGCGGGAATTCCTCGTCGACTCTTCGCTGCGGGGTTCTACGGCGACAGGTCGGCGGGGGCACGGATGCGCGTGCACACACGTTCGCTGATAGTGGGGTATGACCTCTGAACAGGTGCCGTCGGTGGTAGAAGGCATGGCCTGCGGGCGCGATCGTCCGGGATGGGGCGGTCGCGTCGGGGGCTGGTTGGTTGCGCACCGTGCGCGGATCCTGGCGTTGGTCGCTGCGCTGTCGATTCTGGTCGGCGGCGTGTTGTACCTCTCGGGCGAGCGCGCTGCGGCGAGTGACGTGTGGTTCGCGGCGGTGGCGCTGCTGGCCACCGAGCTCGCGTTCGAGGTGATTAGAACGGTGATCGTCGATCATCACATGGGGGTCGACGCGATCGCGCTGGTGGCCATGATCGGGGCGCTCGCGCTGGGCGAGGAGTTTGCTGGCGTCATCATCGGTCTCATGTTCTCGGGCGGCCAGACGCTGGAAGACATTGCCTCGACACGGGCCAGGCGTGAGTTGACGGCGCTGATCCAGCGAGCCCCCAAGGTCGCCCAGTTGCGGGTGGGAGATCGGATTGAGCCGGTGCCGGTCGACAAGGTGCGCACGGGCGACGTCGTGGTCGTCCGTACAGGCGAGGTAGTGCCTGTGGACGGAACCGTGGTCGGTGCGGAGGCGGTTGTCGACACGAGCACGCTGAGCGGCGAACCGTTGCCGATCACGATCGCTCCCGGCTTGCCGGTGCTGAGCGGATCGGCGAACGCCGGTTCCCCGTTCGATGTGCGTGCCGACCGGCCGGCGGCGGAGAGCGCCTACGCGGCGCTCGTTCGTCTGGTCGAGCAGGCGCAGGCACACCGCGCCCCATTCGTCCGCATGGCAGACCGATACGCCGGCTTCTTCCTGCCCGCGACGCTGATCGCCGCGGCGCTCGCGTGGGCGATCAGTGGCGACCCCGTCCGGGCGCTGGCGGTGGTGGTCGTCGCCACGCCCTGCCCGCTGATACTGGCCGCGCCGATCGCGCTGGTCTCCGGCCTTTCGCGTGCCGCTCGGTGCGGCGTGATCGTCAAGGGCGCGGGCGCGATCGAAACGCTCGGCGAAGCGCGGACCGTCCTGTTCGACAAGACCGGCACGCTCACCGTCGGTACGCCCGATGTTCGCGACATTGTCACCTACCACGGTCACCACCCCGGCCAGGTGCTGGCTCTTGCTGCCTCGGTCGATCAGATGTCGGCCCACGTGCTCGGTGACGCGCTCGTGCGTGCCGCGGTCGAGGCCGGCCTCCCGCTTGCTACCCCGTCCGATGTTCGTGAGGCACCCGGTCAGGGCATTCGAGCGGTGGTCGACGGCCACGTGGTGGCGGTCGGAAGCCGAACGTTTATGCGTGCGGCGGGAATAGGGGAGGACGAGCTCTCCTCCACGGCGGTGCTACCCGGCCACGGCTCGGGCGAGGCGCACGTGCTCGTCTGCGTCGACGGCCATGTTGGTGGGGTGATCGTAATGGCCGACGAGCTGCGCCCAGACACCGACCGGATCGTGGAGCGACTGCGCGCTGAGGGGATCCGCCACGTCGCTATGGTGTCCGGCGACCGCCGATCGGTGGCGGAACGGGTCGGGAGACAGCTCGGAGTCGACCGCGTGTACGCCGAGCAGTCGCCCGAGCAGAAACTCGAGGTTGTTCGACGGTTGCGCGACGACCCCGGGCTACGCCCGGTGATCATGGTCGGTGACGGGGTCAACGACGCGCCCGCGCTGGCACTCGCGGATCTTGGCATCGCGATGGGCGTGGCCGGCGCAACCGTGTCCTCGGAGACGGCGGATGCCGTCATTACCGTCGACCGGATCGACCGAGTGGCGGATGCAGTGCACACCGGCCGACGGTCCCTTCACATCGCGCGACAAAGCGTGCTGGCCGGAATGGGGCTCAGCCTCGGCGCCATGGCAGTCGCCGCCGCCGGATACCTCACACCGGTCGCGGGTGCCCTCTTCCAAGAAGCGATCGACCTCGCCGTCATCCTCAACGCACTGCGAGCACTGCGCGGCTGAGCGATGCCCTTGCTCGCCGTTTGCTCCGGATCGCCGTAGTACACGGCTCAAATACGCCTCAGGGCTTCCGAACTCCTGTCAAGCAGCGCCGGTCCGCCGCGGCCGCGAGTCTTGTCGGGTGGCTTCGGGACGTGCAGGATGGGGCGAGGCGTGTGGGTCACGCCGGCGTAACACGGGTGACGATTGCCCGGCACCTCCGCTTCGACATCAGGTCAGCGAGTCGATGTAGGCGACCAGCTGGGCGATCTGCTTGTCGCTGAGGATTGTGCCCCAGTGCGGCATGCTCACGATCGGCGCCTTACCGATCACGCTGCCGGTGCGGATGATCTGGGCGATGTCCTTGTCGCTGAACTCGCCGTGGAAGCCCTTGCCCACCAGCGGTGGGATCACGGTGTCTGGTGATTGCGGGTTGGGCACGCCACCGAGGCCGTTGGGGCCGTGGCAGTTGATGCAGCTGTAGCGCTGATAGAGCGCCTGTCCCGCGGCGATGTCGCCCTGGTTGCCGGGTACCGGCACCGGATCCGCGTACTGCACCGCCGGAAAGCCTGCCTTCATGTAGGCCACCAGAGCGGCGATCTGCCGCTTGGCGATGACGCCGTGCCAGATCGGCATGAACGGCCGTGTGGGGTTGCTGGAGACGCCCGCCCCGTGCTCGATGGTGGACGTCAGCTGGGCGACGGTCAGACCCGGCGCAAGGCTCTGCAGTGCGGGCACATAGGGCGAGACCCCGCCCGCGCCGCGATCGCCGTGGCACTGCGCGCAGGCGAACTGGACGAAGGCGTGCGCGCCGACCGCGACCTGTGATGACACGGCCGCAGGAGCCGGGGCGGAGGTGGAGCTGCCCGCGGCGGTCGCGGTGGACCGGTGGTCGCGCCCCGCGTAGTACGAGGCGACACCGACCCCGATCATTACCAGCACGATCGCAGCGACGGCTAATGCCACGACGGTGGCGTCGCTGCGCGGTGGCCGCTCAGGCTGCTGCATGGGCTGACAATACGCCTTCGGCCCGACGTCGTGGAGCCGAGGATTCACCGAACGCGCCCTGCGGGGAACTACTCACCGCCGCGGCGATGGTCGACCCGCCCGCAACCACGCGCGGCTGCCGCGAGAATCTTGGGTCGAACACTGGGCTGGTCGCCCGGTCAGCAACCGCTGCTCAAGTGTCGCGAGGCGCTCCGGATCCGGGCTGATGCGGGTTGTCGCCGGACTCGGACTCGTTTTGCGTCGCCGTCCTGTGCGTTGTGGTTGTGGCCACCGAGGCGGTGCTGGCGCCATCATCCGGCTCGATCATGGATGCGAACTGGGTGCTCTGTCCGGACGCGGTCTCGGACTGCGTGTCGGCGCCCGTCTTGTCACCGGTCTCAGCCCCGTCTCCAGCACTCACGGGCGTCTCCGGTGCATCGGTCGGCTCAGCCGCGTCCGCAGACTGCTCGCGCTCGCGGGCATCGCCGGCAGTCGTCGAACTCGGCCCGGCCGCGGCAGCGATGTGGGACGGAACAGGGTGGACGTGCGACGGATTCCAGACGGCCACGCCGCCGGCGCTGACGCCGACCGTGGCCGCCGCCAGCATCCCGGCGAGTGCGGCCTTCATGCCGGTAATGCCGCCGCCCAAGACGCTGCCGCCGCCCGTCATGCCGAGCGCCTGAGGTGCGGCGAATAACGGCACCAGCGCGACGATCGCGACCCGCTGGCTGCCGATCGAGTCCGTGAAGGTGCGGCAGGAGTGACAGTGCACGGAGTGCAGCTGGGCGCGGGCGCGTTCGGCGAGCCCCGCCTCGCCGTCGGCGGCTGCGGAGAGCGTCCTACGCACCGACTTGCAGTCCAGTTCAGTCGCCTCGGTCAACTCATGCAGCGACGCCCGCGCCCGGAAGATCAGAACCTTGACGTTGCCCTCGGTGGTGTCGAGCACCTGGCCGATCTCGGAATAGGGCAGCCCGCCAAGCTCCCGTAACAGGATGGCGGTGCGTCCGCGCTCCGGGAGTGCATCCAGCCCGGCCCGCATCAGCGCCAGCTGCTCGGACAGCACCGCGGAGGCGTGGGGGCCGATCGAGCCGGTCGCCGGCAGGCCCGTCTCGACGGCCTCGATGGGCACCGTCGGCTTGCGGCGCCGGAGCAGATCGATGGAGGCGTTGCGGGTGACTCGGAACAGCCATGGCCGCGGATCCTCAGCCGGCGCGGTGCGGACGGCGGCAACAAAGGCGTCGTGCACCGCGTCCTCGGCGTCTGACCGGCTGCCGACGATTCCCTGCGAGAACCGCACCAGCGACGGGTAAAGCTCGCGGTACAGGCCGTCAAGGTCGTCGCTGCGCTGCTGGTCGTTCCGGCGTCTCACGTCAAAGAACTATCGGGTCGCCGGGCTGGGAACGAATCGGACTCCGGGCGTTTCACGTGGCCGACCTCGCCGGTTTGCGACCGCTCGAGCCAGCGCCACCATGCCGCGGCGGCGACGATCGATCCGGACGCGGCGTACATTGCGATCGCCGGATAGGAGCGAGAGTCGGTGCCGGCGGCAATCCCGTGCAGGAGCGCCAGCACCCACACCGCGTATCCGAAGTAGTGCAGCAGCCTCCAGGAGCGATTGCTCATGAACCCGGCGCGCTTCAGCCGGAACGAGAGCGGCAGCGCCACCGTCAACCACAGCGCGGCCGCGCCCAACATTACGGCTGGGCGCACGCCCACTCCCACGAGGCCGGTCAGCGGCACCCGGGCGTAGTGGTCGAGCAGCACCGCCGACACGTGCAGCACCACCGCGATCAGCCCCAGCGACGACAGGAAGCGGTGGAACGCCAGCTGTGGCGCCGCCGGGCGCCAGGCACGGCCGGCCAGCAGCACGCCCCACGCAACCACCAGCGTGTAGCAGCCGAACGCGACGAAAGCACTGGCACGGGCGGTCTCCCATGCGATCACGGCAGCACCCGCCGATCCCACGCCCGCGTGGTGTGGGTGAGGGTACCGGCTGTGATCATCGCCGTCTCGGCGGCAACGCCGATCAGCTGCGGCCGCAGCGCCAGGGTCTTGGCCAGCACGTCTGCGGTGACGACGTCGCCGGCGATCACGGTGGCCTGGGTGCGAGGTCCTGGGCGTCCAGCGACGGGGTCGATCAGGTGGTGCGCGATCTGGCCGTCGCCGTTCACCCATCGCCGGCGCCCGGAACCCGAGGTGGCGACGCCCTCGCCCTGGCTGATCGTGATGCGCACGACGGCCTCGCCGGCCGGCAGGCCGGGGCGGTTGGGCAGCGACACGCCGGGGCGTTCGACGGCGACGACGTGGTCTCCGCGGGCCGAGGCGAGATCGCCGCCCGCATCGACCAGGATGGTTTCATCGTCACAGCGGTCGGCGAGCATGTCCGCGAGCCGCTGCGCCATCCAGCCCTTTGCAATGCCACCCAGGTCGAGCTGCGCCTGGAGCGGTATGCGGACGGTGCCGGCGATGATGTCGAGCTCGATCTCCCCGGTGACCGGTTGGTCACCGGGGCTGGATTCGGTGCCGGCCGGCCGCTCCAGCAGGCTGTTCCGGTATCCCCAGGACACCAGCACCGCTCCCACCAGCGGCTGGAACACGCCGCCGGTGCGCTGCATCCAGTACTGACACGCGGCCAGCAGCTCGAGCGTCTCACGACTCACCGGCACGGCCCGCCCGGCGCTGCTGTTGATCCGCGAGACCTCGCTGGACGGCCGGAACCGCGACCATCGGGCCTCGTCCCGCTCAACCAGCTCGGCAGCGGCCTGCGCATCTGCGGCGTCGATGCCGCCCGAGTGGTGCACGTGCCAGGTGCTGCCGGTGGCGGGCCACCGCCAGGCAGGGTGGGTGGTCGCGCCGGTCATGGTGCTCATCAGCTGGTCCTCGTGGTCGGGGGTGCGCTGACCGGTGCCGGTGTCGGCGCCGGCAAGCTGCTCGAGGCAGGCGCGTACACGGTGCCGCCGGAGACGGTGCGGTAGACGGTTGCCTGCGAGCCCGCCGTGGCAGCGGCCGACTGCGCGGCCTTGACGGCGTGCACCAGCTTCTTCTGCGCGGCCGCGGTGCGATGCACCAGGCGGTTGTAGCGGGTGACGAGCATCTCATTGGCATGGGTGGTCGCCCGGTCGTGCGCCACGGTTGCCCGCGCAAGCCGCTGCCAGTTGCGGGCATCGGTGGCGCTTGTCGCCGCGAGGTGCTGCTGATTGATGCTCCAGGCCAGCGCGGCGCCGCAGATGAGGGCGATCACCACCGTGTAGGTCTTGATGGCGACGCTAGTCATCGCCGGACCCCGATCCGTCGTCCTGCCCGTAGCCGCCGGAGCTTCCGGTGCTCGTGGGCGGCGCCGACCGTGGTGGCTGCCGCTGACTGCGGCGCTGGTACCACCGCGGGCGGGGCGGTCACGGTCACCACGACCGGCTTGACCGAGTGCAGGTGCACCTTGGGAACGCGCGGCGCGTGCCACGCAACCAGGCGCTTGACCAGGTTGTGCGCCGGGCGATTGAGCGCCCGCAGGGTGTGTACGGTCGCGGGCTTGACCGCGGCGTTCGACGCCACCGGCGCGAGACCGCGCATGGCCAATGCCAGGGCACCGATCAGAAGCGCCGAGCCGATTGCGACTCCGGCGATGGTGAGACCGCGCGTGATCACACGGGTATACACAGCTTGCCTCCTCATTGCTAGACCCGGATGACGCCCACATCATCCATTCACTGTCCACCACGCACCAGGCCGCCAGGAGTTACAGAACCGAACTGGACAGGGTTGGCGTGTCGTTGGCGGTGATCAGTTCGAGACGGGCAGCCGAGAGCTGCTCGGGCCGGTCGAGCAGGGCGACCGCCAGGAGCCGCCCGGCCGCGTCCCGGTAGCGGGCAACGAATCCTTCCTCGGCCCCGTCCAGGGCCGGGTCGAGTCGCGCGTCGGTGTGGCCGACCACCTGAAGCCTGCGTCCGAACTGATCCGTCCAGAAGTAGGCGGGGACAGGTGCCGGCGGAGTCGTGCCCACAATCGCGCACGCCACCGCACGCGCGCTCCAGGCGGCCGCGCTCCAGTGCTCGATGCGATTCACCGAGCCGTTCGCGCGCTGGGCCGCTGCCACGTCACCGCAGGCGAATACCCCGTCCGCAGACGTGCGCCCGCTCTCATCGGTGATGATTCCCCGGTCGGTCGCGAGCGCCAGCGAGCCTTCGGCGATCTGGCTGTTGGGCAGGGATCCGATGCCAACCAGCACGGCGTCGCAGTCGATACGCGAGCCGTCCTGCAACTCCACCCCAACCGCGCGGCCGCTCTCACTCAGCACGCGCGCGATCGAGGTGGCGAGCCGAAGGTCGACACCTGCGTCTCTCGCATTCTGTCCCATCAGCTGTCCGACCGCCGGGCCGAGGGTCATCAGGAAGGGCACCGGCGCCGGGTCGACCACACTCACGTCGACTCCCAGCCTGAGCGCGGCCGATGCCGCCTCGAGGCCCACGAAGCCGGCACCTATCACCACCAGCCGTCCGGTGCCGAGCAGCGCGTCACGCAGGTTCGCGGCATCGTCGGCGGTACGCAGGTAGTGGACGTTCGCGAGTCCCTCGAGCTCCGGGATGCGGCGGGCGCGGACGCCCGTCGCCAGCACGAGACGCCCCCACCGCAGCTGGTGGCCGCCGGCGGTGGCCCGGCGGGCGCCGACGTCGATCGAATCGACGATCTCGCCGGTGCGCAGCTCGATGGCGTGGTCGCGCCAGTACGCGTCCGGCCGCAGCCCGATGGCAGAGACCGGGCACTCGCCGAGCAGCACCCGCTTCGACAGGGCAGGGCGTTCGTACGGCCCATGCTGCTCGGCGCCGGCGACCACGATGCGGCCGTCGAAACCGGCCGCCCGCAGCCCCTCAGCCACTCTGGCGCCGCCGAGCCCGGCACCTGCAATCAGCACGTCGGTGTGTTCGATGCTCATCGCAGCACGTTCCCGTCGCCGTCGAGCACCGTGATCGCTCCCATCGGACAGCCCTGGGCGGCCTCGAGCGCCGCGCCGCGGTCGTCGGTCTCCGCGACCGCCGTGGCAACACCGTCGTCGCCCATCGCGAACAGCTGGGGCGCGCTCTCTATGCAGGTGCCGAAGCCTGAGCAGGCGCTTCGGTCGATGATGATCTTGTAGCTCATGGTTCCTCCGTTGAATTCACGTTTGGGTGGTCGATTGGTTACGTGGGCGCCGGCTTGGTGCCGGACCGGGTGCGCGGCGTCAGGATGCGAACGAGCGTGAGCCAGAGCACCGGCCCTCCGGCGACGACCGCCAGGATCGGCCCGCCGATTCCGGCCAGATCGGTGCCTGAGGCCAGTGCATGGCCGAGCGACAGCAGGAAGGCGGCGAAGCTCGCGTAATGCAGGCGCCGCCATCCACGCTGGCCGATCCGCCGGCGCATCGGGAAGGACACGGCCAGCATCAGGGTCAGCCAGCCGGCCACGACACCGGCGGCCACTGCCGCCGGGCGCCAGGGCGCCGCGAACGGCACCAGCACCGCGGCTGGGCCGAAGTGCATCAGCGGATCGAGCATCAGCGCGCCGACGTGGAGGCCGATCAGGCTCAGGCCCGTCCACGCAAGCGTGCGGTGCCAGCCGAGCAGCCGGCCCTGGAACTTCGGCCCCAGCAGCCGTGTGCTCATGCCCAGCCCCAGCCAGGTCGAGAGCGTCAGCACTCCGAAGGCGACCAGGCCGGCCGCTCGTGCGACCAGCCACGCAGTTGGAAGTCCGGCGGCGACGATCATGCTGCCTCGACCACCTCAGCGTTCCGCTCGACCAGCGGAATCCGGCCGCACGTGAACGGGGGATCGGTGGCCGGCACCACCAGTGCCGACAGGCCGGGATGCTGGTTCACGTAAGCCTGCGATTGCTCCACCGGCGTGATCGCGAGCGCGGTTGCGTGCACCTCGGCCTCTGCCGTGGTCGCAGCCACTACCGTCACACCGAGCGGGCCCGGCGCCGCCGGCCGACCCGTGGCAGGGTCGATCAGGTGGTGCCGGGAGCGGTCGGGGCCGAACCGGCGGCGGTCGCGGCCTGATGTGGCCACACCGCCGCCGGTCAGCGCCAGCACGCCCAGCCGTCCACCCGGCGTGCGGGGATCGGCGACCGCGATCCGCCAGGCTCCGTCAGGTGCCAGACCGTCGACGGCGATGTCTCCGCCCAGGTCGACGAGGGCACCCGGCATCCGGGGCCAGGTCGTGCGCATCGCGTCCAGGGCCGCCGTCGCCGACAGCCCCTTGCCGATCCCTCCGAGATCGATCTTGGTGCCGGGGGCGAGACGAATCCTGCGCCCGACCGGATCAAGATCGATCGCCGCGCCCGCGCTCCAGCCGGCAAGGCTGCCGGCATCGCGCGGTTGCAGTTCCGCAAACGTGCGGTCGTAGCCGGCGGCGATCAGCGCCGGCAGCACTGTTGGATCGAACCGGCCGCCCGTGGTCTCGCGAGCCTCAACCGCGGCCTTCACGGCCCGGAACAGGCGCTCGTCGACCTCGACCCAGGATCCGCTCGCCGCGTTCAGGTTGGACAGGCCGCTGCTCGCATCGAATCGGGACAGCGCCCGCTCGAGTGCAGTCAGCTCAGCCAGCGCTGCGCCGATCGCGCGGCGCGCCATGGCCGTGTCAGACGGCGCGGCGCTCACCACCAGTCCGCAGTCCGTCCCCATGGCAGTGAATGAGTGTCGAAGCAGCGACATCACGAGCTCCTCGTCACGGCTGCGACCGGGGCCGGGGCGGCGGGGAGACTTGCCGACCGGCACGAAGCTGCCGTTGGCATTCTTGACGTACATGACGGCGGAGCCGGTGCCGCCAGCGGCCGTCGCAGACTGGGTCGCGACGCCGGAACTGGAAGTGGTGGCGTGCACCGTGGAGGGGGCTGTTGTGACGGGCACCAGCGCGCCGCTGGCGGTTCGCGCCATCACGACCGGGGTGCCCGTGGCGGTGGGGGCGACGGTGCGCTGTTGGAACGCGAGCACCCCGAACACCGCGACGACGGCCACGGCCGCGCAAAGGCCGGCATAGATGCGGCGGATCATGACTCGTCACCTGCTTCCAGCTCGTGCGCGACCGGAGCGGCGAGCGTGCGTCGCCGCGACCACGTAGGCGGGCGCCGGCGCCGACTGGGCGTTGGGCCCGCGCGCGGCCAGCTCCACTGCGGCCACGCCGCCGGCCATCGTCAGCGTGCTGAGCGCCGCCGACAGTATGAGGATGTGTGACTTTCTGCTGACCATCTGGGTCTCCTTGGATTCGAAACTTCGAGACCCACCGTAGGACGCGCACTCAAGGCTGCCGCCAGGGTCGATCAAGCGCTTGTCGCGGGTTTGGTAAGGGTTCGGGAAGGACAGCGGGCGAGGACTATGGTTGGCCCGTGAACGCGCATTCCCAGCAGGTGCTGGTGGTCGAGGACGACGCTGCGATCGCCCGCCTGATCGAGGTCGAGCTGATCGAGGCCGGCTACCGGGTGACGCTCGCCGGCACCGGCTCCGACGGCCTCGCGGCGCTGGAGCGCGAGCACCCGGACCTGGTGATCCTCGACGTGCGCCTGCCCGACATCGACGGACTGACCGTGTGCCGGTCGGCCAGGCGCTCCGGCTTCCGCACGCCGATCCTGATGCTGACCGCGCTCGACCGCGTCGGCGATCGCGTGATCGGGTTGGACGCCGGCGCTGACGACTACCTGGCGAAGCCGTTCGCGGTCGAGGAGCTGCTGGCTCGGTTGCGCGCGCTCACCCGCCGCGTCACGGAGCCGGGACCGGCGCTCGAGGTCGGGCCCGTCCGCCTTGACACCGAGCGGCGCGAGGTGGACCTGGACGGCCGGCCGGTCGAGCTGACGGCGCGCGAGTTCGAGCTGCTCGCCTTCCTCATGCACGCCCCCGGTCGCGTGTTCACACGCGAGCAGATCTACGAGGGCGTGTGGGGCTACTCCTACCTGGGTGACTCGAAGGTGATCGACTTCTTCGTCTCGTCGCTTCGCAAGAAGCTGGGCGGCGGCGCCAACGGCTCGCTGATCCGCACAGTAAGAGGCGTCGGGTACACCATCAAGCCATGAGCTTCAAAACCCGGCTGACGCTGCTGTTCGTGGTCGCGATGACCGCGCTGGTGGCCGCCACCTCCGTTGCCACCTACCTGGTCGTGCGATCGAGCTTGGAGTCGAGCGCTCGCAAGAGCGCGCTCTCGCTGGCCAAGAGCGTCGCCTCGATCGAGGACCCGCAGGAGACCTCGCTCGACCGCCTGGCCGGCCCCGGTGCACGGATCTGGCTGACCGACGCCTCCGGGCAGGTGGTCGCCCAGAGCTACTCGACCGGCGGGAGCGATACCTCGGCCGCCGAGATCGACGACTCGATCGCCCGTGCGCCGGGCGGATCCACGTCGGCGCGATGGCCGCGACCGGACGGCGGCAATGCGTACGTGTTGCTCGCCAACGATGCGATCGACTCGAGCCTCTCGACGTTGTTCTCGACGCTGCTCGCGGTCGGAGCGGCCATGATCGCCGCGTCCGCGCTGGTGGGAGCGTTGCTGGCGGGCGGTGCGCTGCGACCGATCGAGCGGATGCGCCGGCAGGCGGACGCCATTCCCGGTGATGCGCTCGATCGCCGGCTGAGCGAGGGCTCACCCGATGAGCTGGGCAGGCTGGCCGCGGCGTTCAACCGCCTGCTCGCCCGCGCAGAGCGGGCGACCGAGGAGCAACAAAGGTTCGTGGCCGACGCATCGCACGAGCTGCGAACCCCGGTCACCGCTCTGCAAGGACACGCTCGCATCGTTGCGCGGGCCGCCGAGCGCGGCGATCTCGAGCAGGTGCACGAGTCTGCGGGCATCGTCTCAACGGAGAGTGAGCGCCTGGCCCGGACGCTGACGGAGCTGCTCTCGCTGGCCGAGGCCGAACGTTCGGAGCGCGTGACGGAGCGCGTCCGGCTGGACGAGGTCGTTCGTGAGGCCTGCGATGAGCTGCGCTTCGTGCACGAGGGCCGAGTGATCCAGGCCGACCTCGCCGCGGCGTCCGTGATGGGAGACGCCGGCCGCCTCGGTGAGCTGGTGCGGATACTGATCGATAACGCGATCAAGTACAGCCCGGCCGAGCAGCCGGTATTGGTAACGGTCACCAACGCGTCAAACCTGCCCGTGTTGAGCGTCCGCGATCACGGTTCCGGCCTGTCGGATATGGACAGCGAACACGCTTTCGACCGCTTCTACCGCGGCGGGGCGTCGCAGGACGTCCCGGGTAGCGGTATCGGCCTTGCGATCGCTCGCAGCATCGCGGTGCGGCACGGGGCGGTGCTTCGCCTCGCGAACGCACCCGGCGGCGGTGCGGTCTCGACGGTCGAGTTCCGCTCGAGCATCAGCTAGCGGACGACGCCGACGGGCCGCTCAACGAGATGCTCGACAGTTCGGCGGCGAAGGCGATCTGCACGCCGTTGCGCTGGTCGGCACCGATGGGACGACCGTCGCTTCGTCGGGCGGTGCATGGGATCGGCGATCTGCGAGCGTGTCTGCGCTTGTAGGGAATCCTCAGCCGCCCACGAGCGCGAGTGCGATCTGGTCGGCCCATGCCTCGATGACCGGCCAATCGCGGTGGTCGCCGAAGCGTCCACCGAAGGCGTGAAACAAAATGCGCGACCAGAACGGCCACTGGTGCTTGCCGATCACGCCTTGAAAGACGCGGTAGTCGCGTGGCTGCACTGCGGAGCGCACCTCCGCGATGCGCTTGGGCTCCTTATGGGTCAGCGGGCCAATAAGGCGCTTCGTATCGCCGAACGATCCGACGCTGAAGAGCCAGACTGGTCGGGTAGCCAGAACATCACCGTGCTGGTCGACGAACCGATCAGCCTCGGGTGGCCACGACTGATCGTAGACCGGCGCGCCGAACACGACCGCGTCGTAGGCGTCAAGAGACTCGACCGCGTCAACCTGGCGAAGGTCTACGGCGGTGCCGGCGTCAGCGATGCGCTCGGCTATGCGGGCCGCGATCCCCTCGGTCGCTCCGTGGCGGCTGGCGTATGCAACGAGGACGGTCATGCTCTCAATGGTCGCGATCACAGGCTACGGCCGCAACCGTGAAAACCCGCATACGCAATCGCATCTACCGCGTGGTCCGAGCAGCCCGGCGACGGATGCCATTCGACGGCCGTACCGGATGAAGTGTCGCTGCCCGGCAGTCAGCAGCCCGGGAGATATGCCTCCTGATGTTCCGATCGGAACTGGTGCCAAAGCGCATGGCTGTGCTCGGGCTCGTCGGAGGGCCGCGCGCGTCGTTGAGGGTGTGGTACGCGGAGGGCGAGACCAGCTTGCTGGGGAGGTGACGGATCGTAGCGAGTCGCACTACGACGCGTGGAATACAGCATCCTCCACGGTCAGATCGACGGCGCCGGACGCAGCCGCTACATCGCGCTCTCCGACCCACTGATCAGCTAATCACCGCCACCTACCACCTCGGCTATCCCCAGTACCGACAGGACGGCGTCTCAAAGCCCGAGACCGGCAACACCATCAGATCGAGATGCTTGACGCACGCATCGCACCCCAGGTGGGCGAGCGTCCGCGCCGCTGCCGGTTAGTCGTTTGATGAACCGGCGGCTCAAACAGCGGTCCCGACCACGCGACCGATGACCATCGTCAGCACCATCGCGGCAACGCCCCAGACGACGACGCGAACCGTGCCGCGTCCCGATGGCGCGCCGCCGAGGCGGGCTGCCGCCCATCCGGTCAGCGCCAGGGCGACCGCGGTCGCCGCCATTGTCACTGGAATCCTCGTCGAGGATGGCGAGAGGATGACCGCAATCAGCGGCACAGCCGCGCCGGCCGTAAACGAGGCGGCAGACGCGCCAGCCGCCTGGAACGGACGAGCATGCGAGAGCGCGGTCATCCCCAGCTCGTCGCGAGCATGCACCGCTAGCAGATCGTCGCGAGCGCTCAGCTCTGCCGCCACTTCGCCCGCGAGGCGCGGCGAAAGGCCGCGATCGCGGTAGATCCCCGCCAGCTCCTCGCGCTCCCCGACGGGGTCGCGGCGGAGCTCGGTCTGCTCGAGCGCGAGGTCTGCTCGTTCGGCGTCCGCCTGGGAACTGACCGAGACGTACTCGCCGGCGGCCATCGACGCGGCACCAGCGACCAAGCCGGCGATTCCGGCGGTGAGGATGGCGGCGCGGGTGGAATCCGCGGCCGCTACTCCCACGATGATCGCGGCTGTGGAAACGATGCCGTCGTTGGCGCCGAGCACGGCCGCACGAAGCCAACCGGTGCGATGGCTGAGATGCCGCTCGCCGTGCCGGGCGTGGACCATGCCACGATCCTAAACGACGGCCATCAGCCACCGCGAGCATGACCCCGCTTAACGGATCGGGAATGAGCTTGGCCTCTTCGTCGCAGTAGCCTCAGTGGCGCAAGGCGGCGCGCTGGTTGAGGAGCGCCGCACCGCGGGCTAGACATCGCTGTGGGCGTCTCGCACAGCCGCAACAGCGACGCATGCGAGCGTCCACGCGATCAGCACCGCGGCGCCTGTACCTGGGGCGAGAAGGTGCTCGACACCCCGCCCCGCGAGCGCATCGCCCGCCTTGCCTGGCAGATAGCGTCCTACGGACGGGACGGAGGCGAATAGCAGCGCGTCGACCACAAAGGCGTAAGCGACGACGGCGACGATGGCACCGACTTGGTTGCGGATCAACGCTCCGATGGCGACGCCGAGCATCGCGCCAAGCGTGCTTGCACCAATCGTTCCGAAAGCCAAGGCGACGGTGTCGCTACCCGAGAGGGCGACGTCAACGTCGCGTGCAGCGAGAATCGCGCGACCGCCGCCGACGGAGAGACCAACGCAGACCGCGCCGAATAGCAGGCCGACCAGCAGAGCTGCGACAAGCTTCGACGCGAGGACTACACGACGGCGCGGCTCGAAGACCAGGGTGGAGTGGATCGTCCCGTAGCGAAACTCGCTCGTCACCATGGTGATTCCGGCGATCGTCGCGAAGAACACCGCCGCGCTTCCAGCGCCGAGCAGCGTGCGCTGCTGATCCTCCTGCGCAAGCTTGCCGACAGTGGACGACGAACCTTCGATAAAGACGCCGAGCAGCGTTAGCCCTGCCGAGGCGAGCAGTATCACGGCCGCCGTGCGAGTGGTGCGCACCTTGAGCAGTTCGGAGTAGATCTGGTCGATCATCGCTTCGGCTCCCCGGTTAGCTGGAGGAATATGTCCTCCAGCGACGACTCTGTGACGAGTTGGCGCAACTCGACGTGGGCCGCCAACGCGACTTCTCCGATTCGGTCGGCGGTGATGCCGCGGACGTGAAGCGTTCCGTTCTCGCGTTTGATGCCCGTAGCGCCGGCGTTGCGTAGCGCCACCTCTAGGATGTCGGACCGTGTGGATTCAACCCGGATCGCTCCGCCAATGCGTGCGGTGAGCTCGTCCAGCGACGCCTCAACAACCAACCCGCCGTGGTTGATGATGATGACGTTGCCCACCAGTTCTGCGACCTCTGCCAGGTGATGGCTGGAGACGAACACCGTCCTGCCGTGTGCGGCAAAGTCGCGCAGGAAGTCACGCAACCAACGCATCCCTTCGGGGTCCAGCCCGTTGGCAGGCTCGTCCAAGATCAGGAGCTCCGGGTCACCCAGCAGCGCGCAGGCAAGGCCCAACCGCTGGCGCATGCCAAGCGAATATCCATCCACCCGGCGCTCGGCGGCGAATGTCAGATCCACCAGCCCCAGTACATCATCAATCCGGGAAACCGGTGCGTGGGCGACCGGAGCGAGCACGCGTAGGTGATCCCTCCCCGTTCGTCCAGGATGAAGGTCGGCGGCATCGAGCATGGCTCCCACCCGCGTCGCCGGCCGCGCCAGTTCGGCATAGGCGTGCCCAAAGACCAGCGCCCGCCCACGCGTCGGCTCGGCCAGCCCGAGCACCATCCGAAGGGTCGTCGTCTTGCCCGCGCCGTTGGGGCCAAGAAAGCCGGTGATGGTACCTGCGTAGAGGTCGAATGAAAGGTCGCGCACGGCGGTGACATCGCCGAAGCGCTTCGTCAGCTTGGTTGCACAGAGGACCGGTTCCACACCCACGAGGCTAGGCAATCGTACGCTCGAAGACATCCGAGAAACCCCCGAAGTCCTGCTACGGGTTATCCGCGTTCACTCGACGCCGATCCGCTCGAATCGCTGGACCCGTCGTCGGGCAGATGTGATCCGAGCTGGCGCTGGCCGGGGGGGCCAACACGGTCGGATAGTCGAGCGCCCGTGCCGGGAACGGGCGTGCTCACTGGGACGGCACCCCGGCGCCCGCCGCGGCCGGAGGGCACGTGCTGGCAGCTGAGGTCGATCGCGATCGCCAGCAGCACGTGCCGGCCCAGATGTTGAGCAGTGGTATTCACAGCAGCGGCGCGTGATCGCCGACCATGCTCTGCAATCAACGCAGTTAAGAACCAGATCAGGGTCACGTCAGGTCTCCTCTCGGGCGCTTCGCGGTGGCGCCTCGTTCTCCCAGTCGCTCCACTGGACGCCGGTGGCGGTGACGTACGCGCGGACGGCGGTGCCGAGGGTGGGGAAGAAGCGATCGTCGGTGAATCGGTCGGCCACGCCGTAGGCGCGCAGTCGATCTCGGACGTGGCCCTTCAGCTCCGCGAAGGCCAACCGCACGTCGGCCGCGCTCAACTCCTCGTCGAGGGTGACCAGCATCTCAGCGGCAGTCGTGTCGATGTCCGTGACTGGCTCGGCGGCGACCACCACCCAACGAGCCGGCGGGTTGGCGTATGCGACAAGGTTGCGGATGTGGTCGCGGAAATGGTCGGCGTTGGCGAAGAACAGCGGCGAGTCGAACCGGTAGATGACTAGCCCTGGTATCTGGCGTGCCTCCGGATGCCGGGTCGTGTCGTGATACCCCTTGGTGCCCGCGACCCGTCCGAGCACGGCGTCGTGGGGGCGCCAGGCACGTCGCACGAAGTCGAGCAACGAGAGCGCGACGGCAACGAAGATTCCTGTGAGCACGCCGAACAGGGCGACACCTGCGAAGCAGGCCAGGCACAGCGCGAACTCCGTTCGCCGGATGCGAGCCAGCTGCGCGACGCCGCCGAGGTCGAACAGCGAGAGCGCGGCGGCGATGACGACCGCGGCCAATCCCGAGTCGGGCATGTTTCGGGCGATTCCGCTCGCCTCGACAAGGACCACGCCCATCAGGGCCGCAGCCACGAGACCCGCTGCTTGGGTGCGTGAGCCAGCCGTCTCTGCAACCGCGGTGCGCGACGCGCTCGTGCTGATCGGAAGGCCCTGAAACAGCCCGGCGCTGGCGTTCACCACCCCCAGTGCGATCAACTCCTGATTCTGATCGACGTCCTGGTGGATGCGTGCGGCATAGCTGCGTGAGAGCGACCCCGTGTCGGCAAACGCGACAAACGCGATGCCGATGGCCGCCGCCAGCAGGTCGGTGAGGTCGGCGCCGCCTGATCCCGGCACCGAAGGCGTCGGCAGACCGCTGGAAGCTGACCAACCACCGGTACCGAGAGATCGAGCAGCGACACGGCCAATGTCGAGAGCACGACCGCCGCCAAGATTCCCGGAAGCTTCGGTCTGACGTGACGGATGGCGAGCATGACCGTGAGGGCTGCCAGGCCGATGGCCAGGCTGGTCAGGTTCGTCTGGTCGATGCCATCGATCGTGGCTCGCAGCTCGCCGCGCAGCGTGTGCTCATCGGTGGAAAAGCCGAGCAGCTTCGGGATCTGGCTCGTGAGGATGATCAGCGCAAGGCCGTTCATGTAGCCGACGCGCACCGGTTTCGAGAGCAGCTCGGTCAGAAACCCCGCTCGCGCCAACCCGCCGACAATGCAGACACCGCCGACCAAGAGCGCAAGTAGGCTGCCCAGCTCGACAGATTGTGCGGGATCGGATGCCATCGACAGGAGCGCCGCGGCGACCAAAGGACCCACTGCGCTGTCTGGCCCGACAACCAAATCCGCGACGGTCCGACCAAGCGCATAGACGACCATAGGCACCATCGTCGCGTAGATGCCGGTCACCGGCGGCATCCCCGCCAGCTGCGCGTATGCCATCCCTTGCGGCAGCAACAGTGCCGCGAGCACGAAACCCGCGAGAATCGACACCCCCCGCTGAGCGACCCCCCTGCTGGTAGCTGCGGAGCACCCCCACTCCCGGAAAGCCACGCCGTCACGCGTCGATGGTATAGGCCGCGAGTCTGTCACTCCCCGACGCGCGGAGCGCGAACGTGCCGGGATGTCGTCAGCGCTCGCTCGGCAAGCGCGTCGATCGCCAAGGAGCTGCACCAGCTTGGGTTCACCATGGCCGCAGGCCCGAGCACTTCTGGGGGTGTCAGGTACCCAAGTGCCCCTTCGTGAGGCCGAGCTGGAACACGGCAGTGACTGGGGGGCGCACTCGCTGAGAGCTGCGAGACCTGGGTTATCAGCGAAAAGCCGCTGACTCGAACCTCACGGCTGGGCTGGCGCCTTGCTGCGTCTGACTCCGAGCTGGATCAATCCGGCGGCCACAAATGCGAACACGATCCCGGCGACGAGCAGTCCGGCGCGACCCAGATCAGGTTAGCGAGCTTGGCGCCGACGCTCGCATCGACCGTCACCCGTGGAGAGCCGCCGGCGTTCATGACCACCATTCTCCAGGTGCCAGCGGAGGGCTTCCAGTCCAATACCTGCTCACCTGATCCCGAGATGGAGGCGGCCCAGAAGCTCTGCGAGCCCGGGGGTGCGGGTGGCCGGCCACCCGCAAGCACGTCGTAGCCCACGTGCCAGGCCCCCACCTCGCGAACCTCCGCACGGCGCACGCCGCCCAAGTAGTCACAGCCGAGGACCGGGCGACTCCGACGAACACCGGCCGGTCGCTCTCGGTACGGATACGGACGGTGCCGAGGAAGTCACGCCCGGCTCCATCGCCGCCCAACTCGACGGACTTGGTCACCAGCGCGTACGTGTCGGTCGAGAGATGCCGGCTCGGACTCATCAGGTAGCCGTCGCCATCGCGCTGGGTCTGGTCGAGCACGACCACGGTGCCGCCGCCGGCGGCAAGGCCGAACGCCAGCAACGCCGCCAGGCTGCCCAGCACAATCAGCACCACCCTGCCACTGGTCCAGCGCTGGGCGCCGACGACGGCGGCCTGCCCCGGCGCGGCCTCCGCTATAGGCGGGCGGGCCGCTGGTTCGGCGCCTCCCATATCGAGACGGAACGGCGGGTAGCGGTCGGTCATCAGCCCGGCGTACGCAGCGACGCGCAACGCCCAGCGATCGAGCCCAACCGCCATGTCGAATATGCCCCGGGGATAGCGGCCGGTGAAGAGCAACGCAACACCCGCGAACAGGACCAGCATGTCGATCAACCCGACACCCGAAGCGGCCCAGCTGAACCGCGCTCCCGCCCCCGATCCCAGGAAGAAGGCGACGATCACATACTGCGGTATCGCCAAGAGCCACCACTTCACCAGCGCCAGTCCCCGGGAGAGCCGCTCTGGATACGCGACGTCCAGCCTGGCCGGGTAGCCAGGAGCCGGGCCGAGCGTAAACGGGGGATACCGGTCGGTGCCCAGCGCCGCGTACGTGTAGAACCCAACCCGCCACGTCCAGCGAAGCACGCCGACATTGAACTCAAACAACGAGCGGGGATAGCGCCCGGTAAAGACGATCGCCACCAACGCAACGAAGGTGAGCACGAAGAACGCGATCCACAGAAACGCCAACACGACGAAATGCGGGATCGCCAGTAGCCACTTGACCAGCCACAGCCAACGGCTCAGCTGCGGATCGAGGCGACCCTCAACCTCGAGCGGATACGACACCTCGGCTACCACAGGACCAGCCTCCATTCACAGTCGGAACGTCCCGATCCTTGCTCAATGACCAACCACGTCGCATCAGGGAATACCACGAACCGTGCCCCGTCGGAACCACGAACCCGACAGCCCCCGACAGCCCCACGACGTTGAGTCCGGTCGCCCAAAGGGCAACAACGAGCGGCCACGAACCAGAGGGTCAGGACTCAACGAATGATCACGTTCGTGCTCGACTCCCCGACCCGGCCAGAATGCGATCACGGAATGACGCAATCTCGTGACCGGATCTCGTCAGACCGGCAGCGCGAGGTTGCGTCGGCGGAACGCGATAAGTCCCGCGGCGAGGAACGCCGTGGCGACTGCGGTTAGGCCGATGACTGCAGGGGCGCTGAACGGTGCGCCCGGGAGTTTCGGGACGAGGGTGAACGGTGAAATGTCTTGCAGCCAGTGGGGCAGCTGCAGGGTGGCTGCGCCGAAGATCGGGCCGGCGATGATGGATATGCCGACATACGTCCACGAGAGTGCGCTCGTCCACCGGGGCACCAGCGCGGTGACGGCGACCACGACTCCGGCGACGACCATCGTCGCCGGCAGCTGAACGCCTGCAGCTTCGAGGATCGCGGTCAGCTGTCGGCCGGTGTCGCCGAGTTGGGCGCCGATCGTGAGCGCCATGCTGACGGCGAACAGCAGAAGCAGCGTAAGCGCGCCTACTGCGGCGTTGATGAGGTGGCTTGCCATCCAGCGGGGGCGGCTGACGGCGGTGCTGAGGATCGGTTCGAGCTGGCCGTCGGTTTCGTCGCTGTGCATGCGCAGCAGCATCTGCACGACGTAGACGGCGACGGCCGCGCCGACCATCTCGATGATCGAGGTGCGGTAGGCATCAAGGATCTGGTGGGAGCCGCCGACGCGCATATACCAGCGGGCGCTCGCGCCCCCTGATGTCTCCACGTTCTTGGCCATGGCCCCAAACACGATGCCGAACCCAACCATGCCGATCGCCCAGCCAAGCAGCGCGCCACGCTGCAGCCGCCAGACCAGGCCGAACGGACTGAGCAGGCTGTCTGGGGCCTGCGCATTGCCGTGCCGCTCTGCCAGGATTCCGGCGCCGACGTCGCGACGGTTCACGAGCGCTACCGCGGTTATGACGAGGGAGGCGAACACGAGCGCGGCGACGACCAGCGGCAGTAGGTGGTCGCCGGCGAAGGGCCGCATCAGCTGCCCCAGCCGAGCGGTGAGAGCCACGTTGGCCAGCTGGGCGAGGCGCGCAATCCGCTGGCGTCCGGGCTGCCGAGCATGTTGCCGACGCCGCCGACAAGGAAGGCGATGCCGAGCACGGCTGCTGCGAATCCACTCGCCCCTCGGCTGGTCGACGAGAGTTGTGCTGTGACTGCGGCGACGCCGGCGAAGACAAGACCGACCAGGCCGATCGACGTGCCGGCGACCAGCGAGCCGGCCGCCGACAGGCCGTTGATGATGAGAGCAGCCGCCAGCATGAGTGCCAGCGCGATGTTGGCAGCGACGGTGACGATCAGCGCGGAGGCGAGGCTGGCGTAGCGTCCCAACGCGCCTGCGCCGACAAGTTCGGCACGGCCGGTTTCCTCGTCCTGGCGCGTGTGCCGCACCACGGTCAGCGCACTAATCAGCCCGGCCAGGACGGCCAGCAGCAGGTAGTCGCGAAGCAGCACATACGCGCCGGCACTGTCCCCGGAGGCGAGGCCCATCATACGCAGCGCCGCGTTCGTGGCGAACATTCTCACCCCGTCCGTCGCGGTCGACTGCGGCCCTGCAATGAACATGGCGGCGGTCGCCGCGAGGAATCCCGGCAGTCCAACCAAGTAGGCGACCAGCCACACGCGGTCGCGGCGAAACGCCAGCCCGGTCAGCGCGCGTGTGCCGGCAAGCTCGTTCATCGCGACGCCACCAGTTCCTGATCCTTGTTGGCGGCGGCAACCTCGTCGCCGTAGTGGCGCATGAACAGCTCCTCGAGCGTTGGGGGAGAGCAGGTGAGCGAGCGAACGTCGAACTCGGTAAGCCGCTCGAGCACGCTGTTCAGCTGCTCCGTATCCGCGCTGAACTGGGCGTGGTCGGCATCGATCCGCGCGTCGTGGACGCCATGCAGCTGGACGATCCCGTCTGGCGCCTTCGCGGTGTCCACGACGACCGTCGTTCGACGCAGATGACGCAGCCCGCTGAACGTTCCGGTCTCCGCTGCATGACCGGCGCGGATGATCGTCACCCGATCGCACAACGCCTCCACCTCGGCCAGGATGTGGCTCGAAAGCAGTACCGCGTGACCCTCATCTCGCAGCTCGCGGACGACCTCTTGGAACACCAGCTCCATCAACGGATCCAGGCCCGAGGTCGGCTCGTCCAACAGGTACACCTCGACGTCCGACGCAAACGCGGCCACCAACGCCACCTTCTGCCGATTGCCCTTCGAGTACGCGCGTACCTTCTTGGCCGGATCCAGCTGGAACCGCTCCAACAGGGCCGCCCGACGCTTCGGATCCAGCCCGCCCCGCAACCGGCCCAGCAGATCGATCACCTCACCACCGGACAAGTTCGGCCAAAGATTCACTTCGCCCGGCACGTACGCCAGCCGCCGGTGCAACTTCACCGCATCCCGCCACGGGTCGCCGCCCAGCACGCTGACCTCGCCGCCATCCCGGCGAAGTAGGCCCAGCAGAACACGAATCGTGGTCGTCTTGCCGGCGCCGTTCGGGCCCAAAAACCCGTGCACCTCGCCGGCCGCAACTGTGAGGTCAAGGTGGTCTAGCGCCCGCGTCGAACCGAAATCCTTCACCAGGCCCGATGCCGAAATCACTTCAGCCACACCCCTCACCTCACTAAGGACGGGTTCCGATTGCCAAGTCTCTACGGTTGCACAACGGAGCGCTCTCCGCGTCAGGGCAACCGCGAGTCCGCTCTTCGGAGAACTACGAGGCCGTTCCGGACGCGTCGACAAGTATGTAGAACGCGCACCGCGATCCGCAGAGGCCCCTGGACGTGGGCGCGCAGCTAATGCGCGCCGCTCTGGGCATGGCCGGACATCGGGGGGCGATATCCGGCATACCGCGCGCGTCAGTGGGCGCCTGTGCCCGCACGAGGCGCTTCGCCGATGTCAATCCGTAACCACATCGTTTCTCACGTCGTGTCCGACGCGACCAACGCAGCGCTCCGCGCGTTGCTTGATGCCGAGCAGCATCCGCCGCTCCATCAGGAACCAGGGCAGCTCCACCAGCGGTGCCGCCATCGATAGCACCACCTTCGATCCGAGGCCGATCCGCACGCGGCTGATCAGTCGCGTCGCCGAGTCATCGCGGCGCAGGATGAACGCCCAGCTGACGCCGCCGGGCACGGGCTCCAGCACCAGTGAGCGGCCGGGCTCTGCCAGTGCCACCGGCCAGCTGGGGGCGCGGCCAAGTGGGATAACGTCACCGGTGGAGAGTCCCTGGAACTGGGGCAGGATCGTGTCAGCGCTGGGTGCATCGAGGTACCCGAACAGCCGGTCGAGCCGGTCATAGCTGTAGAGGCCGCCCGCGCTGGTATCCGATCTGGGCCAGCCACGGCCAGACGTCCGAGGGCGGGGCGTCAATCGTGACCGCCCTCGTCGATGCTGACCCTGGCTCGTTGACGATCTCATCCCCGGGATACGTCGTGCCCAGCTCCTCGGTGGTCGCGCCCCATCCGAGCAACGGTGGTCGCAGCAGTAACCGATAGGCCAGCAGGGCGGCGACCGCCGATCCAGCAACCGCAGTCGCGCATTCATGGTCCTAGCGTCGCACACGGGCAACGCAGCGCCATCCGTACAACCCGCGGTGCCGGATATGGACAGTCCGCTTCAGCGCCGGGACCGACCACGGAAGCACAACCTCCGAGACGCGCGAGCAGTCCCTTCACGTAGTTGGCCGCAGCGCGGTCCGCGGCTTTCCCTGATGCCCCCGACTGGTGGACGGATGATCCTTGTGATGTCCGGCCGCGTCGGGCCGCGTTTGGTGCTCGGTCTTCCGGTCGTGCGGCGAAAAGGGAGGTATCTGATGAGAGCAAAAGCGGAAGGCGCGTCGCGTCGCGTGCGCGTCGCGGCGCTTCTCTTGATAGCCGGTCTGGTGGCTGGCCCAGGCGCCACGCACGTCTACTGGATGCTGGGCGGCACGTGGGGGCTCTATACCCGCGGTTCCAGCGACGAAGTGGCGACGACGGGCACACGCGTCGTCGCAGCAGTGGTGGTCGTGCTGCTCGTTGCCGCGGTGTTTGTCGTTCTAGCGCGGGTCGGTTTGTGGCGGCAGGCACTTGTGTCCGATCGGATGATCCGGTTGTTCGCCTCGGCGCTTGCGGCGATCTTCCTGTTGGAAACGGTCGCGTCTTTCACCTGGAGTAGGGAGCACGAGTGGTGGATGTACGGGCCGGTCTCGCTCGTGATCGGAATGCTTGCATTGGTCGTGGCGGGATCGGGCGATACGTGGCCTCGTTTACACCGCCGACACCGCACGTCGGCCTCGCACTGAAGGCGGCACCCGAAGCCACGCGAACTCGCCCAACCGCCGGCACCTGCACGGTGGCGTGTGGCATCGACACACACGAAACAAGAGCGGGGGGCTGGCCACAGGTTGGTTGCGGAGTTCTACCGGGCTGTTCTCAAACCGCGTGGCGCAGCAGGTGAAGCAGCGTCGCGCCGAGAGTGATGATGAGCAGAATGCCGGCCACTCCGAGTACGATCGCGATGGCGAGCACCAAGATGTCGCGAAGCACGATGGAGAGACTGACGCCGACGGCGCCCATGGCAGGGAATGTGTCCAAGCCCGAGAATGGCGGCGCCGCTGCCGCCGCCGTGCAGAACACGATCAGCACCACGCCGAGCAGCCTGATCACCGCCCCGTGCCTGAATAGTGGCGCGCCTCGTGGCTTCGAGAGCCGCTCGATGTGGCCAAGCCAACGCGCAACCAGCGGGATTGCCGAGGCCGTTGTCAGCGATCCGAGCTGACGGTTCTGCCAGCGTGCGGGCAGCCAGACGGTGGTTCGCCCAAGCACCATCTCCGCGGCAAGCACGACGGCGATCGCCTCGAACAAGTGGCTCACACCGCCGGTTGGAAGCGGCAGGGCGGGTAGCAGCATCAAGAGCATGATGCTGACGGCGAAGCCGTTCTCGGCGAACGTCTGGTTGAGGTCTCCCAACGTTTTCGGCCCGTCAGCTCGGAGCCACCGCTCGAGCGTCTGACTGAATGATTCGTGTCCGGGCGGGACCGTCATGCGGCCCACGACGTGCGCGCCCGTCGCGGTCGCTTAGCCGCCCGCGATGGCAGATGCGCCTCGCGCCGGGGCGCCTCGACGTCCGTGGCGATCGCGTCCATTAGGTCCTTTGCCGCCTTTGCGTGCAGAAAGGCGAGTGTCTCCAAGGCTGACATGCGAAGACCCAGGCGAAGCACCCGGCGATGAGCCAACGGCGCCCACTTGAGGATGCGAGGACGGGCTGGCGTGACCGGGACGCCAAGTCGCACGAGGGCGTCGAGGTTGGATTTTCGTGGCCGCGGCATATTCACGCAGAAGGTCCAGCCGTCGAGCTGGTTGATGACGATAGCCGCCAGCCTCACAGATCGCGTCGGCAAACGGGCTGCTTCCAGGCTCCGTGCGTCCTCATCCACGAAACGATTTCATCACGGGCGACCGGAAGGTTTCAGCCGAGAATACCGAGGCGACCTCGACCAGTCGCGTCGTAGGTCACACGGATCGTCGGCGCACCGTGCGGCAGACCCGCACTCACGATGCGGGCCGGCCCCGATGTGGTCAGATGGAAGCAGTGACAGGCTGGAGCCATGCCGGAGACTGAGAGCCACCTGATGACCATCCAAGCGCACAGACAACTCCACGGCGTTTCCGACACCGTCCGCCAAGCAAGGTGGATGGGACTTGGTCTGCTGGTCGGCTTCGGTGTGCCCTACGTCGGGGTTTCCGTGCTCGGCCTTCAGCATGACGCTTACTACCTCGGGTACTTCGCCATCACGGCGACTTTCCTGGCGGCATATGTGCGATCCGAGCAGGTCAATGTGGCAAAGCTGTTTGGCCGCAGGTTGGCGTGGAGCGTCAGCCTGGGCATCGTTGTGTCGGTCGCCCTGGTCGCCAACGTCCTCTCACAAGACGGCACCGCCCGGCCCAGCGGCGCTTACTTCCTCTTCGAGGTAGCCTGGCGAGGTCTCGGGTACGGCGTCATCGACGCGCTGCTACTCACAGCCTTCCCCTGCCTGATCGCCTACAAACTGCTCGATGGACGGGTTCACGGTGTCGCCGGTCGTGCCCGATACGTGGCAGTTTCACTGCCGTTGATCCTGCTCATAACCGGCGTCTATCACCTGGGCTATCCGCAGTTCCGGCAGGACGGCATCTCCAAGCCAGAAACCGGTAACGTGCTCATCTCGGTGCCAACGCTCGCCACGCTAAATCCCGCCGGGTCAGTGGTCGCCCACGTCGATGCACGTCGCGGCCGTCACCCACAGCTATGAGACCCACGTCTTCCTACCGCCCGAAGACCAAGACATGAGCGGCATCTGGCATATTCATCCTCTACCGCGGTGATCGGATCGGTAGCAGCCATTTTGGTTCGCCGTCGGCGCGGGTAGCCGACCTGCGTTCCGTCTACGAGGCTGAGACGGTAAACAAACGAGGAGACACCGGACGTCAACCCTTCCGAAGCAACCCCTGCTAGGCCCACAAAACGCAACGCGAAGTCCTCATGCCAAGCGTCGATGGCACCACCGATCCGCCTGTCGGCGGAGACAAGGTGATCGCACCGGCAAGCTGGAGTACCTGGCGCTCTCGGTCAGTGGATCTCGAGATCGCTCGGGGCGAGACTGGCCGCCGTGCTCCCGGCGGCCGTGCTGAGTGCGCCGGACGCATGCTTGGGCGGCCTGGAGCGGTGGGGAGGCGGCGATGGCGATGAGCGCCGATCAGCCACGCCACGCCTTCCATGTGGTGATCGCCGGCGGCGGTATCGCGGCGCTGGAGGCGACGCTCGCGCTGCGCGATCTTGCGGGCGACCTGGTGGAGGTAACGCTGGTTTCCCCCACCGATCGGTTCACCTTCGCTCCGGCCTCGGTCGGTGTGCCGTTTGGGAAGTCGGTGGTCAGGCAGTTCGATCTGTTTCGCATCGCTAACGACCTGGGTGCGCGGTTGGTGGTCGGCGCGGTGGCGGCTGTGGAGTCGGATCGCAAGCGCGTGATCCTTGCGGACGGCAGCCCGCTTGCCTACCGCGCGCTCTTGATCGCCTGCGGCGGGGCCGCGCGCGAGGCGATACCGGGCGCCGTTACATTTCGCGGGCCGGCGGATGTCGATTCGGTCCGGGCCCTGCTGGGCGAGGTTGCCGGCGGAAGCGTCAGACCGGTTGCTGTTCGCGATGCCGGCCAGCCTGGGCTGGACACTGCCGCTGTACGAACTCTGCCTGCTCACATGCCGCTATCTGGTCGAGCACGACTACGTCCACTACTACGCCAACGGCAACCGGCGACGTACCCCGCCCCAGATCGGCCTGGTCACGCCGGAAGCGGCCCCGCTCGAAGCGTTTGGAAGCGAGGCCAGCGCCGCCGTGGCGGCGATGCTCGACGACCTGGGAGTCATGTTCCACCCGGGCCAGACACCTGTGCGCTTCCACGATGACCGGCTCGTGACGCTGCCCGGTGGCGGCCTGACGGCCGATCGGGTGCTTGCCATGCCACGACTGGAAGGCACGCAGATCATGGGCATCACTGTCGACTCCGAAGGCTTCATCCGCACCGATCGAAGCGGCCGGGTGGACAACCTGATCGATGTCTATGCGGCCGGCGATGCGACCGCATTTCCCATCAAGCAGGGCGGCATCGCCGCGCAGCAGGCGGTCGCCGCGGCACAGGCCATAGCGGCAGACGCCGGCGCCGATGTCACGCCCGAGCCCTTCGAACCCGTGCTGCGCGGGCTGCTCGTGACCGGCGAGGAAGAGCGCTACATGCGTAGCGAGTTGGGGGGCGGCGCGGGCCAGACATCGTCCGTGGCCGAACAGGCCTGTGGTGGCCACCCGGGAAGCTGGCGGCGCACTATCTGACGCCCTACCTGGCCCGGCTCGCGCAAGACTCAGCCCAGGCGTT
>CAVXZW010000023.1:0-36232 GCA_963766445.1 uncultured Actinomycetes bacterium | reverse complement strand
CGTCGCCCAACCGGCCGGAGCGGCGTGGCGGACCCTGACCGCACGGCACGCCCGCGACGCCGCGGGACACTGCGCCAGCGCCTCGCTTCGTGTTCCGACCACCTTGCCGATCGGGCTGCTCAGCACGACCGACGTCTTCGGCGTGGGCGGGCCAGGCCCATCCGAGGCGACGTCGACCTGGCCGCCTGCGCAGCCGGCGACCAGGAACCCGATCAGCAACGCAACAACGGCGATCCGCATGCCATTTGGACGGCCCGAACCCACCGATAGTTCCGTCCACGCGGATGACGCCCTCGAACCGGACGGCTGCTCGTGAGTCTCACAGAATCTTTACCGCGATCCGGTAACGGCCCCGGTTGTCGCGCGCGATCTACTCGCAGCAGTGGTTGGTCCAGGTGAATTCAGAGGAGGTAGCAGATGAAGAGGCTAATGATCGGACTGTGCGGGGTTGTGACCCTGGTCTTGGCGGCGCCGGCCCAGGCGTCGACGCCTTCACTTTCGACGGTGCTTGCCCATACGCACGCCTCCAATGTTGCACTGACGCGCGCCGTTTCGGAGTTCAACGCGCATGCGCTCGGTGCCGGCAAAGCCCAGCTCAAGACGAATCGACGCCAGATCGGGATCGCCGTTTCGCAGACGGCGCAGCTGATCCAGAATGCGACCACGCCGGCAGAGCGGCTCGCCGCCGCCAAGGCGGTTGTCGCGGTCGCGAAGCAGACCAGCACGGACGAGAGGGCCCTCGCCAAGGTTGACCGAGCGTTGCGCAAGGGCAGCCGGGTACAGACGCATGTGATTCGCGCGGCCGCCAAAGACACGGTGCGCACCACCACGGCGATCGATCAGCTAAACGCACTGCTCGGCAGCCTGCCGGCCGCCGCGCAGCCGGGGTTGACCAATGCCGTCGCCCGGCTCACGTTGACGCACGGCGCGGCCGTCAAACAGCTTGGCGCCGACGTGACAGCTCACACTGTGGGAGCGACGGCCAAGGCCACCGCCGCGGCCGACCTCGCGGCCGACATCAAGGGCCAGCACCACGCCATCAACCTGCTGCAGGCGATCCTGCCGGTGCTCCCGGTGCACGCCCAGCAGGGGATTACTACCGCGCTTAGCGCGATTGCCTCGCAGCTCGACGCGCAGGCAACAAGGCTGACCCACGTGAAGGCCAATGCGCCGCGCGCACTTCGCGCCGCAGTCGCGCTTGCAATTGTCCGCGCACGTCACGCGGCCACCGACGCGCGCAGCTAGGACACCGCGCCCGGTGGGCGCGGCGACATGATGCCGCGCCCACCGGGCCCGAACCCTCCGGAGACTCGGCACGACGCCGCCTGATCCGGGCGCCTCAGCGCACCCGGTGCGGGTACTCGGCCTCGCGGTGCTGGAACGTCAGGATGCGGGGGTTCTGGACGACGCCGTCGCGGATCTCGATGGCGCGGCGGATCGTCTCGTTGCCCGCCCAGCCGGCCGGGCCGGACATGACCGTCGCAAGGTGCGGGATCAGCGCCTCGCTGATCTCCCAGGTGGCGCTGTTCCACAGGTACGAAGGGCTGTGGTCGACGGCGTAGTAGTGGACGTCGCGACCGACCGTGAAGGTCGGCTTGGCGAACGACGTCGGCCGCGCCCACTCGAACCCCATGCCCTCGTCACAGGACACGTCGACGATCAGGCTGCCGCGCTGGAACAGCTCGAGATCCTCGTACGTGACGAAGATCAGCGGGTCATCGGTGTCCTGCAGGATGCAGTTGACGACGATGTCGTGCCGGGCCAGGTACTCGGACAGCGAGCCGCGCTGCGGGTGCGTCAGCTCCGGGCGCCGCGCGGGATCGGCGTCGTTTCGGTCGTAGTGCACCAGCCGCGCGGGCGGCATCGGCGAGGCCACGGCCGGGACGTTTCGGTGCGTCAGCACGGTCACCTCGTGCACGCCCATCGCCAGCAGCGCAGCGACGGCGCCGCGCGCGGTCGCGCCGAAGCTGATCACGGCCGCCCGCAGCTGTGGGCCGAAGTGGCCGGAGGTGCCTCGCAGCTGCAGCGCATGCAGCACCGAGCAGTAGCCGGCCAGCTCGTTGTTCATGTGGAACACGTGCAGGCTGAAGGCGCCGTCGCGCGTCCAGTGGTTCATCGCCTCCCAGGCGATCACGGTCAGCCGCCGCTCGATGCCGATCTGGGTCAGCTCCGCGTCCTGGACGCAGTGCGGCCAGCCCCACAACACCTGGCCCGGCCGCATCGCGGCCAGGTCGTCGCTGACCGGCTTGGGCAGCACCACGATGTCGCAGTCGGCGAGCAGCTGCTGACGCGAACGCAGCCCGCCCACCTGCGCCTCCAGCTCCGCATCCGAGTACCCGTGGCGATATCCGTACCCGTGCTCGAGGAACATACGGCCGCGCAGCTCGGGGTCGATACGTTCCAGGTGCCGGGGATGTATCGGCAACCGGCGCTCATCCTGCTTGGCCGACGTCGCAAGGACGCCGAGTGTTAACCCGTCCACGTGCGAAAGATGGTATCAGGGGTATTTTGATCGTTCCCGCCTGGGATTCGGTCGATATACTCGCTTCCTATCGTGCCTTCGCGGCTCCTTGTGTCCGGCGGCCTGGGGTTCATCGGGTCCGAGTTCATACGACGTGCCGCCGCCAGAGGCGAGGACGCGGTGAACGTGGACGCGTGCACCTACGCGGGCGACCCGCGGCGGCTGGCCGGCGTCGCCGAAGCGGTCGAGACGATCCGCGCCGATGTCGCCGATCACGCGTTCACGGATATCGTGATTCGGAGCCGACCCGACGTGATCGTGCACTTCGCCGCCGAGTCGCACGTGACCCGGAGCGAGTCGGCGCCCGAGCGCTTCTTCCACACGAACGTCGAGGGCACCCGGCGAGTGCTCGACGCCGCCGAGCAGGCGGGGACGGAGCTGGTCGTGCACGTCTCGACCGACGAGGTCTACGGGCCTTGCACCGGCGAGCCGTTCCGCGAGCAGGACAAGCTGGAGGGGGAGGGTGCGGCGACGAGCGCGTACGCCCGCAGCAAGGCGCTCGCAGACGATCTCGCGCTCTCGCGGTCGCAGCGGCTGGGGGTGATCGTGGCCCGGCCGACCAACTGCTTCGGTCAGTGGCAGCACCCGGAGAAGGCGATTCCGCGATGGACGGTGCGCGCCCTGCGGGGCCGCTCGCTGCCGGTGTGGGGCGGTGGCGGACAGGTCAGGGACTGGATGCACGTCGAGGATCTGTGCGCCGCGCTGGACGTGCTGATCGAGCGCGGGGAGCGCGGTCAGGCGTACAACATCGCGCCGGAGGGCGAGCAACGCTCAAATCTCGAGGTCGCCCGCCTGGTCGCTGCGGCTGCCGGTCGGGAGGCCAATGCTGTTGTCCTTTCAGACTACGACCGGCCCGACCACGACGTTCGCTACGCGATCGATTCATCACGACTACGATCGCTGGGCTGGTCGTGCCGCCACGACTTCGAGGTTGCTCTCGAGCGCACCGTCAACTGGTATCGAGACCATCAGGAGTGGTGGGCGGAGCTGGAGCCGGAGGCGGAGGCGATCTACCGTGACGATTGACATCCCGGGCTTGGTTGTGTCACAACGACGCACGTGGCCGGACCAGCGCGGGGACTTCCTGGAGCTGTTCCGTTCCGATGAGTACCCGGACGCATTCGTCCAGTTCAACCACTCGTTCTCGCGGGCGAACGTGTTGCGCGGGCTCCACTACCATCAGCACCAGGCCGACCTGTGGTACATCGTGCGAGGCCTGGCGCAGGTGGCCCTGGCCGACCTCCGCGGCGACCGTGCCCATGTCGAGGTATTCGACCTTGCGGCCGGCTCGGCCACGACCATCTACATACCGCCCGGCGTTGCGCACGGCTACCTCGCGATCGACGACGTGGACATGCTGTATGCCGTGACCCGGACATACGACGCGGAGGACGAGCACGGTGTGGCGTGGAACGACCCGGAGCTCGGCATCGCGTGGCGCGTGCGCGACCCGGTGCTGAGCGAACGCGATCGCACCAACCCCCAGCTGCGATGGCCGGACCTCCCGTCGTTCTCGTGACCGGGGGCGACGGCCAGGTCGGCCGGGCCCTGCGACCGCTGCTGCCCTCCGCCCGCTACGCCACGCGTGACGAGCTGGACGTAACCGACCAGGCCCGGGCGAACGATGCGATCGCCGGCGTGGACGTGGTCGTGCACCTCGCGGCGATGACCGACGTCGATCGGTGCGAGCGGGAGCCGCGCCTCGCGGAGGAGGTGAACGGCGCCGGCAGCCGGAACGTGGCCGCCGCAGCCCGCGCCGCCGGTGCCCGGGTGATCGGGGTGTCCACCGACTACGTGTTCGACGGAACCGCGCCGGGTGAGTACACCGAGGCGGATCAGCCGCGGCCGCTGAGCGTGTACGGGCGCACGAAGCTTGCGGGCGAGCTGGCCCTGCTGGAGACGGGCGACAACACCGTGATCCGCACGTCGTGGGTGTACGGCGATGGCCGCAACTTCATCCGCACGATCCTCCGCGCGGCCGCCTCGGGCCGCGCGCTGGCGGTCGTCGACGACCAGGTGGGACGGCCGACTGCTGCCGACGACGTGGCCCGGGCGATCGTGCACATCTTGTCGATCGACCGGCCGCGACTGGTGCACGTCACCGGTGACGGCCCGGCCACGTCCTGGGCGGGCGTGGCCGAGCAGTCGCTGGCGGCGGCCGGGCTAACGGTCGCGGTCGAGCACGTGAGCACGATGGAGTACGGTCGCCGCATGGATTCCGCCCTGGCGCCGCGCCCGTCCAACTCGCTGCTGTCGCTCGATCGCGCCCGCGGGCTCGGGGTGCCGCTGTCCGACTGGCGCACGTCCGTGTCTGCCTACGCACGGGGCGCGGCGTGAAGGGCGTCGTGTTGGCTGGCGGGCTGGGGACACGTCTCAGCCCCATGACACGCGTGGTCAACAAGCACCTGCTTGACGTGTTCGACGAGCCGATGGTCTACTTCCCGCTGCGCAGCCTGGTCGCGGCCGGCGTGACCGACATCGTGCTCGTGACCGGTCAGGAGATCGACCAGTTCCGGCACCTGCTCGGTGACGGATCGGAGCTCGGCGCCAGCATCACGTACGCGGTCCAGCAGGGCGAGGGCGGGATCGCGGATGCGCTCGCGCAGGCCGGCCCCCAGCTGGAAGGTGAGGACGCCGTCGTGATCCTGGGCGACAACATCTTTCAGGACGACTTGACGCCGTACGTCCGCGCCTTCCAGCAGCAGGACGGCGGCGCCCGCATCCTGCTCAAGCGCGTGTCTGCTCACGACGCGCGGCGATTCGGCGTCGCGACGGTGCGGGGTGAGCAGATCATCGAGATCGAAGAGAAGCCGGAGCGGCCACAGAGCGATCTGGTCGTAACCGGCTGCTACATGTACGACGCGGAGGCGTTCTCGATCATCGCCGGCCTGCAGCCCTCGGCCCGCGGAGAGCTTGAGATCACCGACGTCAACAACACGTACATCCGCGCCGGCACCTTGAGGTTCGACATCCTCAGGGGCTGGTGGACGGATGCCGGCACATCGGCGAGCAAGCTGAAGGCGTCGATCCTGGTCGCGCTGGCGAAGGGCGTCACCTTCGACGCGTCGTAGCGGCGCGGACCCGCGATCCGACCGCCCCGTCTGCGACCGTTCCGGGATGGGCGCTATCCGCGACGAGTGGGGGCTGATCACCTCCTACGGCGACCACCATCGGCGCTTGCTGGGGCGACTGGGGCTGGTGCTGGTGCTCACGGTCATCATCGACGTGATCGGCGCGGTCGCGATGTTCATGCTGGAGCGCCACTCGGCGGGCAGCCAGGTGCGCACGATCGGCCAGGCTCTGTTCTTCTCGACCGTGCAACTGCTGACCGTCTCCTCGCAGATACCGAATCCGGTTACCCCGGCCGGCCGCGTGGTCGACGTGCTGCTCGAGGTGTGGGCCGTCGTCGTGGTGGCCGGCTCGGCCGGCGCGATCGCGAGCTTCTTCCAGAGCAACGACCGTTAATGACCATCTCGGCCGCCGCCGAAAGTAGTTGCTGAATCACCCACCCGGGTGGCTGGCCGGACACCGGCCCGGCCGATAGCAACCTGGATTGTCTGACCTTTTAACCGGAGGAGGAAGCATGACGGACGTGCTCAAGACGCTGCACGAAGAGGCCGGCCAGACCATGGCCGAGTACGCGGTTGTGCTCGGCGTGATCACGATCGCAGTGGTCGTGACGCTGGGTCTGCTGTCGACCACGATCAGCAACACCCTGAACAGCGTTATCGCCGCGATGTAGTCACTCGCTTCGGTTCGCACCGCGGGTTTGCCGATCGGCCGCGGGCCGAAGCGATGACAACACCCGGCGCCGGGATCAGGGGCTAGAAGCCGAGCGTCTCCGGTACCAGGATCACGCTGATCCGCGCCCCCGGCTCGTAGGAGATGATCAGCGTCTTCGCCAGCACCGTGCCCGGGAAGCCGGCCGCCTGCATGCGCTCCCACTCGCGGGGCAGGCTGTACTCCTGCAGCCGCTCGAGGCCCTCGGCCACGTCGCGCACCAGCTTCTGGTGGCCGACCACCAGGATCACGTGTCCGCCCGCGTAGGCGTACGCGCCCAGCTGGCTGCCCGACCCCGACCCGACCACGATCTGACCGTCGTCGGTGATCGCCGCGGCGCTTCCGATCACGTAGTCGGGGGCCGCCCCCAGCTTTCGCATCTCCCGCCCCTGCGTCTCACGGTCGAGCTGCTTCAGCCGCGGCCGGACGGGGTCGTAGCGGCCGGAGTTCTCGAGCACGTCGGTGAGCCCGATCTGCTGCAGCGTCTCCGACAGGCCGGTGTGCACCTCCGCGCCCTCGGGCAGCGCGTCCAGCACCAGCTGCCGGGCCTGGTCGCCGCTCTCGGCGATCGTCACCTGGAAGCCGCGCTGCCGAAGCGCCTCGGAGGTGTGCTCCAGCCGCCCGGGGTCGGCCGGCTCTGCGAAGTCGGGGTTGGCCGTGCCGGGTTGGGGAAGCGTGAAGGTCACATCTGCTCCTCGGGAGGTGGTCGTGGATAGAGCGTTAGCGTAGCACCAATCATTTATGATGCATAAACGATCGACGCTCGACCTTGTACACTGGGTTCGTGAAGACCGACGCTCCCGCCCTGCCCTCGACCGCCTCCAGCGTGCTGATCGCACAGCTCGGACGCGGCCTGCGCCCGCGCATCGAGCAGGCGATCGCGCCCACCGGGCTGCGGCCGCGTGAGCTGCTGGCGCTGCAGCACCTGCGCGAGCGCGGCCCCTCGGCTCAGCAGACGCTGGCCGACCTGCTGCGCGTCGACCCCTCCAACCTGGTGGGCGTGCTCAATGACCTCGAAGACGCCGGCCTGATCGTCCGCAGCCGCGATCGCGCCGATCGCCGCCGCGGCATCATCGAGCTGACCGCCCAGGGCAACCGTGTGCTCCAGGAGCTCGACCGCGCCCTCCATGGCATCGACGACGCCGTGCTCTCGGTGCTGAGCGAGCGCGAGCGGGCCACCCTCAACGGATTGCTTGCGCGCGCCGTTGAGGCGGTCGCCGTTCAGTGCTCCGAGCAGCCCGAGCCGGGCTGCTAACCGCCGTTGAGCGAGACACAGCCGCTGCGCGCGCTGATGCGCGACCGCACGGTGGGGCTGCTGGTCAGCGTCGAGCTCTTGATGTCGCTCGGCTTCGGCGCCATCGCCACCACACTCGGCTGGCAGGGCTACTCGCGCGCCCACGACCCGCTGGTGCTGGGCCTGATCGGCCTGGCCGAGTTCATCCCGGCGGTGGTGCTGGCGCTGCCCGCCGGTCACGCCGCCGACAGCCACGACCGCCGCCGCGTGACCGCGCTGGGCCTGGCCGTGGTGGCCGGCGCGGCGGTCGCGCTGGCGATCGATGCCGGCCGCGGCGACACCGCCGTTTGGCCGCTCTACGTATTGGCGTTCGTGATCGGGATCGGGAATGCCTACTCCGCCCCCGCCGTGGGGCCGCTGCTGGCCGCCGGCGTCTCGCAGGCCATGCTGGCCCGGGCGGTGGCGGTGCTGATGTCGGTGATGCAGGCGGCGATGATCGCCGGCCCCGCCGTCGCCGGCCTGCTGCAGGTGGTGGGCCCGCCCGTGCCCTACGCCTTCGCCGCCGTCTGCGCTGTGCTGGCGATGGTGATGGTGATGCTGGTGCCCAAGGCGATCGGCCGCGCGCACGTGGCTGAGCAGGAGGCCAGCCTGTCCGACGCCCTGGCCGGTGTGCGCTTCATCTTCGACACGCCGGCGCTGCTGGGTGCGATCTCGCTCGACCTGATGGCGGTGCTGTTCGGTGGCGCCACGGCGCTGCTGCCCGTGTTCTCCCAGACGATCTTGCACGTTGGCGCATTTGGCAACGGTTTGCTGCGTGCCGCGCCGGGCATCGGTGCGGTGGTGGTCGGTTCGGTGCTCTCCGGCCGTCCGCTGAAGCGCCGCGTCGGCCGCACGCTGCTGGTGGTGGTGGCCGTGTACGGCGCCTTCACGATCGTGTTCGGGTTCTCGACCAGCTTCGCGCTGTCGATGGTCGCGCTGGCCGCCCTTGCCGGTGCCGACATGGTCTCGATGTCGATCCGAGGCACCCTGGCGCCGCTTCTGACCGCGCCTGCCCTGCGCGGCCGAGTGGGAGCGGTGGAGCGCGTCTTCATCGGCGCCTCCAACGAGCTGGGCGCCTTCGAGTCGGGCGTCGCTGCGGCGCTGATCGGCGCAGTGCCGGCCGTGGTGCTGGGCGGCGCCGCCTCGATCGTGGTGGCCCTGGTCTGGGCCTGGAAGTTCCCCGCGCTCCGCCGTATCGACCGGTTCGAGGACATCGACACGCCGGCCGTCCCGCCGGCCGTCGGCTTGCAAACCGGCGGCAGAGGGGCGGCAGGTGGGCGCGTAGCGTAGGCTCCGCGGTGCGGTGCGACTGATGCCACCAAGGGGAGGTCAACGCTGATGACGCGCATCACCCGCGGGTTCCACGGCCGCCGGCGACCCGACGTCGATCCGGCGCGGGTGCCGCCCGGGCAGTACGTGACGCAGGACTTTCCCGTGCTCTCGGCCGGGCCTACCCCGCATGGATCGCTCGATAGCTGGAGCTTCACGATCCGTGGGCAGGTCGACCAGCCGCATAGCTGGACGTGGGAGGAGTTCCAGGCGCTGCCCCACGAGACGGTGACGCGGGACATCCACTGCGTGACGAAATGGTCGAAGCTGGACACGGTCTGGACGGGTGTCTCGCTCGACACGCTGCTGGACGGCGTCGAGACCAGCGCCGAGTACGTGACCGCGTTCAGCGACGGCGGCTACACCACCAACCTGCCGCTGGAGGACCTGACCGGCGGCCGCGCCTGGATTGCGTTCTCCTACGACGATGAGCCGTTGCACCCAGAGCACGGTGGGCCGGCCCGGCTGCTGGTGCCGCACCTCTACTTCTGGAAGAGCGCCAAGTGGGTGCGCGGGCTGGAGCTGCAGCTGGAGGATGAGCCCGGATTCTGGGAGGGCTACGGCTACCACAACTACGGAGATCCGTGGCGCGAGCAGCGCTACGCCGGCGATTGAACTGGCAGCCGGGAACCGTGCTGGAGCTGATCGAGCAGACGGCCCGCGCGAAGAGCATCGTGTTCGACGTCCCCGGCTGGAGCCGGCACCGGGCCGGCCAGCATGTGGACGTGCGGCTCACGGCCGAGGATGGGTATCAGGCGCAGCGCAGCTACTCGATCGCCTCTGCGCCGGAGGACCGCCACATCGAGCTGACGGTGGAGCGGATCGACGATGGCGAGGTGTCGCCGTACCTGGCCGACGAGCTGCTGCCGGGCGACGAGATCGAGCTGCGCGGTCCCATCGGCGGCTACTTCGCCTGGGAGGAGGCGCCGGGAACGCCGGTGTTCCTGGTCGGCGGCGGCTCGGGGGTCGTGCCGCTGCGCGCGATGCTGCGCCATCACCGCGCCACCGGCAGCACCGTCCCGGTGCGGCTGCTGTACTCGGCGCGGTCGCTCGATGAGGTGATCTACCGGGACGAGCTGACGGCGGCCGACCGCAGCGACGTCCGGCTCACGCTGACGCGCCGGCAGCCGGAGGGCTGGAGCGGATACGCGCGCCGCGTCGACCGCGGGCTGGTGGCCGAGGTCTGCTGGCCGGCGGCGGAGCGACCGCTCGTGTACGTGTGCGGTCCCACCGGGTTCGTCGAAGCCGCGGCCGGCGCCCTCGTCTCGCTCGGCCACGACGCGGCCAGGATTCGAACGGAACGATTCGGACCGACGGGAGGCGAGACGCCATGACCGACAGCCAGGCCCTCGACGGCAACGCGATCGCGGGAACGCTTGCGGAGGTGTTCGGCGGCGAGATGACGACCGCGATCGGCACGTGCGGGCACTGCGGGGCACGCGGGCCGGTGGCGGAGGTGGTCGCCTATACGAGGGCACCGGGAGTGGTGGTGCGGTGCCGGGCGTGCGACGGCCTGCTGATGGTGATCGCCCAGGTGCACGGCGTCTTCTGCGTGGACGCGCTGGGCCTGGTCGAGCTGCAGGCGCCGGCCTGACCCGCGGATCAGGGCAGGCGCCAGAACGGCGACAGGTAGGTGCGTAGCGCTGCAACGTCGCCCTCGCCGCGAGCGGCGTCGTCGGGCAGGTAGCCGATCGGGTCGGCCAGCAGCGGCCCCGTGCCGAGCACGCCCTCGAGCGTCGCGTGCAGGCAGTAGGCGGCGTAGGTGCGCGCGTAGCCGCCTTCCTGCACCAGCACCAGCTTCCCGTCGCACAGCTCGTCGGCGGCCTCCGCCACCAGGTGACCGACGCGGCGGAACCCCGCCATCAGCAGGTTCTGGCGGCCGTTGGGGTCGAAGCCGCTCGCGTCCTGCCCGCACGCGCCCACGATCAGCTCGGGCCGGTACTGATCGAGGATCGGCCGGATCACCTGCCTGAACGCCGCCTCGTAGGCGCGGACGCCGCCGCCCAGTCCCAGCTCGGCGTTGACGTTGTGGCCGGCCCCGGGGCCGACGCCGACCTCGGCGGGCGATCCGGTCTGCGGATGCGACGGCCCCCAGCTGCCGTGGCGCATGTGCAGCGAGACCGTGAGCACGTCGGCGCGGTCGTAGAAGCAGGCCTGCGTGCCGTTTCCGTGGTGGACGTCCCAGTCGATGATCGCCACCCGCTCGCAGCCGGCCGCAAGCGCCCGCTCGGCCACCAGCGCGACGTGGTTGAAGAAGCAGTAGCCGTCGGCAGTGGCCGGGGCGGCGTGGTGGCCGGGCGGGCGCACCAGCGCGTAGGCGATCCGCGAGCCGCCCGATATGACCGCGTCGCCGGCCGCCATCGCCGTTCCCGCCGCCGCCAGCAGCGGCTGCCACGACTCGCCCGTGACGAGCGTCGAGGGCGCGAACACGCGGCCCCCCTGCTCGCAGGCCTCGCGCAGCATCGCGATGTAGGCCGGGTCGTGCACGGCCGCCAGCTCCTGCTCGCCCGCCAGGCGTCCGTCGTGCCAGCGCAGCCGGTTGGACAGCGGTCCCCGCTGCAGCACCGAGAGCATGTTTCGCACCCGCTCGGCGTTCTCCGGGTGCAGCTCCGGCACATCCAGCAGGTCTGACGGCCCGCCCTCGAAGATGCCGCGCCCGGTGTCGTGGTCGAGCACGGCCGGGTGCCAGAAGACGTCGATCACAGCACGGTCAGCTCGCGCGGCCGCGTCGAGAGCACCTCGATCCGCTCCGGCCCCATCAGCAGCGTCTCCATGTAGCTGGCGGTGAACCCGGCGTCGCGGTCGAACAGGATGTTCTCGTAGTTGGTGACGTAGCCCGGCTCCCACGTGAACCGCTCGAAAGCGTCGTTCGCGAGGTAGGTGTGGCCGACCCAGTTGGGCGGCATCGCGATGCCGAGCGCGTAGCCGCCCACCCACCACACCCGCTCGCGGTCGAAGCGCGAGAACACGTACTGCTCGGCCGCCTGCTGCGCCACCTCCAGCGGATCGCCCGGCTTCACCGCCGCGATCACCGCGTCCACGCTGCCGGCGGTCTGCTCCAGGATGGCGCGGGCGGCGGGATGGTCGCGCCCGATCGCAAACGTGCGGCAGACGTCGACGTGGTAGCGGCTTTGCACGCCGCAGACGTCCACGTACATCACGTCCCCGGCTTCCACCGGCCGCCGCGACGGCGGCGAGTGGGTGCGGCACCACACGTCGGGCCCGGCCGAGACCATCGTGCGGATGGCCGGCTCCTCGCCGCCGCGCGCCGCCATCTCGGAGTTCAGGTGGGCGGCGATCTCGAGCTCGGTGCGCCCCGGCCGAACGTACTCGCCCAGCGACTCGACGGCGGCGTCGACGATCTCCGAGGCGCGCCGCACGCAGGCCAGCTCCACCTCCGACTTGACCAGGCGCACGCGGTCGACGATCCAGTCGCCGGCCACCACGCTCGCGCCGGTGGCGGCGATCGCCTCCGCGATCCGGTCGACCAGCGGCGCGCCCGGCGACGCCGCCCAGCGCTCCACGCCGATCGTCGCCGACGACCACCCGCGCTCCTCGCACCGCGTCGCGCAGCTGGTCGATCGCCGTCGCGTAGTCGTAGAAGACGGCGTCGTCGAACAGCGCCACCCGCTCCACCAGCGTCCGGTGTCGGTCGTAGTCGACGAACAGCAGCCGCTCGTCCTCGCGGGCCACGATCACTCCCACCGGCGCCCGTGGCGGGTACCAGATCGACTCGAAGCCGGTCAGGTAGCAGAGGTTCGCGGGGCTCAGCACCAGCAGCACGTCGACGTCGCGCCGCGCCATCTCATCACGCACGCGCCGGGCGCGGTCGCGGTACTCCGTCTCCGTGAACGGCAGGCAGAGCTCGACGCCATCGCGGGTGATCGGGGCCACGGCCCGATGCTCGCAGAAACGCCTCGGCCGATCAACGCTCGGTGTGCCCGCTTGCGCGATGTTTGCCGAAGCGCGCGGCCGGTGGCACCATAGGTAGCGGGCAAAACGGCGGCGAGCAACTCGGCGGCGTTAGGGATGGGTCTTGTGAGTTGGCAGGTGAGTCAGAACGGAGTTCGCGACGGCGCCGGCAGCGAGGTGCCGGAGCAGCGGGAGCTGCCCGTGATCGACGACGCCGGTCTCGCTGACGAGGTCGTGTCGGCGCAGACGCTGGGCCAGATGCTGCGGCAGGAGCGCGAGCTGCGGGACATCCCGCTCGACCGGATCGAGGAGGCAACCCGCATCCGCGCGGCGCAGCTGCGGGCGATCGAGGACGACCGCCTGGAGGCGCTGCCGGCCGAGGCCTACGCGCGCGGCTTCGTGCGCACCTACGCCGAGTACCTGGGCCTGAACGGCGACGACGTCGTCGCCATCTTCAACGAGCAGTGGAACCGCTCCGCCCGACCGGGCCGAGCCGGCGCCACCGCAGACGCCGGTCTCGGTCGCCCGCCGTTCGCCGACCGGGCTGTTCAGCCTGTGGGTGGCGCTGGCCTGCCTGCTCCTGGCGGGGTCGGCCGTGCTCTACCTGATGGGCGGGTCGGGCGGCGGCCACGCCGCGCCGCCCCCGCCGACCACGCATGCGCCGGCCACGCCAACCTGTCACCAACCCGGACGACCAGCGGCCACGCAGTCGCCACCGCCCGCGCAGCCGGCCGGCGTGCGGATGACCGTGACCGCGGCGCAGGGCAGCTGCTGGCTGGAGGCGCGTCGCGGCTCCGCGAGCGGGGCACTGCTGGCCGAGCGGACGCTGGCGCCGGGCCAGGCCGTGCACCTGCACGGCCGCCGCGTCTGGCTGCGGCTGGGGGATCCGACCAGCGTCCGGCTGCGGGTCAACGGGAGGACGCTCGAGACCGCCTATCCGGCCCAGCCGATCAACCTGCTGGTCACTCCGCACGGCGCCACGCAGCTCTAGCCAAGCATCGAGGGCCACTCACGCGGAAGTCGATGCTGCGTGCGTACCTTGACAGTTACGTAACCGTATTGGTACGCTTGTTGGCATGGAAGCTGTTCTGCGGGCGATCGCCGACGAGAGCCGAAGGACGTTGCTGGAGACGCTGGCCCGCGGCCCGGCCACCGCGGGTGAGTTGGCGGCGTTGCTGCCGATCGCTCGTCCGGGCGTCTCCCGCCACCTGCGAGTGTTGAGGGAAGCAGGGCTGGTCGATGCCCGCCAGGAGGCGCAGCGGCGGGTCTACAGTCTTCGCCCCGCGCCTCTCGCAGAGGTGGATCAGTGGGTTGGCCGCTACCGGTCTCTGTGGGAGCAGCGGTTGGACGCCCTGCATACCGAGGTGGCGCGAGGAAAACGCGAACGAAGGAGCGCGACATGACGAGCAACGCGAGTCCGGGCACACGCATTCTTGGCCGCCTTCGATCAGCAGACGGCGCAGGCGTCGTCCGAATCGAAGACCGCTACAACACCGACATCGACGACCTCTGGTCGGCGATTACCGATCCCGTCCGCGTGGCCCGCTGGCACGGCCAGATCGAGGGCGATCTCCGCCCCGGCGGCGAGTTCCGCCTCTACCTCGAAGCCGATGACATCGATAGCACCGGCCGCATCGACGCGTGTGAACCACCGCGGCGGCTCGTGGTGACAACCAGAGAAACCGACGAGTCCTACCGTAAGGGGCAGGGCGTGCCGCCGTTCGACGCGGTCAAAGAGCTCACGCTGACCCCTGACGGCAACCAGACAGTCCTTGTCCTCGAGGTTCGGGGCATGCCCCTGGACGCAATCGCGTTCTACGGGGCCGGCTGGCAGATCCACGCCGAAAGCCTCGCCGCGTACCTCGCTGGCCGTGAACCCGACGACGTCGGGGCACGCTGGAAGTGCTCGTCCCTCCGTATCAGGAATTGGCGGCCAACATCGGCTGAGCCGGCAGACAGTGTCCGTCAGGCACTCGCCCGTTCTCGTGTCGTCAGCCACGACCACGGTGGGTCTATGACGCCTCGATATGTGCCTCCCCAATCGCTTCCACCGCCCCCGCGATCGGCAGCACGATCGTGAACGCCGCGCCCTCGCCCTGCGCTGGTCACACCGCACCGAGCCGCCATGCGCCTCGGCGATCGCCTGCACGATCGCGAGCCCCAGCCCGCTGCCGCCGCTGCGGCGGGCGCGCGAGGCGTCCACGCGGTAGAAGCGCTCGAACAGGTGCGGCAGGTCGTCGGCGGCGATGCCCGGCCCGTTGTCGCTGACCTCGACCGTGCGGTCGTCGCCCGCCGTCGCCAGCGCCACGGCGATGCTGGTGCCGGGCGGCGTGTGGGCGCGGGCGTTGGCCAGCAGGTTTGCGACCGCCTGGCGGATCCGCAGCTCGTCGCCGACCAGGTCGGCGCCGCCGCTGGAGCTGAAGCTGATCGGCCAGTCGGCGTGAAGCATGGCGTGATCGGCCACCATCTCGGCCAGCACCGCCTCCAGGTCGAACCGCTCCTGGGCCAGCGGCCGGCCCTGGTCGAGGTTTGCCAGCAGCAGCAGGTCCTCGACGATCACGCCCATCCGCTCGGCCTCCGACTCGATCCGGCTCATCGCAAGCGCCAGGTCGTCGGGCCGGCTGGCCGCGCCCCGGTGGAACAGCTCGGCGAAGCCGCGCACCGACGTCAGCGGCGTTCGCAGCTCGTGCGACGCGTCCGACACGAACCGGCGCAGCCGCTCCTCCGACTGCCGCCGCTGCTCGAAGGCCTGCTCGATCTGGGCCAGCATCATGTTCAGGGAGCGGGCCAGGTCACCGACCTCGGTACCGGGCGCCTCCTCCGGCACGCGCTGTGTGAGGTCGCCGCCGGCGATCGCCGCGGCCGTGTCCTCGATCCGCACCAGCGGCCGCAGCTCGCGTCGCACCAGCCAGAACGCGATCGCCGCCACCACCGCCAGCACGATCAGGCCGACCAGCAGCTCCAGCATGGCCAGCCGGTTGAGCGTCGAGTTGACGTCGTGAAGCGGCGTCGCGATCGCGAGCCGGACCGGGGTGGAGCCGTCATTGGCCTGGCCGTGCGTCACGTACACGCGGTAGTCGCCCTGGGTGGAGGTGCCGTCCGGAGCACTGGTCATCGCCTGCTGCAGTTCCTCGGGTGCCGAGCCGCGGCCGAAGTACTGGGAGGCGGCCACGTGGCTGCTGCCGGTGATGACCGCGGCGTAGCTGCCCTGCGGCAGCACGCCCAGCACCGCACCCTGGGCGCCGGGGTCGGTGTCGCCGCGCGCGAAGTAGAGCGAGACGGGCGTCGCCGCCGATGCAGCTGGCTGTCGACCCGGTCGATCAGGAAGCCGCGAAGCTCGTAGCGGGTGGCGATCCCCGCCGCCAGCAGGCCGGCCGCGACCAGTACCACCGCCAGCATCGACAGCCGCAGCCGCAGCGTCATGCGCGGGGGCGAGAGCACGTCAGCCTGTCCGCAGCCGGATCGCGTAGCCGAACGCCGCGCACCGTCTGGATCAGGCGCGGCTCGCCCGGCTGGTCGATCTTCTTGCGCAGGTAGCTGATGTAGGTCTCGACCACGCTCGAGTCGCCGCCGAAGTCGTAGCGCCAGACGTGGTCGAGGATCTGCGCCTTGCTGACGACGCGGCCGGCGTTCACCAGCAGGTAGCGCAGCAGGTTGTACTCGGTCGGCGTCAGCTGCACCAGCCGGTCGCCGCGGCGCACCTCGTGCGCATCGTCGTCGATCGAGAGGTCGTGGTAGGCGACCCGCGACTCCGACCCGCCGGCCGCGTCCGGCTGGGTGCGGCGCAGGATCGCACGCACGCGCGCGACCAGCTCCTCCAGGCTGAACGGCTTGCCGACGTAGTCGTCGGCGCCCAGCGTGAGCCCGTGCACGCGGTCGGCGGTCTGATCCTTCGCGGTCAGGAACAGCACCGGCACGCGCGGCTCGGTCGCCGACAGCCGCCGGTAGACCTCGAAGCCGTCCAGGTCGGGCAGCATCACGTCCAGCACGATCAGGTCGGGGCGGAAGCGGTCGGTCAGCTTCATGGCGGCGCGGCCGCTGGCGGCGCACTCGACCTCGAAGCCCTCGTAGCGCAGCACGGTCGAGACCAGCTGCGTGATCGATTCCTCGTCGTCGACCACCAGTATCCGGGGTGCCTCGTTCTGCATCGTGCCCAGGCTATGAGCTGAACCTTAGGGTTTCCTGGGAACGGCCTGGGGGTGGGCGAGGAGTCGCGTACCCCAGGGCGAGCCCGACGAGATGGAGAGCCGATGGGCCGGTGGCCGGACGGAGGCGTTCATTGACGGCGTGTTCGCGATCGCGGTCACGCTGCTGGTGCTCGACTTGCACGTGCCCGAGTCGGCGATGAACGATCTGTGGCACGGCATCGTGCACCAGTGGCCGAGCTACGTGGCGTATGCGACTAGCTTCATCACGATCGGCGGCATCTGGCTGGCCCATCACGCCGTCTTTGGGCGCCTCAAGTACGTGAGCACTTCTACCTCGTGATCGCGCTGGTCACCGTGGCGCGGGCGCGCGGCGACACGCCGGCGCCCGAGCCGGAGGCCGGCCGGGCCGCCTGAGCCGGACCGTCAGCAGAACTCGTCGTCGCTGGCGCCCCGCCGCCGTGTCAGGGTGCCGCCGTCGTCGAGCTCGTAGAAGCCCATCTCGCCCAGCGGCGGCGAGTACGCGTGCAGCGACGCGGCCGGATCGCCGGCGGCGTGCTGGACGTCGTGGATGTGCGACTCGCCGAACGAGAAGCAATCGCCTCTCCGGTACAGCGCGCGGGGATGCTCCCCGCCGATGTTGGGCAGCGTCTCCGAGAGCATGCCCTGCAGCACCGCCACCGCGCCGCGGCTGCCGCCGTGGTCGTGGAAGCCCGTCTCCTGGGTCGGGCACCAACAGATCAGACAGATCTCGACGTTCGCGTCCAGCAGCATCCGCACGTAGTGGCGCTCGTCCGGCGATCGGCGCACCAGGTGTCGCCACAGCTCGGGGTGTGCTGCGAGGTCCTCGACCAGCAGTGCAAGCTCGGCACGGGTGAGGTAACCCTTGCGGTCGTGGTGCCGGAACCAGCGCCGCAGCATCAGCTGGTCGGCGTGGATGAGGGCGCTCTGCGCGAGGTCGCACTCGGGGTCGCGGCCGAAGCGGAAGCGTGCGGATACCACGTTGGGGAAGCTCGACATGGGATGCCTCCTGGTAGGTGCTGCCTCCAGAGTATCCCTCTTTGTCTGTAGGTTTAGTTAAGAACTGTTCAGCCGCGATGCGGGGGGCGGCGATCGGCCATGCTGAAACCGCCTTCGCAGGTTCACTAGTTTGTCAACTGAGTTGGTGGAGTACACTAGCAGGGACAGACGCAGCCGGTTCGGCTGGGCCGGCCCGTGGTATGGGCCAGTCAGAACGATCAAAAGCCACAAAGGAGCACAACAACATGATGAGCACGCAAATCACCACCCAGGGGGCTCGGCTCGTGCGGCGCCACCCGCGTCGCGCGGTGAGCATGGGCCTGATCACGGTGTCGGCACTTCGCAGCATCAACGCTGCAGATGCCAGGCGCCGAGCACAGCATCTGGCCAAGCCGGCCAGGCGCGCCGTGAGTGATCACAAGGTGCACGCGGAAACCCGCCGAGCGAAGGACGACGCGCTGCATGCGGCTCGCCGGGTGCAGCGGATCGGTGTGGCGAGCGCGCTCACCGACAAACGAGTCGCCCGCAAGCTTCGGCATGCGACCCACCACGCATCGCGGGCCGCCAGCCTCTCGATCAGCTCACCCCGGCGGCACCCAGTCCGAAACACGACCATCGCGGTGGTCGCGGCCGGTACGCTCGCCGGAGCCGCATATGCCGTGCGAACCAAGAACGTGACACTGGCCTCCGGCACCGCCGATGCGCCGGTCGGGAGCGGCCAGAACGCCACGGACGCCGGGCTGCGGTGGCCGTCGCGCCGACCGAAACCCAGCGGGCTCAGCAGACTGATCGAGGGCGGTCAGCGGTGACGATGCAGCGGACGCACGTCACCGCGACCGCGACTCGCTGAGCGAGCGCGCTGGGGTGCTCACCGGCTCCCGCGGCGGCGCCGGCTGATCGGCCCGGCCGGGGACGCCGCCGCGGGCCAGCGACGCTGCGGCCGCAACCAGGCAGGCCGCGATCGCGAACGTGACCGCCGCGTGCAGGCCGTCGCGGAACGGCCCCGAGATCAGGTCCGGGAAGAACGAGTGGCCGACCAGGACGGCCTTGTCGTGCGGCGACAGCACGGCCACGCGTGCGGGCCCAGCAGGCGCTGGATCGGGTTGTAGCCGAGGAACGCGGCGAACAGATCGAGACCGGCGGCAGGTACGCGATCCGCTCCGCCGTGGCGTGCGGGACGCCGTGCGCCTGCAGGCCGCCCAGCATCGTGTCGGGCAGCGTGGAGGCCGGGCCCCAGGATCATGAACGTGAAGAAGATGCCGATCGAGAGCACCTGCGCCGAGTTCTGAAAGGTCTGGTTCATGCCGCCGCCGGCGCCGCGGTCGGTGGCGGGCAGGCTGTTCATCACCGCCGCCCGGTTGGGCGAGGCGAACATGCCCATCGAAAGGCCGTTCAGCAGCAGGATTGCCGGCGAACGCGGGGTAGGAGAAGTTGGTCGGGAGCAGCATCAGCAGGCCGAAGCTGATAGCCGCGCCGATCATGCCGGCGGTCGCGAACGGGCGCGCGCCGAAGCGGTCGGAGAACAACCCCGAAGTCGGCCCCGCCATCAGGAACCCGGCCGTCAGCGGCAGCATGAAGATGCCGGCCCAAAGCGGCGTCTTGCTCGAAGCTGTATCCGTGCTGCGGCAGCCAGATCCCCTGCAGCCAGATGATCAGCATGAACATCAGGCCGCCGCGCGGACCGCCGAAAGGAACGTCGAGAGCGTGCCGAACGTGAACGCCCGGATCCGGAACAGTTGCAGCCGGAACATTGGGTGAGGCCACGCGCCGCTCGATCATCGCGAACGCGATCAGGCTGATCGTCGCGCCGGTCATCAGCGCCACCACCTTGGGGCTCGTCCAGCCGGTGGGGTGGCCGTTGGCCGGTCGGATGCCGTACGTGACCGCCACCATCACCAGCACCAGCCCCAGGGCGAATGTGACGTTGCCCCACCAGTCGATCGGCGCCCGCCGCGGCACGCTTCGTTCCTACAGCTTGAGGTGGGCCCAGACGGTGCCGAACAGTCCGATCGGCACCGAGATCAGGAACACCAGCCGCCAGTCGATCGGCGCCAGCAGCCCGCCCAGCACCAGCCCGACGAACATGCCGCTGACGCCGACGATGTTGTTGATGCCGAGCGCCAGGCCGCGCTGGTTGGAGGGGAAGGCGTCGGTGATGATCGCGGCCGCGTTGGCCAGCAGGCAGGCGCCGCCGATGCCCTGCACGATCCTGAACCCGATCAGGTAGGTGGCGCCAGAGGTGCCGGTCATCCAGTCGATCGCGAGCAGCAGCGAGGCAACGGTGTAGATCACGAAGCCGAGGTTGTAGATGCGCACGCGGCCGTACATGTCGCCCAGTCGCCCCAGGCTGACGATCAGCACGCTGGTCACCACCAGGTAGCCGAGGATCATCCACAGCAGGTAGAAGCTGTTTGCCGGCACCAGCGGATCGAGCTTGATGCCGGGGAAGATGTTCGGCATGGCGATCAGGATGATGGAGGCATCAAGGGTCGCCAGCAGAACACCGAGCGTGGTGTTGGACAGCGCGATCCACTTGTACCGGTCGGAGTCGATGCGGCGACGTCTACAGGCAAACTGTTAAGATAGACTGTAGTGATGATCGAGCCATCGATCCTGGCGAGCGACCTGCGGGTCGTGATCGGCCAGCTGATCCGCCGCCTGCGGGAGGAGCGGCGCGACCTTACGCTGAGCCAGGTGACGGTGCTCGGCCGGCTCGACCGGATGGGTCCGGCGTCGATCAGCGACCTGGCGGCCGACGAGCGCGTGCGACCCCAGTCGATGGCAAGCACCGTTGCCTGGCTGGCCGACCGCGGGCTGGTCGAGCGCGGCCCCCACGCCGTCGACCGGCGCCTGGTCGTGGTCACGCTGACCGAGGCCGGCCGCAAGGCCGTGGCGGACGATCGCCGCCGCCGCGAGGGCTGGCTTGCCAGCGCCATCGAGCGCGACTTGACGGAGCGCGAGCGTCGCCTGCTGGCCGAGGCGACGCTGTTGCTCGCGCGGCTGGCGGAGAGCGATCAGCGGCGACCGCGATCGTGATCGATTTGGTATCGGTGGGCCAGCCGGCTTTGTGCCGGTCGATACTGCCGGTACTCTATGGCGCGTGGCCAGCATGAACAGCAGACTTCGCGCCGGGGTCTCCGCCGTTGTCATGGCCGGTGTGGTGGCCGTTGCGGGGGCATGCAGCAGCACCATGTCGGCGGGCGCGCCGTCCCAGGCCGGGGTCGTCTCGGCGCCGCCGGCAACCCCGGCTGTGCACTTCTCGATCCAGCCGTCCAACGGCCACCGGCGGGTGCCTCCGGACAAGACGGTGATGGTCAGCGTCACGAACGGCAAGCTCACGGGCGTCACAGCCGGCGCTCCCGGCGACCCGCTGACCGGGAAGCTGAAGCATGGCCACACGGTCTGGATGAGCCGAAAGACGCTGCACACCGCCACCCGCTACACGGTGCACGCGACGGCGGTTGACGCCGACGGCCACACCGTCACGGCGACCAGCAGCTTCCGCACGCTGGCGCCGACTCAGGTCGAGAACACCACCATCTTCGAGGCCGCCCACGGCACCTACGGCGTGGGCATGCCGATCACGCTCACGTTCGACCACCCGGTCACGAACCGGCGAGCGGTCGAACGGGCGCTGCACGTGCGCGCATCCAAGCCGGTCACCGGCGCCTGGTACTGGGACGGCGACAGCACCGTCTACTTCCGGCCGCGGAACTACTGGCCGGAGCACACGACCGTGCACTTCGAGGGCGACCTGGACGGCATCGAGGCGGCGCCAGGCGTCTACGGGACACACACGCTGAAGCAGGTGTTCACGATCGGCGACTCGCTGATCGCGGTCGCCAGCACGACGGCGCACCACGTCCAGATCTACCGGAACAAGAAGCTGTACGCGACATGGCCGATCAGCACCGGCAAGCCCGGAGACGACACGCCCAACGGCACGTACCTGACGATCGAGAAGGGCAACCCGGTGGAGATGAAGGGGCCGGGCTACGACCTGATGGTGCCGTTCTCGGTCAGGTTCACGTGGTCGGGCGACTACATGCACGACGCGTACTGGTCGGTGGGCGAGCAGGGCTTCACGAACGTCAGCCATGGCTGCGTGAACCTGTCGCCGGCCAACGCCGAGACCTACTACAACTGGGCGGTGCCGGGCGACCCGGTGACGGTCACCGGCAGCCCCCGCGGCGGCGCCTGGGGCAACGGCTGGACGGTCTGGTTCCTGACCTGGAACCAGCTCGTGAAGGGCAGCGCGCTGCACCGGGCGATCCGGGTGGGGAAGCACGGCGACCGGCCGGTCGACCCGTCCACGCTGAAGAAGAAGACGCTCACCTCGCCTGTGCTCACGTCGCAGCCGGGCAACGCCGACCCGGCCTGAACTCGCTATCGCGCCCGCGTGGCGTGGCCTTGGATATGTGACGCGGCGGCCGGCTTGGGCAGCGGCTCGATCGCCCGCAGCGCCCGCTGGATCTCTTCCTCGGGCAGCTCGAAGTCCTCCAGGCTGCCGTGCAGGTACGACTCGTAGGCGGCCATGTCGAAGTGCCCATGCCCGGACAGGTTGAACAGGATCGCCTGCGAGGTGCCCGACTCGTCGGCCCGCTTGGCGGCGTCGATCGCGCCCTTGATTGCGTGTGAGCTCTCCGGCGCCGGGATGATGCCCTCGCTACGGGCGAACCGCAGGGCGGCGGCGAAGCAGTCGTTCTGCGTGTATGCCTCGGCTCGGATCAGGTCGTCCAGCAGCAGCTGCGAGACGATCGGCGCCACGCCGTGGTAGCGCAGCCCGCCCGCGTGGATGCCGGGCGGGACGAAGTCGTGGCCGAGCGTGTGCATCGGCACCAGCGGCGTCAGCTGGGCGGTGTCGCCGAAGTCGTAGGCGAACGGCCCGCGCGTCAGCGTCGGGCAGGCGGCCGGCTCGGTGGCGATGATCTCGATCTCGGCACCCGCGATCTTGTCCCCCACGAACGGCAGCGCCAGGCCGCCGAAGTTGGAGCCGCCGCCGACGCATCCCACCACCACGTCGATGCCGGTCTCGCCGGCCAGCGCCAGCTGCCGCTGCGCCTCCTGGCCGATCACGGTCTGGTGCAGCAGCACGTGGTTCAGCACCGAACCCAGGGAGTAGCTGGTGTCGTCGCGCGTGGCGGCGTCCTCGACCGCCTCCGAGATGGCGATGCCGAGGCTGCCCAGCGACTCGGGGTCGCGCTCGCGGATGCTGCGCCCGGCGTTGGTGTCGGGCGACGGGCTGGCGACCACCTGCGCGCCCCAGGTCTCCATCATCACCCGCCGGTACGGCTTCTGCTGGTAGGAGATGTTGACCATGTAGACCTTGCACTCGAGGCCAAAGGCCTGGCAGGCGAAGGCCAGCGCGCTGCCCCACTGGCCGGCGCCGGTCTCGGTGGCGAGGCGCGTGCGGCCGGCGCGGGCGTTGTAGAAGGCCTGCGCGACCGCGGTGTTGGGCTTGTGTGACCCGGCCGGCGACCCGCCCTCGTACTTGTAGTAGATGCGTGACGCGGTGCCGATCTCTCGCTCCAGCCGCTTGGCGCGATGCAGCGGCGTCGGCCGCCACAGCGACAGCACGTCCAGCACCTCGTCGGGGATCGGGATCTCGCGGTCGGTGGAGACCTCCTGCAGGATCAGATCCATGGGGAACAGTGGTGCCAGGTCGTCTGGCCCGATCGGCTGGCCGGTGCCCGGGTGCAGCGGCGGCTGCGGCGGGTGGGGGGCGTCCGCGAGGATGTTGTACCAGCTGCGCGGTATCTCGCTGTCAGGCAGAACGATCTTCGTGTCGGCCACGAGACGCATCCTTTCGAAGAGGCGACGGGGCGCCAAGGATACCGCGGCGCGTGGTACAAACCGCATTGCGCCGGCACCGGCCGGACCAATACCTAAAGGAGCGTGTTCATGATCCTGAGCCTCGGAGAGTTTCTCTGGTCGCTGCTTGTGATCTTTTTCATGGTGATCTATTTCATGATGCTGTTCCAGGTGATCGTGGACATCTTCCGCCGGCATGACGCCTCGGGGGGCAAGAAGGCGCTGTGGCTGCTCTTCCTGCTGTGCGTCCCGCTGGTTGGCCTGCTGGCCTACATGATCACCAACTCCGAGTCGATGGCCCAGCGCAACGTGCAGAGCGTGCAGCAGTCGCAGGCCGAGTTCGACAGCTACGTCCAGAACGTGGCCGGATCGGGCGGCGCCGCCGCCGAGATCGCCAAGGCCAAGGAGTTGCTGGACAGCGGCGCCATCAACCAGTCGGAGTTCGACGCCCTCAAGGCCAAGGCGCTGGCCTGAGGTTCCCGGGGCGCCGCCGGCCGGCGGCGCCCCGTGGTTCCCGCGTCAGCTTGGCGCGCCCGCTCCCTGCATGCGCTTCGCGGCCTCGGTCATGTGACGCGACACCTGCTCCAGCTGCTCTGTGGGGCTGAACTGGACGAACTCCGTGCCGGCCATGGTCGCCCTCGTCGGTCACGTAGGTCATGCGGCCCGAGATCACGTAGCCCCAGTGCGGGCACGAGCAGTTGTTGAGGTCGATGCCCAGCGAGAGCGCTGCCACCAGCTCCGCCAGGCGCACCGGTTGGCGATCTGCCTGCGACGCCATGCGACCGATTCTATGGCTCAGGTGCCGCGGGCGGCCAGCGACGCGAGGTCGGTGACCTGCGAGGCGGGCGGCGGCGAGATGTGCACGGGCGCGCCGAAGTGCGACAGCTTCATGGTCATGTCCATCGACGACTGCGCCACCGGCATCGGCACCGACATGTGCATCTGGCGGACGTAGCCGTCCGCGTCCACCCACACGTCCATCGGGTAGCTGGTGGTGCCGCTCTCCTGGAGCAGGTTGCGGTACGTCGAGCGCACGGCCTTGCGCTGGCCGGCCGGGGCACGCGAGACCATCACCCTCATCGCCTTGGAGAGGTCGATGTCGGCGTGGTAATGGGTGGTGGCGACGCCATCGATCGTGGCGTGGCCCAGGTTCACGACGGTGCGGGACGTGGCGTCGAGGTACGTCAGCACCTGCGTCGGATCGCTGTTACCGGAGTCCATCAGCGCCGCGAAGTCGATGCCCTGCTGCTTGCCGAGCCGCTCGAGATCGATCTTCAGCCACGGGCGGGCGTTCGGGATCGACTGCGACAGAACCGGGCTGCGCATGTAGATGGTGGTGCCGAGGATACGTTCGTCCATTCCGATCGTGGTTCCGGCTGTCGGCACCGTCATCGACAGGTGCATGGCGCCCGCAGCGGGGCTGTGCAGCCTGAACTGGCCGGTGCCGTGCATGGTGATCGTGCCCTGCTCGGTCGACATGGTCATGTCCATGGCGACGCGGGCGCTGCCGGCGTGCCGGGTGTGGGTGGCCGCGGCGGTCAGCACCAGGTTCTTGACCGGCGAGAGCGAGTGCGGCGACGAGTGCGTCGAGGAGGCCTGGCCACATCCGGTCAACGCCGGCAGCGCCCGCGTCGCCATGGACATGACCATGTCGACCGAGCAGGGCACGATCACCGTGCTTGTTCAGTAGCTGTTGAGCCCCGCTGCGGGCGCCTGCACTTGTCGATGACGGTGCCGACAGCCGTAAGGGGGATAGGAATGGACGAACGTATCCTCGGCACCACCATCTACATGCGCAGCCCGGCTCCCTTGCAGTCGATCCCTATAGCCACGCCGTGGCTGAAGATCGATCTCGAGCGGCTCGACGCGCGGCAGGGCATCGACTTCGCGGCGCTGATGGACTCCGGTAACAGCGATCCGACGCAGGTGCTGACGTACCTCGACGCCACGTCCCGCACCGTCGTGAACCTGGGCCACGCCAGCACTTTTGGCGTCGCCACCACCCATTACCACGCCGACATCGACCTCTCCAAGGCGATGAGGGTGATGGTCTCGCGTTTTCCGGCCGGCCAGCGCAAGGCCGTGCGCTCGACGTACCGCAACCTGCTCCAGGAGAGACGGCGCCGGCCGCTACCCGATGAACCTAAAGGTGGACGCGGACAAATAAGTCCGCCAGATCCACATGTCAGAGTGCGAATGCGCGTGGCGCATGCATCGATGGACATGACCATCGAGCTCTCGCCCCTCGGCGCGCCCGTGCACATCTCGCCCGCCGGCCCGCCTCGCAGGTCACCGACCTCGCGTCGCTGGCCGCCCGCGGCCTCTGAGCCACTTTCTCGGTAGGCATGGCGTGGCAGGCAGATCGCCAACCGGCTCGGCTTTTTTGGCAGCGCTCTCGCTGGGCATCGACCTCAAACAAAGCTCTAGGTGCCCACACTGGGGCTACGTGATCTCGGGCAGCCCGGTTCGTGACCGACGAGAGGGCGACCATGGCCGGCGCGGAGTTCGTCCAGTTCAGCCCCGGCAGCTGGAGCAGGTGTCGCGTCACATGACCGAGAGCCGCGAAGCGCATGCAGGGAGCGGGCGCGCCAAGCTGACGCGGGGAACCACGGGGCACCGCCGGCCAGCGGCGCCCCGGGGCGGCTCGGCCCTTTTTTTTTTGAACTCCGACTGGTTGATGGCGCCGCTGTCCAGCAACTCCTTGGCCTTGGCGATCTCGGCGGCGGCGCCGCCCGAATGCCGCCACGTTCTGGACGTAGCTGTCGAACTCGGCCTGCGACTGCTTCACGTCTGCCACGTTGCGCTGGGGCCATCGACTCGGAGTTGGTGATCATGTAGGCCAGCAGGCCAACCAGCGGAGCGCCCTTTAGGGCCAGCGGCCGGCGGCGCCCTCTTACCCCCCGAGCGTGCGCATGCCGGCGGAAGATGTCCACGATCACCTGGAACAGCATCATGAAATAGATCACCATGAAAAAGATCACAACCAGGGGAGACTGTCTGAGAGACTTAGGATGATGAACACGCTCCTTTAGGTATTGGTCCAGGCCAGTGCCGGCGCAATGCAGTTTGTACCCCGCGCCGCGGTATACTTGGCGCCCCGTCGCCTCTTCGAAAGGATGCGTCTCGTGGCCGACAAATTGATCGTTCTGCCTGTCTGACAGCGAAATACCGCCGAGCTGGTACGACATCCTCGCGGACGCCCCCCCCCGGCCGCAGCCGCCGCTGCACCCGGGCACCGGCCAGCCGATCGGCCCAGACGACCTGGCACCACTGTTCCCCATGGATCTGATCCCTGCAGAAGTATCCACCGACCGCGGATCCCGATTAGCGAGAGGTGATGGACGTGCTGTCGCTGTGGCGGCCGACGCAGCTGCGTATAGTCAAATTGGGGAGATCGGCACCGCGTCACGCATCTACTACAAGTACGAGGGCGGGTCGCCGGCCGGGTCACGCAGCCCAACACCGCGGTCGCGCAGGCCTTCTTCAGCGCCCACAGCCGACCGCCGCGCCTCGCCCCACCGAGACCGGCGCCGGCCAGTGGGGCAGCGCGCTGGCCTTCGCCTGCCAGGCCTTTGGCCTCGATGCAAGGTCTACATGGTCAACATCTCCTACCAGCAGAAGCCGTACCGGCGGGTGATGATGGAGACCTCGGGGCGCGCAGGTGGTGCGGCCGAGCCCGTCGCCCGACACCGACGCCGGGCGCAGCGTCCGCGAGCGCGACCCCGAGTCGCTGGGCAGCCTCGGCATCGCCATCTCGGAGGCGGTCGAGGACGCCGCCACGCGCGACGACACGAGCTGCTCTCTGGGTTCGGTGCTGAACCACGTGCTGCTGCACCAGACCGTGATCGGCCCTCGGCGCGGCGGCAGCTGGCACTGGCCGGGGAGACCGGCCTGGACGTGGTGGTGGGATGCGTTGGCGGCGGCTCCAACTTGGCGGCCTCGCGCTGCGTTCGTAGGGGACAAGATCGCGGGTGCCGAGATCGAGATCATCGCCACCGAGCCGGCCGCCTGCCCGACGCTGACGCGCGGGCCGTTCGCCTACGACTTCGGCGACACCGCCCAGCTGACGCCGCTGGTGCGATGCACACGCTCGGCCACGACTTCGTCCCCGCCGGCATCCACGCCGGCGGGCTGCGCTACCACGGCGTGGCGCCGATCGTCTCGCAACTGCTGCGGCAACCTGATTCGGGCCGAGGCCTGCACCCAGAACGACTGCTTCGCCGCCGCCCTGCGCTTCGCTCGTAGCGAGGGCATCATCCCGGCGCCGGAGAGCTCACACGCGATCAAGGGCGCGATGGACGCCGCCAAGCGCGCCAAAGTCGGGCACCTCGCAGGCGATCCTGTTCAACCTGTCCGGGCACGGGCACTTCGACATGGCCCCCTGCGAGGCGTACCTGCACGGCAGCCTCGAGGATTTCGAGCTGCCCGAGGAACAGATCCAGCGGGCGCTGCGGGCGATCGAGCCGCTGCCCAAGCCGGCGGTGCGTCAGATAGCCAAGTCCGCGCCAGGCGGGCGCGGCCTCGAGTTCAGGCCGGGTCGGCGTTGCCCGGCTGCGACGTGAGCACGGGCGACGTGAGGTCTTCTTCTTGAGGCTGGACGGATCGACCGGCCGGTCGCCGTGCTTCCCCACCCGGATCGCGCGGTGCAGCGCGCTGCCCTTCACGAGCTGGTTCCAGGTCAGGAACCAGACCGTCCAGCCGTTGCCCCAGGCGCCGGCGCGGGGGCTGCCGTTGACCTCACCGGGTCGCCCGGCACCGCCCAGTTGTAGTAGGTCTCGGCGTTGGCCGGCGACAGGTTCACGCAGCCGTGGCTGACGTTCGTGAAGCCCTGTTCGCCCACCGACCAGTACGCGTCGTGCATGTAGTCACCCGACCACGTGAACCTGACCGAGAACGGCACCATCAGGTCGTAACCCGGCCCCTTCATCTCCACCGGGTTGCCCTTCTGATGGTCAGGTAGGTGCCGTTGGGCGTGTCGTCTCCGGGCTTGCCGGTGCTGATCGGCCACGTCGCGTACAGCTTCTTGTTGCGGTAGATCTGGACGTGGTGCTCGGTGGTGCTGGCGACGGCGATCACCGAGTCGCCGATCGTGAACACCTGGTTCAGCGTGTGCGTCCCGTAGACGCCGGGCGCGCCTCACGCCGTCCAGGTCGCCCTCGAAGTGCACCGTCGTATGCTCCGGCCAGTAGTTCCGCGGCCGGAAGTAGACGGTGCTGTCGCCGTCCCAGTACCAGGCGCCGGTGACGGGCTTGGAGGCGCGCCGCAGCGCCCGCTCGACCGCTCGCCGGTTCGTGACCGGGTGTCGAACGTGAGCATGATCGGCATGCCCACGCCGTAGGTGCCGTGGGCGGCCTCGAAGATGGTGGTGTTCTCGACATGAGACGGCGCCAGCGTGCGGAAGCTGCTGGTCGCGGTGACGGTGTGGCCGCCGGCGTCAACCGCCGTCGCGCGCACCGTGTAGCGGGCGGCGGTGTGCAGCGTCTTTCGGCTCAGCCAGACGGTGTGGCCATGCTTCAGCTTCCCGGTCAGCCGGTCGCCGGGAGCGCGGGCCGTGACGCCGGTGAAGCTGCCGTTGGTGACGCTGACCATCACCGTCTTGCCCGGAGGCACCCGTCGCAGGCCGTTGGACGGCGTGATCGAGAATTGCACGGCCGGGGTCGCCGGCGGGGCCGAAACGCCCCCGGCTGGGACGGCGACGAGCCCGCCGACATGCCGCTGCTGCATGCCCCCGCAACGGCCACCATGCCCGCCATGACAACGGCGGAGACCGGGGCGCGAAGTCTGCGAGTCATGCTGGCCACGCGCCATAGAGTACCGGCAGTATCGACCGGCACAAAGGCGGCTGGCCCACCGATACCAAACCGATCACGATCGCGGCCGCCGCTGATCGCTCTCCGCCAGCCGCGCGAGCAGCAGCGTCGCCTCGGCCAGCAGCCGCCGTTCGCGCTCCGTCAGGTCGCGCTCGATGGCGTCGGCCAGCCAGCCCTCGCGGCGGCGGCGATCCTCGGCCACGGCCTTGCGGCCGGCCTCGGTCAGCGTGACCACGACCAGGCGCCGGTCGACGGCGTGCGGGCCGCGCTCCACCAGCCCGCGGTCGGCCAGCCAGGCAACGGTGCTCGCCATCGACTGCGGCCGCACGCGCTCGTCGGCCGCCAGGTCGCTGATCGACGCCGGGCCCAGCCGGTCGAGCCGGCCGAGCACCGTCACCTGGCTCAGCGTGAGGTCGCGCCGCTCCTCCCGCAGGCGGCGGATCAGCTGGCCGATCACGACCCGCAGGTCGCTCGCCAGCATCGATGGCTCGATCATCACTACAGCCTATCTTAACAGTTTGCCTGTAGACTTTCGCCGCATGGACTCCGACCGGTACAAGTGGATCGCGCTGTCCAACACCACGCTCGGTGTTCTGCTGGCGACCCTGGATGCCTCCATCATCCTGATCGCCATGCCGAACATCTTCCGCGGCATCAAGCTCGATCCGCTGGTGCCGGCCAACAGCTTCTACCTGCTGTGGATGATCCTCGGCTACCTGGTCGTGACCAGCGTGCTGATCGTCAGCCTGGGCCGACTGGGCGACATGTACGGCCGCGTGCGCATCTACAACCTCGGCTTCGTGATCTACACCGTTGCCTCGCTGCTGCTCGCGATCGACTGGATGACCGGCACCTCCGGCGCCACCTACCTGATCGGGTTCAGGATCGTGCAGGGCATCGGCGGCGCCTGCCTGCTGGCCAACGCGGCCGCGATCATCACCGACGCCTTCCCCTCCAACCAGCGCGGCCTGGCGCTCGGCATCAACAACATCGTCGGCGTCAGCGGCATGTTCGTCGGGCTGGTGCTGGGCGGGCTGCTGGCGCCGATCGACTGGCGGCTGGTGTTCCTGATCTCGGTGCCGATCGGACTGTTCGGCACCGTCTGGGCCCACCTCAAGCTGTAGGAACGAAGCGTGCCGCGGCGGGCGCCGATCGACTGGTGGGGCAACGTCACGTTCGCCCTGGGGCTGGTGCTGGTGATGGTGGCGGTCACGTACGGCATCCGACCGGCCAACGGCCACCCCACCGGCTGGACGAGCCCCAAGGTGGTGGCGCTGATGACCGGCGCGACGATCAGCCTGATCGCGTTCGCGATGATCGAGCGGCGCGTGGCCCACCCAATGTTCCGGCTGCAACTGTTCCGGATCCGGGCGTTCACGTTCGGCACGCTCTCGACGTTCCTTTCGGCGGTCGCGCGCGGCGGCCTGATGTTCATGCTGATCATCTGGCTGCAGGGGATCTGGCTGCCGCAGCACGGATACAGCTTCGAGCAGACGCCGCTTTGGGCCGGCATCTTCATGCTGCCGCTGACGGCCGGGTTCCTGATGGCGGGGCCGACTTCGGGGTTGCTCTCCGACCGCTTCGGCGCGCGCCCGTTCGCGACCGCCGGCATGATCGGCGCGGCTATCAGCTTCGGCCTGCTGATGCTGCTCCCGACCAACTTCTCCTACCCCACGTTCGCCGGCATCCTGCTGCTGAACGGCCTTTCGATGGGCATGTTCGCCTCGCCCAACCGGGCGGCGGTGATGAACAGCCTGCCCGCCACCGACCGCGGCGCCGGCGGCGGCATGAACCAGACCTTTCAGAACTCGGCGCAGGTGCTCTCGATCGGCATCTTCTTTACGTTCATGATCCTGGGCCTGGCCTCCACGCTGCCCGACACGATGCTGGGCGGCCTGCAGGCGCACGGCGTCCCGCACGCCACGGCCGAGCGGATCGCGTACCTGCCGCCGGTCTCGATCCTGTTCGCCGCGTTCCTCGGCTACAACCCGATCCAGCGCCTGCTGGGCCCGCACGCTGTGGCCGCGCTGTCGCCGCACGACAAGGCCGTCCTGGTCGGCCACTCGTTCTTCCCGGACCTGATCTCGGGGCCGTTCCGCGACGGCCTGCACGCGGCGGTCACGTTCGCGATCGCGGCCTGCCTGGTTGCGGCCGCAGCGTCGCTGGCCCGCGGCGGCGTCCCCGGCCGGGCCGATCAGCCGGCGCCGCCGCGGGAGCCGGTGAGCACCCCAGCGCGCTCGCTCAGCGAGTCGCGGTCGCGGTGACGTGCGTCCGCTGCATCGTCACCGCTGACCGCCTCGATCAGTCTGCTGACGCCCGCTGGGTTTCGGTCGGCGCGACGGCCACCGCAGCCTCGGCGTCCGTGGCGTTCTGGCCGCTCCCGACCGGCGCATCGGCGGTGCCGGAGGCCAGTGTCACGTTCTTGGTTCGCACGGCATATGCGGCTCCGGCGAGCGTACCGGCCGCGACCACCGCGATGGTCGTGTTTCGGACTGGGTGCCGCCGGGGTGAGCTGATCGAGAGGCTGGCGGCCCGCGATGCGTGGTGGGTCGCATGCCGAAGCTTGCGGGCGACGCGTTTGTCGGTGAGCGCGCTCGCCACACCGATCCGCTGCACCCGGCGAGCCGCATGCAGCGCGTCGTCCTTCGCTCGGCGGGTTTCCGCGTGCACCTTGCGATCACTCACGGCGCGCCTGGCCGGCTTGGCCAGATGCTGTGCTCGGCGCCTGGCATCTGCAGCGTTGATGCTGCGAAGTGCCGACACCGTGATCAGGCCCATGCTCACCGCGCGACGCGGGTGGCGCCGCACGAGCCGAGCCCCCTGGGTGGTGATTTGCGTGCTCATCATGTTGTTGTGCTCCTTTGTGGCTTTTGATCGTTCTTACCGACCCATACCACGGGCCGGCCCAGCCGAACCGCTGCGTCTCGTCCCTGCTAGTGTACTCCACCAACTCAGTTGACAAACTAGTGAACCTGCGAAGGCGGTTTCAGCATGGCCGATCGCCGCCCCCCCGCATCGCGGCTGAACAGTTCTTAACTAAACCTACAGACAAAGAGGGATAATCTGGAGGCAGCACCTACCAGGAGGCATCCCATGTCGAGCTTCCCCACGTGGTATCCGCACGCTTCCGCTTCGGCCGCGACCCCGACGTTGCGATCGCGCAGAGCGCCCTCATCCACGCCGACCAGCTGATGCTGCGGCGCTGGTTCCGGCACCACGACCGCAAGGGTTACCTCACCCGTTCCGAGCTTGCACTGCTGGTCGAGGACCTCGCAGCACACCCCGAGCTGTGGCGACACCTGGTGCGCCGATCGCCGGACGAGCGCCACTACGTGCGGATGCTGCTGGACGCGAACGTCGAGATCTGTCTGATCTGTTGGTGCCCGACCCAGGAGACCGGCTTCCACGACCACGGCGGCAGCCGCGGCGCGGTGGCGGTGCTGCAGGGCATGCTCTCGGAGACGCTGCCCAACATCGGCGGGGAGCATCCCCGCGCGCTGTACCGGAGAGGCGATTGCTTCTCGTTCGGCGAGTCGCACATCCACGACGTCCAGCACGCCGCCGGCGATCCGGCCGCGTCGCTGCACGCGTACTCGCCGCCGCTGGGCGAGATGGGCTTCTACGAGCTCGACGACGGCGGCACCCTGACACGGCGGCGGGGCGCCAGCGACGACGAGTTCTGCTGACGGTCCGGCTCAGGCGGCCCGGCCGGCCTCCGGCTCGGGCGCCGGCGTGTCGCCGCGCGCCCGCGCCACGGTGACCAGCGCGATCACGAGGTAGAAGTGCTCACGTACTTGAGGCGCCCAAAGACGGCGTGATGGGCCAGCCAGATGCCGCCGATCGTGATGAAGCTGGTCGCGTACGCCACGTAGCTCGGCCACTGGTGCACGATGCCGTGCCACAGATCGTTCATCGCCGACTCGGGCACGTGCAAGTCGAGCACCAGCAGCGTGACCGCGATCGCGAACACGCCGTCAATGAACGCCTCCGTCCGGCCACCGGCCCATCGGCTCTCCATCTCGTCGGGCTCGCCCTGGGGTACGCGACTCCTCGCCCACCCCCAGGCCGTTCCCAGGAAACCCTAAGGTTCAGCTCATAGCCTGGGCACGATGCAGAACGAGGCACCCCGGATACTGGTGGTCGACGACGAGGAATCGATCACGCAGCTGGTCTCGACCGTGCTGCGCTACGAGGGCTTCGAGGTCGAGTGCGCCGCCAGCGGCCGCGCCGCCATGAAGCTGACCGACCGCTTCCGCCCCGACCTGATCGTGCTGGACGTGATGCTGCCCGACCTGGACGGCTTCGAGGTTTACCGGCGGCTGTCGGCGACCGAGCCGCGCGTGCCGGTGCTGTTCCTGACCGCGAAGGATCAGACCGCCGACCGCGTGCACGGGCTCACGCTGGGCGCCGACGACTACGTCGGCAAGCCGTTCAGCCTGGAGGAGCTGGTCGCGCGCGTGCGTGCGATCCTGCGCCGCACCCAGCCGGACGCGGCGGCGGGTCGGAGTCGCGGGTCGCCTACCACGACCTCTCGATCGACGACGATGCGCACGAGGTGCGCCGCGGCGACCGGCTGGTGCAGCTCACGCCGACCGAGTACAACCTGCTGCGCTACCTGCTGGTGAACGCCGGCCGCGTCGTCAGCAAGGCGCAGATCCTCGACCACGTCTGGCGCTACGACTTCGGCGGCGACTCGAGCGTGGTCGAGACCTACATCAGCTACCTGCGCAAGAAGATCGACCAGCCGGGCGAGCCGCGCCTGATCCAGACGGTGCGCGGCTTCGGCTACGCGATCCGGCTGCGGACAGGCTGACGTGCTCTCGCCCCCGCGCACGACGCTGCGGCTGCGGCTGTCGATGCTGGCGGTGGTATTGGTCGCGGCCGGCCTGCTGGCGGCGGGGATCGCCACCCGCTACGAGCTTCGCGGCTTCCTGATCGACCGGGTCGACAGCCAGCTGTCCTCGGCGGCGGCGCCGGTCTCGATCTACTTTGCGCGCGGCGACACCGACCCCGGCGCCCAGGGTGCGGTGCTGGGCGTGCTGCCGCAGGGCAGCTACGCCGCGGTCATCACCGGCAGCAGCCACGTGGCCGCCTCCCAGTACTTCGGCCGCGGCTCGGCACCCGATGAACTGCAGGAGGCGATGACCAGAGCTCCGGACGGCACCTCCACCCAGGGCGACTACCGCGTGTACGTGACGCACGGCCAAACCAATGACGGCTCCACGCCGGTCCGGCTCGCGATCGCGACGCCGCTGCACGACGTCAACTCGACGCTCAACCGGCTGGCCATGCTGGAGCTGCTGGTCGGCCTGATTGTGCTGGCGGTGGTGGCAGCGATCGCCTTCTGGCTGGTGCGACGCGAGCTACGGCCGCTGGCGCGGATCGAGGACACGGCCGCAGCGATCGCAGGCGGCGATCTCACACAGCGCGTGCCGGAGGAGGCGCCCGGCACGGAAGTCGGTGACCTGGCTCGCTCGCTGAACATGATGCTGGCCCAGATCGAACAGGCCTTCGAGCAGCGGCGACAGTCGGAGGAGCGGCTGCGCCGCTTCGTTTCCGACGCGTCGCACGAGCTGCGAACGCCGCTAACGTCGGTGCGCGGCTTCGCCGAGCTGTTTCACCGCGGCGCGGCCAGCCGGCCGGATGACCTGGCGCTTGCGATGAGCCGGATCGAGTCGGAGGCCGAGCGGATGGGCGTGATCGTCGAGGACCTGCTGCTGCTGGCAAACCTCGACCAGGGACGGCCGCTGGGGCAGGAGCAGTTCGACCTGGAGGCGGTGCTGGCCGAGATGGTGGCCGATCACGCCATGCTTCACGCCGACTGGCCGATCAGCTTCAGCTCAAGCGGCGGCTCCGACCTGGTCGGCGACGAGCTGCGGATTCGCCAGGCGGTCGCCAATCTGCTGGCCAACGCCCGCGCCCATACGCCGCCCGGCACCAGCATCGCCGTGGGGCTGGCGACGGCGGGCGACGACCGCACGGTCCAGGTCAGCGACAACGGGCCGGGCATCGCCGCCGACGACCTGCCGCACCTGTTCGAGCGCTTCTACCGCGTGGACGCCTCGCGCGCCCGGCGCAGCGGCGGCAGCGGGTTGGGGCTCGCGATCGTGCAGGCCATCGCCGAGGCACATGGCGGCTCGGTCGGGGTGACCAGCGTCGAGGGCGAGGGCGCGACCTTCACGATCGTGCTGCCGATCGCGGGGGCGGCGGAGGCACCCCGTCAGGACAAGGGTCTCGCTTCGGCCTGACCTAGAGCTGCGTGGCTCCGCGAGGAGTGACCAGTAGGTTGATCGGCTGGGCCGGATAGGCGGTCTCGAGCGTCCTCCCGTTGACCCGCAGCTGGACGCTGGTCGGATCCCCCAGCCGCAGCCAGACGCGGCGGCCGTGCAGGTGCACGGCCTGGCCCGGCGCCAGCGTCCGCTCGGCCAGCAGTGCCCCGCTCGCTGAGCCGCGACGCGCCTCCAGCCAGCAGCTGCCCTGCGCCGCGGTCACGGTCATCCGCACGGCCGCCCGCTGCGCCGGGGGTGGCGTCTGCGTTGCCGGGGTGTCCGGGCTGGTGACCGGTTGGGTGGTCGGCGCATGCGTGGTCGGCGGGGCCGTGCGGCGTGGCGTCCGCCCGACCCGCCCATTA